>NZ_KN525716.1:0-652500 GCF_000789235.1 Wocania ichthyoenteri Th78
ACAAAAACGAATTTAAAGTTAATTAAAAAAGAACTAAAAAAATTCGCTTAATATGAATGTAATACATATAAACTCGTACCCACAGCATTTTTTACCAACATTTTTGTTAATACTTCCATCCAGTTGGAAACATAAGGTAGGTGAAGAATATTATTTTAATGAGTGGTCTAGTAAAGACTATTTGTTTACAAAATATTTAGTTTCAAAAAAGACGTTACCATTTTCAGAAATAACAGACGAACACACCTATTTAGCAAAAGACTGCGATTCTAAACTATTTTTTCAGATAGTAAGAACACAGTATAAAACGAGGTTAACGCAATATAAATTAGAAATGTTACCCGTAGATACAAGGCAAAACTATCAAATAGGAAGCCTGTATAGTTTTATTGAAAAGGAAACCTTAATGGATGTTTTGGTTTTTACAGACAAATCATGTATAAGATCAATAATGAAAAAAGAAGTTAAAGAAATAGCTTCAAACTTTCCAGACCCGACTATTTCTTTAATGTCAAAAAAACCAATTCAATTAAAAAACTATTGCCACGAATCTAAATTCGACAAGGAAAAGCAAAGACCTTATACCGATGATGAATTGTTAGAGCTGGAACAAAAAGGCTTAATTAAAATTACAGATAAATGTGTAGTGTGGTTAAATAAAGACGTTAAATAATGAAAGAATTTTTAAAAACTCAAATGTGGTTCGCTATAAGCAATAAATTGAATAGAACTGTTTTAGAATCTCAAGGCATTATTTTACAGATAAAAGAGCGTTTTGATAATGATTTGCACTTTCACATTCAAAACTACGACAACACAACAATAGATGCATTTGAATATTATTTGGAATCTATAAAATATCTTGAATGATTGACACTATTGTACTAAGGTTTCACGGTGCATTAGACAGAAAAGTTGATACATTAAGCGAGGTTCAAAGCGGTAATAAACAAGCTCCCATATACGCCGTTGATGAACATCACGAATTATATAAAAAAATGCTTCGTTATGAAGGCAAATTTTTTAATATGGTTCAACGTGTCAATAAAGATATTATAACTATTACACCCGAATCAGATAGTGAGTTTTTCGATAAGGAAAACAACGCAAAAAACATCGGTTATCAATATGTTAAAAACGTTATGCGTTTTGTAGATGAAGATACTGTCAAAGAAACTATAGCAGCAACAAATGGTAAATTTAATAATCCAAAAATAGTAAGTGATTTAAATAAGATTAATAGTGTTTTTAATAAAAAACATCGGGTGCCTAGTTCAATCTCCGCAGTCGTTTTTAAAATAAATCACAATGGTGGTTTTATAGATTTTAATTTAAGCATCCCTAAATATTTGTATGAACATTCTTTAGCTGAATTTATTCCACAACCATTAAGTAAAACTTATTTTAATGCAGGAACATTTAATTTAGAGTTAATTAAGAATCAAAGAAAAATAATCTATAAAAGATTAATGAAATTTATAGATAGGTTTTTAAATGATATGGCACAACTTTTCAGATTAGAAGTTATACCGAATAAAAAATATATTGAGATACGTCGAATAGATTTGTGTTATAATCAATACTTTGAAAGTAAAACCGATGCTTTAAATTATTTAGAGCATTTAAAAAAAATAGCAAAGAAAAAAGCTTTAAAATCTAATAAAGACCTGGATACTTATAAAACAAGTATAACCTATTTTAAAGCGAGAGGAAGCTATTTTAAAATATATCATAAAGGCTCTGAATATGTAGGCACTGAACATGGAGATTATAAAAAACATGCAGATTACAATAAAAATTACATCGATTATTATTTACGAAAAAATGATGTTTTCGAAAAATATCAATTCAAAACGCAGTATAAAGATTTGTGCTTAAAGCTTTTTGACGATAAGTTAAAAGATAATCCTATACACGTTCAAAAAAATATTAAGGACGATGTAAATACAACGGCAAAGATTTTAAAAAAAATCCAACCATTTAAAACAGATTTTTTAAAAGCTGAAATGGATAAAGTTTTAAGATATGAAATGTCATTCTCTGGAGCTTTTTTTTCATATCAATATAAAACCCATGTTTTCAGAAATAAAAAGTTTAAAATGAAAAACCAAAACGGTTATTTCAAAGAACACAATTATTGTCCTGTTTATAAAGAATTGAAAGAAAATTATAATTATGTGAAATCTATTTATAAAAGCGATTTAAAAGATGATAATCAAGTAAAGAAGTTTGAACATAAAGAGTATAAAATTTTTAAAGATTTTCTAAATAGAAAAATATGCCTGGTACTTAATGAATCACCCAAAGATATTTGGATAACAAAGTCAACATCATATACACAAGAAAAATTTAATAAAACAAAAAAAATACAAATGTTAGAGTATAAACACACTCTATTATCAACCAAAGACGTTGGTATTTTTTGTAACGATTTTTTACAACGATGTTTCGATTATTTTTTCGAAACTGTAAAAGATTTTAAAGTAAAGAAAATTGAAACTTATGATACCATTGCTGAAAAAATAACAGCTTACAATGATGAAGTTGAAGAACGAGTAAAATTATATAACGCAGTAAATCAATTAAAGACTATTGACAATAGAGGGAATCGAATAATAAAAGGAAATAAGGTAATCACTAAAGCGACTCAACTTTTAACACAAAAGGAGAAGCGGGATTTAAAACTTAAAAAAGTTGATCCGCTTAGATTATTACAGATATTAAGAGAAATGCAAAATGCAAAGGTGTCACTTCCTCAAATAAGGGCAAAGCTTAATTTATCAAAATCAACATATTCAAGACTTTTAGCAGACTTAAGAATGTTTAATGTCTATGAAGAATCTTTGGATATAGAAAAACCAATATTTACAGAAATAAGCTATAGGCAATACTATCATAATACGAAAGGCATGATTTACCAAAGCAATTTTTATAGAAAGGAGGAATACAAGCGTTATGGCTAATTATCCTAAGATTAGAATAAGTAAAACGACAATTAAAGAGCTTGAAGAAATAGGTTTAAAAAATTCTTTGGGTACAAAACCTCAAATAATTGACTTTTTGATAAAAAAATATAAACGTTGTGAAGTTCTTGAAAACACTGTTAAAATCGTTCATTTAAAAACAAAATTGTAAAACTAAATTGTACCCAATTGTAAAAACCTTTCAATCTGAATATAATTTAGCCGTATCAAAAAGTAAAAACTTTTAAAATTTAATAGATATGGCTACAAGAGCTAAAAAGAAAGGTTGGTTAATTACGGCATTGGTACTAGCGGGAGTTGCAGTATTTTCTGCGTTTAATGCTGACAAAGTGAAAGGTTGGGTTGAAAAAGTACCTATGTTAAATGATATGTTAACTAAAAAATAGTAAACGATGAAGGAAACTATTAGCATCAATTCGTCACAAGTCGTTACTATAGAAAATGAGATAGTTGGCGGAATCTTATTAGATATTGCAGCAATAAAAGCAGACGATTCAGTTTGCGATATTGGAGATTTGAACAAAGCTTCTTTGGAAATTGCAGTTTTTAGAGACGGTGAATCAAGACCAAAGTATTTCTGTAATGATTACTTAGATTATATTTTAAGAGCAATTACAAGCTCGTGGATGGGCTACACAGTAGCAACAACCAAAAGATCAGGCGGTTATTTAATGGCAATTCCATTTAATGGAGCTTTAAATCTTAGAAAAGGTGACCGCATAGAAGTAATTTTCAAAGTTCAAAATACAACGTTTACGGCTTTAGATATTTCTAAAAGTTCTATCAACATTGAAAGCGTTCCTGCAACCGTAGGAAGTGATGTTGTATCAGTTGTTGAAGCTCATACATATATTACGGGTTCTTTAGACCTAGATAAAAATTTAGGAAACAATGTTGAAAAAATTGTTTTGGTAAATGATTTAGGAGCAGATTATGGAGCGAGTACAAAAGCAAAACCGTTAAACGGTATTGTATTAACTGCACAAGGTTTTGAAAAGCGAGCGACAGAAAACCTGTTGTTAGCAGAAAACTTTAGAGCGTTGCAAAACAATCCAGAAACTGCGGTTAAAAATCTTGTGGTTTACAATGATTATATGAACCCAATTCATAATGTACGTTTAACTTCTAAGTTAGACAAGGCGGTAGAATCTGCTGCAAGAGTTATGATTATGCGTAAGGTAGCACTTTAAAACATAAAAATTTCATTTCTTAAAATGCCGTATCGATTAGGTTTTCGGTACGGCATTTTTAATAACTAATAAATAGAACTATGACACTAACAGGAATATTTTTAAAACTAATAGAATTCTTAGGATTAACATCATCGGAAGAATTAAGAGTATTAACAAACGATGTTAAAGAATGGGTGAAAACGTGTGGTCCAGATTCTACAGGTTTAAAGCTAATGTATTTTAAGTTGCACGAAGGTGTGTTTTTCAGATTACTAGCACCGTTTCTTTATTTTGTGGCTTTAAGAGAAGCTAAAAAAATAATGACCGAGGGCAACGATACTGATTTTATAGAATAAAATAAAAATTATGAGTTTATCAACTAGACCACAAGTTACATCGGTTAATATGTTGAATCCAACAGGAATTCAAACATTAACCACAGCGCCAATAAGTTCGGGTTTACCAACTTCGGGCGGTTTAAATTTAGGAGGCTTACTAGGTAGTGCAAGTGGTGTTTTAGGAACTGCAAGCACATTAACAAGTTTGTTAGGTTTTGATTTGCAAGCGAATTTAAGCAACGTAAAAAAATACGGTTGGAACTCTTGGGGGGCATCGACAAATCCTGCAATAGAGTTACAAAAATTACAGGAAATCGGCGTACCAAAAATAAAGCAAAAATTATCCTCAGCTAATGCATCAAATATGGCGGAGGTTTTAACATGGGTTGATGCTTATTTAATGTACACAAAAACAGGAGCTAAATACCTACTTGAAAAACATAGTAGGGCAAATTCAACAAAAGAAGCAAACAGGAAAGTGCAAGCTTTCTGTGATGAATTAAGAGTTGAGTATGTAACAAAATTTGAAAACGATTTAAAAAAACAAGGTGTAATAGTTTCTAAAAAGTCTCATGTGATGTCGATACAAAGCATGGAAAAACCGCCTTTTGACTTTAGATATTTTGCTCATGAGCCACGCAATTTTGGACACTATTCATATAATGTAAGATTTAATGTATATGCATTAAAGGACAGTCCAAAAACAACAACAAGTAATTCATCGTCTGGAAGCTCTAACGGTGGTTCAGATTCATCAAGTGGAGTAGGAGCATTAATAAAAATTGCTGTAGGAGCTGCAATTTCAAGAATGATAGGTATAATTTAAAATAAAACCAATGGCAAAAAAAACAATAGTAGACACCGTTTGCGATAATATAAGCGGACTATTTGTAAAACAAAAAAAGAGAGTTCGCAGAAAGGCAAAACGAGTTTACAAATCTTATAGAGCAGGCAAAAGAGCCTATAATAAGACTTACAAGAAAAACAAAAGGCGTTCGAGTAAAAAATATTAGTTCGTTAGTGTTTTGATTCCCAACTTGAAAAAGTTGGGTTTCATAAATTCTCTGAAGTATATACAATAGTAACTATACTGCAGTAAATACAAAAACTTCTATAAGTGATCACTTAATAATAATTATGGAAATAAAAGACGGCATAATAGCGATACTTCTTATTTTATTGTTTAGAGCAAAAAAATGTATTGCAAAAGAAGAAGAAGAAAAAGAAGTTTTAAACACTTCTACATCTGTTCCAACAAACCCAATAATTATAAAAGATGTTCTTAATATTGAAGAAGTAGAGCGTAGAACAGATAAAAATTTAAATTATAGTAAATGAAAATATTAGCATTTATATTAAAAAATTTTCAGCCTATAATTTATGCTTTACTTGGTTTTTTTGTTTTAAAAACATTGAAAGAGGTGTTATCTAAACCGAGTGAAGAAAAATTAAAAAATGATGAAGAATTACCTGTAAGTAATACGAAAACCACTATTACAAATGTTCAAGCACAAGTAATAGCAGATAACATTTACAATGCAAGTATAGAAAGCGGAACAGACGAAGCGTTATTGTATGCTCAATTTGACAAGCTAAAAAATCAAAATGATTTTAATGCGGTTTATAATGCCTTTGGAAAAAGACAATATTCAAAGTTTTGGGGCAATGTTGGAGACCCTGTAACAAGTGATAAGCATGATATGATTGCTATTTTAACTAATGAGTTAACAACAAAAGAGCAAGAGTATTTAAAAAATAATTACCCACACCTTACAATTTTTTAAGTGTGTGATTTAGAAGTAAGTTCTAAAAGTTCATTGAAATTTTTGATTTTTTTCACATCTATTCGATATCTGTGAAAAATTTTTAACGGTATTTCATCGTTAATTCTTCCACAGTTTACAAGGCATAAATATTGAGGTTTTTTTGGGTTTTTTCCTAGTCCTATTAAGTAATATATTTTTTCTTTACTTGTTTTATACCTGTCTAATTGCGTTTTGTTTACAGATATTTTTTTAATGTTTTCATTGTCTCTAAATTTTGCTTCAATCCAAAATATCGTGTTGGTTTCACGACATTCAATTTTGAAGTCTGGATTTAAGGCATTTTCTGGAAAATGATTTGAACAATAGTTGGGTGTTTTTTCCTTTAGAACAAAGTTTTCCTTTTTGAAAACATATTCTAAAAGAAAATTTTCAAAAATTTCTCCTTTTATAAAACTTTCTTCTTTATTCATGATTGTAGGTATTTTAATAAGAAATGAAAGACGAAAATAAGAAAAAAACCAAAACAAGTGCATTATATCTTGTTTTAATGCTTTTAATCGGTATCCCTCTACTTATAATAGTATTGGTTTTTATAGCGGTTTTAAGCCCTTTTTTAACGATTGGTTACGTTAGTTATCAATGGTTTAACTATCTAAATGATAGGAATAGAAGAAGAATTAATTTAAAACTAATGCTTAACAATAATAATTTTAATCATGGCTAAAAAGAGAACAACTAGAGGTTCAAAAAATAGAGCTAATACTAAGCAAAAAAGAGCGAATTTATATGCTTGGGCTTGGAAAACTAGAGGTAAAGGACAACTATCTAAAATAGGGAAAAAAATGAAGTCTTTAAAACGCTCTGGTG
Organism: Wocania ichthyoenteri Th78; assembly: GCF_000789235.1. Lineage (GTDB taxonomy): Bacteria > Bacteroidota > Bacteroidia > Flavobacteriales > Flavobacteriaceae > Wocania_A > Wocania_A ichthyoenteri. The sequence continues at coordinate 7,128 of NZ_KN525716.1, forward strand.
GTGTTGGTTCAAAGAAAGCAATTGTACAATTAGGAAGAATTTCTTCTGAAAAGCAAGCGTTTATTAAAGGTTATAAAGCTTGTAAAAGAGGTCGTTAAAATGCTAAAACTAATCTACAACCCAATAACGGGTTTAACCTATTATTTTGAACCAATAATAACAATACAAAAATCCAATTTTCATAAATGAGTTTATTGTTTTTAAATATTAAAAATGCTTATTATAATATCACAGAAAATTTTAATACATCTGAGATAATAAAAGCATCACATTCAAACGATGATATTGTCTTAATAGACAAAAAAGTCGTTGAAGTGGCTCAATATATAAGAACCGCTTTAAAAACACCTGTAGGAATAAATTCAGCATTTAGAAGTCCCGAATACAACGCAACATTAGAGGGTTCGGCAAAAAATAGCCAACACATACATGGAAAAGCCTTAGATTTAAGAGGTAATGGCATTGTTGAATTCATGGAAGAAGCTTATAGAACTAAAAACGAACATTGGGTAAAAATGTATGATTTAGGCTTAAGGGGATTAGGATTCTATAGTTGGGGAGTTCATATAGATACAAGAGATTCTATAAGTGTAGCCAATTGGGATTACAGAAAAAAAAAAGTATTAATTAAAAGTATATGGTCTCTCATACTAGCAATAATTTTAATTTGGATTATCAAAAAACAATCTTAGTAGGCGGTTTAGGATTTTTACAAACGTTTATAGATTACTCGTTACCAGTATTACAATTAGTAATAGCAATTTTAACAATATTAGTTTTATTAAAAAAAATTTTTAGCAAAGATGCCAAAAAATAAAAAGCCAACATATAAAGAGCAACATGGAACGACAAGATTAGGGGATTTTTTGCGCTCAATAGGTAAGGGGGATTTGTTAAAAAAGGTATTAGGAGCAGGAGCGGAAATAATAACAGGAGATATAAAAGGAGCGGTTGAAACGCTTTTAAAAGGTTCTGACGAATTAACCGAAGAACAACGTATTTTCTCATTAAAATTATTAGAAAGCGATGTAAAAGAAAATGAAGAAATTTCAAAACGTTGGAGTTATGACATGCAAAGCGATTCATGGTTAAGTAAAAATATACGCCCTTTAGTTTTGGCTTATTTAATTGGTGTAACATCAGTGTACATTATACTAGATTCGTCAATAGAAAATTTTCAAGTTGCTGAACATTGGGTAAGGTTACTAACTTCAATATTATTAACAACAATAGCCGCTTATTTTGGTGGACGTAGTTATGAAAAAACTAGAAAATTGTAATGCAATTATACTTTAACGGAATGTTTAATTTATTTGGTTGTTTTAAAACAGTTGAAACTGTGTCAAGTCCTTTAGAAATAAATGGGCTTGTTTCGCTTTGGGACAATTCGACAATAGACAATGCAGCCGTAAATGAAAATGATTTATTAAATGAATGGAATGATAAAGTATCAGATAACCATGCTACGCAAACAGGCGTTTTAAGACCAAAGTTACATTTAAATGCTACAAGCGAAAAACAAGTAAGATTTGATAATACTTGGATGAATATTGGAAATTCAGCAAGTTTAAATTTTGTTGGTGGTGTTGATGAATTTACGGTTGTAGTAAAGTTAGGTGATGTTGCAGGAACAACAGGCTATATGTTTTCAAAAGCAATTCAAAACGGAACAGAAAGGCAGTACGCTTTATTATACGATCAAGGCACTGTGGCAACAATATTAAGAGGGAATTTTTCATACTTAAGTCATAATGCATATGCATTACAACCGAACGATTTAATAATCTGGACGGTATCAACATTAGTTCAAAAAGTAACAGTAAATGACTTTTTAATTACGGATAATGGAGTTGTAAACACGAATTACACGCCTAATAATACAGCAGACGTAAATATCGGTTCTCGAACAAACGGTACATTTCGCTACAATGGAGATATAGCATTTATAGCCTGTTACAATAGAGTGCTAACCGATACAGAAATTAATAAAATAAAAGCAGAATTTAACGCTTAAGTTATGAACGTATATAGAGAAAATAAACATGATAATTTACAAAAAGAAGTCAATGATAATTATACGCTGTCTGCTTCTGATAATAATTTTCATATTTGGTTAAATAAAGCAACCGCATTTAATGTAACTGTAAATAATAATTTACCGTCTAATTTTGAATGTTATTTTTATAATATTGGAGTAGGAGATGTTGTGTTTGTTTCGGGAACAGGCACTATCAAAACACCCGATGGAACAATTCTAAAAACTGATAAAGTATGTACGTTAGTAAAAAAATCTAATACAAATAATCATATTATAAAAGGCGAATTAAGTTTATGAAAAATTCTGTTTTAAAATATGTAAACACACGAAGTATTTTAGAGCCTAATACAATTATAGGCGGTGTAGGAGCTATAATAACTACACCACAACTTTTAGCGAACCGCTTAAGTATTAGTTCGAGTAGCATTTATAATTTTTCGGTTATAGGAAATGACGTTTATTGTCATATTAAAGAAAATTACGATATCATTTTAGGAGGTTTTAATACGAATGAAGGCTATAACCCCACAAGTTATATAGATACAGACAAAAAGTGTCAAAACATAGGCACGCAAGCGTTTAGTAATACTGGTTTACTAACTAATATAGACATGAAAGGAGTTAAAACAATAGGCATACAAGCTTTTTGGAATTCTCGTATAACTGACGCAATTTTTCCAGAATGTACTGATTTATTAGGAGCAGATAAACATTTCGGGAACAATTCATCATTAATAAACATAGACTTAAGAGTTTGTACATCTTTTGGTTCGTCTGTGGGTTATAATGGTGTTTTTCAATCTTGCTCGGGAGTGGTTTCGGCAATATTTCATAATACTATGGAAACTATTAATGCTGGAGAACCCGAAGGAGATATAAAATATTTAATAGATACTTATGCCGTTTTACCTACATATTTATAAATAAAAAAAAAACAAAAATTATGCAATTTACATTAGACAGTATTACCCATGTAGAGGAATCATTAAAAGAAGCGAATAAAGGAAAAGAAGTAAATTCATTTCCAGTAATTATAAATGATTTAAATGATGTTTCAAAGCTTTCAAATCGCTTGTATTTTGGTATTTTAACCGTAGGTTCGAATGTTACTAAAGCGGTTTTAAAAGATGAAAACGATAATGAAATTATCACGATTTTAAAAAATTCTCAAATAATAGAATTTTTTAGTGAAGTCTCTTTCTTAGATGATTTAGACGCAGAATTAGCAACCCCAAAAGGTCATTTTCGTGGCTTTGAAATTCAGATAAAGTAACTAATCACAATCTCTAAGCACAACAACGGGTATAGTTAATTGCTCTAATTCGTTTACATAATCAAGCAGTTTATTAAATTCAATCAACGCATCCGCTTTTTGGTAGATGTTTAACTCTCTACCTGTCATTTGTGCTTTTAAGTTTTCTATTTCTATTTTCATTTTAATAATATTTTAGTTAATAATCCGCAACTAACCATACCCAAACCGTTATGTACAAGCACTAATCTTGCGTTTCAAAATAAAGTTTATTACTTGGGTTGTTCGGGTTAAGGTTGTTTAGTGCTAATCGCCCAAAAGTGCCTTTATTCACAGATTTTTCAATTAATGCAGTAGATATTTGCTCGTGAGTAAATCCATTCTGTTTAGCAAAAGAAAAAGCCACTTGAATTAAATCAACAAATTCCATTATATCCTTATGCTCGCTTTCTTGTATTTCTGCAAGTTCCTCACGCACTTTTATTGCATAGAGTTGATTCAATTCTTTTTGGTCGGTAATCGTTTCCCATTCACCTTCCTTTAGTTTTTCAGTAATAAACTTTCTAATCAATTTCTTTGGTTTCATATTTCTGTTTTTAAATTAAATTTTCGTTTTCAAACCCGTGCCAGTACATAACACGGGCTATAAAATCATTTCGTTCCTCAACGCTTCATAGCCTTATCATTAGTTTTCAATTTTATCATAATCTAGCACTTGTTTAATTATATCTTTATATAATTTTTCGGGTGTTTTTTGTCTTTGAACTTTGGTAAGATTATCAAAAGTACCTGGTACTTTATTTTTTGAACCACGTCCAAAACTATCAAGCTCTTTAAGTTTTAGCTCTTTAAAATTTGTTATAATATTAGTGGGTTTAGTTGTTGGGAACCCATAAGATGACAAAGTGCATTCTTTTATTATTCCATTGTTCTTTTTTATAAATTCTATATGATCGGGGTACTTTCTTAATTTACCTCTTGGATTTTCAATAAACCAATATTTAGGTTTAGTTTTTTCTATTATGATCTGGATAGATTTTAATAATTCAAGATGCTCTATTGCTTTTTGTGTTTTAGGATTAAAATTTTTATCTAAGTGAAAACCACCACTTGCATAGCTCCATATATCACATGGTAAACCAATCCACATACAAAAGACCGGTATAGATTTAAAGAAAGAGCTGCGCACATTATTTATATCTAATTTTAAATGTGGTTCACAAACACCTTTTCTTCTACGAATATCTACAGATAAACATTCAATTTTAAAAGACCTGGATACTTTTGTAAAACCACTTGAACCGCAAAATAATTCGATATTAATCATATTACAAATCAATTTCAAAACCTGCACTAACATTAATTTTCTTAACATTAGAATTCCACATTTGATATAAGTCGGGTCTATTAATCAATTCATTTTTCAAAACACCTCTAAAACCTTTAAAAATAGTGTATGAAACTTCAATAGTGACACTATAAATCAATGCAGGAGATACTTGTACATTATTAGGTCTTGATAGCATACCTACACCTAAAAACATTCCTATTTCCATATTTGGAAAATCATAAGCAGGAATAAATAAAATTTTAGGTGTTTTTACTTTGTTCCATGTTAGACCGCCATGTACTGAATATCTTGATAATTTACCACTTGATAAATTAGCAAATTCGTATTGCAAGCGAATAACAGGGTATAAGCTTTTAAATTGTTTAGTCTCCCAATCCCAATTAAATAACATATTAGGAGTTACATTAGGATTACCGTGCTTTTTATCCATTGCAAGACCTAACCTTAAGTCTTGAGTTACCCCTAATGTTAATTTATCTTGACTATAACAACTAATTGTAATTAGTGTTGTAAATAGTATTATATATTTTTTCATGATTCTTCGTATTTAACTTTAATATTTTTGATTTTGATATCCTCAATAATATCCAGTAATGTTAATTGCCAATTTTTATAAATTATTTTCATGATAAATTATTTAGGAACAGCGTAACCATATAACTGAATTTTACTAAAATGAGTTTTAGAAATTTTGCGCTCAATAAAAATTTCATAGACATAAGTTTTGATTTTATTAGCATATTTATCTGCTTCTTTTTTGTTTAAAAAGACAATGGTTTTATTATCAATAATTCTTTGATTTACACAAAACCTGTTATCGGTATAAAATCGAGATTGATTCGATATTTCATTTTTTATTATTTCGTTATTTTTCATTTTAAATAAGATTTAAAGCATTAATAATATTTAGAGATAGGACAACAATTACAATAAGAATTGTGATTATCATCATTAATTTTTCGCCTTGATTTGGGGTTAATGTTTTCATAATTAAAAATTTTCAGTAGGGAATTTTTCTTGTAAAAGCCATTTAGGAGCCTCTAATTCTTTTTTAGTGTTATCGAAATTGCATTTTGATTTAGGAAACCAAACTTTGTCACCCTCACAATCTAATAACCAAGCTTTATCAAGCTCTTTAACTAAAGAAGCTTCGATAATAATTGAGTTTTCAATTTTCATCTTATATTATCTTTAATTTCTTCTTTGAGCAAATCTTTGTAAAACATTAAGAGCAATGAAATAGAATCAAATTCTATTTTAACCCATCCAAATACTCCTGCATCATATTCTTCTTTTACATGGCTGGTTTTTATATGACCTTCTTTTATAAGAGTGTGATTTTGCATGTCTTCAATAATTTTTCTTGATGTGCAATAATTTTCTGAATACTTAAATTTTGTTTTCATTTCCTTTAAATTTTAATTAATAATTCCTTTTATTTTTTTTAATCAAAATCAAGCATTGATTTTGACTTTTTCGTATTAAAAAACCCCAATTAAAGGGTTCATTCTTTTTCGATGCTTCCGTTAAAAAATGTTTATTGAAATAAAAACTTATAGCTTTCTAGCCTTAGAAAATCAAGGCTTTGAAAAAGCCGTAGTATTTTCAAGGAATAGACAGTTTATGCAGTTTGTTTTTAATAAATATTTTAGGTTTGCCGTCGAAAAAGATTGAACCCTTTATGAGATTTTGATTGTTATTTTTTTTGTCCGTAAACGGCTTAAAAAAGCCGTTTGCATTACCGCAATGCGACAGCATTAGGACAAAAAAATTAACTTTCCTTTGGAGCGTAGCGAGTTGCGAACGCAACATGAAGAAACTTTCAAATAATAGTTTTGAGTAAGCGATAAACTTAAACGATAATAAGCTTGTAAAAATTCTTTGAGAATGATTTTTAACGTGCTTCTTTCAATTGAAAGGGTAAAGGATTGACACGATATCCTTTTTAAAAAAAAGATACAGGAGAAAGCCTGTTTTTACTTTTTAAAGTTTCTAAAATGTAAAATAACCCCAAAATTTCCACAATCGTAAAAATGCTGTATTCCTCCTATAACATATACAGCCACGTTGCACAACTGCAACCTTTTCGAGCTTAAAAGCTTAATAATCAATATTTTAACTTTTTTGATGGCTTGGAAAACTTAAATAACTGATAATCAAATACTTAACTTTTTGATAATTTTCTATTTTGCCATGTGTTTTATTTATTCTAAATTTGAATGAAATAAAAGCTCTTTGACGTATTGGGAAACAAAAAAAACTTTTTAGATTAAAAACCTAAAAAGAAATGAAAAATTTACAAATTATCGGGCATCTGGGAAAAGATGCTGAAATCGTTAAAACAAAAAACAAAGACTTTCATACAATTATGTTTTCTGTAGCACATACAGAAAAATATATTGATGAAAATCAAAAAGAAGTTGAAAAAACTGATTGGATAACATGTTTTAAACGATATAAAAAAGACCCTAAAAAAGTCTTAGACGTTCTAAAAAAAGGAATGAAAATTTATGTTGATGGTTCGCCAACATTTGGAATGAATACTTCACAAGGTGGAGGCGTTTTTGTGTCAATCACGATAAACGTTTTTAACATGGAATTTATGTCTAAAAAAGAAGAACCTAAAAAAGAATAGATATGTTAATAGCTATATTAATACTTCAAGTTCTTTTAATAGTTCATACAATTTATTTAAGATTTGAATTAGAACATTATAGAAAAAAAATTAAAAAACAATTTAATTCTATATATAAAATCACGAGTGAAAAAAAATCGGATATATTAAAAAATCAAATGTTATGTAATTCAATTTTCAATCAAACTAAGCGTATCATTCATAAGCAAAAATTAAATGAAGATTATATTTCGGCGTTTAATTTTGTTGGTAAGATGATGGATAAATTTTCAAAATCCGCAAATCTTGAAAAGATTTTGGAATACGCAGATGATTTAGAAAAAGAAAGCGAGGTTAAAGATGATTGATTCAATTAAATTCCATTTTAAAAATGATGAATCTAATGATGTTTCTGGAATAAACATTAAATCAAAAGATGTTTTAAATAAAAACGATATTAGATTTACATTTGAATTATTCAAATTATTAAATGATAAAATGAAATAGATGTTTAATGAATTATTAGATTTACTAAAGAGAAATAAAAGTCCAAAACATTTCGTCTTAATGGATGATTATTTTGAAAACGATTTAAAAACCAAATGCCAATGTGGATGCGGTTTAAAAATCAATGATTTTAAAGACGGTACGCCTTTTAATATTAAATAATTAATTATGAATAAATTATTTTTTAAATTAAAGTGTTCAGATATAGATGAATACGAAAAGCCATATTATTTTACAAAATATTTTGAATGCGATTCTTTTTCAGATATTGACAAAATTATATTAAGAAAACAACTAAATGTAGTATCTGTAAAAAGAATTAACATAGAACAAATTAAGCCTTAAAAGGCTTTTATTTTTGTACTAGAATTTATATTATGTAAAATAGAATATTTTAAACCTTTTTGTAAATGTTAATTAACTACTAATTAATAAAGATTTTTTTTAAAACAAATTATCAAATAGTATATTTGCTTTCCCATTAATTTATCGAATTAAAATGAAACCTAAGTCAAGTCAAAAATCTAAGGATGGAAAATCACGATTACGGCTACTGCATCAGTACTATTCCTACACTGGATTTTATACTTTTGTTTGGCAAGCTATAAAAAAAGCTTTTCCTTATATTATTGCTATAGTCATTTCTATTTATGCAGTAAATCATTTTTTTAATATTAATGAGGCTTTAACTCGTCTTACAGAAATACTACCAGCTTTTGGTGTATTATCTTTCTTTTTTGTTTCAGAAACTCTTTTGGGTTTAGTTCCTCCTGAAGTTTTTATTGCTTGGGCAGGAAAAATGCATAGTCCTTGGTTTTATTTGAGCCTTTTAGCGGTTTTATCGTATTGTGGCGGACTCTTATCCTATTGGATGGGAAGAATGATTACTAAAATTCCATCAGTACATAATTACCTTGAGGTTAAAATGGAAAAACAATTAAAAAACTCTAAAAAATGGGGTGGTTTTTTAATAGTTGTTGGTGCTTTGTTACCACTACCCTTTTCAATATCATGTATAGCAGCAGGAATTATTGAATTCCCTTTTAAAAATGTAGTACTTTATGGTTCGTTAAGATTATTGCGCTTTGCTATTTACGGACTTATCATTTTCAATGCGTTATAAAAAAGTACTAAAACACACTTTTTATACACTTTTCTGTACTATTTTCGCAAAAAATAAATGCTTATGTTTTCTTTTATTAATGTATTCAGAATTGTTGCTCTTTTTGAAGGAGTTTCGTATATCTTATTATTATTTATTGCAACACCCATTAAGTATCTAGCTGATGATCCTCAATATGTTAAACTCTTAGGAATGCCACACGGTATATTATTCATTGCATATATAGCTTTAGCTTTTGTTTTTAAAAAAGATTTTTCTTGGAATACTAAGCAGTTTACCCTAGTGCTTTTAGCTTCAATTATTCCGTTCGGAACATTTTATGTTGATAGAAATTATTTAAAACATTCAAAAATAGATGAGTAATTATAAACATTTACTTTACGATTATTTACTATCTATTGGTACTTCAGAAGCTGTTGCGAAATACCTGAATATGTTTGCTCTATTATTCGCTTTAATACTAATCGTATTTATTGTCGATTTTATTATAAGAAAATTAATTAGAGGAGCATTTACTCAATTTGCTAACAAGACGAAAACTAATTTTGATGACCTTCTAATTTCAAATAAAGTTCCAAGGAATGTCGCCCACATTATTCCCTTATTAATTGCCATTGAATTTATTCCGATAGTGCTTTATGATTTCGAATATTCAGAAAATATTGTAGAAAAAGGCTTATTAGTTTTTGCGATTATTTTAACGCTTTGGATAGTTAGAAGCTTATTAAACACCTTAAAAGATTACTTAAAAACCCTGCCTCAATTAAAGGATAAGCCTATAGATAGCTACATACAGGTGTTCATGATTTTTGCTTGGTTAGGTGGCTTTATGTCTGCGATTGCAATAATTACAGGTATTCCTTTTGTGAAATTTGCAACAGGACTTGGAGCGATATCCGCAGTTATTATATTAGTCTTTAAAGACACTATTTTAGGTTTTGTTGCGAGTATTCAAGTGTCTATTAACGATATGGTTCGTATTGGTGATTGGATTACCTTTGAAAAATACGGTGCTGATGGCGATGTAATAGAAATCAACTTAGCTACGGTAAAGGTTCAAAATTTTGATAACACCATCACAACCATACCCACTTATGCCTTAATCTCTGATTCGTTTAAAAACTGGAGAGGCATGAGTAATTCGGGTGGTAGGCGAATAAAACGTGCTTTATATATTAAACAAGATGGTGTTAAATATTTAACCGACGAAGAAGTTGATAAGCTTAAAAATATTCAATTGATTACATCGTATTTAGAAACACGACAAAACGATATTAAAGTTTATAATACAAGTAATAACGCTAATAAAGAACTTTTGTTAAACGGAAGAAATCTAACTAATTTAGGGGTCTTTAGAAAATATATCGATTCTTACTTAAATCATCATTCGGCAATAAATAAAGATATGATGATTATGGTACGTCAATTAGCACCAACAACACAGGGTATTCCTTTAGAAATTTATGCGTTTAGTAGTGATAAACGTTGGGCTAATTACGAGTATATTATGGCTGATATTTTTGATCATCTTATCGCAGCACTCCCCTATTTCGATTTAGAAATTTTCGAATTACCGAATAATTCAAGTTTTAACTTTCAAAAACCTATTTAATTATTAATTTTGAAGTTTCATTATCATTCACTTTAAAAAGGTAAAGACCTAATTGTATATCATTAAGATTAAGTTTCACTTCACTTAAATCGTTATAGTCAATATCCAATACTTTCTTTCCTAAAATTGAGTAGAGCTTAACGTTATTAATATTCTTGCCTTTAATTATTAAATCTCTTGATGCCTTTAATGGATTTGGATAAAATTTATACGCCTTATCAAATTGCCTATCATCAGTAGAAAGAGACGATCCTAAATTTCCTGATAGGGCGATAACCAAACTAATCCCCTTATCAAAATTAGCTATGTTTCCAGCTGCATCAGCTTGATTAGCCACATTGGTTGGATTTGGAGCCATAAACGACATAAATAAATATTTATAATCTGGTGTAAATGTAATCCCTGTAGGTTCAGCGTCATGTGGTGTAATACCAAATAACTCAACTTGTGGGCTCGCTTGTGTATGTCCATTTTTAACAACCCAAATGTAAAATTGTTTACTCCCAGAGTTATCATCTTGAAGTACCCAAAGATTTCCATCTCCATCAAAAGCCAAATTATCATTGCCTCCTCCCCAGTCTACTGATGTGGTACTAATTCCGTCATTAATATCATAGCTCATGGCTCCAACATAAGTTTCCATAGTTACAGTCGAAGCAGATGCTTCAAGTGGATCGGAATCTGAAAACCTATAAACTCTTTGATCCGGAGCACCTTTAACAGCAAAGTAAATCATACCATCTGGACCAATTTCAACGTCTTCTATACCTTCAAATTCAGTTGCCCCAGCAGCTAAACTCAATTCATTAGTAATATTTTGATGTGCTGGTAATTGATGTGAAGGATTTGTACTATCATTAATTAATATCCATGAACCTGTACCGCTTTTAGATCCTGAAAACACATATAGATTTCCAGCGCTTAAATCTTGAGCATTTGTTGCAACAAATTTATATAAAAAGCCATGTCCAACGGTATCATCTGCTCCTTGGTAAACTGTTCGGTTATTAGAGTGAATAGCAACATTTTCATGTTTAAAATTACCCATAGCCCAATGTTTGCCAATTACTGTTTTTGTTGCTGGATTAATTTCAATATTCCAACCTACATCATTATAACCATCAAAATTAAAATCTGTTAACCCTGTACCTAACTCATTATAAGCAACCTCTTCACAAGAAATTACTGTTCCCCAGGAGGTTACAGTACCAGAACAATTTGCAGCTGTACCGCCAACTGCTGCGAAGTTTAAATCTTCAGATGCGGCTGTCTCCCACAATTTAGTAGTTGCATTAAAATTGATATCTAATATTTGTACACCTCCTCCTCCATCAGTTAATATGCTTCCTTCTGAATTTATACTTAAATAACCATTAGTACTACTACCAGCAATAGGTACATAAGCAGTAAAATCTGGTTTTACTTTAAAGTTACCACCTGCTGTCAAGGGATCTCCAGTTTCTATAATCTTTTGGAATTTGTGAGTAGACGGAATTACAAATTGATCCGTTTGTGATGCTGGTGTTACTGATGTAAAATCACCAATATTTTGAGAATGAAAAGAATAGGTAGTAAAAAAGAAAAGGGACAGCATTGTAATTTTTAATAGCCTCATGATTTCTATTTTTAAAATTAATACTGATAAAACCACCCATAAAAAATGGATTTAGCATAAAGTTACTAAATCCATTTTAAAAATACCTGTATAAGTGATTGTTTTTTAGATGTTTGTGGCTAACCAATCACCTACTTCTTTAGTTCCATAAGCTTTACCACCGTCTGCTAAATCTTCAGTTACTATACCTTCAGCTAAGGCTTTATTCACAGCATCTCTAATCGCTTTTCCTTCCTCTGGTAAGTTAAAAGCTGTTTCAAACATCATAGCTGCCGATAAAACGGTTGCCATTGGATTTGCTATATTTAATCCTGTAGCTTGCGGATATGAGCCATGAATTGGTTCAAATAAAGCAATATCACTTCCCATAGATGCCGATGGCATTAAGCCCATTGAACCTGAAATTACAGAAGCTTCATCGGTTAAAATGTCTCCAAATAAGTTTTCAGTAATAAGTACATCATAACTATTAGGCCATTGCACCAAACGCATCGCCACAGCATCAACAAACTCATAGCTTACTTCAACTTCTGGATAATCTTTTTCCATAGCCTGAACAGTTTCTCTCCATAATCTAGACGTTTCTAAAACGTTAGCTTTATCTACACAACATAACTTTTTAGAACGTGTCATGGCTAATTCAAAACCTTTTTTGGCTAAACGCTGTACTTCGACTCTAGTATAAACACAATTATCGTAAGCCGTTTCACCATTATCTCTTCTCCCCTTTTCTCCAAAGTAAATACCACCAGTTAACTCACGTAAAAATACTAAATCGGTACCTTCAATACGCTCCTGTTTTAAAGGTGATTTATCTAATAACGACGGAAATGTAAACGTTGGTCGTACATTAGCAAACAATCCTAATTTTTTACGCATTTTCAATAAACCTTGTTCTGGACGAACTTGAGCACTTGGGTCATTATCATATTTTGGGTGACCAATAGCCCCAAACAAAACCGCATCTGATGCTACACATACATCGTGTGTAGAATCTGGGTAAGGCTCTCCAACAGCATCAATAGCTGCAGCACCGGTTAAGGCTGGTTTCCATGTTATTTCATGTCCAAATTTTTTAGCTACAGCATCACTAACTTTTACAGCTTGATCGATAACTTCCGGTCCTATGCCATCTCCGGCTAAAAGGGCAATATTAAATTTCATAATGTATGTATTGTAATCTTAATTAATAATAATATTTAGCATTTTCTCGGTAGCTTTAATTGCCGATACTGTTTGATCGGAATCTAAACCACGAGTTTTAAATTCTTTTTCAGAATTTTTCCAAGTAATAATGGTTTCACACAGCGCGTCTGACCGACTCCCTGGCGGTATTCTAACGGCATAATCTATCAAATCAGGCAATACCATTTTTTTTGTTTTAAACACATTTCTAATAGCATTCATAAACGCATCAAACTGTCCGTCACCTTGTGCATGTTCTTCAAAAACTTCATTTTCAATACTAATAGAAACTGTTGTTGATGGTTTTAGCCCTTTTGAATGGGTTAAAACATATGAATTCACTTTAACTTTTTCTTCGTAAGTTCTATCTAAAACATCCGAAATGATATAAGGTAAATCTTCTTTGGTAACTACCTGCTTTTTATCTCCTAATTCTATAATGCGTTGAGTAACTTTTTTTAAATCTTCATCATTAAGTTGAAGTCCTAACTCCTGTAAATTCTTTTGAATATTGGCTTTTCCAGAAGCTTTTCCCAAGGCATACTGACGTTTTCTTCCAAAACGCTCGGGTAATAAATCGCTAAAATACAGGTTCTTTTTATTATCACCATCGGCATGAATTCCAGCAGTTTGTGTAAATACATTGGCACCAATAATAGGCTTGTTTGCAGGAATCACAACACCAGAAAAATTTTCTACTAGTTTGCTAACGGTATACAAAACTTTTTCATTAACCCCGATTTCTATATGTGGCATAAAATCGTTTATTACGGCAATAGTACTTGCCATAGGTGCATTTCCTGCACGTTCACCCATACCATTAACAGTTAAATGCAGACCATCAGCCCCAGCTTTTAAAGCTTCCATGGCATTAGATACACCTAAATCGTAATCGTTATGTGCATGAAAATCGAAATGCAAGTTAGGGTATCTCTCTTTTATTTCTTTAATAAAATCAAAAGATTCTTTAGGTGTTAAAATACCCAAAGTATCAGGCAGCATAATACGCTTTACTGGTTGAGTAGATAAAAACGCTAAAAACTCAAATACATAGGTCTTAGAGTTGCGCATGCCATTACTCCAATCTTCTAAATAGATATTGGTTTCAATATCATTATTTTTGGCTAATTTTAAAATTTTCTCAATTTCTTTAAAGTGCTGACTTGAACTTTTTTTAAGTTGATGAGTTAAATGATTTAATGAACCTTTGGTTAAAAGATTTTGAACCTTTGCTCCTGCTTCAATCATCCAATTAATTGATACACCATTATCAACAAAAGTCAACACTTCAACAGTGTTTAAATATCCATGTTCAGTTGCCCAATATGTGATATCTTTTACAGCTTGTAGCTCGCCTTCAGATACTCGGGCGGATGCTATTTCAATGCGATCAACTTTTAATTCTTCTAGTAAAAGTTTAGCTATTGTAAGTTTTTCAGAAGCAGAAAACGACACACTCGATGTTTGTTCACCATCGCGTAATGTCGTATCCATTATTTCAATTCGCCTTTTTGCCATTTATAGCATCAAATCGTTAGCAAATGATTCTATGTCACTTTTCATATTTTGAAGATAATCAATATCATCAAAACCATTAAGCATGTTGTCTTTCTTATAGCTATTTATTTCAAAAGACTCTTGAGCTCCAGTCGATAAAATAGTTATTGTTTGATTTTGGAGATTCACTTCTACTTTTGTATTTGAATCTTTATAAATTTCTTCAAAAATTTGTTCTGAAAATTCTGGACTAACCTGTACTGGTAATACCCCAACATTTAAACAGTTATTTCTAAAAATATCTGCAAAAAAACTTGATACGACACAGCGGAAACCATAATCGTAAACCGCCCAGGCAGCATGCTCTCTAGAAGAACCAGAACCAAAATTTTTACCACCAACTAAAATTTTTCCGCTATAAATTGGGTTGTTTAATACAAAGTTTTCTTTTGGAGTATTATCTGCGTTGTATCTCCAATCTCTAAATAAGTTATCGCCAAAACCTTCACGTTTAGTAGCTTTTAAAAAACGAGCCGGTATGATTTGATCGGTATCCACATTTTCTAATGGTAAAGGAACTGCCGTACTTGTTAGTGTTGTAAATTTATCGTAAGCCATGTTTTTAGTATTCAGTCTGCCAGTATTCAGTAGGCAGTTGTTATTCTTTTTTTATATAATAATTATACATCAGCTAAATTATTCAGTTTTGACTGTAAACTGCTGACTTTTGATTGTAAACTTATAAAAGTTCTCTTGGATCTGTAACTACGCCAGTAATTGCCGCTGCTGCTGCAACTAAAGGACTAGCTAATAAAGTTCTTGACCCTGGTCCTTGTCGACCTTCAAAGTTTCTGTTAGAAGTACTTACCGCATATTTGCCTGCAGGTACTTTATCATCATTCATCGCTAAACATGCCGAACAACCTGGTTGTCTTAAAACAAAACCAGCATCATGAATAATATCTAAAATGCCTTCTTCTTTAATTTTATCTTCAACTTCATGTGACCCTGGAACTAACCATGCTGTAATATTTTCTGCTTTTTTCTTTCCTTTAACAATAGACGCAAAGGCTCTAAAGTCTTCTATTCTACCATTAGTACAACTTCCTAAGAATACATAATCTACTTTTTTACCAATCATAGAGTCGTTTTCCTCATATCCCATATAGTCTAAAGACTTTTTATAAGTAGCAACGCCACCTTCAACAGCTTCAGCATCTGGAATGTTTTTAGAAATTCCCATACCCATACCTGGATTTGTTCCGTAAGTAATCATCGGTTCAATATCGCTAGCATTAAAAGTTAAGTCTTTATCAAATATTGCACCTGCTTCAGTTTTTAAAGTTTTCCATTGTGACACAGCTTTATCCCAATCATCACCTTTTAATGATAAAGGTTTATTTTTTAAGTATTTAAAAGTAGTTTCATCTGGAGCAATCATACCTCCACGAGCACCCATTTCTATAGAAAGGTTACAAACCGTCATACGGCCTTCCATAGTCATGTTTTCAAAGACATCACCTGCATATTCAACAAAATAACCAGTTGCGCCAGAGGTTGATAATTTCGAAATTATATATAAAGCGACATCTTTTGGTGTAACCCCTTTACCCAATTGCCCATTCACATTGATGCGCATCTTTTTAGGCTTAGGTTGCATGATACATTGCGTAGATAGTACCATTTCAACCTCGGAAGTCCCAATACCAAAGGCAATAGCTCCAAAAGCACCGTGAGTAGAAGTATGAGAATCTCCACAAACAATAGTTGCTCCAGGGAAAGTAATCCCGTTTTCTGGACCTACCACGTGAACAATACCATTCTTTTTATGTCCTAATCCCCAATGGCTAATGCCATATTCGTTAGAATTATCTTCTAAGGCTTTAAGTTGATTTGCCGATAACGGATCTTCAACTGGTAAATGCTGATTTATAGTTGGCGTGTTATGGTCTGCAGTTGCAAATGTACGCTCTGGATACAATACACTTAAACCTCTACTTTTTAATCCTAAAAAAGCAACAGGACTTGTTACTTCGTGTATAAAATGGCGGTCAATAAAAAACACATCTGGCCCACCTTCTATCTTTTTTACAACGTGTGAATCCCACACTTTGTCAAACAATGTTTTACTCATAAAATATCTTATAATTAGTAAGGGTTACAAATTTATAAAAACCCCATTTTTATTACATATTTTTCAATAGGTAAGATGCATTTTTAATAAATTTTTACAAAAAAAATAATAGATGTCATATTTATTGAATTTAATGCAATAGAACAACACAATTGATTATAATATTTAAAACAAAATTATAGTGATGTTTTTACACGATCTTTAAATTTTTACCATGTGCTTTGGGTTTTCCGTTCTCGTCTAAATTTACCATAATAATATTAGAAATACTTATAATGATTTCTTGTGTCATAACATTTCTAACCTCGCAACTTAGCGCAATATATGCATTACCAACCTTTGTGATTTTAATTCCGATTTCCACAATATCACCTTGTTCTGCCGATGTTAAAAACTCAATGGCACCCATAGATTTGGTAACTACTTTTTGGTTGTCAAATTGGATAATGGCGTATAATGCCGCTTCTTCGTCAATCCACTCTAAAAGGCGACCGCCAAATAGCGTACCGTTGGGGTTTAAATCTTCTGGTTTAATCCATTTTCTTGTATGAAACTTCATGTCTTTAAATAGGTTTATTTAAAATATTAAATTGTGAATAATCTATTTTTATAATAATTTTTGTTGCTTATCTTCATTAGGAACAGTTAACGAATAACCTAATTCTGTATTTAGTTTTTTTATAAAATATGCAGATAATAATGGAGACTCTTTTTCTATATTTTGATGAATGAAAAAATCGATTTCTTTTATGCCTTGTTCTTTCCAATTTTTTAAACGAAATATCCAATCATTTAAACGCGAATAATCGGATGGATGATTTGCACCAACGTAACGTACAAAAGCTGTAGCATTGGTTAATCGCATGTGTATTAAATCGCGCCGTCCCGCAGTGTCAACTATAACATTAGAAATATTATTAGTTTCTAAAAGTTGATATAAATCTTTAGAAATGGTAGCATCATTATACCAATTGGTATGTCTAAATTCAACAGCTAATGGAATTTCTTTTGGCCAATTTTCAACAAAATTTACTACTCTATCAAAATCTTTAGGCGTAAAATTATTATGCATTTGTAAAAAAACAGTACCAAGTTTTTCTTTTAAATTTGAAGCGTTGTATAAATAACTCTCAACAACTTCTTGTGTTTCATTCAACCGTTTCCAATGACTTATTTCTTGATTTAATTTTGGAAAGAACTTAAATCCCTTTGGTGTTTTATCATACCAAGTTGCAAATTGTTCAGCAGGAAATATTCTGTAAAACGTAGCATTAAGTTCAATAGAATTGAATTGAGACGAATAATATTTTAGCTCGTCTTTTGTGCCTCTTGGATAAAATCCCTTTAAGTCTGCTCTATTCCATTTGGCGCAACCCACATAAATTTCTGGAACATTATCATCTTTTACTTTACTTAAAACTCGCTTTGTATCTATATGATCTTTTGGTAAAGTAAAGTCGATATTCTCAGGATTGTCAACACTTCCGAATTTCATGTTTTTTGATTTTAAAGATAGAGAAAATTTTCAATGTTAATAACCTCGTTAATAATTATAAAGTGCACAAAAATTTAGACGCTTAATAATCAATACTTTTAATAAAAATCTGAAACCATGAGTACAAGACCGTTTAGTTTAAGAAATATTAGACCCGAAATTCCTGCAGCAACAATTAATGATAATATGAGTACTGACGAGCGTTTTCAGAATTTAGTTTTACGGCCAATTGTAAAGTTTCAAAATGAATTGCTTATTGAGGTTTTTAAAAATTATGTGGTTAAGCATAAATCTGTATTTTACGATTTATCGTTACAAAAGCGTATGGATTATATTGAAAATGCCATTCAAAAAGATATGAAATTTCGTAACTCTATAAAAGGCATGGTAATTGGACTTTTTACGGTTGAAGAATATTTAATTTATATTGAAAATTCTTCTGCTTTAAATAAACGCATGATGAATATTGTTAAAGAGCGTTTGCTTAGCAATATTCAATTATTTGAAAAACCAGAATTGTTGGCTGCGGTTTAGTTTAAGCTTAAATAAACAGAGTTATTCAATTAAAGACACCCCATTCAAATCTGTAGTTAAAACATCACTCATATAATCAAAGTATGGTCGAATAGCTTTAAACGAAGCATTTACATCATTTATAAAATCAGGTGATAAAACCTCTTTGTCTGTATATTTTTTAACAAAAATATACTGTTTTTTCTTTATTAAATCTATGGCTTTATGTTCTTTACTAAAACCTTTGGGTGCGGTTTTCACTTCGTCACCTACAAAATCTCCCCAAATATTTTTAAATTTTTTATTACTAATAATTTTACGGATTTCAGTATCATCCATTTCAAACTCTTTTCGTATTCTCAACAAATCTTCCTTAGCTGGTTCCCAAAAACCAGTAGCAATAAAACTCTCATTATTAGGTTGAATATGTAAATAATAACCACCTCTCAGTTTTGGCTTTGTTCTATGAAATGATCCACCAAAATGTGTTTTATATGGCAGTTTGTTTTTAGAAAAACGTACATCTCTGTAAATTCTAAATAGTTTTAACTTATCTATATCGTCATGCTCATTTAAACGTTCTAAAACTGAATTATAAATGGCTTTTACTTCAGTTTCAATCGCTTTAAACTCTGGTTTGTTTTCATTAAACCAATCGCGAGTATTATTTTTTTCTAATTTTTTAAAGAAGTTTAATGCTAATTTTAATGTTGATGCGCTCATGTAATTTTTTTAAGAGTTTCTAAAATACAAAAAGTCCCGAATTAATCGGGACTTTTATTACTTCTTAACAAGATATTATATTATTTCATAGTTTTTTTTTCCTTGCTGTAAGTCATCTTTTTAACAGTTTTTGAGTCTTCATCAAAATACTCTACTACAAAGTTTCCGCTTTTATCAAAATAACCTATACCGTTGTGCATTTCGCCTCTTATAATATAGTTTCCACTAGCACTTGTAGCCCATGCATTTTCAATTTTTACAAACTTATTTTCATCGTTATCGAATAAGATATCAAAACCCTTATTATTGGGTGTGAACTTATAGTTGTCTTCACCACTAACATAATAAGTTTCTTTGGTTAAAGTATCATAATCATGGTCTTTATCATCATCAATCATTATCATTTTTTCTACTTTCTTAGTAGCATTTACACGATTTTGATTAATTTTTTTCTCATCGTTTACATCTAGTTTTACATCAGATGTTTCTCGTGTAATCACTTTAACTTTTTTCTCTGAAGTTTCTTCACCATTTTTAGTTTTAATAACTTTTACTTTGGTTTCTTGTTTTACTTCTTTTGCTTTTTCTTGTGCCATTACATTACCAATAAATAGTAATGCAAACAGGTATATTAAATTTTTCATTTTGTTTTAAATTTTAAGTTTATAAAAAAAGGTTTTATACAGTTCTTAACTTTTTAAACTGTCTTTTTTCGCTTCTTCTTTTACTTCTTCTATTTCATCTTTCACATCTTCTATAGCATCTTTTACATCATCAGAAGCATTTTCTAAATCTTCGCCAATTTCATTAATAGCTGCTTCTATTTTTTCATCAGTTGTTTTTTTTTCTCTACAACTTGTGAAAACTATAGATGTTGTAAATAATAATGCTAATATCAATATTGCTTTTTTCATTTTTTTCATTTTTATGGTTAATAAAATTTATACTACAAATTTAACAAGACTACCTATAGTAATGTAACGCATTTAGTATATACATTAGCTCAAATGAAGTTTATTAAACTAAGCGTCATCAATTAATAATCTATTTTTTTAGTAATCCTTTTAATAAAGAAAGAACAAATAGAACTAAAAATATATAGAAGCATATTTTTGCTATTCCAGCTGATGCTCCAGCTATTCCGCCAAAGCCTAAAACTCCAGCTATTAATGCAATTACTACAAATGTGATTGTCCAACGTAACATAATTTTTAAATTTTAAATTAGTTATAATAGCTTATTTTGTTTGAAACAAGCCTACTCTAGTTATTAGAGAATTTATATTATTTCTACTCAAAAAGTAGATTGTGTTGATTCTAATATAAATTACGACCAACATCTTAAAGATGGATTTTTATTTAACTTTTTTTATGATATTCTGATTGATAGTGTTAAAATAATTAACGTTTTTACTACTTCTAATTATTTGAAAATTCCTTTAAAGATTCAGGATTCTCAAAAGCTAGTTTATTATCAAACTGAAGTGTGCGAATTGGGAACGGTATATTAATTTCAGCTTTATCATAAGCTTTCTTAATTTCGATTATAGCTGTAGTTTTTGCGCGTAATTTTTCTAACATATTTTCGGCATCAATCCAAAAACGACATAAATAATTTATTGAGCTATCTCCAAATTCTGTAAAATAAAATTCTACATCCTCAGGACTTTCTACTTGGTCAAAAGCATTAGCAATGGTTTCTTTAGTTAATGCTTTTACTTGCTCTAAGTCAGATTCATAACCAACACCACATTCAATAGCCACACGCATTTTTGTGGTTAATGAATAGTTTTTTAAAGGATTTTCTAAAATCATTTTATTAGGCATAATAACAATATTGTTATCGGCTTCTTTTAAAACAAATTCTTTTAGGTTAATATCTATAACTTCTCCAGAGAACCCATTAGTTTCAACCCAATTGCCTATTTGTATTTTTTTTCTGAATGATAACACAATACCAGCAACGGTATTGCTAAGTGTATTTTGTAATGCCAAACCAATTGCTAAACCAGCAACACCCGCAGTGGCTAGTAATGAAGTTAAAGTTTTACTTAAATTTAATATGCCTAGTGATATATAGAGACCTACGATAACCAGAACTACTGCAGAAATTCTTGATATAATTTGAGCAACAGATTCTTGCTGTACTTTTTTAGATACTAATTTGTAAGTTATGTTATTAACGTATTTTGCTACAAAATATGCAGTAATTAACACAAAAATTGCTAGTGCAAAGTTTGGTAAATATTCTATTGTTGTTGTTAGCCAACTTTCTAATTTAGATATGATAATATCAAATGCTTCTGTTATTGTTGATTTCATTTTGTTGAAATTTTAGTTTTTAATGATTTAACAACTAACTCACTTCAACAATATTATCATTTAATTTATCTGAAGGTTTTTTAGTCCATGCATTAAGCATCCAGCTTGTTTTTTCAAGCTCTCTAATGTATGCTCCAATTAAATCGACGGTGCCTTCATCTGAAACTTCATCTGCTTTTTTAATCACAGAACTCATTTGTTTTAATAATATTTTATGGTCTTTTAAAACTTCTTTTACCATATCTTGATCAGTCTTAATTGGTGTATCCTCTAAAATTGATGATGTTTTAAGGTAATCCTCTAATTTACTCATTGGGTGATAGCGCAGTGTTAAAATGCGTTCTGCTATTTCATCTATTTTAACACGTGCATCATTGTACATGTCTTCAAATTTTTCGTGTAAATCAAAAAAGTTTTTCCCAATAATATTCCAATGATTACTTCTTAACTTTTGGTAGTAAATATGGTAATCTGCTAAAAGGATATTTAGCTCCACAACGACTTTTAACAACTCTTCATCTTTCATGTTCAAATAATTCATAATATAATTTGTTTTATTGTTCGTACTGTTAACAAACTATAGGATGAATTAGAAAAGTCAAGCAATTTAACAGGGTTTAACTTACTTAAGGTTTATTTAACATAAATTAAGTTAACAAAAATTGAGTATGTTAATTTTTTTAACAGAATAAACAGACTTGACTATAGTTTAAACAAAGTCGATTTTATTGAGTATTAACCCAGAGGCTGGAGCTATATAATCCATTTTTTTTGCAGTTTCTCCTTTTAAACTTAATTTTATATCATTTAAAGTTAGCTTTCCTTTGCCTAGATCTATCAATGTACCCATCATTAATCTAATTTGGTTTCGCATAAAACCTTTTCCTTTTACACGTAGTAAATAAGTTTTCTCTGGAAAATAATTAGCTGTATAAATGGTGTTTTCAACCAATTCACAAAGTAAAATTTCTCTATTATAAATGCCATTATCAGTTGGTTTGTAGCAATACGATTTAAGATAATGTGAGCCCTCAAAAAGTTTAGCGCCTTGTTTCATTATATCGATATTTAAATCATCAAGAATGGTTGTCATTATTGGAGCGCAAAATGGATGACACTTCTGTCCGTAAGCAAATAAATATAAGTATTCTTTAACTTTAGAATGATTGATAATATTAAACTCGGCACCAACTTCTTTAATACTTAAAGCCCGAATATCTTGTGGTAAGTTGTAATTGAATAGCTCTAAAAAGGCACTTAAATCTTCAATAGGTTCAAATAAAAATAATTCTATTGCTGCGCATTCAGCCGAAACCATAGCGTCTGTTCTTCCAGAACTTAGGCTTTTAAAACGTTTGCCTTCTAATATAAAGTTTAACGTTCTATCTACCATTAAATGCAATGTTTTAACGGCTGGCTGTTTTTGCCAACCATGAAATCGATATCCTAAATATTGAATAGAAATTAAATAAAAATATTTCTTCATTTGAATTTTTATAGTGATGAAAAATACACTCTTTTATTAATTGTGACAAAAAATTTATACATTGTATTCATTATTAACTAACTAAAAACTATTATTATGACAAATTCTTCTACTAAACCACCTGTTTGGTTCTGGATTGTGAGTGTTTTAGCTTTAATTTGGAATGGATTAGGTGTTATGGCTTATTTAGCAAGAGCCTATGCTACTGATGAAATGATTGCTGCTTTACCTGAAGAGCAACAAACAGAATTTCTTGTAGAATACCCAACTTGGTACACTGCTGCTTTTGCTATTGCTGTTTTTGCTGGGGCATTAGGATGCATTGCTTTGCTTATAAGGAAAAAAATAGCTTACGGATTATTTATTCTTTCTGGATTAAGTGCCATTATTCAGCATGTTTATTTATTTATGAATGTTGA
This sequence comes from Wocania ichthyoenteri Th78, assembly GCF_000789235.1. Lineage (GTDB taxonomy): Bacteria > Bacteroidota > Bacteroidia > Flavobacteriales > Flavobacteriaceae > Wocania_A > Wocania_A ichthyoenteri. The sequence continues at coordinate 31,013 of NZ_KN525716.1, forward strand.
TATGCCTAGTATGGTAATGCCCGTATTGGTAATTGTGGTTTGCTTATTTCTTATTTGGTTTTCTAAAAACGCAATTGAAAAACATTGGATATCTTAACATAAAAAAATAAATCAACCTTTTTTTAAGAGACATTATTCTTAACCAGTTTTAATGTCTCTTTTATTTATGCCTTCCTTTTAACTCTGTTTCAATATCTTTTAAAGTAAATCCTTTGGCTTGCAACAACATTAAATAATGAAATAGCAAATCTGCCGACTCATAAAGAAACAACTCATCGTTATTATCCATCGCTTCAATAACCGTTTCAACGGCCTCCTCACCTACTTTTTGAGCCACTTTATTAATGCCTTTTGAAAATAAACTCGCTACATAAGATTTTTGGGTGTCTTTATTGGCAACACGCTCTGTAATCACATTCTCTAAAGTTGAGAAAAAACCGTAACTAGATGTGTTTTCTTCTTGCCAACAGGTATCTGTTCCTTTATGACACGTTGGTCCAACTGGATTTACTTGAATGAGTAGTGTATCGTTATCACAATCATTTTTAATATCTACAAGATTTAAAAAGTTACCGCTTTCTTCGCCTTTAGTCCACAAACGTTGTTTGCTTCTGCTAAAAAAAGTAACTTGTTTTGTTTCAAGTGTTTTGTTGTATGCGTCTTCATTCATATACCCAAGCATTAACACATTTTTTGTTATTGAGTCTTGAATGATTGCTGGTATGAGTCCGTTTAAATCGTATTTAATAGTCATAACTTATTCTTTATATGATACTGAAACAGGTTTAGTATGACGACTAAAGTCGCACTTCAATATTATTCTTTTTTAATTCTTTTTTTAATTCAGGAATAGGTATTTCTCCAAAGTGAAATACACTTGCCGCCAAAGCAGCATCAGCTTTTCCATCTTTAAAGGTATCAATAAAATGTTGCACATTTCCTGCACCACCTGAAGCTATTATAGGAATGTTTAATGTTTCAGACAGCTTTTTTAAAGCTTCATTTGCAAATCCATTTTTTGTGCCATCATGATTCATGGATGTGAATAATATTTCGCCAGCACCACGATTTTCAACTTCCTTTGCCCATTCAAATAAATCAATATCGGTTGGAATACTACCACCTGCTAAATGTACTTTCCAATTACCGTCAATTAATTTGGCATCAATAGCGACAACCACACATTGGCTTCCAAATTTGTTTGATAATTCATTAATCAATTCAGGTCTTTTTATTGCTGAAGAGTTAACAGATACTTTATCTGCACCACATTTTAAAAGCGCATCTACATCTTCAATAGACGAAATTCCGCCACCAACAGTAAACGGGATGTTAACTTGTTCGGCGACATGTAAAACCATATCTAAAGTTGTTGCTCTACCTTCTAATGTCGCAGAAATATCTAAAAAAACGAGCTCGTCTGCACCAACATTTGCGTATTGCTTTGCTAGTTCCACAGGATCGCCAGCATCGCGTAAATCGACAAAATTCACACCTTTTACGGTACGTCCATTTTTAATATCTAAACAGGGTATTATTCGTTTTGTCAACATAGATTATACAAATTTTTCTAGTTGTTTTAAACTGATTCTATTCTCGTAAATAGCTTTTCCAATAATAACACCTTCACAACCTAAAGCTTTTAAAATTGGTAATTCTTCAATTGCTGAAATTCCTCCAGAAGCTATCAACTTTATAGATTGACCACTACTACTATTTGAGCATTCTGTAATGATTTGTTTGTACAATTCTACAGATGGCCCTTCAAGCATGCCGTCTTTTGAAATATCTGTACAAATAACATATTGAATACTCTTTTTTTGATACGATTTAATAAACGGAATAACCTCTTCTTTACTCTGTTCCATCCAACCGCTAATAGCCACTTTTCCTTTATCGCTATCTGCTCCTAAAATAATTTTTGCTGCTCCATATTTCGATATCCAACCTTGAAAAGTTTCAGGGTCTTTTACTGCAATGCTTCCTCCTGTAATTTGTCTAGCACCAGAATTAAAAGCAATATGTAAATCTTCATTAGTTTTTAAGCCACCTCCAAAATCAATTTTAAGGCTTGTTTTTGATGCTATTTGCTCTAAAACTTTATAGTTTACTATGTGTTTCGCTTTTGCACCATCTAAATCTACTAAGTGTAAATATTCAATTCCTGAAGCTTCAAAGGTTTTAGCGATTTCAAGCGGACTTTCACTATATATTTTTTTTGTTCCATAATCGCCTTTGGTTAAGCGTACACATTTTCCGTCTATAATATCTATGGCTGGTATGATTCTCATGTTTTTAGTTTCATCAAACTGAACTTGTTTCAGTTTATTATTATTTAATTAAATGGTTTAGGTGATTCTAAAATAAATTCGGAATGACGCTAAATCTCTAAAAAATTCTTTAAAATTTGCTCTCCTGCTAAACTACTCTTTTCTGGGTGAAATTGTACACCGTAAAAGTTATTGTGTTGTAAAGCTGATGCATAATTAATTCCATAATCTGTTTTAGCTATAGTTTCTTTACAATGTTCTGCATAATAGCTATGTACTAAATACATATATTCATTTTCTTTGATACCTTTAAATAAATCAGATTTTAAATCTTTTATAATATTCCAACCCATTTGGGGTACTTTTACCGTGTTGGAAAACTTTTTAACATTAGTTTGAAAAATACCTAAACCTTTGGTGTTACCTTCTTCTGTTGAGTTACACATTAACTGCATACCTAAACAGATACCCAAAACAGGTTGTTTTAAAGTTGGAATTAAAATATCTAACCCACTTTCTTTTAGCATTTTCATTGCGCTACTTGCTTCGCCTACTCCTGGAAAAATCACTTTGTCTGCTGCTATGATTTCCTCTGGATTATTAGATAAAATGGCATTCACACACAACCTTTTAAATGCAAACTGAATACTTTTAATATTTCCAGCTCCGTAATCTATAATGACTAATTTCATTTAAAGCATTCCTTTAGTTGATGGTAAAATCATTTTCTCTATATCGCGCTTTACAGCCATTTTTATTGCTTTAGCAAAGACCTTAAAAATAGCTTCAATTTTATGGTGTTCGTTTGTGCCTTCTGCTTTTATATTCAAATTACATTTTGCACCATCGGTAAACGATTTGAAGAAATGATAAAACATTTCGGTTGGCATTTTTCCAATCATTTCGCGTTTAAAATTGGCTTCCCAAACCAGCCAGTTTCTTCCTCCAAAATCTATAGCTGCTTGTGCATAACAATCGTCCATTGGCAAACAAAATCCATAGCGCTCAATGCCTAGTTTATTACCTAGTGTTTTATTGAACAATTCTCCCAATGCAATTGCTGTATCTTCAATAGTGTGGTGCTCATCGACTTCTAAATCGCCATCAACTTTTATGTTTAAATCTAATTGTCCGTGACGAGCAATTTGGTCTAACATATGATCGAAAAAGGCAAGCCCTGTATTAATTTTACTTTTCCCAGTGCCATCAAGATTTAGTTGAATGGCTATTTTAGTTTCGTTTGTATTTCTTATAATACTACCAGAACGCTCATTAGCTTTTAGAAACGTATAAATCTTTTCCCAATCGTTACTTTCTAAGGCAATATAACTATCTAACTCTTCACGTTTAACAGTAATTTCATTAGTCCCCAAATTGGTTTCATCGTTTATAAAAATGCCTTTCGCACCTAAGTTTTTTGCTAATTCTACATCGGTTAATCTGTCACCAATAACAAATGAATTTTCTAAATCGTATGCATCAGAAAAAAACTTGGTAAGCAGTCCTGTATTTGGTTTGCGGGTTGGTGCATTATCTTTAGCATAGGTTTCATCAATGTAAACCTCTTTAAATTCTATACCTTCACCTTTAAATGTTTCGATTACAAAATTGTGAATTGGCCAAAATTTCTCTGAAGGATTATCTGGCGTACCTAAGCCATCTTGATTGGTAACCATAATGATTTCGTAATCTAATTCTTTGCAGATTCGTCCTAAATATTGAAACACTTTGGGGTAGAATATTAGTTTTTCAAAAGCGTCTACCTGCTCGTCTGCGGGCTCTTTTATTAATGTACCATCTCTATCTATAAATAATACTTTTTTCATTTAAATGATTTTAAAGTGCTTATTAATTTTTCGTTCTCACTTTTTATTCCCACTGTGAATCTTAAACAATTTTCGCAACCTTTTTGGCTCGTTCTGTTTCTAATTACAATACCTTTTTCTATAAGTTGATTGTATCGCTTTGTAGCGTCATCAACTTTTACCAGAACAAAATTAGCATCTGAAGGATAAATTTTTGAAACAAAATTGATAGTTTTCAATTCTGAAACTAACATTTCTCTTTCATTAAGAATATTTTCAATTTGATTTTTGGCTAAATTTTTTACTGATAATTGCTCAATAGCTTTTTGTTGTGTTAACTCATTAACATTATAAGGTGGTTTAATACTATTTAATATTGAAATTATTTCTGCTGAAGCATAGCAAACACCTAATCGTATTCCTGCCATTCCATAAGCTTTTGATAAGGTTTGCGTTACTATTAAATTAGGAAACTCATTCAGTTTACCCGTCCAACTTTCTTCTTTTGAAAAATCGATATAAGCTTCATCAATAATTACAATTCCATTAAACCTAGAGATAATCTTTTCAATTTTATCTGCATTAAAACTATTTCCTGTGGGATTATTAGGCGAGCAAATAAAAAGCAATTTTGTATTTTTATCTTGAATATTTAAAATCACATCAACTTTTGGTTGAAAGCTGTCATCTAATTGAACCTCTTTAATTTGTATCGCATTAATATTAGCCAATACACTATACATGCCATAAGTTGGAGGTAGTGTGATGATGTTATCCTGATTGGGCTCGCAAAATGCTCTAAAAATAAGATCTAAAACTTCGTCGCTTCCATTTCCTAAAAGTATATTTTGAGCAGGGACACCTTTAATTTCTGATAAAATAGATTTCAATTCTCTTTGTTGCGGATCAGGATACCGATTTACGCCATTTTCAAACGGATTCTCGTTCGCATCTAAAAACACCATTTCGCTACTATTTCCTTGAAATTCATCTCTCGCCGATGAATATGGTTTTAGTGCCTTTATTGTTGGTCTTATTAAGTTTTGAATATTCATTTTTTCAAATCTTTTAATCTAATTGAAACTGCATTTTTATGTGCTTGTAAACCTTCGGCTTCTGCCATTAACTCTATAGTCTCTCCAATGTTAAGCAAACCTTCTTTTGATATTTTTTGAAACGTCATACTTTTTAGAAAGCTATCTAAATTCACACCGGAATAGGCTTTACTAAACCCAGTTGTTGGAAGTGTATGATTTGTTCCAGAAGCATAATCACCAGCACTTTCTGGTGTATAATTACCAATAAAAACAGAGCCTGCATTCATAATATGATTTACATAAAAATCTTCGTTTTTAGCGCAGATAATAAAATGTTCTGGACCATATTCATTAATTAACTGAAGTGCTAAATCGTTATTTTCAACATAAATTAATTTAGAATTCTCAATCGCTTTTTCAGCAATAGCCTTACGCGGAAGCATGTTTAATTGTTTTTCAATTTCTTCTGAAACCAAATTAATTAATTCCTTAGAAGTTGAAACCAAAATCACTTGACTATCTATTCCATGTTCAGCTTGACTCAATAAATCTGATGCAATATACGATGCATTTGCAGTTTCGTCTGCAACTACCAACAATTCGCTTGGTCCAGCCGGCATATCGATTGCTACACCATGCTTTGTTGCTAGCTGTTTTGCAACCGTTACAAATTGATTTCCTGGTCCAAAAATTTTATATACTTGTGGTATGGTTTCGGTTCCAAATGTTAATCCAGCAATAGCTTGAATTCCTCCAATTTTAAAAATTTGCGTTACACCACAAAGTTTTGCAGCATATAGTATTTCTTGAGCTAACTCTCCTTTTTTATTAGGCGGTGAACATAAAATAATTTCTTTGCAACCGGCTATTTGTGCTGGAACACATAACATTAAAACTGTTGAGAACAAAGGAGCTGTTCCTCCAGGTATATATACACCTACTTTTTCAATAGGTCGTTTTTCTTGCCAACATAAAACACCATTTGTGGTTTCAACTTCTATTTTTGATGTTTTTTGAGCAGCATGAAATACCTCAATATTTTGTTTTGCTTTTTTTATTGCGTTTTGAAGATTTGCTGGCACTTTTTTTATAGCCTCATCAATCTCCTCAACACTAACAATATTTGATTCTAAATTTACACTATCAAATTTTTGCGTATACTTTTTAATGGCTTTATCGCCATTTTGGTTTATATCATCAAAAATTTGATTAACAGTAGCTTCAATATCATTTACGGTTTGAGTTGGTCGTTTTAAAATTTCTGACCATTCACTTTTATTAGGGTTGTTAATGATTTTCATTTTTATTTAACTTTGAGTTAAAATCATGGGATTCCTGCCTTTACTTCGACAAGCTCAGTCTGACACACAAGAATAACAAATTTAGGATTAAAGCACCATTTTTTCAATTGGACAAACCAAAATACCTTGTGCTCCGTTTGATTTCAGTTCCTCAATAACATCCCAAAATTCATTTTTGCTTATAACCGAATGTACCGAACTCCACCCCTCCTCAGCCAATGGTACAACCGTTGGACTTTTCATTCCTGGTAAAACATCAATAATTTTTTCTAATTTATGGTTCGGAGCATTTAATAAAATATACTTTGATTGTCTGCCTTTTAATACCGATTGAATTCTAAATTGAATTTTATCTAAAATTGCTTGTTTTCCTTCACTTAAAATCGGTGAAACAGCAAGTACAGCTTCCGATTTTAAAATGACTTCAACTTCTTTTAAATTATTTTTAAAAAGGGTGCTTCCGCTTGAAACTATGTCAACAATAGCATCTGCTAGCCCAATATTTGGAGCAATTTCAACAGATCCGTTAATAATGTGAAGATTTGCATTTACACCACTTTTATCCAAATACATTTGTACTGTATTTGGGTATGATGTTGCAATGCGTTTGCCTTCTAAATCTTTAATACTATTATAATTTGAAGATTTTGGTACAGCTATACAAACTCTACAAGTAGAAAACCCTAATTTCTCAGCAACTTTTATATCGTTACCTTTTTCAATTAGAACATTTTCGCCAATAATAGCAACATCTACAACGCCATCTTTAAGATATTGAGGTATATCACCATTTCTTAAATAAAATACTTCTACAGGAAAACCTTTTGCAGATGCTTTTAATTGATCTTTTCCGTTATCAATATAAATTCCTATATCTTTTAATAATCTCATCGAGTCTTCGTTTAAACGACCCGATTTCTGTACTGCAATTCTTAATTTGCTCATTTATTTGTTTTTATGAGTTTGAAACAACCAAGCTTAATTAAAATTAAAAACCCGCTTGATTGTCTCAAACGGGTTTAAAAATATTTTGATTTTATTCAATACATTTTCAGTTCGCTTGAGAGCAAATATGAAAATGATGATGTAATTGAATAAAAGCCATGTCTTTGTTTTACTTATGCAAATATCTGTAATAAAGTTTTATAATTCCAAATATTCAAAACAAATTTTGTAATTATTAAATATTTTGTAATTATAAACATAAATCATTATTTAATATTCAAAATACAATGACGTATTTTAAATTGTTTGATTAATTGCCTTATTGGTTTCCTAAAATTATAGGTAAGCCACTATCTCCAGAACCAATAACAATAACTTTGCTATTTGGTGATTCTGCTAATTTCATAGTAGCGTCAATACCTTTGTCTTGTAAAATTTTATCTGTTAATGAGGCGCTTAAAAGTCTATTTGATTCTGCTTTTCCTTTAGCTTCAATAATTACTTTTTCAGCTTCTTTTCTTGCGCTTTCAAGTCTGAATTCATATTCCAAAGATTCCTGTTCTTGTCTCAATTTACGTTCAATTGCATCTTTTATTGTTGTAGGAAGCTTAACATTTTCAACAAGTACACGTTTAACATTTACAAATTGCCCTTCCAACTCTACTCTAACTTGTTCTAAAATCTCTAGCTCAATAATATCTCTTTTACTAGAGTACAATTGCTCTGGTGTATAACGACCTACTACACTTTTAGCGGCTGCATTTATTGCTGGACTCAATAACTCACGTATATAGTCTTCTCCTTTTGTTTGAATTAATCTACCCAAGTTTTTAAACTCTGGTTCAAACCAAATAGTTCCGCTTACTGTAATATCTAAACCATTTACAGAAAGCACATTCATGTTATCTGAAATAGATTGTTGACGCACTTTTTGAACAATCATACGGTTCCAAGGTGCTACAATATGAAATCCTTCCCCATAAGTTTTTTCTGTGTTAATACCATCTCCTAAAGGTTCAAATAAAACACCTCCTTCTCCAGGTCCAATAGTTACTAGGGATTTTGATAATAATATTACGACTACTATCGCTACAATTATAAAGGGTAATGCAATTTTTGGTAATTTTTCCATTTCTATTTTTTTTAAATTAATCCGTTATATTTTCTTAAAAACCACTCGCTTCCTAGACTTATTGCTATAATTATGAGCAAGTATTTCCAATCAATCAAAGGTATGGTATTTTTATTGCTTTTTTGGATAGTTGCGTAACGATTATTGCTTATTAAATCGTTAATTAAACTATCTGAATCATTAGCAAAATAGCTTGTTCCTCTACTATTTTTAGCCAACTGTTTTAACTTTACTACATTAGCATTTAAAAATTGCTGTTCAACATTATATTCTAAAATTTGAAAAGTGCCAGATTTTGAAATATTTTCGTTTGAAGCTTTAACAGTAAAGTTGTATTCTGAAGGCGATAAGCTACTTAAATCGACTTGATAATTATTGTTTTTTAAAATAAGAGGAAATGTTTTTTCTTCTTTTGAAGTTTTGTCTATTACAATTATATTAAGTGTTTCTCGTGTATCAAATACATAATTTTTATCGAAAAATTGTGCTTTAATTATCACATTAGTGCTGCCATCATAAAACGATTCATATTCTACATTTAATCTATTTCGACGTTTGCTTGAAGCTAAATATTGAACCAGTTTCCCTATAAAATCATCAAATGCATGAAATGATTTTGTATTTATAAAACTTTGAGCTCGCCATTGCCATATGTTTTCTCCAAATAAAATGGACTCTCTCCTATTGTTAGTTTCAAAAGAGGTTAGTAGCGGTTGATTTGTTGATACGTTTCCTAATTTTTTATTAAGAATAGTTTCAAAAGGAATTGAAAGATTAACAGCTCCAAAATTTGATTTTAGAGGAGGAAACGATTCAAAATCTATATCATCTATAATAAAAGGTGAATAGTTTAGGTTTAATTCGGCTTGATAATCCTCCGTTTGATTTGTTATTTCGTGAGTAAAATTCTCACTTACGTTATTCACAAAACTTAAGTCAGTTTTTGTACCAATAATTATAAATCGATTTTTGTTTTCTCTATTAATAACCTTAAATAATTCTTTAAACTTATTATTTGGTTGATTTATTATAATTAACTGAAAGTCATCTATTTGATTTATTATTTCATTTGAATTTAAAAACACAACAGAACGTTGTTCGTTACTTTCAATACTTTTTTTAAGTGTACCTAAATCTGGATGCAAAAAATCACTGACAATAGCAATTTTTGTTTTTTGATCAATGACTTCAATTGCAAAATTTTTAGTATTATTAATAATATTCTTCTCGTTTTTAATAGGAATTATTGTTGCTTTTAAACTACTAATACCAACGCTATTTGCTGGCAAAGTAAAGTTAATCGTTTTGGAATTATTATTTTTTGTAAAATCAACAGCTTTAGAATAAACCGTTGTATTGCCACGAGTAACTACAAAACGAGAATTAACATCGCTGTTTCCGCTATAAGTCATTATCACTTCAATAGGAAAACGATTTTTTAAATAGGAATATCTATTAACATTCAGTTGTTGAATTTTTAAATCGGTGTGCGTTACTGTATCACCCAAAATAATAGGATAAATAGGAGTTTTGTATTTTGAAGCTATAAACTCGTAATCATTTCCAAAAGTTTGATTGCCATCAGAAATTAAAATAGTAGCTATATTCGTGTTTTTATAGACTTGTGATAACTGACTAAATGCATCAGAGATATTAGTCTGTTTTTCAGAAAATTGAATAGAATCAAACGGTTTTAATTGCTCGCCAAAAGTGTATTTTGATATATTAAATTTATTATTTAATTCATTATTTTGTGATAGTTTGTCGATAATACTTAAAGCATTTTTATCTTGTTTTAAATGTTTTATCGAACTAGAATTATCAATAGCAACAACAAGATTAGGTTTTTCTGTAGTTAATGTTATATGGTTAAATTTTGGATTGATGAGTAATAGAAAAACTGAAAAAAACGTAAGAAACCGTAAAAACGAAAACAATATGTTAAGCTTGGAAACATTTTGCTTACCTTTTATATACTGAAAAAGCGCTAATGAAAGCGCTATAATTCCAGCAACAATAATGTATAATATAGTTTCTGTTTGCATAAAAAGACCTTTCGACTGTGCTCAAGGTGGCATTTCAGTAGTAAATTAAGTTAGCATTCCGCCATCAACATTTAGTGTTTGCCCAGTAACATAAGCACTCATATCGCTTGCTAAAAACACACAAACGTTAGCAATATCATCTGGAGTTCCACCGCGTTTTAAAGGAATTGCTGCACGCCATCCTTTTACAACATCTTCATCAAGTTTTGCAGTCATTTCGGTTTCAATAAAACCTGGCGCAACTACGTTACTTCTTATATTTCTTGAGCCTAATTCTAAAGCTACAGATTTTGAAAACCCAATAATTCCTGCTTTGGAAGCTGCATAATTTGTTTGACCAGCATTTCCTTTTACACCAACCACAGAGCTCATATTAATTATTGAGCCTTTACGTTGTTTTAACATGGTGCGCTGTACTGCTTTGGTCATATTAAAAACAGACTTCAAGTTAACTTCAATAACCTTATCAAAATCTTCTTCAGTAATACGCATTAGCAAATTATCTTTAGTGATGCCAGCGTTGTTTACTAAAATATCAATGCTTCCGAATTCGGCTGCAACTTCTTCTGCTAATTTTTGAGCGTCATCAAAATTTGCTGCATTACTTTGATATCCTTTAGCTTTAATACCTAAAGCGTTTAATTCGTTTTCAAGCTCGTTTGCAGCTTCAACAGAAGAACTATATGTAAATGCTACATTTGCTCCGTGTTCTGCAAATACTTTAGCAATACCTTTTCCAATACCTCGGCTTGCTCCTGTTACAATGGCTGTTTTTCCTTCTAATAATTTCATTCGATTTATATAAAATAGTTGATTTCCTGCTTTCGCAGGAATGACAGTTTAAATTGAACCTCAGATGCTGGCATCTAAGAACTCTTGCGAATTCAAATATAGTAATTACAAGTTGTATCAAATAAAAAAACCTCACAAAATCTTGTGAGGTTTTTAACAGCAAATGAGTTAGTCACATTCTACATAAAACAAAGTTTATGGCTTAATATTTTTTAAAAGGAAAAATAATTTTGAAATTATCTTTCATATTTATACTTACCCAATTATTTGACTTAGCCTTCTCTTCTAATTCATAATCATGATAAACATATTCTAAACTATCATCATGAATAAGAATCAACTCAAGATTGGTATATGGACTTGACCCTGAATACGTGAGCATTTCATAATCTCCCATTGTATTACCAAAAGCAAAAATTGGTTGTTTTCCTATTCTATTTCGAATAAGCTCAGCTTTTCCTGAACCATCTGCCTTTGGGCTTAAGTATTGTTTTTCTCTAATAAATTTTGAAATATTATTAGGTTCAAGTTTATAACTTAATGAAACTGTAGAACCAATGGTTTTTTTCCTTTCTATGTACAGATAATCTTCTCCATATGCTCTGAGGAATCCTTCTTCAGAACCTGAAACGATATAAACATCAAAGTTATTTTTCTTAAGATAATTAATAAGTTCTAACATTGGAGCATAATACATTTTACTATAAGGTACGTTAAATCGTGAATGCAAACTATTAGCAGTAGTGCTAGAAACAGAATCTAGGTAGGTCTCCTGATTATAACAAAGAAATGCTTGAAGAATAGCTTCATAAACATGTGCGTTTATATATTTAAAGTCCTTATCACAAGCTGCCTTATAAAGTGCTTTTTTTAGCAAAGAACTATCTTTAGATGCTAGTTTACATAATTGCTCCATAGCCACAATTACTTCCATGTACATTGGTTTTTCACATCCCACTGTTCCGTCAAAATCAAAAACAGCTATTCTATCTTTTATAGGAACATATGTTGATTTAGAACTATCTATTACAGCTAACAAAAAGTCATTTATACGATCTCTCTGTGGTGTGTCATTCCATAAGCTTAATTGGTTTGTATTAATCTTTTCTTGAAACGTTCTTTTTTGAGACTGCTTACATGAAAAGATCAATAGTAAAATGCTAATTTGAGTTAATAACAGACACTTCATATAAATAATAAAAAGCGATTTAATTATTGCTTATAATAAGTTCAGCAGCTTTATCTCCTATCATAAAAGCTGGTCCCTGAGTATGTCCAGAAGTTATAAAAGGCATTATCGAAATATCTGCAATTCTCAATCCAGATACGCCTTTTACTCTTAAATCTGGATCGACTACAGCATCAGAATCTGTTCCCATTTTACATGTACATGATGCATGACTATATGAATAACTGTTTTGTAATATCCAATTTTCTATTTGCTCACTGGTAACAACATTAGGCCCAGGGACTAACTCTTGATTTCTCCAAGGAGCTAATGCTGCGGAATTACCTAGAGCCCTCATTAAATTAAAAGCATCAATTGCTTGTTGCATATCATTTGGGTTTGAATAAAAATTAAGATCAATAATTGGAGCATCTATATAGCTTAATGAGTTAAGTATGACTGAGCCAATACTTTTCAAGCGCATAGCTCCTCCTGTAATTGAATAATGACTTTCTAATTCTGGTTCTGATTCTCCACAAACATAAGTACCTCTCATCATTTCTATACAAGTAGTTGGTTGTTGATATTGAGTCATATTTGACCAAGCCATAACGTAACCTTCATTGGTTGGCTGGTTATAGATTGGTTGTTTGGTAGACCAACTTCCTTTAAATATAATGGCGTCTTGTAAATTTTGTCCCACACCAGGTAAATCAGAAATTATAGCTTGCAAACCAAGTTCTTTTAACTTAGAAGCATCCCCAATTCCTGAACGCATTAGAATTGCAGGTGTATTGATTGCTCCTGCCGATAATATAACTTCTTTATTTATATTAACTGAATATGAAATTGTATTGTTGTAAACAAAATTAACTCCTGTAGCCTTATTATAAGTATTGAAAATAAGTTCTTGAACATTGCAATAAATTAACACATCAAGATTCGGTCTTTCTAGATTAGGTGTGATATATGTTTGAAATGATGTTTCCCTAATGTTTTTATTATTTATGGTGGCTTGAAGTGGACTTACTCCAAACATATTTTCCCCAGAATTATAATTAGAATTATATGGGATTCCCATATTTTCACAAGCCTGAATGAAAGATACTGCAAACTCATTTTCAATTGTTTGAGTGGGTTGCAATGCGGCTTCTATATTTTCAAAATTGTGTACAATATTATTATAATTCCATCCTACACATCCATGCTCACTTTCCCATAGGTTAAAATCTGCTGGTGCTCCTCTAGTATAAACCATATCATTATGTGACGTACAGCCTCCAGTCATTTTTGCTCTTGAATAATCTAAAACTCTATTATTCATATTAACCTGAGGTACGGTTTTATAACCCCAATCAATTGAAGCATCATTATACAAACAATTAATTTGTCTTGGATTCCAAACATCTGCTACCGATGCAGCACTTTTACCTGCCTCTAATAATAACACTGTGATGTTTGGATTTGCAGATAACTTACTAGCAACTATACTTCCTGCCGATCCTGAACCAATAACAATATAATCATACGACGCTCTTAATTGTATTGCTTCATTATTTAAATTATTCATGCTATGATGTTTTTTAAAAAATTATATTTGAGATAAGTATTGTACTAACCTACTTTATTTATATAACATATAGTATAATAAATAGTTACAACGAAAAGTAATCTACTTTTAATCTAGGTATATAGTTTGAAATATCAGAATAGTATTCTATTATTTGATCATGAAATTGATCAAAAGCATGTTTAAGATCATGTACACAATTAACGGCGTAATTAACTTCTTCTTTATCCATATGTGTAATCCCTTCTAAAGCTTCGTTAAGAAGACTGTTATGATCCATTTCAATGTCCATTTCTAAATGTGTAAGTGGCCCTTTTATTGCTTCAATAGGCAATTCATACAACTCAAAAATATTATGCATTACTTTCTTTGAATTTTCATAATCAAATTTATTAGCTTCAAATAAATTAGTACATGCTAAATACCCTAAAGTACTTTTGGCTCCTATATCATTTAACATGTTAATAAGAGAGGATGTTCCTATTAACGGGTGTGCATTAATTACTTTATCTCTTGAAACACCTAATTCTACTAAGGCATCTAAATAAAAATCGGCATGATTATATTCATCAACTAAGTAGTTTAGTAAAATGGTTTTCCATTGATCATTTTTACAATGTATTAATGCATTTCCTGTATGTATTGGTGCTGATTTTACATAGTGATAGGTCTCTAATAGCAACCCTATAAGCACTTCTTTTCTAAGAGATTTGGATTTAAGAAGATTGAAAAGTTTATGATATCCTATTTGTCTTTGCCACATCAAACATGTGTCATATACTTTTGAAGTGAATTCTTCTTTAAGAATAACTGATTTACTTTCAGATTTATCCTCTCTAATAATACCCATATCGCTAAACGATTCTACAATAGACTCTATGTCCTCTTTTAAAATATTTGTTTCAGAACTTATTTCTTGTATTGAATGTCTTCCATCAAAATATCTTTTCATATTTAAAAACGTAGCTCGATCTCCTGCTAATTCTTTTAGATCAAAATGCTCTTTTCCAACTATTATGCGCAATGATTCTTTATCATCGTTACTAAGCATTGTAAAATGTCTTAGCCTAGGATAGTCTATATTATTCATTTGTATAGTATTAATAATGATTAAAAAAGAGCTTAAAATAGCTATAATTGAACTTTAAAATTAGGATTTTAAGCTCTTTAAAAAAGGTTAAATTATCCACACATAGTAATTGTAGATGGACTTCCTTCAAATCCTTTTCCTTGAACTCTGCTAACAGAAATTTTTAAGGATTGTGGTACTGTAACATGAAAATCTCGTTGTTTTAAATCTTCATCTTTTACTGATTCTACAATACGAACTTTTGTTCCAGGTTTAACCTTTACAACAAGTTCTTCTTTATTGTTTGACATAGTTAATTAATTTAATGATTACTCATCTTTCCGCTTTTGAGTTATTGCGCCCTAATGCTTAAGGATTTTGGGATTATTCCATAACTTACTATCAATACCCTTATTTTTAATATTAGATTAGCTATTAATAATCCAATATTAAAATCAAAAGGTTGTTCTTAAATATATTGTAATCCCGGTATATAATATGAGAGAGAGAGTTAGGCTTCTAAATAAAAGGCCTATGTGCAATTTTAAAGCTAATAGTTACTAATTAACTAAATCTGCTTTTTTTGACAATTGTTTTTTTGCTTCTAATTGTTGCTTACTTACTAAATCTGATTTTTTAGCTAATAATTTTTTAATAACTAGTTGCGTTTTTGATACATCATTTTCCATAATATTTGGTTTTAAATGTTAGAAATATGCTTTTTAACGAAATTTATTTGCTCATCAGTTAAACCATTAAAGAGGTTTTCAGAGGTTAATCTTTCTGGCACGAAATTACACCCTTCGGTTAAGCTAGGGTTTTCTCCACATTGAATTCTTTTAACTTGTTCTTCAAATCCAGGTATACAAAGACTGCTTAGAGGACATTTAATGCACGATGTTCTATCTCTACTAGCTGGAAGATAACTAGCCTCAGCTATACAATATTCTTCAAACTCTGGTCCTATGTATTTTTTACTAGGATTAGTGTTAAAATTATTATAACTCATTTTACTTTAAATGGATTTAGTTGAACAATTATTTTATTTAAAAAAATGCTTTCAAAAATTTTTAATTTAAGAATTAGAGTACCAAGAGGCCGTTTTATTTTGAATAAACAAAACACCTGTATTTTTATACAGAAAATCTTAAACGTTATAATTGTTAATAGGAAGAAATACGAATATATAAAAAGTATTACAAAATACAAAATTAATTCGTACATTTTTGTGTATATAGAAATTTAGGTAAAATAAAAAGCGAGAACTCTTAACTTAGAGTTCTCGCTTTCTTAATATTAAATACTTAATTAATCTAATTAATTAGCATCCAAACTAAAAGCTTAATGATTTATTATTAGTTAGTCTAAAACTTCGGCTATTTTCTTTCCTATTTCGGCTGGAGAATTAACAACATGTATACCACAAGCTCTCATAATTTTCTTTTTAGCTTGCGCTGTATCATCGCTACCACCAACAATAGCACCTGCATGCCCCATAGTTCGTCCTGCAGGAGCAGTTTCTCCAGCAATAAAACCTACAATTGGTTTTTTGCTTCCACTAGCTTTATACCAGTTTGCTGCATCAGCTTCTAATTGTCCGCCAATTTCACCAATCATAACAACTGCTTCAGTTTCTGGATCGTTGATTAGTAATTCAACAGCTTCTTTAGTTGTTGTTCCTATAATTGGATCACCTCCAATACCTATAGCTGTAGTAATTCCTAAGCCTTGCTTCACAACTTGATCTGCGGCTTCGTAAGTTAATGTTCCCGACTTTGAAACAATACCAACTTTTCCTTTTTTAAATACAAACCCTGGCATAATTCCAACTTTAGCTTCACCTGGAGTAATAACACCGGGGCAATTTGGGCCAATTAATCTACAGTCTTTATTTTTTATATAATTTGAAGCCGTAATCATATCTGCAACAGGAATACCTTCTGTAATTGTAATAATCACTTTAATCCCTGCATCTGCAGCTTCCATAATAGCATCGGCAGCAAATGCTGGCGGAACAAAAATAATGGTTGTGTCTGCTCCAGCTTTTTCTACTGCTTCTTGCACAGTATTAAAAACAGGTCTTTCTAAATGTGTCTGCCCACCTTTACCTGGAGTTACACCACCAACAACATTGGTTCCGTATTCTATCATTTGACTAGCGTGAAATGTACCTTCACTACCGGTAAATCCTTGAACAATTATTTTTGAATCTTTATTTACTAAAACACTCATAAGAGATTATTTGTATTTGTTTATATTACTAGGCAAAAGTAATTTTTTGTATTAAAACTTTAAAGTAAAAATGGTTTTTTATTTATCCAGCTGTTTTAATTTTTCTAATAACTCTGGAATCTTTCTAATAGAAGCTATTTCTTTATATTTTGTACGGAAGTCATCTGCTGGAATTCCAAAATAACTTTTACCTCCTTCTAATGATTTGCTTACTCCTGCTTTTGCTGAAATTACTGCTTTTGCTCCAATGGTAATGCCGCTAGTAATACCTACTTGCCCCCAAATAGTTACTTCATCTTCAATAACAACACAACCTGCAATACCAACTTGTGATGCTATTAAACATTTTTTACCAATAACGGTATCGTGACCAATTTGAACTTGATTATCTATTTTTGTGCCTTCCTTAATAGTTGTATCTGCAGTTACACCTCTATCAATAGTACAAGCAGCACCAATATCTACGTTGTTTTCAATAACTACACGTCCTCCGGATTTTAATTGATCAAATCCTGAAGGTCTATTTTTATAATAGAATGCACTGGCTCCTAAAACTGAGCCTGAATGAATTTCGACATGATTGCCAATAATGGCATTGTCATAGATACTAACATTGGAATGAATGATACAATCGTCGCCAATTTCGACGTGATTCCCTATGAAACAATTCGGCTGAATTATAGTATTTTTTCCGATTTTTGCAGTAGTTGATATTTGACTATTTGAAGATTGAAACGGATTAAAATAATTGGTTAGTTTATTAAAATCTCTAAACGGGTCATCGCTAATAAGCAATGCTTTTCCTTCGGGACAATCAACTTTTTTATTGATTAATACAATAGTAGCTTTTGATTCTAAAGCTTTATCATAATATTTAGGGTGATCGACAAAAACAATGTCTCCAGATTCTACCACATGAATTTCATTCATACCCAAAACAGGAAAATCATCAGCTCCAATAAATTCAGAATTAATTAATTCAGCAATATTTTTAAGTGTATGTGCTTTAGAGAATTTCATTATTCCTTCACACGTTCTTTATAAGTCCCTTTATCAGTTTCAATTTTTATTTTATCACCTTCATTTATAAATAAAGGCACATTAACCTCTGCTCCTGTTTCAACTGTAGCTGGTTTAGTGGCGTTTGTAGCAGTATTTCCTTTAACACCGGGTTCGGTAGCTGTTACTTCTAAAATAACACTTGCTGGTAAATCTACAGATAGCGGCATGTTATCTTCAGTGTTTATTAAAACAGTTACTACTTCACCTTCTTTCATTAAACCTGGATTATCTAAAGCAGCTTCTAATAATCTAATTTGTGTGTAATCTGCTTCGTTCATAAAATGGTAAAACTCCCCATCATTATATAGATATTGAAATTTATGGGTTTCAACACGAACATCTTCTAATTTATGCCCTGCTGAAAACGTATTATCTAGCACTTTCCCATTTGTTACACTTTTCATTTTAGTACGTACAAATGCTGGTCCCTTTCCAGGTTTTACGTGTAAAAATTCAATTATTTTATAGATGTCATTATTATACTTAATACATAATCCGTTTCTAATATCTGATGTACTTGCCATTTTGTTGTTTGTTGTTAAGTCTTTTTAGCTGTAAAGCTATTTTTGTTATTACTTTTATTAAACTCGAATTAATTTGATTTGAAATATCCTTTCATAATACCGCGATGCGAGTTTTTTATAAATTGAAGGATTTCGTCGCGCTCTGGAGTAGCTTCCATTTCTGCTTCAATAATCTCAGAGGCTTGGGTATTATTATAATTTTTTTGATAAAGTATTCGGAATATATTCTGAATTTCTCTAATTTTTTCTGTTGAGTAACCGCGTCGTCTTAATCCAACAGAATTAATACCAACATACGATAATGGTTCTCTTGCAGCTTTTACATAAGGAGGCACATCTTTTCTAACTAGAGAACCACCAGTTACAAAAGCATGATTTCCTATAGATACAAATTGATGAACTGCCGTCATACCTGCTAAAACAACATAATCTCCTATAGTTATATGACCTGCAAGCGTACTATTATTTGAGAAAATACAATTATTTCCGACAATACAATCGTGAGCAATATGGCAATACGCCATGATTAAACAATTATTTCCAATAACTGTTTTCATTCTGTCCGCTGTACCTCTATTTATGGTAACACATTCTCGAATAGTAACATTATCTCCTATCTCAACCGTAGTATCTTCTTCATTATATTTTAAATCTTGTGGTACAGCAGATATTACTGATCCTGGAAAAATATTGCAATTTTTACCAATGCGAGCACCTTCCATAATGGTAACATTACTACCAATCCATGTTCCTTCTCCTATCTTTACATTATTATGTATAGTGGTAAAAGGCTCTATAACAACATTTTTAGCAATTTTAGCACCTGGGTGCACGTAAGCAAGTGGTTGATTCATTTTGAAATTTTATTTTTAATGGTAAAAATGTGTTCGCAATTTAAGGCTTTTCAATAAAACAAATATGTGATGGTTGCTCGGTTCATAGTTATTTAACTTTTGATATTTGAGCCATTAGTTCAGCTTCTGCACATAGCTTACCATTAGAATAAGCATAACCCTGCATATGACAAATACCACGACGTATAGGTGTTATTAATGAGCATTTGAATATTAGCGTATCGCCTGGAACAACTTTTTGTTTAAATTTAACATTGTCCATTTTCATAAAAAATGTCAAATAATTTTCAGGATCTGGTACGGTGTTTAAAACTAGAACACCTCCAGTTTGCGCCATAGCTTCAACTATTAAAACCCCAGGCATTACAGGAGCCCCAGGAAAATGACCTTTAAAAAACTCTTCGTTCATAGTCACATTTTTAGTGGCTATAACATGGCTATCAGAGAGTTCGAAAACTTTATCTATAAGCAAAAATGGTTGCCTGTGTGGAAGCATTGCCATGATTTGAGTAATATCCATTAAAGGTGATTGATTCAAATCTATATTTGGTACATTATTACGACGTTCGTTTTTAATAATTTTAGATAGCTTTTTTGCAAACTGAGTATTAACAAAATGCCCCGGTTTATTGGCTATTACTTTTCCTCTTATTCTAGTACCAATAAGAGCTAAATCTCCTAAAACATCTAGTAATTTATGTCTTGCAGCTTCATTAGGATGGTGTAAAGTAAGATTGTCTAAAATACCATTGGGCTTAACTGCTATATTATCTTTTTTGAATGCTATTCTTAATTTTTTCATAGTTTCTGGAGATAATTCTTTATCTACATAAACTATAGCATTGTTTAAATCACCACCTTTTATTAAACCATGTTCTAATAACATTTCAATTTCATGTAAAAAACTAAATGTTCGTGAATCTGAAATGTCCTTTTTAAAATCTGATATCTGATTTAAAGTTGCATTTTGTGTTCCTAAAACCTTAGTGCCAAAATCTACCATAGTTGTTATTTGGTATTCTTTTGAAGGCATCACTAAAATTTCACTCCCAGATTCTTCATCTGTATAAGAAATAACATCTGTAATAACAAATTCATCTCTAAAGGCATCTAATTCTACAACTTCTGCTTTTTCTATAGCTTCTACAAAAAACTTTGAAGACCCATCCATAATTGGAGGTTCAGATTCGTTTAATTCAATAATGGCATTATCAACATCTAAACCTATTAAAGCAGCTAGTACATGCTCTGAAGTTTGTATAGTTACACCATTCTTTTCTAGACAAGTGCCACGCTGTGTATTAGTTACATAATTTGCATCTGCCTCTATAATTGGCGCGCCTTCTAAATCAATTCTTTTAAAGGCTAAACCAGTATTAGCGGTTGCTGGTTTAAATGTTAAGGTTACATTTTTACCTGTATGTAAACCAACTCCTGTTAAGGACACCTCGTTCTTTAAGGTTTTTTGTTTTATTTCTGTATTTACTATTCCCATTTATTTTTTTCTAAATCATTAATATCTTTAACAATTTTTGGTAGGTTTTTAAAGTGTACATAAGATTTATTATAATCTCCATAAGGTAAAGCTGGAGAACCTTGTAGCACTTCATTATCCTTTACATTTCTACCAATACCAGATTGTGCTTGTATTTTAACATTATTACCTATATTAATATGTCCAACTATACCTACTTGACCTCCTATTTGGCAATTTTCTCCTATTTTAGTAGAGCCTGCAACTCCTGTTTGAGCGGCAATTACTGTGTTTTTACCAATCTCAACATTATGTGCTATTTGAATATGGTTATCTAATTTAACACCTTTTCTTATAATTGTTGAGCCTAATGTTGCTCTGTCTATTGTGGTAGCAGCACCAATGTCTACATAATCTTCAATAATTACATTTCCTATTTGTGGTACTTTAGTGTATTCTCCTTTTTTATTTGGCGCAAAACCAAAACCATCTGCACCAATAATAGCTCCAGAATGAATAACACAATACTTACCAATAATACAATCTGAATAAATTTTTGCTCCTGGAAATATTACAGAGTTATCATCTATAACAACATTATCACCAATATAGGCATGAGGATGAATTTTTACATTGTTGCCAATATGCACGTTATCTCCAATATACGAGAATGCCCCTATATATACATCGTCGCCATATCTTGAAGAGTCAGATACAAAAACTGGACTTTCTATACCTGTTTTATTATTTTTTATTTGATTGTAATATTCCAATAACTTAGAAAAAGACTTATAGGCATCTTCCACTCTTATAAGTGTTACTTTAATATCTATTTCTGGAGTAAACACCTTATTTACAATGACGATAGATGCCTTTGTTGAATATATATATGGTGTGTATTTTGGATTTGCAAGAAATGTTAAAGAGCCCTCTGTACCTTCTTCTATCTTTGATAGTTTTGATACTTCAATATTTGGGTTGCCAACTACTTCGCCTTCTAATATATCTGATATTTGTTGTGCTGTAAATTTCACACTTTAATATTTGTTGTTTTTTGATTACCGCAAAAATAGGAAAAATGTACTAAAGTTTTTCATGTACAACTACTCTATTGCTTTTTATTGCTATATGTATATTTATATAAATATCATTCTATAGTTTTTCTTTAGGATAGCACATATAATATTTAGTAACTGGTTTTGACAAAGCTTTAAGATTTAATTGGTCTGATGCTTTAACGATGTCTTCAATTTTACCAGACTTATGCAGGATATTAATATTTTGATGTTTTATTTGATAGGCTTGATTTGAAATACTGTCAGTAAACACAAAATATTCAGCTTCTTTTTTAGAAATGTTATAAGTTTTAATTAGTTTTTCAATATGCTTTTCAAGCTTATCTTTTTTAATTAGCTTATTTTTCATTTTGATTTTTAGTAGATTTCTATTAATAATCATTTCACATAAATTACTCAATACAAAATCATCATGATTTTGCCATGCTTTCATTGCCGAAATAATATCGTAATCATCTAACTCAGAGAATATGTTTAATGTTTCTTTATTAAAGTTTTCTATAGAAATTTCATGACATAAAAAGTACTGAAGTGGCTTGCTAGCATTCAAATTCAATCCTAAATTTGTTAACTCTTTGGCTCGTTTTAAAACTCTAATAAGCAATTGTTCTGCTACCAAACCAGTTTTATGCAAATACACTTGCCAATACATAAGTCGTCTGGCTATAATAAATTTTTCAACACTATAAATACCTTTTTCTTCAACAACTAATTCATCATTAACCACATTTAGCATGGTAATTAAACGCTCGCTATTTATATTACCTTCCGCAACTCCAGTGTAAAAGCTATCACGTTTTAAATAATCGGCTCTATCCATATCTAATTGCCCAGAAATTAACTGACACATAAAACTCCTGTGATATTCGCCTTTAAAAATTTTAATAGCTAGCGTTAAATTTGAGTTAAATTCTTCGTTTAAACGCTCCATAAAAAGCAACGAAATTTGCTCGTGAGATACATTATTTACAATACTATGTTCCATAGCATGCGAGAAAGGACCATGCCCAATATCGTGCAATAAAATAGCAGCATAAAGCGCTTCCTCTTCTTCATTCGTAATTGTAACTCCTTTAAAACGAAGTACATTAACCGCTTGCTGCATTAAGTGTACGCAACCAATAGCGTGGTGAAATCGAGTATGATGAGCACCAGGATATACTAAATAGGACATACCCATTTGTGTAATTCTGCGCAAACGCTGAAAGTACTTATGCTGTATTAAATCAAAAATTAGTGAATTTGGTATGGTAATAAAACCGTAAATTGGGTCGTTTAATATTTTAAGTTTGTTCAAACTTTAAATTTTTTGCATTAAATATTTACAAATATAACTAATGAGGTCCATAATGGACATTTAAAATGAAACACATTAATAATAATTAAATATGATAAATATACTTTGGGTTGATGATGAAATTGATTTACTAAAGCCACATATTTTATTTTTAGAAAAGAAAAACTATAAAGTTACCACCTGCAATAGTGGTACTGAAGCTATTGATATTTTGGACGACACAAAGTTTGATATTGTTTTTTTAGATGAAAATATGCCTGGATTAACTGGCCTTGAAACCTTAAATGAAATTAAAGAAAAGCAAGATAATCTTCCCGTAGTAATGATTACTAAAAGTGAAGAAGAATATATAATGGAAGAAGCTATTGGTAATAAAATAGCAGATTATTTGATAAAGCCAGTAAACCCAAACCAAATATTATTAAGCTTAAAAAAGAATTTAGATCACTCTAGATTAGTATCAGAAAAAACAACTTCTAACTATCAACAAGAATTTAGAAAAATAGCTATGGATTTATCTATGGTGAATTCTTATGAAGAATGGGTAAGTCTTTACCAAAAATTGATTTATTGGGAAATTCAGTTAGAAGACATAGAAGATGCAGGTATGTTTGAGATTTTAGAATCTCAAAAAAACGAAGCCAATATACAGTTTGGAAAATTTATAGATAAAAATTATGCGAATTGGTTTGAGCCTCATACAGATGCACCAATAATGTCTCATACCCTATTTAAAGAAAAAATTGCTCCAGAACTAAGTAAAGAGCAACCAACACTGCTCGTAGTTATAGATAATTTACGTTACGACCAATGGAAGGTTTTTGAACCTATTATTAATAACTATTATAAAAAAGAGACAGAAGATGCTTTTTTCAGCATTCTACCAACAGCAACGCAATATGCAAGAAATGCTATTTTTTCTGGGCTAATGCCAAGCGATATGGAAAAGCTATTTCCGCAGTATTGGAAAAACGACACAGATGAAGGTGGGAAAAACCTTTATGAAGCAGAGTTTTTACAAAGCCAAATGAAACGATTAGGATTAAATAATTTAGATTATGAATATCATAAAATAACAAATCTAAAAACTGGAAAAAAACTTGTCGAAAATTTCAACTCTTTAAAAAACAATGACTTAACAGTAGTTGTGTATAATTTTGTTGATATGCTATCGCATTCAAAAACTGAAATGGAAGTGGTTAAAGAGCTAGCATCAAACGATAAAGCATATAGGTCTCTGGCTTTAAGCTGGTTTAAAAACTCACCATTATTAGAAATGATTCAGCTTGCGCATCAACTTGGCTTTAAGTTAATGTTAACTACTGACCATGGTACTATTAATGTGAAAAATCCATCGAAAGTAGTAGGCGATAGAGATACAAGTTTAAATCTTCGTTATAAAACTGGTAGAAGCTTGACTTACGATAGTAAAGATGTACTTGTAGCTAAAAACCCAAAAGAGGTGCATTTACCATCTATAACGATGAGTAGCTCATATATTTTTGCAAAAAGTGATTTGTTTTTTGCTTATCCGAATAACTACAACCATTACGTAAGTTATTTTAGAAACACGTATCAACATGGTGGTGTTTCGTTAGAAGAAATGATTATTCCTTTTGTGGTTTTAAATCCTAAATAAATCCACGTAACGCAAAAAACATCGATGAAATACGTTTTTTCTTAGGTTTTATCAAATATTATTATTAATATTGCTTAAATTTTATTTTGAAATTGAAAATTAATTATGAATTAAGTGAAGTTGAAGACGTTGCAAAACAATTAATTAAACATGCAACTAGTAAAACTTTATTATTCTATGGCAATATGGGGGTTGGCAAAACTACACTTATTAAAGCCATAGTAAAAGAATTAGGTAGTATGGATGAAGTAAGTAGTCCTACGTTTTCAATTGTGAATGAATATGAAACTGAAAATGTTCTGATTTATCATTTTGATTTATATAGAATTAATCATATTGAAGAAGTATATAATTTTGGAATTGAAGACTATTTGGATTCTGAGCATTGGAAATTAATTGAATGGCCAGAAAAAATTGAATCTATTTTATTCGAGCCTTTTGATGTAATTAATATAGAATTAAGCTCTGAAAATGATAGAATTTTAAAATTGAATAAATAAGTGTAACCCTAATATAAGCAATAAGTTTGCATAAAATATAACATAAAATGCTCCAAATTTTGAAGTTTTACGGAAAACCCGTAGCCTAAATTTTAAAAAACACTGTTTTTAACATAATTTTAACATTTAAGCAGTTTCTTCAAAATACTCTTTAGTTACATTTGGGTAATTAATTAATTTAAATCCCTTATAAAATGAAAACTAAAAAGTACTTAATTGCAATAGCAATTTTCGGAGGTATGTTGTTTTTGGCACAAGCTGCGACACAATATAACCTAAATGAACAACAAACAGCATTTATCGAAAGAGACGCAAAACTTCCTTCAAAAAGATAAGAAAAATCTTTTATTAGGAAGTGTAATAGCTACTATTATAGCTATTTCGCCTTATCTTTATTATTTACACGAAAGTGTTCCAGACACAAAAGTTTGGGACACTTTTTTATTTACTTATAATAGCGGTTATTTTGGTAGCGCTAACAATGCTATGTATTTTGTTTTTAGCAAATTAATACCTTTGCTTTTAATCTTTATATGGTTCTTTACGTGTAGACATTGGTGGTATCACACCTTATTAGTACCCATTACCATGTACCTATATCAACTATTCATTATATTTAATGATGATGTAAATTACGTTGATGAGTTTCAATTGTTTTATATGATTCCTATTATGGCCATCATTATCCCATCAGTTTATTTATTACGTGCAAAAATGTTTAACAAAATCAATGAAGCAAATAAAAGTTTGGAAGAGTTAGAAAACGAATTTAAAATATCTCCAAAAAACTTTTGGGATAGGATTAAACAGTATTTTTAATTACTTTTCAGCCTGTCTCTTTCTATTAAATCTATCTCTTTACTGTTATTTTGTAATTTAGAATTTCCAAATTTATAGTTAAAGCCAAAAGTTAATAACCTATTTTCTTGTGTAGTTTTTCTAAATATATCTTGATTTAAATATTTAGTTTTTTTTGTGTAGTTCAGGCCATTAAAAATATCCGTTACTCCCAAACTCAATGAAATTTTACTATCTAAAATCGTTTTTTTAATATTAAAATCTACTCCAAATCTTTCACTAACAATTGAGGCGCCTTGAGCATCTAAAGAAGTATAAATGAAGGACATGTCAGCTATTAAACTTTTATCTTTTAAAAAAGTGAAATAATTAATTAATTGAGTATATATAGCCCATCTATCATTACTTCTTAACTCACTATTACTTTCCAAAGCAAAGAATTGCTCATCTAAATAGTATATAGATGATAAAGCATATAAACTCCAGTTTGATGAAATATTTGTATACGTCATAAAGTCTAGCCCATATGATACACTCTTATCAATATTAGTATTAATATATTTTAATATGTTATTCATATTGTCTTGAAAGACCATTTCTAATGCTGGATTTTTCTCAAAACGGTAATATAATTCTAAAGAAAAATCTTTGTTAAAAGTATAACCTAAAGTAAGCACATCGTCTATCCGAGGCTTTAAATTTGGATTGCCAATAATGTAAGCATTGTCATTTAAAAAATATTTAAAAGGATTCAATTGACTATATCGAGGTCTATTTATTCTCCTTTTATAATTAAAATAAATTTCATTGTTATCGTTTATTCGATTAATCAAATAGATAGATGGAAAAATTTTTGCATAATGATCATTATTAATTTTATCAGTAGACAAAGAATTTCCTTTTATATCGGTATATTCTACTCGTAACCCAGTTTTTAAACTCCATTTGCTCCAATCTTTTGAAAAACTTGAATACAAAGCATAATTGGTTTCATCATATAAAAAGGCGTCAGAGTTCTCTAAATCTTCAGTTTTTACATCGTTTATAAAATTAAACTGATTTAATATGCTTTCGGAATTAATATTAGAGACCTTCAACCCTGCATCAAATTGTACAGAATTATTAATAGGTAATTCATAATCTACTTGTCCAGTATACAATTTAATAAACTGGCTAGAAAATGTTTGAAATCTATTATTTCTAATTAAAGATGCATCTGCAAACAAATAATCAGTATTTACATTTTGAAAGCTAGAAAAATCATAATTAGTATGATGTGTACTAATAGATAGTTTTTCTCCTTCCTTTTTAAACTTATGTATGTAATCTAAGGTAAATGCAAAATTAAAAGTTTCATCTCTTAATTTATTATCAGTTTTAAATATAGAATCTAAAATTTTATTAACTCCAAAAACATGGGTTTCAGATATTTCGTCTGTTTTTGTATTATTTCTTGGAGAAATCAACATATTTGTTGAAAACCCCAAACTATTATGTTTATCCAATTCATAGTTTATATTAGCATTGATATTTTGATTAGCATTATCACGAGCTCTCGAAGAAAAACTTTCCCATCTAGATAATACTTGGTTATTATCTATGAAATTGATAAATTCAACATTGCTTCTATAATCCTTTCTAGGATTTATACTATAATTTACATAGGTGTTTAATTTTTTTGTCTTAAAGAAATGACTAGTGCCAAAAGAATACTTTGGGAATTCTGAGCCTTGTTTATAATTACCAAAAACACTGCCGTTATAACCCGAAACAATATTTTTACTAGTCACGATATTAAGTATAGATCCTCCTTCAGCTTCGTATTTTGCTGGTGGGTTTGTAATAACCTCAATAGACTTTACATTAGAAGACGATGTGCCTTCTAAAAGCTGTTGAATTTCGTTAGAAGATAAATGAATTCTTCTATCATTTATATAAATTATTGGTGTTGAGTTTTTTACTGTAATATTGTTGTCATGAACTAATACTCCAGGAGTATGCTTTAAAACATCTAAAACATTACCATTTGATAAGGTAGAATTTTCAACATTAAAAACTAAACGATCAACAAGTCTTTTTACTGTTGGCCGTTTTGCTACTATAGTAACGCCATCTAGTGCTTCTAAATTTTCCTCTAAAACAATTGTGTCTAGCTTAGTGTGCTTATTTAATTCAATAGTAACATTGTAAGTAGTGTAACCTAAAAAACTTACTTTAAAAGTGTAATTTCCTGTTTGTAAATTTTCAATTATAAAATAACCTTTTTCGTCTGTAGATGTTCCGTTTGCAATTCCATTAAACCCTTCAGCATTTTTAGTTATTATCACGTTAGCATAAGCAATCGGATTATTATTAGCATCTTTTACATATCCAGTTACTCTAAATTCTTGCGAGAAGCACGATATAGAAAAAATAAATAATAGGTAATGAATAGGTTTTATAATCATAATTCAACTAAAACACAAACTTATAATATTTATCTTAGAAAAAAACAGTGTAAAACAGCATTTCATCTAAAACTTGCCGTTTGTATGTGTTAAAAATAATTTCGTTAACAATATAAAACAATCAGAAATTTATTCGTAATTTGATTTTTTTTAACACACCAAAACATGTCTAAATCTTTGTCACCTTTTACAAAGCAGCAACTTTTACCACAAGAAGAAATGCTTGAAATAAACAAACGTAAAGGAGAACTTTTTATTGGAATCCCAAAAGAAACAGCTTATCAAGAAAAAAGAGTTTGCTTAACGCCAGATGCTGTATCTGCTCTTGTTTATAACGGACATAAAGTTTTATTGGAATCTGGAGCAGGTGAAGGCGCAAATTTTAGTGATAAAGATTACAGTGAAGCTGGAGCAGAAATAACAAAAGATACTGCAAAAGTTTTTTCCTGCCCAATGATTTTAAAAGTAGAACCACCAAGTTTAGAACAAATAAAGCTATTAAACCCACAAGCCATATTAATATCTGCATTACAGCTTAAAACTCAAGAAAAAAAATATTTTGAAGCCTTGGCATCAAAACGTATTACAGCACTTGCTTTTGAATTTATTAGAGATGCAGATGGTACATATCCAGCAGTTAGGTCGTTAAGCGAAATTGCTGGTACAGCTTCAACTTTAATTGCAGCAGAATTATTGTCAAACAGTAAGGATGGAAATGGGTTAATGTTTGGTAATATTAGTGGAGTTCCTCCAGTTGAAGTAGTTATTCTTGGTGCAGGTACTGTTGGCGAATTTGCAGCTAGAAGTGCAATAGGCTTAGGTGCCAATGTAAAAATATTCGATAATTCTATTACTAAATTAAGAAGTATTCAAACCAATCTTGGTCGACCACTTTTTACATCGACATTACAACCAAAAAATTTAACAAAAGCTTTAAAACGTTGTGATGTTGCCATTGGTGCTGTTCGCGGAAAAAACAGATCACCAATTGTAGTGTCTGAAGCTATGGTACAACACATGAAAAAAGGCGCTGTTATTATAGATGTGAGTATAGATATGGGGGGGTGCTTTGAAACTAGTGAAGTTACTACACATAAAAAACCAACATTTATAAAACATAATGTAGTACATTATTGTGTACCTAACATACCTGCTAAATACTCACGAACTGCTTCAGTTTCAATAAGTAATATTTTTACTCCTTATTTGTTAAAAATAGCAGAAGAAGGCGGTATTGAAAATTCTCTTAGATTTGATAGAGGTTTAAAAAATGGGTTGTATTTTTACCACGGAATTTTAACCAGCAAACCTGTTGGTGAATGGTTCGATTTAAATTATAGCGATATTAACTTGCTAATTTTTTAAGTCAACATTCCTTGTTAAAAGTTATTTATAGTATATGAAATTAATACAGCGTATTGGGTATTATTTGGGAGGGTTCTCATTAGGATTAATTATTTTAGCTTTCTTTCTAAACGGCAAAAAAGTGTCTTGCGATTATGGTCCAGATGCTAGAGTCTTAAAAAACATCAATTCAAAAACTATAAAATATAGTAATGATATAGTAATCGATACTATAGCAATGCGATATGTTTTAAAAGAAGGTGATATTAATTTTTCTGAAAGTAATACGCGCCAAAAACCTTGCGGTGTTTATGTAATAGAAGGTGATTATAATAAAAAGGAAATTACGCTAACTGTAGAAAATTGCGACAGTATTGCTACCATTACAAACTTTAAAATAGAATGATAAAACGGATTTTCGATTTAGTTTTTTCATGTATTGGATTATTACTCCTCGCTCCTATTCTTATTTTAATTGCTGTTTTAATTAAGTTAGACTCAAAAGGACCTATTCTATTTATTCAAAATCGTGTTGGTAAAAATAATATTAATTTTAACATTTTTAAATTTAGAACAATGCATGTTAAGTCTGAAAATAAAGGCTTATTAACTTTAGGTAATAATGATTCTCGTATAACTAAAATTGGCTATTTTTTAAGACGTTATAAAATTGATGAATTTCCTCAGCTTATAAATATCTTAAAAGGCGATATGAGTTTTGTTGGTCCAAGACCAGAGCTACGCTATTATGTGAATTTTTATAGTGAAGATGATATGAAAATTTTTCGTGTTAGACCTGGTATTACAGGACTTGCTTCATTAAAATACAGAAACGAAGTGGAGCTTTTAAAAGCCGCCGAAAATCCTGAAGAGTTCTATACCTCTACTATTGTTCCCGACAAGTTAAAATTCAATAAAATGTATATTGAAAAACGAAATTTCTTTTTTGATTT
This sequence comes from Wocania ichthyoenteri Th78, assembly GCF_000789235.1. GTDB lineage: Bacteria > Bacteroidota > Bacteroidia > Flavobacteriales > Flavobacteriaceae > Wocania_A > Wocania_A ichthyoenteri. The sequence goes on from NZ_KN525716.1 coordinate 62,347, forward strand.
AAAACTCATTTTTATGACGGTACTAAAGGTTATTACAAAGTAGGATAGTTTTAGTAGCTATTTGCTTCAAAAGGTAATTATTCATACTTTGCGAATGTAATTTATCTATTAAAACCTACATTTTACTGAAGTTGATAACTAATGAATACATCTGCCTCAAATCATATCCAGCAATTAATTAATGATTCGGGTTTACTTCATTTAAAAGGTAATTCGAAAAAAAGATACCCTAATTTAGATTTTTTAAATGAAATTATACTAATTACTGGTGCCGCAGGTTCAATTGGCAGTGAGCTTACAAAACAACTTTTACATTGCAATTATAAAAATCTGATTTTAGTTGATATTGCTGAATCTCCGCTATACGAACTTCAAAAGGAATTAGAATATAAAACTAATAACGTAGAATTTATTTTACTAAATATAACCGAAAAAGAATCTCTAGACTTTCTTTTTAAAACCTATAAACCCACTCTAATTTTTCATACGGCAGCTTACAAACATGTCCCATTAATGGAATCGAATCCTTATGAAGCTTTAAAACTTAATATAATTGGCACTAAGCTACTAGCGGATCTATCAATTTTGCATGATGTTAAAAAATTTATTTTTATATCTACAGATAAAGCGGTTAACCCAATTAATGCCATGGGAATGACAAAACGTATTGCAGAACTCTACTTATTGAATTTGAATAATGAAGAAAAAACTAAATTTATCATCACTCGTTTTGGAAATATATTTGGTTCTAACGGATCGGTTGTTCCTTTATTTATAAATCAAATTAATGCAGGTAAGCCATTAACTGTTACTAATAAAAATATATCTCGTTATTTTATTTGCAAGCATAAAGCGTGTAACTTAATATTAGAAATTACGAATTTTGAAAATTTTGAAAACTCAATTTTCACTTTTAATATGGGTAAACCCATAAAGATAATAGATCTAGCTAAAACTTTAATTACATTTTATAATGAAGATATAAATATTAAAATCACCGAAGTTCGCCCTGGTGAAAAATTACACGAGGATATAATTTCTAATGATGAGACACTAGTATCAACAAAGCATAAAGACATAATGCATATAAAAAGTAATAGCGATAAATCAACAAAAACTCTAAATTTTGATGAGTTATTGAACATTACGCCTTATTATTCTCCTCAAGAAATAAAAACAATACTTAGAAAGTATGTGTAATTATTTTTGTTTCCTGCGTTTTTTCTCTTTGGCTAATAAATTAAGCTCTCTACTTGTTTGTCCAGCAACCGATGTGTTTTCTTCTGCCCTTCTAATTAAGTATGGCATAACATCCCTTACAGGACCAAAAGGCATGTACTTAGCTACATTATAACCTTTGTATGCTAAATTGTAACTAATATGATCGCTCATTCCATAAAGCTGTCCAAACCAAACACGCGAATCGTTGTTTTCTAAGCCTCTTTCTTGCATTAACTGCATTAACAAATACGAACTTTCTTCATTATGTGTGCCAGCAAATAAAGCTATTTCATTTAAGTTGTCTAAAACATATTTTAAACCTTCATCAAAATTAATGTCGGTTGCTTTTTTATTCACACAAATAGGCGATACATATCCTTTTTCTTCAGCACGATCATTCTCTTTTTCCATATAAGCACCACGTACTAATTTATACCCCAAGTAAAAGCCTTCTGCCTTAGCTAATTGATGCTGCTGTTTTAAAAAATCTAGTCTATCATGTCTATACATTTGCAAAGTATTGAACACAATAGGTTTTTCTGTATTATACTTTCGCATCATTTTTGTTATCAATTTATCCGCAGCATCTTGCATCCAACTTTCTTCGGCGTCAATTAATATAGCAATATCATTTTCTTTAGATTTTTTACAAACGATATCAAACCTATTCACTACTCTATCCCATTCTTCTTGTTCCTTTTCGGTTAAAGGCTCTCCTTTTCCTAACTTTTCATATAAATAAAAACGTCCAAAACCTGTAGGCTTAAATACCGCAATAGGAAGTGCATCAATGGTTTTAGCAAAATCTATAATTTTAAGAATCACTCGCATTGCTCCGTCAAATTCAGCCTCATTTTCTTTCCCTTCTACTGAGTAATCTAAAACAGAGCTTACGCCTTTTTCATACATTTTATCAATAACAGGTAAGCAATCTTCTTCATTGACACCACCACAGAAATGATCAAAAACTGTAGAACGAATAAGCCCTTCAATAGGTAAATGCGCTTTTATTGCAAAGTTAGTTGCAGCTGTTCCTATTCTAACCAAAGGCTCAATAGAAATCATTTTAAATAAAAAATATGCGCGTTCTAATTCAGAGTCGCTTTTAAGTGCAAACGCTATTTCGGTATTTTCAAAAATAGAGCCAGTTTTTTCCATTATTTATAAAATTTTCCACAAATATAATTAAGACTTAGTTATCATTTTATATAAAAACTCCTTAATTTCACTGCTTAAATTAATAGTGATATTTTTTATGAAATCGATTACTGCAAATGATTCTATAATTCATTTTAATAGTGCTTGTTACACTTCATTAAATGAGCATCTTAAATCAAATAGTTTTTCTAAAATCTTTATTTTAGTTGATGAGAATACCCATCAATTTTGCTTACCAAATTTTTTAGCAAAACTAGAAACCAATGTTGTTATAGAAATTATTGAAATTGAATCTGGAGAAGAAAATAAAACGATAGAAACCTGCTCTGGTGTATGGAATACCCTTTCTGAATTAGATGCCGATAGAAAAAGTTTACTAATAAATGTTGGTGGCGGTGTAATTACAGATTTGGGTGGGTTTGTAGCTTCTACATTTAAAAGAGGAATTGCTTATATAAATGTACCTACCTCTTTATTATCTATGGTAGATGCTTCTGTTGGAGGTAAAACGGGTGTTGATTTAGGGCACTTAAAAAACCAAATTGGTGTAATTAGCACACCAAATTTAGTGCTTATTGATACTACATTTTTAGAGACATTACCGCAAAATCAAATGCGATCTGGTCTAGCAGAAATGCTAAAACATGGGTTAATTAGAGATGAAAATTATTGGAATAAATTTAAAGAATTACCTAAATTATCATTAGAAGATTTAGATGAATTAATTTATGAATCTGTTATTATCAAAAAAAATGTAGTTGAAGAAGATCCTTTTGAAGATGGACTTAGAAAGACATTAAATTTTGGACATACTCTTGGTCATGCCATAGAATCTTATTTTTTAAGCAATCCAAATAAAAAAGATTTATTGCATGGAGAAGCTATTATTATAGGAATGATTTTAGCTTGCTACATATCCTCAGAATTAACGGGTTTTCCAAAAAAAACTACTGAAGAAATTAAAGCCTTATTTTTAAGTTATTATGAAAAAGTAAGTATTGATAAAAGCGAGTATCAAAACATTATAGAGTTATTAAAATACGATAAGAAAAACAATCATGGTAACATAAATTTTGTGCTTCTTAAAAATATTGGTAGTCCAGAAATAGACTGTTTAGTTGATGATGTCATTATAATTAATGCTTTTAAATTTTATGCGACTTAAATATTATTTTTTGTAATTTTATAAATATTGCTATTAAATTTAATTATCAACCAAAATTTTTATTATGCAAAGAATTATAGTTGATTATAAAAAACTAACTCCTGAAGTTTTAAATCTGTTAACTGAGAAATTTCCTGATGGTTACGGAGATGATGATATTATCACTTTTGATAATCATAGAAATGAGACTATTGAAGCCATTGAAATTAAAACACCCGATGCTATTTATTTGGTTAAAGTAAGTAGCAAATTGCATTACACGATGACTAATTTTGATAGTGATAATATTGAACTTAACGATTTAGGTAATGTTGTGGTTGATAATACGATTGAACCCACTATTTTTGATGACGAAGAGGAATAAACTCTTTTTAACTAACCTACTTAAATAATGTTTCATTTTTTTTCTAAGAAAGTATTCCTTAAAGATTTATTAGAAAATTTTGTAGATATGCATTCTCATATTTTACCAGGAATAGATGATGGTGCAAAAAACACTTCAGAATCGATAGATTTAATTAAAGGCATGCAAGCATTAGGCGTTAAGCAATTTATGCCTACCCCCCATGTAATGCAAGATTTCTATCCAAATACTGATGAAACTATTGGTGATGCTTATCAAAACCTATTAGGTGCTTTAGATTCTAAAATACTTTCAGAAATCACAATTAATCCCGCTGCGGAGTATATGCTAGACGACAATTTCCAAAAGCAACTAGATAGGCAAGAATTATTTACACTTAAAGGTAATTATTTGTTAATTGAGATGTCTTATTTTCAACCACCAATTAACTTAGAGGAAATAATCTTTAAAATTAAAACGAAAGGATACTTGCCTATATTGGCGCATCCAGAACGTTATTCTTTTTATCATAATACAAAAGATTATTATAAAAAGTTAAAACAGTTAGGGTGTTTTTTTCAACTTAATCTACTATCATTAAGTGACCATTACGGAAAAAATGTAGAGAAAGCAGCAAATTATTTAATTGAAGAACAATTGGTCGATTTTGTGGCGACTGATGTACATAATGGTATACATATTAAAAAGCTTTCTAATTTAATTCTTAATAAGAATTTAATTAGAAAGCTTCCTGCTATTATTAAAAACACTTGTAATACGTTTTCGGTTATTTAAGCACGTTTTCTGAAAAAACCTTTCTTTTCTTTAGATCCGTAATACCCATATTTTGCACCATACCCAAAATTTGACTGTCTAACATCGTTAACGACAAGCATCATTCCGTTAAGTTTGTTTTCAGCATGTAATTCTTTGGCAAAATTTAAAATACGTGTTTCTGTGTAATCTGCACGTGTCATATAAATAGTATGTCCTGCATATTGACTAAACAATAATGTATCGGTTACTAACATTGATGGTGCAGTATCAACAATTACATAATCATATTGCTCAGATACTTTATCAAAAAGAGGCTTCATTCTATCACTCATTAATAATTCTGCTGGATTTGGTGGGACTTTTCCAGATAACAAAATATCAATTTTATTACCATTAATCTCAAAAGTATTTATAGCCTCACCAACAATTACAGATTTATCAACTAAGTATTCTGTTAATCCTATTTTTGCTAAATCTTGTTTCTTTTGATTATCAAGATCTAAAAGTAGTTTAGGATTTCTAATATCTGCACCAATTAATAATACTCTTTTATCTGTATTAGCTAGTGTTAATGCCATATTCATACTAAAAAAAGATTTTCCTTCACCGTTAATAGTTGAAGTAACAAAAATTACATTATCATAATTTTCTACTTTTCTTGTTCGTTTTATATAATCAAAGTTTGTTCGTATAATCCTAAATGACTCTGATAAAATAGAGCGGTCATTTCTTTGTACTAAAACATTATTACCTTTTACTTTTGGTATCTCACCTAAAACAGTAATGTTTTTAATTTCTTTTTCTAAATCTTCTTTGTTATGAATTTTGGTATCTAAAAGATTCTTAACATAGAAAAACATGAATGGTATTAGTAGCCCTAAAAATATTGCTCCAGCATAAGCGATTTGCTTGTTTGGAGAAATAGGCCCTCCTGCACTATTATAGGCCTCATCAATTATTTTAGCGCTAGGTGAAGTAGCTGTTAAAGAAATTGTAGCTTCTTCTCTTTTTTCTAATAGGTATAGATATAATGATTCTTTTATGCCTCGAGAGCGTTCAATTGACCTTAGTTTACGCTCTTGTCCTGGAACAGAAAATATTTTAGAATTGATTCGTCTGGATTGACTTTCTAAACTTCCTACTTGAATTCTTAAAGACTTACTAGAATTATTAATACTTTGCTGGAGGTCTTGTCTAACACTTGCTATTGTTTGATCTAATTGTAATACTATAGGGTTTTGCTCACCAGCACTTTTTAAAAGTGCTCTTCTTCTTTCAAGTAATTGATTATATCTAGCAGACAACCCACTAATTGCTGGGTCGCCAGACCCTAAATTTGATGGAATAGCACTATATTTTGCGCTCTCATCGCCAAGAGTTTCTTTAACATAACTTAATTGGCTTAATTGCATTTTAACAGCGTCTAGTTGTTGCTCATTAGCTACACTTGAGTTTAAAAACTGTCCAGCTTCAGACGCTACATCTGTAATTTTATTTCCAGTTTTAAACCGCACAATACTATCATCAACATTTACCAAGTCAGAAGCTATTAACTCAACACGTTCATTAATAAAATTTGCTGTATTTTTTGATCTTTCATTTTTATTTTGAATAGTAAAATCATTGTATTCATGTATCAATGTGTTTACTATGTCTTTGGCTTTTTCTATAACAGGATCTACTAAACTTACTTGAACTACCTTAGAAGATTTATTGGTTGGTGCAATAGAAATTCTGTCTTTAAGAGATTCTGCTAAATATTCTGCCTTTATAATATTTATTCTAATAAAACTACCTATGCTGTTTTCAATATTTTCATTTTTCGGAGTTACAATAATACCCCCAAAAGAAGTAGGAATTGTTTCACCAAAAGCATACTTTTTAGGTTCGTTATTTTCATTAATACGATAATTAAAATTTGTAGCGGAAAGAATTTCTACATGAAAATTAAAATTTGTGTTATTAATAATAGAGTCAGATTCAATAAAGTTGACAACTACAGGAGTGTTTTTGTATAATTCTGATTCGTATATTCTACCCTTTACATAATATCTAACGTTTAGGTTTAGTTCTTTTACAATATTTCTAAGAAAACTTCTAGACTTTATTACCTGTATTTCATCTTCAACCATGGCGTCTTCTTTTTCAGAAAAAATGGATAAATCTTTTAAAGCTCCTGCCGAGGAATTATCTTTATCGTCTAAAAGCATTATTTTGGCTACAGCTAAATACTTAGGGGTAGTATATCTTAAATTTACATAAGCTAATCCTAAACATATTATTAAGCTTAAAACAAACCATTTCCATTGCTTTAAATATACAGATAGTGTTTTCTTGAGATTAAAATTAAAATCTTCAGAGTTATTCGATAAATTATTTTGGTTTGAAGTCATTATTAATTCTAATTTCTAGTTACAAATATTAGCGCAGTTGTTAGAATAAAAGAAGTAATACTAATAATGGTTCCTATTCTGGTATCGCCTGACGCACTACTTATTGCAGAATTATTTGGTTCAACATAAACAATATCATTTTGAGTTAAATAATATACAGGAGAATTAAAAACCTCTTTTGTAGTTAAATCTATTCTAGAAATTGTTTTTGTTCCATTAAAATCTCTAATTATTGTAACGTTATCTCTTCTACCTTTTATGGTTAAGCCTCCAGCCATACCTAACGCTTCAAGAATTGATATTCTTTCTCCAGACACTGGATAAACACCTGGAGATCTAACTTCACCGTCAATAGTAATTCTAAAGTTTAAAACACGCACAATAACTACTGGGTCTTTTAGTAATCTTCCCTCAGAGAATTTTTTCTTAATTAATGCTTTAGCTTCTTCTACTGTTAGCCCTAATAGTTTTATTTTTCCCAAAACAGGAAAATCGATGTTTCCATCTACATCAATAAGATAATCTATAAAGCTAGCACCACCTCCACCGCCTCCTTGTCTTACAATGTTATAAGGTTTTGCAGGATCAATAATATTGCCATCGTCAGTAGTAGCTGTTAAAACGGATATATATATGCTTAATATGTCTCCAACCTTTAATTTTGCTGTAAAAGTATCTGTGTCTACTATAGTTTCAAAGTCTTTTGCATTCTGAAAATATACAATATCTTGCTTAGTAACACAGGAATTTAAAAACAAACTAGCTATAACACTTAAAATAACTATTTTGTGTCTTGTAAGGGGTTTAATCATTTTTTAAACGTTTGGGGAAAAGTAATAAAATTTACTTAATATATTAAAGGTTGATATAATTTTTATCAGACCTCTCTTCTGACAAACCTCTAACCTTTTTATAAATTTGTACTCTTTTATCGAATTTTTCGTAGTCAGAATTATTAGATTTATATTCAGGTATTAAATTCTTCATTTTCATTACAATGTTATTGTTTTGAAAACGGTTTGTTATGCATAGCTCTTCAATTTCTGATTTTATTTTACTATATTCTAATTCTCTAGTTTTACTTATCATTATCTTTTTATGGTAAGTAGATAGTGTGTTTTCACCATTAGCTAATAATTCTTCATAAAGTTTTTCACCTGGACGTAATCCTGAAATTTCAATATCTATATCTTCAGGGAATCTTAATCCAGATAATTTTATCATGTTCTTAGCTAAATCGTATATTTTAACAGATTCGCCCATGTCGAAAATAAATATCTCACCCCCTTTTCCCATTGTACCAGCTTCAAGAACTAATTGAGAAGCTTCTGGGATTGTCATAAAATAACGCGTTATATCTTTGTGTGTAAGCGTTAATGGACCGCCATTTTCTATTTGTTTTTTAAATAATGGAATTACTGAACCGTTTGAGCCTAAAACATTACCAAATCGTGTTGTAATAAATTTAGTTTTGCTTTCTTTTTGTAGACAACTAATATACATCTCTGCCATACGCTTAGTTGCTCCCATTACACTTGTTGGGTTTACAGCTTTGTCTGTAGATACAAATACAAATTTTTTCACATCGTATCGAGATGCCGTATCTGCTAGTATTTTAGTTCCGTTTACATTTATCTTTATGGCTTCGTATGGAGATTTCTCCATTAGTGGAACATGTTTATAGGCCGCAGCATGAAAAACCATTGTTGGTTTATTTTCTTGAAAAATACTATCAACTCTTAAACCGTCTCTAATATCTGCAACTATAGCAATGTAGTGTTCTTTTCCATTTTGTTTTAAATCTTGTTGCAAGTCGTACAATGCAGATTCAGCTTGATCTACAAGTATTAGTTTTTTTACATCAAAATTTGCTAATTGTTTTACTAGCTCACTACCTATCGATCCTGCAGCCCCAGTAACTAAAATAGTTTCACCATTAAACTCATTTAATAAATTTGGATTGTCAATTTCAATAGGAGCTCGTCCTAAAAGGTCTTCTATTTGCACTTGTTTTATTTGTTTAGCGCTTAACTCGCCATTAATCCATTTTTCAATTGGTGGCACTTTAGCTATTTTTACATTTAAATCAATTAAACTATCAATTAAGTTTAGCAATCGATTTGAATCTATAGTTTGGGACGCTACAACAATTTCATCTATCGCATTAGATTCTATATATCCTTTTGTAACTTTATTTTTTGAAAAAATTGGAACACCATTAATAGACTTCCCATTCTTTTTCACATCGTCATCTATAAAACCTACAACATTAAATCTTGAGCTTAAGTTACTAACCAATGCATTATATGTTATAATACCTGATTCTCCAGCACCATAGATAAGAACTCTTTTTGAGGATACAAGTTTACATTTTAAATAATTATAAGTCATTTTAAATAATAACCTACTAGCACTAAGTGTTACAAAACTAAGTAATGCATGAGTAACTATTATAGACAATGGAATTGTAAATTCAGGAATTATATTTGTTATTCTATTGAATAAAACAAACACAATAGATAATAAAGACATTAAAGAAACTGATTTAAATAAGTTTACAACATCTGTAAAACCTGTATGTCTTATAACACTTTTAAATGAGCCTATAACTAAAAAGCTAAAAGTAGCTATAACTAATAGAAAAGGGATTTGAAATAAAAATTGATTAATATCAAAGCCTAAAGTGAAATTAAACCTTATAAAATAAGTAGCAAAAAATGTTAGTAATACTATTGTTAAATCTATACCTAAAACCAACCATTTTGAGGCGTATTTTTGTGAATAATAAGAAAAGTAATTTTTTATCATGAGTTTGGGGTATTTTTAATTATGTTTAAAACTCTATCTAAATCGTTTTGAGTTAAATTAGATCCGCTTGGTAAACAAAGTCCATTTTTAAATAAATTTTCAGATGTCCCATCAGTGTAAGACAAGCAATCTTTAAAAATAGGTTGCATATGCATTGGCTTCCATAAAGGTCTAGACTCAATGTCATCTTGTTGCAATGCTAATCTTATCTCTTCACGCAATTCGTAAGAATTTGTTTTTATACAAGTAATCCATCTATTAGAAAAGAATCCTTCTGGTTCATCTAAAAAGCTTATGGTATTTATATTTGATAAATTATCTTTATAATAATTGTAATTATTTCTTCTAGCTTCTACTCTATCATCAATCACTTCCATTTGACCTCTACCAATGCCCGCTAAAACATTACTCATTCTGTAGTTAAACCCAACAGATGAGTGTTGATAGTGGGGTGCATTATCTCGTGCTTGAGTTGATAAAAAAACGGCTTTGTTTTTTAACTCTATGTTTTTTGTTATTAACGCGCCTCCGCCAGAGGTTGTTATAATTTTATTTCCATTAAAAGATAAAATACCAATATCAGACAATGCTCCACATGCTTGATTAAAATAGGTACTACCTAAAGCTTCAGCACTATCTTCAACTACAGGGATATTATATTTTTTAGCAATTTCATTTATTTCTTTTGCTTTATAAGGCATACCATATAAATGAACAGCTATTATGGCTTTTGGTTTTTTATATTTTTCTATTCTATCTTTAATTGCAATCTCTAGTAATTCAGGAGACATATTCCATGTATCAGGCTCACTATCTATAAATACAGGTGTAGCTCCTTGGTACAAAATAGGATTTGCAGAAGCTGAAAAAGTAAAACTCTGACATAAAACTTCGTCCCCTCCTGAAACATCTAGCAATTGCAATGCCAAATGTATAGCAGCTGTACCAGAACTAAGAACAGCAACTTCATTGTTATCTCCTAAATAGCTTTTTATATCATTTTCAAAACCATCAACATTTGGTCCTAACGGAGCTATCCAATTTGTATCAAAAGCTTGATTAACAAATTTTTGCTCTGAGCCACCCATATGAGGTGATGATAAATATATTTTTGTTTTGGTCAACATTCTTTTTTAAATTATTCTTTCAATTTTTTACATGAAAACTTACTAGTAGTTTATTAAACTACCTTATTACAAAGTTTAAAATATATTTTTGTGAATCCCTCACATGTAAAAAATAGAATCATTTTCATAATTTATAGCTCTATAATTGTTGCTTAATAAAAATTATATCTTTAAAAAATTATACCAATCTGTATTAGATTAATATTGAGAGGGTTTTTAGTTCTTTTAAATTTATACTTTTATTAAATCAATATGCTATTAATCAATTCAATTTTTTATTTATGGTGTAAATTTAGTAATTGTTTTAATTTAAAAACCATGACGAGAGGTTAATTCGCTAAAAGAGTAATAAAAATCGGTTAAATACATTAGCGATTTTCGTTGGTAGTAAAACTATGCAGATTGTCGATTTTAAGTTTTGCTTTTTAATAAAAAATTATTTAATTAATGACTTAAATAAGTTTCTATCGTTTTTAACTTTTCAATTAATCCTATTCTTAGGATAGATTGTTAGGATCCATTAATTTTTACATCAAAGCATTTGATTTAATCGATGTTTTTAGCAAAAAAATGAATTTCGTCGGTAAAAACGAGGTATTGACATAAATAGTTAACCATGTTACATTTATTTTTTTCATATTTGCGGTGCTATTAATAATTCAAAAATACACCCCAAATTTAGAATGACAACACAACAATTAAATACATTAGCAGGAAAGAAAGTACTTATAACTGGAGGAGCTGGATTTATTGGTTCTAACCTATGCGAAACTTTATTGCTTAATAATATAAACGTAGTTTGCTTAGATAATTTTTCTACTGGAAAAAGAAATAATATTGAGCCTTTTTTAAATGATAGCAATTTTGATTTAATTGAAGGCGATATAAGAAATTTAGAAGATTGTCATAAAGCCTGCAAAGGTACTGACTATGTATTGCATCAAGCTGCATTAGGCTCTGTACCAAGGTCAATTAACGACCCAATCACAACCAATGATGTAAACGTTTCTGGGTTTTTAAACATGCTTGTTGCTGCAAGAGATGCTGGAGCTAAACGATTTGTTTATGCTGCAAGTTCATCTACTTATGGAGACCATGAAGCATTACCAAAAGTTGAAGATATAATAGGAAAACCTTTATCTCCCTATGCTATTACTAAATATGTAAATGAATTATATGCAGACATTTTTCACACCACCTATAATTTAGATACTATAGGATTACGTTATTTTAATGTATTTGGAAAAAGACAAGACCCTAATGGTGCTTACGCAGCTGTAATACCCAAATTTGTTCAACAATTTATAAGTCATGAATCTCCTGTAATAAATGGAGATGGAAGCTACTCAAGAGATTTTACATATATAGATAATGTTGTACAAATGAACATTAATGCCATAACAACAAGCAACCAAGAAGCATTAAATAATGTATACAATGTAGCTTACGGAGAGCGAACTACGTTAATTGAGTTAGCTACCTTATTAAAAACATATTTATCAGAGTTTGATACCTCTATTAAAGATATTGAAATTAAACATAAAGATAATAGAATTGGAGATATCCCTCACTCTTTAGCTTCTATCGATAAAGCCAAAAAATTATTAGATTACAACCCAAAATACGATATCAGTAATGGTTTAAAAAAAGCTGTTAATTGGTATTGGGAAAATTTAAAATAATTATTATCAAAATATAAAAATGAAGGATATTAAAATTGCCGTTATTGGGTTAGGATATGTTGGTCTGCCTTTAGCACGACTTTTCGCTACAAAATATAATGTTGTAGGTTTCGATATTAATCAAAATCGAATAGACGAATTACAACAAGGAAAAGATTCTACCTTAGAAGTAGAAGAAGATGTACTGCAATCCGTACTAAAAAATAGACCAGATAATAATATTGGACTATTTTGTTCATCAAATATAGATGACATTAAGAACTACAATTATTATGTAATAACCGTTCCAACTCCAATTGACAAAAATAACAGACCAGATTTAACACCTCTTTATAAATCTAGCGAAACTGTAGCGAAAGTTTTGAAAAAGGGAGATATTGTTATATACGAATCTACTGTATACCCAGGAGTTACTGAAGATGAGTGTGTACCAGTTCTTGAAAAAATAAGTGGATTAAAATTCAATGTAGATTTCTATGCAGGCTATTCCCCAGAACGAATTAATCCAGGAGATAAACTACATACGGTAGATAAAATACTTAAAGTTACAGCAGGATCAACTCCAGAAATAGGAAAAAAAGTAGATGCGCTATATGCAAGTGTTATAACTGCAGGTACACATTTAGCTCCAACAATAAAGGTTGCCGAAGCTGCAAAAGTAATTGAGAACTCCCAACGCGATATAAATATTGCGTTTGTTAATGAATTGGCAAAAATATTCAATTTAATGGATATTGACACACATGCTGTTTTAGAAGCAGCAGGTACAAAATGGAATTTTTTACCATTTAAACCAGGTCTTGTTGGTGGGCATTGTATTGGTGTAGACCCATATTATTTGGCTCAAAAAGCGCAAGAAGTAGGCTATCATCCAGAAATAATACTGGCAGGTCGACGTGTAAATGATAGTATGGGACAATATGTCGCTTCTGAAGTCATAAAACTTATGGTAAAAAATGATATTAAGATTAAAAATGCAAAAATTTTAATTTTAGGAATTACTTTTAAAGAGAATTGTCCGGATGTAAGGAATACCAAAGCAGTTGATGTTATCAACCAACTTAAAAGCTACGGAACAAATGTTACCATATATGATCCTTGGGCGAAACCTGAAGAAGTAAAGCATGAATATGGTTTAGAAACTGTTCGAAAGCTACCTCGTCAAACCTTTGATGCTATCGTATTAACAGTAGCGCATAAAGAGTTTCTTAAAGAAGACTTAAAATCATTATTAAGACCAAATGGAATTTTATATGACGTTAAAGGTATTCTTAGTGAAAATGTAAGTGGAAGATTATAACTTTCTACACTTAAATAACTTTAACTAAAACCAACAATTTTGAGTCAATTAAAAAAAGGAGCTTTTTTAAATTATGCAACTATTATTATCACTAATATAGTTGGTTTACTAATGACGCCTTTTATATTAAACCATTTGGGTAAGGACGAATATGGCATTTACTTAACCATTGGAGCACTTGTAGGAACAATTTCCTTGTTAGATTTTGGGTTAAACAACACTATCGTACGTTTTGTAGCTAAATATAAAGCAGAAAAAGACATAGAAGGGCAAGAAAATTTTCTTGCAACCACCATGCTTATATATTTATTTATTTCCGCACTTGTAATCATAATCGGTGTTGTTTTTTATGGGTACATAGACACCTATTTTACTAAAATGAATACTGAAGAAATTGAAATTGCAAAAGTCATTTTTTCTATATTCATTTTTAATCTAGCTATCGGGTTACCAGGGGGATCTCTAACTGGAATATGCTATGGTTATGAAAAATTTGTATTCCCAAAAACATTAAATATTGTACGATATATTCTAAGGTCGCTCACTGTTGCTGCAGTTTTGCTTTTTGGAGGAAAAGCTATAGCTCTAGTGATTGTTGACACTGTGTTCAATATGCTTATTCTTGTAATTACTGGGTATTATGTGTTTAAAAAATTAAATGTTAGAATTAGACTTCACTCCTTTTCAATAAATTTTGTTAAGCATATTTTTAGTTATTCTACATGGATATTTGTATTTGCACTGGTTTCCATATTTCAATGGAAAGCAGGACATTGGGTTTTAGGCAGAATTAGTGCTCCAGAAATATTGAGTATATATGGTATTGGAATTGTTTTGGGGACTTATTATGGTGCTTTTTCAACAGCCATATCTAGTGTTTTCTTGCCAAGAGCTACAAAAATGTCAGTAGACAATGCGTCTGGTGAAGAATTAACCGATATGATGATTAAAATTGGTAGATTATCATTTATAGTACTCATGTTTATCCTAACAGCATTTATTCTTTTTGGAAAACAATTTGTATATCTATGGGTTGGGGCTGAATTAGGTGAAGATGGGAGTTTTCAATCTTGGCTTATTGCATTAATGATAATGGTAGCCTATACGCTTCCTCTAGTTCAAGGCTTTGGAAATTCAATATTAGAGGCGAAAAGTAAACTTAGATTCAAAGCTGTATTATACCTTTCATTCATGATACTTGGTACTATTTTAGGTGCTGCACTAGCTTATAAATATGAAGCTATTGGTATGATGGCAGGTTCTGTAATTGCGTGGATAATTGTTCAAAACGTAATGAATTTTTATTATCACAATACCATAGGCCTAAACATCATCAGGTTTTTTAAGGAGCTTTTCAATAAAACTGTTTTGGTTATTATCATTGCATTAGGTATTGGCTTTTTAATAAACCTAATACCTGGTGTTGGTTGGATAAATTTCTTAATGAAAGCTATTTTATATACCATCACATTTTGTGTGTTAGCATATAATATTGGATTGATAGATTTTGAAAAAGAATTGTTCAGAAAAACATTAAATCCTATCTTTAAATTATTAAAACTAACCAAATAATGCTTAAACTTAAAGATATAAATATTGCTGATGATGGCAAAAAGATACTTTTCGACTATAATACAACAAGTAGTTCGGTTAAAAAGTATTTTAATTCTGATGAGGCTTATTATGCCAAATATGGTGTAAGTGTTAGTGATGTTCCAAAAAGCATTTTAGTAATTCCATTTTTGTCTAATGTAATGCCGATTGCATGGTTTGCAGGTTTTGATGTTGAAGTTCCTGAAATAGACGAACATTTTTTTAATGCACTTAAACTTGTAAAAGAAGAATTTCAAAAACAATTTTCAGATTATTCATTAAAAGGAAATTTAATAGCTAAGCAATTGGTGAAAAACAACATTTCTGATAAAAATACAGCGATGTTATTCAGTGGTGGAGTTGATGCCTATGCTACTTATATCAGAGTTTATAAAAAAACTCCAGATTTGGTTACCATTTTAGGAGCCGATATTGAAATTGAAGACAAGTCACAATGGGACGCATTCACAGGTTTTGTGGAAAACGAAAAATTACTTCAAGGGAATCAAAAACAATACATAGAAACCAATGTTAGAACTTTTTACACCTACCAAGTTGAGTTGCTGCTTAAAGATATTGGTTGGTGGGGAAAAGTACAACACGGTTTATCATTAATTGGTGTACTTGCTCCGCTTTCATATATAAATGGATACAGCAATATTTATATAGCTTCTTCTTATACTGAACAAATTGATATTGCTTGGGGATCTACGCCTCAAATTGACGAAAAAATTTCATGGGCATCAATACAAGTCTTTCACGATGGTTATGAACTAAAACGACAGGATAAAGTAGATTTAATAACTAAATTTTCTGCAGGTAAAGATACAAATTTTAAACTTCGTGTTTGCTACTCAGAATTAAGAAGTGAGTTTAATTGCAGTAAATGTGAAAAATGTTATAGAACCATTTTAGGGATTATTCTAAATGGTGGTAACCCAAACGAATATGGTTTTAATGTTGATGAAAATGTATATCAAAAAATGTTCAAACTACTAAACTACGGAAGTGCAAGTAAAGGGATGCAGTATTTTTGGTGGGAACTTATGGAGAAAGCAAAACACAGTAAATCAATTTATATTTTTAACGATAAGCTTACAGAAAACAAACAACTTGAAAGAATTAAAAACGGTGAAATACACGAAATATTAGAACGTAAAATAAATAATCCTAAACGATTTACTGAAAAAGTCAAGTTTATTTTAAGAAATCGTTTTTCTAATATTTATAATTTATATAAAAAAATAAGATATTCATAAAATCATGAAATACGGACTACTAAAATACGACGAGAACAAGCGTTTTTTTAATGTTGGAGATAATATTCAAAGCCTTGCTGCTAAACAATTTTTACCTCAAACAGATCTTCTTTTGAACAGAGAAAAACTAGCTGATTATAAAGGAGAAAAAGCGAAGTTGATAATGAATGGTTGGTTTACCCACAATATTCATAATTGGGTACCATCAGAAGATATCGACCCTTTATTCGTGTCTTTTCATATGAATAATACAGCTGCACCTTTTATGCTGAGTGATAAAGGTATAGCCTATTTAAAAAAACACCAACCTATTGGATGTAGAGATCAATTTACAGCAGATACACTAAAATCAAAAGGTATAGACGCCTATTTCTCTGGTTGTTTAACTTTAACTTTAGATAGCTATAAAGTTGATGATTCAGAAAGAGGTAATGACATTTATATTGTAGATCCGCTTTATAACTATCCTAAAAAAGGAAAAGTGTTTTATAATTTTAAAGCATTCATAAGAAGTGTTCTAAATGGCAAACTATTTCTATTGGGTAAAAAAAATAAGCATATTAAAAAAATTATTGATAAAGGGTTACTTGAAAGTGCAATATTTATTAATCAAGAGCCACCTGCAAATAAATATACTCATGAAGAAAAATTTGAAATGGCAGAAGATTTATTAAAAAAGTATGCACGAGCAAAATTAGTAATTACATCTAGAATTCATTGTGCGCTCCCTTGTTTGGCATTAGGCACTCCTGTTATTTTTGTTAACGGTTTTGATAGTTTTGTTGATTCTTGTCGATTCGATGGTATTTTAGAGTTATTCAATCGTATTGACATAGACAGCAAAACAGGAGAATATACAGCCAATTTCGATTTAAAAGGTAAAATTGATAAAAATACAATGGTAAGAAACTTTGGTTTACATCATAAATTAGCAGAACCGTTAAAAGAAAAATGCAAAAAATTTTTACAGACCAAATGAGTTTTTAATACAAATAACGCCTAAAGCATAACCTACGAATGAGTAACATACTATATATTACAAATAATTTAAGTGGTTCAGGAGGATTGGAGAGAGTTCTTTCTATAAAGACAAATCACTTAATTAACAACTATGGTTACAACATTCATATTGCAATAATTTCTGGCGATTCTAAAAATCTTTTTTATGATTTTAATGATAAAATAAACTTTCATAAATTAATAATAAAGAAAAAAAAATACTTATTCTTTACCTTAGATTATTTCAATAAAGTAAATAATTTAATTAAAACCATTAATCCACAAGTTGTTTTAGTTTGCGATGATGGTATAAAAGCTTTTTTAGCACCTCTATTTATAAATAATAAAGTTCCATTAGTATATGAAAGACATGCATCTATTAACCTGTTAAAAAAATCAAGTTCTAACAGCATAATTGAAGCTTTCCGTTTTAATTTATTGAAATCATTTATGGTTTTTACAGCTAAATTTTATAATAAATTTGTTGTTTTAACTAAAACTAATTTAAAAGAATGGAATAACAAAAATTGTGTTGTAATTCCAAATCCTTTGTCTTTTTATCCAAACAATGTTTCTAATCTAAAATCGAAAACAATAATAACTGTTGCTAATCATGGTTTTCAAAAAGGTATAGACAGGTTGTTACTTGCATGGTCAAAAATACATAAAACTATTCCCGATTGGGATTTAAAAATATACGGGCTTAAAGATAAAGACAATACTTTTGAAAAAATGGCAAAAGAGCTGAATATAAGCGATTCTGTTAATTTTTTTAATCCAACAAAGAACATTATGGATAAATACCTAGATGCTTCAATTTATGCTCTTCCATCTAGATCTGAAGGCTTTGGAATGGTGCTAATTGAGGCTATGGCTTGTGGTTTGCCATGTGTTTCTTTCGATTGCCCTAGTGGTCCAAAAGACATTATTGATAATAATAAAAATGGATTTCTAGTAGATAATGACGATATCAATACATTTGCAAATAAATTAAGAACACTAGCTATTGACTACGAACTTAGAAAACAAATGGGTGAAAATGCCCGAAAAAAATCGGCTGCATATTTGCCAAAAAATATTGTACCCAATTGGCATACTCTAATTCTTTCACTCCTAACAAAGCGAACAGCATGAAAATTGTATTCTATACAGACCAGACTTATCTTCATGGAGGGATTGAAAAAGTAATTTCTTTAAAATCAAACCACTTATCTGAAATAGAAGGTGTTGAGGTTTTAATACTTACAAATGAGCAAAAGAAAAACAAACCTTGCTATTATTTTGACAACAAAATAAAGCATATTGATTTAGGTATTAATTATAACAGAAAAACAAGTAATTTAACTTTCGAAAATATTTTTAAGGTATATAAGAATTTCTTGAGAATAAGAACCTTTTTAAGGAAAAACAAACCCGACGTATTAGTCGTTTGTAATTATAATTTTGATTATTTCTTTTTGCCTTTTCTAAGAAAGAAAACACTTAAAATTAAAGAAATTCATGACTCTAGATTTTACCCACTACTGAGACGTAAAGCAAATAAATCAATAATAAAAAAAGTTATTTATAAAATTAGTGATTGGATTGAAAGTAAATATAACTACGTAGTAGTTTTAACCTTAGATGAAAAGAAATATTATAAAGGCAAAAATGTTAAGGTAATACCAAATTTTATTCCTAATAAAAAAACTTTTAGCGTTACTAATAAAAAGGAAAATGTAGCAATAAGTGCTGGAAGAATTTCTCCAGTAAAGGGTTTTGATCAATTGATAAATGCGTGGAAAAGTGTAGCTAACAAACATAATGACTGGCAGTTACATATCTACGGAGAAGGTGAAGAAAATTACGTAAAGTATTTAAGTAATTTAATTACAGATTTAGGTCTTTCAAATTTCATAAAACTAAAAGGAAGCACTAGTAAATTACAAGAAAAGATGAATGATGCTTCTTTTTATGTAATGTCTTCTATAACAGAATGCTTCCCAATGGTACTTCTTGAGTCAATGCAAGTTGGGCTACCAATTATATCATTTGATTGTCCTCATGGTCCAAAAAACATTATAACTGATAAAGTAGATGGAATTCTTGTTGAAAACAAAAATTTGGAGCTACTGTCAAAAGAAATAAATTTTTTAATAGAAAATCCTGAAATAAGAAAAGAATTTGCTAAAAATGCTCAAATCAATGTTAAGAGATTTGACGAGAATTTAGTGATGAATGACTGGATGAAATTGTTTGTCTCATGATGAAGAATAAAAAAATAAAAGCAAGTTTTATTGTTGATGACAATTCAATTGAGTTTTGGAAAATTGAATCTATTAAAAAACTATTAAAAAATGAAAAGTTAATAGTTGACAAAATTTATTTAGTTACCAACCTTAACAAAACAAACAAAGACAAAAGAAGTAAACTGTTTTTAGCATTATACAAGATTATTTTATATTTAGAAGTAAAGCTTTTTAAGCTAACCCCAAAAATTATTTCCAATTTTAGTTTATACGATTTTATTGAGTTTAAAGATAAAATTAAAAAAATAAATATCAATGATTTTAATGATTTAGCTAGAGAAAGCCATCAAGATTTCTACATTAACTTTACATCATTATCTAGCAATAATTTCAAAAAATATTTTCAAATTAAAAATGTTTGGTCTGTACTAGCAGGAACATCAGTGTTTAGTAATGATTTTCCTGGGTTAGAAGAAGTAATTGAGCAACATAATACTTTTAGAATATCTATAGTAAATAAACAAAGTAAAGATTCTAATAAGATTAACATATTGCAAGAGTCTTATTCTAGAGTCGATAAAACACATGCGCTAAGAACCATGTGTTTTGCGTATGCAAAAATCCCAAATATGCTTAATAAAAGCATAAACTGCCACTTAAATTCTTGTATTGAAAAAGATACTGAAGAGCAAGAAATTTACCTAAAGAAAAAAAACAAAAATATAATACTTTACACTTGTAAAATTTTGCTAAAGTATATTAGGAAAGTGACTAAAAAAATTAATAGTTTTTTCTTTATAGATCAATGGATACTATTATTCCAAATAACGAATAGTGAAAAAAACAACAATAATTTTAACTTTAGCACATATAAGGAAATTCTACCACCATTGGATCGAATATGGGCAGACCCCTTTGTTTATGAGAAAAACGGAATATTTCATATTTTTATAGAAGAAATGTTAATTAAAGAGGGAAAAGGCTATATATCACATTTTACAATAAATAAAGAAGGCGTTTATACAAAACCTCAAAAAATAATTGAAGAAAGTTATCATTTGTCTTATCCATACCTTTTTGAAGATAAAGGTTATTTATATATGATTCCTGAAACAAATAATAACAAAACAGTTTCTCTTTATAAGTGTACAGACTTTCCTTATAAGTGGGAGTTTGAGATGCACTTAATAGAAGATATTGATGCTAATGACACCTCTTTATTATTTAAAGATGGTATGTATTGGCTTTTTACAAACGTAAGAACAAATCGTTTTATGTCTTGTGATGATGAGTTACATATTTTTTATTCTAAATCTCTTCTAAGTAAGTCATGGCAATCGCACATACAAAACCCTGTAGTATCTGATGTTAGATACTCCAGACCTGCTGGTAAATTATTTTTACAGAATAATAATATGGTAAGACCCGCTCAAAATTGTTCAAAACATTATGGATATGGGCTAAATTTTCAATTGATTAATAAATTAAATCCAAATGAATATTCTGAAGTTGAATTTAAAAAAGTAAAACCCAATTGGTCAACTAAAATTAAATCTGTACATACTTTTAATCAATCTTTTAATTTATCAATAATTGATGCCCAAAAAAGAAGGTTTAAATATTGATTAAGAAATTAAAAAACAATAATGATAAGATAATATTAAATAAGTGATAGACTTTATACCATTACAACACTATTTTGAGCTTTACTTGAATGTATTATTAATATTCACACTTTTGTGTTTTTTGCATTCAGCAGCAGTACCTATTTATAGTAAAAAAAACCTGTCATTTACACATTTTTCTGGATACTTTTTGTTTATTTCAATTGTTTTATACTTAGGATTAAGACCTATAAGCGGCAAGTATTTTGGTGATACAAATACATATGCAGCGTATTTTGTAAACTATGCCTATGGTATGCCTGTAACAACTACAAAAGACATACTTTTTCACGTTTTTATGAAATTCTGTTCCCCTTTCATGAGTGTGCATGTATTTTTTACATTATGCGTGTTTCTATATGTTTTTCCCTTATATAAAATTTCAAAAGAATTATTTAAAGAATATTGGTTTTATGCTTTATTCATGTTTATAATATCTTTTTCATTTTATTCATACGGAGTAAATGGAATTAGAAATGGTTTAGCAACTTCTTTCTTTCTTTGGGGTGTATGCTACAATAAAAATAAGGTTCTCTTAAGTTTGTTTTTTATTCTTTCTATTTCATTTCATAGCAGTATGTATTTACCTGTAATAGCATATATAATTACATATTTTTATAATAACCCAAAATATTTTTTATATGGGTGGTTATTATGTATTCCTCTTTCTCTTGCTTTAAGTAGTGTATGGGTTTCTCTTTTTAGTAGCTTAGGATTTGCTGATGAAAGACTTGCAGGTTATCTAAGTTCTGAAATGGAAGAAGGCACTTTTTCAAACACAGGTTTTCGTTGGGACTTTCTATTTCTTAGCTCATTTGCAGTTATAGCTGGATGGTATTTTATTTTCAAAAAAAATTATAAAGACAAGTTATATTTTCAACTTTTTAATACATATTTACTTTGCAACGGGTTTTGGATATTGGTTATAAAAGCTAATTTTTCAAATAGATTTGCTTACTTATCATGGTTCATGATGGGTTTAATTATCATTTACCCGTTCCTTAAACAACGCTTTTTTAAAAATCAACATTTAATAATAGCTAAAGTAATGCTAATTTATTTTATGTTTTCTTATCTATTGTACTACTTTTATATATAAATTAATATGAAAACACTAACCGTTTTTACCCCAACATATAATAGAGCTTTTTGTTTAGCAAATTGCTATAATAGTCTAGTAAGACAAACTAATAAGGATTTTAAATGGCTTATTATAGACGATGGCTCTGAAGATGATACCGAAGCCCTTGTGAATTCTTGGATTTTAGAAGATAAAATTGAAATTAAGTACCACTACCAAGAAAACCAAGGCATGCATAGTGGTCATAATGCTGCTTATAAAATTATTGATACTGAGCTTAATGTTTGTATAGATTCAGACGATTTTATGCCTGATGATGCTGTTGAAAAAATTTTAAGCATTTGGAATAATCGCGACCGTAACAAAAACTTAGCTGGCATTATTGGTTTAGATGCCTTTAAAGATGGTACTATAGTTGAGAAAATACCTGGGAAATTTAAATATGCTACACTTAGTGAACTCGAGGTTGAAAACAAAATAGGAGGCGATAAAAAAGTGGTTTTAAGAACTGATGTTGTAAAAGAGTTTCCCCTCTACCCTATTACTAAAGAAGAGCGGTTAGTGCCTTTGGGCACACTCTATTTAATGATTGACCAAAAATATCAATATATATGCAGTAATGAAGTCTTTTGCATTATAGAATATCTAGAAGATGGTTCCTCGCGAAACATAATGAGACAATACAAAAAAAGCCCTAATGGTTTTCTGTATTCTAGAATATTAGAAATGAAATACTCTAAAAGTTTTTCATATACATTTTCAAGAGCAATGCACTATATATCTTCATGTATATTTTTAAAAAAATGGTTTTTCACTTCTGAAAATCCAAAAAAGGGTATAACATTATTAGCATTACCTGCTGGTATTCTGTTTCATTTATACATACTCTACAAAATTAGAAAATGAAACCTTTATGACTAAAGATTTAACCATACAGAATAATAATAATAATTATATGGATACTACATGTGGCCATAGAAAAGGAATAATTATAAGCACATGAAAATCCTTCATATTATAAATAGTTTAGATACAGGAGGTGCAGAAAAGCTTATTCTTGAAAGCCTTCCTTTATTTAACAAGAAAAATGTTCAAACAGATTTAGCGGTTTTAAATGGTAACGAATACCCGTTTTTAAAAGCCCTAAAAAAACTTAATTGCTGCAAAGTAATTTCATTGGGAAATAAAAGTGTTTATAATCCGCTTTTAATTTTTAAAATCATTCCGCTTTTAAAACATTACGACTTAGTGCATGTGCATATTTTTCCATCATTGTACTGGGTGGCTTTGGCTAAAATAATTAGTTTTTCAAAAATCAAATTGGTTTACACAGAACACAGCACATCAAACAAACGAAGAAAAAAGTACATCTTTAAAATAATCGATAAAATCATATACAGTTTCTATTCAAAAATTATTACCATTTCACCAGAGGTTAATGATAAAATAAAAGCGCATTTGGGGTTTAAAAACGAACGGTTTGTTTTGATTCAAAACGGTATTAATTTAAATACTATTAAAAACACAAAACCAATTGCTAGGGAAGAGGTTTCTCCAAATTTGGATGAGACTTTTTCAATAATAACCCAAGTATCATCATTCAGATATCCTAAAGACCAAAAAACAGTTATAAAATCTTTGATACAATTAGAAGATAATGTGGTTTTGGTTTTGATTGGTGACGGGCCACTACGAAGTGAGTGCAAAGATTTAGCCAAAGAAATAGGAGTTTCTCATAGGGTATTCTTTTTAGGCATTAGAATGGATGTTATAAGTATCCTTAAAGCATCAGATATTATTATTTTATCATCACACCATGAAGGTCTTTCACTTTCTTGTGTTGAAGGTATGGCTTCAGGAAAAGCATTTGTTGCTTCTGACGCTCCAGGTTTAGGTGACATTGTTAGAGGTGCTGGAATTTTGTTTCCGATTGATGATGATGATACCTTAGCAAAAGAAATAAATACATTACTAACAGATAAAGTACATTATAACAAGGTTGTTTCAAATTGCCTTGAACGAGCTGAAGATTACAGCATAGAAAATACCATTGAAGAAGAAATTAATTTATACAAATTGCTATTAAAAAAATGAAATATTTAATTCGATTAGATGATGCTTGCGAAACCATGAACTGGGAAAAATGGCTCAGAATGGAAGCATTGTTGGATAAATACAGTGTTAAACCTTTAATAGCTGTTATACCTAATAACGAAGATGATATGCAAAAAATAGACCCACCAAGAAGCACATTCTGGCAATGGGTTAAAGCTTTAGAGCAAAAAGATTGGGAAATCGGACTTCATGGCAACGATCATGTTTACAAAACTACCGAAGGAGGTATTAATCCAATTCATAAAAGATCTGAATTTGCAGGTTTAACTTTAGTTGAGCAAAAAGATAAAATAAAAAAAGGTTTTGAGAAATTTAAATCTGAAGGATTTAACCCAAGAATATTTGTGGCACCAAGCCATACTTTTGATTTGAACACTTTAAAAGCTTTAAAAGCTGAAAGCAGTATTAATATAATTAGCGATACACTTGCTTTTAAGCCTTATAAAAAACATGATTTTATTTTTATTCCACAGCAATTAGGATCTGCAAGATTTGTGTTTTTACCAGGTGTTTATACTTTTTGTTACCATCCTAACACCATGAATGATAATGCTTTTAATCAATTAGAAGTATTTCTTAAAAAGCACAATAGAAAGTTTTCAAATTTCAAGGATTTAGACTTAAATCATGTGAATTCTAAATCTATATTTGATAAACTTCTATCATTTACTTATTTCCAATTTAGAAAAGTTTTTAGGTAGAGAAATGGCTTATAATAAAAAAGGAAGCCAATTGGCTTCCTTTTTTATTATAATTAGGTTATGAAAATTAATTACAACTATTATTAGTTACATTAATATTTACTAAACCAGAAGTTTGATAAGTACATTGCCTATTACCTGTAACTGTTATATTATTACTTATAATATCTACGTTATTGCAACCATTTAATATTTCAATACCATGATTAGAACTTGCATTTACTGTATTTCCTGATAAAATCATAGATTCCGCATTAATTAAACTAATATACTCAGAAGTATTGTTAGTAAAATCCATATTTTTTGATCTGCTTAATGTTATTTTCGAATTCTTAAAATCATTATTATTAATAACAACTTTATTATTTTCTTCACCAGCATTGTTATTTACCATAACCATTTTTATACCTTCTCTACCTGTTCTAATAAATTCATTTTCATAAATATTTATGTTATCCATAGTAGTAACATTTCCAAAAATACCAACACTGTTACTTAAAGTACTTTCAAACGTATTATTATAGAAATTCATATTTTTTATATTTTTAGGCTGTATTCCTGTAACAAATTCTTTTATGTTATTGTCGTAAATTTCATTATCTCTGGTGTATACCGCTATACCAACAGTATAACCACTAATAGTGTTACCAGCAATAACGTTGTTTGAAGCACTTTTAGAATCTGGATGACCCGTAGTAATCCCTGCGCCTGTTGGATCATTAGGATTAGCCGTTATTACATTGTCTAAAATTTTAACACCAGATCCATCTGCTATTGCTATACCACCTTCAGTAGTATTGTTTTTTATTGTAACATCTTGTCCAATAGCCACTATAAAAGCTCCATATTTACTGCCATTTTCTGTATTATTGCTAATAGTAATATCATAAGCTTTTTCATACAAAAGATAGCCGGTTTCGAAAGAACCACCTCTAACAGCCTCAACATCTAAAGCAAACCCAGGCGCTACTCCTGGATCGTTTGGATGATCAACTCCAGCATTCAAGAACGTATTACCATCTATTAGCATATTAAAACCATCAGTAATGGATATATTATTTCTTCTATTATTATCTAGAATACAATTAGTTACTTCTATATTATTAGCAGGTATATATCCTGCCTCAAATGTAAAACCTAAACTATTGATATTAATACCATCTCCGGTGCCATCAACTGTAGTTACACCGTTAATCTTAACATTATTAGATCCATGAATCTGTATTACATGCCCTGAGTTACCTACTTTATTACTATCATCATGTTTAGCCCTATCTCCGTATAAATTACCACCTTCAATAGTAACATTTGATTCATCACGAATTGCTAGTAAAACATAATCATTATTACCATTTGGTTGTACTCTTAAATGTGTATTTTCAGTCATTTCTAAAGTAAAATCTGAAGGCACATTAATAGCTTCTTCTGAGGGGTAGAAATTTTGGTTGCTTGTTGTGCTTGTTACTTTACTAACCTCAAAATAGGCATCCATTTTATCAATCTTTAATGTTTTAATACCCAGCTCTTTAGCCATAAACATTGTTGATTCTAATATGTCATTATTTTTTTGTGCAATGGCAGAGGTTGTTTCTCCTTCAACAATTCCCCATCTGCTAGGATCAAAATTAAATACTGGATCTTTAAGCTGAGGTGTAGAACCACCTATAGTTAAAGTAGCATTTAAAAAATTACCATCAAAAGTAGAACCTCCTGAGAAATTAATAGTTCCGTTAATTATATCTCCACCTTCGTAAACAATAGTTACATTTTCAGGAAGGGTAATTGTTTGTCCTCCTAAATCTAAAACACAATTTATAACAACTGTTGAGTTAGCTTGTATATCATTTAATGTAAAATCGCAAGGTAAACTGGTATCTACTGCTGTTGGTTCATCAGGTGTATTGGTGTCATCAGTATCTGGAGTGTCTTCTTCTACTACTTCTACTACGGATTCTACAAATAATTCTTCTTTGTTACAAGACATCATAGATGTCATTAATAATAAGGTAAATAGAAAGGTTTTCATAATCGTTTTCATAATTGTTTTGTTTTGGGGCATTAAAATCTTCTTCAATAATAATTTTTTTTTCAATAAAATCGTTTAAGTGATTAATTTTTTCGATAAAATACATTAAACAAAATACATGTATTCGATAAAATGCAATTTTAAACGATTAAGTGGTTTTTAGAATTTATAATTAGTCCTTATATACGTGTGAAAAATAAATTTTGGATGTCCCTCTCAAAATTAAAATCGGACAAAAATATAATTTTATCGATAAAGAACATTATAATGTTAATAAGTAGCGCCTACTTGTTAACAACTAAACACTTAGTAAACAAATACATACAAGCCAAAAGATGAGTTAACTGTTTTAGTAAAAAAAAGATTATAAAATATTAATGAGAAATAAGTTTAGCTGTAGTTTATCTATTGAACTTTTATATTTACTTTTAATCTTAATTATAAATCAATATGGGCAACTGTAGGCTCATGTAAAAAAGTTTTGTTAAAAACGATAAGGATATCCTGATGTGTAGTGAAAAAGGAGAAATTGCTTGTAAAAGCATTTCAGAAAAGAAATTAAATAACAGCATTAATAGAGGAATAAACTATCTTGAAAATCACCAATTACCCAATGGCGAGTTTTTAATGTATATGTCTGATGATGATGCTATGCAAACCTGGAATCTACCTGAAAGCTGTGTGTTTCCCGCTGCACTTATTGGTAACTCTTTACTTTCTATTCCCAATCACCAAAAAGTTCAAGAAATATTATTTAAGTCGGCACATTTTTTATATTACCAAATGGATAGAGGTGGTACTTGGAATCATTATACAATTTTACATCGTTTTAGAAAACTATGCCCTCAAGATTTAGATGATACATCTTGTGTGTCTTATTTTTTAAAACAAATGAATTTTGATATTCCAGTAAAACGTAACCAACAATTAGCAGTAAATAACCGCAGAAGCGATGGATTATTTTATACTTGGATAGTTTTTAGGTGGCGGTTTAACAAAAATGTTTTATACTGGTACTTTGCTGCTAAAGAGCTTAAACATCTTTTTAAAAGTTTGATTTTTTGGCACAAATTTGAATGTTCAAGATACGATGTGGATGCCGTAGTTAATGCTAACATTTTACTTTACTTAGGAAAAAGGAAGGAGACACTACCTGTAATATCATATCTTATTGATATTATTAAAACAGAAAGCGAAGAGGATTGTGATACTTGGTATCGTAACATATTTACTGTTTATTATTTTATTTCGAGAAATATTTATGCTGGAATTATAGAATTAGACTCTATTAAAGACGATATAATACACAGGATTTTAAAGAGACAAAATCTAGATGGTAGCTTTGGCAAATCTGTGCTTGATACCGCTCTGGCTATATCTGCTTTGATAAATACTGGATACAAAGGAGAAAAAATAAAAAATGGCATTGAGTACATTATAAAAACCCAGCGTAGAAATGGACATTGGGATAGATGGGCGTTTTATTATGGAGGCCCAAAAAAGCTTTCGTGCTTTGGGTCTGAAGAACTAACAACGGGATTTTGCTTAGAGGCTTTAGCTCGTTTTAGGGATTTACAGAAAACAGAATGAACAATTTCTTTTTAAAATCATTGCAACCCAAACATCAATTAATCTAAATTTTATGTATTTAGCTTTAAACTCTTTGTCTAAATTACAGCACCATTAATCTAAATTTTTTATTGACTGGATTGAGATAAGTTATATTAGTGAATTCTTTAACAAATTTTAGACATAAATATAATAACAACATCTATATGTTAAAGAAATTGTATATTACAGTCCCTCAAAAAATTTACTAAACCTTAACCAAATTTGATTTGAAACAGCTAATAATCAAACTAATACCTTTTAAAGCACAAACGCTACCCATTATCTATAAGTGCTTAAGTATAGCTTCAAAAATACGTCCTCAAAAAAAAGAATTGCTTTTTGCCTTTGGAGGGCGATCTAATTATTGGAAAAATATGGGGATTGAGTTATTTGAAAAAGAATCTGTTTTTAGAGAGTCAATTCTAAAGTCTGATGCCATTATAACTGATTTAGATTGGCCCAGTATTCTTCCAAATTTCAGAAAGGAATGCCCTAAAAACTTCTTCGAATCAGAATCCAACGTATATCTTACAATTGCAGCTATTCAAATTGCGGTTTTAGATTATTTAAAAGAAAGTGGTATTATTCCTAATGCTATTATAGGGTTGAGTTTAGGTGAAATTACTGGTATCTATGCTGCAGGAGGTATATCACATACTGAAGTGTTCAATATTTTAAAGAGTGTTAACCTAACTACTTCAAGAGAGAAAAAAGAATACACTACTATTTATTTTAATATGAATATCGCTAGTGTACTAGAACTATCAAAGCGAAATGAAGAAATTCATCCCATATATGAACTTCATTACAATACAACATTGGCCTGTGTACATAAGGATAAGGTTGATTTACTTAAATCTAAGCTATCAAATATAGGTGTAACATTTAAAAACACCAATCAAAAAATGTTCCCTTATCATACCAAGTTGATGGGCTTTTATAAAGAAGAAATCCTCAAATGCTTTTATAACCTAAACCCTAAGCCCTTAAAACAAGATTACTTCTCAACTTCTTTAGGTAAAATTGTTCCAAAAGGCACAATATTGGGTAATAACTTTTGGTACAACTTCCAACGATATCCAGTTTTAGCAAACAGCACTTATAATTCAATTATTAATTCTGGCAAAAAGTATAATATCATTCAAATAGGGCCAGATTTATTTGATGGAACAAAAATGCAACAAACGTTAACCAACAATTCGGATAAACCCAAACTATACTCTACACTTAAAAAAGATGGGAATTCACATAAAATATTTAAACATACCTACTCTAAAATAAAGAAAGAAGGGCAAATAAACCATAGTGCAATAAACAATAAAGGTAGCGATTTTGATGAATTCCTAAAAAATTTCGATCTGTACAATCCATCTTATATAGAAACGCCAACATTATATTGGGAGTATTTAAAAAGAAAAGGGAACGTTCATTATATACCTACAAACAGTTCGTGGATAGTTTTGGATTATGATACTATAAAATACGTTTTAAATGATCCTAAAAAATTTTCGAACCAACCTATCAGCGGTTTTGATAAATATTTGGCAGGAGCAGATCCACCTAAACATACAGCCATCCGATCACTTTTACAGCCCTTATTTTCGCAAAAAGCGTTAAATCGTATTGAAGGCTATATTTTAAAGAGAACAAACGAGCTATTTGAAAATTTCCCATATTCTGAAGCCTTTAATTTTGTCACTTCGTTTTCTAAGCCATTATCTATGGATGTAATTACCTATTTTTTGGGGCTTAATATTGAACAGTCTAAAAAACTAGAAAGCATAGTGGGCGAAAGAATATATGAAGTTGATAAAATTGAACTAAAAGAATGCTTTACTGAATTTCTATTGAATAAAAATGATTTTGAACTTTCAAGCGCCATGCATTTTATTAAAACGCTTTATGATGATAACAAATTATCGCTTGATGCAGCGTCCAGTCTTGGCAGGTTGCTATGGAGTGCTGGAATGACAACAACAAATGGACTATTGAGCAATGTTTTTAAAAGACTTTTAAAAGCCCCTTATTTATCAGGTCAATTAAGAAAGTCCGATCAATTAATAAATAAATATATTGATGAATGCCTGAGAATAGAAGCACCAGAAATAATATTGAGAAGAAAGACAACACAACAAGTTACAATAGGGAATAAAACAATCCCTCAAGAATCATTATTAGCATTAGATTTAAGAGCAGGAAACCACGACGAAACTAAATTTCCAAACCCAAATGAAATAGACTTATCACGTCCATTAAACAGTCATTTATCCTTTGGAAGCGGCCCACATGTATGCATAGGAATGGCACTAGCAAGGATGGAAGCAAGAATTGCTTTAAAAAACTACCTAAACTCATCAAAAGAATTAAGTTTAGAACGCGATACACTAATAACCTTTTATCCTTCTTTTCATTTTAGAGCATTAGAAAAATTAACGATAAAATGTTCAAATTAAAGTTATAATTAATTACTAGGTCAATTAATATGCAAAATTTCATAATAAATCTAAAAAAATTAAGGGATAACCTCAAACTAAAAAGAACCATTGGTCTTATTTGGTCTATTACCAAGGGGCGGGCTATTTTCCCTATGCTACTTATGATTTTTGAAAGCGCAGTGTTTTTGGGCTCTTTATACATATTTAAGTTATTAATAGACATAATTGCTGCACCCGATAGAGGCGAAAAAACTAATTTAGCAATGCTGTACCTTGCTGCAGCAGGTTTAGCAACCATGATATTTTTAATCCTTCGTGCGTTATCGGGCTACTATACCCAAAAACAAGCGGCTTTAATAAGCGAATATGTAGATGATAAAATACACTCCATCGCTGTGGCTCTCGATCTTTCTTTTTATGAAAGTCCAGCTTACTTCAACACACTAAATAGAGCTAAAAATGCTGGTCCCGAAAGACCTGCAGCTATATTGACCGACCTTTTTAATATTTCCAAAAATTTACTCATGCTAATAGTTATGGGGGCAGTACTTATATCTATTAGCTGGGTTTTAATGCCTTTGTTAGCACTATTTATCCTGCCAACGCTTTTTGTACGATTAAAATTTGCCGATAAGTTATATGAATGGCAAAAGTTTAAAACACCATTAGAAAGAAAATCGCGCTACCTAAGCTCTCTAATAACAGGCGAAGTAGCCGCAAAAGAAATAAAAGCTTTTAATCTAGGTAATTTCTTTAGATCCATGTACATCGATATTAGATTAAACCTTTTAGAAGAAAAGTTTCGCATCAACAAAAAGAGCAACATTAATGAAACAATAACTAATGTGTTGGCAGCCGCAGGTATGTACAGTTGCATTGCATACATTTGTATTAGCGCCTTAAACGGAGAATCATCAATTGGTGATATAGCCGTATTCCTGGTAGTTTTTCCTCAGCTTTTCGGCATTATGCAAGCGCTGGCTGGCGGTATTTCGTCTTTGTATCAAAACAATATATTCCTTAGTTATCTTTTTGATCTTTTTGATTTGAAAAATGAAATGGAAGACCCAAAAAACCCGTTACCTGTTCCTTTAAATCACCCTAACCTTACCTTAAATAATGTAAATTTTAAGTATCCCCATGCCGAAAAAATAGCATTAAAAAACATCAACTTAAAAATATCCGCTGGTAAAGTTGTGGCATTGGTGGGGCTTAACGGATCTGGAAAAACCACTTTGATAAAGCTATTGTGTAGGCTTTACGATCCGACTTCGGGGACCATAAAACTAGGCGGAGAGGATATTAAAAACTTTAAAGCAGATGATTTTAGAAAGCAGATTAGTGTTGTTTTTCAAGATTTTGTTAAATATAACATGAGCGTTACTGAAAACATACACTTTGGTAACATACATGATGAAGCCGATCACAATTTTGTAAAAGATTCTGCAATAAAATCGGGAGCACATGATTTTATTAAAGAGTTTCCTGATGGTTACAATACTACCATGGGTCGTATCTTTGAAAATGGCAGGGAAGTTAGTATTGGGCAATGGCAAAAACTGGCAATTGCTCGTGCCTTGTATAGCAAATCCCAGTTTATAATTTTTGATGAAGCCACTAGTGCGCTCGATGCCAAATCTGAACAAGAGATTTTTGACGGCTTACGAGAACATATAGGCAATAGAGGAATATTGGTTATTAGCCACAGGGTTTCTGCCGTAAAACATGCCGATTATATTTATGTAATGTCTGAAGGTGAAATAACCCAGAAAGGAACACATGAAAAACTGATTTCTGAAACAGGGGATTATGCAAAATTATTTAAACGAAAACCTTTGGTCGTAACCCAAATTAGCAAAAATGGAACAGAGCAATAGCAACATAATAAACAACAACCATATTGCCATCCTATCAACCTGTGCTAATGATTGGGGTGGCAGTGAAGAGTTGTGGGCAATGAGTAGCCCCTATCTACTAAAAGAGGGCTTTTCTGTTACTGTGTTAAAAGAAAGCATAAACCATAACCACAAGAGAATTTTAAAACTAAAAAACAATAACATTACGTTTATGGCATTGGGTAATAATTATCCCAAGCTTATAAACCGCTGCATAAATGCCTATTACCAGTTTGTAAAACCCTATTTCAACATATATCTTTATACGTTTAAAAAATTCCTTAAAGCTAAAAAACCAGTGTTGGTAATTATTTCGCAAGCCATAAATTTTGATGGATTGCATTACGCACAACTATGTTTAAAGCATAACATTCCATATATAATTGTATCTCATAAAGCCGTTGAATTTTTCTGGCCTCCAAAAGATGAGCGTAGCTATATGGCTAATGCTTACAAGCATGCAAAAAAATGCTATTTTGTTTCAAAACACAACCAAAATTTAACCGAAGAACAATTTGGATTTCGTTTCACCAATGCTGAAATAGTCCATAATCCTATGAAAATTAAGCCTGAACCATTAATATATCCATCAACAAAGGAAGGTTTTAAAATCGTAATGATTGGTCGTTTATTTGTTATTGATAAAGGACACGACATTCTGATAAGAGTTTTATCAAAAGAAAAATGGAGAAAAAGAAAACTGTATTTATCGATTGTTGGCTCAGGTCCGGATTGCAAAGGTATTAAAGCCATGGCAAGTTTGCTTAAATGCAAAAATTTACAGTTTTTAGGACATCAAGATAAGATAAAAGAAATCTGGTTAAGTCATCATGCCTTAGTGATACCTTCAAGAAGTGAAGGTATGCCCCTAGTTGTTATTGAGGCTATGGCTGCTGGAAGAACTGTTATTGCAACACGAGCAGGAGGTACCATGGAACTTGTTGAAGATGGAGTGACTGGTTTTATAGGAGATGCAACAGAAAATGGTTTTGATGAAGCTCTAGAAAGAGCATGGAATACCCGCAGGCAATGGCATGCCATGGGGCTTAAAGCCTCTAAGCATATAAAAGAGCTAATATCAAAAAACCCTGAACTTGATTTTGCAAAAAAAGTAATAGCACTTATTTAATTGTATTTATTTATGAATAACCCCCCATTAGTATCCGTAATAATTCCTACATACAACCGTGTTAACATTGTAGGTAACGCTATAAAAAGTATTTTGGACCAAACCTATAAAAATATTGAGATTATTGTTGTCGATGATGGCTCTACTGATAATACCAAAGCATTAATAGATAGTTTTCCTATGGTTAAATACCTAGTAAAACAGAATGGAGGGCAAGCTTCGGCACGAAACATAGGACTCAAACATGCCAAAGGTAAATATATAGCCTCATTGGATTCTGACGATTTATGGGAAGCCACTTTTTTAACAAAAATGGTAGAAGCTCTCGAAGAGCATGGTTTAGACTTTGCTTTTGCTAATTGGAGACAACAGAATAATAATGGAAATTATAGTGACTTTCTTTCGGAATATATATACTTATCCTCGCATTTCCCAAAGAAAAAAAACTCATGGGTACATCTAAGTTATAAAGATCTAAGGAAAGTATATTTAACGGGCTGCCCATCACCGTCTTCCTCTTTACTTATTAACTCTTCATTAATTAAAAGTGGTTGGAATGAAAAAATGAATATTGCTGATGATTGGTATTTATTATTAGATATTGTTTTAACTAAAGAAGCAAAAGTAGCTTTTACTACAGAAAAACTTTGGAAAAAACATGTAGTTAGCGATAATGTATTTGATGGACGAGATAGATTAGAAGTTCTTAAACTTTTATACGTAAAGGATATGTCAGCAATGCTTAAAGAGTTTAAATATTTTTTAAATACAGATGAGATTAACACATTACAAAAAAAATACGTTTTAGATGTAATGCTTACAGCTAAAGAGGTTTGGACAAAAGAAAAAAGTGTAAAAAATGCACTGTTTTATATTTTTAAAGCTTTTATTGAACACCCTATATTTTCTCTTCAAATAATCTTAATGATTTCATTTGGTAAAATAAAAAGCAAGAATTTAAAAAAACTGATGTTATCCTAGAATAATGAAAAGCTTATCATTACTTAGAGCACATGATTGGTGGGCTCCGAAAATTATTCCTATGTTATGTATTGGTTATGCAACCATTTTACAGAA
This sequence comes from Wocania ichthyoenteri Th78, assembly GCF_000789235.1. Taxonomy (GTDB): domain Bacteria; phylum Bacteroidota; class Bacteroidia; order Flavobacteriales; family Flavobacteriaceae; genus Wocania_A; species Wocania_A ichthyoenteri. The sequence goes on from NZ_KN525716.1 coordinate 98,134, forward strand.
TAAAGATAATTTGATGGATAATTTTTTATGGTTGCTTTTTTTAATTTTGGCCGTTTCGGTAGGCGCTATATACGTAAGTATAATAAATGACTTTACAGATTTAAAATACGATATCGCCAGTAAAAAAAGAAACGGGCTTCAACGTTTTGCCCCAATCAAGCGAAAATTATTTCTACTTGCCTCCATTTTGTTAGGAGTATTTTTTAGTATATTTTTTATAAATGATACACTTTCCCTAATATTTTATCTTGCGGCATACCTCGCTTTTAGTTTGTATTCTATACCCCCTTTTCGATTTAAAAATAGAGGTGCTTTAGGTGTCATTGCAGATGCTAGCGGCGCACACCTTTTTCCAAGCCTTTTTGTAGCTTCATCTATGATGAACAACATGAATGTACCCATTGACCCTTATTGGTTAACAATTATAGGTGTATGGAGTTTTTTTTATGGGTTACGAGGTATATTATGGCACCAGTTTTGGGATCGGGAAAACGACCTATCAATAAACCATAAAACATTTGCGACAGAAATGAGTGTATCTAACATGAAGCTTGCAGAGATAATCATTACCTCCATTGAAATTATTGCGCTTCTGTTAATTTTATTAACCTTGGGGATATTGCCTTTTATTGCTTTGTTATTTTATTTTTTAATTCTTTTTGGCTACTTAAAACTTAAAATTAAAACAATCTTAATTATTACTAATACCAATAGCTGGCAAATATTTATGTCGGATTACTATCAGATTTTACTACCAACATCATTAATAATTACTTGTAGTATTAAAGATCCTATATGCTTAACTTTATTCGTTTTTCATCTTTTATGCTTCCCTTATACTACCAAATCCTTTTTAAAAACCCTTTTAAGGATGATAAGGTTAAAAAAATAATATGGAAGAAGATATTTATTAAATAGATAATTTCAAAAAAATTCATTTAATGGGATGAAAAAAGTTAAAAATTCATACTTAATTGATGAGCTGTTAATCGCTTAACCTAGTAAAACAAAGATAAAACCATATGAAAACTAATTACTTTTATATATTTGCCAAGTGACTATTAAAAGACAAAACAACCGCTTTTATGAAAAGAAAAATTATTAGAATCACTACAGTACCACTGTCTTTAAGCGGTTTACTACATGGACAATTAGGTTACATGAAAAGTCATTATGATGTTTTAGGCGTATCCTCAAAAGGAAAGGACAATCAACTTGATAAAGTTTCTAAACACGAAAACATACCTACCGTTGCAATTGAAATGACAAGGAAAATAACACCCTTAAAAGACATTGTTGCGGTTTACAAATTATATAAGCTATTCAAAAAAGAAAAACCATTTATTGTGCATTCGCATACTCCTAAAGCAGGAACTTTATCCATGCTAGCTGCTCGATTAGCAGGTGTTCCACATAGGCTACATACAATCGCTGGTTTACCGCTTCTTGAAGCTACTGGGTTAAAAAGAACTCTATTAAACACTGTGGAGAAAGCAACTTATGCCTGTGCGACAAAAATTTATCCTAACTCATTCGGTTTAAATGACATTATATTGGAGCAAAATTTCACAAAACCAAACAAATTAAAAGTTATAGCTAATGGAAGCTCCAATGGTATAGACACGTCTCATTTCGATCCTAATACGATAAATGATGTAGCTAAGAAAGCTAAGCTTAAAGAAAGTTTAAATATTGCTGAAGATGATTTCGTATTTGTATATGTAGGTCGATTAGTTTCAGATAAAGGAGTAAACGAATTATTGGATGCCTTTAATAAACTAAGCAATGAGCAGGAAAATATAAAATTATTACTAGTTGGAGGCTATGAAAATGAATTAGATCCTCTTTTACAAAAATCAATGGAAATAATAAAAAACAATAAAAAAATTATTTCTACAGGTTGGATAAATGATGTTAGACCATTTTTTGCTATTTCTAATGCTTTAGTCTTTGCTAGTTATAGAGAAGGTTTTCCTAATGTAGTAATGCAAGCTGGTGCAATGAAACTACCTAGTATTGTTACAAATATTAATGGTTGCAATGAAATTGTTGAGCACAATAAACATGGTTTAATTATCCCTGTTAAAGATACCGAGGCTATATATAACAACATGAAATATATACTAACTAACCAAGAAGAAGCTAAAAAAATGGGAATTGCATCTAGAGCAAATATTGTTGCAAAATTCGAACGTATAAAAGTTTGGGAAGCAATTCTTGAAGAATACAAAAGTTTGGGATAATATTATCGTTTAAAACAATTTAACTTTAAAACGATTCAAATTCTTGCGCTAAATATTTTACATAAAAACCTCTACAAACACCTTTAATAAGACGATAATCGGTAATTCACAATTAATTATAACAAATCCATCCTACTCCAAAAAGTCATTTGACGATAAAACGGTAATAAACAACGTAAAATTAAAAATCTATACTAATAGTATTATATATTTGATTGCTAATTAATATATGAATCCCCATTTTAATTTATTAGACTAATGAGTGAAGAGTTAGAAATCGTTGGCTTAACCAAAAAAATGCTTCGTGATTTTGTTATAAACAATACACTTTGGAAAACTGACTTAGCACCTATGCCTAGGAGTAAAGCTACTTGGCTAATTTCTAATGAAAGAATTAGTGAAGATGACTACTGCGGCGTATTAGCTTATGAAGGTAAAAAGATGGTGTCTTTCATATACATGTTTCCCGATTTAATAAACAACAAAACTAAAGAAGGTAAAAAAGCCTATTGGATGATTGATTGGTGGGTTATTGATAAGTATAAAGATAGTATACTAGGAACCTACATATATAACCAAGCAGTTAAGTTTGCAGAAAAGCAAGTGCTAATTAAAGGCTATACCGAAAATGTACAAGAGTTTTATGATAAACAACCCTTTACTGTAATAGCATCAAGACTTAGGCATACCCTGTTTTTCAGTTTAGACTCATCTATGCTTATTGGCAAATTCAGGTTTTTAAAATCTGTAAAATTTATTATTGACGGTATAGACTCTATTGTAGGTAAAACAATTCGATTTATAAACAAAAAGAAGTTAGCAAACAGAACGAAACAGTTAAAGTATGATTTTATAAATCAATTAGATAGCGATACTTGGAGTTTTATTGAACCGCGTTGTAAAAATGATTTAATTTTAAAAACGTTTAACTATGTCAATTGGCAACTAGACAATAATCAATACTTACAATTACCTATCTCAAAAAAAACACCTTATAAAAATCTACAAACAGGTATAAGTGACAATATACACATACATAACTTAAAAATTATCTCAGACGATAAAATAATAGGTTTTTTATCTTATGTTATAAATTATAACGAATTCAATGTGAAATATTTTTTAGTTGAAAATGAAAAATATTATGATTTATGTGTTGATGTGTTAATGGAAAACCTTATCAAATCTAAAAGAAATTTTATGTTTACTGATGATACTAAATTATCTGATAACATTAAAAAAAGATATTTTTCATTATTCATTCATAAAGTATTAAAAAAGGGACTCGCGCATAACGACACTAAAATTGATAATGATAGTGTAACTATGTTAAACAGAGATGGTCATTTTTATTAAAGGAATTAGTAAATATGAAGTATATAAGTAATTTACAAAAATCTATTGAAGAGCATTCTGAAAATAATGCATTTTATATAGGTGATACCTATTATACCTATAAAGATTTTGCCTTAGAAGTAAGCAAAATAAGGAATTCTATTAATAAAAAAGTTGATGGTTCTTTTAGATTAATTGGATTAATTGCCAATGACGATATAGAAACTTATGCCGCAATTGTTGCTTTTTGGTTAGAAGGTAAAGCTTATGTGCCAATAAATCCTGAGCACCCTATTGATAGAAATACAGAAATACTAAAAGCTTTAGAAACAAACTATATATTTGATTCAACCGAAAAAGCTAATTTTGAAGGATTTACACTTTTAGCGTCTTCAACAGAAGAAGACATAGCCATAAACCTTGCACCAAAGTCAGTAACAAAAGACGACTTAGCATACATTTTATTTACATCTGGATCTACAGGTAGTCCTAAAGGAGTACCAATTACTTATAATAATTTAAACGAATTTATTGAAGCTATAAACTTTGATGGAGAGTTTAAACTTAATGCCTCCGACAAATGTTTACAAATGTTCGAGCTTACTTTCGATTTTTCGGTAGTGTCCTATATTTTTCCTTTGTTAGAAGGAAGCTGCATTTACACAGTACCACGAAATTCAATCAAGTATTTTTATATTTATAAACTAATTCAAAAGCATAAACTAACAGTATTATCTCTTGTGCCTTCAATAATTCATTATTTAAGACCTTATTTTAGTGAGATTCATGCTCCAGAAGTCCGCTACTGTAGCTTTGGCGGCGGTGCACTGTATAATGATATTACAGAAGATTGGAGTAAATGTATTCCAAATAGTAAAACATTTAACTACTACGGGCCAACAGAAAACACCATTTATAGTAGTTACTATAAATTGAATAAAGACAGTATACAAAACACTACTCATAACGGTGTTATTTCAATAGGCAAGCCATTAAATAATATTGAATATATTATAATAGATGAAAACAATCAAGAGGTTTTACCTGGAGATACAGGAGAACTAGCCTTAGCTAGCTGGCAATTAACTCCTGGGTATTGGAAAAATGAAAGGAGAAACAACGAGTCCTTTTTTACTAAAACGGTAAACAGTAAAACTTTTAGATTTTATAAAACTGGCGACTTATGTTTTAAAGATTCTCAAAATAATTACATGTATTTAGGCAGAATTGATTTCCAAGCAAAAATAAGAGGCTTTAGAATAGAATTATCTGAAGTAGAGTTTCATGCTAAAGCTAGTTATACTGAAAAAGTTAATATGGTAGCTATAGATATATTTAATGATTTAGGAAATGCCGAATTAGCTTTAGCAATTGAATCTGAATCATTCGATACTAAAGATATGATTAAATACATGAAAGCCAAAATGCCAGATTATATGATCCCAGATCATATAAAATTTATAAAAGAATTACCTTACAATACTAATGGTAAGATTGATAGAAAAAAACTAAGAACCCTTTTTGATAAATAATTATGGATAACAAAGAAATATTTGAAAGAATAACACCAATTTTCACAAAAGTTTTAGAACATAATAATTTTAAATTAACTGAAACTACTACAACTGATGATGTTGATGGATGGGGATCTTTAACACACATGATAATCATTGAAGAAATTGAAAAAGAATTTAATATCAAGTTTAAATTATTTGATTTAATGACAATGGATAATGTTGGAGATTTAGTAAAATCAATACAATCAAATATCTCTTAAAATAAATTTGCTACTATGTACAAACTATTTTTTAAGCCTTTAATTGACTATGCATCTGCTTTAATAGCTATTATAATTTTTTCGCCAATTTTTATAGTAGTTACAATACTTCTTTATTTTGCAAATAATGGTAAGCCCTTTTTTTTTCAAGTAAGACCTGGTAAAAATGAAAAGCTTTTTAGTATCATTAAGTTTAAAACCATGAATGATAAAGTTGATGAAAATGGTAAACTCCTACCCGATTCATATCGTTTAACAAAAATTGGTATGCTCGTTAGAAAAACGTCTATTGATGAATTACCACAGCTATTAAACATATTAAAAGGCGACATGTCATTAATAGGCCCAAGACCGCTGTTACCACAATACCTGCCCTTTTATAAAAAAAATGAAAAGAAAAGACATACCGTTAAGCCAGGTATAACAGGACTGGCACAAGTTAGTGGGCGAAATAACATAAATTGGGACACCAAACTAAAATTTGATGCAGATTATGTAGAGAATTTATCTTTTAAAATGGATTTTAATATCTTACTAAAAACTATTTATAAAGTAATTGCATCAAAAGATGTAGCTATAGACACTACAAATGTTGAAGCATTATTGAATGTAGAAAGACAAAACAGCATGAATTAAAATTATGCAAGCATATTACAAATTTTTAAGCTAAAATGAATAAAACCAAATCGAAAAAAAACCAAGTAAGAATATATGGTGCAGGTGGTCACTCACAAGTTATAAAGAGTGTTTTAGAAGAAAATGGTTATGTGGTAACTGATACTTTTGATGACAAACCAAAAAATGTTCATCACGCCTCTAAAAATGTAGTTATAGGTGCAAGAGAAAATCTAAATAAATTTCCTCACGAAGGAGCACCAGTTATTATCGCTGTTGGCATTAATGCGGAACGTGCAGAAATTGCTGAGTTTCTTAAATGTAACTATGAGAAAGCCATTCATAAATCTGCTACTATTTCTAATAAATCTACTATTGGTTATGGTACAGTAGTTTTTGCAGGTGCTATTATTCAACCCAATACATCAATAGGGAAACATGTCATTATAAATACTGGAGCTAGTGTTGATCATGATAATATTATTGGAGATTTTGCACATATATCTCCTAAAGCAGCCTTGTGCGGACATGTAGAAGTAGGTGAAGGTAGTCATGTAGGTGTTGGAGCTGTTGTAATTCCTAAGGTAAAGATTGGCAAATGGTGCACAATTGGAGCTGGTACTGTTGTATTAAAAGATGTTCCAGATTACTCTACTATAGTTGGTAATCCAGGTAAAATTATTAAAACTAGAAAATCAAATTAGAAGTGAGTGAACATAGCAGTATATCAGACGTAACTTTTATTGGTTCTGGAATTTCAACTTCTTTTAGTTTGCTGAATTTTTTAGATTATATTAATAAAGGTTTTATTATAAATAAAGTTGTTTCAATAAATATAATTGAAAAATATTCTGAATTTAATTTAGGGATTCCTTATGGTTCTAGATCTGGATTTTCTACACTTTTAATAACATCGCTAAGAAATTTTTTAGTTGAGCCTGAGTTGAGTGAATTTATAAAATGGCTTAATAAAAACAAGTCATGGTTACTAGAAGAGTTTGAAAACGAAGGTGGCGAATTATCAAAAAAATGGCTTTTAGCTAATAAAGACTATATAAAAAACAATCAATGGGAAGACCTTTTTATTCCTAGACGTTTTTTTGGCTGCTATATAAATTTAAAAGTTAATAACAGGATTAAAGAACTTACAGAAAAAGGATTAATCAATGTCACCCATATAACTGGCGAAGTTGTTGATATTAATCAAGATGACAGTTTATATGAAATTACAATCGATGATGGTTTAAAAATCAGCTCTAAAAAAGCGATTTTGTCTGTAGGCTCATTACCAGTTAAGCATTTATGGCAAAATAAAGATTTAGTTGAAGATGAAAACTTAATCTTTATAAACAACCCTTATAAACCAAATTTAGGTGTAACATTAGATAAAATCAATACGTTTATAGCTAACAGAGCAGAGAAACAAACTAATATACTTATTGTTGGAGCCAATGCAAGTGCTTTGGAATTAATATATAAGATAAATGATTTTTCGAACAATAAGTTTTCCAATACAAATTTCACATTTCTTTCATCACAAGGCCTAATTCCAGATGGTTTGATTGATGCGGAAAAACAAAAACAATACACACCATATCATCTTAATGAATTAAAAAAAGAAAAAAAATTAACTGCCCAATTAATTGCTGAAGCCACATTTAAAGATCTTGATCTTGCCGATGAAATAAATTTAGGCGCAGCATCAACAGTAGATATTGTCTCAAAACATTTTGGTGAATTACTTGAGAATTTAAATAAAAAAGAGCTAGAGATTTTTGCTTGTGATTATGGGAATGACATTGGAAAAAGACAGCGTTGTGCAGGGTTACATTATTTAAATGTGGTAACCCATTTAGAAAAACAAAATAGATTTGAACATTTAGCTGGTCGTTTTAATAGTATGCGACACAATACTAATAACAGCAACTATAATTTAGAATATTTAGACACTTCAACTAAAACGAAAACAATACATAATAAGCCTTTTCATATTGTAGTTAACTGTGTTGGAAGCAGAAACTTAACAGAAAATAATATTCCCCCATTATTTAAAAATTTAATCAAAAAAAAATATTGCATTCCCAATAAATCAAAAATAGGGTTTTATGTAAATGACAATTTAGAATCTATACAAAACTTACATGTTATCGGGCCAATGTTAGCTGGAAATGTAATAGAAAATAAAGCAGTATGGCACGTTGAACATTGTGGAAGGATTATATGGATTTCTAAAATATTAGCAAAAATACTATTTGATGATTTAAATAAAGATAAAAAAGAGGCGCTAAAAGATTACAAATTGGAAGTTACCAATTTAGATAATGATTCTGATATCGAAACCTATAATAATCTTTTAAAAACCAATTGGAATAATAATATCTATTACGCATACAACCATTTAAAGTACTTTGAAAACGAAACTGATTCACTTAAATATTTTCTGTTTAAAATTAATGATTCTAGTAAAATATTAATGCCACTAATTTTTAGAGAATTAACTTTAAATAATGAAAATACCAAATACTATGATGTAATAACACCCTACGGGTACAGTGGCCCTTTATACAATGACAACATTGGCGAAGAACATTTACATGCATTTTGGAAAGCAGTTGATGATTGGTATAAAAAAAATAATGTAGTTACAGAATTTATCCGATTTAGTTTAACTAAAAATCATAAAGGATACTCAGGGCATATAATTAAATCGCTTTTAAATGTTAAAGGTTTACTTTGTAATAATTTTGAGGACCAATGGACGTCTTTTTCATCTAAAGTAAGAAACAATTATCGTAAGGCTGTTTCATTTAACTTAACATGTAATATTTTTAAAGGCAATGAAATAAGCAAAGATATTGTAAAACTTTTCTTTGATATATATACAAAAACAATGGTTAGACGTAATGCTAAAGGCATTTACTTTTTCTCATTAAATTACTTTGAAAATTTAATTCTAAACAACTTAAATGAATTTTCTATTGCCTTTGCTTATATAGACGATATTCCTATCTCTGCTGAATTAATAATAAAAAACAATAACACTATATTTGCATTTCTTGGAGGCACAGACTCAAATTATTTTCACTGCAGACCTAATGACTACTTAAGAGTAGAGATTATTAAATGGGCTATAGAACAAAATCTTGAGTCCTATATTTTGGGTGGGGGCTTAAAAGATGGAGATGGCTTATATAAAAGTAAAAAATATCTTTTTCCAAAAAATGAAGATATTCCTTTTTGTACTGGAAGAAAAATTATAAACCAAGAGGTTTATAATAAGACAATTAATGGATTGGATGTAGAGTATACTAATATTTCAAATTTAATAGAAAATGCAGATTCTTTCTTTCCTATTTATAGACTAAAGGATGAAGATGAAAATCTCGATTCTGTTTCATTTAATGTAATAACATCTAAAATTGACTGGAAAAAAGCTTTAGATCAAGTTGAAAATTTTGATTTTTACCATACATACGATTATCATCATTTAGCAAAAGAAGATAATTACAAAGCGGTTCTATTAAGATATGCCGAAGGTGACTCACTAATTTGTTTTCCATTAATAATAAGAGAAATAGAAGGTACTGATTTTTATGATGCGACTTCAGTTTATGGATACTCAGGACCTTTACATAAGAATATTGATTCTAATTTCGATAATTCAAACTTTAGTAAAGTAATAAATTCTTTTTTTATTCAAGAAAAAATTATTTCTGTTTTTTCTAGATTAAATCCCTTTATAAGCCATCAGGATATAATATTGAATAAGATAGGAGAAACTGCTATACTTGGAAATGTAGTAAATATTGATTTAACAAAATCTATTGAAGAGCAAAGAACTATTTTTTCTAAAACCACAAAAAGATACTTAAATAAAGGACGCAAAGTTTTAGATTTAAAAATCAGTGATAAAAAAGAAGATTTAGAGGAATTTATAAATTTATATTACGAAAATATGGATAGAGTTAATGCTGCCAAAAAGTATTACTTCTCTAAAGATTATTTTCATAAGTTTCTTAATAGTGAAGGTTTTAAAACAGATATGCTTTATGCTATTGACAAAGAAACCAATTCGATTATTTCTGGAGCAATGATGATAAAAACAAATAGTATTATTCAATATCATTTATCAGGAACAAAAAACAGCTTTTTAAATTTATCTCCACTAAGGCTACTTATTGATGAAATGCGTATTCAAGGAAGTAAAGATAATTATAAGTGTTTTAATTTAGGTGGTGGATTAGGTAATAATGATGATGAGCTTTTTAGGTTTAAATCTTCCTTTTCAAAAGATTATAAACCATTTAAAATTTGGAGACATATTGTAGACCAAACTATTTACAATAAGTTAGTAGACGAAAAAGCTGCAGATCGTAACTCAGGTTTTTTTCCTTTATATAGAGATAAATCAATTTAATCGTTCCTGTAATAGTTTACTATAACACTTGCTATTAAGTCTCTACCATGATTATTCCAATGTTTATCGTATATTAAAGTGGTAGGCAGTTTAGATTCATTTAACGTGTCATAAAAATCTATGTACTCATAATTGTTCTCATTCAAATACTTTAAGAATATTTGAGGCGTAATAGTTGAGTCTAAAAGCAATACAAACCTTTTTTTATCATAACCATACTTTTTTACTAAAGATTTAAAATTCTCCATGTAGGCTAAATGAGTTTTTTCTATTTCCTCTTTAGTTTTTTCTTTAGCAAGTTTATTTGATTGTTTTCCTTTAAAAATAGATGATATCCTACCAATAAGATTTAAAATAGGGTCAAAAACACCACTGTTCTGCGCATAAACTATCAATTTAACTTTGCGAATACTTTTATACAAAGGGGTTTCTAAATGTATTCTATCTTGAATTATTTTGTATTCACCTCTAGTTAAGTCGTTTTTAAACTTTAACCCTAAAACCACGTGATCTATTTTATTAAACATATTTTTATAGGCGTGAATTAAGTGAAGTTGGTCTGCCAAATCATATCCAGCATATCCAAATTCGTAAACCTCAATATTCTTAATTTTATTCTCTATTTTTTTTCCTATAGAATTATAATAATCCTGATGAAAACCTTCAATAAAAGAATCTCCTACTAAAGCTATTTCAGTTTTATAATCTGACGGTGCAAATTCTCGATAAGAATTGTAACCTGAACTATTAATTTTATATTCAGAAAAATTTTGTCTCCTAATGCCCGTTACCGAAAGCCCTGTTTGATTTGGCACCCATTTTTCAACATTAAATTCATCAATATAACGCGAAGGATAATCTTTTGTTAAATAAAAGGTACGTATTATAACTTCTAATACTAGCAGTATTAAAATACTATATAATATGGTTTTAAAAAGTAATTTTTTCATTTATGCTCAAAATTGAAAATATATGAACGACCTATCGATATTATCATCGTAAAACAACAGCATTAATAAAATCACCAGCACATACACAATAAATCTAACTATTTTAGATTTGAATTTAAAAGGAGATCTTTCATCTTTTCTAATGATATATTCATAAAAAACAAATAATATTATAAGTATATAGTAATCAATCATTCTATACCCCATAGGGTGTTGATATACTTCGTAAGTAAAATTAAACACTACCCTTTTTATAAACGCAAAAGCATCAGTAATGGATTCTGATCTAAAAAATATCCTTGAAAACGTTACTATTCCGAAAGTTAAAATAACTTGCCCTATTTCTTTTAATGATGGAAAAAAGGTGTATTCACCTACTACACTGTTTTTATAAATGGTGTTTCTACCCATTAAAAAAACAGGAATAAATGCCAATGCATGAAATGCACCCCAAAAAATAAAGGTCCAATTGGCACCATGCCAAAACCCACTAACAAGAAAAATAATAATAATGTTTCTAACAGATTTTAGCTTACTAACGCGCGACCCGCCTAATGGTATATAAACATAATGTCTAAACCAGGTAGAAAGTGATACATGCCACCGTTGCCAGTATTCTGCAACATTTCTTGAAAAGTTAGGAAATTTAAAGTTTGACATTAATTCTATTCCAAATAATTTTGCTGTACCAATAGCAATATCTGAATATCCGCTAAAGTCTCCGTAAACCTGGAAACTAAATAATGTAACACCCAAAACAAGTGTTGATGCTGGGTAATTAGCATAATTAGCAAAAATGTCGTCTACAATTGGCCCGAGAGAATCTGCGATTACAACCTTCTTGAAAAGCCCCCACAAAATTAATTTTAACCCACTAACAGATTGATCATAACTAAATGTTCTTTTATTAATTATTTGTGATAATAAATTTGAAGCTCTCTCTATTGGTCCTGCTACTAATTGCGGAAAAAAGCTAACAAATGCGGCAAAGGATAAAAAATCTCTAGTAGGTTTAAGTTTTTTATAATATATGTCAAACGAATAAGACATTGTTTGGAAGGTATAAAACGATATACCAACAGGTAAAATAACGCGCAATGTCCATGTACTTTCTATGTTATATCCAAACATTGAGAGCATATCTACCCAGGAATCAACAAAAAAATTGAAATATTTAAAGACCCCTAAAAGACCAACATTAAAAAAAACACTTATCCACAGCCACAATTTTCTTTTGGCTTTCCTCTCATTTGCGTCTATTTTTAATCCAACAAAATAATCTACAATAGTACTAAGTAGTATAAGCGAAAGAAATCTCCAATCCCACCACCCGTAAAACAAATAACTCGCTATAAGTAGTAGTAAATTCTGTGCCTTTAGACTTTTTTTTAAAACTAACCAGTATAGCAAATAAACTACTGATAAAAATATAAAAAACTCTAAGGAATTAAATAACATGCATATAAATTAAAATATACAAACAGTCGAAATACAAATAAATACCTTACAAAACTATTTTCTTGCTTGGTTACTTAAAATATGCACGCTTACTTCACTACCTTACTGTATATAATCTATCAACATTGTTTTTGAAAGCTAAATTTAGTTATTTAAAGACTTTTTTTGACGAATTGAATTTTATTATAGATATTTCAAAAAAATTAAAGAATGATCGATAAAAATATATCAATTTTAATACCAGATGGAGAAGCTCCTGTTTTAATGATTGTTTTAAATTGCTTATCTGAGGTTAAAGGAATTAAGATTCATGTTATGTCTGATGATAACGAGATTCCTATGAAGCACTCAAAAAAAGTACACAAGTTTTCTTATTACCCAAAATCAGACAATGAGGCAGATTTTATAAATAACATAAATAAAGAAGTAGAAAAGCATAATATCGATTTAATAATGCCCATTTTTGAAGATGCTATAAGGATAATCTTAAAAAATAAAGATTTAATTTCTTCTATTGATAAACTTGCTTTATTGCCGTCTTATAACGATTTTAACACAGCAAACAATAAAGGGTTGTTAAATAAGCATTTAGAAGCAAACAACTTGCCTTTCCCTAAAACTCAAATGATAGATAAAGGTACGTCTCTCGATACTAAAAACGTTGATTATCCTGTTCTAGTAAAGCCAGCTGAAGGCATTGGTGGAGGAAGCGGAATTTATGTTTTTAGAGAAGAAAATGCTTTAACAGAATTCCTTAATTCAGATAAATTTGATTGCACATACCTTATACAAGATTATGTAGAAGGCTATGATATAGATTGCAGTGTGTTATGCAAACACGGAGAAATATTAGCTTATACTATTCAGAAACCCAATATGTTTGCCAATAGCAAATTTGCTCCTCAATTGGCTGTTGATTTCATAAAAGATGATATATTATTTGAAGATGTAGAAAAGTTAATGAAAACATTAAATTGGTCTGGAGTAGCACATTTGGATATGCGTTATGATGAAAATTCGAAGGAATATAAAGTTATAGAAGTAAATCCTAGATTCTGGGGGTCGGTTGAAGCTTCTTTATTTGCTGGTGTAAATTTCCCATACTTATATGCTGTGGCTAGTTTAAATTATGATTTTGATCTTCCAAAGTATAAATTCATAAAGTTCATGCTTTTAAAAGGTTTAGTAAAAAGCATAAAAAGTGATAAAAGCTATCTGTTAAAACTAAAATTTATCTTCAAAAATACTCCAATAAAGTATATGCTTAACGACCCTAAACCTACATTATACCGATTTAGTCGTTTCTTTATGAGAAAAATTAAATCCTGAAAAACCGTCAACCTTTTATCTTTTTTAGCTTAAAATAAATTAAATATCAAAATGAATATTGTTTCAGAAATTGTAAAACAAAGTCAGCCTGTTGAAGAGGTAACAACTATTGATTCCGCTTCATTTAAAAAAAAATATTTCAATAAAAAGAAACCTGTAATAATTAAAGGGCTTGCAAAAGATTGGGGCGCAACAAAAAAGTGGGATTTAGATTTTTTATTAAATCTTAAAGAAGATAAAGACATATTCTTATTGTCTGATAACTTTATTCAAGATGATAATAGATATAAGAAAGCTTCTTTTAAAGATTATATTCAGCAATTAAAAGATGCTGAAAATAATAAAGCTAGTGTAAAAGATTATTTAACTACTTTAGATATTTTTGAGTATTATCCGCATCTTAAAAGTGATATAGATTTTTCGTTTTTTGAAAAACATACAAAAATTAATGACATTACCGCTTGGATTGGTCCTGCAAACACTATTTCTGGATTTCATGCGGATACTGCTAATAATGTATACGCGCAAATAAAAGGTAAAAAAATGTTTATTATTAGCTCAACAAAATATAATAAAACTATGTACCCAAGCAATAAACATATTTATGGTGCCGTTGCGAGTGATGTAGATATTAATAACTTTGATAGTAGTAAATACCCAGAATTTAAAAACAATGAGTTTAAAAGTGTTGTATTAGAACCTGGAGACATTTTATTTGTTCCCCAAAACTGGTGGCATTATGTACAAGCTTTAACTCCTTCAATAAGTATAAGTAATTTTGGCTATACTAAGTTTGAAGTTTATAGCTTAAAGTTTAAAGAAAGAATCATTCAGTCTCTGCACAAAAGGGGCTTTTACAAGCCTAATAATTGCTTTTGTTGCGAAAAGAAATAATATAAGACAAAAAAAGCCGCAATCTGCGGCTTTTTTTGTTTCTATAAATTACTGCTTTTTTTCTTCTTTTTCACCCTCATCTTCTTGTGGCGGCTGTTCGGGTTGCTTAAACAAATCTATAAAAGCTTCACCCAAATAATCTATAACATGACTTGCAATTAAACTTTGATACCCAAAATCTTCAACAGCAATGTCTGCTGATTTTCCATGTAAATACACACCGAAAATGCTTGCTGATAGCGGATTATATCCCTGGGAGATTAATCCCGTTATAATTCCTGTGAGCACATCGCCACTTCCTGCCGTGGCTAAACCAGGATTTCCAGTTGTGTTTATATAAAGTTTTTCTTCAAATACAGTTATAGTGTTTGCTCCCTTAATAACAACTATAGCATTATACTTCTTTGAAAAAGCTTTTGCTTTCTTTAATTTATCAAAATCATCTTTCCACTTACCAATTAAGCGTTCTAACTCTTTAGGATGCGGTGTTAAAACGGTAGCTTCTGGCTGTAATTTTAATAAGGCTTTCTTTTTAGAAAGAATATTAATTCCATCGGCATCAATAACCAAAGGTATTTTATTTACTTTTAAAAAAGCTTCAAAAGCATTTACAGTTTTAGTGTTTGTGCCAACACCCACTCCAAAAGCTATAACTGTTGGTTCTATTTTAAAATCGATTTTAGAAATTAATTCCTCATTAATATCCGTTATAACCATAGCTTCTGGAAAAGAAGACTGTAATGCATGATATCCGCATTTTGGAATATAGGCACTTATTAAACCTGCTCCAGCAGATAATGCTCCTCTACTTGCTAAAGTTACAGCACCTATTTTTCCGTAACTACCTCCAATAATAAGTGCATTTCCAAATTGTCCTTTATGCGAAAACTTTTCTCTAGATATATACATGGGTAATACTTCATGTTTTCCTATTAGTTCCACTTCAGTCACTGTGGTATACAAAAATTCTTGATCTAAACCTATATCCAACACTTCCCATTGTATAGTATATTTAGCTGTTTCTGGTAAAAAAAACACCAGTTTTGGCGATGCAAAACTTAATGTGTAACCAGCCCAAACCACAGCATCTTCATCTTTAGGAGCTTTATCTGTACTTAATCCGGATGGTATATCGATAGCCAAAGTATAGGCTTTAGTGTTTCTAAAATGCATGAACAAAGCTTTAACCCAATCGTCAACCAGTCGGTTTAATCCAATTCCAAAAACAGCATCAACTATTATATCATCTTGATGTATTTCAGGAAAATCCTCAGTACAATTTAAAAGCGTTGGCCATTTTTTAGTCACATTTTTAATCCGGTCGTAATTAATTAAAAAATCTTTAGAGCGTTTATCGCTGCAATTAACCACATAGGTTTTAACATTATAACCATGCGTAATTAAATGTCGTGCAATCACTAAGCCATCTCCCCCATTATTACCAATACCACAAAACACATGTATAGGTACTTGTGCACCTTGCATACGGATATGCATCCAATTAAAAATTTGTGTTCCTGCACGTTCCATTAAATCGGTTGAGGAAATGTTTTGGCGCTCTGCAGTTAGCTTATCTCCTTCATAAATTTGTTCTTTAGAAAATATTTTCATTAGCTGATTATCATTTTTTTAATTCTTAACATGTTTTATCATTATTCTTTTGTAAATAGAGAGGCTTCATAAGAATACTGTAAAAAACATACGATTTGTTTTTTTATTAGGCTAAAAATAATACATTTGACTTGTATTATATATGAATATAATGAATCTTTTAAACCAAAATACATCTATCGTGTTCCCTTTTTCTACAAAAGGAATAACATCTATTTTTGGTACTACTACAGTTACTACTACCCTTTGGGGTTGCTAATTATATTATCTTCGGACTATCTTTGTAATTTTTATAATTACACTTTCTTAAACAATTTATTAAGCACATTAATTCATTAAAAATGAAGGTTTTAAAATTTGGCGGAACATCTGTAGGTTCTGCAAAAAACATAAATAAAGTAATACATATTTTAGATAATTATTCAAAAGAAGACAATGTAATATGCGTAGTTTCTGCTGTTGGAGGTGTTACTGACAAACTATTACTCGCTGGTAAACAAGCACAAAATAAGGACAACGATTTTTTAAACACGTTTAACAATATAAAGAATATTCATTTTGAAATTATAAATAAACTTAATCCTAGTAGTAACGAATCAATTATAACTGAAGTTGAAAGTAAGTTAAGCGCACTAAAAAGTTTGCTAGACGGTATTTATTTGATTAATGAATTATCTCTTAAAACATCAGATAAACTAGTAAGTTTTGGAGAATCTTTATCGTCTTTCATAATTGCTGAAACGATTAAAAGCAGAGGGTTATCAGCTGTACAAAAAAATTCCCAGGAATTAATAATTACTAATTCTAATTTCACAAAAGCAGAAGTCAATTTTAATATAACGAATACTAATGTTCAAGACTATTTTAAATCTGCCGAACAACAAATCACAATACTCCCTGGTTTTGTAGCTAACTCGACTTTAGGTGAACAAACAACGCTTGGCCGAGGTGGATCCGATTTTACTGCTGCCATTGTTGCCGCTGCTTTACAAGTTAAGCAGTTAGAAATTTGGACCGATGTTAGTGGTATGTATACTACCAATCCAAAACTAGTAAAGCAAGCATATCCCATAGAGAAAATTTCGTATCAAGAAGCTATGGAATTATCACATTTTGGGGCAAAAGTTTTATATCCTCCAACGGTGCAACCTGTATTAGATTTAAATATTCCAATTCATATTAAAAACACCTTACAACCTGAAGCTGCTGGCACCATAATTTCTAATGATGATACTATTGCAACACTTCCAGTAAAAGGCATTAGCAATATAAACAATATTGCATTGCTTACGCTTCAAGGCAGTGGTATGGTTGGTATTCCAGGATTTTCTAAACGTTTGTTTGAAACCTTAGCACAAGAAAAAATAAATATTATTTTAATTACACAAGCTTCATCCGAACATTCTATTTGTTTAGGTATTGATGAAACTGATAGTGAAGCGGCTAAAACCGCTATTGATATTACTTTTGAAAATGAGATTGCACTTCATAAAATAGATCCAATTAGTGTTGAAACGGGATTATCCATCATAGCTCTTGTAGGTGATAACATGAAAAACCACCAAGGGATTAGCGGTAAAATGTTTAGCACTTTAGGAAAAAACAATATTAACATACGTGCTATTGCTCAAGGTGCTTCAGAAAAAAATATCTCCGCAGTAATTTCAGAAAAAGATGCAAAAAAAGCCTTAAATACGTTGCACGAACAGTTTTTTGAAACACAAACAAAACAACTTAATGTTTTTATAACTGGTGTTGGTAATGTTGGTGAGCGTTTGGTCGAACAGATTAATAAGCAAAAAAAGTACCTAAAAGAAAACTTAAAGATTAACTTGCGTATAGTTGGATTATCTAATTCCAGAACCATGATTTTTGATGAAGATGGTATTGATTTAAAAATTTGGAAAGAAAAACTAGCAAGTGGAGAAAAAGCAACATTAAATGGCTTTTTTGAAAAAACTAAAGCATTAAACTTGCGTAATAGTATTTTTGTAGATATTACCGCAAATAAAGAAGTTGCAAATTTATATGCTAATTATTTACGCGAAAGTATTGGCGTAGTGGCTTGTAATAAAATTGCATGCTCAAGCAATTATGAAAATTACAGTTTATTAAAACGTTTATCGCTTAAATACAATGCGCCTTATCTGTTTGAAACCAATGTTGGTGCTGGCTTGCCTATTATTGATACGTTGAACAATTTAATAGTTTCAGGCGATAAAATCACATCCATTCAAGCCGTATTATCTGGTAGTCTAAATTTTGTTTTTAATAATTTTAATGATACTAATAAATTTTATGATGTCGTAAAACAAGCTGCCGCTGAAGGTTACACAGAACCAGACCCGAGAATTGATTTAAGTGGTGTAGATGTGGCTAGAAAAATATTAATTTTAACTAGAGAAAGCGGCATGGAAATGAACTTGGAAGATATTGAAAACACCCCATTCTTGTCAGATGCTGGATTAAAAAGCGATGCTGTTGATGATTTTTACCAAACACTAATCGATGATGAAGCGCATTATCAAGATTTATATGCTTCCGCGAAAGCGAAAAATTGTCAATTAAAATATGTGGCACAATTAAATGATGGGAAAGCAAGCGTAGGTTTACAGAAAATTCCAGAAGGACATCCGTTTTATAATTTAGAAGGAAAAGATAATATTGTTATGTTTTACACACAACGTTATCCAGAACAACCTATGATTATTAAAGGTGCCGGAGCTGGAGCCGATGTTACGGCTTCTGGTATTTTCTCGGATATTATTAAAATTGGAAACGATTAAAAAAGACCAAAGAAAATAGAAAAGAGAACAAAGACAGTTTTATATAAGTCTATTTTCTCTTTTCTATTTTCTTATTTCTATAAAAATATGAACGAAATAAAAATATTCTCACCAGCTACAGTAGCCAATGTTGCCTGTGGTTTTGATGTTTTAGGCTTTTGCTTAGATACGGTTGGAGACGAAATGGTAATTAGAAAAATCGATAAAAAAGGCATTTTTATAACTAAAATAGAAGGGTTTGATTTGCCTTATGAAACCGAATTAAATGTAGCTGGAGTTTCGGCTTTAGCAATGTACAAAGCTTCTAAACCAGATTGTGGATTTGAGATTGAAATCTATAAAAACATAAAACCAGGAAGTGGTATTGGTAGTAGTGCAGCAAGTGCAGTTGGTAGTGTTTTTGGAATGAATGAGCTTTTAGGAAAACCATATAATAAAACCCAACTCACAGAATTTGCTATTAAAGGTGAAGCTTTAGCTAGTAAATGTGAGCATGCCGATAATTTAGCTCCAGCAATTTTTGGAGGTTTTACTTTGGTTAAAAGCATGTCACCTCTTGAGGTTTTACAAATTCCTGTGCCTAATAATTTGTACGCTATTATTATTCATCCACAAATTGAAATAAGAACTTCTGAGGCTAGAACGATACTTCCTAAACAAATTACGCTTCAAGAAGCCATAACACAATGGGCTAATTTTGGAAGTTTGATTCATGGTTTACACACCAACGATTATCAATTAATTAAAAGATCCTTGCACGATGTTATTATAGAACCACATAGAAGTAAATTAATACCTTATTTTGTAGACGTAAAACAAGCAGCTTTAAAAAATGGTGCTTTAGGTTGTGGCATTTCTGGATCTGGACCTTCAATGTTTTTTTTATCTGAAGGAATAGAACAATCTAAAAATGTGGAAATTGCAGTTAAAAAAACATATTCAAAAACTGATATAGAATTTGAAACTTATGTATCTAAAATAAATACAGAAGGAATAAAAATAATATAAGATTCGTCATTGCGAATCATTCTTTTTTGAATGATGTAGCAATCTGTTTGTTATAAACTTGAATAAAAATTAAAAATCATTAATTAAAATATTATCACGCTTCATTTTATTACGCTCATAATGACGTAATTATTCGTGGCAAAATAAAAATATGAATTACTACAGTCTAAACAAAAAAGCACCAAACGCATCATTTAAAGATGCTGTTATTAAAGGATTAGCACCAGATAAAGGATTGTATTTCCCAGAAACCATTACAACTCTACCTAAATCATTTTGGGATAATATTGATAATTTATCACATACAGAAATCGCATTCGAAGCCATTAAACAATTCGTGTCTCCTGAGATTCCAGAAGCTACATTAAAAACAATAGTAGAAGAAACCTTATCGTTTGATTTTCCAGTAGTAAAACTAAATGATAATATTTCCACTTTAGAGTTATTTCATGGTCCAACCATGGCTTTTAAAGATGTCGGTGCACGTTTTATGGCGCGTTGTTTAGGTTATTTTAATAAAGACAACACCAACGAAGTTACTGTTTTAGTAGCCACATCTGGCGATACTGGTGGTGCAGTAGCCAACGGGTTTTTAGGTGTAAAAGGGGTTAATGTAGTTATACTCTACCCTAGTGAAAAAGTAAGCGATATACAAGAAAAACAACTAACAACACTCGGTCAAAACATTAAAGCATTAGAAGTTAATGGTACGTTTGACGATTGTCAAGCGATGGTTAAAACCGCATTTTTAGATGAAAGCTTAACAAGTAATATGCAACTTACTTCTGCTAATTCTATAAATGTTGCACGTTGGTTACCGCAATTATTTTACTTTATGTTTGCTTACAAGCAATTACATAAAAAGTATAATGACATTGTGTTTTCTGTACCAAGCGGAAATTTTGGTAATGTATGTGCAGGTATGATGGCACAACAATTGGGTTTACCCATAAAGCATTTTATAGCATCTAATAACGAGAATAATGTAGTAACTAGGTATTTACAAACACAGTTATACAGCACTAAGCCTTCAGTACAAACTATAAGTAATGCTATGGATGTTGGCGACCCAAGTAATTTTATTCGTATTCAAGAAATTTATAAAAATAAGTTTGAAGCGTTAAAAGACAACCTGTCCTCTTATAGCTTTTCTGATGGTGAAACTAAAGCGGCTATGTTAGAAATTTACAATAATTACAACTACGTTGCAGATCCGCATGGTGCTGTTGGCTATTTAGGCTGCAAAGCCCATTTAAAAGATTCCCCAAATACGCATTGTGTGTTTTTAGAAACCGCACATCCTACAAAGTTTTTAGATGTTGTAGAAACTGTTATTAAAGAAGAACAGCCTTTACCAGAGCAAATACAATCTGTTATGGGGAAAGAAAAAGTAGCTATTAAGATTTCTACTTATGAGGATTTAAAAATATTTTTGTTGAAGTAAATACTACAAGTGAAATTATATTCATAAAATATTTTAAATATGTCAACTCATATTTATTCAATGAGATTAATGGTTTAAATTTTGCTATGTACTAAATATTCTTTCGTAATTTGCATTAAGTTATTCATTATAGCTTAATTTGATGAAGTATAGACATTCAATTGTATTTCGATTAGCACTTTTTTTTACGGGATTAATCATCTTTTCTATTTTACTATCAGGCTATTTGGTATTTAAAAAATCATCCCATGTGATTATTGAATATTCCAAAAAGCGAATGGTATTTGAGTCTGAACTTGCGGAACAAGCTTTTTATGCTTTGCTAGGAGAAGTTTCTAATGATATAGCCGTAATAGCTTCAAGTCCATCTTTACAAAATTATGTGCTTGGCGATTTCTCAAAGAAAGCTAATAAGGATATCAATCAGTTGTTTAGCACAGTTCTTAAAAATAAAGCTTCCTATTTTCAAATTAGATATATAGGTACAAAAAATAACGGTGAAGAAATTATCCGTTTCGATAAAATAGATGGCAAAATATTAAAATCCAATGATTTACAGAAAAAGGGTGATCGAGATTATTTTAAAGAGGCTATTGGCATAAAAAAAGGGGAATTCTATTTTTCCAAAATCAATTTAAACGAAGAATATGGAGTCATCAGTCTACCCTACACACCAACATTAAGAGCAGCAAGTCCCATTTTTAATGTATCCAATAAAATTATTGGAATTGTTATTATAAATGTGAATTTAAATAAATTTTATAATATTCTTAATAAAATATCTAACGAAGAATCTCAACTTTATTTAATTAATTCTGAAGGTGAATATTTATATGCACCTGAAAAGAATAAAGAATTTGCTTCTCAAAAGAATAAGATCTATAACTTTTATGAGGATTTCAGTGTTGACTCTAACACCATCATAAACTCTGAAAACAAAAGTGACAATTCAACAAAAATATTAGGTAATGGTGTGCTTAGCTACATAAAAGAATTAAATTATTTTCAGGAAAAGAGAAAGATTTATTTGATTTCAACCATAAAACAAAATGTGCTTCTCAAAAGTGCCCAATCTGTTAGAAGCGACAGTATTCAAACATTGCTATGGGTGTGTTTAATTTCCATTTTGGTTTCTTGGCTTTTTGTAAGCTTCATTTCAAAAAAAATTAACCAAGTTACCAAAGCCATTAGTAACTACGATAAAGGGTTAGCTGTTAATATCGAACTTCCAATAAATAGAAATGATGAAATAGGTATTTTAGCTAGGGCATTTGATAAAATGAAAACCAAAATTGACCAAAATTTAAAAAAACTCAATACAGCTCTTGAAAAAGAAAAGCAAGCAAAACAACAGCGGGATGAGTTTTTGCAAAATATGAGCCACGAAATGCGAACGCCGCTTAATGCCATTTTAGGACTTAACCAATTGCTACGTAAAAACACACCGTCAGATGCGCAATTGCCTATAATTGGAGCGTTGGAACGTAGTTCTAATAATTTAGCTGGTTTAGTTTATGATGTTCTAGACCATAAAAAGCTTGTTGAAGGAAACTTGAATATTAAATATCAGCCCACCAATATATGCCAACTCTTGAAGGATATACATTCAAGTTACCGCTATGAAGCCATACAAAAAGGTTTGTCGTTTAATATTGAAATAGAGGAACAACTTGAAAATGAAACTTTTCAAACAGATCCGTTACGCTTGTCTCAAATTATAACCAATCTAGTAGTAAATGCCATAAAATTTACTTTAAATGGAAATATTACTTTGCATGCTGCCATTGTAGAGCATA
This sequence comes from Wocania ichthyoenteri Th78, assembly GCF_000789235.1. Classification (GTDB taxonomy): domain Bacteria; phylum Bacteroidota; class Bacteroidia; order Flavobacteriales; family Flavobacteriaceae; genus Wocania_A; species Wocania_A ichthyoenteri. The sequence continues at coordinate 121,797 of NZ_KN525716.1, forward strand.
ACGGAAAATTCATAGAAATTAGAGTTACAGATACGGGTATTGGTATTTTACCTGAGAATATCAACAAAATAAACAATCGTTATTTTCAAGAAAGCGACCATATATCAGGACGCTATGGGGGGTATGGTCTAGGTTTATCAATTGTTAAACAACTAACTAACTTGTTTGGAGGCTCTTTTAAAGCCAAAACAAAAAAAGGCAGTGGATCAGAATTCTATGTTAAGCTTCCTGCCATTCCTTCAACTTTAAATAAAAGTAAAAACGATAATTCATTAAAAGAAATCACCTTACCCCAGCTGGAGCATTCTTATAAAATTCTTCATATAGAAGATGATAGCTCTACATTGGAATTAATGAAGCATATTCTAGAAGATAAATACATTATTTTAAAACAAGTTACAAAATTGGATGATGCTAAAGAATATTTAGCCCAAAATTCTCCTGATATAATTTTTAGCGATTTATTGCTAAATGAAACCCAACTAAAGTCAGAGCTTAAAAATTGGATAAAAACAAAAAAAATAGATTGCCCGCTTGTTTTAATTTCGGCTTTAGAACCTGAAGTCATGGCATCTATAAGCCCTATGTATTTTCAAAAACCCTTTGATATAGATCACTTAAAAGATTTTATACACAAAATATTAGGAGCTAATGAATTTTCATTACCAGATTTCTCCAATATATACAGCAATTATGATTATGATAACAGTAAGATTGTTAAAGTACTTAATTTACTTATAGATGAATTTGAAACTTACATGACACGAATCGATACTTGTATTGCCACCAAAAACCAAGACGAATGGGAAGCTATTTTACATAAACTTATAGCTCATATAAACAACTTAAAATTAACCTCTTTATTGGACGTGCTGCCCAATGAGGTTAAATCTTTAAAACAAAAAAATGCCCAAAAAGTATATAACACATTTGCGTATTACCTTTGTTGTTTTAGATTAGAAAAACGTATTAATTTAAAAGATTGATTTTTTTCAACACCTCTTTTTCATAACTCTGGCTTACTGGAATATGTGTATTGTTAATTTCCATAAAATTATTTCCAATAGTACTTATTTTATTTAAATTAACAATATAGGAACGATGTACCCTTTGAAAATAATTTGGTAATTTAACTTCTAAATCTTTCATAGTCATTAAGGTTAATATTTTACTATTGTTACTGAAAACCGAAATATAATTAGCCTCAGATTTAAAATAAAACACTTCTTCTAAATTAATTTTAACCAATTTATTTCCATCTTTAACAAATAACCTATCCGCCTTGTTTTTATACTTTGAAATAAAATTATTAACCTTCTGAAAGCCTTTAAAAAACCTAGGAAAATTAATTGGTTTAACTAAAAAATCAACTATTTGATTGTAATTATAGGAATCTGATGCAAAGTTTTTATTTGAAGTTATCATTATAACAGCTGCGTTTTCGTCCACGATTTTCAAAATATCTTCCCCTGTTATATCTGGCAAATTGTAATCCAATAAAATGATATCAAAATGGGATCGATTTAAAATATTTATTGATTCAAACCCCGAAGTTGTAGTTACTACACTGGTAATTTCATCAATCTTATTGCAAAAATGCTCAAGCAAGTCACACATTAAAGGATCATCATCTATTATAAGGCATGTCATAGTTTTATCAAATAAATTACATGTTTCGTCAAGCAATATAATTAAACCGTACAATAAAAAAACATAATAATGAGCAAAAGGTTAATATTGAAATATAAAAACCACTAAAAAAATTATGAAATTAAAAACCATTCCATTAGCCATTATTGCATGTTGTTTCTTCTTTTTCACGAATTGCAAAGATAATTCTAAAAGTAAAATGGCTAAAAACATTGTCAATAAAACAGAACAACCAAAAGGAGAAAACAATGTGGCTTACCAATGGGCTTATTTAGCACTGGAAGGCACTGCAAACGATACTGATAAATTTAAACCAAGACCAACTATTACTTCTAGGTTTTTAGGTCTTATTTTCACCTCTATGCTTGATGCTTGGACCAGATATGATGATAAAGCTAATCCTGTATACTTATCAGATGTCCCGCGTCAATCAGAAACAGAAAGAACATTAATAAATAAAGAAATAGCTGTTAGCTATGCGGCTTATAGAGCTCTAAACGAATATTATTTTTCAGATAGTATCATGTTTAGAAATAAAATGATAAAACTAGGATACGATCCTGATAATACTAGTCTAGATCCTAATACGCCAGAAGGTATTGGTAATTTAGCAGCAAAAATGGTTATTGAAGCACGTAAGACAGATGGATCTAATCAATATGGCGAGGTAGAAGGTTCTATGGGCAAACCTTATTTTGATTATACGGGGTATACCCCTGTAAACGATGTTGATAATAATGTTGACTTAAACAGATGGCAACCTAAACTCTTTTCAGATGGCAAAGGCGGTAAGTTTGCTCCTGGGTGTTTAACACCATATTGGCAAAAAGTGAAACCTCTTTTATTGAATTCAGCAAATCAATTTCGTCCTGGTCCGCCACCTATGGTAGGCTCAGAACAATTAAAAAAAGAAGTTCAAGAAGTTATAGAACTACAAGCTAATTTAACTCCAGAGAATAAAGCCTTAGTAGAATTTATGCGTGATGGACCAAAATCTGTACAGCAAGCTGGACATTGGCTTAAGTTTGCTCAAGATGTTTCTAGAAGAGACCATAACACTCTAGATGAAGATGTGAAAATGTATTTTTTAGTGGAATCTGTTGCTATGGATGGTTTTATAGCTTGCTGGGATTCTAAAATGTTTTATGATTATGCCCGTCCTTATGCCTTAGTACATGACTACTATCAAGATCAGATTATCAAGGCCTGGGGTGGGCCAGAAAAGGGCATGACTCAACTTAAAGGACAAGAATGGAGACCTTATTCTCCAGATACTTTTTTATGTCCTCCTTTTCCAAGTTATGTTTCTGGCCATAGTACAATAAGTGGTGGCTGTGCGGAAGCGTTAAAGTTGTTTACAGGTGATGACAAATTCGGATCGGAGGCTGAATTGATACCAGGTGCACTTACTGAACCAAATAACCTTGGCAATCCTGTAATTCTTAAATTTCCGACATTTACTAAAACTGCAGAAATGGCAGGCATCTCTAGAGTAATGGGGGGCTATCATATTCAAGCAGATAACATCGAAGGCCTTAATTTAGGGCGTAAAATTGCACGTTATAACTATAAAAAATATCTAGAGCTTGTAGGTGAATAAAAGCATTCAACTATTAAAATCACGTATTATTCATTTGGTTAATTAACCAAATGAATAATACGTATATAAAAATTTTATTATGGTACGTTTTATAACTAATATAAACAAAACTAGATTATTAACTATAAGCATAGGTATTATTTATTCATGGTTTGGAGCTCTTAAATTTTTTCCAGAACTAAGTCCTGCTGATACTCTTGCAAAAAAGACCATTTCATTTTTAACCATAGGAGTTTTACCAGAAATGATTAGTATTTTAACTTTAGCACTCATAGAAGTAATCATTGGATTTTTTTTAATATTTAACTTTCAACTAAAAAAGGCTATTATTATTGCTATTCTTCATTTAGTACTTACATTTATTCCTGTATTTTTTTTTCCAGATATTTCGTTTTCTAAAGCCCCATTTGTGCTAACTTTAGAGGGACAATATATTATAAAAAACATTGTCATTATTAGTGCTCTACTATTAATCTATACGTTAGATAATCATAAAACTATTGCCTAATTTATAATATTAGGGCATACTAAATAAGATGACATCAGAAAAATGAGCAAAAACTAGTTAATTTATTTATCAAAAACTAAAATATCATGCAAGTTTGCTGCTAATTAGAAAATGTTATAAACATGTTTTGGAGTGATTATTATATTAAGGAAATTAATTTACCAAAAGTTAGGCTTAAATTGTGATTTTTTTCGATATGCTCTAAAAATTGAAACTAATGACAACTTAAAAAGTTTAGTACACTAAAGTTATCTCGCACAATGCTTTTCATTATTTTTCCTTCAGCGAAAGCGATATATATAAAATTTCTATACATTTGCTTTACCAAAAATTAATAGATTTTAGTAAATGAAAAACACAGCCTTAACTCAAACTCACGAAGCTCTTGGAGCAAAAATGGTACCCTTTGCAGGCTATAATATGCCTGTGCAATATGAAGGTGTAAACGCAGAACATGAAACCGTAAGAACTGCAGTTGGAGTTTTTGATGTATCTCACATGGGTGAGTTTTTAATTGAAGGTGAACATGCCCTAGATTTAATACAAAAAGTAAGTAGTAACGATGCCAGTAAATTAACTATTGGCAAAGCACAATACAGTTGTTTACCAAATGATGATGGCGGTATTGTTGACGATTTAATTATCTATAAAATTAAAGAAGAAAGTTATTTATTAGTAGTTAATGCTAGTAACATAGAAAAAGATTGGAACTGGATTACATCTAAAAACGATGTTGGTGCTACTATGCGCGATTTAAGTGAAGACTACTCATTACTTGCCATTCAAGGGCCTAAAGCTATTGAGGCGATGCAAAGTATTACCAGCCATGATTTATCTGCTATTAAGTTTTACAATTTTGTTGTTGGCGATTTTGCAGGTGTTGAGAATGTTATTATTTCGGCAACAGGTTACACGGGAAGTGGCGGTTTTGAAATTTATTGTAAAAACGCTGAGGTAAAACAAATTTGGGATAATGTTTTTAAAGCTGGAGCAGATTACGGTATCAAACCAATTGGTTTAGCGGCTCGTGACACATTACGCTTAGAAATGGGTTATTGTCTTTACGGAAACGATATTGATGATACCACCTCGCCTATTGAAGCTGGTTTAGGTTGGATAACAAAATTCACCAAAGACTTTACAAATTCTGAAAACTTAAAGGCTGAAAAAGAGCGTGGTGTAGAACGCAAATTGATTGCTTTTAAACTAGACGGTCGTGGTATTCCGCGTCAAGGTTACGATATTGTTGATGGAAATGGACAAAAAATAGGCATTGTAACTTCTGGTACTATGAGTCCTAGTTTAGGTGTAGGTATTGGTTTAGGTTATGTTCCAACAATTTTTGCTGCGGTTGATAGTAAAATAAACATTCAAATACGTAAAAACGCAGTTCCTGCAACGGTTGTAAAATTGCCATTTTATAAAGGATAGAATAAATCCTATATATTATAAATGAAGGAGAAGGCGACAGAAAGTAAACATATAATTTTAATTCTAGGGGCAAGTGGCTTTTTAGGTGGTGCTATTTACAAGGAACTCTGCTCCTATTTTAAAACCTACGGCACATACAATGTAACCAACAAAGCCTTCGAAAAAAATCATCATTTTTTTCAGTATAGTATTGAAGAAGATGATGTTTACGAAATTTTACATGTAGTTAAGCCAACTATAATTATTTCAGCACTTCGTGGCGATTTTTCAAAACAAGTTTTAGTCCATCAACATCTTGCAGAGTATGTATTTTCAAAAAAAATAAAACTTATATTTCTGTCGTCTGCAAATGTTTTTGATGCCTACAGCAAATACCCAAGTTACGAAACCGATAAAACATACAGCAATAGTGTTTATGGCCATTTCAAAATTAAGATTGAAAACATGCTATTGAGATTACCTAAAAAACAAGTTGCTATATTAAGGCTACCTATGGTTTTTGGTAATCAATCGCCTCGTGTATTAGAATTTATTAATCATATTAAAGAAAAAACACCAATTGAAGTGTTTCCAAATTTAATAATAAATGTAACGACTGATACTAAAGTAACGCAACAAATCCATTATGTAATAAATAGAAATAAATCTGGAGTATTCCATTTAGGAAGTAGTGATTTGGTGCATCATGATGAATTTATAAAAGAAATTATAACCACTTTAAACTTGCCCATAGCCAGTTACAAACAAGTATATACAACTAATGATGATAGGTATTTAGCAGCATTGCCAAAGTACAATTTACTACCAAAAAACCTACAACTACTTAGTCAAGATATATTAGCAGAATTAAAATTTAATTGATTTTAATATTTGAAATCATTACATTGGAATTGTTACCGTAAAATATATTAATTATGAATAAACTGTTAGACGACGATATTGAAAAAAAATTATTGCACTTACCAGATTGGGAATATTATGATGATGCCATTCATGCAGAATTTGAGTTTGAAAACTTTAAAGATTGCTTTAGTGCTATGAGTAGAATTGCTTTTGAATGTGAAGCTTTAAATCATCATCCAAATTGGAGTAACGTTTATAATGTACTTACAATTTCTTTATCAACTCATAATGCTAAAGGCGTAACAGAAAAAGACTTTAAATTAGCAAAAGCAATAGAGCATATTGTAGAACCAGACGAAGAATAAATCAGTTTACAGTAAGTAGTGATGGTTTTCAGCATATAAAAATTATGATCCAAAACTATTATCAATTTTAGGAGCTTTTATTTCTACTTACTTTTATTATTTTTACGCTTACATTTTAACTTAACAACAAACAACCTTACAAATTATGGGAAGAGCTTTTGAATTTAGAAAAGCAAGAAAAATGAAACGTTGGTCTGCCATGAGCAAAGCCTTTACGCGTATTGGTAAAGATATTGTAATGGCTGTAAAAGAAGGTGGTCCAGACCCTGATAGTAATTCGCGTTTACGTGCTGTTATACAGAATGCTAAAGCAGTAAACATGCCTAAAGACAACGTGGAACGCGCTATTAAAAAGGCGAGCGAAAAAGGTCAAGGCGATTATAAAGAAGTTATTTTTGAAGGCTATGCACCTCATGGTATTGCCGTTTTAGTAGAAACAGCTACCGATAATAATACAAGAACCGTTGCCAATGTACGTAGTTATTTTAATAAATGTGATGGCAGTTTAGGTACATCGGGTTCGGTGGTTTTTATGTTTGATCATACTTGTAATTTTAGAATTAATGCTGAAGGTTTAGATCCTGAAGACCTTGAATTAGAATTTATTGATTTTGGAGCCGAAGAAGTTTTTGCTGATGATGATGGTATTTTAATTTACGCGCCTTTTGAAAGTTTTGGAGCGATTCAAGCAGAATTAGAAAATCGTGATATTGAGATTTTGTCTTCTGGGTTTGAGCGTATTCCACAAGTTACAAAACCATTAACAGAAGAGCAAGCAGCCGATGTTGAAAAACTATTGGAAAAGCTTGAAGAAGATGATGATGTGCAAAATGTGTATCATACTATGGAAGAAAGTGCCGAATAAAAAAACTATTTAAAAATAAGATTCTGAAATAAATTCAGAATGACGCATTTTCTATTTATTCTTTACATAAATCAACTTAAACCTTGTGTTACTTTGGTCACGCTGCTCCATTTCAAATTGCGGCAATGATTTAAAAAGTGGTGTTAATTTAACAAAACCAAAGTTTCTTGAATCAAAATTAGGTTGTTTTTTAAGAATTAACGAACCCACATCACCAAGGAAAGCCCAACCGTCTTCATCGGCGGCATCATCAACAGAGTTTTGCAGTAGTTTAATAACTTTAGGCGTTATATTATATAAATTTTCTTTTTTAGTTTTTACACCCTTTTCATCTTTATCATTATCGCTTTTAAGAATTTCTAAATAAATAAACTTATCACAAGCTACAATAAAAGGGTTGGGTGTTTTTTTCTCGCCCATGCCATAAACTTGCATACCTGCTTCACGCAAGCGTGTAGCAAGTTTAGTAAAATCGCTATCGGATGATACTAAGCAAAATCCATTTACCTTTTCAGAATATAAAATATCCATAGCATCAATAATCATAGCAGAATCGGTTGCATTTTTACCCGTAGTATAACCGTATTGCTGAATAGGTGTTATAGCATTTTCAAGCAGAATATTTTTCCATTTAGACAAATGTGGTTTGGTCCAATCTCCATAAATCCTTTTAATCGTTGGTGTCCCGTACTTTGTTATTTCTTCCATCATTTCTGAAATATACTTTGATGGTATGTTGTCACCATCAATTAATACGGCAATTTTTGTGTCTTTTATCATAGTTTATAAAGGTACTGAAATATAACAGAATACAAATATACATTACACTTTGTTCAATTTAATTTAACAAACATGCCTTTACTTAACAGGTTTTAACATTTTATAAAGAAATAACCATTTCATTCTTTTTATTTTTAGCAAGACTAACTAAAAAATAATTATTAGGATTCAAATCCTTTAAAAACATTTAATTTATGAAACATCAAAAAATCAGAGCTTTAAAGTTTTTAAGCGTTGTATTTATGCTAGCGCTTTTTCTTATTCCTCAAAATACTGAAGCGCAAAGAAGTAAAGTTCGTAAAAAAAAGAACAAAGTAGAAGCTCCAGCTAAACCAGCTCCAAAAAAATCTAAAGAAAAGAAGATTGAAGACCTAGTCAAATCTAGCAAAAAAATTGAAGGTTTGTTTACTATGTACCAAGATACACTTACGGGGTCTTTACAAATGCTAATTTCAGACGATCAGATTGATAAAGACTATATCTATTTTAGTCAAATAGCAGATGGTGTAATGGATGCTGGAAGAATTAATAGAGGTTCGTACATGGGCTCAAAAGTTTTCAAAATTAAAAAGTATTTTAATAAAATTGAATTTGAAACTCAAAACAATTCATTTTACTTTGATCCAGAAAGTGCGCTTTCAAAATCAAAAGATGCTAATATTAGTAATGGTAATATGGCAAGTGTAACAATTGAAGCTCACGACAAAAAGAAAGGGCTTTATCTAATTAAAGCTGATGGTTTATTTTTAAGTGAAACATTTTCTCAAATAAAAAGACCAAGGTTTCCGGGTGCATCTCCAACCGCTTTTAAACTAGGCAACTTAAGTAAAACCAAAACTAAGATTAACTCTATTAAAAATTATGATGAAAACACAAACCTTCAAGTAGAGTATGTATACTCTTCTCCTTCTGTTTTAAATGGTGGATCTAACGCTGTGGCGGATGGAAGAAATGTAAGTATTAAAGTTTTTCATAGTTTAATTGAAATGCCTGATAATGATTATGAAGTAAGATACGACGACCCGAGAGTTGGCTATTTCCTAACACAAGTAGATGATCAAACATCAACGAGTGCAACACCTTATCGCGATTTAGTACACCGTTGGAATTTAAAAAAGAAAGACCCAAATGCTGCAATTTCTGAACCTGTTGAACCCATTACATGGTGGATAGAAAACTCAACACCTGTTGAGTGGCGAGAAACCATTAAAAATGCTGTTTTACAATGGAATGTGGCTTTCGAAAAAGCTGGTTTTAAAAACGCTATGGCTGTTAAAATTCAACCAGATGATGCCGATTGGGATGCTGGAGATATTAGATACAATGTATTACGTTGGACATCGTCTCCTCAACCGCCGTTTGGTGGTTACGGACCAAGTTTTGTAAACCCAAAAACTGGACAAATTTTAGGTGCAGATATTATGTTAGAATATGTTCACTTTACAAATAGAGTGATGTATGATAAGCTATTCGATTTGTCATCTTTAAACAAAACTTTTGATGGTTCTGAAGCTCATGAAGACAATAAAATGTATTGCTCTTTAGGTCATGTTATGCACGAAAACACACTTTTTGGAAATGCGGTTTTGAAAGCTTCAAATGCATCAGATTTAGAGATGAAACGCATGAAAAAAGAAGCGATGATTGCTCTTATTATGCACGAAGTCGGGCATACATTGGGCTTAAATCATAATATGAAAGCAAGTCAGTTATTTTCACCAGAGCAATTAGCAAATGCAGATTTTATTAATGGAAAATGTTTAACAGGTTCAGTTATGGATTATGCAGCAATAAACATTACGAAAGACAGAAGTAAACAAGGACAATATTACGATACAGCTGTTGGACCATACGATGTTTGGGCTATCCAATTTGGGTACACCCCATTTAAAAGTAAAAGTGAAAGAGGTGCTTTATTAAATCAATCGACTAAACCAGAATTAATTTTTGGTAATGATGCCGATGATATGCGTTCTCCTGGAAAAGCTATTGATCCGAGAGTTATGGTTGGAGATTTATCTAACGATCAAATTACCTATTCCAACGACCGTTTTGAAGTTATCAATACAATGATGAAAGATATTAAAAATAAGTTTTCAAAATCGGGTCAATCGTATCAAGAATTAAGACAAGCTTATTATATTTTAAGTAGTCAAAGAGGAAGTGCTGCAAATGTAGTTTCAAGATTTATTGGTGGCGTTTATGTAGATAGGGCTATGGCTGGTCAAAATGGCGAAACGCAGCCTTATACACCAGTAAGTTTAAAAGACCAAAAAAGGGCTATGGCTAGCTTGAGCAAATACGTTTTTGCACCAAATGCTTTTGATGCACCAAATGATCTTTACAACTATTTAGCAATGCAACGCAGAGGCTATGGGTTTTTCAGTGCTACTGAAGACCCAAAAATACATAGTCAAGTTTTAGGGTATCAAAAAAATGTATTAAATCATATTTTACATCCAAATACATTGCAACGTATTACAGACTCTGAATTGTATGGTAACGATTATAAACTATCTATGTTTATGAGCGACTTAAATAGTGCTATTTTTAAAGCAGATATTTACAGTAGCATCAATTCATTCAGGCAAAATTTACAATTAGAGTATACAAACATGTTAATTGATATGCTCACTGGTAAACAAAGTGGCAGATATACAAATAATGCAAAATCTATGGCGTTATATAATTTAAAAAATATAAGAACCATGGCTGCATCTTCAGGAAATGTATCATCGAGAGCACACAAACAACATTTAAGAACACTTATTGATAATGCTTTAAAAGAGGTTAAATAATAACATTAAAACATAAATAGTTAACAAAAGCCATATCAATTAAAAAAAGATATGGCTTTTATTTTTTTGATTATCTTATTTAAAAATTCATCTTCTTAATATGAAAAAAACTGTAGCTGTCTTTTTTTTATTTATTGTAACTCAATCTTTCGGTCAAAAGAATGTGTTTAAAAAAGGATTAATCATTGAAAAGAATTATTATACTGAAATTAATTTTGAATTTATTTCAGAAAAAATAATTATACCGATAGAAATTGAAAATAAAGTTTATCGCTTTATGTTAGACACAGGAGCACCCAACTTAATTTCTGCAAATCTTAAAAGTATTATTAAAACAGTATCAATAAAAAATATTAATGTACGAGATGCTACAAACAGACAAAATAGTTTAGAGATTGTTTCTATTCCAGAGATTAATTTTGGTGGTGTTATTTTTAAAAACTGTCCAACATTAGTAGATAAAAACAAAGATAATTTAATTTTTGATTGCTTTGAAATTGATGGTATTATTGGGAGCAATATGTTGCAAAAATCTATAGTTCAAATAGATTTAAAAGAAAAAGTAATTAGATTAACCGATACCAAAAAGAAACTTAATTTAAATAAAGAAAACGCTGCGAAGCTTTATTTAATTGGTGGGCAAAAAAGCCCATATATATGGATTAATTTAAAAGGCAAAACCAATGCTAGAGAGCAATTATTAATTGATACAGGCATGAAAGGATTTTACGATTTATCACTTAAGAATTTTGGGATACTACAAAAAAACGACATATATAAAGTACACAATGAAGGCATTGGCAGTAAAAGTATTGGCTTATTTGGTGTAGCAAAAAAAAGCAAGCATTATAGAGTTAGTGTTGAAGATTTAAAAATAAATAATACCACTTTTATAAACGTAACTACAGAAACTACAAACGATAGTAATTCAAGAATTGGGTCTGAAATTTTAAAGTATGGAATAATGACCATAGATTTTCTGAACAAGAAATTTTATTTTAACTCTTTTGAAAACACAATCAATTTACAGGAAAAAATATTAGGTTTTAGTCCAACTATAATAAATAATAAACTTGCTGTTGGTATTGTTTGGGATGGAGATTTAAAAAAAGAAATTAGTTTTGGTGATGAAATTATTAAATTAAACACACTTGATGTTACTAAAATTGATATTTGCGATTTTATAACTTCAAAGACCATATACAATAAAAAAGACACCATAGAATTAACTGTAAAAACTAGTAAAGGTTTATTAAAAACTTTATTAGTAGAAAAAACATTACCCAAATAAAAAAAGCTACTTTAATAAAAGTAGCTTTAAGTGTATATAAAGCGAATGTTTCTTTTTAGAGCCAGTAACTGGTTTACTTTATGTTTCATTCGTTATTCTATTATTTATTGTTCAAAATTTATGCCAAAACTTAATTGAGTGTACAATTTTAATTAAAACAATTACGAATACTCAGGCACCTTACCTTTTACATCTTTAAAAAAATTATACATAAATTCAAAATCTGCTTTAGTATTATTTGTAGGATAAAAAGGCTCAGAAATCTTGTTTTGTTTATTTTCAAAATCAAGGGTAAACATAATGATTGGTACATTAGCTTCTTTAGCGATATAATAAAACCCTGTGCGCCACTCCTCTACTTTTTTTCTAGTACCTTCTGGTGCCATAGTCATTCTAAACTCATCATGTTCGGCAAACAGTTTTGCTATAGCTTGTACCTTGTTTTCATTAGATTGTCTATTAATTGCCGCGCCTCCTAAAGCTCTAAAAAACCAACCAACAGGAAAAACAAACAATTCTTTTTTGCCAACAAAATTGGTTTTAATATTTAAAACTGACCGTAATAAAACGCCAATATAAAAGTCGTGCCAACTAGTATGAGGTGCAGCAATAATAATTGCTTTTTTAATTGAGTTACTAGAAAAATTAGTATTGCCAATAGCTTTCCACCCTAAAAGCTTAAAGTAAATAAATTTGGCTAACCACCGCATATTACATTTTTTGGTAAAGTTCTTTAAGCTTCTTAGCTGTTATTGTTTTTTTCCAGTTTTTCCCAATGGCATTTTCCCACAAAGGCTCTAAACTAAGAGATATATTTATCATTATATCAAATTCTCTATCGCTTAAATTAGCACAAATTCCTTTAGGCAAAACAATATTATGCTTCTTTTTCATGGCTTTAAAAAGTTTTACTCCATCTGGATAAAACTCTTCTAAATGATTAAAAACAATACAGTTTCCTATACCATGTTTCGTGCCTAACAAATATGACAAGCCGTAACTCATTGCATGTGCTACACCAACTTGTGAGTAAACAATACTCATACCACCATGCCACGACGCCATCATTAGTTTTTCTTGGGCATCAACTTTGGTAAGCGTATCTCCCAAAAATATATCTTCACAAAGTTGCAAAGCCATTTCTCCATAACTTTGACTAAAAGCATTTAAATAAGTTCCTGTAAGCGATTCGATACAATGTATATAACAATCCATACCTGTATAAAACCACTGCTCTGTTGGAACATCTTTGGTGAGTTCTGAATCTAATATGACTTGATCGAAAGGTGTGAAATCTGAATTTATACCCAATTTCTTTTCTGGACCAGTAAGTACCGTTGTTCTAGAAACTTCTGCTCCTGTGCCAGATATAGTAGGAATGCCAACATGATAAATGGCTGGGTTTTTAACTAAATCCCAACCTTGATAATCTTTAGTTTCTCCTTCATTGGTTATCATTATAGAAACCGCCTTTGCTAAATCTAGCAAAGTGCCTCCTCCTATTCCAATAATTCCAGAGGGACGCTCTTTCGTGTTTAAAATAATGTCTTCAACCAGTTCATCTACTTGAGATGTTTTAGGCTCTTCCTTTGCAGATATATATATAATTCTGTCATCGTAAGAAGTAGGCACTCTTGATGTTAGCCAAATATTGTTTTTAAATACATCATCTACCAAAAAAATAAATGGAGCATTAATACTTAATCGTTTAGGGGCAATAATATCACTTAACTGATTAAAACTACCTCTGCCAAAAATTACCCTTGGCACCATGGGAAAGTTTTTATAATTCATTTAATATATTTTCTTTTTTTTACAAAAAGTAAAAATAGTACTATTTTCACTTTTACTCGATTAAAAAGTAATGAAATACCTCACTAATTAGTCTAATAAATTTAATACGTCTTTTAACCCTCTAATAGTTTTATATGTTTTACCATTCGTTTCTTTTTTGCTTACTTTTTCGTGCGCCCATGTGGTATGAAATGGGACATGAATAGCATTTGCTTTTATATTTACCAAAGGCAAAACATCTGATTTTAAAGAATTTCCTATCATTAAAAATTCTGATGGTTTAATATCTAAGTGGTTTAATAAATTTGAATAATTGGCCTCTTTCTTGTCGCTTAATACTTCTATATGATGAAAATACTTAGTTAATCCAGATTTTTCTAATTTCCGTTCTTGGTCTAATAAATCACCTTTTGTTGCTAATATTAATCTGTATTTTTTTGATAATACACTTAAAACATCTTCAACGCCATCAAGCAATTCCACGGGTTTTTCCAACATGTTTTTTCCGATATTCAAAATGGTTTCAATAGTTTTGTTCGAAATGTTATAATTTGATAATTCTAAAGCGACCTCTACCATCGATAAAATGAAAGCTTTTACACCATAGCCATAAAGTGGTAGGTTTTTCATTTCCATCTTAAATAACTCTTGATCTATTTTATTTGGGGTTTCATAGTCTGATAGTAACCGTTGAATTTCCTCTTCTGCCTCACGAAAATAAGTTTCATTAACCCAAAGTGTATCATCGGCATCAAAACCAATTACTTTTATATTTTTATAATTTACTTCCATAATTTCTTGGCGCGTTCTAAATCTTCAGGTGTGTCAATCTCAACTCCTTGTACATCTGTTTCAACCATTTTTATACGTTTTCCGTATTCTAAATAACGTAATTGTTCAAGTTTTTCAGATGCCTCTAAAGAAAGCATCGGTAAACGATAAAAATCTAATAAAGCTTCTTTTCTGAAGGCATAAACGCCTTTGTGCTTATAATATTTAACATCAACGCTTTTATCTCTTGGAAAAGGAATTACACTTCGCGAAAAATATAAAGCAAAATTAGTATTATCAACAATTACCTTTACAGTATTGGGGTTATTTATTTCTTCAATATCTGTAATATGAACCATTAAAGATGCTAAATCAATGTTTTCATCATCATCTTCTTTAAAAACTTCTATCAATTTTTTTAATGATTCTCTGTCAGTAAAAGGTTCATCGCCTTGAACATTTATGACAATATCAATATCTAAACTCTCAACGGCTTCGGCTATTCTATCGCTTCCGCAATCATGCTCTTTAATACTCATAATAGCTTTACCTCGGTTATTTACAATTTCGTTATAAATAATATCGCTATCGGTTACTACAAAAACATCGTCAAATAGATTGGTGGCAACAGTGGCTTCGTAAGTCCTAGTAATAACCGTTTTCCCTCCTAAATCTTGCATAAGTTTTCCTGGAAAACGTGTTGCACTATAACGTGCAGGAATCATTGAAATTATTTTCATTTATTTCTTAATAATGTATTTCAAAAATACTATAAATATTAATGATTTTTGACCTTAGATGGTTTAAACTTTTTATATAATTTGAAAATTACAAATAATATAATAACTACCAGAATCATGGCTAAAATGGGTAAGAATATTGAAATAACAGACATAACCGTTGCTGTTCCCGTTTCTAAAGTAGAGATAATGGGATTTCCTAAGCCACCCGTTGTTGTCGTTGATGCTAACCGTGTTGTGCTAGATGTTCCTGCAATTGCGGCTGCAGTTCCGCCTCCAGCTATTATAGCTAACGACCATGTTACTACCGGACTTAAATCGGCAACCGTAGACATCATTACTGCTGTCCCTGCAAGTGCTGCTAAGGGAACAGTAATGCTATCTAATAAATTATCAATATAGGGAATAAAATAAGCGAAAATTTCTACTAAAGTAGTAACACCTAATGTTATTAAAGCTGTTGTACTACCAATCCATTGCCAAGATTCGTTGAGTTGCCAAACATCAAAATAAGATGCTAAACTTAGTGCAAACAATGGTAGAAAAACTCTAAAGCCAACCGATGCAGCAAGACCGATTCCCAAACATATACTAATAATGGTTTCTATTGTCATGTTCTAAATTTAATCAAAAACTATTCCTCAAAAAAATCATCTTTAAAGCCTATAAGATAAAGTTTTTCCTTGGCTCTTGTAACAGCAGTATATAGCCAGCGTAAATAGTCTTTATCTATTCCATTTGGCAAATAGGGTTGCTCTACAAAAACGGTGTTCCATTGTCCTCCTTGAGATTTATGGCAAGTAATAGCGTACGAGAACTTAACCTGCAATGCATTAAAATGTTTATTACCTTTTATTTTTAAGAATTTTTTGTAATTACTAGTTTCCTTTTCATAATCTTTTTGAATTTCTTGATACAACTTATTAGATTCTTCATAAGGTAGCGACGGTGTTTCAGCATCAATAGTATCTAGCAACAAAACAGTTTCAAAAGGTCTCATTTTTGGGTAATCAACCATACGTATTTTAACTTCCGCGAAGCGAAAACCATATAATTCTTTAATTGAAAAAATTTCTAAAACTTCAATAATATCGCCATTAGCTATAAAACCAGCTTCGGTTGTGGGCTTAATCCAAAAATAATTATTCTTCACCACCATTAAGTAATCACCAGCCGTTAACTCGTGATCGTTAAATAAAATTCTGCTGCGTATTTGCTGATTATATTGGTTAGCTCGCTTGTTACTGCGAACAATAATTGCGGTTTCTTCGTTTCCTAAACTGCTGTAAGCATCGTTAATGGCGTCCATTATTTCGTAACCATCAACAAGTCTTACAATATCTTTAAATCCGTTTAAATCGAATTTAAATGCGTCATAAAAATCATTTGATAAAGCTTCACGCAAAACCGTAGCATTTTCTAAAATACCAGAGTCGCTTTCTTGTCTCATCACTTCATCAAGCTCCATTTTTGTGACTTCTTTGTTATAATTTAAAGCCAATTTATTTTCATCTAAAGCAGGGCTTAAATCAAGTTTTACAGGTGGTAACTGTGCGGTATCACCAATTAAAAGTAATTTGCATTGATAACCAGAATACACATATTGCATTAAATCGTCTAATAACGAGCCGTTTTCAAATAATTTAGATTCTCCTGGGGTATCAGGAATCATAGAAGCTTCGTCAACAATAAAAATGGTGTTTTTGTGCTTATTGGGCTGCAAAATAAATTTTACACCGCCGCCTTTATCTTTTTTAGGAAAATATATTTTTTTATGAATAGTAAACGCTTCTTTGCTTGAGTAATTTGAAATAACTTTAGCAGCTCTACCGGTTGGAGCCATTAAAACAGCACTTTTTTTTGCTTTCCATAAATTGGTAACAATACAACCTACAATAGTAGTTTTACCAGTACCAGCATAGCCTTTTAGTAAATACAGCGCATTTGGAGTTTTGCTAAATATAAATTCTGAAAGCTGTTGCAGAACAATATTTTGTTTTAACGTGGGTTGAAACGGAAATTGTTGTTTTATTAGGGTGTAAAATTCGGATGATGTCATTAAAACAATAATATTTTATAAATTATTCAAATATAGAAATGATTTTTACGCACTTTGGTTTTTACGATTAAAAAAAAATTGTAGATTTGCGAAAGACCATTAATAAATTTATCTAATAAATAACGTATCATGAAATTAATTCTCGTTGCAATTGCTGTAATTATTGTTACAATTGGCTTAGTTAAGTTAGTTGACAAATTTATTCCTACAAAATTCAAACCTCTTTTGCAACTTGCTTTATGGGTAGCTATTGCTTTTTTAGGGTATAATACATTCCAATCTGTATATGCGCCCATTCAATTTAATAAATTAAAAAACAAACGCTACGCTAAAGTAATTGAAAGTTTAAATGATATTAGAGATGCACAATTAGCACACAGGAAAATAACTGGTAAGTTTTCCAACAACTTTGATAATTTAGTTAAGTTTGTTGATACTGCTCAATATACTATTACACAGCGTAGAGATACTAGTGTTATAGACCCTGTATTAACTAAACAATTTGGAGTTGATATGTATGAAGATAAAGTTTTAATCGATACTTTAGGGTTTGTGCCAGTAAAAGATTCGTTATTTAAAAACTCCGACCGCTATAAAACTATGATGAATGTACCAGTTGGAAAAGAAGGCTCTAAATTTGAACTTAAAGCCGGTTTTTTAGAACAAAACAATACCAAAATACCGGTTTTTGAAGCACTAGTAAAAAAATCAGTTATTTTATTTGATCAAGATAAAGACCTCCTTTCTCAAGAAAATCAAGTAGTATCTGTTGATGGCGTTAATGGAGATGCGTTAAAAGTAGGTTCTATGGACGAAGTAAATACCGCAGGAAACTGGCCAAAAACATATGGCGCAAACGAATAAAGACTATAATAAACTAACTAATCTAGAATTGTCCATTCAAATAAGTTTGAGTGGACTTTCTTTTTGTATACTACAAAGTGATACAAAAACTATCACAACATTAAAGCATGTTGGTTTTGAAAAAAAGCTAAATCCGTTTGAGGTTCTAGATAAGCTTATTCATTTATTTAATACAGAGTCCGTTTTACAAGCTTCATTTAGTAATGTTAATATAATTTATACTAACGAGCTTTCTACATTAGTACCAAAACCTTTATTTAAAGAAGACTGTTTAGCAGATTATTTAAAGTTTAATTCTAAGATACTTAAATCTGATTTCATAGCTTTCGATACTATTGAATCAAACGACAGTGTTAACGTTTATGTGCCATACGTAAATATTAATAATTTTATTTATGAAAAATTCGGAAACTTTACTTATAAACATTTTTCTACTATTTTAATTGAGCGTATTTTATTTATTGAAAAAAATGTGGACGACACTAGGGTTTATGTAAATGTAAATACAAATCATTTTGAAATAATTATTGTAGAAAAAGGAAGACTCATCTTTTACAATACTTTTGAATACACTACAAAAGAAGATTTTATATATTATATACTCTTTACTGCCGAACAATTAAAACTAAATCCAGAAACGCTCAATTTAATTCTTATTGGCGACGTTATTAAAGATGATGAATTTTATAAAATAACTTATAAATATATAAGGCACATTAGTTTTGGCAATCGTTTTGATAATTACAACTATTTAGAACAACCAAAAACCAACTATTCAAATTTCACTTTAATACATAGCTTCTAATGCGTATTATATCAGGAACACATAAAAGCAGAAAAATTATAACGCCAAAAAACTTACCAGTGCGCCCAACAACTGATATGGCAAAAGAGTCGTTGTTCAATATCTTAAATAATAATTTTTATTTTAGTGATATTTCAGTACTCGATTTGTTTGCAGGTACGGGTAATATAAGTTACGAGTTTGCCTCTAGAGGCACAGAACAAATTACAAGTGTCGATCAAGATTTTGGCTGCATTAAGTTTATAAATAAAACAGCAGAAGCTTTTAAAATGCCAATTAACACTATTAAAAGTGATGTGTTTAAGTTTTTAGAAAAAACAACTCTACAGGCCAATATCATTTTTGCAGATCCGCCTTATTCATTTTCTGAAGAACTGTTTACAAAAATTCCAGAATTAATCTTTCAAAATAATTTATTATTAGAAGAAGGTTTATTAATTGTTGAGCATTCTAAACATACAGATTTATCTAATCTTATCCATTTTAGCTATTCAAAAAGTTATGGTGCTAATATGTTTAGCTTTTTTGAAGTAAATTAATTTTTTAACATTTTGTTTATAATTCCTTTTTTTTCAGTACATTAGTAATCTCCTTAAGAGTCCCAGACTCTATTAATACCTTACTCTCAACAAAAAAGCAATACACTTTCTTGTATACTTATTTTGTGGTTAGAATTTAATACTAACATTTTAAACCACTAACCAAATGAAAAAACTTTTTTTATTAGGACTTGTAATTACGTTATTTATTGCTTGTCAAAATCAACCACAACGTTATTTTGCTGAATCTCCTGAAATTGAAACATTAAAAGCAGGAATAAACGCTTATGAAACAGGAGATTGGAGTAAATGGAAAAGTCATTTTGCAGATACCGCCAAAATATTTGT
Source organism: Wocania ichthyoenteri Th78 (assembly GCF_000789235.1). Taxonomy (GTDB): domain Bacteria; phylum Bacteroidota; class Bacteroidia; order Flavobacteriales; family Flavobacteriaceae; genus Wocania_A; species Wocania_A ichthyoenteri. Next base: position 141,848 of record NZ_KN525716.1, read on the forward strand.
TAATTCAACCAAACCAATAACAGTTGAAAAGAGATTAGAAGGCTTAAAAGGCATGACAGGTTCTATGTCGTCTTATGGTTTTAATCATGACAAAGAATATGTTGAAATGGTTTTAGACAAAGAAGACGAAACTTGGGTCTATTATTGGGCAGCACACAAAGCAACCTTTTCAGCTACTAACAAAGAATTACTTATGCCAGTACATTTAGCTGTTCAATTTGTTAATGGAAAAATTGTTGAAGAACATATTTATTTTGATGGCACCTCTATGAATGCAGAATTTGAAGCATTAACAAATTCAGAAACTGAAATAGAAACACCAGAAGAATAATATTCATTAAAACTTTAAACAAAATGAAAAAACTACTCCTATTTGGGTTTATTTTCTCCCTTCTTTTAGCGTGTAACAGAGAACCTGAACGTTATTTCTCTGAATCTCCAGAAATAGAATCCTTAAAATTAAGAATAAAAGCTTATGAAGCACAAGATTGGGATTCTTGGAAAACCCAATTTGTAGATACCGCAAAAGTGTTTCATAATAAAAACATAGGAATTTCTTATTTAGAAAGCATGAAAAATCATCAAGACATGATTGCTAACTTCTCATCTTATGGCTTTTCAGACGAAAAAACGGTATTAGAAATGGTAATTGATAAAGACGGTAAAAAATGGGTTAATTATTGGTCCGTTTGGAGTGGGAAACTAAAAGCAAATGGTAAAGAGTTAGTAATTCCTGTGCATTTAACCTCTCAATTTGTGGATGGTAAAGTAGTAAAAGAGTATGGCTATTACGATACCGCTTCTATTACCGCTGCATTTATCGAAATTGAAGCCGGTGAGATGGAAAAAAAAGCAGCAGAAGAATCATTAAAACAGTAATAGCTACTTAATGTACTAAACTAACAGCAATAACAATAACTAACCAACTAAAATATCTAAATATGAAAACAATCAAATCAACTTTTTTATTGGCATTAATTTTATGCCTTTCAATTAATTTATTAAATGCTCAACAAGCCTATCAAATTCATCAAGATAATGTTAAGCCTTCTAAATTCATGGAGTATGAAAAAATTGCTAAAGAGTTTAATGCAGCATGCGTAGAGCACAACCTACAATCTACTTGGTTTACGGCAATGAGTAACGATTTTAAATACTTTTACATTACGCCAATTGAAAACTTTGCAGAATTAGACGAACGTCCGTTTGCAGATATGGCAAAAGCTATGGGAGACAAATTTGGCGATATGTTTGATCGCTTCGATAAATGCTATGACTCACATGGAACGTATGTTATTTTTAAAGACGATAAGTTATCCTATGAGCCAGCCAAAGATGCTAAGCCCGCAGAAGCTCAAAATTATAGAAAATGGTTTTACATGTATTATAAACCAGAAAATGCTAAAAAAATACGAGAGGGTATGAAAGCAGTGAAGGAGTTTTTTAAAAGCAAAGGCTCAACAGAATATTATAATGTATACCGCAACGGATTTGGACAATTAGAAAATTACTATTTAGTATCTGTTCCTGCAAAAGATGAAATAGATTCAGCCACAAGAGGAAAAGCCAATCAAGACGTTTTGGGTCCAGACAGATGGGATGTTTTTAGCAAAGTAATGAATTATACAACAAGAACAGAAGAATATTCAGGTGAAATGCGCCCAGATTTATCGTATTCGCCTAAAGAAAATTAATTTTTCACCAACCATTTTTTAACAATAAACCCTTCTTAGCAATTAAGAAGGGTTTAATTATATCTAAGTAAATCTATAAGCCGAATTCTGTACTTTTCCTTTTAGAAAAAGAATTCCTAAAAATAAAGAGCCCTTATCATTTATCTGAATGTATAGTTACCCATACACTTTAGCTGCCTACCCTCCAGCAATCGAGCGTGCAGCCCTCAAGCACTGGTTTACATGACATTGCACCACATAGAGTTTACCTGGTTTCACTACAGCATGACCTGTACATACTTTCTGTTGCACTTTTCCTAGCCTCACGACTGGTGGTTGTTAACCACTATGTTGCACTATGGTGTTCGGACTTTCCTCCACTTATTTACATAAGCAGCGATAAGGCGATTTACTTGAGCACAAAATTACAATAAACAAATACCAAAATCTAAATATATTTAAAGTACATGTATTTTACTGCTTGAGTTGTTAATAACTCCTATTAAATTCTAAGTTCAAAATTCTGAATTCTGAATTGAATTTTTAACTTTGTTATTTAATATATTTCATGGAACACTTTGTAGTATCGGCTCGTAAATACAGACCCCAAACGTTTAAAGACGTAGTTGGGCAACAGGCTATTACAAATACCTTATTAAATGCTATTGAAAACAATCATTTAGCTCAAGCCCTTTTGTTTACAGGACCTCGTGGTGTTGGTAAAACAACATGTGCACGTATTTTAGCGAAAATGATTAATAGTGATGGTTCTGAAACTGGTGATGAAGATTTTGCCTTTAATATTTTTGAATTGGATGCAGCATCAAATAATTCCGTTGATGATATTAGAAGTTTAACCGATCAAGTTCGTATTCCTCCACAAGTTGGTAAGTACAAAGTGTATATTATTGATGAGGTACACATGCTATCTCAAGCTGCTTTTAATGCGTTTCTTAAAACTTTAGAGGAGCCACCAAAACATTGTATTTTTATTTTAGCAACTACCGAAAAACATAAAATAATTCCAACTATTTTATCACGTTGTCAAATTTTTGATTTTAAACGCATAACTGTTAAAGACGCTAAAGGCTATTTAAAATATATTGCCGATGAGCAAGGTGTAAAAGCTGAGGATGATGCGCTACATATCATAGCTCAAAAGGCAGATGGTGCAATGCGAGATGCTTTGTCTATTTTTGACAGAGTAGTTAGTTTTTCTGGTAAAAACCTAACACGACAAGCCGTTACAGAAAATTTGAATGTACTTGATTACGAGACCTATTTTACAAGCACAGATCTTATTTTAGAAAATAAAATTCCTGAATTATTGCTTCAATTTAACAATACACTTTCAAAAGGATTTGACGGACATCATTATATTGCTGGATTAGCGTCTCATTTTAGAGACTTACTAGTTAGTAAAACTCCAGAAACTATTGAATTGCTTGAAGTTGGAGAGCAAACCAAAAACAAATATTTAGAGCAATCTAAAAAAGCCTCGCAAGAATTTTTAATGCAAGGTATTAATCTCGCGAACGATTGCGATCTCAAATACAAAACTAGCAAAAACCAACGCTTACTTGTTGAGTTATGTTTAATGCAGCTTGCCTCTATCACTTTTGATGGAGAAAAAAAAAATAGCAAACATTACATAATTCCACCTTCTTATTTTAAAAGGAAGGGCATCACTCCTATTCCTGTAACTATACCACATAAGACTACTAAAAATAAGGCTTTAGAAGTTGATGAATTGGAAATCACTTCTAGGAAAGACTACGTTCCTGCAGCTGTGGCTAACTTACAAGTGAAAGAACCACCAAAAATTGTTTTAAAGCAAGACAGCAAACGTACATCGGGACTATCGTTAAGCAGTATAAAAGCAAAAAAAGAACATCAAATACGGCAGATGGATGTTGTAATAGATGAAGAAAATTTACCAAAAGATCCTTTTACAGAAAAGCAATTAGTAGATACTTGGAATGCATATGTTAAAAAAATTGAAGATAAAGGGCAATATAATCTAGCTTCAATTTTATCGATTGATATTCCAAAATTAAAAGAAACAACTATTCATTTAGAATTCCCTAATGAAACGAATAAGGTAGAAGTTGAACGTCAGCAATACGATTTATTAGGTTTTATTAGAAAAACTTTAAACAATTTTGATATTGGTTTATCAATAACTGTAAACGAAGTTTTAGAGAAAAAATACGCCTATACGAATATGGATAAATTTGAAAAATTAAAGGCTAAAAACCCTAATATTGAAACTTTAAGAAAAACTTTTGGTTTAGATATTTAATTATTTGTTTATGAAAAAGTTATGCGTTTTAATTTTTATTATAATTATTACTTTAGTTAGCTGTGATGGACGTGATAGAAAGTACAAAACAAATGCCGAAGTTTTAAAAGAAAACAAACTGTTTGATTCTTTTTCTGAGGAAATAAAATACATTCCCGCACAGCGTACCGAAGTTTTAACAGATACCATTTTAAGTACAGGTTTTCAAGTTAAAATACAATATTATGCACTTGATAATGATTATTCATCTAAAACTGTAAAGCCTTCAAACAAAATAAATAAAATACTTCATTTTAAAAACTTTGAAGCTCATTTTCAAATTTCAAAAAACAAAAAATTAGTAACTCAAAATATTATCAACAAAGAGCTATTCAAAAAATTTGGTTCTCCAGCTTTTTGGGAACAAGCCATTATGCAGTATGTTTGGATAGATTATGAAAATTCAACTGAAGATTTTATAGTTTTAAATACTTCATTTAACATTCCAGAAACCGAAATTTATAAAGATTTTAGTATTGCAATCAATGCCTTTGGAAACATCAAAATAAGTCAAATCAATCTTGTTGAAAACCTATTATAATTATGTTAGGATTAAAACTACCAACTGATCCGCGTTGGGTTAATATTGTAGAAAAAAATATTGAAGACATACTTACAGACCATGCATTTTGCGAGCAAAAGGCAACAAGTACTGCTATATCTTTAATTGTTAGTTTTCCTGAATATACAGAACTAGTTCAAGAAATGGTGGCTTTGGTAAAAGAAGAAATAAGCCATTTTAAAATGGTACACGACATCATTATCAAGCGCGGATGGACTTTAGGCAGAGACAGACGCGATGATTATGTGGTACAATTACTTAAGTTTTTCGCAAAAGGTGGTAGCAGAACTACACAATTGGTGCATCGTTTATTATATGCCGCTTTAATTGAAGCCAGAAGTTGTGAACGTTTTAGACTACTTTCTGAGGAATTACAAGATAAAGAATTAGCTGATTTTTACAGAAAATTAATGGTAAGTGAAGCTAATCATTATACCATGTTTTTAGGCTTTGCTAGACAGTACGGCAATAAAAAAGAAGTTGACACCAAATGGCAGCAACTTCTTGAATATGAGAGTGAAATTATGGCTAATCTCAGTAAAACCGAGACCATACACGGTTAAAATTTATAACCAATACCTATTTGAATATTTGTGTTTTTTGCTTCAACGTTTAAGTGGTCGTCAAATATATTTGAGAAACCGTAAGTGTATCTTAAATCTGCAAAAAGCATATGAGATAATTTGTATTCAATACCTCCAACTCCTGAATATGCAAAGTTTTTAACACCATCTTCGTATTTATGAACCTTAAGACCTACTTGTGGTCCAGCTCCTATATGGATTTTTTCACTAAGTCTAAATCTAAAAAAAATGGGAGCTTGAATATAATCTAAATGTAGTGCTTCTTCATTAGCACCTTCAGCAGAAAATTGAATTTCCGGCATTAAAGATACTGTATTTGATAAGCCAATATTAGCAAAAAAACCAACAAATATGCTGTTTCTATGCTTATTACTCATAGTTGGCGCAGCATCAAAGTCAAGATTAGAAATGTTATAACCACCTCTTACACCATACATTACACCTTTAAATGCAGAGCCTTTAGACTTTACTTTTGCCGAATCTATTGCTTTAGTGGAATTATCATCTTGAGAAAATCCGGAAAATGAAAAACCAAGCAATACTGTTATTAGTAATAATTTTTTCATAAGTTATTATTTAATAGGTTTGGGTTTAAAATAATAGCAATTTTATGTGGACGAATATATATTATAAAATTATAATACTCGTATTTTAAAAGATGAATGGCACAATTTTACTGTGTATTGCTAGAAACTGTTTCGTAATATATACTTTTTATAATACCATCGGCTAGACCAATTTTAGGAACATATATGTATTTTGAACCACTCCATTTCATTGCAGAAAGATAAATGCGCATAGCAGGAATAATTACGTCTGCCCTATCTTGATTTAACGAAAGTTCGGTGATACGCTCTTCATAAGAATAGCTTTGCAACATATTATAATAAGAGGTTAAATAGAAATAAGTAAGGGGTTTGCCTAATGCCTTCCCTGATATTTTGAAGATTTTATTAATATTTCCTCCAGAACCTAAAACATCTATTTTATCGTAAGGCTTTACAGTAGTAGTTATCCATTGTTGCAATTCTTCCCATGCTTCTTTTTTAACCATATCGTTAAGTAGCCTTACAGTTCCTATTTTAAATGATTTTGATGCTGTTTGTTTTCCTCTATGAATAATAGTAAACTCTGTACTACCTCCACCAACATCTACATATAAATACGTTTTATTATCGTCAATAAACTTATTCAAATCTGTAGCTGCAATAATAGCTGCTTCTTCTTCTCCCTCTATAACATCTATACTAATGCCTGAATTTTCTAATACTAAATCGACTATTTTTTTACCATTTGTAGACTCACGCATTGCCGATGTTGCACAGGCTTTATATTTTACTACTTTATGAGATTTCATTAAAAGCTTAAAAGCAAGCATGGTATCTAAAATACGTTGTGTATTCTCTTTCGATATTTTTTGTTTAATAAACACATCAGCACCCAAACGAATAGGAACACGAACTAATGAATTTTTTTTGAATTGAACGGGCTTACCTTTCTCTTCGATAATATTTGAAATTAGTAATCTTACAGCATTTGAACCTATATCTATAGCTGCGTATTTTTTTATTGAAAGCATACTAGTTTTCTAACTTGTTTTGATAATAATTGTAAATAGCAATTTGAGATCTTACTTTTGGTTTATCATTAATTCTATATTCATTTTCTTGTGATGTGTTTAATAACCTAGCTTTTACATTATCGCTCCAACAAATGGCATAGGTGTCAATAATTTCTTGTTTTAATCCTTCGTTATAAATTGGGCAACTTACCTCTACTCTATTATCTATATTTCTCGTCATCCAATCAGCTGATGATATATATACTTTAGAATCCTTGTCTTCACCAAATATATAAAGTCTAGAGTGTTCTAAAAATTTATCAACAACGCTTATAACTTCAATATTATCACTCATACCTTTAACACCAGGAATTAAGCAACAAATCCCTCTTACTATCATTTGAATTTTAACACCTACCCTACTAGCTTCGTACAATTTATCAATCATTGCATAACTAGAAATACTATTCATTTTTAATCTAATTCTACCAGCTTTTCCATTTTTAACCTTCTCAATTTCTGCATCAATTAATTTAGATAAAGCTTTTTGAGTATAGTGTGGTGAAGTAATTAAATGCTTATACCTGAATATTTTATAATTAGTTTGAAAGAAGTTAAAAATTTTATTGACATCTTTTAAAACACTCTGATCTGAGGTAAAAAGCGTATAATCTGTATATATTTTTGCTGTAGATTCGTTAAAGTTCCCTGTACTTATAAAACCGTAACGTTTTATTTTACTGTTCTCTTCTCTTTCAATAACGCACATTTTACTATGTACTTTTAACCCTTGAACGCCAAAAATTAAATTCACACCTTCATCTTCCATTTGTTGCGCATAATTTATATTGGCTTGTTCATCAAAACGTGCTTGGAGTTCTATTGAAACTGTTACTGTTTTTCCATTAATTGCTGCATTTATTAGCGAACTTGCAACATGAGAAATCTCTGCTAATCGATAAATAGTAATTTTAATGGTTTTTACTTTAGGGTCTAGTGCTGCTTCTCTTAAAAACTTAACGATATAAGAAAATGTATGATAAGGAGCGTAAAGCAAATATTCTTTAGTTGCAATAGCTTCAAAGATACTGGACTCAAAGCTAAGTCCTTTAATGCGTAAAGGTTCTATTTTATCATAAAGAAGATCTGTTCTTCCCAAACTAGGAAAACTCATATAATCTCGTCTGTTGTGATAACGCCCACCAGGAATGATACTATCTGTATCGTCAATTTCCATTTTAGACATTAAATACTCTAAGGTATCACTATCAATAGTCTTATCATACACAAATCTTACAGGCTCACCTACTTGTCTGTGCTTTACACTATCTGATATTTTATCTATAAAACTTTTACTTAAATCACTTTCAAAATCTAATTCGGCATCACGAGAAATTTTAATCATGTGAGCCGATATACTCTTATAATCGAAAATATTGAATATATCGCTTAAACAATGACGTAATAAATCATCAATAAGAATAATAAAACTTTTATCTCCTTGCTTTGGTAATTCAACAAAACGATTTATTGATTTTGGTATTTCTAATAAAGCAAATTGTTTTTCATTATTAGCCATTATCATTCGTACCGCTAAATAAGCTCCAGTGTCTTTTAAATTTGGTAGCTGCACTAAATCGTTTAAAATAATTGTTACTAGTGCAGGACTTACACTTTGTACAAAATATTTTTTTATAAAATCATGCTGGGTATTATCAATTTGGGTTTCGTTTATTATGTAAATATTTTCTTCTTCTAACTTGTATTTAATACTATCTAAAATACCCAAGCTTTCGCTTTGTTGCTTAATTACAATCTGAGTTATGATTTCTAATAACTCTTTTGCTTTAATGCCTCCAAGCTCATTTTTACCTCCTTTTCCTGCTTCTACAATTCTTTTAACGGTAGCATATCTTACTTTAAAGAATTCATCTAAATTATTAGAGAAAATACCTAAAAAGCGTAAACGTTCAATTAATGGCACTGTTTTATCTGTGGCTTCTTGTAAAACTCTTGCATTAAACTGCAACCAACTTATTTCTCTATTAATGTATACATTATTATGTTTTTCAGCTTTAGTCATATTTTTATTTAAGCAAATATTATAACAAATATATTCTATTTATACTTAATAATTTATCTAGGAATCATCTATTACAACGTGTTATTTTAAATCTTTTGGAAATAATGTATATACCGTTTTTCCTTTATTTAAATCCGCCCAATTATCTATGTCGAATTCAATAATTACTACGCCACAGGTTGGTACATTTTCAATATATTTATCACCATAAGTGTTTACAAAATCTGTTATGGCATGATTATGCCCAAAAACCATTAACGTATTAATTGATACATCTACTTCTTTAATAGTTTTAATAAGATTCTGCCCTGAAAAATCATATAAATTATGGTTTAAATCCATTAAATATTTATCAATATTCAAGTTTAAAATAAATGCGTTTGCTGTAGTTTTTGCACGTACAGCATCACTAGATAGCACTTTATTAATTATTAAATCTCTGTTTTTTAAGTGATTAGACATCATCTCTACATCATTAACTCCTCTTTCGTTTAATGGTCTTTCATGGTCAATAACATTGTGTTTCCATGAAGATTTTGCATGCCGTACCAAAATTAGTTTTTTCATAAATATTCGATTAAATGCGTTTTTTATCGACTAAAAGTTGTTTTTCTCGATTAAAATCAATTTATTTGTTCTTTATTAGAATGGTAATGTAATTAAAAAAATAGAATGGAAAAAATTTATAAGCTAACCAGCAAATTTATAAGTAGTTATGTTTTAGCAGCAATCGATAAGTTGATTTATTAAATCGATAAAAAGATGATAGCTACCTTTTTATCGAATTTATAAGTGATTTAACACTTTTATTTGATAAAGCTGTAACATATACGTTGTTTTGCTTTACCTACTATAAAAAATTGAAAATTATGACCCCAAATCTAGTTTCTAGTTATAAAACAGCATTGATTTTCAATGTTTTCCCTCACAGTTTTTCCCTCAAAAACTTTAACTCTATTCTTTGTTTTTTAGTTATTTACAGTGACTAAAGCACTGAAATAGTGTCTAGTATATTATAGTATAGTTTTAAATTTAATAATTATGAAGAATAAATCAGCTTTAACATTTTACACTTTTATATTTGTGTGCTTTACATCTCTTATGTATACAGGACAAGTTTTAGGTCAAGACAATGATATTTTCGAACTTACAAATGATGATGAATTGTCTAAAGTAAAAGTGAAAAAATATAAAGAAGACAATAGAGGTAAATTTTATAACCTAGCTCAAAAACTACATACCACAACTTATATTAGTAATAATACTATAAATAAAGTGTATGGAGAAGGTGAAATAAAAAAAATAACTTTTGAGGATAGTAAATCGTTTAGCTTATTAAATAATAAAATTTACAATGCTGTAGAGTTAATTACTATAACATTAAATAATGTTAGTGATTTAAATAATACGTTAGATTTAACAACAAATAAAAACCTTAGTAGTCTTAAGTATGTATTTGTAAAATGTAACTTTAAATGCAAAAAACAGCAAATTAAGAAATTTGTTAAAGCTAAATCAAATTCTAAAATAAGAATTTTTTACAAAACTGAATCCCCATCATAACAAAGCATAAGGTCAATTTAAAAGATTACGACATGAGAAAACTATACACTAATAAATCTTTTGCAAATAACAATTCTATTAGATTGATGTTTTTTGCAGTTTTATTTCTAACATCCATCTTTAGTAGCTATAGTCAGGTTAGAGTTCCTTTTACTCCTAGAACTTCAAATGATACACCTACAAAAACTGTTTATAGTATTAAAGGTGATTTTTCTATGATTGGAAATACAAACCTCACATTAGTTAATTATGGAAATACAACTCCCAATAACAATGACATGGAATATGTTGATGTTGATGGGACTGCAGTTCCAGGAAACAATACTCTTAATTCATCTTCTGCTACGATAACATTTTCTACTGAAAATGGAGCAATTCCAGATTGCTCAAACATTATTTATGCAGGTCTTTATTGGACGGGTAGAGCAGATACCCTTATTGATGATAATGCAGATGGCGATAATGATCCAAATACTTTTCAAGTAACTAAAGGAGGAGTAACAAAAAACTTCGATAAACGTAAAGTATCTATAAAAGGCCCACTCTCAGCAAATTATACAGAAATTACTGCTGCGTCTTCGGGTATAGCTGCTGACCCAATAAACATTGCATATCCAACTAACACTAATCAACGTAATATGTATGCTGGTTATGCAGAGGTTACAGATTATGTTAAAACTAATGGAGTTGGTGAATACTTTGTTGCAGATATGGCCTTAAGAGAAGGAAATCCAGATGGCACGGGTTATTATGGTGGTTGGGGTATGGTAATAGTTTACGAAAACTCTAAAATGAATTGGAGAGATATTACTGTTTTTGATGGTCATGCTTATGTTACCAATGTAGTATCTAGTCATAATATTGATATCTCAGGATTTAATGCAGTACCTAGTGGAGATGTCAACGTTAAGCTTGGTTTAATGGCTGGTGAAGGCGATGTACAATATACTGGAGACTTTATTGAAATGGTAATACCAGACGGTGATGATGATACTACTGAACCAATTGATTTTTCAACATTAAACAATAATAGTTATCAACGACTATCACATAATAATAATACAACAGGAAACTTTTTTAATTCTACTATTGATACAGGAGGAAATCTTCGTAGTCCTAATTTACAGAATAATACAGGCTTAGATATTGTTATGTTCAATATAGATAACACTGGAAATGTTTTGATACCTAATAATAAAACCTATACTAGATTTAGATACGGATCAGTTCAAGATACTTACATTATTTTCAATTTAACTTTTTCTGTAAATGCATATGTTCCTGAACCAGAAGGCATATTAAATATAACTTCAGTTAACGGAAATACTCCTAATCCACCAGATATACTAGAACCTGGTCAATACTCAGAATATACCTTAGAAATAAAAAACACAGGTACTGAAGCTACAGATAATACTATAATTACTATACCTCTCCCAGATAGTGTAAATCCAAGTAATTTAAATATAATTACTAATACTTATCCTCCATTTTCAACAACAAATGTTCCAGTGTATACTACTGGTTCTGGGTTTGGTTCAAATGGTTCTATTGTTTGGGATTTAGGAACATTGCCTGTTCCAACAGATCCTAATACTGTATTAGCAGATATTAGTTTTAGATTGACAGTAACCACAGACTGTACTATGTTAACCGCTCCTTCTTTTAGCCCTGAAGTTTCATTAGATGGAACTATTGTTGGTACAGGAGCAATATCTAATGTTCCCTTTAGTTTTCCATTAATTCAAGGATACCAAACAACAGGTTTATGTACTGGAGAACCAATTCCTACACCAATTATAATTAGTATAGACTATTTAGATTATATAAATGAACCACCTACAGCCAGTAATCCAGCTCCTATTAATATAGAATGTGGTGACACTGTGCCTCCAGCAGATATATTAGTGGTAACTGACGAAGCTGATAATTCGGGTATTACTCCTATTGTGGCATTTGTTTCAGATGTTTCTGATGGTGGTGCAAATCCTGAAATCATTACCAGAACATATAGTGTGACTGATGATTGTGGAAATTCTATTAATGTGACACAAACAATCACTATAAGTGATACAACTATACCAACCATTACATGCCCTACTGATGTGGCTGTTAATGTTGATCCTGGAACTTGTGAAGCTTCTAGTGTTAACTTAGGAACGCCAACTACAGACGATAACTGCTCGGTAGATACCGTAACTAATGATGCACCAGCAACATTCCCATTAGGGGATACAACCGTAACTTGGACGGTAACTGATGATTCTGGTAACACCGCTACCTGTACACAAACAGTAACGGTAACTGATAATATTGACCCAACCATTACATGCCCTACTGATCTGGCTGTTAATGTTGATCCTGGAACTTGTGAAGCTTCTAGTGTTAACTTAGGAACGCCAACTACAGACGATAACTGTTCGGTAGATACCGTAACTAATGATGCGCCAGCAACATTCCCATTAGGGGATACAACCGTAACTTGGACGGTAACTGATGATTCTGGTAACACCGCTACCTGTACACAAACAGTAACGGTAACTGATGATATTGACCCAACCATTACATGCCCTACTGATGTGGCTGTTAATGTTGATCCTGGAACTTGTGAAGCTTCTAGTGTTAACTTAGGAACGCCAACTACAGACGATAACTGTTCGGTAGATACCGTAACTAATGATGCGCCAGCAACATTCCCATTAGGGGATACAACCGTAACTTGGACGGTAACTGATACTGCTGGTAACACCGCTACCTGTACACAAACAGTAACGGTAACTGATGATATTGACCCAACCATTACATGCCCTACTGATGTGGCTGTTAATGTTGATCCTGGAACTTGTGAAGCTTCTAGTGTTAACTTAGGAACGCCAACTACAGACGATAACTGTTCGGTAGATACCGTAACTAATGATGCGCCAGCAACATTCCCATTAGGGGATACAACCGTAACTTGGACGGTAACTGATACTGCTGGTAACACCGCTACCTGTACACAAACAGTAACGGTAACTGATGATATTGACCCGACCATTACATGCCCTACTGATGTATCAGTAAATGTAAATGCTGCATCTTGTGATTCTACTACTGTGGTTTTAGGGACTCCAACTACAGACGATAACTGTTCGGTAGATACCGTAACTAATGATGCACCAGCATCATATCCACTAGGTGATACTATTGTAACTTGGACGGTAACTGATGGTTCTGGTAATACGGCTACTTGTCAACAAACGGTAACAGTAGTTGATAATGAAGATCCATCTATCACATGTCCTGCTGATGTAGCAGTAACTGTGGATGCTGGTTTATGTACTGCAAGCGGAGTAGTATTAGGTACACCTACAACTTCTGATTGTGCTGTTTCAACTGTCAGCAACGATGCGCCAGCAACATTCCCACTAGGGGATACTATTGTAACTTGGACGGTAACTGATGATTCTGGTAACACCGCTACCTGTACACAAACAGTAACGGTAACTGATGATATTGACCCGACCATTACATGCCCTACTGATGTGGCTGTTAATGTTGATCCTGGAACTTGTGAAGCTTCTAGTGTTAACTTAGGAACGCCAACTACAGATGATAACTGTTCGGTAGATACCGTAACTAATGATGCGCCAGCAACATTCCCACTAGGGGATACAACCGTAACTTGGACGGTAACTGATACTGCTGGTAACACCGCTACCTGTACACAAACAGTAACGGTAACTGATAATATTGACCCGACCATTACATGCCCTACTGATGTATCAGTAAATGTAAATGCTGCATCTTGTGATTCTACTACTGTGGTTTTAGGGACTCCAACTACAGACGATAACTGTTCGGTAGATACCGTAACTAATGATGCACCAGCATCATATCCACTAGGTGATACTATTGTAACTTGGACGGTAACTGATGGTTCTGGTAATACGGCTACTTGTCAACAAACGGTAACAGTAGTTGATAATGAAGATCCATCTATCACATGTCCTGCTGATGTAGCAGTAACTGTGGATGCTGGTTTATGTACTGCAAGCGGAGTAGTATTAGGTACACCTACAACTTCTGATTGTGCTGTTTCAACTGTCAGCAACGATGCGCCAGCAACATTCCCACTAGGGGATACTATTGTAACTTGGACGGTAACTGATGATTCTGGTAACACCGCTACCTGTACACAAACAGTAACGGTAACTGATGATATTGACCCGACCATTACATGCCCTACTGATGTGGCTGTTAATGTTGATCCTGGAACTTGTGAAGTTTCTAGTGTTAACTTAGGAACGCCAACTACAGATGATAACTGTTCGGTAGATACCGTAACTAATGATGCGCCAGCAACATTCCCACTAGGGGATACTATTGTAACTTGGACGGTAACTGATGATTCTGGTAACACCGCTACCTGTACACAAACAGTAACGGTAACTGATGATATTGACCCAACCATTACATGCCCTACTGATCTGGCTGTTAATGTTGATCCTGGAACTTGTGAAGCTTCTAGTGTTAACTTAGGAACGCCAACTACAGACGATAACTGTTCGGTAGATACCGTAACTAATGATGCGCCAGCAACATTCCCATTAGGGGATACAACCGTAACTTGGACGGTAACTGATACTGCTGGTAACACCGCTACCTGTACACAAACAGTAACGGTAACTGATAATATTGACCCGACCATTACATGCCCTACTGATGTATCAGTAAATGTAAATGCTGCATCTTGTGATTCTACTACTGTGGTTTTAGGGACTCCAACTACAGACGATAACTGTTCGGTAGATACCGTAACTAATGATGCACCAGCATCATATCCACTAGGTGATACTATTGTAACTTGGACGGTAACTGATGGTTCTGGTAATACGGCTACTTGTCAACAAACGGTAACAGTAGTTGATAATGAAGATCCATCTATCACATGTCCTGCTGATGTAGCAGTAACTGTGGATGCTGGTTTATGTACTGCAAGCGGAGTAGTATTAGGTACACCTACAACTTCTGATTGTGCTGTTTCAACTGTCAGCAACGATGCGCCAGCAACATTCCCACTAGGGGATACTATTGTAACTTGGACGGTAACTGATGATTCTGGTAACACCGCTACCTGTACACAAACAGTAACGGTAACTGATGATATTGACCCGACCATTACATGCCCTACTGATGTGGCTGTTAATGTTGATCCTGGAACTTGTGAAGTTTCTAGTGTTAACTTAGGAACGCCAACTACAGATGATAACTGTTCGGTAGATACCGTAACTAATGATGCGCCAGCAACATTCCCACTAGGGGATACTATTGTAACTTGGACGGTAACTGATGATTCTGGTAACACCGCTACCTGTACACAAACAGTAACGGTAACTGATGATATTGACCCAACCATTACATGCCCTACTGATGTGGCTGTTAATGTTGATCCTGGAACTTGTGAAGCTTCTAGTGTTAACTTAGGAACGCCAACTACAGACGATAACTGTTCGGTAGATACCGTAACTAATGATGCGCCAGCAACATTCCCATTAGGGGATACTATTGTAACTTGGACGGTAACTGATGATTCTGGTAACACCGCTACCTGTACACAAACAGTAACGGTAACTGATGATATTGACCCAACCATTACATGCCCTACTGATGTGGCTGTTAATGTTGATCCTGGAACTTGTGAAGCTTCTAGTGTTAACTTAGGGACGCCAACTACAGACGATAACTGTTCGGTAGATACCGTAACTAATGATGCGCCAGCAACATTCCCATTAGGGGATACAACCGTAACTTGGACGGTAACTGATGATTCTGGTAACACCGCTACCTGCACACAAACAGTAACGGTAACTGATGATGCGGATCCAACCCTTACTTGTCCTATAGATGTGATTGTAAATGTTGATACTGGATTATGTACTGCTTCAAATGTTGATTTAGGGACTCCAAGTGCTTCAGATTGTACTTCAGTAACTATAGCAAACGATGCTCCAACAATATTCCCACAAGGAGATACAGTAGTAACATGGACTATTACTGATGAAGCTGGAAATAGTGTAACGTGCACACAAGTTGTAACAGTATTGGATAACATTAATCCAACTTTTGTTGAAACATTACCTGCTGATACAACTGTTGAATGTAGTGACATTCCAAATGCTGAAACTCTTACAGCTACTGATAATTGTGGTACTGCTGTTGTTACTTTTGGAGAAGAAAGAATAGATGGCTCATGTGTTTCAAACTACACATTAGTACGTACTTGGACAGCAACTGATGTCAGTGGACTTACAACCATTCATTCGCAAAACATAAACGTTCAAGATACAACCAGACCTAAATTTGAAGGCACATTGCCAGGAGACATAACTGTGGAATGCGATGCAGTTCCTAATGCTACTACATTAACAGCAACAGATAATTGTAGTAATGCTACTGTATCAGTAAGTGATGTAATTATAAACGGAAACTGTGCTAATAACTATGTAATTGAACGTACTTGGATAGCTACTGATGAATGTGGACTTATAGCTTCGCATACACAAACAATAACTGTTCAAGACACAACTGCTCCAGCACCAACAACAACTTTTGATGAAACATTAGATGTAAGTTGTGCTGATGTTCCTGATGCTCCAGAGTTAGAGTTTTCTGACAACTGTTCTGGTAACGCAGGCATAACTGTTGTTTTTGAAGAAACTAATTCTTTTGATGAGAATGTATTAGTAGATTATCAAATCATTAGAACTTGGACAGTAACTGATGAGTGTGCTAATCAAGAAGTATATACACAAACACTAAATGTATCTCTTGATGAAATAATCACAGATGTAATTGCACCAGACGCTTGTTACGATGATGGTATTATCGATTTATATACTACATTAGGCGATGTTAATACTAATGGTTCATGGGAATTACTTGAAGGTGACCCAACAGCAACACTTACAGATAACATCTTTAACCCTACAGTACTTGAGCTAAGTGAAGATTTTCTTCCAGGAAGTGATGGAATAGAATATAAATTTAGATATACGACTACTGAAGGCGGATGTATCAGTATTTATGAAGTAACAATGAACATACATGCCGATTGTGTTGTGTTACCTTGTGGTGAGAACGATATTACAATTTCGAAAGCAATAACACCAAACGGTGATGGCTTTAATGAAACCTTTGATATTGAAGGTATTGATTTATGTGGATTCACAGCTAACGTAAAAATATTTAACCGTTGGGGCGCTTTAGTTTACAGCTCAAATAATTATACATTAGGTAGTATTAAAACTTCTGGATCTCAAGGAGATTGGAATGGATCTTCTCCTAAATCATCTGTTGGAAACAACGGTAAATTACCTAACGGAACATATTATTATATCATTAACCTTGAAAATAGTGGATTGAAACCATTAACTGGTCCAATTTACGTAGGAACCAAATAAAACCTTAACCTATGAAACTTATTAAACATAACATAATCGCTATCGCATTATTTAGCTGTACGATTGGAGTTGCGCAACAATTACCGCAATTCACTCAGTATATGTTCAATACAATCTCCGTAAATCCTGCTTATGCAGGTAGTAGAGAAGCTTTAAGCGTTGTTGGATTACACAGAAGCCAATGGGTTGGTTTTAAAGGAGGACCAATTACCCAAACACTTTCTATTCATACACCTCTTAGAAATGATAGAATTGGTTTAGGTTTATCATTTATAGAAGATGATTTAGGCCCTCAAAACTTTACCTATGTATATGGAGATTTTTCATATACCATTCCAACAGGTTCTGATGGTAAATTAGCCTTTGGTTTAAAAGCTGGTTTTACACAATTTAGTTTCGATACAGACTTTCGTAACGATCCAGGTAATGTAAACGATCCTTTAATTTTTGGTACAGAAGATAGATGGACACCAAATATTGGTGCTGGTGTTTTTTGGCATTCTAATAGATGGTATGTTGGTTTATCCGCTCCAAGAATATTAACTAACGATTTTGCTAATAAACAAAATGACTTTAAAGCCTTAGAGCGTATCAGTTATTACTTTACAGGTGGTGTTGTAGTCGATTTAAGTGAAAACATAAAACTTAAACCTGCAGTATTATTAAAAGCTACTAACGGCGCGCCTATGTCTTACGATTTTACTGGAAGTTTCTTGTTTAACGAGAAATTTTGGTTAGGTGGCTCTTACAGACTTAATAGAGAAACAGCAGCCATTGGTGGTTTTGCAGATTTTCAAGTCTCAAGACAATTACGTATCGGTTATGCATACGAAAAACCTATTTCAGATATTGCTAGATATACCACTGGTACTCACGAGATATTATTAATTTACGAATTCAAATTCTTAAGTTCTAAATTAAAATCACCAAGATATTTCTAATAAGAAATTTTTGAATAAATGAAAATAAAAAATCACATACTAATCTGTTTAGCTTTAACGCTTAGTATCTCTGCTTTTTCTCAACAAGGAAAGCAAAAAAGAGCAGATACTTTATTCAATAAATTCTCTTTTGTTAAGGCAGCAAAAGTTTACAAAGAATTACTTGAAAAAAATTACAATGCAGATTATGCCACTAGGAGATTAGGGGATTGCTATGCTTTATTAAGAAATCCGCAAAGTGCTTCTAGGTATTACAAAAAGGCAGTTGAACAAGAAAATGTTCCTATTGAGTATTATTATAGTTATGCTCAATCGCTTCGTGGTATTAAAAAATATAAAGAATCTCAAGTATGGCTGCAACGCTTTATAGATTCTGGAGGTGTTGTAAATGACAACGATTTTTCTAAAGACGCTAATTTTATAACGAGTGTTTTTAATGCAAAGCAACAATACTTTTTAGATCGAGTCCGCTTCAATTCTAAATATAGCGATTTTGGTGCTTTTGAGCACGATGGAAAAGTGTACTTCGCTTCTTCTAGAGACGAAGGTGTAGCCGTAAAACGATTATATGGCTGGAACGAACAACCTTTTTTAGATGTTTATGTCGCAGAAGTTGGCTCAAGAAAAAATGTAGATTATACTGGTAAATTAAAAGGTGATGTAAATTCTATTTATCACGACGGTCCTGTTACCATTACAAAAGATGGTCGAACCATGTATTTTTCAAGAAATAATTATAATGACCAAGTAAGGAAAAGAGATAATAATGGTTTAACAGCCATGAAAATTTATAGAGCGACTTTACAAGATAGTATCTGGACAAACATTGAAGACCTTCCAATAAATAGCGATAAGTTTTCTACACAACATGCTGCTTTAAATAATGACGATACAAAGTTATATTTTTCATCAGATAGACCTGGTGGTTTTGGCGGATCGGATATTTATGTTGTAGATATTAATCCAGATGGAACTTTAGGAGAGCCTGAAAATCTTGGAAATGTTATAAACACAGAAAGTGCAGAAGGTTTTCCTTTTATAAATAACGAAGATGTTTTATTCTTTTCTTCTGATGGTCATGTAGGCTTAGGTCTGCTTGATGTATTTGCTACAATTAAAGGAGAAGATAACGAATTTGTTGATGTTGTAAACTTAGGAATTCCTGTTAATTCTAATAAAGATGATTTCTCTTTTAGCATGAACCCTAACGGAATTACTGGGTATTTTGCTTCAAACAGGAGAGGTGGTCGTGGAGATGACGATATTTATGCATACCACAGAGAACCAATTATGCAAGTTGAAGGCGTAGTAACCGATGCTATTAACACAAAGCCTATTGCTAATTCTGTGATTACTTTATATGATGACAAAGACAATCAAATTGCTTATATGGTAACTGATGAAAATGGATTTTATCAAATTAATATAGACCGAAATAAAGATTATAAAATTGTTGGTAGTCAAGAAAAATATATTGATGATTACCGAACATTTACATCCAAAAATTTGCAAACAGAACTTACAACCATTACAGCAAATTTATTATTAAATCCTGTACAAGATGTTGTAAAGCTTGCAGAATTAAACACCATTTATTTCGATTTTGACAAGCATAATATTAGAAAAGATGCCGCTTTAGAATTAGATAAAATAGTAAATTTAATGTTGAATGATTATCCTGATATGGTTATTAGAATTGAATCGCATACCGATTCTAGAGGAGAATTATCCTATAACGATAAATTATCTATTGATAGAGCAAATTCAACCTATGAGTATTTAACCTCAAAAGGTATTGCTCCAGAAAGAATTACAGAACACCAAGGGTTTGGAGAGCGTAGATTAACCAATGGTTGCGAAGATGGAGAAAAGTGTGAAGAAGAAGATCATCAATTAAACAGACGTACTCAATTTATAGTTGTAAAAATGGAATAAAAACAAGTGCAGTATTAACCTAATTGTGCTTACAAGTAAAAATGTCTTTTTAACTATTAGATTTTTTTAATTAAAATAATGTCCCAATGAAATTAAAAAACTACCTACTAACCTGCTTTATATTAATGCTAAGTTTTATAGCCTCAGCACAATATGGGTCACAGAAAAAAGCTGATAATTTATTTAATAAATTCTCATTTGTAAGTGCAGCTGAAGTCTACCATAATCTTATTGAAAAAGACTTTAATGCAGATTATGCTACCAGACAATTAGCTGATAGTTATGCCTATATGCGTAATCCAGATAGTGCTGTAGTGCATTATAAGAGAGCGGTACAACAAGAAAACATTCCTGTAGAATACTATTATAACTATGCCCAAGCTTTAAGAGGCGTTAAAGATTATAAAGCATCTCGTATATGGTTGAAACGCTTTAAAGAAGCTGGTGGTGTTGTTAAAAAAGATAGATTTTCAAAAGATAGCGATTTTATCAACTCTATATTTAATGCAAAACAGCATTACTTTTTAACCGATGTTAACTTCAATTCAAAGTATAGTGATTTTGGAGCTTACGAACATGATGGTACTATTTATTTTGCCTCGTCAAAAGATATAGGTGTTTCAACAAAACATATTTACGGCTGGAACGAAGAACCATTTTTAGATATTTATACGGCTCAAAATCGAACGGATAGTATTGTTGATCATAAATCAAAAATAAAGGGCGATATAAATTCAATATACCACGATGGCCCATTAACCATTACTAAAGATGGTAAAACCATGTACTTTTCTAGAAACGATTTTAATAAAAACGTTTTAGGAAAAGATGAACAAGGCATAACGCATTTAAAAATTTATAAAGCGTCATTAATTGGTGGATTATGGACAAATGTTGAAGAGCTTAATTTTAATAGCAACGCATATTCAACAGGGCATCCAGCCTTAAATAGTGACGATACGAAACTATATTTTACCTCAGATAAATCTGGTGGTTTTGGAGGTTCAGATATTTATTATGTCGATATTAATACTGATGGCTCTTTAGGAACGCCTCAAAACGCAGGTAACATTATAAATACAGATAAAAATGAAATGTTTCCATTTATAAATAGCGAAAATGCTTTGTTTTTCTCTTCAGATGGACATGCAGGGTTAGGTTTATTGGATATTTTCGGAACCGTTTCGGACGCTAACAACGAGATCATTAGTGTTTTAAATCTGGGCGTTCCCGTAAATTCAAGTAAAGACGATTTTTCGTTTTTCATGAATGATGATGGGTTATCTGGTTTTTTTGCATCCAATAGAGATGGTGGCATTGGTGGCGACGATATTTATGCTTACGACAGAATTCCGCAATTAAAAATAGAAGGCACCATTACCGATGCTACTACTAATGAACCAGTGCAAAATGTTATGGTTACTTTGCTGCTTGATAGTGGCGATAATAAAATTGCAGATTTACAAACGGATGAAAACGGACATTTTGAAATCAATATTGATAGAGATACCGATTATAAAATAAATACCAAAAAGGAAAATTATATTGATGATTTAAGATCAGTAATCACAAAAGGTATCGAAAATAGCGTAACAAGTATAAATGCAGATATTGTTTTATACCCTGATGTAAAAGAAGAATTACCAATAACAGAGCTCTACCCAATTTACTTCGATTTTAACAAATATGATATACGTCGTGATGGTACGGTTGAGTTAGATAGAATTGTTGATTTAATGATGAACAAATACCCAAGTATGGTAATTAAAATAGAATCACATACCGATTCTAGAGGAACTTCGGAATACAACGATATACTTTCAAAAGAAAGAGCTATTGCAACTTACAAGTATTTAATTGCTAATGGTGTTGATGCTTCAAGAATAACCGAATACAACGGCTTTGGAGAGCGTAAATTAGCAAATGATTGCGATGGCACTATAAATTGTACCGAAGGGCAGCATCAATTAAACAGACGTACACAATTTATCGTGATTAAAATGGAATAACATCAAGCTAAATTCATAATGATTAAAACCATCAAAGGAACGAACTTTCTTTTGGTGGTTTTTTTATATATTTAGATTGTTATAAATAATTTATATCCTTTAGTTGTGCTTAATTTAAAATGAACGCCCAAAAAACAACAAAAATCCTATTTCTTATTTGCACAGTTTTATTAACTAACTGCTATTCTACAAAAAAGTTAAGTCGAAAAAGTGAATATTTGCCATCTGAATTCAAAAAGTTCGGAATCAATGGTTATTACAATAATACTTTGGAAGATTCAACAGGTTTTCTACTTTGGACAATTCTAAAAGAGAGCAATAAATTTGAATGGGATACTATAAAACCAAAAAAATCAATTGTAAAATTAGAACTAATAGAAAATAAAAAGTTAACTATAAGCCTAATGAACGAAGGCAAGGTCTTAGATAAATTCTATAAAAATTTGACATATATACCCTTCTTCCCAATTTACTATATACATAAAGAAAGTAAAACCATCCTTGGAAACGATAAAGACGGGAATTTAATAGTGGTTCACGGGCATATTACAGAAGGGCATATATTGATTATGGGATCAGGTTCCAGAAGAATGAATAGTACAAAATTTAAAAGAATAAGACACAAAAAAGAGCTGAACCAAAACCAATTAAAAAATCCCCTCAGAAAACTGAGAGGATTTTATACCTAAAGCTAAATTCAACAACTACATAGTTATCAAAATAACCAGTTAATTCCTTGTACTGCATACCTAATACAGCATGTGCTAAAAATCAGTAAATTAAAAGGTTATGTTTTTATTATTTTAAAAAACAATATTATTTTTTTATGAAAATGTTTGTAAAATACCATTTTCCATTGTCACTCTTTTCTGCCGATATATTAAAGTTTGAAAAATCACCTTCAATAGTAGCTCTGTGTCCGTCGCTTCGAATCCAAGCGTTTACTACAGATTCTGCACTACTGTATCCGTAAGCCACATTTTCAGACACTTTTTTTGCACCAGCTTTGGATTTTAAATAATTACTACGTGTATAAAAATTATCGTGAGACACTTCGTTTTTATCAACCATATAATCAGTATGGCTATAAGCCACAGATTTAACAATATTCAAATCTGCTAACGGATTTAAGCCTAACGATAGTCTATGATTATTGATAAGTTCTAAAATTTCAATCTCAATTGTTTTTGTAGGTGGAACAACTAAGTTTTCAACAAGAGCGTCAGCTTTTTCATCAATGCTATCTGTTGTACAAGAAAATGTCAAGATAGCTAACAATGCCAATAAAGGCAGCTTTTTTAATAACTTCATAAGTAGGTAAATTTAGATTTGGTTCTATAAAGTTATTAACCATGTGCAGGTAATTAATATAATTGAGTTTAAAATCGATAAACGACGAACCTAAAATCGATAAAATACATTTTTTATCGATTAAGTGTAATTAAAAATTTAAGAAAAGGTGTTTGAACTGATATTTAAGGAGATAATCGATCAATTTTCCAATTATAATCCTTTTGTAGTTTATAGCGAATTCTATCGTGTAATCTATTTGGGCGACCTTGCCAAAATTCAATTTCAACAGGCTTTACAATATATCCGCCCCAATAATCTGGTCTTGGTATGTCTTTACCTTCAAATTCCTGTTCAAGCTTTTGTAATTTATCTTCAAGATACTCACGACTCTCTATAGCATCACTTTGATTTGAAATTATAGCTCCTAATTGGCTGCCTCTTGGTCTAGATTCAAAATAACCATCACTTAAATTCTCAGCAATTTTTTCAGCTTTACCTTTTATTATAATTTGCCTTTCAGCTCCATGCCAAAAAAAGGATAAACATACATGTGAATTTTCGGCAATAGCCTTACCTTTTTCACTTTCATAATTGGTGTAAAATATAAAACCTTCATACGTATATTTTTTAAGCAGCACTACTCTACTCTTTGGATAACCATCTTTTCCTATAGTAGAAACCGTCATTGCATTAGTTTCATCTTCAGCAAAAAACTGATCTACTTCATAAAACCATTTTTGGAATAATTCCATTGGGTTTTCTGGCACATCTTTTAGTAGCAATTCGTGCTTTTCGTAAGATCTTCTATAGCTTCCTAAATCCTTTTCCATTATTAATATCTGTAAAATAAATATTATATTTATGTGTTCAAATTTACGCAAAATGCTTTTTGTAGAAACCTTTATAGGTCTCATTTTTATTATTTGTGGTCTTTTAGTAAAAAAATATCCAAACTTAATTGCTGGATACAATTCTATGTCTGCTGATGAAAAAAAGAAAATTGATATTAAAAAATTTTTAAGCTTGCTACATAACGGACTAATAATTACGGGTGCTTTAGTAATAATAGCTAGAGTTGTATTTTACTTTTTAGAAGTAACACTTTTATACAGACTTTTGGTTGGAACCATAATTATTGTTTTTGGATTGCTTTATACACTTATTAATGCTAAAAAAACAAAAAATAATGTCACCTTTAAACAGGTATTATAGGTAAAATACATTTATGTGAGTTTGAAGATTTAAAATGGTTCCCGTCATTTTCAAGAAATTATATAACAGGCTATGCACTGTTCGTATCTAATAAATTTAGTGTGTTGGGACACGTTAATTCTGGTGTAAATAACAAACTCTATTAAAGAAATGAATGCCTTATTTCTAATGTTGACAATAATGACTCTTTTTAATTGAAATTAGTCAAAGTTAAATCTGGTCCTAGTAAAACAACTTATCTCTTAGGTTATAAGAAATAATTAAAAAAAATCTTTTTTCTTAATTGTTTGTGTGAACTTTCCTAAATTAGCATACCCTAAATAACCAAAAATGAAAATTGAAGATTCTGAATATTATAAAACATTAAACCCCTTTAAATTAGAAATGCCTTTTGGTAATTATTACTTTTTTGAAAAATTTATTGTGGGTGAATTATTTGAAAGCATCCATTTTGATTGGAAAAAAGCTGAATTACTAATTGCAGAAGTATTAAATTTTTATGGAGAACATGCCCAATTAGGATTTATTGCTAATAGAATTAATCACTACTCTGTAGACCCACAAAATTGGGTTAAATTAGAAAAAAAATATAATTTTATTTCTGCAAGTGCCATAGTAATGTACAACATGTCAACTTACATGAATGCTTCTATTGAAAAACAATTTGCCAAGAAAAGTATTAAGCGCTGTACAAGTTTACATGAAGCTATTGAATGGATTATAAATTTAAAAGAGTTTAATTAAAAATTAAAAGTCTTACCGTCTTCACTTAATTCAACATTATTAAAAACGGTTTGAGCTTCTTCTTTAAAAGCATTTAAGCCATCGTATCGTGTTGAATAATGACCAAGTACCAATGTGCCTACATTTGCAAGTTTAGCTATTGTGGCGGCTTCTTTTGCAGTTGAGTGCTTAGTTTTTGGTGCTAAATGTGCATGCTTTTCTAAAAAAGTAGATTCGTGATACAATACATCGGCATTTTTAATAATGGGTACAATATCTTCTTTGTACATCGTATCACTGCAAAACGCATAACTTTTGGATTTGTTTGCAGGTTTTGTAACCTTATTGTTATCAATTAAAACACCGTCTTTATTTTCAACATCAAAACCTTGCTTTAGCTTTCTAAAATAGGCCGTATCAATATTAGCATCTTCAACAGCTTTAATATCTAACTTACGTTCGCCTTCCTTTTCTTTAAAAAGAAACCCGTTTGTATAAACACGATGATTTAAAGGAATAGTAAAAACTTCTACTTTTTCATCTTCAAAAATTAATTCTGATTTTTTCGAAGTTAATTCATGAAAAATAAGTTTGTAATTCGTCCAAGAATCCGCTAATTTCATTTGAAGCGTAATCACTTCTTTTATCCCTTTTGGTCCATAAATATGCAAATCTGCTTCGCGTGTTAACAATCGAAATGTCGAAATTAATCCTACTAAACCAAAAAAGTGATCGCCATGTAGATGCGAGATAAAAATATGTTTTATACGATTGAATTTAATTTTATGCTTACGAAGTTGAACTTGTGTGCCTTCTCCACAATCAATTAAAAACATGTGATTATTTATTTCTAAAACTTGAGATGTGGTGTTTGTTAAAGCTCTTGGTGTGGCACTATAACAGCCTAATATGGAAAGCTTCATATTATAAAACAGGTTTGTAATTTATAGAATCTTCAGCTGTAAATTTACTTTTAAAACGAAATGCGTATGGTGTCTCTCCATGTTTGTTTAAATAATCTAAACGTGCTTTTGCGTCATGAAATGTGGGCTCGTAACCAGCAGGAACATACCAAAACGCCATATGCATCATTTTCATTTTGCTAAACCATTCTTTTTTTCGCTTAAAAACTTCAATATGCCCAGAATTATAAGTGTATTTAAAAAGAGCATCTAAACTTTTCCAAACAGACATGTTTATTACTAAAGTATCATCTTCAAAAATACTTACTGCTTCATCTTTATCTTCATCCTGCAATCGCCAAACAAACCCTTCACTACTATCTGCAATAGCATTTATTTTATCTAAATTATTTACAAAATCTTGCATAATTGGGTCATCCATTGGAGCCAATCGTTTAGCAATATTTACTTCTGCGAGGTGAAAATTTTTCATTGTTAAAACCCTAAATCGCGTTCCATATCTTCCATTTCAATAATATCATAAGCTTCTTGAATGGTGGGCACAACAACAATTTCATCAGGAACTTCTTCAAGATTTACTTTATCTGAAACAATAACGAATGATTGCTTAGAAGCTCTGTGTGTATTAGAAAGTTCTAGAAATTCAACAATATCAGATAAACCAATTTTGTTAAGTGTCGTTAGCGATACAATAATGTTATTGTTTTTAAACTTAGGGTATAACGCTTGAATTTTTTTAACTAATTCAACTATTGTAACTTTTTCTTGAGTAATGATTGAAATATTTCCGTTTTGATCTAAAATCATGATCTACTGTTTTATTTTTGAAGCCAATAAGTATATAACTGCCATTCTAATCGCAACACCATTTTCAACTTGATTTAAGATAATCGCTTGTTTAGAATCGGCTACATCACTTGTAATTTCTACGCCTCTATTTATTGGTCCTGGGTGCATAATAGTGATTTCTTTATCTAAAGAATCTAATAGTTCTCTATTAACTCCAAACTGCTGTGTATATTCTCTTGTTGATGGAAAATAGCTAATATCCATGCGCTCATTTTGAACACGAAGCATATTGGCTACATCACACCAATTTAATGCTTTACGCAAGTTTGTTTCAACTTTTACTCCAAGCTTGTCTATGTATTTTGGAATTAATGTTTTTGGTCCACAAACCATAACTTGAGCACCTTGTAATTGCAGTGCGAATATATTTGAAAGCGCTACTCTGCTATGTAAAATATCGCCCACAATAACTACTTTTTTTCCTTTTACATCACCTAATCGTTCTCTAATAGAATAGGAATCTAAAAGTGCCTGTGTGGGATGCTCATGCGCACCATCGCCTGCATTTATAATACTTGCTTTTACATGCTTTGATAAAAATACGCCTGCTCCTGGATTAGGATGCCTCATCACGACCATATCTACTTTCATAGATAAAATATTGTTTACCGTATCAATTAAGGTTTCTCCTTTTTTTACTGATGATTGTGCTGATGAGAAATTAATAACATCGGCAGATAAACGTTTTTCGGCAAGCTCAAAAGATAGTTTCGTTCTTGTAGAATTTTCGAAGAATAAGTTGGCAATAGTAATATCTCTAAGCGAAGGTACTTTTTTAATAGGCCTATTAATCACTTCTTTAAAATGATCGGCAGTTTCAAAAATTAGTTGAATATCTTGCTCTTTAAGATATTTTATTCCTAATAAGTGATTGACACTTAACTCGCTCATTGCTTTTAATTATTTTTCTATTAAGTAAACCGAATCTTCATTATCATATTCTTTCCAGTTTACTTTTACTTTTTCATTATTTATTACATCTACTTGTCTGCCTCTGTAATCGGGCTGAATAGGTAAATGCCTGCTAAAACGTCTGTCGATTAACGTTAGTAACTCTATTTCGTTTGGTCTTCCAAACGATTGAATTGCTGTTAATGCAGCTCTAATACTACGCCCTGTATACAACACGTCATCAATAAATACAATGTTTTTATCTTCAACTAGAAAGTTAATTTTTGTTGTGTTGGCTTCTAAAGGTTTGTCACTTCTACGAAAATCATCTCTAAAAAAAGTAATATCTAAATGTCCTAGCTTAATGTCTTTAACCTTGTAATCTTCAGTTAGTATTTTGGCTAATCTATCGGCTAAAAACACGCCACGAGGCTGTAGGCCTATTAAAACAGTGTTAGAGAAATCGTTATGTTTTTCAATAAGTTGACAAGCCAATCGGTGAAGAATGATGTTTACCTCTTTTGCGTTAAGTAAAACTTTTTGACTCATATACTATCCAAACGTATTTGGAGTGCAAAGTTAAGCTAAAATTTTAGGGTTTGCAATGGTTTTACACTAATAAAAAAAGCCTCAAATTTCTAAGAGGCTTTTAACTAGACATAATTGATTATTTCTTTACAAATTTATACACGTTCCTACTTGTCTTATTTGTAAGAACTAAAACAAATAACCCTTTATTAAGCTGAGAAACATTTATTAAGTTAATTTGTTCTCTATAAGTATTCGAAACTATTCTTTTTCCATCTAAACTATAAACTTCATAAGCATTATGTTTACTTCCATAAAGTTTTATTTCATCTTCGTTTACTATAATTTTAATTTTGTCCTTAATCGTATCACGAGTAGATAAAGACGCATCAAACTCGCTCATCATAGTAATTGATGTACCATTTAACAAATTAGTTAATTCGACTCCTAAGCCAGTAGGCTTATATACGCGAAGGTAATACACATCTGTATCTGTCACATTTTCAATAACTTGTTCAAAGCTACCTCCTATTATCAACGGAACACTATATGAACTACAGGTTACCAGCTGAAGGTTATTAGTATCTCCATTGGGTGCCAATAGTATTTGATACTCAACACTTGCAGCTATTATTACACTAGAGCTTGTCATTCCAATTGTAATTTTATTATCACCAGTTGAAACAGCATGCATGTAAAAAATATCCTCGGTTGAACCACAAGATGGAGTAAGACCCGATTGTGTAGCTGAATTATAATCTAATATATTCAGAGCTACATTATTACCATCAATTACAATTGCATCGTTAATTGTGTCTCCACTTTGCGCTGCAATTACTAACACATAAAAAAGTGAAACAATTAAAAAAATAATTTTCTTCATAATGAATAAGATTTAAGGTTAATAAAAAACTAATTATGCCTAGGGAGACTATATTGTATTTTTCAAATTCTAAAATTCAAATTGAATTATGAATGCTATCTTTTTTAACTTTTAGGTTATTACAATTCTACTGTTATATGTTTATATGTTAAATTTTTAATTACAATTATGAATATAACCTTTTAAATATCAAAAATTTATATTTTTAACTTTTTTTCTATGAAATACACATTATTTTAACATATTATTGATTTTTAATAAATTTTATTAAAATTATAGTATATAAAAAAGCCTTCAATTTCTTGAAGGCTTTGATTTTATAAATTAGGTTTCCGTTTACACGGAAATAAAAAATAATATTTTAATTATTTTTTTCCGTCCATTTTGTCTTTAAGAGCTTGTAAAGCATCATTAGCATCACCTAAAGTTGGTTTTGCTTCTGCTGCAGCAGTAGCTGCTTTTTTAGCAGCTGCTTTTACATTCTTAATTTCTTCTGCTTTAAAAATAGCGGTATGAGAAGCTACTACACGTTTAAATTCTTTATTGAATTCAATAATTTTAAACTCGGCAGTTTCTCCTTTTTTAAGCTTATTTCCATCTTCTTTTTCAAGGTGACGAGAAGGTACAAATGCAACGATATCTTCATTAAACTCAACTGTAGCACCTTTATCAACTATTTCAGTTAATGCAGCTGTGTGTACTGTTTCTAGAGCGAATTCAGTTTCATACTTATCCCAAGGGTTATCTGTTGTTTGTTTATGACCTAAGCTTAATTTGCGTCCTTCAACATCTAATTCTAAAACAATAACGTCTAATTTATCGCCTACTGCACAGAACTCAGATGGATGTTTGATTTTCTTAGTCCAAGATAAATCAGAGATATAAATTAATCCGTCGATACCTTCTTCTAATTCAACAAAAACACCAAAGTTTGTAAAGTTACGTACAACACCAGTGTGCTTAGAACCTAATGGGTATTTGCTTGTAATATCTGTCCATGGATCTGCACTTAATTGTTTGATACCAAGAGACATTTTACGATCTTCTCTATCTAAAGTTAAGATTTGTGCTTCTACTTCGTCTCCAACTGATACGAAATCTTGAGCAGAACGTAAGTGTGTAGACCAAGACATTTCAGAAACGTGAATTAATCCTTCAACACCATCTGCTACCTCAATAAATGCACCGTAATCTGCAATTACAACAACTTTACCTTTTACTTTATCTCCCACTTTTACAGTATCAGCTAAAGCTTCCCAAGGGTGCTTGCTTAATTGTTTTAATCCTAATTGGATTCTTGATTTGTTTTCATCAAAATCAAGGATTACCACATTTAATTTTTGGTCTAACTCAACTATTTCATTTGGATGATTAATTCTAGACCAAGATAAATCTGTGATATGAACTAAACCATCAACACCACCAAGATCAATAAATACACCGTAAGATGTGATGTTTTTAACAACACCTTCTAATACTTGACCTTTTTCTAATTGACCAATAATTTCTTTCTTTTGTTCTTCAATATCAGCTTCGATTAAAGCTTTATGAGAAACAACTACGTTTTTAAATTCGTGGTTGATTTTTACAACCTTAAATTCCATAGTTTTATTTACGTACTGGTCGTAATCTCTAATTGGTTTAACATCAATTTGAGAACCTGGTAAGAATGCTTCGATACCGAATACATCTACAATCATACCACCTTTAGTTCTACATTTAACAAAACCATTAACGATTTCACCAGTTTCGTGTGCTTTATTTACTCTATCCCATGCTTTAATTACACGTGCTTTTCTGTGAGATAACACTAATTGACCCGTTGCATCTTCACGCACATCAATTAATACTTCTACTTTATCGCCAACTGCTAAACTAGGATTGTAACGAAATTCGTTTAAAGAAATAACACCTTCAGATTTTGCATTGATGTCGATAATAGCGTCACGATCTGAGATGTGAACTACAGTACCTTCAACAACTTCATCATTTAAAGTGTCAACGAAGTTTTCTGCTACTAATTTTTCAAATTCTTGCAATTGTTTGTCATCAACTTCATCAATTCCTTCTTCGTAATTGTGCCAGTTAAAGTCTTTTAAGAATTTTTCAGGGTTTGCTTTTGCTTCAGATACCACTGGAGCTTCTACTGTTGCAGCATCGGTTGCTTCAACTTCAGCTTGTTTTGCTTTTTCAGCCATTTAAAATAATTATGTAATTGTAATTTAATATTTCCATCTTCGCAGAAATTTATGATTACACTACGTTTTTGTATTCTGTATGCCTCGGAAGATTTAAGCAATTAACACACAGAAGTGTTATTTATTTTTAGTTTCAATCCCTTTATCTTTCCAATAATTCGCTAAAAGGAGTGCAAAAATACATATTTTCAATAAATTAGCCTAATTTGATTAAACTATTTTAAACTACTGGTTATTAGAACTGTTATTAAAGTAAAAAAACACGTTTTTTTGAAAGTCCTTTTACTATATTTAGCTTGATAAATAATTAAATATATAACACTATGACAATGAAAGCAAAATACCAATCTGTACTAGATTTAGGACAAGAATTAAACATACAAAACGGCGATGTACAAGAAGAAAATGGCGTTTTAAAAGTTTGGGGAATCGCCAAAACACCTTATGAGAAAAATCTACTTTGGGATGAAATTAAAGCTGTTGGTGGTGAAAACCCAACCGATATTATGGCAGATATTAAAATAGCTGATGAAAGTGTTTACCATAGACATACTGTAAAAAGTGGTGAAACTTTAGGAAAAATAGCTATTCAGTATTATGGAAAAGCTTCAAAATACCAAGATATTTTTAAAGCAAACTCAGATATTTTAAAAAACCCGGATTTAATTCACCCAAATCAAGAATTAATTATTCCGAATCCATAAAAGATTTAAGATAAAACATTTTAAAAGCGGATCTTTATTAAGTTAAAGATTCGTTTTTTTAGCTGCCACAAATTCGCAAGTAATTTTAAAAACTGAAAACTGCAATTGATACTTACTCACAATTTTCTATCGTCATTTTTACTAGCTGCAAAATCTTATCGAATTGTTCTTGTAATGATAAATTAGAATTATTAATTTCTATAGCATCATCGGCTTTTATTAAAGGAGAATCTTTTCTATTAGAATCTATATAATCACGCTCTTGTACATTCTTTAAAACAGCATTGTAATCAACATCATCACCGCGTTCAATAAGCTCTTCATAACGCCTTTGAGCTCTAGTTTCAGCTGAAGCCGTCATAAATATTTTAAGTTCAGCTTTCGGAAAAACAACAGTGCCAATGTCTCGACCATCCATAACCACACCTTTATTTTCTCCCATTTTCTGTTGTTGTTTTACTAGTTGCTCACGTACTTCTGAAACCGCAGCCACTTTACTAACAAAACTTGAAACCTCTAAAGTTCGTATTTGTTTTTCAATATTTTCTTCATTTAAATACACTTCAGCAAAACCTAAGTTTTCATTGAATTTAAAACTGATATTAATTTTTGGT
The DNA here is from genome assembly GCF_000789235.1 of Wocania ichthyoenteri Th78. GTDB lineage: Bacteria > Bacteroidota > Bacteroidia > Flavobacteriales > Flavobacteriaceae > Wocania_A > Wocania_A ichthyoenteri. The sequence goes on from NZ_KN525716.1 coordinate 175,360, forward strand.
AATTGATATATAAGTGCTTCTTTATTAAAGTCATCATCACTAATCAAACCATTTTGCATCGCATAAAACGTTATGGCTCGATACATGGCACCAGAATCGACATACACATAACCCAAATGGTTTGCTATTTGTTTTGCTACGGTACTTTTTCCAGTTGAAGATAAGCCATCTATGGCTATTGTAATTTTATTCATTTTTTGATTTGATGTGCCTAAAATAATTAAAGTGCACTAAAGTAAGAAACACTAATCACTTTAATTATTGCTAAAATGAAAATAATTTGTTTGAGTGAGCTTGGATACTACGACTGTTTACTGAATACTATTATTGTAAATCTATTTGCAAACCAAAAAAGTTAGAATTAGCTGCGCTTGTATATTTAGCATGCGTGTAACTAAAGCGCATTTTGTTCATTTTTATTGAAATACCTGCAGACAAACCTGAAAAATTGCGTTGATCTAATATTCGAAGTTCTTCACTTCTACGAAAATTATAACCTAATCTGATATTAAATCCGCCTTGGGGGAAAAGTTCTGCACCTAAAATAGTATGCCTAATTACTTGTCCTAAAAATCCAATTTTTTCGTTAGATTGATTCCCACTTAAATCGCTTGTCGTTCTCGCTGGGTTTGGTCTTGCAATAGGCCAATCTTGAAGATTCTCGAAGGTAACATGCCAGCGAATAGGTACGTGTTCTAAAGTCTGCGACATGCCAAAATCGACTTCAAAAGGCAAGGGCTCATTTAAACCCGCATAAGTTGTTATTTGAGCTCCTAAGTTTCTAACAGCAACGGCAGCATGAAAATCTAAATCTTCATTTATATATAATAATCCTAAATCTACCGAAGCACCAAACGAACTATATTGCTCTAATTTAGAGGTAATTAATTTTAAATTTGTTCCGAAATAAAAATCAGAATACCCAATTTGCAAAGCATAACCCATTGATAAAGCGGCTTCGTTACCTGTAAATGTTCCTGTTTCGTTACCGTTTTCATCATAGCCTTCAAAAGAACCATAATTTATATAAGTAACACCTGCGTGAAAAGTTTGCGTACGCCTATCAACAGTATAAGCATAAGCTGCAGTACCGTAACTAATACCTCCTAAATAACTCGTGTAATTAATAGCTAATTGATTATCCATTTCAACATTAATCGTTGCTGGGTTATAAAGGGCTTGGGTAACATCGTAATCCACATTTGTTAAAACTTTACCACCTAATGCTGCTTGACGTGGCGATGACACCAAATTAAGAAACTGGTAAGTAGCCTCACCTCCTACTTGAGCAAAAGTTAAACTGCTTACATAAAAGCAAAAAATAGTGATAATTTTCTTTAGCATATTTACTGTTACAAAGTAAGTAAATCTATCTTAAAACGGTAGCAAGTATCTTTTATTTTAATTCATAAAAAAACCTCGAACTATGTCGAGGCTTCAGCAATCAACTTTTTATAATTTCTTCGGATTCTTTACTTTTTGATTTGTTAATGCCAATTTAATAACATCGCTCATATCGGATACATAATGAAACGTTAAGCCTTTTAAATACTCTGGTTTGATTTCTTCAATATCACGACGATTATCTTCACAAAGCAAAATTTCTTTAATACGAGCACGTTTTGCAGCAAGTATTTTCTCTTTAATCCCTCCAACAGGAAGCACTTTTCCACGAAGTGTAATTTCGCCAGTCATGGCTAAACTTTTCTTTACCTTTCTTTGTGTAAATAATGATACTAAAGATGTTAACATCGTTACACCAGCACTTGGTCCGTCTTTAGGGGTAGCACCTTCTGGCACGTGAATATGCACATTGTATTTTTCAAATATGCCAGCATCTACTCCAAATTCTTCAGCATTCGATTTAATATATTCCATAGCAATAGTAGCTGATTCTTTCATCACTTTCCCAAGGTTTCCGGTAATGGTCATAGTTCCTTTTCCTTTTGAAAGTATCGATTCTATAAACAAAATATCACCACCAACACTTGTCCACGCTAAGCCTGTCACAACACCAGCAACATTATTATTTTCGTATTTATCGCGTTCTAATTTTGGTCCGCCTAAAACCTCAATAATGTCTTCATTAGAAATTTTAACGCTATAAGTTTCTTCCATAGCAATATTTTTGGCAGCATAACGTACCATTTTCGCTATTTGTTTTTCTAATCCACGAACTCCAGATTCACGTGTATACCCCTCAACAATTTTTTCTAATTGGGGCTTTGCTATTTTTATGTGATCGTTATTTAAACCGTGTTCTTTTAATTGTTTTGGTAATAAGTGTCGTTTTGCTATTTCTACTTTTTCTTCAATGGTATACCCTGTAACATTGATGATTTCCATGCGGTCTCTCAAAGCAGGTTGAATGGTTGATAAACTATTAGAAGTGGCAATAAACATGACTTTAGATAAGTCGTAACCCATTTCTAAAAAGTTATCGTAAAACTCACTGTTTTGCTCAGGATCTAAAACTTCTAACATAGCTGAAGAAGGATCGCCTTGATTCGAATTTGATAGCTTATCAATTTCATCTAAAACAAACACAGGATTTGATGTTCCTGCCTTTTTAAGGCTTTGGATAATACGCCCAGGCATGGCACCTATGTATGTTTTACGGTGTCCGCGAATTTCAGCTTCGTCTCGTAAACCACCTAATGAAATACGCACATATTCTCTTCCTAAAGCTTCTGCAATCGATTTTCCTAAAGATGTTTTACCAACTCCAGGAGGCCCATATAAGCATAAAATTGGCGATTTCATATCGTTACGCAACTTTAAAACTGCTAAGTATTCTATGATTCTGCGTTTTACATCTTCTAAACCAAAATGATCACGATCTAGAATTTTCATAGCGCGTTTTAAATCGAATTTATCTTTGCTGAATTCATTCCAAGGTAAATCTAAAAACAACTCTAAATAATTACGTTGTATAGAATATTCTGCCACTTGCGGATTCATACGTTGCATTTTGGCAATTTCTTTATTAAAATGCTTTTCAACATCTTCATCCCAGTGCTTTTCTAAAGCACGCGTTTTCATCTCCTCTATTTCTTCATCATGACTTACGCCACCCAATTCTTCTTGAATTGTTTTCATTTGTTGATGCAAGAAATATTCGCGCTGTTGCTGGCTCATATCCATCTGTACTTTAGATTGGATATCGTTTTTCAACTCTAGTTTTTGAAACTCAACATTCATAAACTTAAGTGTAGACAACGCTCGCTCTTTTAAATTATCCATTTCTAAAAGCGACTGCTTCTCCTCTACTGAAAGATTCATGTTTGAGGACACAAAATTGATTAAAAACGAATTGCTTTCTATATTTTTTATGGCGAAAGATGCCTCACTTGGAATGTTCGGGTTTTCTTTGATAATCTCCAGCGCTAAATCTTTAATAGAATCTATAATTGCCGAAAACTCTTTGTTATTAACAGCTGGTTTTGCTTCTGCAACATCTCTAATGGTAGCATTCATATAAGGTTTTTCAGTAATAACCTCAGCGACTTTAAAACGTTTTTTTCCTTGAATAATAACCGTTACATTACCATCAGGCATTTTTAAAACACGTAAAATTCTTGCTACAGTTCCTGTTTCGTGAATGTCTTTTGCAGTTGGATTTTCTACCGATTCATCTTTTTGAGCCACCACACCAATAACTTTACTGCCTTTATTAGCATCGTTAATTAGTTTGATAGATGCATCTCGACCAGCAGTAATAGGAATAACAACTCCTGGGAATAATACGGTATTTCTTAGCGAAAGAATTGGCAGTGTTTCTGGCAATTCTTCATTATTTATTTCTTCTTCATCTTCAGGTGTCATTAGCGGAATTAACTCTGAGTTTTCATCAAATTCCTGTAATGACAAACTGTCAAGCGATATAAAATTAGATTTCTTCATATATATATTTAAGTCAATCTGTCATTAAAACTGATTGCTTTTTATTTTTTTAGGGTTTACTAAAACTATAACAAGCTGAAAATTAATATTATAACAAAAAAACAGCTTTCAATTTCATTATATAAATTCAATAGCTATGCCATTTATACAAATTCAATATTAAAACTCTAAGTTTAGAATTTATACCTTCCCCATACGCTTCAAAACATATAATAAAACTATAGGAAGAGCTAATAAACCAATCATTAATAAATTGGTTTTAAATAACCATGGCGATAAAATTAAAGTAATAATATAACCACCAACTGCGCCTCCAAAATGAGCATCATGACCAATATTACCTATTCTGTTTTTCATACCGTAAATTGAATATAACAAATAGCCAATTCCGAAAATATAAGCAGGAATCGGGATAGGTATAAAAAACATATATAAACTCATTCCTGGTTGTAATAAAATTGCAGAATAAATAACACCAGAAACTGCGCCACTGGCACCTACAGCACTATAATGATATTCGTTTTTATGAAAATATAGTGATAATAAGCTGCCCAATAACAAACTACCAACATATACTAATATAAAATTAAACCTGTTTAAAGAATTTATAACTACATCAGCAAAAAAGTATAATGAGAACATATTAAAAAATAAATGTGCATTATCTGCATGCAAAAACCCCGAACTAAACAATCTAATTTGCTCGCCTCTTTTTACAGCACCGACGTTGAACTTGTATTTTTCAAAAAAACTGTAGTCGCCAAAACCTTTATAAGATATAATAACATTGGCTGCTATAATTATAATTGTAACTAAATCTAATTTGCCCATAGGGTATTAAGGTTTAAAATGAAATTAATATATCTTTGTCGCTACAAATCTAAAATTAATTAATGCAATTTCTAATTTATATTATTGTTTATCCGTTTTTGTGGTTAATCTCAATATTACCTTTTAGATTACTCTACCTATTTTCTGATTTTATTTTTGTGATAATATATCATATTGTTGGTTACAGAAAAAAAGTAGTTTTTGATAATTTAAAATTATGCTTTCCCAATAAATCTGAAAAGGAATTAAAACATATTTCTAAAAAGTTTTACCATCATTTTTGCGATATGATGTTGGAATCTATTAAATCTCTAACCATTTCTGAAGCAGAAATGAAAAAGCGTTTTACATTTACAAATATTGAAGAAATTCAACAACACGAAAACAATAATAGAAGCATTGTTTTAATGTGTGGACACTACGGTAATTTTGAGTGGATTTTTATTCTACAAAAACATATGAAGAGTAAAGGCTATGCCGTTTACAAACCATTAGCCAACAAATATTTTGACGCTTTAATAAAGCGTATTAGAGCCAAATACAATAGCTATTTAACAACTACAAAAGAAACCATACCAACACTTATTAAAGCAAAACGTGATGGTGAATTAACCATTAACGGATTTGCAGCCGATCAATCACCAAAAATTAATAAAGCGTTTCATTGGAATACGTTTATGGGCATTAACGTACCTATACATACTGGTGCCGAAATGCTAGCAAAAAAATTAGATATGGCAGTGGTGTTTTTTGCTGTAAAAAAAGTAAAAAGAGGCTACTACGAAACCTCTTTTAAAACTATTACCACAACACCAAAAAATTATGAGAATTACGAGATTACCGATATCTACATAAAACTCGTAGAACAGCAAATTATTGAAGCTCCAGAATATTATTTATGGACACACAAACGCTGGAAGCATCGAGATAAAGAAGATAAATAAACTCTTCTTTTACCGTCATTACGAGGAACTTTTCAGCGATGTGGTAATCTTAATAATTGTAATTTCTTATGTTTTACAAACATAAGAAATTACAATTATTTTAACCTTTAGCTATCGCACCAATCTCCTCAATAAACTTATCTGCTAATGCATCAGCTTCTTCTTGCGATTTTGCTTCGGTATAAATTCTAATAATAGGTTCAGTGTTACTTTTACGTAAGTGCGCCCAACTTTCAGCAAAATCAATCTTTACACCATCAATGGTAGTTAATTGCTCGTTTTGGTAACGATTTTCTATCGTTTTTAAAATACCATCAACATCTAAACCTGGTGTTAATTGTATTTTCTTTTTGCTCATAAAATAATTAGGATAGGTTTTACGCAATTCACTAACACTCATTTTCTTTTCGGCTAACAAACTCAAAAACAAAGCTACGCCAACTAAAGCATCACGACCGTAATGCGAATCTGGGTAAATAATACCACCGTTACCTTCACCTCCAATAACTACTTTATTTTGTTTCATCAGTTTTACCACATTAACTTCACCAACTGCACTGGCTTCATAAGTACCACCATGTTTTTCGGTAATATCTCGCAATGCTCTGGTTGAGCTCATATTACTCACAGTATTCCCTGGGTTTTTACTTAGCACATAATCCGCACAAGCAACCAATGTATATTCTTCACCAAACATATCGCCGTTTTGATCCATAAATGCCAAACGATCCACATCTGGATCTACTACAATACCAAAATCGGCATTTTCTTTAACTACTTTTTCAGATAAATCTCCTAAGTGTTCTTTTAAAGGTTCTGGGTTATGTGGAAAATGCCCCGTCGGATCACAAAATAATTTAACCGCATGTACCCCCAATCGCTCTAAAAGCAACGGAATAGCAATACCTCCAGTAGAATTCACACCATCTACAACAACCTTAAATTTAGCTTCTTTAATAGCTTGTGTGTTTACTAATGGCAAACTTAAAACTTCATCAATATGCAAATCTATATAAGCTTCATTTTTTGTTATTTTCCCTAAACTATCAACATCTGCAAAATCCATAGTATCACTTTCAGCAATCTCTAAAATTTTTGCACCTTCAACTGCATCTAAAAACTCACCTTTTTCATTTAAAAGTTTTAAAGCATTCCATTGTTTTGGATTATGACTTGCTGTTAAAATAATACCACCATCAGCATGTTCCATAGGTACGGCAATTTCAACGGTTGGTGTTGTAGATAAACCTAAATCAATCACATGAATTCCTAAACCAACCAAAGTATTCATTACTAAATTTTGAATCATTTCACCAGAAATACGCGCATCTCTACCTACTACAACACGGTAATTTTTCTTTATACGTTGTTGCTTTAACCAAACACCATAAGCCGATGCAAATTTAACTGCATCAATAGGTGTTAAATTATCGCCTACTTGTCCGCCAATAGTTCCTCTAATTCCTGAAATTGATTTTATTAGTGTCATTACACAGTTTTTATTAAAAATTAAATGCAAATATACAATTACAAAATGGTAATTGTTAAATCGTAATTCGTAAATTTCACAAATGAATTACTTAGCTCATATTTATCTTTCTGGTGAAAACGACCTTGTTACTATTGGGAATTTTATTGCTGATGGCATTAAAGGCAAACGTTATAAAAAGTTTTCGAAAGATATTCAAACCGGTGTTTTATTACATAGACATATTGATACTTTTACCGATTCGCATAAAACAGTACGAATAAGCACAAAACGCTTACACAAAAAATACGGACATTATTCTGGTATTATAGTCGATATTTTATACGATCATTTTCTAGCAAAAAATTGGAGTAAATATTCAGATATACCTTTAGATGATTATGTAGAGACCTTTTACGATTCGTTAGAAGAACACTACAATATGCTGCCTTTACGAATTCAAAAAATGATGCCTTTTATGATTACTGATAATTGGTTGCTTAGTTATGCTTCAATTGAAGGTATTCAAAGAGTGCTTGATGGGATGAACAGACGAACAAAAAACCGTTCTGGAATGAATGAAGCCACCAAAGAATTAGAAGATTTTTATGCAGATTTTGAAACCGAATTCACTTCTTTTTTTGATGAATTGATAGAATCTTCTAAACTAAAATTAAAAGAACTTAACAATACTATATGAAACATTTTATCTCACTTTTTCTAATTTTATTATTAATCATTTCATGCAAAAAATCTGAAACTTCACTAACAGATAAAACTTCAAAAAGAGGTTTAATTACTCAAAACGCTATGGTAGTTACGGCTCGTGTGGAAGCCTCAAAAATAGGGAGTGGTATTCTTAAAAAAGGTGGCAATGCTTTTGATGCTATGGCTGCAACCGAATTAGCTTTAGCAGTTTCTTTTCCGTATGCCGGAAATATTGGTGGTGGCGGTTTTATGGTTTACAGAAAAAATGATGGCGAAATTGGTGGTATTGATTACCGAGAGAAAGCACCGTTGGCAGCCACAAAAGATATGTATTTAGATGAAGAAGGCAATGTAATTCCAAAAAAAAGTACTTTGGGAGCCATGGCTGTTGGTGTTCCCGGAACAGTTGCTGGTGTGTTTGAAGTTCATAAAAAATTAGGTTCGTTGCCTATTGAAGATATTTTAAAACCAGTAATAGCATTAGCTCGTAAAGGTGTTGTGGTTACTAAAAGACAGGAACGTAGAATTAAACATTTTCAACCTTATTTTAGAAAAGCAAATAAAGATTCTATTCTTTTAGAAAACTCGTGGAAAGAGAATGACACTATAAAATATAATGCTCTAGCAAATACCTTAGAGCGTATTTTAGAAAACGGCAGAGATGAATTTTATAAAGGTGAAACCGCTAAAAAATTAGCAAAATTTATTCAAGATAATGGTGGTATAATTACCGAAGAAGATTTAGCAAAATACGAAGCAAAGTGGCGCAAACCAATAACTTTTAGTTACGATAATTTAAAAATTATATCCATGTCGCCACCATCAAGCGGTGGCATTTGTTTGGGTCAAATTATGAAAATGGTTGAGCCTTTTCCGTTAGATGAATTCGGGCATAACTCACTTAAAACCATCCAAGTGATTACAGAGGCAGAGCGACGTGCCTATGCCGATAGAAGTTTTTATTTAGGCGATCCAGATTTTGTAAGCATACCAGGTAATACATTAATTAATAAATCATATTTAAGCGGAAGAATGCATGATTTTTCATTTAAAAAAGCCACAAAATCTAGTGATGTATCGCACGGAAATATTCAAATTATTGAAAGCAATGAAACGACTCACTACTCTATTGTCGATCAATTTGGTAATGCTATTGCTGCCACAACAACTATAAATGCAGGTTTTGGTTCAAAATTATATTGCTCAGAACTTGGATTTTTCTTAAACAACGAAATGGACGATTTTAGCAGTAAACCTGGAGAACCTAATATGTTCGGATTAATAGGTGCCGAAGCCAATAGTATTTCACCGCAAAAACGAATGCTTAGTTCAATGACACCAACTATTGTTGAAAAAAATGGCGAGTTATTTATGACTTTAGGTACTCCGGGTGGTTCAAGAATAATAACTTCTGTTTTGCAAACTATTTTAAATGTGCACGAGTTTGATATGACGATGCAAGAGGCAGTAAATGCACCACGTTTTCATCACCAATGGCTACCAGACGATATTAAAATGGAACCTAACGCTTTTGACCCAAATTTGATAAATCAGCTTGAAAAATTGGGGTATACTATCAATGAAAAAGATGCGCCAGTAATTGGTAAAGTCGACGGAATCATGGTTTTACAGGACAAAACGTTAGAGGGTGGTGCCGATCGTCGAGGTGACGATACGGCTGTCGGTTTTTAACATTTTTCCTTCTCTTAGTCCCTTATATTTAATAATTTAGCCTTCTAATTATCTATCGTATAATACTAGAGAACAAAGGTTTATTATTGTGAAACCCAAATCAAAATCAAAATCAAAAAAAGTATTTAAAATAGTAACAGGAGTCATTATATTCCTCACGCTCCCTAGTATATTATTCTTTGGTTTCGTCTTTTTTAAATATAATGAAGATCTTCCCACAGGCATTCAAGGTGAAAAAGCTGATGCTTTAGCTCACAAAATGCTTGAGACCTTAGATTATGAAGCTTATAAAAACACTAATTATATTGAATGGACTTTTAAAAAGCGTCATCATTTTGAATGGAAAAAAAATGAAGGTATTTGTGATGTGTTTTGGAAAGAATATCGTGTTAGCCTAAATCTTAAAGATTACACAAAAAGCAAAGTGTTTGTGCATAGTTTTAAAATGAAGGGTGACATGGCAGAAGAATTGATAAACGAAGCTATTAAAATTTTTAATAACGATTCATTTTGGCTTGTTGCACCGTATAAAGTATTTGATGAAGGTGTTGAACGTAGGTTGGTTAAATTAAATAATAACGAAGAAGCCCTCTTAATAACATACACCTCTGGCGGCACAACTCCAGGTGATTCTTATTTATGGTTATTTGATGAAACTGGTAAACCAAAAAGCTTTAAAATGTGGACGGATCTACTTCCAATCGATGGCTTAGAAGCCACTTGGAGCGATTGGATTACAACAGAGAGCGGTGCTCAATTACCAACTTTTCATAAACTATTAGTTATCGGGCTTGAAATGGGTGTTGTAAAAGGGATTAACTAAATTAAATTATCAATTAAATTCTTATTACTTCTTTCAAAATAATCGTTAAAAGTATAAGATATCCCTACCGAAGAATTCCTTAAGTTTCCAAAATTATCCTCTATACTTAGACATTTGTAAAATTTATAGCCTAAATAATCAAACCCTAATAACAAATATCTATTTTTTAAATTATCATTATCTATTGTTTTTATAAATTTTTCATCTTCCATTAATTTAAAGTCATTCATTATATCTAATCTTGCCAACTTCTTTTCCTTATTACCTTTTAGATACTTATTAACAATATTATTTGAAGCAATTAAATAAAGATGAAAATTAGAAACCTTTTCATCTTTATAAATAAAAATGGGATAATTAATATGCTTAAATTGATTATTAAAAAACTTTCCATTTACATTAAATTTTTCATAACCTTTTTCAAAGCGAATTATTGGTAAGTCAATTTTTAAATTTGTATAGTCCTTAACTACAAATTGATTAAATGAACCCGTTGTGCATTATGATTTAAAAGAAAAAAGTTGTCCATCTTACTGATAATCAGTAACTTGTTTTAGCGATAAAACATTAATTATGAACAACTTAAATGCAAATTACGAAAGAATATTGGAAGTATTAAGAAAAATATCAAAAGAGCAGCTTTTAGCTTATCAAAGACGACAACCTAAACTGAGTGATTTGGAGTTGGTAAGCCTAAGCCTTACATCAGAATATATGGGTATAGATAGTGAGAGTAACCTATTTAGACAACTTCCTGATGTCATTTCATCAAAAATTAACCGCAGTGTTTATAATCGTAGAAGAAGAAAGTTAGCAAATCATATTGATGCAATACGTTTAAAATTGGCTACTCATTTTAATGAATTTGAAGACTATTTCATTGTAGATAGTATGCCTTTAGAGGTTTGTAAGCTATCAAGAAGTTCTCGTTCAAGAATATGTAAAGAAGCTACTTATGTCTTTCCAGACAAAGGTTATTGTGCTTCTCAAAGTGCTAATTATTATGGGTATAAATTACATGCTATTTGTTCTGTTAGCGGTATTTTTCAGAGTATAGATTTGAGTCCGGCATCTGTTCATGATGTGAATTATCTTAAAGATATTAAAGCACAAATTAGCAATTGCACTTTAATTGGTGATAGAGGTTATTTATCCGCAGAAATTCAACTTAACTTGTTTGATACTTGTAACATAAAGCTAAATACACCGATGAGAAATAATCAAAACAATTACAAAAAACAACCGTACATTTTTAGAAAATCGAGAAAGAGGATAGAAACTTTATTTTCTCAACTGTGTGACCAATTCATGATAAGACGCAACTACGCTAAGTCTTTTGAAGGCTTTAAGACCAGAATAATATCTAAAATAACTTCGCTAACTGTAATTCAATACATTAACAAATTTGTCTTTGATAGAAAAATAAACAATATAAAAATCAGCATTATTTAAAATGCACAACGGGTTAAATGAGTATGGTAACTCTTCATTTCCAAAAAAATAATTGTATGCTTCAACTAAATAACGTTCATCAAAAGTCAAATTATTGCGCAAAATTTTAAAATAAAAAACTCTATTATTAATATATATTCTATTCTTTATAAAATTCATGATATCAATCACTTCATTATAAAGTAAAAGAACGTCTTTTTCATTTTTTACAATTTTTAGAGGCTGTTTATTAGCTATATTAAAATCAAAAATTTTTCTAGATGAATGGTATTTTGAATGCTTTTCAAATAAATCTCTCCAAGCTTTTGATATATTTTCTAAGACTTCATAGCCTGAAACTGGTTCATTTGCTTTTTTTCTGTCAATCATAGATCTAAAAAAACCTTCATATCTTTCTTTTTTTGTACTGAAACTATTTACCAATTTTCTATGGTTGTCCAACAAATTAAAAAAAGTATTATCCAATTGTTGGCTAATCATTACTTGTGTTTGCTGCTTAAAAACTTCCTTTGTTTCTTTTAATTCTTCTCTAGTTAAAGTTAAATCCTCTTGTTGATATTTTATTTCAACTTTCTGTCCTAAAAATGCAATATAAATAAAAAACAAACCGGCTAAAGCCCAAAGTGAACCAGTTACTCCTCCAATAAAATCCCCAACTTCATTAAGTTCTCCATTGAGACAATACCAAAAATAAAACCCAACAAATAAGCCTATTAGCCCTAGTCCAACAAAAGACCAAGCCACTATTTCAAGAATTGAAATTCTCCTATCTAATTTTTCTATTTGAGACTCAAAGCCTAATTCATTTTTTAACATTAAGCATCAATTTATAATGTGTAAGCTAATATATACAAACTTCAACTTAAAATCGGATATAAACACTTCAACTTATAAACATCAAGTTTTTAATAACCAACCTCATTCAACTTCAAACTTATAAGCAAAAAACGTATATTCGCTACGATGTATTTCGATGTAGTGTTTGAATGTGTTTTATAATTTATAAATCTTTTATTTAAATGAATAATTTCAAGTTAATAATAGTACTAATTGGGTTTTCAATTGTGTCGTGCAATGAAAAAAAAGACCAGTTGTTTATTAGCGCGACTTCTCAAAAAACAGGACTTAACTTTAAAAACATCATTACCGAAACCAACGATTTAAACATTCTTGATTACATCTATTTTTACAACGGTGGCGGTGTTGCTATTGGCGATATAAATAACGATAGTTTACCAGATATTTTCTTTTCTGGAAATCAAGTAAAGAATAAACTGTACCTAAATAAAGGGAATTTACAATTTGAAGATATTACAGACAAAGCCAAAGTTGGTGGAAACAGCACTTGGAATACAGGTGCTATTATGGGCGATGTTAATGGCGATGGACTTTTAGATATTTACGTTTGTGCTGTTGTTGGCTTAAATGGTTTTAACGGACATAACGAACTATACATAAATAACGGCGACGAAACATTTACCGAAAGTGCTAAACAATATATTTTAGATTATGATTCTTACAGTTCTTCAGCAGCGTTTTTAGATTACGATTTAGATGGCGACTTGGATCTTTACCTTTTAAACCACGCAGTGCATACGGATGACTCTTATAAAGGTGTTCATTTACGCCAAAAAAGAAATTTTAAAACAGGCGATAAATTGCTAAGAAATGATGGTGGAACGTTTACCAACGTAAGCGAAACAGCTGGTATTATTGGCAGTATTAGCGGTTACGGATTAGGGGTTACTATTGCAGATTTTAATCAAGATGCATATCCAGATATTTATGTAGGAAATGATTTTTATGAAGATGATTATTATTATATAAATAATGGTGACGGTACATTTACTGAAAAATTAAGAAACTATTTTGGGCATGCGAGTAGGTTTTCTATGGGAAATGATGCCGCAGATATAAACCATGATGGTTGGCCAGATATTATGACTTTAGATATGCTTCCTGAAGATGAAGTGGTTTTAAAATCTTCGCAAGGCGATGATAACGTGCAAACCCAAAGCGTAAGGAAACTTATGTTTGGTTATCACTATCAATTCACCAGAAATATGTTGCATATTAATCAGCAAAACTCAAACTATTTAGAAACTGGACTATTGAGTGGAGTTGCGGCTACCGACTGGAGTTGGAGTTGCCTTTTTGCAGATTATAATCAAGATGGTGAACAAGATATTTTTATAACCAATGGCATTTTAAAAAGACCAAATGATTTAGATTTTACAAACTTTTTTTCAAATGCTAAAATTCAAAATAATATAAATGATTCTAAATTGATGAATCAAGAATCACTTGATGCGATGCCTTCTGGTAAAGTTAGCAATTACATGTTTAAAGGCAGCAAAAATTTGATGTTTGAAGATGTCTCTAATAAATGGATTCCTAACGAAAAACTTGTTTCTGGAGCAACAGCTTTAGGCGATTTAGATAATGATGGCGATTTAGATATTGTAGTTAGCAATCTTAATGAAAAAGTTTCACTTTACGTTAATCAAACCAATAATAAACCAACAAATAAAACCAGTTACCTTAAACTGAAATTTAATTATGAAAAGTCAAACCCTTTCGGAATTGGCACTAAAGTTTTTGCATATAATCAAGATAAGCTTCAATATAAAGAACTATACACCGCACGAGGGTTTCAATCGTCATCAGAACCTATCATTCATTTTGGTTTTGGAGATATTCGAACTATTGATTCTCTTAAAATAATATGGCCAAATAAAACCTACCAAACTATAAAAAACGTTGCCTTAAACAAAACATTGACCATAAAACCTAGTGACACAAAACCATTTAACTATAATTCTCTACTAAAAAAATCAAAAAAACTCTTTAAAAAAATAGATAATAATTTAGGTGTTGATTTTACACATGTTGAAGACAAATATCTCGACTTTAACAGGCAAAAACTTATTCCGTATCGTGTTTCAGATCGTGGGCCAGCAGTCGTAATTGGAGATTTGAATAATGATGGAAAAGATGATATTTACTTTGGTGGTTCAAAACAAAAAGCATCAAAAGTGTTTTTTCAAACCGACACTACTTTTATCGAAAACAGAATAAATAGTTTTGCAAACGATTCCATAAAAGAAGATGTCGAGGCTATTATTGCAGACTTTAATAACGATGGTAAAAATGATGTAATTGTTGGTTCTGGTGGTGCAGATTATTCTAATAAAGCCAAACCGCTACTCGATAGTTATTTTATTCAAACTAATAAAGATTTTAAAAGCGAAAAGTTTCCAGAGTTTTACGAAAATGCTTCGGTAATTGTTGCAAATGATTTTGATAACGATAATGATTTAGACATTTTTATAGGTAGCAACTCCGTGTCAAATGATTTTGGAAATATTCCCAACTCGTATATTTTAAAAAATGATAATGGAAATTTTTCGATATTAGAAAATGAAGTATTGCAAAATGCAGGCATGGTTACAGATGCTATTTGGGACGATTTTAATAAAGACGGACAAGTTGATTTAATTGTTGTTGGTGAATGGATGGCTCCAAAATTCTTCAAAAATAACAATAGTGTTTTTACTGAAGAAAACCTTCTTGATTCAAAATTAAAAGGACTTTGGAGAAACATTGAGCCTTTTGATATTGATAACGATGGTGATACAGATTATCTTTTAGGAAATTGGGGAACGAATTCGAAATTTAGAACGTCATCAGAACATCCAATGCGTATGTATCATTCCGATTTTGATGGAAACGGACGTACAGAAACCATAGTTTGCTCCTACAAAAACGGAGCATATTATCCATTACTTGGGTTAGATGAACTTGCAGGTCAAATGGTAAATTTGCATAAAATTTTTACAGCATATAAAGATTTTGCAGGAAAACCAATTGAAGCTATTTTAAGTAAAAAACTACTTGAAAAAGCAACAGTTTTAGAAGTTGATGAGCTTCGTTCTGGGTATCTTAAAAATGAGAACAATCGTTTTACATTCGTGCCTTTTAAAAACGAATTGCAAGTGTCTCCTATTACCTCTTTTTTAAGTTTTGATTTTGATTCTGATGGTAAAGATGAAGTATTGGCTGCAGGAAATTATTTTGGCGTTACACCCTTTCATGGTAAGTTCGACTCTTTTCCTGGAGCGCTCATAAAAAATGAAAATGATATTATTTTAGGTAATAAAATCGGACTCGATTTTAGCGATAAAGCCATTAAGAAGTTAAGCATTATTCATTTGAATAAAAAACCATATTTATTAACAACAATAAACAACGACAAAGTTCAGGTTTACGAACTTATAAAGTAATTTTTTTTATATGAAATTAAAAAAAATATCATTCTTACTGATTTCAATAGGGCTAATTGTGGTGTCTTGTCAAGAAAATTCAAAACCAATTGTTATAACACCTAACGATTTTCATGCATCGGTTGATAAGGTTATAGAAATTATGGTACACGATATTTTTTCACCACCAGTGGCAAGCCGAATTTTTGCCTACCCTAATATTGCAGCTTATGAAATAGTCGCTCAAAATGACACCTCTTATAATTCATTAAAAGGACAAATAAATCATTTAAAAAGTATTCCTAAATCAGATAAAGCAAAAAACATCAATTATCAATTAGCAGCTTTAATCGCTCATATAGATGTAAGCAAACGGTTAATTTTTTCTGAAAAACTTATTAAAACCTTTCGAGATAGCTTATACCAAGTTTGGGAATCTAAAAACAAATTGGAATTTGAAGCTTCAAAAGATTACGGGCTTCAGGTCGCTAATTTTATAGGAGATTGGATGAATGGAGATAATTACAGTCAAACACGAACCATGTCAAAATTCGATATTGATCCAGAAAATGAAGAACGATGGCAACCTACACCGCCTTCGTATATGGATGGTTTAGAACCACATTGGAGTAAAATACGCCCATTTATTATAGATTCTTCGGCTCAATTTAAGCCTGTTCCTCCACCTATATTTTCAATGGATAAAGATTCAGATTTTTACAAAGAGCTTAAAGAAGTTTATGATATTAGCAACCAAATAACTGAAGATGGCGATGAATCTGAAGAAGTATCAATAGCTCGTTTTTGGGATTGCAATCCGTATGTTTCGGTTACACGTGGGCATTTAATGTTTGCTGTAAAAAAAATAACACCAGGTGCACATTGGATTGGTATTACCAAAATTGCATGCAAAACTGAAAATGCTGATTTCAATCGAACTATTTTCGCCTATACCAAAACGTCTATTGCCATTGCTGATGCGTTTATTAGCTGTTGGGACGAAAAATACCGAAGTAATCTAGTAAGACCAGAAACACTTATAAACAAGTATTTAGATGACGATTGGAAACCCATATTGCAAACACCTCCATTTCCTGAATACACAAGCGGACATTCAGTAGTCTCTGGTGCTGCATCAACTGTATTAACTAATATTTTTGGAGATAACTTTAATTTTTTAGACGATACTGAAACAATATATGGTTTACCAATACGACCATTCTCTTCATTTAATGCCGCCGCTCAAGAAGCCGCAATAAGTAGAATGTATGGCGGTATTCATTATCGAGCGGCAGTCGAAATAGGCATTGGTCAAGGTATAAAAGTTGGCAATTTAGTGAACGAACGTCTGCAAATGAAAAACTAGAGTCATTTCGTTTTGTTGCCTATATAATTATTTCGAAAACTTATGTTTCTGAATAAGAATTCACAAGAATTTAACATCTAAAAATTGTATCTTCGCAACTTTGCATTTCTATGAGCAATTTCGAAGAATTTATTGAAGTAAAAGGCGCACGAGTACACAATCTTAAAAACATAGATGTGTCTATCCCTCGTGAAAAACTGGTAGTCATTACGGGTTTATCTGGTAGCGGAAAATCTTCTTTAGCTTTCGATACAATTTATGCCGAAGGGCAACGCCGATATATTGAAACTTTTTCGGCTTATGCACGACAATTTTTAGGTGGGTTAGAGCGACCAGATGTCGATAAAATTGACGGACTCTCACCAGTAATAGCCATAGAGCAAAAAACAACCAGCAAGTCACCACGCTCTACCGTTGGTACAATTACAGAGATTTACGACTTTTTGCGCTTACTTTTTGCGCGTGCCAGTGATGCCTATAGCTACAATACTGGTGACAAAATGATAAGCTATAGCGACGAGCAAATAAAAGAACTCATAATAAGTGATTTTAGCGGAAAACGTATTAATATACTCGCTCCAGTGGTACGCTCGCGTAAAGGACATTACCGCGAATTATTCGAACAAATTGGCAAACAAGGTTTTGTTAAAGTGAGAACTGATGGGGAAATTCGAGAGATTGCAAAAGGCATGAAACTCGATCGATACAAAACTCACGACATCGAAATTGTTATCGACAGGTTGGTAATTGATGATTCAGTTGATAACGATAAACGCCTTACAGAAACCATTAATACAGCCATGTATCATGGTGACGATGTCTTGTTGGTAATTGACCAAGACACTCAAGAAACACGATATTTTAGTCGGAATTTAATGTGTCCAACTTCTGGAATTTCATACCCGAATCCAGAACCCAATAATTTTTCATTTAACTCGCCAAAAGGTGCCTGTTCAAACTGTAACGGTATTGGTGAGTTGTATCAAGTCAATGAAAATAAAATCATTCCTGACGATTCTATTTCTATAAAAGCTGGAGCATTAGCACCTCATGGTCCAGAAAAAAATTCTTGGATTTTTAAACAGTTTGAAACCATCGCACAACGTTTCGATTTCAAATTAACCGATGCTTATAAAGATATTCCTGAAGATGCAAAACACATAATTTTGTATGGTGGTAACGAAAAGTTTTCAGTTGAAAGTAAAACTTTAGGAGTTACCCGCGATTATAAAATAGATTTTGAAGGTGTAGCCAACTTTATCGAAAACCAATATAAAACAGCCGAATCTCGGTCATTAAAACGTTGGGCTAAAGATTATATGGACAAAATCAAATGTCCAGTATGTGAAGGTTCTAGATTAAAAAAGGAGTCGCTCTATTTCAAAATAAATAATAAAAGTATAGCTGAACTTGCTAATACTGATATTGTTGAACTTGCAGATTGGTTTAACGATTTATACAATCATCTTTCAGAAAAACAATTAAAAATAGGTGAAGAAGTTGTAAAAGAAATCAAGTCGCGACTTCAATTTTTATTAGATGTGGGATTGAATTATTTATCACTAAACCGAAGTTCTAAATCCTTATCTGGTGGCGAAGCACAACGCATCCGTTTGGCAACACAAATTGGCTCACAGCTAGTTGGCGTACTTTATATTTTGGACGAACCGAGTATTGGTTTACATCAGCGCGATAATGAAAAATTAATAAATTCTTTACTATCATTACGAGATATTGGAAACTCCGTTATTGTAGTTGAACACGATAAGGATATGATAGAACGTGCCGATTATGTAATTGATATTGGTCCAAAAGCAGGTAAATACGGTGGCGAAATAATTAGCATTGGAAATCCTAACGAATTAAAAACGCATGATACACTTACCGCAGATTATTTAAATGGTAACAAAGAAATTGAAATACCAAAAAAACGACGTAAAGGAAACGGTAAGTTTTTAGAACTTAAAGGCTGCACAGGGAATAACTTAAAAAATGTTTCGGTAAAATTCCCTTTAGGCAAAATGATTGGTGTTACTGGAGTCTCTGGTAGCGGAAAATCGACGTTAATTAACGAAACCCTCTACCCTATTTTAAATGCTTATTATTTTAACGGTGTTAAAAAACCAATGCCATATAAAAGCATTAAAGGTCTGGAGCATATTGATAAAGTTATCGATATAAATCAATCACCCATTGGGCGAACACCACGAAGTAACCCCGTAACTTATACTGGTACTTTTAGCGAAATTAGAGCCTTGTATGCAAAAATCCCTGAAGCTATGATTCGTGGCTATAAAGCTGGTCGTTTTAGTTTTAATGTTACTGGCGGACGTTGCGAAACTTGTAAAGGTGGTGGACTACGCGTTATAGAAATGAATTTTCTTCCAGATGTTTATGTCGAATGTGAAACCTGTCAAGGCAAACGTTTTAACCGTGAAACCTTAGAAATTCGCTATAAAGGAAAATCGATTAGCGATGTTTTAAACATGACGATTAACGAAGCAGTCGAGTTTTTTGAGCATATTCCAAAAATATTCAACAAACTAAAAACCATAAAAGATGTTGGCTTGGGCTATATTACATTAGGACAGCAAAGCACAACACTCTCAGGTGGAGAAGCTCAGCGTATAAAATTAGCAACCGAATTAAGTAAACGTGATACAGGAAATACCTTTTATATTCTAGATGAACCTACCACCGGACTTCATTTTGAAGATATTAGAGTTTTAATGATTGTACTCAACAAGCTTGCTAATAAAGGTAATACCGTATTAATTATCGAACATAATTTAGATGTTATTAAAACTGTTGACCACATTATAGATATAGGTTATGAAGGTGGAAAAGGTGGTGGACAGATAATTGTTGAAGGTACTCCTGAAGACATTATAAAGCATAAAAAAAGCTATACTGCTAAATTTCTTAAAAAAGAATTAACTTAGCAAGTTTGCAAAAAGATAAATTAGATTTAGAACTATTGAAATATAAATGAGATACTTTTAAATCAAAATAAAAAAATAGTATTAAAATATGAGAAGTGAAAAACACCATAAAGGCTGGAATGAAATTAAAACAAACGATTCTTGGGCTATTTTTAAAATTATGGGAGAGTTTGTTAATGGTTATGAAAAACTTAGCAAAATTGGCCCATGTGTATCTATATTTGGTTCAGCAAGAACGAAACCAGACAATAAGTATTACAAACTAGCAGAAAGTATTGCTAAAAGTATTGTAGAGTCCGGTTACGGTGTTATTACTGGTGGTGGACCAGGTATTATGGAAGCTGGTAATAAAGGAGCCCATTTAGGTGGAGGAACCTCAGTTGGGTTAAATATTGATTTACCCTTTGAGCAACACGACAACCCATATATAGATCCGGATAAAAGCTTAGATTTTGATTATTTCTTTGTTCGTAAAGTTATGTTTGTTAAATACTCTCAAGGTTTTGTAGTTATGCCTGGTGGTTTTGGAACTTTAGATGAATTATTTGAAGCTATAACGTTGATACAAACCCACAAAATTGAAAAATTTCCCATTATTTTAGTGGGTACAGATTTTTGGGAAGGGCTATTAGAATGGGTAAAAACAACCTTATTAAATAAATTCGAAAATATTTCTGCTAAAGATTTAGATTTAATCCACTTAGTAGATGCAGAAGAAGAAATAATTGAAATATTGGATGCTTTTTATAAAGAATCAGATTTTAGTCCCAATTTTTAACAACCAATCCTTTATGCTCTAAAGACTTTACGACTAACTAAACACTATATTTTATTATATTGCAGCGCCTTTCATTGTTATTAACCTTATTAATGTTATAAATAAATTGAAGTTACGTCTTTTTTTCTGCTTTACATTTTTACTTACAAGTATCATAAGTTTTAGTCAAAATAAAATTGACTTAAAAGCCGATTTTGATATTGAAAACAGAAAAATTACCATATCGCAAACTATTCAATATCAAAACACATCGCAAGATGAGCTAGAATCTATTTACCTAAATGATTGGAATAATAGTTATTCAACTAAAAAAACACCACTTGCTATTCGATTTGCTGAAGAATACGACAACCAATTCCATCTCGCTAAAAATGAAGATAGAGGCTATTCAGTAATTACTTCAATAAAACAAAATAATGAGCCTTTAGTTTTTAATCAGTTAAAAAAACAAATAGACATTGTAAAAGTCGATTTAAAAACACCTTTAAAACCTGGTGAATCATATACCATACATTTAGAATATATTGTACAAATCCCTAAAGATAAATTTACAGATTATGGTATTTCGGAATTGGGAGATTTAAACTTAAGATATTGGTATATAACACCTGTAGTTTATAATGGCGAGTGGCAATATTATAGCAATAAAAATTTAGATGATTTATTTATTCCAAAAGCGGATTTAAACTTAGAAATCGTTTATCCAAAAGGATATATTATTACTTCAGCATTAAATTTAAGTGAAACAAAGCAACTATCTAATAAACAATTAATTAAACTAAAAGGAGAAAACAGAGTTAACAATAAATTATTTTTAAGTAAAGCTTCAAACTTCGAAACGATACAATCTGAGGAATTATCAATAATTTCAAATATAAATGATGACGGATTAGAACTTTTAGACCGGGTTTTAATAACAGAAAAAGTCACAAAATTTCTTTTTAAAAACCTAGGTAATTATCCACATGAAAAATTACTTTTAACTAATATTGATTATAACAAAGACCCTGTTTATGGCTTAAATTTTCTACCAAGTTTTATCAAGCTGTATCCAAATAATTTTCAATACGAATTAAAACTCCTAAAAGTCGCACTTAATAATTATTTAGAAAACACATTGCTAATTAACCCAAGAAAAGAACAATGGTTAATTGATGGTTTACAAATTTATTATTTAATGAATTATGTAGAAACCCATTACCCAGACATGAAATTTCTAGGCTCATTAGCAGATTTTTGGGGTATCCGTTCATTTCATGCAGCAGACATGTCTTTTAATGATAAATACGCATTTGCATTTATGACGATGGCAAGAACCAACAGGGATCAGCCATTAGCAATGTCAAAAGATTCCTTGCTGAAGTTTAATACCAATATAGCTAACAAATATAAAGCGGGTGTTGGTCTTAAATATTTAGATGATTTTATTAATTCTAATGTTTTGGAAACAACCATTAAATCGTTTTTAGAGCAAACAAAACTTAAACAAACATCTCCAAAAGCTTTTGAAAACTATTTAAAAACTAAAACATCAAAAGATGTCGATTGGTTTTTTAATGATTATATAAATACGCGCGCTAAGATTGATTTTAAAATTAAAAATGTAAAAAAGACTAAGGATTCTATAACATTAACTATTAAGAATAAGAGAAATAACAACATGCCCATTTCTTTATACACCTTAAATAACGATAGTGTTATTTCAAAATCCTGGATAGAAAATGTTACAAAAAACAAAACTATTACCATCCCAAGAAACAACGCCAACAAGCTAGTTTTAAACTACAACCAAGTTATTCCTGAGCTTAATTTAAGAGATAATTGGAAATCGCTAAAAGGCTTTTTCTTCAACAATAAACCTTTTCAATTTAGGCTTTTTAAAGATATTGAAGACCCAAATTATAACCAAGTCTTCCTTATGCCAATAGCAGAGTTTAATAATATTTACGATGGGTTTACCTTTGGTTTAAGAGCATATAACACAACATTACTTAGAAAACATTTTAATTATAAAATTGAACCACGATACGCTTTAAAATCAAAATCCTTAACGGGCTCCGCAGCTGTATCAGTTACACATTACTTACAAAATAGTAATCTATACTCCATAAATTATGGCATTAGAGGTAGTTACTCATCGTATGCAAACGATTTATTTGTTAGAAAAATAATTCCTTCTGTTACCTTTTTATTTAGAAATGATGGTGATTTTCGTTCTAACAAAAGACAACGATTAAAGTTTAGATATTTAGATATTAACCGCGATGAAGATGTTAACAACATACTAAATACTACCGAACCCAATTACAATATATTTAATGTTAATTATTTAAACTCTAACGATAATTTAATAAATTTCAGTAAGTGGTCTACCGATTTACAGATTGCCAAAACATTTAGCAAAGCATCATTTAACTATGAATACAGACGTTTATTTGAAAGTAACCGACAGTTAAATTTACGATTTTACACTGGCGCTTTTTTAAGCAACAACACAGATATTGCCTCTGATTATTTTAGTTTTGCATTAGACAGACCAACCGATTATTTATTTGATTATGGTTATTTAGGTCGATCCGAAGCTAGCGGAATATTTAGTCAGCAATATATTACAGCAGAAGGCGGTTTCAAATCTAAGCTAGAAACCCCGTTTGCTAATCAATGGATTAGTACGTTAAACGCTAGTACAACACTTTGGAAATATATTTTAGTATATGGTGACGTAGGTTTTGTTAAAAATAAATTTAATAATACAAATTTTGTTTACGATTCTGGAATTAGAATTAATTTAGTCACCGACTATTTTGAAATTTATTTACCCATATATTCTAATCTTGGTTGGGAAATAGGGCAACCAAATTACGACCAAAGAATCAGATTTAAGTTTACTGTAGACCCACAATCTTTATTAGGTCTATTCAGAAGGCGATGGTACTAAAATGTTAATTTATTGATTTATTTGTATCAAATACGAAATTTGAATGAATTATTAATAATTCGATCTAATTATCATGTGTAATTTTAAGAATTGTTCAATTTGATTCTACTTGTAATAATTGCAAAAACAACAAAATTTAACTACTTTTGCAAAAGTAAAAGCCTTATAAATGCAAACAATTCCTGATTTGAAAAACAACATTTCTTTCGATGATTTTAAAGCAGAAGTTTTAAATGATTATACCATTGCTGTAAAAAGTCGAGAATGTAGTTTATTAGGTCGACGAGAAGTATTAACAGGGAAAGCAAAATTTGGCATTTTTGGAGACGGAAAAGAAGTACCACAATTAGCTATGGCAAAGGCCTTTTTAAAAGGCGATTGGAGGTCTGGTTATTACCGCGACCAAACTTTTATGATGGCAATTGGCGAGTTAACAATCGAGCAATTTTTTGCTGGACTTTACGCCAATACAGATTTGGAATTAGAGCCTATGTCTGCTGGTCGCCAAATGGGAGGACATTTTACAACACATAGTTTAGAGGATAATGGAAACTGGAAAGATTTAACTAAACAATACAACTCCAGTGCAGACATATCTCCTACCGCTGGCCAAATGCCACGTTTATTAGGGTTAGCACAAGCTTCAAAAATTTTTAGACAAGTAAAAGGTATTGATAGTAATAAATTCTCTAATAACGGAAATGAAGTAGCATGGGGAACTATTGGTAATGCAAGTACTAGTGAAGGATTGTTTTTTGAAACGATTAATGCTGCTGGTGTTTTACAAGTACCTATGGTTATTAGTGTATGGGATGATGAGTATGGCATTTCTGTACATGCAAAACACCAAACAACAAAAGAAAACATTTCAGAAATATTAAAAGGATTTCAACGCGATAACGACAACAAAGGCTATGAGATATTGCGTGTAAAGGGTTGGGATTACGCAAACCTTGTAGAAACCTATCAAGAAGCTTCTGCTATTGCAAGAGAAGAGCATGTTCCTGTTTTAATTCATGTAACAGAATTAACACAACCACAAGGACATTCTACTTCAGGATCTCACGAACGCTACAAATCTCCAGAACGTTTAGAGTGGGAAAGTAAACAAGATTGTAATTTAAAAATGCGCGAGTGGATTATTGAAAGTGGTATCGCAACTAACGAAACACTTACAGAAATTGAACGCAATTTAAAAAAGGAAGTAAGAGAAGCAAAAAAGAAAGCGTGGTTAACTTTTTTAAGACCAATTCAAAAAGAACAACAAGAGCTAATTTCCATTTTAAACGATGTAGCCTCTTCTAGCATAAACGGTGTTTTTATTAAAAAGATAGCAGGAAATTTATCTACTATTGATGAACCTACTAGAAAAGATCTTTTATCTCAAGCGAGAAAATCATTAAGGCTTACCTTAGGAGAAACTAATGACGCTAAACAACAACTTGCAAATTGGATAAATAATATATTTAAAAAAGCGCAGCCAAAATTTAGCTCGCATTTATATTCTGAAACCGAAAAGTCTACGCGCCTTATAGATGAAGTAAAGCCAAGTTATGACGATGATGCTATTCAAGTAGATGGTCGCATAATTTTACGAGATAACTTTGATGCCATTTTTAGCACCTACCCAGAAGCTCTTATTTTTGGAGAAGATACAGGTAACATTGGCGATGTAAATCAAGGTTTAGAAGGCTTACAAGAAAAGTATGGTGAACTTCGAGTTGCAGATACTGGAATTCGAGAAGCTACCATTGTTGGTCAAGGTATTGGTATGGCACTACGTGGTTTACGCCCTATTGCCGAGATTCAGTATTTAGATTATATTATGTATGCCTTACAAATTATTAGCGATGATTTGGCTACAACACACTACAGAACAAGAGGAAAGCAAAAAGCACCTTTAATTTTAAGAACACGCGGACACAGACTAGAAGGCATATGGCATTCGGGTTCTCAAATGGGAGGTATACTTAATTTAGTTCGTGGTATTCACATTTTAGCACCAAGAAATATGACTAAGGCGGCTGGTTTTTACAATACACTTTTGCAAGGAGACGATCCAGCATTAGTGGTTGAATGTCTTAACGGATACCGCTTAAAAGAAAAAAAACCCAACAATTTAAGTGATATAAAAACACCTATTGGCGTGGTTGAAACTTTAAAAGTTGGTACAGATATTACATTAGTTTCTTATGGCTCTACACTTCGTATTGTTGAAGAAACTGCAAAAGAATTACTATCAGTCGGTATTGATGCGGAAGTTATTGATGCACAATCCTTGTTACCTTTCGATATAAATCACGATATCGTTAAAAGTATAGCCAAAACTAATCGTGTTATGGTTATAGATGAAGATGTTCCTGGTGGCGCTTCAGCCTATATTTTAAATGAAATATTAAATACCCAAAATGCATATCAGTATTTAGATGGGCAACCAAAAACTTTAACCGCAAAAGCACACAGACCAGCTTATGGTAACGATGGTGATTACTTCTCAAAACCATCAGCAGAAGATATTTTTGAAGCGGTTTATGAGGTTATGCATGAAGCAAACCCTGAAGATTATCCGAAACTGAGATAATTAAAAAATTATAATACGTATCAAACCTTTCTTCTTCATAGCAGAAAGGTTTTTATTTATATTTATCTTAAATCTAAATTCACTTAAAAAATCAATAACTTGTCATTTAGAAAGAGTGACGGGAAACCTCATGAAATTAAATCTCATAATCATGAAAAATAAATGAAAGCAGTTTCAGTAACAGTTATAAAAAAAGAATTACAGCATCAATCTTCAGATGAACTCATGGAACTTTGTTTACGGTTATCGCGTTTTAAAAAAGAAAACAAAGAGCTACTCACCTATTTATTGTTTGAATCTTCAGATGAAAACAACTATATAGAATCGGTTAAAAACTATATTGATGATGAGTTTGAACTTATAAATACAAAAAGCTATTTCTATATTAGAAAAAGTGTTCGCAAAATTTTAAAAAACATAAAAAAGTACGTTCGCTATTCGCAAAAAAAAGAAACCGAAGTCGAACTACTACTCTACTTTTGTCAGAAATTAAAAAACTTTTCACCCAGTATAAAATATAGCACACAATTACAAAATACCTATAACCGACAAGTTTTTTTAATAAAAAAGATTATTACAGCATTACACGAAGATTTACAATACGATTATAACTTGTTGCTTGAAGATTTATAACTTGTTAAAGACTTTGTGCTTGAATAATAAACCTTAGTTAATTTTACAAAAAATTACGACTAAATTTGTTTAACGCAATGCACGTCCTTCCTAATCGTAATTACTTTTTAAAAAGACATAAAAGCGTGTTTAAAACATCCAAAAACAAAAAAAACCTACTTTATAAGTAGGTTTTTTTCAATTTAAACTATCATCAGACTTTTATATTTTGTTGATGAGATGCTGAAATAAATTCAGCATGACACTATCACTATACAAATAAAGGTTTTCCTTTCATCATAACATTTACTTTATCTTTTACAACTTCTAAAGTAGCTTTATTATCATGATTGTTAATCACTTCGTCTATTAAATTAACAATAGCATCCATATCATCTGCTTTTAACCCACGAGTTGTAATGGCTGCTGTACCAATTCTGATGCCTGAGGTTACAAAAGGTGATTTATCATCAAAAGGTACCATGTTTTTATTTACAGTAATATCTGCTTTTACTAAAGCTTGTTCTGCTTCTTTGCCAGAAATGTTTTTATTGCGTAAATCTATTAGCATACAATGGTTATCGGTTCCACCAGAAATAATATTATAATCTTTAGCAACCAGAGCTTTTGCCATAGCATCTGCATTTGCTTTTACTTGTAGCTGATAATGTAAAAAATCATCGGTTAAAGCTTCACCAAAAGCAATCGCTTTTGCTGCTATAATATGTTCTAATGGTCCCCCTTGATTTCCTGGAAACACCGCAGAATCTAATAGTGACGACATTTTACGTAAATTTCCGTTTTTTAAAGTTAATCCAAACGGATTATCAAAGTCTTGCCCCATCATAATCATACCGCCTCTTGGACCACGTAAGGTTTTATGTGTAGTTGTGGTAACAATATGACAATGTGGTAACGGATCATTTAAAATACCTTTAGCAATTAATCCCGCAGGATGCGAAATATCTGCCATTAAAATTGCACCAACACTATCGGCAATTATTCTAAAACGTTTAAAATCAATGTCACGAGAATAAGCCGAAGCTCCAGCAATAATTAATTTTGGTTGTTCTTTAGTAGCTATCTCTTGTATTTTATCATAATTTAAAACCCCTGTCTCTTGCTCTACACCGTAAAATACCGGATTGTATAATTTACCAGAAAAGTTTACTGGCGACCCATGAGTTAAATGTCCTCCATGAGACAAATCAAATCCTAATATTTTATCACCTGGTTTTAAACACGCGTGATAAACCGCCGTATTTGCTTGACTACCAGAATGCGGTTGCACATTTACATAAGCAGCACCAAACAAGGTTTTAGCTCTATCGATGGCAATTTGCTCAACTTCATCAACCACTTCGCAACCACCGTAATAACGCTTACCAGGGTATCCTTCGGCATATTTATTGGTTAATACAGAGCCAGCAGCTTCCATAACTTGGTCGCTTACAAAGTTCTCTGATGCAATAAGTTCTATACCATGTAATTGGCGTTCTTTTTCGGCTTGAATAAGTTCAAAAATTTGTTCGTCGCGTTGCATAAATTTTAATTGTAGTTAAAAGTTGAGCAAAAATAACAAATAGATTATTCAAATACATCAAAAAACATATATTTACTATTAAGTTTTAAACCGTTTTATTAACGATTAAAATAAACCTATTTTTTAATCATTTATTTCTAATTAAATAAAAAAAATGTGTAGGTTTGATACGAATTTAATAACAAATAAAAAATATAGTTATGCCATTATCAGCTAACAATCCAGATAGAAAGTCGTGGTTACACGTCGATAAAAACTCAGATTTTCCAATTCAAAATATTCCCTTTGGCGTGTTTCTTACTCGCGATGACATCATTACCATTGGTACAAGAATTGGTGATACAGCTATAGACCTTGGTGCTTTACATCAGTTAGGATATTTTGATGGCATTGCATTAACTGATGATATTTTCCTTCAAGATACTTTAAACGATTTTATTGCAGATGGCAGAAAAACTTGGCGTGCAGTTAGAAACAGAATTGCTGAAATTTTTGATGCAGAAAACACCTCTTTAAAGAATAATGTAAAGCATAAAGAAATTGTATTATTTCGTTTAGATGAAATTGAAATGCAATTACCTGTACAGATTGGTGATTATACCGATTTTTATTCAAGTATCGAGCATGCTACAAATGTAGGCACCATGTTTAGAGATCCAGATAATGCGTTATTACCAAATTGGTTACACATTCCTGTTGGTTACCATGGTAGAAGTTCGTCCATAATCCCTTCTGGAATTCCAGTACATAGACCACAAGGACAAACCTTACCAAGCGGAGCTACCGAACCTGTTTTTGGCCCAAGTAAATTAGTAGATTTTGAGCTAGAAATGGCTTTTATAACAACCGATGCTAACGATTTAGGCGAACCTATTCCAATAAACGAAGCCGAAGAATACATATTTGGTTTAGTACTTTTTAACGATTGGAGCGCACGAGATATTCAAAAATGGGAATATGTGCCTTTAGGGCCATTTTTAGCGAAAAATTTTGCGTCTTCAATTTCTCCATGGATAGTAACCTTAGATGCTTTAGAGCCTTTTAGAGTTAATGGGCCAAAACCCTTAAAGCCTCAATTAGAATACTTACAATACAAAGGAAAAAAGAGTTACGATATTAATTTAGAAGTTTCCATTCAACCAAATGGAGCAAAAGAAACGGTTATAAGTAAATCGAATTTTAAGTATATGTATTGGAACATGTCTCAACAATTGGCGCATCATACAGTAAATGGTTGCCCTATAAATTCTGGCGATATGATGGGTAGCGGTACTATTTCTGGACCAACACCAGACTCTTATGGATCTATGCTAGAATTGACATGGCGTGGTGAAAAACCTATTAAAATGAAGGACGGTACAGAGCGTAAGTTTATTAATGATAACGATACCGTTATTATGAGAGGTCATTGCGAAAAAGATGGCACACGAATTGGTTTTGGCGAAGTATCAACCAAATTACTTCCTGTTTATAAGAAAAAATAAAGTTCTGTTTTTCAGCTAGTTAACATTTAATTAATAGTTTTTCCTATTTTTGGCATTACTATTGAATTAATACCCCAATAAACCAAACTTTTAACCTATGAAAAAATTTCTACTCCTAATTCTCATACTTTCACTATGTATTGCCTGTAGCGCAAAAAAAGAAGTTGAAAAAGCTGTAAACTCTGGCAATTACGATCAAGCCATAAATACAGCGCTTAAAACCCTGAGAACAAACAAAGATTCAAAGCGAAAGCGCGATGTCGTTATAATGCTGCAAGATGCCTATTACAAAGCTGAAGATAGAGATTTAAACACCATCGAACATCTTAAAAAAGATAAAAATCCAGAGTTGTATCGTGAGATTTACGAGCGTTATTTAAATTTGAATGCACGACAAGAAGCCATTAAACCTATATTACCATTATCTGTAAATGGAAAAAATATTCCGTTTAGCTTTAATAATTATAGCAATGCCATTATTGAATCTCGCAAAAATCTTTCTGATTACTTATACGAAAAAGGCATTGAGTTATTAGAATCTGAAGACAAATCCATAATAAGGCAAGCTTATAATACGCTTGATTACTTAGATCGTATTAGTCCAAACTACGAAAATACGCGTGGTTTATTAGATGAAGCACATCAACGAGGGACTAATTATATTTTGGTTTCTATTAATAACGAAACACAACAAATAATTCCAACACGTTTAGAAGATGATTTATTAAACTTTGACACCTACGGGTTAAATAAATTCTGGAGTGTTTATCATGCAAACAAAAGTAACAACGTTAAATACGATTATGCCATGCATCTTAATTTAAAACGTATTAACATTTCTCCAGAGCGTATTAAAGAACGAGAGGTTCTAAGAGAAAAAGAAATTATTGATGGTTGGAAATACAAGTTAGATACTGCTGGTAATGTTGTAAAAGACAGCTTAGGAAACGATGTGAAAGTTGATAAAGTTATTACTGTAAAATGTCGATTATTAGAAACGATTCAAACTAAATCATCTCAAGTTATAGCAGATGTAGTGTATTTAGATTTAGCATCAAATCAACCTTTAGATACCTTTACTATTGATAGTGAATTTGTTTTCGAACATTTTTTTGCAAGATCAAGAGGCGATAAGCGTGCGCTTACTAAAGATGACAGAATTTTATTAGATAACAGACGTGTGCCGTTTCCTAGTAACGAACAAATGGTTTATGATACTGGTGAAGATTTAAAGTTACAACTAAAAGATATCATTAATTCTTATACAATTAGACGATGAATAAAAACCTCTCAAACTTATGGGAGGTTTTTATTTAAACAAATCGGCTCAAATCCAAATCATTAATTGCTCCATGTGAAGCATGCGTCAGCACTACCCCATTCTTAATTACAATAAGTTGCGGAGATTCATGCATAATCTGAAATTTGTACCCAACCTCGTTTGATACATCACGGTAATTTAATAAATCCAAATAATATAAATCCAAACCTTTTTCGGTGAAACTGTAAGAATCTACAAATTGCTTCATAACCATTCTACTAATACCACAGCGCGTTGAATGTTTAAAAATAACTTGCGTTTTTGTATTCGATTTATTTTCAATAAAATCCAATTGAGCCAATTCATTTAAAGGAATCCAAGGTAATAGCTTTTCTTCTTTATTGTTGGCTGAACTTGTTGAAGTCCCAAATAATTTATTTATTAATCCCATAATTAAAAATATTTCTCCTCAAAACATGTTTTGAGGTAACATTAATTTGTCATTCCTGTAAAAACAGGAATCCACTTTTTACTATTAATATAATACTAAGTCGCTCACAACTTCAAAACTTACAAACTGACTAAAAGTCATTAAAACAAGGGCGTATCAAGACATTTTGTCGTTGAAATAGCATTGGTAAGATTATTGACTTAATACTTGTAAAGAAAATAAAAATACAGTTATGAATTTAAATAATTATACAATAAAATCTCAAGAAGCTATTCAGCAAGCTCAACAAATTGCTCAAAGTTTCGGTCATCAACAAATAGAAAATGAGCATATTTTTAAAGGCATTTTTGAAGTTGATGAAAACGTATTACCGTTCATTCTAAAAAAATTAAATGTCAATATTAATATCCTTCAACAAGCCTTAGATAAGCAACTAGAAAGTTTTCCAAAAGTTTCTGGAAGTGAATTAATGCTATCTCGCGAAGCTGGAAAAAGCCTAAACGAGGCATCGATTATTGCTAAGAAAATGAAAGATGATTTTGTATCTATTGAACATTTAATTTTAGCCGTTTTTGAATCGAATAGCAAAATAGCACAAATGCTAAAAGATCAAGGCGTTACAGAAAAAGGTTTAAAGGCTGCAATTGATGAATTGCGAAAAGGCGAAAATGTAACCTCACAAAGTCAAGAGGAAACTTATAATTCGCTCAATAAATATGCGAAAAACTTAAATCAATTAGCAAAAGACGGAAAATTAGATCCTGTAATTGGTCGTGATGAAGAAATACGTAGGATTCTTCAAATATTATCGCGACGAACCAAAAACAACCCTATTCTAGTTGGTGAACCAGGTACTGGTAAAACAGCTATTGCAGAAGGTTTAGCTCACAGAATTATAGATGGAGATATTCCTGAAAATCTAAAAGACAAACAAATTTTTGCTCTAGATATGGGTGCATTAATTGCTGGTGCAAAATTTAAAGGTGAGTTTGAAGAACGCTTAAAAGCCGTTATAAAAGAAGTAACAACCAGTGATGGCGATATTGTTTTATTTATTGATGAAATTCACACGCTTGTTGGCGCTGGTGGCGGACAAGGTGCTATGGATGCTGCTAATATTTTAAAACCGGCCTTAGCTCGAGGAGAACTGCGTGCTATTGGTGCAACAACGCTTGACGAGTATCAAAAATATTTTGAGAAAGACAAAGCTTTAGAACGTCGTTTTCAAAAGGTTATGGTTGATGAGCCTGATACCGAAAGTGCCATTTCAATCTTAAGAGGTATTAAAGAAAAATACGAAACACATCATAAAGTTCGTATTAAAGATGAGGCTATTATTGGCGCGGTAGAATTATCGCAACGCTATATTACCAATCGTTTTTTGCCAGATAAAGCCATCGACTTAATGGATGAAGCGGCATCAAAACTACGTATGGAAATCAACTCTAAACCTGAAGAATTAGATGTTTTAGATAGAAAAATCATGCAATTAGAGATTGAAATTGAGGCTATTAAACGCGAAAAAGATGAAAGTAAATTAAAATCTCTACGTTCAGATTTGGCAAATTTAAAAGAGCAGCGCAATGAAATAAATGCCAAATGGAAAAGTGAAAAGGAAGTAGTCGATAATATCCAAAACACAAAACAAGACATTGAAAACTTCAAATTAGAAGCTGAAAAAGCAGAACGCGATGGCGATTATGGTAAAGTTGCCGAATTACGCTACGGAAAAATAAAAGAAGCTCAAGAGCAGCTTGAAAGTTTTCAAAAACAATTACAAGAGCGATCCGAAAATTCATTAATTAAAGAAGAAGTAACTTATGATGATATTGCAGAAGTAGTCGCCAAATGGACAGGTATTCCAGTTACAAAAATGCTACAAAGCGAACGTGAAAAACTTTTAAAATTAGAAGATGAATTGCACAAACGTGTTGTAGGTCAAGAAGAGGCTATAGTTGCGGTAAGTGATGCCGTTAGAAGAAGTCGCGCTGGTTTACAAAATCCACAAAAACCGATTGGAACGTTCTTATTTTTAGGAACCACTGGAGTTGGTAAAACAGAACTTGCAAAAGCATTAGCCGAATATTTGTTTGATGATGAAAATGCAATGACTAGAATTGACATGAGCGAATACCAAGAACGACATGCGGTTAGCAGATTAGTTGGTGCACCTCCAGGATATGTTGGGTATGACGAAGGCGGACAATTAACGGAAGCTGTTCGTAGAAAACCATATTCTGTAGTACTGCTAGATGAAATTGAAAAAGCACATCCAGATACCTTTAATATTCTTTTACAAGTGCTTGATGAAGGACATTTAACAGACAATAAAGGACGTGTAGCTGACTTTAAAAACACGATTATTATTATGACTTCAAATATTGGCAGTCATCTAATTCAAGAGCGTTTTGAAGCTACAAAGGACTTAAATTCGGCTATTGAAGCTGCAAAAATCGACGTTTTGGGATTATTAAAACAAAGTGTTCGTCCTGAGTTTTTAAATAGAATTGATGATACCATTATGTTTACACCATTAAGTAAAGAAAATATTGTAGATATTGTTGGATTGCAATTAAAATCAGTTACGAAAATGATAGCAAAACAAGGTATTACATTTGATGCAACCTCGGAAGCTATAACATATTTAGCAAATAAAGGTTATAATCCAGAATACGGAGCTAGACCAGTAAAGCGTGTTATTCAAAAAGAAGTTTTAAATGCATTAAGCAAAGAAATATTATCAGGAAAAGTAACTACAGATAGTATTATTTTATTAGATGCCTTTGATGATGAATTAGTATTTAGAAACCAAAATAGCCTAGTTACTGAAGAATTTTAGACTAAAATGAAATTTGTTTGTAACAAAATGATTTTCTAACAGTCTATTAGTTGGTTGGTTAGTTGAAAAGCAACATGAATCTTTAACAAGATGATTGTTGCTTTTCCTTTTTATTAAACTTAGAACACTAATTTAAAATATACCGTTTGGTATTTTTTATTATATTTGCTTCAACAATGAAAACAAAAGCAGAACTTACATCGGAATACATTCTAGAAATTGCAGCTCCAATATTCAATAAAAATGGGTATGCAGCAACTAGTATGCGAGATATTACCGAAGCGACATCGTTAACAAAAGGAGCCATCTACGGCAATTTTAAAAATAAAGAAGAATTAGCTATTGCAGCTTTTAAGTTTACAGTTAAAAGCCTAATGAAAGATATTTCTAAACACCTTGAATTAAGCAATTCTCCAATCCAAAAATTATTTCTGATTTCAGATTTCTACAGAAACTACTATCCATACAGTAAAAAAAATGGTGGTTGCCCAGTTTTAAATATTGGTGTTGATGCTAATAATCAAAACTCATTATTACTTAAAAAAGTAAAAGAAGTGATTGAAAAAATTCAAGACCAAGTAGCTACTATTATTGAAAACGGAATTGAAGCTGGAGAAATATCTACTAAGGTTAATGCAATGCAATACGCCAAAAGATTAGACACCATGATTCAAGGTGCTATATTTATGACTTACACCATGGATGATGAGCATTACATGAAAGACACCATGAATCAAATTGATCAAATGATCCATAACGAACTTAAAATATAATATTTTTTAATCAAAAATATACTAATTAGTATATTTAAAATAAATCAAAAAATGACATACTTACTAAACGTATTAGAAAGCAAAACAAAAATTAGATTTCAAGATTGCGACCCATTTAATCATTTAAACAATGGTAGTTATATAAATTATTTTATGAATCATCGTGAAGATGCTTTAATAGAACATTATAATATTGATATTTATAAAATGGCTAAAACATTAGGAAAAAGTTGGGTATCTAGTAGTAATCAAATTGCTTATTTAAAACCAGCATTTTTAATGGAAACAGTAGTTATTGAATCTCAATTAATTAAATATACTGATAGCGAGTTATACGTAGAAATGCGTATGTACAACGAAAGTAAGAGTCATTTAAAAGCTGTAATTTGGTGCGGTTTTGTTCACTATAATTTATTAAAACAGCAACGAGAAACACATTCAAAAGAATTAATGCAATTATTTGATAATGTAAACAATCCTGTGCTTTTAGATTCATTTGAAGCGCGTATTAATCAACTTAAAAAATATAAAACAAGAATTACCGTTTAACTTACTAACAATACATTGTTAATTAAAACCTTGTTAAAATTCAAAAATGAACGTTTTAATTTCCTACTTTTACATCGATTTGAGCCCCGAATTATAAATTAAGCAAATACATAATACTATTTGTTCATTTTTTAAAAACAATAAAAAATCTACTTAATCAATGCATATTACTAATTATATAGAGTACACATTATTGCATCCGTCAGCTACAGAGAGGGACATTATAGAATTATGTTTAGCAGCACAAAAAAACAATTATTATGCTGTTAATATAAATAATTATTATGTGCCTTTAGCAAAACAATTATTAAGTAAAACTGGTGTTAAAGTTTGTACTCCAATTGGTTTTCCATTAGGAGCTATGTCAACAGCATCTAAAGTTTACGAGGCGAAACAAGCCTTAAAGGATGGTGTAGATGAAATTGAAATGGTAATAAACCAAGGCTTACTTAAAAGTAAAAATTATGTTTCTGTTTTAAAAGATATTACTGATGTAAAGCTAGCCATTGGAGAGACTCCGTTAAAAGTGATTATAGAGATTTCTGAATTAAACAAAAATGAGATTATTAGAATTTGTGAAATTTGTTTAGACGCCAAAGTAGATTACATAAAAACTTCAAGTGGTTTTTCTAAAAATGGATCCACTTTAACTACCGTAAAAATTATTAAAAAAACAGTAAGAGATCATATTAAAATAGCTGCTTTCGATGGCATCGAAGATTACGAAACTGCAATAAAATATTTAGAAGCTGGTGCCGACAGAGTTGGTATAAACTATGGTGTAGAGCTTATTAATAAAACACGGTCAAAAAGAAATTCTAAAATATTTAAACAGTATATAAAAACTTTTAAAGAAGAAGATACTTTAAAAGCAGAGAATGTTGCTGAAAAAATTTAAGACTAATTCAAAAGGAAAAAAAGCTAAACAAAATATATAAATTTCTGTTTAGCTTTTTTTATGGTATCTATCTAGGTTACTATTTAACAATAAACTGACTAAAATCATAGTTTTGAAGTCATTTTTATATGCATCTTAGTGTTTTAAAATTACTAGTTGTAATCTGCTTTATTAAAAAAATAAACTTAATTTTAGCATTCCTATGAGACTTTTAAATACCTATATAGACCATACACTTTTAAAACCAACAGCTACAAAGAGTGATATTATAAAGCTTTGTAAAGAGGCCATACAATATCAATTTTTCTCTGTCTGTGTTAATAGTTCCTACGTGTCTTTGGCTAAAGCACAATTAAAGAATAGCAATGTAAAAGTATGCAGTGTTATTGGGTTTCCATTAGGAAGTATGTCTACACAAGCCAAAGTTGCAGAAACCAAATCTGCTTTACATGATGGAGCCGACGAAATTGACATGGTTATTAACTTAGGCCTCCTCAAGAGTAAAGATTTTGATGCCGTTTGGAAAGATATTGAATCGGTTAAAAAAAATATGCCTTATCAGGTATTAAAAGTTATTTTAGAAACTTGTTATTTAGAAGAATTAGAAATTATAAAAGCTAGTGAACTTGCAATACAAAGTGGAGCAGATTTTATTAAAACATCAACTGGATTTGGAACCGGCGGTGCTACAATTCATGATATAAAACTCATGAAAAGTGTAGCAAACAATACGGTAAAAATTAAAGCCTCTGGCGGAATAAAAGATAAAAAAAAGGCATTGGAATACATAAACCTAGGTGTAGATCGCTTAGGAACATCATCTGGAATCGCAATAGTTACTGGCAAATCTCAAATAGAAAGCAATTATTAAATCACGTAAGAGTGAGAATTTCATCTTATAACTAAAATAAATGAGTGTACATATTGAAGCCGAAAAAGGCGACATTGCTGAAACGATTTTACTTCCTGGAGATCCTCTTCGTGCAAAATGGATTGCAGAAACTTTTTTTGAAAATCCTGTCTGCTTTAATAAAATAAGAGGTATGCTAGGTTACACAGGGACTTATAACGGAAATCACATTTCGGTTATGGGCACTGGTATGGGTGTACCTTCTATTTCTATTTACGCACACGAACTCATTACAGAATATGGCGTTAAAAACCTTATTAGAGTTGGAAGTGCAGGCTCATATCAAAAGCATATTAAAATAAGAGACATCATTTTTGCTATGGCAGCATCTTCAAATTCTGGTGTTAACGAATTGCGTTTTGGTGGTGCAGACTATGCGCCTACTGCGAATTTTGAGTTATTTCAAAAAGCTGTTGATATAGCCAAAGAAAAAAATATTACTGTAAAAGCTGGTAATGTTTTTACTTCTGATGAATTTTATGCTGACGATTTTGAATCGTATAAAAAGTGGTCAAAATTTGGAGTGCTTTGTGTAGAAATGGAAAGTGCTGGTTTGTATACCGTAGCTGCAAAACACAATGTAAATGCGCTTTCTATTTTAACTATATCTGATTCATTAGTCACAGGAGAACGAACCACAAGTAAAGAACGTGAAACTACATTTTCTGAAATGGTTGAAATAGCAATGAAACTTGCTTAAAGCAACTTTAACAATTAATTAAAAGTTAGTCATTCAAAACGCTTTATATTTGATGATAATCAAGTTTTTAACGATGAAATATTTATTCCTTTTTGCATTTGCAATACTATCATCAACCACTTTTTCACAAGAAAAAATCGCTTCCGAAGCTTCTACCTATTATTTTATTCGTCATGCAGAAAAAGATAGAACCGACAAAACAAATAAAAATCCACATTTAACCGAAATTGGCAAAAAACGAGCAACAAGTTGGAGTAAAATATTTTCAAATATAAAATTTGATGCCATTTATTCCACCGATTATAATAGAACCAAAGAAACAGCGCAACCAACAGCCACAAAAAACGGATTAGAATTAACAATTTATCACCCTTATAAGCTTGACACAAAAACGCTTTTAAACGATACTGAAAACAAAACTGTTCTTATTGTCGGGCATAGCAATACAACACCAATGTTCGTAAATTCTATTCTAGGCTATAAAAAGCATGAAGATATTGATGATAGCAACAATGGCAACTTATATATAATTACAGTAATTGACGGTAAAACTTCAGATCAGGTATTAACTATCAATTAACTACAATGTTCGTTAAGTCTATTTTAGACACGATTTGTAACTGATTTTTTTCAAATAAATCATCTAAACCAAATACTGAAACAGATAAGTCTTTAGGTTTATAATTAGTATAATCTACAAACCTAATGTCGTTAACATAACGTTCGTTATAGGCTTCTCTAAATCGTAAACCAATGCCATGATTTTCGTGATACGAATAGGCAATGTAATCAGTTTTATAAGTTGTAGTGTTTATCCAATACACAAATACATCTTCAAAATCTTCACCTCCTCCATCTTGATTAAAAGTGATTTTAATCTTATGATATGGCTTTCCTTTCAAAGTAACCTTTTCAACATATTGCTTGTTTACAGCGGCATCGTTCAACCCGTAAGGTAAAACCGAAAAATAGTGAACTGAATTTACCGAAGCTGAATATTTAGGAACCATACTATCAGGAACTTTTACTATTTCATTATTAATATAACGCTCAAATCCGTCATTAGATAAAACATCTCTAACGATACCTGTTGAATCTTTAAATCTTCTTTCTAGTTGAAAACTTCCATTATTACGAGTTGCTTTGTAGTTTTTATCTCTAAAATCAAATGCAATAGTTGAGTTTTTAATTTTATCACCACCTGAAATTTCTATCGATTTG
Organism: Wocania ichthyoenteri Th78; assembly: GCF_000789235.1. GTDB lineage: Bacteria > Bacteroidota > Bacteroidia > Flavobacteriales > Flavobacteriaceae > Wocania_A > Wocania_A ichthyoenteri. Next base: position 215,289 of record NZ_KN525716.1, read on the forward strand.
TCAACGATATCTTGCACGTTAACTTCTTTTTGTTTTTCACAACTTAAAAAGAGCATCGTAGCTGTAAAAAGTAGAAAATATTTTTTCATTTTTTGTTTTTATTGTAAGTCGCAAAATTAAACACAACTTACCTAATAGAACCATAAAATTTTCTTAATATTCCACTAATTTAAAAGTAATATTTTGCCCTGTAAACTTTTGTGCTAAAACATTTATTGAAGTTTCTTTTAGCTGTAAAATCCTAGGGTAACCACCAGTAGTTTGACAATCTCGCATTAAAATAATAAGCTTGCCAGAAGGTGTTAATTGCACCGTTCCGGGAAGCACTAACGATGTAATTATAGGTTCTAATTTATTTTTTAAAGTGTCTTCCAATTGATAAGCCATTCTATTATTCTCTTTTGAAATTTTAAATATTTTTGAAAACAGTTTTTCTTGTTGCTCTTTGGAAAGATATTCGAATTCTGGACCTTTAAAAACTTCCATTTTTTTTGAAATAAAATGATTTCTATTTACTTTAATACTTGCATGTTTTCTATTATTAATAGTAGAATATGATATGGGCAACTCATCATTTTTATTAAGCAAAAACGGATTAGTAATGCCTTTATACATGCTTTTGCTTCCCATAACAGCTTCAGTTTTAAAACCTCCAGAAATCGCTAAATAGCTTCTAAATCCGTAATTAAGCTTTTCAAACGATAAAATATCTCCAGATTTTACAGCAATATTTTTATAAAGTTTTATAGGATTAAAATTGATTTTTGGTGACATATCTGCACCCGAAATACAAATATTGGTATCACCATTAAATTGAAGTGTGGCACCGGTCATTGTCATTTCAATAACCGCTGCATTTTTATCGTTGCATAAAACAGCATTGGCAATGGATGCCGAATTACGATCCATAACTCCAGAATATGGTACACCGTATTGCTGGAAACCCATACGACCAAAATCTTGAATGGTTGAAAAGAAGCCTGTTTTTATTACTTTAACCATTTATAACCTCGCTTTCCATTTGATAAACTCCAGCATCATTAAGCGTTTTTATTTCGTGATGTTTTTCTAAAGAAATCGGATAAAACTTTATGCTATCCCCAGATTTTGCAAAACACGGTTTATCTTTTTTTACATCAAAAAAAGAAATGGGCGTGTTCCCAATAATGTTCCAACCTCCAGGACTTTCATTTGGATAAACACCAGTTTGATTGCCTCCGATAGCCACTGCACCTTTTTCAATTTTTAATCTTGGAGTTTCTTTCCGAGGAAAATGAAGCGTTTCATGTAAACCGCCCAAATATAAAAACCCGGGTAAAAACCCGATGAAATAAACGGTATAAATAGCTTGCGAATGACGCTTAATAATGTCTTCTTTTAAACTATTTTTAGCCAATGCCATCGTTTCTAAATCAATACCAAAAACAGCATCGTAACACACAGGGATATTCCACTGTTTAAATTTGGGTTGCGTATAAGTTATTTTCTGATTATATATTTTTTTTAATGCAGAAAATTGATTTTTAAAATAAATTATTAATTTACTGTAAGTTATTAATAATGAATTATATGCATGATTTATATTAACAATAAATTCAATGTTACTATTTAGAATTTTATCTTTAAAAACCAACGCATCAAACAGTATTTTTTTATCGATTACAGATGGCCATTCAATTAAAATTGAACGCTCTCCATATCGTTTATATACAAGATTAAATGCCATAAAAACTACACAATACTGATTCCTTTTGCTTCTAAATTTGTTCTTAAAGTTTTTACCAAATTTACAGCTTCAGCATTATCGCCATGAATGCAAAATGTATCGGCTTTAATTGCTATTTCTGCGCCATTAATGGGTTTAACTTTTTTAGTAGAAATCATTCGATAGACATGACTAAACAGGGCAACATCGTCACTAATTAATGCATTGCTTTTATCTCTTGAAACTAAGGTTAAATCATCGTTGTAATTTCTATCTGCAAACGCTTCATACATAATCGATATGTTATTCTGAATTGCCACATCGGCAATAACCGATTTATAAGGCACATATAATTTAACTGGTATGGCGATACTTTTTATCGCTTCAATAATAATTTTTGCGGTCTTTTCGTCAACCATTGCTAAATTATAAAGTGCACCATGTGGTTTAATATGATGGAGTCTCGCGTGTTCTTCTTTTAAAACATTCAACAAATCTCTTATTTGCTTTTTAATTGATTTGTACAATACTACCGAAGGTAATTTCATAGCGATTCTACCAAAATTTTCTTTATCAGGAAGCGACGGATGCGCTCCTATTTTTACACCGTATCTTTTTGCTAACCGTACAACGCTTCGCATAGTTTCAACATTACCAGCATGACCTCCACAAGCGATATTACAGCTTGAAATATAAGGCATCAATTGCGATTCGTTACCAATGCCTTCACCTAAATCTACATTGATATCAATCTTATAATTTTGCACTAAAAGAGGTTTAAATGAAATATTTTGTTGAGTGTGGCTATCGATAGTAAGATACTAATTCCTAGTATAACAACCCCGAAAATATTTTGTTTTGTATTATTTATATGCATTCCTAAAATAGATTTTTTATTCATAATCCAAATTAAAAAACTAACAATAATGGGTAATAAAATTCCATTTGTAACTTGGGCAAATTTTATAATTTCTATCGATTTTATTCCAGAGGAAGCTGAAATTACACCAACAGCCAAAACAATCATCCAAACCGCTCGAAACTTTTTAGATTGCATATTGGTACTCCAACCTAAACAACCCGTTGCAACAAATGCTGCAGCTAATGGTGCTGTTATCGCACTAGTAATACCAGCTGCAAATAAACCCATTGCTAAAAAATATTTTGCATAACTACCGAATAACGGCTCCAATCCTTTGGCCAAATCTGCAGCGTTATTTATGTCTTGTGTTTGAATGGATGCTGCCGAAATAATAATACACATAGACACTAATCCGCCTAAAACAACTGCAACTAAAGTATCTTTTCTAGCAAATTTCAAATCTGATTCATTATGCCATTTTTGCTTAACTAAAGATGCATGTAAAAACAAATTATAAGGCACAACCGTTGTTCCAATTAAAGCTATAATGGTTAACATACTATCTTTTGGGAACTGGGGAATAAATGCTCCGCTTAAAATTTCGAAAAGATTTGGTTTGGTTATTATAGCTGTAATCAGAAAGGCTAAACTCATTAAAATAACAAGTGAAACCAAAGTGTTTTGGAGGATTTTGTAATTCCCTAAATAAAGCAAAACAAACGCTATAATACCTATTGTAATACTTAAAAAGTTAATTGAAAGTCCAGCAATGCTAATATTTGAGTTTCCTACGATAGTTTCTAAACCTAAAACACCACCACTTATGTTTCCGGCTTCATAAGCTGCATTACCAATAACAATTGCTGAGAGAATTAATATGATGGCAAGCGTTTTAAATATGGGGTTTTTAATTTTGCTTCTTATAGCTTCAGCTAAGCCGTTTTGAGAAATAACACCCAATCTTGCAGCCATTTCTTGTAAAACAACGGTGGCAATTATAGAAAGTAACATCGCCCAAAGCAACGCATACCCAAAAGCAACGCCAGCAAGGGTACAAACGGTTACCGTACCTGGACCGATAAAAGCGGCAGCTACTAGTGGCCCAGGACCAATATTTCTAAACCAGTTTTTTATTTGTATTGGTTATTAATTATTTTTTAAATGCCTCTAAATTTGTTTAAGCAACTCATCTACTGCCTTTTTTAATTGGGTGTCTTGCTTGTTAGCTTTATCATCTGGATTATTTAGCACCAAAACATCTGGAACTGCTGGTACAAAGTCCATATTATCGCCAGTTGATTTTACATACCACCCTCTATATGGCATTCTTACGCTAGAGCCATCAATTAAACGCGCAGACCCTGTTGAAATAACCGCTCCAAATGTAGGTTCTCCAACCAAAGTTCCTATTCCTAATGCTTTGTATGCGTGCGAAAATATTTCGGCATTAGAATAACTTGTGTGATTACACAAGGCTATGGATGGCTTAGTCCACGACGCTAAAGGCAAACGCTCGCTAAAAGGATAATGATTTTTAAAGTTTTTATTTTCGTTTTCTAGATTTTTAGCCGCACCTCGAGGCACTGTATAAGCATGCTGTTTTACGTTTAAAACCGCCATTAAGTAATCGGTTGTCCATCCACCACCGTTAAAACGTACATCAATTACCAATCCTTTTTTACCTAAACCAGCAGCGGTAAGTTCACGTTCAAAACGCTCGAAACTTGTCCAATTCATACCCTGAATATGAATATACCCTAATTGACCGTTTGAATATTGTTCAGTAAGTCGTTTTCTTTCATTTACCCAAGCTTTATAATTTTCAAGTCTGTTGCTGCTTTTAGGTCTAATAACGACCTCAACGGTATTATTTCCTCTTGTAACATCTAAATAAATTTTCTCATTTGAAGTCCCTTCTAATAAACTATAAACATTTAAATCCTTTGTTAATTTAGTACCATTTACAGCTGTAATTACATCTCCTACATTTATTTTACTCGCACTTCTATCGCTTGGCATACCGTCAATAACCGCTTCAACTTTTAAACTGCCATTACTATTAGGTGAGAATTCTAAACCTAATAAGCCTGTACTTTGTCTTTGTAAATCTTCACGAAATTCTCCTGCTCGAAAGCCCATATGACTTGCATTGACTTGACCCAACATCCAATTAAACATATTCTGAAAATCTATTCGAGTGGAAGCTCCCATGGCTAAAGGCTTGTAGGTTTTCTTTAAAGCATTCCAATCTCTACCATGAAAGTTAGGATCGTAAAAGCCATCATTAAGTGCTTTCCAAGCTTCCTCAAATATTTGGTTTGATTCTTCGTTATAGTCAACATTTAACTTAGCAGAAATAGAAAGACTTTCACTTTTATCCGAAGACATATTAATTTTTGAAAGACTACCAGATCCGCTAGTCATATACAAATTTGAATATTTTTTATCAACGACAATACTAGATGGTCTTTTATTACCCTTGGTTATGTCTTTTTTATCTTTTCCTTGCCAAGAAATTTTAAACAAATCAGATTCAACATCTGGATTTCCTCTAGTACCATTACCTGTAGTGTAATAAATAGTTTTTCCGTCTTTAGAAAAGGCTCTACCAAACTCACCGCCTGTAAACGATGTGACTTGTATTTGTCTCTCGTGAATATCTTGAAAATCGATTATAATATCCTTGACCGCATCTTTACCCTTCTTGTCTCCTTCATTTTTTTCATCTTCATTTTTCTTGTCCTTACTATTTTTTCCTTTTTTCTTATCATCACTATCATCTTCTTTCCAATCTTCAGTGGTTTTTTCCCAATCTGCTTTATTCAACCATGTAAACCAAACGTCATAATCGCCATTGTTTCTATTTGATGAAAACATTAATTTTTTTCCATCGATACTCCAAACAGGGCCGTAATCTTGTTTTGGATGCATTGAAATATTAACAGGTTTTCTGGAATTATCTGCTTTATGAATATAAATTTCGCTGTTAAAATCTAAATCACTTAAACTATACGCTAACCATTTAGAATCTGGCGACCACGATACATTATCGGCAGAATCCCAACCATCAAGCAAGGTGTTTTCGTTTGATAATTTTCCGTTGCTATCAATATTAGCAACAATAAGTTTGCCTCTACCTCTATTAAACACGATTTGTTTTCCGTTAGGAGAGATCACCAAATTACTTTCGCCTTCATTTGTTTTCGTTATTCTTTCAACGTTATGCTTTAAGGTTTTAAATAAATTTGATTCATTTTTATCATCAGAAGTTACCACGTATAAATCGTTTTGTCCATCTCTATCCGATATAAAAATCAACGTACTATCATTAACCCAAGTTGCCATTCTATCTCTATACGATGAATTTGAAACGTTTACCGTTCTGCTTTTATCTTTATCATTTTCTCTTAAAAATATTTCACCTCTAATGTTTAATGCACTGTATTTTCCGTTTGGCGAGACTGCAATTTCACCAATTCTGTTTGAGTATGTTTTACGCTCTACAGGATTAAACCTGTAATCTGAAGCAATATTAATATTTATTTCTTTTTGAGATTTAGTTGCCGTATCCATTACAAACACTTTATCGGCTTTAACCATAATTATTGCATTTCCATTTCTACTAACGTTAAAAGAAAATACACCCATATCTTTAAAGGTACTCACCTGCTCTATTTGCACCTCTTTTGTACCAGCATCAGAAATTTTAAGTTTATGTACATTATATTTTCCGCTTCTAGCCGATTGAAAATAAATGGTATTATTATCGCCCCATTGTGGATAAAAATCGTTACCCTCAAAAGTGGTTAACTGTGTGTATTTATCATTTTTAATGTCATATAACCATATATCTCTGTTAGCTGAACCACGATAAGCTTCACGTTGAATTCTACAATTTCCTTTAACAAAAACTATAAATTTTCCGTTAGGTGATATTTTAGAATCGAAACCTAAAGCACTCATAAATCGATGTGGGGTGCCTCCTTTACTGTCGATAATATGTGTTTCGTATTCGCGTTCAACTTGAGCAAAATCTCTTCGCGTAGAGAATAAAATATCGCCGCTTTTTGTATAATCTGTTAGATTATCGGTTGCTGAATGGTAAGTAATACGCTTAGATAATCCACCATTTGAGGGGATAATAAAAATATCATTATTCCCAAATCGATTACTTTCAAATGCAATTGATTGTCCGTCTGCACTCCATAACGGATTGGTGTCGTACCCTTCGTGAACGGTTAATCGTTTTGCATTTTGACCGTTTATGTTTGCTGTCCATATATCGCCTTGAAAATTAAACGCCATTTGAGTTCCATCAGCATTTAATGATGGTGAATTTACTAACGGATTTTGTGAATACATTGTGTTGACAATTAGGAAACTGCATGCCAAAAGCAATAAAGGATATGGTTTCATTTTAGTAGTTAATTAGTTATAATGAAGAAAAGTATAAAAAATTAAAGACATATTTCTTAATTAGCATGTCTTTAACATATTATTAAAATAACTATTTAATGTGAGTTAGAAATAAGAATTGTCACCTTGAGCGCAGTCGAAAGGTTTTCAAAAACCAGAACTTCTTTGAGGTTTCGACTGCGCTCAACCTGACACATAAAATTATTTTTCTGAATCGCAGGAGTTTGAAAGGCAGATTATATCGAACCCACCTTATTTGTTTTTTTCTGTTGAGTTTAGTGCATAAATAGCGAAACTACCCAACCAATGCCCACCTTCGTAGCTATCTCCAACAATACTTGGTAACGAATAATTTATATGGTGGTTTGCAGTATTTTTTAAATGTGCATATTCAGGTAAACCATCAGCAATTTTATTTAAACTCCATGCTCTTGAAAAATTAACACCATCTAAATGTACTAATTTTCCATCAGTTCTATCGGACACAACCCCTGTTTCCAACTTAAAATTTTGGTCTTTAAGTTGTGGTAAAAAAGTATTTAACCACGTTTTAAAATCGGCTATTGGTAATACGCGTTTCATTAAAGCGGCTTCTTCTAAACAAGGCGATAAAAAATCGAAACCACTAGGTTCCCAAGTTATTGGGCAACCAGTATCTTTTAAATAAAAATCTTTAGCACGTTGCTCAATTAATGCTTTTAATTGTTGATTATTTACGGTATTAGCATAATCGTAAGCAAAAGATAATCCGAAAGCGGTATTTGGATGTTCGCCAACTCGAATTGGGTAATTTAGTTTTGGTAAAAACTCTATATATTTACCTACAATTAAATCAGTTAGCGGTTGTAGATTGCTTTCTAAAGTTCGTGCGGTATCATCGTCCCAAGTATACAATTCTTCGGCGAGCTTAAGTAACCACGCCCAACCGTAAGTACGCTCATAAGATTTGTTATATTTTCCATAAAAATATTGTACTTCGGCTTCAATGTTTTCTTTTGATATGTTTTTAAGCAAACGTTGTTTAATGCTCTCTGCATTATCCATATTAGGGAATTGCTTTAACAAACTCACTAAACTCCAATGCCCGTGAACTGATGAATGCCAATCGAAACAGCCATAAAATGCAGGATGCAATGCACTTGGTGTTTTTAAATCATCATCACTACCAATAGTTTGCGATAACTTATTTGGATATTCGGTATTTATACAATGCAATGGCAATTGTGCTAAAGTATTTGCGCCTTTTAAATTGAGTTTTGGAATACCCAATATTGGATTTGATTGTGAGGTTGAAACTGTTTTAATTTCAGTTTCAATAGGTTGATTTTTTTCTTTTGTGGTGTTGCAGTTGAAGATGACAACTGAAAGAAATATTATTATTAGTTTTTTCATTTTCTAAAATTAGAATTATATCTATAAATGTAAAAGAATTTTATAAAAACTAGATACATACGAAAAATATAATCATATAAATTTTGTAATTTTCCTTGTTCAAATTTAGGTTATGAATAATTTATTTAAAAACAAATCTATGTTATATGCTTCATTGGCAACATTTTGCAGTGTACTAGTTGTAATATTCACTTATTTAAGTACTAGAGAAACAAAAAAGGAATCTGACCAGGCTGAAAAAAATCTAAAAGAATCGGTTGGAGAAGTATCAAAATCACTTCAGAAAAGTTTGGGAAAAACTTCTGAAATCATCAATGACATAAACAAATTAAGTCATAATCTTTCGGATGTAAAAGATAGCCTTACGAACTCTCTCACCCAAGCTAAAGAATTTCAAAAATTGGTTGATATGCAAACTAGAATTGAAAGCAAAAGGTTTGAACTTGAATCTGCTGATATAATTGTTGTTTCAAATAGTGTAGAGTTTTTACCTAAAGTATCAGACTCTACCAATTATATCTTTAGAGTTGGATATAAAAATTATGGAAAAAGAAATGGGACTATAAAACTATTTCAAGCAATATTATTATTAACTGATAAAAGCTCTAATATTCTAGATGAAGTTTATTCAACTAATGATAAAAGAAAAGTAATAATTAATGGAAATGGTGGTTTTGGAGGAAATGATTTTACTCAAGGCATAAAAAAAGATGACTTATTAAAATCTGAAAATAGATATGTTTTTTTACTTCGATATATATATGAAGACGAATCACTAAAAAAGAATATTGAAATATATAATCGTTTTGGGTGGTATGGATATTCAGTGAATGGTTTTAAATTTAACAACTTGAGAGAAGATGATACAGAAAAATATGACAACTACTTCAATAATAAATTTGGAATTAAAAAAAAGTGATATCATTTTCCAATTTATAAAAAATCACCCTAACCAACCCTCACAATCCAAACTCCTATATTGAATCGCTTGACTAATATGTGAGCTATTTTCGGTTCAATATCTTCTAAATAATTTTATTCATCTGTAGTATTTTCATTTTCTGTAGTGGGCAGTTTTGCATATTCTATGTATGAATTTAGACTAGATCTTATCTCTTCAATAGAATAATGTGGTTCAGCTTTTTCATTACAAATTTGTTTAATAAATACATTAAATGCTTTTTCTATAAAATCATTTTTTATTCCTGTATATAAACTTGAAGCAAGTTCTTCTAAGAGGTATTTTTCCTTTTTTTCTATAACCTCATCTAAAACTAATTTAACATCAAAAGTTCCTTTTTTGTCTATGTTAAATGGCACAGCAATTTTAGTAAATTCATTTTCACCTTCTAGTACATTTTTAGCTATTGGTAGTAGTGTATTGTAAAGTAACTCTATGTGTTTAATTACTTCTGGGGCAACTTCATCATTATTAAAAACAATTTTATTGCCTTCTAATTCATTTATTTCTTTAACATTACAAAATAAATCATTTAGTTTTTTTTGAAAATCTGATTCTAAATTTTCATTAATATAAGCCTCTAATCGTTTAGTATTTACTTTTAAATTTTCGTTCTCTAGATATATTAAAATAAGACTAATTATACTTTTTCTATTTTGATTAGTTAGTTTTAGTAATTGCTCGCTATTGATTGTAGATATATTTAAAAAAGTTTTTAAATACTTTAAAAAATAGACAATACTTTGATAAACATCTTTATGTATATTCCAATAATTAACGCTTAGAGAAAAATAGGCCGACGCTAAATCTATAGCCTTACCCTTTATTAATTCATCATTGTTATTATTTTCTGCTATAGTTTTGGCAAAAACATCTTCTCTTGTTACTATTTCTTTATTAAGGTGTTTTTCATATTCATCATAGTCTTTTAAATTAAAATAAACTGAATTAAGTTTTTTGAACCAGTATGCTTTCCTGTCAAGATTCTTGGTCTTTTTTAATGACACTAGAATCTCTTCAATAAACACTTTAGACTCATCGTATCTTTTAAGATAAAAATTATTTAATGCATATAATTCTAGGATTTCGTAATCGTTATTAATTATTTTAGACTCTTCTAATATTTTTAATGACTCTATATACAATCTATTATCAAAATGATGTTTAGCCTTAATTTTTATATTTGTTAGTTTATCACCAATTTTATCTAAAAGTGTTTTATCGTATATTGATAATTTGTCTCTAAATATATTTTCATTACTTGGGATTATTGAAAGCTGCCTAAAACGATAAAGTTCTCGAATGATTTTATTTAAAGATAATTCTAATTTAGATTTAGGATTAAATCTTTGAAATATTTCCTCTTCATGTTTAGCCATTATATAAACAACATTTATAAAGTCTTCAGAGAATGATTTAATATTAACTATAATATAGTTTTTGTCTATATCGCTTAAAAAATAACATCTTTTTAAACAGTCAATAAAATCACTTATGTCTATACTTGGAACAGTAAAGTTTTTAATCATAATATCCCTAATTTTCTCATCATCATCAAAAGGGATAAACCAACTTTTTGGTTCTTTAAAGATTTCAGAATCCATTTTAAATTGCAACGGATTTAATTCATATAATTCGACATATGTATTATAATCTAAACAATTAAAATATTCTCCAAAAGTAGCAGTAAATGAATCTTTTTCGGAGTATTTGCTATAAAACTGAGTAAGTTTATCGTAATCGACAACTTTAGACATGATATGATCTTCATGGAACTCAAGCTTGTTATCGATTATTTTTTTGATGTCTTTTAAATCCTTCTTGTCAAATTCTAATGTATTACCAAAAACCCCTTGAAGTGTAATTATAAACTCTCTTTTGTTATTTTGAAAAACATCTTTTGGACTAAACGAACGGTATCTCAAAATTCTTTCAATATAAATAATGCCTTTTTGTATTTTACTAACCTTTTTTAATTCAACTAAACGCTTAGATATTTCTGGAAAAAGACTTAAACGATTATCATACTTTAAAAGACAAAGAATTAATCCTACTAATGCTTTTTGCCATACATCTTCCTCAAAATCTGTTAAAAAATCAATAAGCAAATTTATTTTTGAAGAATCAAAATTATTAAGAACGCCTATTGAAATTCCGCTAACTAAAAGTGAACGATCTTTATAATTATATTTTTTATTGTTTCGTATAGACTGAATTGTATCAAAATCAGTTTTTTCAATTTCTTTAAAGGATATTATCCGATCAAAAATTACTCCAGATAATTTGTCTTTATATTTAGTTTCAAGTTGGTTATCAAAATCTTTGAAAATTGTAGCATATAATTTTGCTTTCGTATCATAAATATCTGCTAATTCTTCTTCACTTAATTTTTTTTCGTTTATGTTTTTTTCAAAAAAACTTAATACCTCAAGCAAATTTTCATCTGAAAAAGTGTTAATACTTATAACTTGTGGTGGTTCAATTTGATCCAGATTTTCAGTTGCTCCATTATTAGTTACATCTAACAACTCCTTGATTTCTGTTATTTTCTGACTAATCTCGGTGGTAGTTTCACTAGTATCAACAACGGTTGATTCTATATTTTTAGTAATATTTAAAATCTCATCTATTTTAGACAAATAAGATTTATATTCTTTAACAAATGAATCTAAAGGTTTAAGTATATTCTCAATTTGGAACTTTACATCTTTAATATCTAAACTTATTATATCTAAGTATTCTGTTTGAATAAATGTAGAAATGCGAGGGTTTGTCTTTAATTCTTCTCTAAAAAAAGCACAAGTAAGATCGTACCAACTCATTAACTTACCATCATCATTCCAACCATCTTCAATAGATTGCTCAAGTGCTAATTCTACTCTTAAACCATTAATTTTTAACTCTTTAAAAACACTTTTTTTTATAAGCTTAACTATATCTGGGATTCTATTCTCTGAAGTTTTTCCAATAGGAAATAGTAATTTTTGATATTCTTCGTCTACATCCAAATTTGGAAACCTAATATTATTTCTATCTAGTAAATTAATTTCCTTTTTTAAATAATTGGATATATGCCTAATATCAGCTGGATTTTTATCATTTGCAATGCTATCATACCATTGATAGTTTTTTTTGATATGATTAACAACAATTAAAGTTGATTTAAGATAAGATTTTCGAACAGATTTTTGAATATCGTGGTTAAAGGGTTCTCCTATTGTATTTCTAATTTTTTGATATACTTTTTTTGTGCTATTACATAAAAGTGCGTCTGATCGATTCCCTATTATTCCCCCAATCAAAGTACTAACAATAGCTGATGTTTGAAATTGATTTAATATTGCCGCTGTAATTGTAATAGGTTCCATCAAATATATTTTTTATTAATTTATTCCATTTATATATACTTCTTTAGAAGCAATTTTTAATATTTCATCTTCATAATTTTTGGATGTTTCACCCTAACCAACCTTCTCTATCTAAACTTCTATATTGAATCGCCTCACCAATATGCGAGACATTTACAGTTTCAGTACCTTCTAAATCAGCAATCGTTCTAGAAACTTTAAGTATTCTATCGTAAGCTCGTGCCGATAAATTCAATCTTTCCATTGCGGTTTTTAGTAATTGCTTTGATGCGTCGTCTAACACACAATGTTTACGAATTTGCTTGGTATTCATTTGTGCATTATAATGAACACTATCGGATTCCGCAAAACGATTGGTTTGTATTTCTCTAGCTTTGGTAACACGCTTTCTTATATCAACCGAGTTCTCTCCTTTTCTGTCATCACTTAGTTTTTCAAAAGGTACTGGTGTCACTTCAATATGAATATCGATACGATCTAACAATGGACCGGATATTTTACTTAAATAGCGCTGCATTTCGGCAGGACTTGAAGTTACAGGCGAATCTGGATCATTAAAATATCCACTCGGACTAGGATTCATACTCGCTACCAACATAAAGGATGATGGATAAGTTACCGTAAACTTCGCTCTAGATATCGTCACTTCTCTATCTTCTAATGGTTGACGCATAACCTCCAAAACTTCACGTTTAAATTCTGGTAACTCGTCTAAAAACAACACGCCATTATGAGATAATGAAATTTCTCCGGGTTGTGGAAAACTTCCACCACCAACTAAAGCGACATTCGAAATGGTATGATGTGGACTCCTAAACGGACGCTGAGCCATCAATCCAGTATCTTTTACCCGACCAACAACAGAATGTATTTTAGTAGTTTCTAAAGCCTCATGAAGCGTCATTGGTGGTAAAATACTCGGTAAGCGTTTTGCTAACATGGTTTTTCCTGCTCCCGGTGGACCAATTAAAATGATATTATGTCCTCCGGCTGCTGCAATTTCCATACAGCGCTTTATACTTTCTTGACCTTTTACATCGGAAAAATCGAACTCAAGAAAATCTAAGTTTTTTTCAAACTCTTTTCGTGTATCAATTATAGTTTGTTCTAAAGGTTCTCCTTTATCAAAATAATTAATGACTTGTTCAATAGTATTAACACCATAAACTTCTAAACCATCAACAATAGCTGCTTCTTTAGCATTTTGTTTTGGAAGAATAAATCCTTTAAACCCTTCTTCTCTAGCTTTAACAGCAATGGGTAATGCGCCTTTTATAGGTTGTAAACTACCGTCAAGCGAAAGCTCGCCCATTATTAAATATTGTTCTAAATCTTCAGCTTTAATTTGGTCTGTAGATGCTAGAATTCCGATAGCTAAAGTTAAATCATAAGCAGAGCCTTCCTTTCGTAAATCGGCAGGCGACATATTAATAATAATCTTTTTACCTGGGATTCTGTAACCATTATTCTGAAGTGCAGCGGCAATTCGAAAATTACTTTCTTTTATGGCATTATCTGGCAAACCTACAAGATGATAGCCCACTCCTTTATCAACATTTACCTCGACTGTAATCGTGGTGGCTTCCACACCAAAAACGGCACTTCCAAAAACTTTTTTAAGCATAGTATATGTTTACTGCTTAAATGTAAGAAATGTATTTTAATTTTAGGAAAGTAAGTGATAAACAATTAACAGGTTGCTACATCATTAATTCTTATAATTTGAATTCAATTAATTACCAAAAGATTAATATAATGACTATCATAAAATTATTATGTCAGGTTGAGCGCAGCCGAAACCTTTTCAAAAATATACGTTTATTGACCTTTCGACTGCGCTATTAGTTTAGCATTTTAAATTTACAGAAGTTTAATTTTATTAAATTTCTGAAAAACCAGAAGAGAAAGGTGAACTATTTCGACTCTTAAACTTTTAGATTTATCCTGAGCATAAGTCCTTTCCCTTCTTAGGTTTTGGTACCATTTAGAATGTTAAGCTTTAAGGCTTATTAATAGCGTTAGTACACAGACCTATTGGTTCTTCAGGTTTTTAATGATCAATTCAAATTTATGAAAAAATTAATTTCAGGTATCGACATTTCAAAAAACACATTAGATTATTGCATCTTAGATTATCAAAAAGTTCAAGTTGAATCAAGGGGAATTATTGACAATACGCCAAAAGCTATCAATCAATGGCTTAAAAATTTTGATAAAAACAATGATACATTCGCCTTAGAGCATACAGGGCATTATGGTGCTCTTTTAATTGATTGTATTAGTAAAAGCGGTTTTCAGTTTTATGTTATTAACCCTTTAGAACTCAAAAAATCACTTGGGATTCAACGGGGTAAAAGCGATGTTAAAGACGCATATAGAATTGCAGAATATGCTGTAAAAAACAAACACAAACTTAAACCTTACAGTTTGCCTTCAAAAGAATTGAGTGCACTAAAAGCATTAATTACAGCAAGAGAGCGTTACGTGAAAATGTCTGTTCAAGTTCAAAACAGCCAAAAAGCCAATGAAATCCTGAATCAATCAATTGATGTTAAAATGTTAATTGAAGAAGAAAAAAGGCAGATTAAATCCCTAAAAAAAAGCATTGTAAATATTGAAAATCAAATGAAAGCAATTATTCAGTCAGACCAAAATCTAAGTGGCAGTTACAGAAAAATATCAGCAGTTATTGGAATTGGTCCAGTTATAGCCACTAAATGTATTGTAGAAACAGCTAACTTTACAAAATTTGATAACCCTAGAAAGTTTAGCTGTCATTGCGGTCTGGCTCCTTTTCCTTATCAATCTGGAAGTAGTATCAGAGGAAAAACTAAAACACATTTTTTGAGGGATAGATCGTTAAAAGCTATTTTAACAAAAGGTGCAATTTCAGCAGTCCGGTACGACCCACAACTTAAAGCATATTACAATCGAAAAATTAAAGAAGGCAAACACCATATGACAGTAATTAATGCTGTTGCTAACAAATTGGTGCTTAGAATCTTTGCTGTTGCCAAAAGAAATGAACCTTTTGTGAAATTTGCAGCCTAAAAATTTGTTTTTATCTTAGAATGCTCAAGGTGACATATTAGGCTTATTTAATTTTACGAACTCAGATTTATAATAACAAAAAACCCTCAATAAAGAGGGTTTTCAAAAAAAATTGATTTATAAGGATTTAATTACTCCCATTTAAAAACTTAGGTTTAATCACTAACATCGCCCAACCCCAGTTTTGCATATCGGATGCATTATTTTCAGCAACACCTTTTAATTCGTACATGCCATCGCTAGCAAACATTTGAGAATAGCCTAGTTTTAACGAGTAACCTTTAAAGGCTTTAGAGAATACTAAATCTAACTCTGTTCCTAAACCGTTTTCACCACTTGGTAAATCTTGTTCGCCACTAAAGTTTAAAACTTTTACCAATAAACCAGAAGTCTCGCTTAATTTAAAATTTGCAATCACGTGAACATCAAATAATCCAATAGAATTTACATGGTTTCCAACGAAGAAATAATCCATAAAACCATTAAATTTATGGTTTGTACCGTACAACGGGAAGAATGCTTCCGTATCTGCAGTCGAAGTATCATTTCCACTCATAAGCTCTAAACCAGCACCAAGTTTTACTTTATCCGACACTTTGTAAGTTAGGTCTAATCCTAAAAGATAAGCACCATCTACATTGTTGCCCATTTGATAAAACACATTGGCAGCAACACCTAATTTATTTTTCTTATAGTCTAAATGTGTTCCAAGAGTTTGAATGCTATTTACACCATCTGGATTGTTGTTGGTATCAAATTTCTGAAATCCGTTATTCAACAATAACAGGCTTCCTGAAAAACTCTCCCAAGCCTGTTTCAAATATAAATACTGCATGGTTTTATATGAAAAGAACCCAGCAGTATTATAACCTGTTCCCTCTGAAACAAAGCCAGTAGGATGTGAGTAATCTTGATTAAAAGCCAGTCCAAAATCAGCTATAAATTTTCCTTTTTTATATTTGATTAAAGCAGCATCATGGTTACGTCCTTGTTGTGCCCAATCTAATCCGCCCATAATACGTTGGTCATCATAAGAAATAGCTTGACGCCCTAGTTTAGTTGAAAACCCTTCACCTAAATTAATCTCTGCCCAAGCTTGAAACACAGCAAACGAGTTGTTTTGATCGTAAGGTAAAATTTGTCGGTTTTCCCCCCATACTATCACATCTTGAAAACTCAAATAAAATTTATAAGCATCAACTTGATAGCCTGCATTTAATCTAATTCTCGTAGAAATTCCAAAACTGGCATCGGCAGCTTCGGGAATAATGCTTCCAAATCCTTGGCGGTATTCGGTACGGGGTCTAAACTCTCCATCTAATGTAAATTGAGCTTGTGCAAATTGAAATGTCGCCATCAACATGCAAATTAATACGTATTGCTTTTTCATTTTTTAAACCTTTTTATAAATCTGTTTTTACTAATAAATTAAGTCTATAAGCACCTAGTTTACTGAGTACAAATATATAGGCTATAAATTGTGTAGTTTATGACATATCTCATATTGTTCTATGTTATGCTTTTTCCTTTTGTAAAAAATTCAGCATAATAAAAACAATCAATACGAAATATTTAAGTAGAGTTTTAATATTTTAATTCTTAAAAAGAATAATCGTTATATTTGAATAAACATAACGATTATTTTTAATGATTTCCATCGAAGAAGCTATTCAATTAGTAAAAAAAAACGTAAATCCCATTTTTGCAGAAGTTACAAAATCTGTTGAAAAATCAGGTAGTTATTTTTTACATGAAGATATATATTCACCCATAAACATGCCTCCGTTTCGGCAATCAGCTATGGATGGTTACGCCTTATGTTTACATCACGATTTATCATATAATTTAATTGATGAAGTAAAAGCTGGCGATGCGCATCAGCCTATTTTAAAAAAAGGTGAAGCTGTTAGAATTTTTACAGGCGCACCTGTTCCAGATACTGCAGATGCTGTAATAATGCAGGAAAAAGTTAAGATTAATGGTAATAAGATTAGTATTGAGCACCAAATAAACAAAGCACATAATATTCGCCCGTTAGGAGAGCAAGTTAAAATAGGTGATTTAGCTTTGAAAGAAGGCACTAAATTAACACCTGCAGCCATTGGGTATTTAAGTTCGTTGGGGATTACTAAAGTTTCAGTATTTAAAAAGCCTTCAATCGCTATTGTTACCACAGGGAATGAGTTAGTTGAAGCTGGGCAAGATTTAACTCAAGGAAAAATTTACGAAAGTAATTCTAAAATGTTGCTCGCTGCGCTTTACAGTTTAAAATTTTACGATGTTAACATTCATAAAGTTGAAGATGATTACGAAAAAACCGTATCTAAACTTAACACCGTTATTAATGAAAATGACTTAGTACTTATAACTGGTGGTATTTCGGTTGGTGATTACGATTTTGTTGGAAAAGCTTTAAACAAACTTAAAGTTGAAGTACTCTTTTATAAAGTAAAACAGAAACCAGGAAAGCCTTTATTCTTCGGAAAAAAAGACAATACGAGTATTTTTGCCTTACCGGGAAATCCTGCTGCAGCACTTACTTGTTTTTATGTTTATGTGTTTATTGCATTGCAAAATATGACAAATCGTGATATTGTTGAATTACCTCGTGTTAAAGCGAAATCCATTTCTAATTTTGAAAAAAAAGGAGACCGACCACAATTTTTAAAAGCGGTTTACAAAGATGGGGGTGTAGAAATTTTAGAAGGACAAAACTCATCAATGCTACAAACTTTTGCTTTATCTAATGCTTTGGTTTTCGTTCCAGAACACATAACCAATGTTAATATAAACGATACCGTTGAAACCATTTTATTACCTGTGTAATATGAGTTATAAAATTAAAAGTAGAATATGGATTGAATCAAAAAACAAAGTGTTTTTAGGCGAAGGACGTGTGCAGTTATTAAAAGCCATTGATGAAATGGGTTCACTATCAAAAGCTGCAAAATCTTTAAACATATCTTATAAAAAAGCGTGGAGTCTTATTGATTCGGTTAATAAATCTGCGAAACAGCCAGTAACCATAAACAGCATTGGTGGTAAAGGCGGTGGTGGCGCAAAACTCACCGATTACGGAAAAAAATTAGTTAATGCTTTCGACGATATTAATAAAAACTGTTGGGAATTTTTAGACACACAGATCGAAAAAATAAAAGATTTATAAAATGTTACAAACCGAAAATATTTATATTTTCCTTTTGATACTTCCCATAGTATCATTCCTCTACGCCAGCGTTGGTCACGGTGGTGCAAGCGGCTATTTGGCTTTAATGGCATTGTTTTCTTTTGCGCCAGAAACCATGAAACCCACTGCCCTATTGCTTAATATATTTGTGGCTGGTATTTCGTTTTATTACTATTATAAAGAAGGGTATTTTAACAGAAAGTTATTTTTATCATTCGCCATTACCTCAATTCCATTAGCCTTTTTAGGTGGTACAATTGAGATTGATGCTTCAATTTACAAAAAAATATTAGCGCTTTTACTCGTGTTTGCCATTTTAAAAATGTTGAATGTTTTTGGAAAAGAAAGCAATACCGTAAAAGATATTAAACTGTGGCAAGGATTAATTGTTGGTGGTATTATCGGTTTTTTTTCTGGACTTATTGGTATTGGTGGAGGTATTATTTTAACACCAATAATTTTGCTTTTACATTGGGGGAAAATGAAGGAAGCTGCGGCAGTTTCTGCTTTATTTATTTGGGTGAATTCTGCTTCCGGACTCATCGGGCAATTAAGTAGCGGCGTAACTTTAGAAAAAGAATCGTTTTTATTAGTGGGCATTGCAATTATTGGTGGCCTTTTGGGAGGCTACTACGGAAGTAAAAAGATTAACAATCAAAAGCTTCGATACATTTTGGCTTTTGTACTCGTAATAGCATGTGCTAAATTATTTTTCGCTTAAATGGTAAACAAGAAAGACATAACAGGTATTATTTTAGCAGGTGGAAAAAGCTCCAGAATGGGAACGGATAAAAGTTTTTTAATGTTGAATGAAAAACCTTTTATACAATATAGTATTGAGGCGCTAAAGCCATTGGTTTCAGAAATTATAATTGTTTCTGATAATCAAAATTATGATGCGTTCGGATTTAAACGCGTAAACGACATCACAAAAAATGCAGGTCCAATTGCAGGAATATGCTCTGGATTAGAAGCTTCATCAACCACATATAATTTGATCTTAAGTTGCGATATTCCGTTGATTAATTCTGAAATTTTAAAGAAATTAATTCATGCTGTTGATGATGATTCCGAAATTATTCAAATTGAAAATCAAGGAAAAACAATGCCTTTGATTGCTTTGTATAAACGACATATTAAAGATATTTTTAATGATTTTTTACAGAAAAACGAACGTCGATTACGGATAGCAGTAAAAGCATGCAACTCGAAAAATATCATATTAGAAAAAGTACACGAATTTTCTACAATGAATGTGAATACCAAAGAAGAATTAAAACGAATTGAAGATGTATATAACCGTTAAATACTTTGGACAAATTGCTGAAATAACACAAAAAGAAGAGGAGTTTTTTGAGTTTTCAGGACACCAAATTTCCGAACTTTTAGAGATGCTTTATTCAAGATATAAGGCATTAAAAAACAAGGATTTTCAAGTGGCACAAAATCAAGAATTGGTTTCCGTTGAAACTAAAGTCACAGGAAACGAAATCGCTTTATTACCGCCTTTTGCTGGTGGATAGTCATTTCGACACGTAAAAATAAAAAACTTAATTGGCAGGATGAGATACAACAGACATATCATATTATCCGAAATCGGGCAAACCGGTCAAGACAAAATTTCCAATGCCAAAGTATTGGTTATTGGTGCTGGTGGTTTGGGCTGCCCCGTTTTGCAATACTTAACCGCTGCAGGAATTGGCACCATCGGCATTATGGATTTTGATGTTGTTGAAATTTCCAATCTGCAACGTCAAGTTTTATTCGGCACATCAACTTTAGGAAAAAACAAAGCTATTGCTGCAAAACAACGTTTAGAAGATTTGAATGATGCTATTTCAATTATTGCTTATCCTGAAAAACTAACCCATCTAAACGCTATTGATTTATTTAATCAATACGATATTATTGTCGATGGTTCTGATAATTTTGAAACGCGCTATTTGGTGAATGATGCCTGTATTATTACGAACAAACCTCTAGTTTTTGGCTCTATTTATAAATTTGAAGGTCAAGTTTCCGTTTTCAATTACAAAAACGGACCGAGTTACCGTTGTTTGTTTCCAAACCCTCCGAAAAAAGGTAGCGTTCCAAATTGTTCAGAAATTGGTGTATTGGGTGTGCTTCCAGGAATTATTGGTACCATGCAGGCAAATGAAGTTTTAAAAATAATATTAGACCTTGGCAATACACTTTCTGGAAAATTATTGTGCTACAATGCCTTAACACTTCAAAATTCAATATTAAAAATTAATAGATCGGAAGAAACGATTCAATCTGTTCTAAAGGACAAAGAAAATTTTCATGAAAAGGAAATAGATTTTATTTGTAAAATTGAAGTTGCAACTGTTTCAATTGAAGCTATGTTATCAAAAAAAGACATTCAGTTTATTGATGTTAGAGAAGCTCATGAACATCCAAAAGTTGAAGGTTTAGAAGTCACAAATATTCCATTAAGTCAATTAGAAAACAATTTAGATAAATTAGATTCAGTAAAAAAGAAAGCCATTTTTTGTCAATCAGGAATAAGAAGTAAACGTGCTGTAGAATTATTAAAGAAACTAGATATTAAAAACTGTTACAGCGTAAACGAAGGCGCGGTCGATATTATTAAACATATAAAAGAACAAGATAAAATTTCATTATAATGAAAGATAAAAAACCCAAAAACGTATTTAAACAAGGTGCTATTTCCTCTGATTTTATCGGAAATTCCATTGCAAAACATCAAACAAAAACCGGCATTGGCGCTCATAATATTTTTTTAGGGCAAGTGCGTGCTGATATTATTGATAACAAAACCGTTTCAGCAATTGAATACACCGCTTATGAAGATATGGCAAATGCAAAATTCAATGAAATTCGCGAAGTCGCTTTTGAAAAATTCGAGCTAACCTGTATGCACATTTACCACAGTTTAGGTAAAGTAAAAGCAGGTGAAATTTGTTTATTTGTATTTGTATCATCACCTCGAAGAAAAGTCGTTTTTAAGGCTTTAGAATATATCGTTGAAGCGATAAAAGCAGACGTTCCCGTTTTTGGAAAAGAAATTTTTGAAGATAGTTCTCACCAGTGGAAAGTAAACTCTTAATTGTTTATTTGTTGAATCGTTTATTAGTTTAATTGTAAATTATTAATACACATGTCATATACGTTTTCGTTTGAAAAATTGAATGTTTGGCAAGATTCTAAAGAATTAGTTAAACTAATTTATCTAATTACTCAAAAGCTCCCTGGTAAAGAAAAGTTTGGATTAACAAATTAATTAGAAGGAAAATTGAAAAAATTTCTAACAAATTAAATGCTTTACGGAAAGCCCAGTTAAACAAATAAACAACTCAACAAATCCACACTAAAATGGTTGATATTACAAAAAAAAGCACAACATTAAGAACTGCAGTTGCACAAGCAGTTGTAAAAGTTAGTAAAATAGAAACGATACAGGCTATTGAAAACGACACTGTACCAAAAGGTAATGTATTTGCTATGAGTAAAGCTGCAGGTTTATTAGGTGTAAAACGAACACCAGATATTTTACCCGATTGCCATCCTTTACCTATTGAATTTACAGGAATAGAATACGAAATAAACGGACTTGAAATTACTGTTTTGTTCACAGTAAAAACCATTTATAAAACAGGTGTTGAAGTTGAGGCTATGCATGGCGCAAGTGTTGTAGCTCTAAACATGTACGATATGCTAAAACCAATAGATAAAGGTATTGAGATACACGCTATAAAATTATTAGAAAAGAAAGGTGGGAAATCAGATTTCAGAGATAAATTTAGAAAAGATTTAACAGCTGCGGTTATTGTCTGTTCAGATTCAATTTCTGCAGGACATAAAGAAGATAAAGCTGGAAAAGCGATTATTAAAAAATTGGAAGAATGCCATGTAAAGGTTTCGGAATATGTGATTATTCCAGATGAAAAAGATAGCATTCAAGAAAAAGCACAAAGTTACCAAGAACAAGGTATTGATTTGATAATCTATACAGGAGGCACTGGGCTTTCAGGAAGAGATGTTACACCCGAAGCCTTAATACCAATATTAGACAGACGCATTCCTGGAATAGAGGAAGCCATTCGTAATTACGGACAAGACCGTATGCCTTACGCGATGTTGTCTCGAAGTGTTGCAGGAACAATTAATAGTACTTTGGTTTTAGCGTTGCCAGGTTCAACCAATGGTGCAAAAGAGTCTATGGACGCTATATTTCCTTCGGTATTACATATTTTCAGAATTTTAAAAGGTGTTAGACACGATTAATGGAAAACGATAAAAACATACTACAAGACACACACGGCAGGGACCATACCTACCTCCGTATTTCGTTAATTGAACGTTGCAATTTACGCTGTTCATATTGCATGCCAGAAGAAGGTGTGCAACTCTCTCCTAAAAGTCATTTAATGACTTATGAAGAGATTTATGATATCGCAAAAACTTTTGTTAAACATGGCGTTACAAAAATTAGATTGACTGGTGGCGAACCTTTAATCAGAAAAGACATTCCTGTTATTTTAGAAAAACTAGCAACCCTTCCTGTGGAATTATCAATCACTTCAAATGCCGTTATTATTGATAAGTTTATTGATGTATTGAAAGTGAATGGTGTTAAAAACATCAATGTCAGCTTAGATTCTTTAGATGAAGAAAAATTCAAACACATTACACGTCGCAATGAGTTTAAAAAAGTTTACAACAATATTTTATTATTGGTAAAAGAAGGCTTTAACGTTAAAGTGAATGCGGTTTTAATGAAAGATTTTAACGATAATGAAATCATCGATTTTATCAACTTCACCAAAGATTTACCAATCTCGGTTCGCTTCATTGAATTTATGCCTTTTGATGGCAACAAATGGGACATCAGTAAAATGGTTTCATATAAAGAAGTGATGAAATATGTAAACGCTTCTTTTTCCGAAAAAGAAATCGAACGCTTACAAGACGCACCAAACGATACGTCAAAAAATTACAAAATAAAAGGTTACAAAGGTAGTTTTGCCATTATAAGTTCGGTAACTAATCCATTTTGCGATTCGTGTAACAGATTGCGTTTAACAGCCAACGGACAATTAAAAAATTGCTTATTCTCCTCTGGTGAATCTGATTTATTAACTACACTTCGCGCAGGAAAACCTATTGAACCTATCATTCAAAAAGCGGTGCAAGCAAAGTTAAAAATACGTGGTGGTATGAATACTTTAGAAAAGCTACAAGAACCCAAATTACATAATAACAATCGTAGCATGATTACTATTGGTGGTTAAAACTATGGAGTTATAGCCTCTTTTACTAGCTTTAAATTTTTAGCAGAAAATTGAAGTTTTAATGCTTCATTTCTACCTTTATCGGACATTTTCTTCCATGTCTTCTGAAGAATATCTATCACTTTTTTAGGGTCATGTTTTTCTGAAAATTCTTCAAAATAATAATCTAAAAAAACAAGACAAACAACATCTTCTAAAATTTGCGCTTCTTCATTTTTCTTTATCAGTTTTTTGGTAATTAAAGCTGTAATTCGGTTAATAAATTCATCATCATAACCCACTTGTTTTAAAATAGCGGCAGTCATGTCTGCATGCATTTTTTTAAGGGTTTCTCTCCATTTTAAATAACCAACTCGATCCATTGGATATTCGTCTCTAGGGATTTTCCAACGACAAATATGCTGTGCTCTTGCTGCAATTTGCAATGCTTTTGATGCATTGGGATTATTCAATAATAATGTTCTAGACATGCGTTGAGAATACAATGATTCTTTCGGATAGTCTAACCCATGAACGTTATAAACATTTGGATCATCAGAATTTTTTTTATCAATTAATGCTATGGCACTCTCAAATCGCGTTGGTTTCATAAATTAGTTATTAAAATACTTGTTGTTTTTAGGTTACTTCAATAGTAATTATTACACTTTTTGAAGCTGGTGTTTTTGCGGTATGTGCAAAACTATCTAAAGGTACTAAAACATTAGTTTCTGGAAAATAAGTGGCACAACAATTTTTTGGAATATCATAACCTATCACTTTAAAATTATTTGCAATTCTTGTTACTCCATTAAATTTGGATTTTAAATTAACAATCTGTTGTTCTTGTAAGCCTCTAATTTTCATATCGCCTCTGTTCATAAAAATGATACGTCTCTCATTATAAATACCACGGTATCTATCATTTAATCCGTAGATTGTAGTATTGAATTGGTCGTGACTACGAATGGTCATCATGATTAATTCATCATTTTTAAGCTTCCAATTTGGGAGTTTATTAATAGAAAAATTTGCTTTTCCTGTTTTGGTTTTAAATTGTCGCACTCGAGCTCCATTTGGTAGATAAAACCCTGACGGGTTTTTTAAGCGTTTGTTATAATCATTAAACCCATCTACTACTTCTTGAATATCGTCGCGTACCAAATTATAATCATCAGTATACTTTAACCAATCAATTTTGCTTCGTTGTTTCAAAGTTGCATTTGCAATGCCACAAACTACAGCAACTTCACTCAACAATGCATTAGAACACGGTTCTAAAATTCCTTTAGTTGACGATACAATGCCCATAGAGTTTTCGACACTTTGGGTTTGAATGCCTGTTTTTTGATAATCCTTTTCCGAGCGACCCAAACAGGGTAAAATAAGTGCTTCTTTTCCAGTTACTAAATGCGAACGATTCAATTTAGTACTCACATGAACTGTTAAATTGCAGTTCGCCAAAGCTTGAGCAGCATATTTAGTATCTGGAACTGCCGAGATAAAATTACCACCTAAACCAAAAAACACTTTAGCTTTTTTCTCATACATCGCCTTAATAGCATCTATTACCGAATAGCCGTGTTTTGTAGTTGGTTTAAAGCCATATTTTGCTTCAATTTTGTCTAAAAAGGCTTGTGGTGCCGATTCCCAAATACCAACGGTTCTATCTCCTTGCACATTGGAATGCCCACGCACCGGACAAGTGCCTGCTCCTTCTTTCCCAATGCTTCCTTTTAACAGCAAAAGATTTACGAGTTCTCGAATATTATCAACGGCATTTTCATGCTGCGTTAAGCCCATAGCCCAACAAATAATAATTTTATTGTTGTTTAATATGAGATTGAAAGCGTCATTAAAAGTTTCTTTAGTAACTCCTGAAGCTTGTAAACATTCATCGAAATCGTACGTTTTTAAATCGGTAATAAAAGCGTCGTAACCATCGGTGAATTCTTCAATAAATGCTTTATCAAATACATTACCGCTTTGCTCCTCTTTTTCTAACAGTTTAAGCAGTATTGCTTTTATAAAAGCGACATCGCCATTTATAGTAATTGGTACAAAAACATCGGCAATTTTAGTGCCACCAGTTAATAATTTTATTGGGTTTTGAGGGTTTGTAAATTTAATTAAGCCAGCTTCAGGTAATGGATTTACAGCAATAATTTTACCACCGTTTTTTTTACATTTTTCTAAAGCGGTTAACATTCTTGGGTGGTTAGTTGCTGGGTTTTGACCAATAACCATAACCACTTTGGCTTTATATAAATCATCTAAAGTTACTGAGCCTTTACCTATTCCTAGGGTTTCAGATAGTGCACTACCGCTTGCTTCATGACACATATTGGAGCAGTCTGGCAAATTAGCTGTACCAAATTCGCGTACAAATAATTGGTACAAAAAAGCCGCTTCGTTTGTGGTTCTTCCAGAGGTGTAAAACACCGCTTCATCTGGATTATTTAAAGCATTTAAGTGATTTCCAACTTTATTAAAAGCTTCCGCCCAAGAAATAGATTGATAATGTGTTGCATTTTTTGCCAAAAACATGGGTTCGGACAAACGCCCAGATTTACCTATTTCAAAATCTGAAAGTTTTGCGAGTTCTTCAACAGAATGACTTGCAAAAAAATTGGCTCCTATAGTTTTATTTTGTGCTTCTTCTGCTATGGCCTTCATACCGTTTTCGCAATATTCTCCTAAAGCAGAACGTTTATCGTCTGGATCTGGCCATGCACAACCCGGACAATCAAATCCACCTTTTTGATTTATTTTAAGTGATAATTTAATAGCATCTACAGGCTTCATGTATTTAGCAACTTGACCAAAAACGGATTTCACAGAAGCGAATCCTGCACTATTTGTATAAGGTTTACTGGTTTTTAAATCTGTAAACTGCTCTGGTGTGCTAGCTTTATGTTCTGGTGATGAGCTCATTTATTATTAAATTTTTCCTTGTAAAGTGATTCATAATCAGCTTTTAAGTCTAAATCTAAGTTTTCTAATTCAGGTATTAAAATTTTAACTAATGATTTATTTTTTTTTAAAAGATGTTTAGCACCATAATCATCGTTTAAGGTTAATAACTCTTCAAAATAAATTTTATCAAAAATAACAGGAACACCATACTTTTTGTTTTTATATGATGTTGCAATTATGGGGTGCTCCTTTTTATTAAATTCATCAATTAATTTATTAAGAAACTGAGCATTAATTAAAGGTTGGTCTGCTAAAATTACTAAAATTCCATCAACTTTTTGTTTTGAAGATGTTATATATTCTACTCCAAAAGCTAAAGATTTCCCCAAACCTTTTTGCCAATCTTCATTATTCAAGATAGTTATGGGATAGTGTTTTATTTCTTTTTTAATAGCATTATAGTTCGCGCCTAAAACCACTATAACTTCTTTTACTGATAATTTTAAAGCGGTTTCAATGGTGTTACCCAATAAAGTGGAGTTTCCCCATTTTAGAAGTTGTTTAGGAGTACCCATGCGTTTTGATGCGCCGGCTGCTAGTATAATTATAGAGATATTTGAGGTTTTTTTTGACAAATAATTACACACGCTTTTGTCTTTAGTTTTTATTCTTTTCCCATTCAAACTTAAACTCTTTTACCTTATTTAAATAGTCAACAAATAAGTCAGTAAAAATTCCTAAATTCTGATTTTGTAATTTCTCTCTTTTTACCATATCAATTCCTGCAACAAATACTCTTGAAATTGGCATCCTTTGAACATCTTTCAGGGTTTTAAATAATTCTGGTGAAATCAAATCAATATGCTTTTCAATATCTTTAAGTTCATTATTGATTTCATTTACTTGAACCTCAATGTGCTTGATAACGTTAGTTTTTTGTTGTCCAACGTAATTTACTTTGGTTACAAAATCAAATTTTGTGTTTTCGAGAATTAGTTTTAAGCTATCAGAACTATAGTTTTCTAATGTTAAGATTTCTTGCTCATTTGGATAATTAAACTCACTTAATATTTTATTTATATTAGCTTCAATTTTATTAACTTGAGTGTCTAAATTAGCTAGCATTTTATTCGCTTTTCGTTTCTGCGGAAAATAATTCACTATGAAATAAAACATAGTAGCTGCGATATACCCAATTGTAAGTCGATAAAATAAAATTCCGACTTCTGATGCTTTGTAAAAGATTTCTGTTTTGTCCAAAAAAACAAAAATGTATAATAGCAAATAAATTATAGCAACAAGTAATAAAGCAAGTAATAATTTCGGAATGTTTGTTTTCATAAATTAAAACTAACTACGAAGTATGAATACGCCCCGTTTTCTTACTTAAAGATATAGGTTCTTCTTTTCTTATAACACATAAAATCTCAGAAATAATGGAGATAGCTATTTCTTCTGGCGTTTCGGAACCAATATTTAAACCTGCTGGCCCATGGATACGTTCTAAAAAATCATCTTCTGCATTCGGGCAATATTCTATGAATTGAGAGAGCAAATCTTCTCGTCGCTTTGTAGGTCCCAACAACCCTATATAATTTGGATTGGTATTTTTCAAAGCCACTAAATAGCGCAAATCGGTCGCGAAATTATGAGTCATTAAAACAATGGCCGTTTGGTTGTCTATTAATTTAACATCCATTTGCTCAGGGGAAATGGCAGAAAAACCATGTGCTCTCGGGAAATCTGAAATCGATTTGGCTTCTGACGCTCCTGAAACAATAGTCACTTCCCAACCCGTTAAAGCAGCATACTTACAAAGTTGAACCGCATCATGTTCTGCACCAATTATTATTAATTTAAAACAGGGTGGCATCTTTTGATGGAACGTTGAACACGATTTATTTTGATTTTCTAAATTGATTCCTGAAATTGAGAATAAATTATTATTGATTTTTACTTGAGTACCAATTCCAGAAAAAACACCATCCTTTTTTTCAAAATGAGATTGTATTTCGAACGCATTTCTTTCTTCTAAACAGTTTTTAAAAGCATTTATAAAAGTTTCATTGGGATTAAATACTTCTAATAGAATATACAAAACACCTTCGCATCCTAAACGGTATCTGCCATCGTAAATCATCATTTTTGCTTCGCCTGTTTTAAAAACAGTTTCAGACTGTAATAGTATTTCTTTTTCAACACATCCCCCACTTACGGCTCCAATCATCTTTCCGTTTTCAAGAATAAGCATTCTTACTCCTGGTCTTCTATAGGATGAACCATCTAAAGCGACAACAGATGTTAAAACAGATTTTAAGCCTTTTGATTTTGCTATTGAAGCTTCTTCAACTATGTTTTTAAATTCGTGTGTCATTTACAAAAAATTCTAAACAAATTTAACCTAGAATAGGTTTACTTAAAGCAAAAGGTTGATGATAATAACGTTCTCCTTTTAATTGATATAAAGCATTTGCCAAAGCTCCAACAGCTGGAGGAAGTCCTGGTTCTCCTAATCCCGTTGGTGCAATTTCATTTTCAACAAAGAAAACCTCTATATTTTCAGGTGCTTGTGAATGACGAATCATTTGGTACGTATCAAAATTCCTCTGATTAGGCGCGCCTTTATCAAACGTTAATTGACTATACATCGCATGACCGATTCCATCTATAACGCCTCCTTCAATCTGATGTCTAGCGCCATCAGGATTTACTACAATTCCGCAATCTACCGCACACCAAACATTTGTGATTTTTGGCTGTCCATTCTCTAATACCATATCAACAACTTCAGCAACATAACTAGAATGACAAAAATATGCAGCTACTCCACGAGAAACACCTAGTTTTTTTTCGCCCCAATTCGATTTTTCTTTAACTAATTTCAAGACGCCAGCATAACGTTCTGCTTCATATTCGTGTTTTTCACCTACTGGATTATTAATGGCGCGTTCAAACAATTCTAGTCGAAAATCTATTGGATCTTTTTCTGCTAATTCTGCAACTTCATCAAGAAATGCTTGTTCCGCACCTCCTGTAAAGTGAGAACGTGGTGCTCTCCAAGCTCCAGTGGTAATATTAGTTTCACCTTGTATTTGTTCAGCAGCATAATTATCTACTGTACCCGCCGGAAAACGATTTGGAAAAACAGGTCCTTCAGGTAATCCAGCTCCTCTTACACTAAAAGCTATTAGATTATTATTTTCATCTAAACCAGCTTTGTAAGTTGATCTATATGCTGGACGATAAGTGCCTTGAGTCATGTCATCTTCTCTACTATAAATAAGTTTAACTGGAGCTCCAATTTTCTTTGATATGGCAGCTGCTTCAACTCCAAAATGCACATAGAGTCTACGTCCAAAACCTCCTCCCATACGCGTCATATTAACAGTCACATTTTCTAAATCAATATTCAATAATTTAGAAACAGATTTTTCTAGAGCTTCTGGAGTTTGTGTTGGGCCAATGAGTTCCGCAGAGGTATCCGTTACATGAGCAAAGAAATTCATAGGCTCCATAGTATTGTGCGCCATAAAAGGAGCACTATAGGTGCGTTCTATAACTTTTGCAGCTTTCTTAAATGCTTCCTCTGGGTTACCATCAATTCTACTTTGTTGTACATCTCCAGACGCTAGAGCTTGTTCTAATTTCTCTAAATGATTTTGTGAACTCTCCAATGGTCGTATCACTTCCCAATTGGCTTTAATAGCTTTTTTTGCCTTCATTAATTGCCAAGTAGAGTCTCCCACAATAGCAATAAGCTGAAGAAAACCTTTTTCATCAGACCAAGTTGGATCTTCTATTGTCGTGTCAATAATAAAAGCATCTTGAACTCCAGGCATCCCTACAATCTCCTCTTTATTAAAATCCTTTATTTTCATGCCAAAAGCTGGAGGATGCTGAATCATTGCATGTTTCATCTCTTCTCTTTTGAAATCTAATCCAAATAAAGGTTCTCCAGTAACAATTTTTTTACCATCAACATTTTTTTGACTTGTCCCTATTAATTTGAAATCTGAAATTTCTTTAAGTTCAACTTCTTCAGGAATTTCAATGCCTACAGCTTTTGAAGCTATGTCTCCGTAAGTCATTGTTCGTTCTCCATTCTTCTCTTTAATTACACCTTGAGAGACTGATAAATCTGAAACAGATAACTGCCATTCTTTTGCTGCAGCTTCCAATAGCATACGTCTTCCAGTAGCTCCAGCCATTCTTAAAGCATTCCAACTTAACTTAATAGAAAGGCTTCCTCCTGCAAATTGATTTTGATAAAACCCTGTATTTAAAGGTGCTTGCTCAACAACAACATGTTTCCAATCTACATCCAATTCATCAGCAACAATCATTGGCATTGAGGTTTTTATATTCTGACCAATTTCTGGATTTGGCGAATAAATGGTAACCATACCTGTATCTCCTATTTTTATGTAGCCATTAATATCAAACCATTCATTTGGAACTGCTAATTGTTCAATTTTCTTATCTGAAATACAGCCTGTTAACCAACTAAACCCTATAAGCATACCTCCACCAGCTGCAGCCGACACCTTCAAAAATGACCGACGATTATATTGTGTTTTTATTTTTGTCATGATTTCTGAATTTATAGCTTAGAAGCTGTTTTGATTGCTTGTTTAATTCTTGTGTAGGTTCCGCATCTGCAAATATTACCCTGCATCGCGGCATCTATATCCTTATCTGAGGGATTAGAATTGTTTTCTAATAATGCGGCAGCTGTCATAATTTGTCCAACTTGACAATAGCCACATTGCGGCACATCATGCTCCAACCATGCTTTTTGAACGGGGTGATCACCATCTTCTGAAAGTCCTTCTATGGTAGTGATGTTCATCCCTTGAGCTTGCGATACTTGAAGTAAACAACTTCGCATAGCATTACCATCAACATGAACTGTACATGCGCCACATTGTCCTATCCCACAGCCATATTTGGTGCCGACTAAGTTTATATGATCTCTTAACACCCAAAGTAAAGGCGTATCCATATCTGCCTCGACAGTATGGTTTTCGTTATTAATTTTTAAGTTGAATGTTGGCATAGTTGTATTATTTAGAAGAATTGATTCTTACTAAAAATACAAAAAAAAATAATGATGCTTAAAACTAAGGTTTTTTTAACATAGATTTAGTAAACTCTAAAGCTCTCCATTCATTATAATAGACATCCTTTTTATCAATAAATCCAACATGTCCGCCATAGTTTGGCATTTCTAAGTAAAGATTTGGGTTTGCTTTAGCTTCCTT
The DNA here is from genome assembly GCF_000789235.1 of Wocania ichthyoenteri Th78. GTDB lineage: Bacteria > Bacteroidota > Bacteroidia > Flavobacteriales > Flavobacteriaceae > Wocania_A > Wocania_A ichthyoenteri. Next base: position 247,663 of record NZ_KN525716.1, read on the forward strand.
TACAGGATAACACTCAGGTGACAAAAACGAATCGTTAAGTGCATTTATAATTAAAGTTGGTGTTTTTATATTTTGAAGAAATTGTAAGCTACTACTCTTTTCATAATAATCGAATGCATCTTTAAAACCATGTGCTTTAGATGTGTAAACATCATCAAAATCCATTAAGGTTTTAATAGAGTTAACCTCGTCAATACTTAAAAATTCAGGAAAAAGTTTTTGTTTAATTTTTAGATGAGCCACTAAATCTTTCAAAAATCGATCATGAAATAATTTATTCTTTATTTTATGAAGCTCTTTACAAGAACCATATAAATCGCATGGTACAGAAACTGCTATTGCCGCTTTAACTTGTTCATGTACACTATCTCGCTCACCTAAATATTTTAAAATTACGTTTGCCCCTAAGCTAATCCCTTTTAGGTAAATTTCCGAATAGTTTTTATTTGAAATTGCATGTTTAATTATGGCTTCTAAATCATCGGTTGCTCCTGAATGGTAACTTCTATATTTTGAATTTTGTTCTCCACTACAGCCCCTAAAATTTACACAAACTGCATCTACATCATTTTTATTAAACAATTTTGCTGAACCAGTTATATAAGGCCGTTGCGCATTCCCTTCTAAACCGTGCAATAAAATGATAAGTTTTTTGGTTTTTTCTTTTGAAAAACTCCAATCTAAATCTATAAAATCTCCATCGTTTAAAGTGATGCGTTCTCGTTTTTGATTGACGTCTTTTACACATCTAACCAAACCAGAATATACAGTTGAAGCAAATCCGTTTTTAAAATAGAATGGAGGTTTGTAAGTAGGTTCTATTATGGGCATTATTTACAGAACTTTAATTGTAATCAAAGTAAAAAATTAATACGTATTGATTATAATTACACCATTTGAACCTCTAGAACCGTAAGCTGCACATTCTGGCCCTTTTAAAACAGTAGCAGATTTAATTTCGTTGGGGTCTATACCATCAAGACTACTAATAGCAGAAGAATTAACTATAAAAAGCGGTTCTGTAGAACTATTAAAACTTGTAGTACCTCGAACTAAAATTTTGTTATCACTTGTAATAACTACTCCATTAAGTCGCACTCTTAAATAATCATATACACTACTATATACTCTTGGTGTTTTTTTTGTTTTTCGCTTACGTTTAAAAACAACATAATTGAATTTTTCTGTGTTTAAACTATTATTAGTAAAAGTGAAATTTATTTCATTTTTATTATCATATTCAACTTCTTCAATTCCATAAACTGAAGATGCTACCATTACTTTTTTTGGTGCTTTCTTTAATTTTAACTTATAAAACCCATCAGAATTAGTTTTCTTATTCGTTATTACATCATTAATAAAGATTGAAATATTTGCAACAGGTTTGCTTAAAGAATCTTTAACGAAACCTGAAATAACTATTTTCTTGTTATTTTTTTGAGCATTTGCATTAAACGCACAAAAAATTAACGCAAATATAAAAGTGGCGAATTTTAATTTCATAGCACATGATTTTTATCTTTTAAAGGTACTAATAATTTAATTATAATCTAAAGTTGCAAACTTAAAATTTGTACTATTAAACAAGCCTTTGTCGCTTAATTTTAATGATGGTATAACCAACAATGCCATAAACGAGAGCGTCATATAAGGTGCATTAAGTTTACTACCAAGTTGTTTAGCTATTTTATCTAATTCGGCATATTGTTTACCAATGGTTTCTCCATCTTTATCACTCATAATTCCAGCGACAGGAAGTGGTACTATTCTTTCTTCGGAATCTGAAACTGCACAAATTCCACCTTTGTTTTCTATTAATAAATTAACCGCTTTACAAATAGCTGCATCTGAAACTCCGACAGCAATTATATTATGAGAATCGTGACCGACAGAAGATGCAATAGCACCAGTTTTTAATCCGAAGTTTTTTATGAATGCAATAGCAGGTTTTTCATCTTGATAACGATTAACTACCACCATTTTTAAGACATCTTTTTCAACATTAGAAATTAAATTTCCGTTTTCAATTAAAGTATCTTCGATGATTTCGTTTGTTACTAATTGTCCTTCTAAAGCTTCAATAACTCTAATTTGTTTTGCTGAAGATTTAAATTTAAAATCTGATACTTTCTTTTTATTACAATTGAAATTATTCAGTATTTCAAAAGGAGTAGATTTAATTAAAGATCTGCCATTATTAAAAACCAACTCGCCATTTATATAGGTTTGCAGTATTTTAAAATCTTTTAAATCTTCAACCACAATACAATCTGCAAAATCGTCTTCTTGCAACAAACCAACATCAAGATTATAATGTTTAACTGGATTAATACAAGCAACTTGCAAAATTTTAAAGACATCCATTCCTTTTTCCACAGCTCTGGCACAAAGTTTATTAATATGGTTTATTATTAAATCGTCTGGATGCTTGTCATCACTACAAAACATTATATTTTCATAATATTCGGGCAATAAATCGATTAAGGCTTCAAAATTTTTAGCAGCACTACCCTCTCGAATTAAAACTTTCATGCCTTTTTGAAGTTTTTCTAATCCTTCATCATAAGTAAAACATTCGTGGTCTGTAGATATTCCAGCATTAATATATTTGCTGATTTCGTAGCCTCTTAAACCTGGTGCGTGACCATCAATAGGTTTATTATAATGTTTTGCCCACGTAACTTTTTTCAGGACTTCTTCATCATCAAACAAAACTCCTGGATAATTCATCATTTCTGCTAAATATTTAATATCTGAATTTTCAAGAAGTTTTTTGATATCATCAGAATTTATAACAGCTCCAGCAGATTCGAAAGTTGTTGCTGGCACACAAGATGGCGCACCAAAATTGAATTTGAACGGGGTTTGCTTTCCATTTTCAATCATAAACCCCACCCCTTTTACACCTAAAACATTAGCGATTTCATGAGGATCGGAAACGGTAGCCACAGTACCATGGGTTACTGCTATTCTTGCAAACTCACTTGGAACGAGCATAGAACTTTCTATATGGATGTGCGCATCAACAAAACCTGGAAGTATATAATGATTAAAATTATTATCTTTTTCAATAATAGATTTAACCTTTCCGTTTTTAATAAAAATTTCGCCTTTATAGATGCGCTTATTTTTTATATCTACTATGTTTCCTTGTAGTTTCAAATTAATGCTTAAATATTTTATGAGGCACTTCGACTTATTTCGACTACGCTCAATAACCAACGCTTAGTGTGACAACTTATTTTAATATTATTTTAAGAATATGCTTTGTGTTTTCTGTTACTTTAAATCGGTTATCTGCTCGTTTATTAATTACCCAAACAATATCATCTCCAGAACATAACAACCAAACATTTTCTTTATCTAAAAGTGATAATTTTTCGTCTTTAAAATATTTACTAAGCTTCTTTTTCCCATGCATTCCTAATGGATAAAACACATCGCCTTCTTCTCGCTTTCGAACGGTTAAAGGAAAATTTAATTTGTCTTTATCAACATAAATACTATTGTTTTGTTTTTCTAAAATAGAATCTGCTTCATCAAAAAACAAAACTCCAAAAGAGGTTTCAATTTTTTTATCTTTTTCTGAAATAGAAATCGGTTCACTTTTATCTCTATTTATTTCGCTTAACAATAAATGTTCTCTGTTTTTAATTAATCTGTAAGTAGGTGAAAACACGTATTTACCCGTTTCGGCATCTAATAAATTAAGAATATCGTCCCATTGTGTAAAACCGAATTCTTTAAAAGTTTCATATAAATATGGTCTTGGATTTTTTAGCTTTTTAAGCTCCGAAATTTTAAATTTAACTTCGTTTTTATCCATACTTTCAATAGCTTTATTCAAAAAACCATCAATACTTTCTGCAATGATATTCGTAGAACCATTTAAATTATTTAGCGTATTTTGAAAGTTTTGCAGCAATTGTGGATTTACTTCTTTTAAAATAGGAATCACATCGTGGCGCAATTTGTTTCGCAAATATTTGGTTGACGCATTACTACTATCTTCTCGCCATTTAAGTTTTTTTGCTTTGGCATAAATTTCAATCACTTCTCTAGAAAATGGTAATAATGGTCTTGCTAATTTGTTATTAACTGCAGGAATTCCTGTTAAACCTTCTAAACCTGTGCCTCGAGATAAATTGATTAAAAAAGTTTCTAAATTATCGTCAGCATGATGTGCGGTTAAAATATAATCGAAACCTAACTGCTCAGATAATTCTTCAAACCAACTATAACGCAACTCACGCGCCGCCATTTGTATTGATAATTTGTTGTCTTTAGCAAAATTTTCAGTATCAAAATTTTCAATAAAAACTTCTAAATCTAAATTTTCAGCTAATTGCAAAACGAACTCTTCGTCAGCATCACTTTCTTTACCTCGTAAATTAAAATTGCAATGCGCTAAAGCTATATTTAGGTCTAATTGATGGCATAAATGCGTTAAAACCACGCTATCAATTCCGCCAGAAATAGCAACAAGTAATTTGCTTTCTTTTAAGAATGAAAACTTATTTTCTATTTGGTTTTTGAATTGTTCTAGCATGTCTTCAAATATACAACATTGCCCATTTATATACACAACTTAAAAGCATATAACAATGACAAAAATCATGTTTAAAAATTATGTTTTTTGTAACTTTAAAATATAAATTTAATACTAAAAGTTATGTGCTCAATAGATAAATTAAACGATAAGACCACTCAAAATATCTTTAATAAAAAAGTAATTTCTGCAACACAACATTTACAAGCCTATATAAAACATCGCATATATATAGGTGAATCTAAAGGCATAATTCCTAAAAATATGTATTCGTCTAACGACTTTATAGACGAAGCTATTGCTAAATTTTACGAAGGTGGCTACGATATAGATATGGACGCTTTTGCAATAAAGATTAAGTTGTTTAAAATTGTGGATATTGATTTAGATGAACTCTTTAAAAAAGAAGCTTTTCATCAAAACACCTTAAGTACAAACGAAATTTTGGAAGAAGAATTAGACGGTTTAGAAGAAAACTTTACAGTTGATGAGGATTTTGATTTTATTATGAATGAAGAGCTTAACGATATTTCGTATAAACAAGACCATAAACACAAGCATTTGTTTTTATATGATAATGATAACACGTCTATACAAAATGCGCTTGAGGTTGAAGATATGTCTGCTTTAAACAACAAAAACATATTGGGTAAATTCTACACTTTATTGCCATTAAAAGTATCTGAAATTGTAGATTTATTCGTTTTTGGAAGACTAGATTACGATGAAGTTGCTCAAGTTAAAAACATAGAAGCGAAACGTGTAAAGCGTATTTTAAATTTAACTATTGAAAGCCTAAAAGAACGTTTGGGCTAATGCTCTAAAACCGTTCGCATGGCTTTAGCTTTTACTAAGCATTCTTCATATTCTTGTAAAGGGTTGCTTTTAGATGTTATGGCACCACCAACGGAATACGATACATACTTTTTAGTTTCATTATACAAAATACTTCGAATAACAACGTTAAAATCGAAATCGCCTATTGGTGAAAAATAACCAACTGCTCCAGAGTATAATCCGCGTTTGGTTTCCTCTAAATCTTCAATAATTTTCATTGCAGAAATTTTCGGAGCCCCAGTCATACTTCCCATTGGGAATGTGCTTTTTATAACATCAACGGGATGTGTGGTTTTTTCAATTTTAGACGTGACTGTAGAAATCATTTGATGCACCTGATCGAAAGTGTAAATTTTACATAATTCTTCAACTTTTACACTTCCCTTTATAGCGGTTTTAGATAAATCGTTACGTACCAAATCTACAATCATAATGTTTTCACTGCGTTCCTTTTCATCTTTTAATAAATCACTTTTTAATAAATTATCTTCTTCAAAATTATTAGACCGTTTTGCAGTGCCCTTTATAGGTTGTGAAATAATAGTGCCCCCATCTTTTTTTAAATAACGTTCTGGTGAAGCCGATAACAAATATTTATCATTGCATTTTAAAAACACTGCGAAAGGCGGATTTGAAATAGCATTAAGTTTATTATAGGTTTCTAGTGGATTTATAACAGTCTCTTCCGCATAGAATTCTTGACAAAAATTAGCTTCGTAAATATCCCCTCGATGTATATGGGCGAGCATATTATTTATTTTTTCGAAATACTCGTCTTTATGAATGCGGAGTTTTATTTTGATGTTGTTTGAGACCTTTCGACGGAATTCATCTTGAGTGCAGTCGAAAGACTCAAGGTCACATTTGTTTTTGTTTTGAATCGCTTTTAAATCGTCTTCCCAGTTATCTTCAACACCTTTTAAATATTGAATTTCAACTTGATTATCTTTAAAAAGAAATAGTTTTTTAGGTTGAAAAAAGTATAAATCTGGGAACTCTAAACCATCAAAATTATTAGAACTTATAACTTCAACATCATTCTTTAAATCGTATGTTAAATAGCCAAAAATCCAATCGTTTACAGTAGTTTGGTATTCTTTCAGCTTTTCAAAACCATTAAAGAAATCGGTTTGAATACATGTAAAAGCATCAACCGCTAAAACCGCATCGTAATTAGAATGGTTTTGTTCGTAGTTATTAGAATCTAACCAAACTACATCATCAAATTTTTGTGCCCAAGCCAATATTTGGTTTTTAAAAATCTTAGATGATTTTGTTTTATGAAAAAAGGTTGTTCTCAACAATAAAAAAGTTTATGCGGTAAAGTTACTCAGAATACTTAAAAAATTAAGAGTTTTGTAAATGAATTCCTTTAAACACATTTTAAATGTTCGAACTAGAAAATAACAAACTAAAAATAGCTGTAAAAAATATTGGAGCAGAACTTTGCGACATATCTTCAACACAAAACAAAACCCAATTTATGTGGGACGCCAACCCAAATATTTGGGATAATTACGCTCCAAATCTATTTCCTGTTATTGGTGCATTAAAAGACGACACCTATCTCTTTGAAAATAAAGAATATAACCTTCCAAAGCATGGTTTTATAAGGCAAAACAAAAACATAAAGCTACACGAACAAACCGAAAACAGTTTGACTTTTGCATTGTCTTATGATAATGAATCTCTTAAAAACTATCCGTTTAAGTTTGCATTTTACATCACTTATTTACTTGTAGATAATAAAATTGAAGTGATTCATCGCATTAAAAATTGTGATGATAAAACCATGTATTTCTCTGTTGGCGGACATCCCGCTTTTAAATGTCCTGTGTTTAAAAATGAAGAATACGACGATTATTATTTAGAGTTTGAACACTCTGAAAAAGCTGAAACGCATTTAGTAAACATCGGTAATGGTTTAATTTCTTCAAAAACTGAAGCTGTTTTTAATAATTCAAACACTATCAAATTAACTCACGATTTGTTTAATAGAGATGCCTTAGTCTTTAAAGATTTAAAATCTAAAAAAGTGACTTTAAAAAGCAAGTTAAACGGCGATATTCTTTCGGTTAGTTATAATGATTTCTCTTATTTAGGTATTTGGGCAAAACCCGAAGGCGATTATGTTTGTATTGAACCTTGGCTGGGTGTTGCCGATAGTGAAACTACCAATCAAAACTTTAAAACAAAAGAAGGTATTATAACGCTTCAACCAAAAAACACTTTCGAAGCTAGTTATACTATCGAAATACATAATAATCATTTAGTCTAACAAATTAATGGTAAATTTGCAGTCTAAAACAAGATTGTGACATTTTCAGATTTAAACTTAAACACGCCTTTATACAATGCTTTAAACGATTTAGGGTTTACTATACCAACACCAATTCAAGCAGAAGCCTTTAATGTAGTTGCCTCTGGAAAAGATATGGTTGGTATTGCGCAAACAGGTACAGGAAAAACCTTTGGTTACATGCTTCCTATTCTTAAAAACCTAAAATTTTCGACACAAGAGAATCCCAGAATTCTGATTTTAGTACCCACTCGAGAGCTAGTTGTGCAAGTGGTTGATGAAATTGGAAAGCTTTCTAAATACATTAACAATCGTGTTTTAGGTGTTTACGGTGGCACCAATATCAATACCCAAAAACAGGCTATTGCAGAAGGTATAGATATTTTAGTAGCTACGCCTGGGCGTTTATACGATTTGGCTTTAAGCAGAGTTTTACAACTGAAATCAATTCAGAAATTAGTGATTGATGAAGTGGATGTGATGCTTGATTTAGGTTTTAGACATCAGCTGATTAATATTTTTGATATTCTTCCAGAAAAACGACAAAACATCATGTTTTCAGCAACTATGACACAAGATGTTGATGCGCTAATTAACGATTTCTTTAAAAGCCCAGAACGTGTTTCCATTGCTGTTTCTGGTACACCTTTAGAAAACATTTTGCAATCTCGATTTAATGTTCCTAATTTTTATACTAAAGTGAATCTATTAGTTCACTTATTGAATGACACTGAAACTTTTAATAAAGTTTTAATTTTTGTCGCTTATAAAAAGATGGCAGATCGTTTGTTTGAAAAGTTAGACGAAACTTTCCATGAGGAACTTTGTGTGATTCATTCCAACAAAACACAAAATTACAGACTGCGAAGTATTGAGCAATTTAGAGCTGGTGAGAATCGTATTTTAGTTACTACCGATGTTATGGCTCGTGGTTTAGATATTGATAATGTATCCCATGTTATTAATTTTGATACACCAGATTTTCCTGAAAATTATATGCACAGAATTGGTAGAACAGGTCGTGCAGAACGTAAAGGCGAAGCGCTTGTTTTTTCTACTGAAAAAGAACAGGAAGCTATTGAAAATATTGAGAATTTAATGCAAATGAAAATTCCATTGATAGAAATTCCTGATGCTGTAGAAATCTCTACCGAACTTATTGAAGAGGAACGTCCGCAAATAAAAGAACGTAACAATCCTAATAAACGCAGAGACGAAGATGCTCCTGGACCAGCATTCCACGAAAAATCTGAAAAGAACTCTAAAGAGAATTTAGGCGGTTCGTATAAATTCAAAATTGCTGCTAAGTATAAAAAGCCAAAAACTCGTGGCGATAAAAATTATAACAAACGGAATAAGAAAAAATAGTTACAGTATTCAGTAGCAGTTAATTAAAAAATGCCTTCCAAATGAATGAAAAGGCATTTTAATGATATAATTTTACACAACGAAATTACTCCTTTTGCATTCCTCTTAAAACCAAAATACCAATTCTAGAGACAACAAAAGTAAAAAGTCCAAACGTTGCAGTTAATAAAGAAACTTTAAGTCCGCCAGCAAAAATTGCAGGATCAGGGTTTCCAAGTGCTTCAACAGAGTCAAAAGCAGTAATTAACCCAATGACTGAACCTAAAAAACCTAAAACTAACCCTAGAAGGCTACTATCTATAACCAAACAAAGCATTTTTTTAGAAATTAAAATATCCTTTTTAAGACTTAAAAACCCTTTTACTAAAAGAATAATAGAAAGCAATAAGCATATTAATATTAATGACATAAAAAATGGTCCACCTTCATTAAACCTATCAACAAAAGGGTTTGAAGCTACTAATACTTTTGGTAATGTTGAAACTAATAATACACACATAACTGATTGTTTTTTGATTAATGTCCTCCAAACTTAGTCTAGATTATTTATCAAAAATTTTAAATACGACGAATAACCAAATTAGTGATGGATATAACCGATTGCCAAAACCCTTACTAAATCCGTTATTCGTCTACAAAACATTAATTCAGCATAAAAATATACTATTATTGTAACACTATTATTAAAGCATGATAAAAAATAAATATATTTTAAAGCTTTTATGCAAACTACTTCTACATTCTATATTTTGGTTAGCAGTACTGCTTTTTTTTACCTATTTCTTTGGTGCTGAAAGCAAAAACTTTAAAGACACACTTTCTTTTTCACTTTTTTTAATGCCAATTACTATAGCTACAACTTATGTTTCCATATATAAATTAATTCCCGAGTATTTAATAACCAAACGCTATTTACTTTTTGGTTTGTATAGTTTTTATACTTTAATTATCTCTGGATATTTAATCATGGTTTCTATCTTTTTCAGCTTTATATATCTTGCTAATTTTGAATATAACGCTATGAATCCCGTAACAAAAAATATACTGTTTGTAGCTATTGCGGTTTATTTAGTGGTTATTATTGTGAGTTCTTTTAAATTAGTGAAGCTGAATTTGAAACACACCGAAGAAACAAAAAAACTAGAAACCAAAATATTAGAAACACAACTTAAACTAAAGGAGCAAGAATTGAATTATCTAAAAATGCAAATTCATCCGCATTTTTTATTTAACACGCTTAATACATTGTATGGTTTTGCTTTAAAGAAAGCTGATGAAACCCCTGAAATGATATTAAAACTCTCCAATTTATTAGATTATTTACTTTATCAAATAGACAAACCCTTTGTGCTTTTAGTTACAGAAATTAATCATATTAAAGATTATATTGAGTTAGAGAAAATGCGATTTAATAATACACTTAAAGTTACTTTCAATTATAATAACATTCCTGAAACCACTAAAATTGCTCCTATGCTACTCTTACCTTTTATTGAAAATAGTTTTAAGCACGGCAGTATTAAAAATGGCGTTTTAGATATAAAAATTGACTTAAATTGTGATAATGAAAATGTTTGTTTTAAAATTGAAAATAGCTTTAAAAAAAGCAACCAAACTAGTAATGGCATTGGTTTAGAAAATATTAAGAAAAGACTAGATTTATTGTATAAAGATAATTACGGCTTAAATATTGGTGATAGTAAAGGTGATTTTAAAGTAACTCTTAATTTAAATAGTAAGTAATTGCAAAAAAGTAACGATATATCATGTATTATTGTTGATGATGAGTTTATAGCGAGAGAAATCATCGGTATTCATCTTTCAAAAATTAGTAATATTAATATAGTTGCTAGCTGTAGTAATGCTATGGAGGCTTTTAAATATATTAATAAACATAAAATTGATTTGGTTTTTTTAGATATAAATATGCCTGAAATATCAGGTATCTCTTTTGTAAAATCTATCAATAAAGATATCAAAATTATTTTTACAACTGCTTATCGTGATTATGCTGTTGAAGGTTTTGAACTGCAAGCCGTAGACTATTTATTAAAACCGATTTCATTTGAACGTTTACTTAAAGCTGTAAACACTTATTTTGGAGTTTATAGTAGTCCAAAGAATGAAATTAATACTATTGGTGAGAATACTGATTTTATTTTTGTTCGATCTGACCGAACCATGGTAAAAATAGATTTTAAGGACATTATTTATATTGAAAGCTATAGCGATTATATTAAAATTAATCTAACTAATAAAACTATTGTTACTCGTGAAACTATTAGTGCCATAGAAGCAAAACTTCCAAAAAAATTATTTATAAGAATTCATAGATCCTATATAATTTCTATTGAACACATCACTTCATTTACAAAAGAACAGGTAATTATTTTGAAAAAGTCACTTCCTATAAGCCGAAGTTATAAGAGTAAAGTTTTGCAATTATTAGATACATTTTAAACAAAAAAATCCCTTTCCACCCTGATATTATCAGAAAATGAAAAGGGATATAACATGTAGAGAGTTGCTTAATACACAGGACGTAACCAACCAAATTTTAACCCTAACTTAAAATTAACCCTGTATTTTAACTTGGCTCTCTACAATATCTTTAATAGGCACAACAATTTTGCCTTGTTCTGTTTTTAGTGTGACCGATATATTATTAACTGTTTCTACTTCACCTTTAACGTTATTAAACTCGATAACTTGCCCTATTTCGTATGTTTTTCTGGCATAAAATGTTCTTAATAAATCGCCCACTACTTTTTGAGCACCAAATCCGAAGGCTAAAGCAAAGGCTAATAAAAAGGCCGCTAAAATCATGGTAATGTTGCTTGTAATGATTTCGGTATCAACACCCGCTTGATTTAAAGCTGTTATTGAAATGAACGTGAGTAATAAAAAAAATACAATTTGACTAATCATTTTTGAACCTGATAAATCCATCGATTCAAAGAATGATTTGATAGCTTTTTTAACGAAATTAGCTAGTAATAAACCAATAGTAAATACTATTAAAGCTGAGAATAATTTAGGCAAATACCCAAGGAAATTTTTTATTTCCTCTGATACCATAGTAAGATTAAGGATGTCTGTAACTACAATAAGCAGCATGATATACATAATCCATTTTACAAACTTGGTGATAATTTTAATGATGTTGAAGTTTAGTTTTTTGCCTTCAAATATTTCAATTTCATTTATTTTATCATCTAACTTGTCTGCCTTTGCAAGCTTTAACGCTTTTCGTACTATGCCAACTATAAGTTTAGTAAGTAACCAACCTATAATTACTATAACAATAGCACCAAGAATATTTGGGATTACTCCAGCCACTTCGTTTGATATAGCTGATAATGAATCCATAACACCTTCATTCCATGCCGTTATTTTTTCCATGATTATTTATTGTTTTCGTTAGGGTTATCTTTTCTTTTTTTTATGGTCTGTTCTACAATTTTTGCCACATCTACAGAGAATAAGCTCGCTAAATCCATTAGCAACTTAGCCGTGGCAATATCGCTCATAACCTTAGCTTTAAGTTCTTGCGGAACTTCTTTAAGAGGCTGGTTTATATGCTTAAACGGATTCTCCATTATTTAAGGTTATTAGTATATACGGTTTTTAGTTTGTCTTTAGCGCGTTTAATTCTCATTTTAACAGCACTTTCTCCAATTCCTAAAACACTTTCAATATCTCTTATAGAAAGATGGTCTTGGTATTTTAACAATAAAATCATTTTCTCTTCTGGAGAAATGAGTTCTAAGGCTATTTTTAATTTGTCCACCTTCATATCCAGAAAACTGGTATCATCTTCTTCATTATACGAAAGGTTTTCAATATCTTTATAATCTACTGACTGCTTTTCAAATTTTTTAGCTGTATTTCTGGTTACATAATTTACACAGTGATTATATGTAAAGGCATATAACCATGTTGAAAATTTCGATTTTCCTTTAAAACTAGCCAACTTAACAAAGAGTTTTAAAAATATATCTTGTGTTAAATCTTTAGCTTCATCAGCATCTTTTGCAAAACCAAAACATTTATTATATACCAATGTAGCATACCTATCGTAGAGTATCTCGAAAAGCAATGTGTTATTGGTTTTAACAATTGCTTTTACCAAATCTTCATCAGGTAGCTTATTAATATTGTCTAGGGTTTTCAAATGTAGCTTACAGCTATTTTAGTTATTATGAGTTAAGACACAGGTAATTTTAATAAGTCACAATTATTTTTAAAAAATAAACACTTAAAAATTGAATATAAAAAAAAGCGACTAATGTGTCGCTTTTTTTATCTAAAATTATAATATTTATTATTGTAAACCTGGAATTGAAACTATTTCATTTACATCTTCATCATAATCTACACCTTCTACTTTAAAACCAAAAAGATTATAAAAATCAGTTTCGTAACCTTTTAAATCTCCTATTTCTGGTAAAGTTTCGGTAGTGGCTTGTTTCCAAAGTTCTAAAACTTTAGCTTGTACATCTTCACGCATTTCCCAATCGTCAATTCGAATTCTACCAGCTTCGTCTAGTTCTAAATTTTCAGCGTATAAACGGGCATTAAACAAACGTTCAATTTGCTCAATACAACCTTCATGAATACCTTTTTCTTTCATTACTTTATATAACAATGAAATATACAACGGAATTACGGGAATTGCTGAACTCGCTTGCGTTACTAGCGCTTTATTTACAGATACATAGGCTTTACCATTAACATCTTTTAAAGTATCGGTAATTTTAAAAGCTGTAGCTTCTAAATGATCTTTTGCACGACCAATGGTTCCTTTTCTATAAACAGCTTCGGTTAACGACGGACCAATATAAGAATACGCAACCGTTTTAAATTTTTTTGATAAAACACCAGCAGACTTTAATTCATCAATCCACATTTGCCAATCTTCACCACCCATTACATTAACGGTATTCTTGATATCGTCTTCAGTACATGGTGCGATTGAAATTTCTTTAACTTCACCTGTATGAAAATCTACTGTATTATCGGTAAATGTGCTTCCAATTGGCTTTAACACCGATTTAAAACGCTCTCCAGTATCTGGATGTGTACGCACTGGAGATGCTAAACTATATATTAACAAATCGATTTCACCTAAATCGGCTTTAATTAAATCGATAGTTTGAGCTTTTATTTCGTTAGAAAACGCATCACCATTTATACTTTTAGCGTATAAACCATCTTTATGTGCTTGAGCCTCAAAGGCAGCACTGTTGTACCAACCAGGAGATGCTGGACGACCTTCAGTTGGTGGTTTTTCAAAAAATGCCCCAATGGTTGCTGCGTTAGACCCGTAAGCCGCAGTAATTCTGGATGCTAAACCAAATCCTGTAGAAGCACCAATGACTAGCACTTTTTTAGGACCATTTTTAACTGGTCGTTCTTTTACATATTCTATTTGGTTTAATATGTTTTGCTCACAACCTTTTGGATGGGATGTTAAACAAATAAACCCTCTTGTTTTTGGTTCTATGATCATAATCTAAATGTGTAATGCTCTGTCTTCAGTGGCCGCTAAAGCTGCTTCTTTAATAGCTTCAGTAAATGTTGGATGCGCATGAGACATACGAGACACATCCTCTGCACTCGCTCTGTATTCCATAGCTACAACTGCTTCTGCAATCATATCAGCAGCGCGAGCACCAACCATATGTACGCCTAAAATTTCATCTGTTTTTTTGTCTGCTAGAATTTTTACAAAGCCATCTAAATCCATACTTGCTCTACTTCTACCTAAAGCACGCATTGGGAATTGACCAACTTTGTACTCTACTCCAGCTTCTTTTAAATCTTCTTCGGTTTTACCAACTGCGGCAACTTCTGGCCATGTGTAAACCACGCCTGGAATTAAATTATAATCGATATGTGGTTTTTGTCCCGCTAAAGTTTCTGCAACAAATACGCCTTCTTCTTCTGCTTTATGTGCTAACATAGCGCCTTTTATAACATCGCCAATTGCATAAATATTTGAAGCCGAAGTTTGTAAATGTTCATTGACTTCAACCTGACCTCTTTCATTAATTTTCACTCCTGCTGCCTCAACATTTAAGCCATCTGTATAGGGGCGACGACCAACAGATACTAAACAATAATCACCTTTAATTTCTACTTCTTCTCCCTTTTTATTATCTGCTTTCACTATAACTTCATCACCTTTTCTTTCAACAGATTTCACTTTGTGAGAAACATTCATTTTAAATTTGGCCTTTTTGAATACCTTATTAAGCTCTTTAGACAAACCAGTATCCATTGTTGGAATAATACGATCCATATACTCTACAACAGTAACTTCTGAACCTAATCTTTTATATACTTGACCAAGTTCTAAACCAATAACACCTCCACCAATTACGATTAAATGCTTTGGTATTTCTTTAAGTTTTAAAGCTTCGGTTGATGTAATAACACGCTCTTTATCTATATTGATAAACGGTAAATTTGATGGTTTACTTCCTGTAGCAATAATCGTGTTTTTGGCTTCAATTTCAGTAGTTTCTTTTCCTGAAATTGTAATATGAGTAGCATCTTTAAAAGCACCTAAACCTTCATAAACATCAATCTTATTTTTCTTCATTAAAAAATCGATACCACCAGTAGTTTGATCTACAACTGATTGCTTACGTGCAATCATTTTCTCTAAATTTACTTTTATATCGCCAGGGATTTCAATACCGTGTTCTTCAAAATGTTTAACAGCATCTTCGTAGTGGTGAGACGAATCTAATAGCGCTTTACTTGGTATACATCCCACATTTAAACACGTACCACCTAATGTCGAATATTTTTCAATTATTGCTGTTTTCATCCCTAATTGTGCACAACGTATTGCTGCAACATATCCTCCAGGGCCAGAACCTATAACGGCTACATCGTAAGAATTCATATTTTAATTTTATTATCTTAAATTAATGATTGCAAAAGTACAATTTTTGTTAAAGAAAGAATATTAATTATCAGTCTTTTCAATATCATTCAAAATCCACTCTAATTCAGTATCAATATTCAACTTTCTATCTTCAATTGTTGGCGTTATTTTTACATCTGGTTTTACACCATATCCATCTGGGTTTTGCTTTTGTGGTGCTTCAATTTGCATTAAACCCATTCTAACTTTAAGTTTAGATGTTGGTAATTGGTATAGTTTATAAATTCCTGCAACCGTACCATTATATGCACCCCCAGTTTCTTCTCCAACAAAAATAGCGCGTTTATTGGCTTGAAGATGCGTTGATAAAACTGAAGATGCTGAAAATGAATTCCCATTAATCAGCACATAAATATCGCCTTTAAAATGCAATGGGTTTGGCGCTTTTACTTTCGAAAATTTATTGAATCTGTAATACAATTTTCCATCCTTTTTCTTAGTCTTTAATAAATTGTGAGTTATAATAATCGGCGATAATAAACCACCAACAATTTTAAGGCTGGCTGATGATGTATTGCTCATTACAAACTTCATAAAAGGGATTCTACTATTCACTTCACTTTCTGTAATAAACTGATAATTTTCATTAGTTAAATACGAGTATAAATTATCAATCTCAGAAATACGTCCGCCACCATTATCCCTTAAATCTAAAATAAAATACTTGGTTTTCGCAGAATCTAATTTTGCAAAACTTTCCTTATAAAATGCTTTATAAGAACCATTACTAAAACCTCTAATTTTCATCAGAGCAATGGTGCTATCTTTACCAATAAAGCTTAAATTTCTAGTATATTGCTTCCTACTTGAAATATAACCATGTTTATTGTTGTACTTCTTTTTCTGTTTTGCCTTTAAGCGATTAATTTTTTTTTCTGTTTTACTTAACTTTTTAGGTTTTTCAACTTTAGTGGAATCAGATTCTGTTTTATTCTCTTTGTCTTCCTTTTCCAATCGTTTAAATGTTTTTATAAAGGTTGAGTCTTCACTTTTAAGTGTCACTTTTAAACTATCTACAAATCCATTATTTCTATAATAAAATGTTTTAAAATTTTTGCCAACAAATCGATTGTGCAGTGTTGTATTGTATCCATCAGAAGCAAACTGTGTTTTATATTTTTCAACTAAATTAATCGCTAAATCATCTTCAATTTTAACAACTTCGTTACCAACAAGTGTAGAATCTTTTCCTCGGGTATTTTTTACCCAAAGCTTGTTATTTAAGTATTCGAAATCTAAATCGTAAAACTCAAATTTTTTCTTTTTTAATAGTTTTCTTTCTTTTCTGGTAAATCTCTTATTTGCTGAACCTACCGAAACATGTCCTTGTCTTACATTTGTAACAACAGGTGCTAGTTTTTTGTAAAATTCTCGCGAATTCATAGGCTGTTTTATGGCTTTTTTTAAACTATCAAACTCAAAATCTAAAATATTTTTTGGTGTGTATTGATATAGTTTTGGGTGATGTTTTTTAAGTTGTTTGTATAGTTTATCAACATCGTTTTGTAAATCTTCAACCGTATGTAACGATGCAATTTGCTGGTTATAGGTCTTTACACTGCTGCAAGACATTGTAATTAGCACAATAGTAAAAACAGAAAATAGTTTCTTCATTCAAAAAAAATCATCATTAAAGCAACTAAAGTACTTGTAATTATTTTAATTTATATTGTATTAATTAATCTTTAACTTTTAAGTAAAATCGTGTAGCTTTGTGCTCCATGCAAAAAAACATTAACATACAGAATAAAAAAGCACGCTTTCTATATGAAATTTTAGATAAGTATACTGCTGGAATTGTGTTAACTGGAACCGAAATTAAATCCATTAGAAGTAGTAAAGCATCCATTGCTGAAAGCTTTTGTGAGTTTAACGAAAACGGTGAGCTTTTTGTAATTAATATGACCATTCAAGAATACGCTTTTGGTAATTATTACAACCACAGACCAAAAGCTGAAAGAAAATTGCTTTTAAATAAAAAGGAATTAAAAAAGCTTAATAAAGAAGTTCAAAATACAGGATTAACTATTATTCCGTTACGTTTGTTTATTAACGAAAAAGGCTATGCCAAATTAGATATTGCCTTAGCAAAAGGAAAAAAACTTTTCGACAAACGAGAAACAATAAAAGACCGTGATAATAAACGCGATTTGGATAGAATTAAAAAGGCATATAAATAATTTAAGAAAGCCTTAACGTTCCAACTATTACTAAATTTCTACTTTGCAGTTCTAAAAAATCAAAAAACTTTTCAGCATGAAAAAACTTGTTATACTAATATTTACCTGCTTATTAACGTTTTCAATAAGCGCGCAAGAGAGCACAGAAAAAGCTAAAGATTATTATAAGAAAGTACAAACACTAGATAGTACCATTAAAGCACTTTACGCTGTTATTTCAGGTGAAAAAGGTGAAGCAAGAGATTGGGAACTTTTTAAATACTTATTTAAACCTGAAGCAAAGTTAATTCCCTCAGGAAAAGACAAAAATGGAGAGTATCAAGTGCGTTATATGACACCTGATGATTATATAAAAAATTCTGGGCAATGGTTGATTGATAATGGCTTTTTTGAAAAAGAAATTCATAGAAAAACAAATACTTTCGGAAATATAACCCAAGTATTTAGCACGTATGAGTCTTTTCATAGCGCATCAGATAAAAAACCTTTTATGCGAGGTATTAATAGTATTCAATTATTATATGATGGTAATCGTTGGTGGGTTATAAACATTTACTGGACTCAAGAAACTAAAGAAAACCCTATTCCTAAAAAACATCTTCCAAAACAATAAAATTTATGAAAAAGCCTTACAAATTAAATACTACTCTTTTTTCTTTCTTCATTTTTACAATATCCTTTCTTTCTGCCTTTGCTCAAGAAAAAGCAATGCCTATTTTTAAAGATGGAGAAGCGCAAATAGTTGAAGCATTTAATACACCAGATAAATGGATACGACATGATTTATTTGTTGAAACCGAATTCGATACCGATGGCGATGGTAAATTAGACCGCATGCATGTATCTGTAACTAGACCATTTCAAACCGATACTGAAAGCTTAAAACTTCCTGTAATTTATGTGTCTAGCCCTTATTTTGCTGGTGTAGCACAAGGTGGAAATGAGTTATTTTGGAATGTAAAACATGAACTTGGAGAACAAGTAAAAGGACCAATTCACCCTGAAGTAAAGCGTGTTGGAAAAAGACCAATCATATCTAATTCGCATATTAAAAAATGGATACCAAGAGGTTATATTGTAGTGCATTCGTCCTCACCTGGAACTGGATTATCTCAAGGTTCACCTACTGTTGGTGGTCAAAACGAATCCTTAGCACCTAAATCGGTAATCGACTGGTTATGTGGACGAGCTAAAGGCTATACTGAACCTTATGGAAATAAAACTGTTGAAGCGTTTTGGAGTACTGGAAAAGTTGGAATGACTGGAACGTCGTACAACGGAACTATTCCGTTAGCTGCTGCAACCACAGGCGTTGATGGTCTTGAGGCTATTATTCCTATAGCACCCAACACCTCTTATTATCATTATTACCGTTCTAACGGATTGGTACGCTCTCCAGGTGGTTACTTAGGTGAAGATATTGATGTGTTATACGATTTTATTCATAGTGGTGGTGAAGAACCTATTATTCCAAATAGCAATACAAAAATTAATGATGCTAAAATTCCTAAAGCATATAAAAATAAAAGAGCATACAGCAATGAAGTAATTCGTGATACCGAAATGAAGAATGGTATGGACAGGATTACTGGTGATTATAACAATTTTTGGGCTGGACGCGATTATTTAAACCATATGGCTCCAATGAAAGCGGCGTTATTAATGTCGCATGGATTTAATGATTGGAATGTTATGCCAGAGCACAGTTATAGAATATATAAAAAAGCGAGAGAAATGGGTATCCCATCGCAAATATACTATCACCAATTTGGTCATGGTGGTCCGCCACCAATTACAATGATGAATCGTTGGTTTACACGTTATTTACATGGTATTGAAAACGGTGTAGAAAACGATGCTAAAGCTTGGATTGTTAGAGAAAATGATAAAACGGACCAACCAACTGCGTACAAAGAGTATCCAAACCCAGATGCTTCTCCTGTTACTTTATATTTAAATTCTGCTGGAAAATTATCTATTGAAAAACAAAAAAAGCAAGGCAAGGAAACATTAGTTGATGATTATAATTTTTCGGGTACAGATTTAGCAAAATCAAACAATTCAAAAAACAGATTATTATATGTAACGCCTATACTAAAAGAAGATTTGCATATTTCTGGCGTACCAGAAACCACTATTAAATTAGCAAGTAGTAAACCTGCAGCAAATTTATCGATTTGGTTAGTTTCGCTACCATGGAATGAAGGTAAAGTGAAAATTACCGATAATATTATTACACGTGGTTGGGCAGATCCTCAAAACTATAAATCTCTAACAGAAAGTAAACCTTTAAAACCTGGTAAATTTTACGAGCTTACCTTTAATTTACAACCCGACGATCAAGTTATTAAAGCAGGACAACAAATTGGTTTAATGATTTTTTCTAGCGACCAAGAATTTACTTTGCACCCAAAACCAGGAACGGAGTTGACAGTTGATTTGGATGGAACTAGTTTGACGTTGCCTGTTGTTGGTGGTGTTGAAAGTTTCAATACGTCCTTAGGGAATTAAAATATATAAACGAAATTTATGATGCTATGAAGCAAGTACATATTCTATTAACCATAATGCTATTTAGCTCTGTTACTTTACCTGTATTTGCTCAACAAAACAATTTTATTAAAGACTATTTAGAACGATTGGTAAATTCTCATAAGTACTTAATACTTGTGGCAGAAACAATGCCAGAGAACAAATATAACTTTAAAGCATCTCCAGAATCACTGTCCTTTGCTGAAAATTTAATGCATATAGGATATGCTGTAGATTGGCATAGTCAGTCATTATTAGGTGGTCGAGAATCTAGAGATTGGAAAACTGATGCAATTTTTAAGGTTGCCAATAAATCTAAGGAAGAAATGATTTCAATTATTGATAAGACATTTGATGAGACAATAACCTTAATTAAAGAATTTGATACAACTCAACTTGATGATGAGCTAGACTATTTCGGGTTGAATAGAACGAAACGACAAATATTCTTATTACTTGCAGACCATATAACTCACCACAGGGGACAAATGCTCGTTTATATGAGATTAAATGGACTTGTCCCTCCTAGATATGTTTTGTTTCAATAAATCAAAATTAACTTATCCTAATTCTTATCCTCCAAAAGTGGCACAAATCGAAACTCGCCAAATTCTTCTTGTTCAAATTCTTTTTTTCCTTTTCTTATAAAAAGGGTCATAATTTGCACATCATCGCCCACAGGAATAACAAGCCTTCCTCCTATTTTTAACTGGCTTAATAATGGTTTTGGCACAAACGGTGCGCCTGCAGTAACAATAATACTATCAAATGGCGCTTCTTCAATTAGACCTTTATAACCATCGCCAAAAATGAGTTTTTTAGCACGATAGCCTAATTTGGGTAAAAACTTATTCGTTTTTTTAAACAGTTCTTGTTGGCGTTCAATACTAAAAACTTTTGCTCCTAATTCGCATAAAACAGCAGTTTGATAACCACTACCTGTACCAATTTCTAAAACCTTAGCGCCTTTTTTTACTTCTAATAATTCCGATTGAAAAGCCACAGTATAAGGTTGCGATATCGTCTGATCTGCAGCAATAGGAAACGCTTTATCTTGGTAAGCATGATCTAAAAAACCAGAATCCATAAACAAATGTCTTGGTATGTTTCCAATGGCCTTTAAAACCGCTTCATTGGTTATACCTTTGTTTTTTAAAACGTTAACTAATTGTTGTCGTAGTCCTTTGTGTTTAAATGTATCTTTCAATGGTTGAGTTATTTTCAAAGCTAAAATTAGTAAACATTTTTAAGCTAAAATCATTTTAATCATAATTTCTTTTAAGTATCAATAAAGCAAAAAATTAGCTGCAAATAATCAAATTCATGTATTAAATATCTTATTTTTGTTGAAAACGTAAAAATATGCTAAAAGCTGGTGTACTTGGTGCTGGTCATCTTGGAAAAATTCATTTAAGACTTCTTAATCAATCTGATAAATATAACCTTATTGGTTTTTATGATGCAGATGCAGATAATGGAAAAAGAGTAGAAGATGAATTTGGTTATAAATTTTTTGATTCTATCGAAACACTTATAGATGCTGTTGATATGATAGATATTGTTACACCCACATTATCGCATTACGATTGTGCAAAACAAGCTATTGCCAAAGGCAAACACATTTTTATTGAAAAACCAATTACTAATACCGTTGAAGAAGCAGAACATATTAGAGAGCTTTTAGCACAACATGATATTCGCGGACAAGTGGGTCATGTAGAGCGTTTTAATCCTGCTTTTATAGCAGTAAAAAAAGATATTAAATCACCTATGTTTATTGAAACACATCGATTAGCAGAATTTAATCCGCGTGGAACCGATGTTCCCGTTGTGCTAGATTTAATGATTCACGATATCGATATTATTTTAAGTGTTGTAAAATCGAAAGTAAAACATATTTCTGCAAGTGGTGTTTCGGTTATTAGCGATACTCCAGATATTGCCAACGCTCGGATAGAATTTGAAAACGGCTGTGTTGCCAATTTAACAGCGAGTAGAATCTCTTTAAAAAGTATGCGTAAAACACGTTTTTTTCAAAAAGACGCCTACATCTCTGTAGATTTTTTAGAAAAAAAATGTGAAGTTGTTAAAATGAAAGATGCTCCAGAAAACCCTGGAGATTTCGATATGATTCTTCAAAATGCTGAAGGTATAAAAAAGCAAATCTATTTTGATAATCCAGAAATTTCAATCAACAACGCTATTCTTGATGAATTAGAAACCTTTGCAGATGCTATTAACAACAATACAACACCAGTTGTAACACTACATGATGGCACTGAAGCTTTACGTGTGGCAACACAGATAATTAATTGTTTTAAATAAAATTTCAAATGAAAAATATCGCTGTAATTGGTGCTGGAACCATGGGAAATGGTATTGCACATACTTTTGCTCAAAGCGGGTTTAAAGTTCAACTCATAGATATTAGTGAAGCTTCCTTGAAAAAAGGCATGGAGACCATTTCTAAAAATTTAGATAGAATGGTTGCTAAAGAAAAAATAACGGAAACCGATAAAAACGAAACTTTAGCAAATATTACAACCTTTACGAGTATAACCGAAGGTGTTGAATATGCTAGTCTTGTTGTTGAAGCTGCTACCGAAAATATAGATTTAAAACTAAAAGTTTTCAAACAATTAGATGAAGCTTGTCCAGATGATACTATTCTTGCAACAAACACATCTTCAATTTCTATAACGCAAATTGCGGCGGTAACCTCTCGACCAGAAATGGTTATCGGGATGCATTTTATGAACCCCGTTCCCATCATGAAATTGGTTGAAATTATTCGTGGTTATAATACGAGTGATGAAGTAACAAATACTATTATGGAAATGAGTCGTAAACTTGGTAAAACCCCAACCGAAGTAAACGATTATCCTGGTTTTGTTGCCAACAGAATATTAATGCCTATGCTAAATGAATCTATTGAAACCTTATACAATGGCGTAGCAGGCGTTGAAGAAATTGATACGGTTATGAAGCTTGGAATGGCACATCCCATGGGACCATTACAATTAGCAGATTTTATAGGCTTAGACGTATGTCTTTCTATTCTAAATGTAATGTACGAAGGCTTTAAAAACCCTAAATATGCACCATGTCCGTTATTAGTAAATATGGTTCGTGCTGGCAAATTAGGTGTAAAATCTGGTGAAGGCTTTTATGATTATTCAGAGAGCAGAAAGGCTGAAAAAGTGGCTAAACAGTTTATAAAGTAAATTAAAAACGTCATTGCGAATCACACTTTTTTGTGTGATGTGGCAATCTCTTTTTTAATAAACAGATTACCACGTCGTAAAAACTCCTCGTAATGACAGTTTCGAATAAATCATGGCAAAAATAAAACCATTTAAAGCGGTACGTCCAACTAGAGCTATTGTTGGTTTGGTAGCTGCACGTCCCTACCAAAGTTACACAGTTAACGAGCGAGACTCTAGAATGGATTATAACCCATATAGTTTTCTTCATATTGTAAATCCTGGCTATAAATACGACCAAGTTATTACTGGCGAGGAACGCTATAAATTAGTTAGAAACCGGTATTTAGAATTTAAAGAAGATGGCATTTTTATTCAAGATGAAAAGCCATCGTTTTATGTCTATAAAATAGTAAATAGACATGGTCAAGAATTCAATGGAATTATTGCAGCAACTAGTGCGGAGGATTATGAAAAAGATGTTATAAAAAAACATGAAGATACACTAGCAAAACGAGAACAAACATTTAAAACCTATTTGCAAACAGTAGGTTTTAACGCAGAACCTGTGCTCCTTACCTATCCAGATAATAATGTAATTTCATCAATTATAAAAGCCACTCAAAAAAATCATGCAGAGTTTGAGTTTACAATGACTTACAGAGACACACATTATTTGTGGAAAATAGATAATGAAGATGATATTGTAGTAATTCAAGATGAGTTTGATAAAATGGAAACCATTTATATTGCAGATGGACATCATAGATCAGCTTCATCTTACTTATTATATAAAGATGAAAAAGCTAAAAACATCAATCATCAAGGTAGTGAAGCTTACAACTTTTTTATGTCGTATCTCATACCAGAATCCGATTTAGTAATTCATGAATTTAACCGTTTAATAAAAGATTTGAATGGTTTAAGCAAAGAAGAGTTTTTAATTCGTTTAGATCATTTATATCGTATTGAAAATAGAGGAATCGTGCCCTATAGCCCATCCAAACCACATCACTTTAGCATGTATTTAGATGGTGAATTTTACTCACTATATTTAAGAAAAACCAATTATGATTTTGACACTTCGTTAGATACGCTAGATGCGTATTTGCTTTACAAAACGATACTACAACCCATTTTAGGCATTAACGATTTACGAGACGACAATCGCATTGAATATGTAAATGGGAGACATGAAATGATTACTATTAAAAGTGGTGTTGATAGTGGGGAATTTAAAGTAGGTTTTGGCATGTGTGCTGCTACCATTAAGCAAATAAAGCATATAGCAGATGAGGGTTTAAAGATGCCCCCAAAGAGCACATATATTTTACCAAAATTAAGAAGCGGGATAACAATTTACGAATTTTAACGCTTTGCATAAAAATGTTTATTTGTTTAGCTATTAGGGTTTCAAGGCACTACTAAACAACAAACGACTTAACAAACAACAATGAATATAAAAGAAAATCTGAACCATATAAAATCAATATTACCAGAACACGTTACGTTAGTAGCAGTTTCTAAAACCAAACCTGTTAGCGATTTAATGGAAGCGTACAATGCTGGACAACGTATTTTTGGAGAAAATAAAATCCAAGAAATGGCTGAAAAACATGAAGAAATGCCTAAAGATATTGAATGGCATATGATTGGTCATGTTCAGCGAAATAAAGTAAAATATATGGCTGAATTTGTCAGTTTAATTCATGGTGTTGATAATTTTAAATTATTAAAGGAAATTAACAAACAAGCAAAAAAGCATAACAGGACTATTGATTGTTTACTTCAAATAAAAATAGCGTCAGAAGATTCTAAATTTGGAATGTCATTTGATGAAGCTTCAGAAATTATTCAATCTAAAGCATTTTCAGAATTACAACATATAAAAGTTACAGGCGTTATGGGAATGGCAACATTTACTGATGATATGAATCAAGTTGAAAAAGAATTCACAGTATTAAAAACCTATTTTGATAAACTTAAAATTTGTCACACTGAGCGCAGTCAAAATACAGAATTCAGAATTACAAGTATGGGAATGAGTGGTGATTATGAGTTAGCAATTGATTGTGGAAGCAACATGATTCGTGTTGGAAGTAGTATATTTGGCGAACGAAATTATAATAATTAGTAAACAGTCGCGGTTTCAGTTAACAGTCTTCGACTAAACGACAAACAAATAAACAGATAAACACTTTTTGTACGCAATATTAGACATAGAAACCACTGGAGGCAAGTATAATGAAGAAGGTATTACTGAAATTGCAATCTATAAATATAATGGTCACGAAGTCGTCGATCAATTTATAAGTCTTGTAAATCCAGAGCGAGAAATACAACCATTTGTAGTTAACCTTACAGGTATAAATAGTAGCATGCTACGCAATGCACCTAAATTTTATGAGGTAGCAAAACGTATTGTAGAAATTACTGAAGACTGCATTGTTGTGGCACATAATGCAAAATTTGACAATAGAATTTTAAAAACAGAATTTAAACGATTAGGTTTCGATTTTGATAGAAGAACACTTTGTACGATCGAGTTAGCAAAAGATTTAATTCCTGGACAAACATCATATAGTTTAGGTAAGTTAGTCCGCTCTCTTGGTATTCCAGTAACTGATAGACATCGCGCCTCTGGTGATGCATTAGCTACTGTAAAGCTATTTAAAATGCTTTTGGATAAAGACACGACTAAAAATATCATTCAGCAATCTATTCGATTAAATCCGAAACATCAATTAGAGCCGCGACACATAGATATTATTGAGCAAATGCCGTCAATAACTGGTGTTTACTACATTCATAAAGCAGATGGAGAAATTATATACATAGGGAAAAGTAATAATATTAAAAAGCGTATTAATCAGCATTTTACAAATACCAATCAAAAATCAAAAAAAATACAACAACACGTAGCCACTGTAACATACGACGCTACAGGTAGCGAGTTGGTGGCATTATTAAAAGAAAGCGAAGAAATTAAACGCAATAAACCCATTTATAATCGAGCGTTAAGACGTAATGTTTTTACACACGCATTATATAATTTTAAAGATGAAAACAATTACATCAATCTAAAGATTGATATTGTAGATGGCAGAAAAAAGCCTATAACTACCTTTAGCAATAGGCAAAGTGGAAAAAGTTTTATCACTAAAGCTGTTGAAGAATATAATCTTTGTCAGAAATTAACAGGATTATACAAAACTAAAACCAGTTGTTTTAACTACGATATTAAAACCTGTAATGGTGCTTGTATAGAAAAAGAATTACCAGAAATTTATAACGAACGTGTGGAAGCTTTAATCCATAAAAATAGCTACAAAAACAAAAACATGGTAATTATTGATAAAGGTCGAGATGTTGATGAACGCAGTGCAGTCCTTATAGAAAATGGTGTTTTTAAAGGTTTAGGATATTTCAATTTAAATTATCAAATAAACAATATTGAGATTTTAGAATCTATTATTACTCCCATGGAAAACAATAGAGATACGCAACATATTATTCAAAGTTACCTCAGAAAAAATAAACGCTTAAAATTAGTTCTATTGGATAATAAATAGAAAAACCAAATCTTTTACTACTTTTGAGTTTATGAGCAAATACACAAGAAACAAATGGCGGCTTAAACTTCATGAAATTATTTATGAAGCCGACACACCTGAAGGTAAGTTATTTGATGTAGTTCTATTAATAACTATTCTTGCAAGTATTTTACTTGTTATGCTTGAAAGTGTGAATAGCATTGATAAAAACTTCCATAATTTTCTTAATATTTCAGAATGGATAATTACCATATTATTTACTATTGAGTATATAGCAAGAATTATTACAGTAAGAAAACCACTAAATTATGTTTTTAGTTTTTACGGTATTGTAGATTTACTTTCTACTATTCCTAAATATATATCATTAATTTTTGGCGGTGTACACGCGCTTGCCGCTTTACGTGCTTTACGATTATTACGTGTTTTCAGAATATTAAAATTAGCGCGTTATTTAGGAGCATCTAACAACCTGATAAATGCTTTAAAAGCAAGTAAAGCAAAAATATCGGTATTCTTGTTTGCTGTAATAATTGTTGCTATAATTTTAGGCACCATAATGTATTTAGTAGAAGGTGAAGAAAATGGGTTTTCAAATATTCCTAAAAGTGTATATTGGTGCATTGTAACACTTACAACGGTTGGCTTCGGAGATATTGCTCCACAAACACCACTAGGTCAATTTATAGCCTCTTTGGTTATGATTTTGGGTTACGGTATTATTGCTGTACCAACTGGCATTGTATCGGCAGAATATACCAATCAAAATAAACCTATAAAAGAGAAAGAGCCAATAAACAAACCTGAAAATAAAGTAACTCCAGTTCAACTTAACTCACAATGCTGTGCAAATTGTTTAGCAATAAAACATCAAGATGGAGCACAATACTGCCATAAATGCGGTTGCAAATTACACCATGACTAAATTTTTAATTTCAATTATAGGTCCAACAGCCATTGGAAAAACAGCTCTAAGTATAAAATTAGCACAACATTTTAATACCGAAATTATTTCGGCAGATTCCAGACAGTTTTATAAAGAAATGCAAATTGGTACAGCTGCACCTTCAAAAGAAGAGCTAGCAGCAGCTAAACATCATTTTATTCATCATAAAACTATTAAGGACAACTATAATGTTGGTGCTTTTGAAAAAGATGCACTTCATATATTAGAAACGCTTTTTATAGCTAAAAATGTGGTTATCATGGTTGGCGGTTCAGGATTGTATGTTGATGCCGTTACAAAAGGCTTAGATGAATTTCCAGAAGTAGATAAAAACATTCGTGAGGACTTAAATAAACAATTAAGAGAACACGGAATTTCGGTTTTACAAGCACAATTAAAACAGTTAGATATTCAATCTTTTAATGCTATTGCTATTGATAATCCACATCGTGTTATTCGTGCTTTGGAAATTTGTATTGGCTCGGGCAAGCCTTATTCTTCCTTTTTAAATAAGGGAAAAGAAAAGAGAAATTTTAAAACGATTACAGTTGGACTTACAGCAGATAGGAAAATAATTTATAACCGCATAAACCAACGTGTAGATTTAATGATGGAAGCAGGTTTACTAAATGAAGTTAAAAATTTAGTCTCCGAACAATCATTAAATGCGTTAAATACTGTTGGTTATAAAGAATTATTCAATTATTTTAATGGAGAATGGACTTTAGATTTTGCAATTTTAGAAATTAAAAAGAATACGCGCCGATTTGCAAAACGACAACTCACGTGGTTTAAAAAAAATAAAACTACATTGTGGTTTGATTATACGACTGATGTAAATGGCATTATTACTTCTTTAGAAAAAGAAATTGCTTAATAACCTTAAACTAATTCTGTAATAAAGACTTTTTTGAAACGAACTATCCTCGAGGGAGATCCATAGAGGTATTTAGCTCGTTTCATTTTGACCTTTGGATTAAAAATTGAAATTCTGTATTTAGATTCCCGCCTTTGCGGGAATGAGAATCTCAACAGAAATACCGAGGCAAAGCCTCGAGGAATTCATTCGAATAAAATTAACTTAATTTTATTTTAAAACAAAGTAATTTGTCCTTCTTCGTCTATATCAGAATTGTCAATCTGATCGTCTGAATTAGATTTATTATTATTCTTTTTATTGTTTGAATCATTAGTAGAAATCTCTGTTTCATCAATTACTTCAATCTCATCTGCAGGCTTTTCCTTAGGTGCTTCAAAAGGAATTGGCTCTAATAAATTGATTTGATTTACTTTATCTTTAGTAAGCTGATTTCCTAAAGCATTTACGCCTTTAATATTTATAAATTCTTCAAGATTAATTTCTAAATTGTCTTTTCTTTCTTTGCCGCGTTCTTTAGCAAACACAATTTCAGCCATAGGCTTCCAATCGGTAGAGACAATTTCTAATTGCGAGTTGGGGTGCTCAGAAATAAACGATTCTTCTTTGCCTTCATTTTCAATTAAAAAACGCTTTACGTAATACAACTCTTTTTCACCATTAAAATAAATAGCAGATATTGGCTTTTTAGGAATCCATTTTTCCATAACAATCATATCGTCATCAAAATGCATGGTTACTTCTGGCATTACGGTTTTAATCATTCCAGATTGGTTGATAATTAACAACTTATCTTCGCCTCTAAATTCGCCCACTAATTCGCCTCTTCCATCTACATTTAAACGCTGAACCGCATCGTCAAACCATATTTTACGAGGCTTTAAAGTAGACACGCCTTTTTCTTTTAATTCAACACGTTTAACAGAATATTTAGTCACTAAATTTCCTTTTGAAACTCGCCCTTTTATAAGAATATCGGCAAAATCAATATCCCATTTCAGCTTTTTAATGCTTCCTGCTTGTCGTAAATTAACCGTTATAACTTCAGCTTCACCATTAGGGTTTGCTGAAAAATAAAGTACTACCGATCCTTTATTCCCGTTAGCTAAATCGTAATCTTTATCGCGTGTAATACTTGTTACTGCAAAACGTTTAATATATGATGGTCCGCTTTTTCCATCACGATAAATCATGTTATAAATGGTGCGTTTGTCTTTCTTCTTAAACACCGCCACATGAATAATATCTTTACCAATAAAGGTTTTTGTGTCGACTTTGGTAACCATCATTTTACCTTCTTTGGTAAACACAATAATATCGTCAATATCACTACAATCGCAAACATATTCGTTTTTTCGTAATGATGTTCCTATAAAACCTTCTTCCCTATTTACATATAGTTTGGTATTACGAATTACAACTTTGGTAGCATCAACATCATCAAAAGTTCTGATTTCAGTTTTGCGCTCACGCCCTTCTCCATAATCCTTCTTTAATCTTGTAAAATAGGTAATCGCATACTCAATAAGATGTGCTAAATGATGCTTGATTTCTGCTATACTATCTTCTAAAGCATCAATTTTTTGCTGCGCTTTATCAATATCGAATTTAGAAATGCGCTTGATTCGTATTTCGGTTAATCGTACAATATCATCTTCTGTAATGGCGCGTTTTAAATGTTTTATATGTGGTTTTAGCCCTTTATCAATTGCAGAAATAACACCTTCCCAAGTTTCTTCTTCTTCAATATCGCGGTAAATTCTATTTTCAATAAAAATGCGTTCTAGCGATGCAAAATGCCATTGCTCCTCAAACTCATTCAGCTTTATTTCTAATTCTTGTTTTAAAAGCTGTACCGTATTATCTGTACTGCGACGCAACATTTCTGTAACCCCTACAAACAAAGGTTTATTATCTTCAATAACACAACCTAATGGCGAAATAGACGATTCGCAACTTGTAAACGCATACAAGGCATCAATGGTCTTATCTGGCGATAATCCTGACGGAAGATGTATCAATATCTCAACCTCGGCTGCGGTGTTATCTTCAATCTTTTTAACCTTGATTTTACCTTTATCGTTGGTTTTTAAAATGGAATCTATTAATGACGATGTGGTGGTTCCAAAAGGTATTTCGGTAATCGCCAATGTGTTTTTATCGACTTGTGCTATTTTTGCACGAACACGTACCTTTCCACCTCGCAAACCATCATTATAATTAGAGAAATCTGCAATTCCAGCAGTTGGAAAATCTGGTAAAATAGTAAATCGTTTCCCCTGTAAATGTTTTATTGAAGCATCAATAAGTTCGATAAAATTGTGGGGTAATATTTTAGTTGATAAGCCTACTGCAATACCTTCTCCACCTTGCGCCAAAAGCAAAGGAAACATAACCGGAAGATTTACGGGCTCTTTTCGTCTGCCATCGTAACTCGCTTGCCACTCGGTAATTTTAGGATTGAAAACAACATCTAAACCAAACTTAGAAATTCTTGCTTCAATATAACGTGATGCTGCTGCCCTATCGCCTGTTAAAATATTCCCCCAGTTTCCTTGGGTATCGATTAACAAGTCTTTTTGACCAATTTGCACCATCGCATCGGCAATACTTGCATCACCGTGTGGATGGTATTGCATGGTATGACCAACTATGTTTGCGACTTTGTTGTAACGCCCATCATCCAAATCTTTCATAGAATGCATAATACGGCGCTGCACTGGCTTGAAACCATCTTCAATAGCAGGTACAGCACGTTCTAAAATTACATACGAGGCGTAATCTAAAAACCAATCTTTGTACATACCAGTAATTCTGGTAATGGTTTCTTGAGATTCTTCGTTTGGATTGCTATCTATGCTATTTAAATCGTCGTTTTCTTCTTCTATCATGCTATACTAGGCTTTCTCTTCTTCAATTAAATCCAACTCCACCTTCAAATTATCAATAATAAACTCCTGTCTGTCTGGTGTGTTTTTACCCATGTAGAAAGACAACAAATCCTCAATCGACATATTATCGTCAAGCATAATGGGGTCTAAACGAATATCTTCGCCAATGAAATGCTTAAACTCATCTGGCGAAATTTCACCCAAACCTTTAAATCGAGTTATCTCTGGTTTTGGTTTTAGCTTGTCAATGGCTTCGCGTCGTTCTTCATCAGAATAACAATAGATGGTTTGCTTTTTATTACGCACTCTAAATAAAGGCGTTTGCAAAATATATAAGTGTCCTTCTTTTATAACTTCAGGAAAAAACTGAAGAAAAAATGTAATAAGTAATAAGCGAATATGCATGCCGTCAACATCGGCATCGGTAGCGATAACCACATTATTATAGCGTAAATCTTCTAAAGATTCTTCAATATTTAACGCGGCTTGAAGTAGGTTAAACTCTTCGTTTTCGTAAACTATTTTTTTACTTAATCCGTAACAGTTTAATGGTTTTCCTTTTAAACTGAAAACCGCTTGCGTATTCACATCGCGTGATTTTGTAATACTACCCGAAGCCGAATCTCCCTCGGTTATAAAAAGGGTAGATTCTAAATTACGCTCGTTTTTAGTATCGCCAAAATGAACTCGACAATCACGCAATTTTTTATTATGAAGACTTGCTTTTTTAGCTCGATCTTTTGCTAGTTTTCTAATACCAGATAATTCTTTACGCTCGCGTTCTGCTTGTAAAATTTTACGCTGAATTTTCTCTGCAGATTCTTGATTTTTATGTAGATAATTATCTAATTGCGTTTTTAAAAAATCGTTAATATAAGTACGTACCGTTGGTAAATCGCCTCCCATATCGGTTGACCCTAATTTAGTTTTTGTCTGGCTTTCAAAAACAGGCTCCATAACTTTTATAGCAATGGCTGTAACAACAGATTTTCTAATATCAGATGCATCATAATTTTTACCATAAAACTCACGAATAGTTTTTACTAATGCCTCTCTAAAAGCTGTTAAATGTGTACCGCCTTGGGTTGTGTTTTGTCCGTTTACAAACGAATGGTATTCTTCACTATACTGTGTTTTACTGTGTGTTAAAGCAATTTCAATATCGTCTCCTCGTAAATGAATAATCGGGTATAATCTATCAGATTCATTAATGTTTTCACTTAATAAATCTTTTAATCCGTTTTCGCTAAAATATTTTTCGCCATTAAAAACTATAGTTAAACCTGGGTTCAAATACACATAATTTTTAAGCATTTTAACGATATACTCGTTTCTATATTTATAATTTTTGAAGATAATATCATCTGGAACGAATGATACTTTAGTACCTTTTCTGCGAGAGGTATCGTCTAATAAATCTTGGTTTATTAAATTACCTTGTTCAAATTCCGCAGAAGCACTTTTATTATCGCGCGTAGATTCTACTCGAAAATAAGATGATAATGCATTAACAGCCTTAGTACCAACTCCATTTAAACCCACCGATTTTTTAAAGGCTTTAGAGTCGTACTTTCCACCCGTATTCATTTTAGATACCACATCAACCACTTTACCTAAAGGAATACCACGACCATAATCGCGCACTGTAACTTTTGTACCTTGAATTGATATTTCGATGGTTTTACCAGCACCCATAACATACTCATCAATAGAGTTGTCAAGCACTTCTTTTAAAAGGATATAAATACCATCATCTGGTGAAGATCCGTCACCCAATTTACCAATATACATTCCTGGACGCATGCGGATATGTTCTTTCCAGTCTAGAGAGCGTATATTATCTTCAGTATAATTGGATTGTACAGCCATAAAATTGAGCAAAATTTAATGATAGGATGCTAATATAACACAACGCTTTAAAAAATAAAACAGCGATTACACAAAGTAATTAACAATATAAAATTGATTTTGTTGAGAACATTGCACTATTAATTATTTCTCTTTTTTAAAGACACTAAAAAGATGCCTATAATTACCATTAAAGCGCCAAAAAACTGCAATAATGTTAGAGTTTCATTTAAGAAAATAGCAGCTAATATGATAGTAGAAATTGGACCAACACCAGTAATAATTGCAAAATTTGAAGAATTAATCATTTTTATTGAGGCCGATACTAAATAAGACGGAATTACAGTGGAAAAAACCGCTATTAAAAGTCCCAAGAGGTAAACTTGCCATGGATAACCAAATATAGATTCTTGCGCAGAAATACCATAATGTACAAACACACAAAAACAAGATACTATCATGGCATAAGATGTAAATTTCATGATTCCAAACTTAGGAATTAACCAACCACTACCAACTAAATATGAAGCATATGCAATGGCGCTAAGCAAAATAAAGAAGCCGCCCAAAAGGGTGTTACTACCAGATATGGCTACCTCGTTCCAAAACGTAATTATAATTCCTAAATATGTTAAAGCTATAGCTCCAGCTTGAATTTTAGTTATTCTCTTTTTAAGGAAAAGTTTATTTAATATGATAACTATAGTAGGGTATAAAAACAGAATAATACGCTCTAAACTTGCTTTGATATATGTTAACCCTACAAAATCAAAATAACTTGCCAAATAGTAACCAACAAAACCAAAGAAAACTACCCAAGTATAATCCTTTTTTAGTAATGTAACACCTATATCTTTATTTCTATATATAAATGCGATTACAACATAGAACGGAAAAGAAAATAGCATTCTTAACAACAAAATACTCAATGCATCTACATCATATTTATAAGCTAATTTTACCATGACAGCTTTAGAGGAAAAAAGAACAATCCCTAAGAGGCCTAATAAAATACCATATATAAACGTTCTTGGTTTTTGCATAGAACGAATATAGATGAGTTTAAATTATAAGCTTTCTTGTAAGGGCTTGTTTTACGACGTTCAAAATGATAAAAATAGAATATCAAATAGATTCAGCAGTCTGTTTCAAAAATTGACTTCTTGTTTTTAAAAGTTTTCTCATATATCTTTTTAAAAACAACCAATTAATAAATTGCCCAAGTATTCCGTAAGGTGCTTCAAAATTAAATTTATCAATCATTATGGTTTCGTTTTTGCTTTCGCAGAAGATATGTTCGTGGCGAAAAGATTTAAATGCTCCAAAAACCATTTCATCTACAAAAAAATTGGGCGCATCAAACTCTGTTATTTTTGAAGTTAGATGCTGTACAAAACCTAAATGTTTTGCTTCCCAACTTACCCATTCTCCTAACCCAATTAATCCTGAGGTTTTTCCAGCAATGGCTTTTTCGTTGGAATACTTTAAAGATTCTTGGTGAAAATCAATATTACGAGCTAAATCGAAACATGTTTTAATGTCTGCTTTAATTTCGGTTTCAATTTCTATTAATGGCATTAGTTTTAAATTTTCAAAAAAAATTAGGATTGAAAATATAAAAATTCTTACAATAAAAAAAAATTGAGATAGTCAAGAAAATCTTAAACATTAAATAAGAAATGCATTACATCACCATCTTTAACAACATAATTCTTGCCTTCAACACGCATTTTACCTGCTTCTTTTACTTTGGCTTCGCTACCAAATTTAACATAATCATCGTAAGCAATAACTTCTGCTCTAATAAAACCTTTTTCAAAATCGGTATGAATAACACCTGCTGCTTGTGGTGCGCTAGCTCCTATGTCTACAGTCCATGCCCGTACTTCTTTTACACCAGCAGTAAAATAGGTTTGTTGACTAAGTAGTTTATATGCTGAACGAATTAACTTTGCAGCACCCGCTTCATCTAATCCAATATCTTGCAGAAACATTTGACGTTCTTCATAATCATCCAATTCGTTAATATCTGCTTCAGTACCTACAGCAAGTACTAAAACCTCAGCGTTTTCATCTTTAACAGCTTCTTTTACTTGCTCAACATAAGCGTTACCAGAAACTGCTGACCCTTCATCTACATTACAAACATACATTACTGGTTTATCTGTAATAAGTTGTGATGGTTTTACAAAATCATTATAATCATCGTCAGAAAACTCTAAAGCTCGAACTGAAACTCCAGCCTCCAAACCTGCTTTAAGTTTTAATAAAATAGTCTCTTCCTTTTGAGCCTCTTTATTCCCTGTTTTTGCTGCACGTTTTACTTTATCTAATTTTTTGTCTACTGTTTCTAAATCTTTAAGTTGCAATTCCATATCAATGGTTTCCTTATCGCGAATTGGATTTACATTACCATCAACATGCACAATATTATCATTATCAAAACAACGCAATACGTGAAGAATCGCATCGGTTTCACGAATATTTGCTAAAAACTGATTTCCTAAACCTTCGCCTTTACTAGCGCCTTTAACTAAACCAGCAATATCTACAATCTCGACAGTAGCAGGTTGGACACGTTCTGGTTTTACCAATTCTTCCAACTTTTCTAAACGTGGATCTGGCACATTAACCACACCAATATTAGGTTCGATAGTACAAAACGGAAAGTTAGCACTTTGCGCTTTGGCATTTGATAAACAATTAAATAAGGTCGATTTTCCTACGTTTGGCAATCCTACAATTCCTGCTTTCATAATTACAATAATTTTTGCGAGTGCAAATGTAATTATTTCCTTATTGCTTTTAATAAATACTAGTCTTTTTTATCATATATTTACCTTAACTAACTCTAATATATATTAAGTATGAAAAACTATTACACTTTAATGTTATTATTATGCAGTATAACTTTTTCATTTGCACAACAAGATGTATCTGGTACTATCACTGATGTTTCAGGAATTCCACTTGCTGGTGTAAATGTTCTAGAAAAAGGAACAACTAATGGTGTTGTTTCAGACTTTAATGGAAATTTTACTATTTCTGTTGATGGAAATTCAACTTTAACTTTTAGTTATGTAGGCTATAATTCAAAGGAAATTGCGATTAACAACCAAGCTACAATTACTGTAGTCTTAGAAGAAGGTGTTAGCTTGGATGAAGTCATATTGGTTGGGTCACGTAGCCCAAGAAGAACAGCTACAGACACAGCAGTTCCTGTTGATGTTATTAATGTTGCAGATATTGCATCAACAACAGGTAAGGTTGAAGTTAACGAAATCTTACAATATGCTGCCCCCTCATTTAACGCTAGTAAGCAATCTGGATCTGATGGTGCCGACCACATTGTACCAGCTTCGTTACGTGGTTTAGGACCAGATCAAACATTAGTTTTAATCAACGGAAAACGTAGACATCAATCGTCTTTAGTTAATGTTTTTGGAACTAGAGGGCGTGGAAATTCAGGAACAGATTTAAACGCTATTCCTGCAAATGCTATTAAACGTATTGAAGTTTTAAGAGATGGTGCATCTGCACAATATGGATCTGATGCTATTGCTGGTGTAATCAATATTGTTTTAAAAGATAATACAGATGGTTTTACTGGAGGTATAACTTACGGTGCTTATAGCACTGCAATTGGAGACGGTTGGGAAGACGCTACAGGTGAAACACTTAATAATGTAGAAGGAAAAAATCGTTTAGATGGAGAGGATAAAAGTTGGGATGGAGCTACAGTAAAAATTGATGCTAATTATGGTGTGGCTTTGAATGATAAAGGCGGTTTTATGAATTTTACAACTGAGTTTTTATCAAGACAAAATACACTTAGACCAGGCTTTGCTTGGAGAAAAGGTTATGGTAGTGCTGGTATTGATGGTTTTAACTTTATGATTAACTCTTCTTTACCTGTTAATGATAATACAGAAGTTTATGCTTTTGGTGGTAGAAACTATAGAGATACAAATGCTTATGCTTTTTCTCGTGATGGTTTTTCTGATGGTGATAACAGATCTGTACCTAGTTTATATCCAAATGGGTTTACTCCAAGAATCACTTCTAATATAACTGACGTTTCAGTCTCTGTAGGTGTAAGACACAAAATGGATAATGGTTGGAATGTGGATTTCAATAATACTTATGGCAAAAACAATTTCCATTATTTTATAAAAGATAGTAATAATGCATCCATGCAAGATGCATCTCCAACTGATTTTGATGCCGGTGGTCATTACCTTTCTCAAAACACAACTGGGTTAGATTTTAATAAATATTTAGAAGACGTTGCTTCTGGTTTAAGCTTAGCTTTCGGTTTCGAATATAGAACAGAAAACTTTGGTATTTTTGCAGGTGAAGTGCCTTCTTATGGACTTTATGATACAAATGGAGTAATTATTACCAATCCTGCAAATCAAACCGTAGCTTTTGATTCTAACGGAGATGATTTACCTGGAGGCTCTCAAGGTTTCCCTGGATATAGTCCAGAAAACGAGGTAGATAGAAGTAGAACAAATTATGGCATTTATTTTGATACAGAGCTTAATATTAGTGAAAATTTTATGCTTGCTGCTGCTGTTAGATATGAAGATTATAGTGATTTTGGAAGCACCTTTAACGGAAAACTTGCCACTAGACTAAAAATAAGTGATGACTTTTCTTTGCGAGGATCAATATCTACTGGTTTTAGGGCGCCATCATTAGCTCAATTATATTATAACTTAATATTTAATAATATTGTTGCAGGTGCATCAGTTCCTTCATTGTTATCTGCAAATAATAGTACAGTCACTAAGGCTTTTGGCATTGGACAATTAAATGAAGAAAAGGCATTTAATGCAAGTATTGGGTTTACCTATAACACAGGTGGTTTTACAGCTACTATTGATGCT
This sequence comes from Wocania ichthyoenteri Th78, assembly GCF_000789235.1. GTDB lineage: Bacteria > Bacteroidota > Bacteroidia > Flavobacteriales > Flavobacteriaceae > Wocania_A > Wocania_A ichthyoenteri. The sequence goes on from NZ_KN525716.1 coordinate 286,597, forward strand.
TACTCTATAACAGTAGATGACAGAATTATTTTAACAGACAATTTTACAGATCAAGCTATTTTAGGTCCTTTAAATGTAGATGCCGCTCAATTTTTTGCAAATGGCGTTGATACTAGAACTAGTGGTTTGGATATTGTTTTAGGCTACGACACTAACGTTGGAGATAATGGAAAAATTAAAGTAGCTTTAATTGGAAATTTTAATGATTTAGAAGTTAAGCGTATTAATAATGGTAATTTAAATGAATTTACATTCTTTGGTCCATTTTCGCAAGCGTATTTAAAAGCGGCTGCTCCAGATTATAAATTTGGGTTAAATCTTGGGTATTCATGTAAAAAATTCGATACCACAGTTTCTTTAACCCAATTTAGTGAGGTAACACTCCAAGATTTTCAATGGGTAGATTCTCCAGCTACTACACAAGCAGAAGCAGATGCTCTTTTTCCTGTAGCAACTGATATATATAAATCGGCTCTAGTAGTTGATCTTAGTTTAGGGTATCAACTTTCTGAAAAAGTTAAATTTAGCTTAGGCGCAAATAACTTATTTAACAAATACCCAACACCACAGTTTGACGGATGGACAGACCAAGGTGGATTAGCAGATTCTGTACAAATGGGTTCAGACGGAACGTATGTCTTTGGAAGATTGAATTTTAGTTTATAGAAAAACTAAAGTATTATAAAAAAACCGAGCTAATGCTCGGTTTTTTTACACTATAATTTATTTAGTCAAATGAACTACCCCGAGGCAAAGCCATCGAGGTATCAAAACAATGTTAGTTGATTTGGATGCACTTTTTATATTCTTTTTACATTCCTTGATTTTTAACATATTACCTAATCACTTCTTCGTTTGAGTATTATCCAACTGTATTTACATAAAAACTACTAGTCCAAAACTTACCTCCCCATAGTTTTTCCTTAATCTCTGGAAATCTCTGAAACAATTGTTTTGCAGTAATACTTTTTAACATTCTAATCATTTTTGAAACCGAATAATTTGGAACACTTTGAACTAAAAAATGTACGTGATTAGATTCATAACCTATCTCTATAAAATGTACCTCATAACGTTCTGAAATTTCCAAACAAATACTTTTTAACCCCTCGCCTATTTCTTCTGTTATGACTGATTTTCTATATTTCAATGGAAAAACTAAATGATAAAGTAACAAGCTTTTATTATGCCTTTTTAAAATATGTTCACTCATTTCTCGAAAGTACACTTTTTTAAAGTGTTTTGAAAAACTCTCCGTTTTTCAAACTTTTCAGCTAAACCCCGAGGCAGAGCCTCGAGGAATTCTTTAGATTAAAATAATAAAAATTAACAATATATCAAACTAAAACTAATCTATTCAGCTTAAAATTAATCTTTTTTCTACTATTTTAATACTAAAAACAAAAAACCCCAAGTTTTCACTTAGGATTCATTAAATTTATAATTAAAATCGATTATCGACTACCCCTCAGGATGCATAAAGCGTTGTTTCGCTAACAACTCTTCTTCGGTTTCAACTACATCTTCATCTGGCACACAACAATCTACAGGACAAACCGCAGCACATTGTGGCTCATCATGAAATCCTTTACACTCCGTACATTTATCTGGTACAATGTAATAAATCTCATCACTTACCGGCTCTTGCGCTTCGTCCGCATCAACTTCATTACCATTAGTTAAAACCACGGTTCCATTTAAACTTGTTCCATCTTTATAGCGCCAATCGTCCGCGCCTTCATATATTGCTGTATTTGGGCATTCTGGTTCACAAGCACCACAATTTATACATTCGTCTGTTATTATAATTGCCATAGCGTTTTTTCTCTTGAGTTTGCTTAAATTTGCAGACGCAAAAATAAAGCCAAAACCATTCATAACCAAATATAGTAATGAATTTACAACAAAGAATTAACGCTTTTGTAAAATTAGGAGATTTTATAAGTCAATTTTCTAATGAAGCTATCCAAAAAAAGGATAATGTGAAACATAACGATACATTCTTTGATGGTTTTAAACATCAATTAAGGTTAGCCAAAGAACATAATGGTTGGTTTACAGAAGAGAATATAGCATTTGCATTAAATGGTTGGTCAAACTCCCTAACTCTTGAAAACTTAACGAAGTGGTTACAACCTTATAATTTAGATGCTATTAGCCCTAAAAAAATCGCCATTATTATGGCAGGAAATATTCCGTTAGTTGGCTTTCATGATTTCTTATCGGTTTTAATCTCTGGTCATAATATATTGGTTAAACAATCATCAAACGATAAACACCTGCTACCCTACTTAGCTAAGTATTTAGAATATGTTGAAAATGATTTTAAAGGTAAAATTGAATTTACCGAAGAAAAATTAACAGATTTTGATGCCGTAATAGCTACAGGAAGCAACAATACAGCACGCTATTTCGAATATTATTTTAAAGGCAAACCTTCAATTATTAGAAATAGTAGGAATTCAATTGCAGTTTTAAATGGAAAAGAATCTACTGAAAATTTAAAAAACCTATCTGAAGATATTTTTAGATATTATGGCTTAGGTTGCAGAAATGTATCTAAAATTTTTGTGCCAAAAAATTATAAATTCGACACCTTCTTTCAAGCCATATATCATTGGCACACAATAATTGACAAAGCTAAATACGCCAATAATTACGACTATAATAAAGCCGTATATTTAATGAGCGAATTTGACATGCTAGAAAACGGTTTTTTTATGATTAAAGAAGATGAAAGCTACGCATCACCAATAGCAACTTTATTTTATGAATATTATGATGATACAGAACAATTAAAAGAAAAAATAAAAACTGATTCTAATAAAATTCAATGTGTTGTTTCAAGCGGATTTATAAACAATGAAATTGCTTTTGGTAAAACACAAAAACCTCAGCTTTGGGATTATGCAGATGATGTAGATACTATTGCATTTTTATTAGAAATATAAGCTAAAAATTATTGATTATATAACACAAAATCTCATATTAATTAAGACCTTTGTATCATAAATTTCACTATAAAATGAAAAAACACAACTTTAGCGCAGGACCATGTATTTTACCTCAAGAAGTCTTACTAAAAGCATCTGAGGCAGTCATAGATTTTGATAACAGCGGCTTATCATTAATCGAAATTTCACACAGAAGCAAAGCTTTTGTTGACGTGATGGAAAAAGCCAGAGCTTTAGCTTTAGAATTACTTGGTTTAGAAGGTAAAGGTTACAAAGCATTATTTTTACAAGGTGGAGCAAGCACACAGTTTTTAATGGTTGCTTTAAATCTTTTAGAAAAAAGAGCAGGTTATTTAAACTCTGGAACTTGGGCAGATAAAGCCATAAAAGAAGCCAAAATTTATGATGATATTTATGAAGTTGGCTCCTCAAAAGATGCCAACTATAACTATATCCCTAAAGGCTACGATATTCCTTCAGATTACGACTATTTCCATTGCACATCAAACAACACCATCTTCGGAACGCAAATGAAATCATTTCCAAAGTGTGATATCCCTATGGTTTGCGATATGAGTAGTGATATATTTTCACGTTCGTTAGATTTTACTCAATTCGATTTAATATACGCCGGAGCACAAAAAAATATGGGTCCAGCAGGAACAACTCTTGTAGTTATTAAAGAAGATATTCTTGGTAAAGTATCGCGTAAAATTCCATCAATGATGGATTACAAAACGCATATAAGCAAAGGTAGTATGTTTAACACTCCTCCTGTTTTTGCTGTTTACACATCAATGCTAACTTTAGAATGGCTAAAAAATCTTGGTGGCATTTCTGCTATTGAAAAAGAAAACGAAAAGAAAGCACGCTTAATGTATTCTGAGATTGATTTGAATCCATTATTTAAAGGTTTTGCAACCAAAGAAGACCGTTCAAATATGAATGCAACATTCACTTTAGAAAATGAAAACCTGAAAGAAACCTTTGAAACCATGTTAAAAGAAGGTGGTATTAATGGTTTAAATGGTCACAGAAGTGTTGGCGGCTACAGAGCATCTATGTATAATGCATTACCCCTAGACAGTGTTAAAGCATTAGTAGAAATAATGAGCGAATTAGAAAGTAAAGCGTAATAGATTAGCATTTGTCATTCCCACGAAGAAGGGAGTCTCATGAAGCTAACTAAAATATAATTATTAAGATTCCCACATTCGTGGGAATGACAAAAATAGAAATTCAATGAAAGTATTAGCAAACGATGGCATTTCTCAAAGCGGTATTGATGCCTTAGAAAAAGGTGGTTACCAAGTAATTACTACCACTGTAGCACAAGAGCAATTAGAGAATTACATCAACGAAAAAGAAATAAGTGTTTTATTGGTACGTAGTGCAACTACCGTACGTAAAGATTTAATCGATGCCTGCCCAAGTCTAAAAATTATTGGACGTGGTGGTGTTGGTATGGATAATATTGATGTAGAATACGCTAGAGAAAAAGGGTTAAAAGTAATTAACACTCCTGCAGCCTCATCTCATTCTGTTGCAGAATTAGTATTTGGTCACCTTTACGGATTAGCACGTTACTTACATAACTCAAACAGGGATATGCCATTAGAAGGTGATAGTAACTTTAAAGGTTTAAAGAAAGCGTATGCTAAAGGCACCGAATTAAAAGGAAAAACGTTAGGTGTTTTAGGGTTTGGTCGTATTGGTCAAGCTACTGCTAAAGTCGCTCTTGGAGCTGGTATGAAAGTAGTTGCTTTCGACCCGTTTTTAGATAAAGTAAATTTAGAGTTAGATTTTTTTGACGGACAAACTTTAAGTTTTGAAATTGAAACTATTTCTAAAGAAGACGTTTTAAAACAATCAGATTTTATTACTTTACATGTTCCAGCACAAAAAGATTACGTTATTGATGAAGCTGAATTTAACATGATGAAAGATGGTGTAATTATAGCTAATGCAGCTCGTGGTGGTGTAGTAAACGAAGTAGCACTTGTAAAAGCTATTGAAAATGGGAAAGTAGCTAGAGCAGCTTTAGATGTTTTTGAAAAAGAGCCTAAACCAGAAATTCAATTATTAATGAATCCTGCATTATCACTAACACCGCATACTGGAGCAGCAACTAACGAAGCGCAAGATAGAATTGGCACAGAATTAGCATCCCAAATAATAAGTATTATGGGATAAAAGAATTCTTTTAAAATAAAATGTGACCGAAACGGTACAATTGAGTCCTAACTATATGTTGGGACTTTTTTTGTACCTTGAACTTCCAATTTATTAATTTTTAAAAAACAAAATATAAATCATGTCAGGAATTTTAGACTTATTAAACAGTGATCTAGGAAAAACTATTATAAGTGGTGTTTCTAATCAAACCAATCAACCGCAAAATAAAACACAAGATGTTTTAACTATGGCTTTGCCAGTATTAATGCAAGCCATGAGACGAAACGCAGCAACACCACAAGGAGCAGAAGGATTACTTGGTGCTTTAAGCAGCAAACACGATGGTAGTATCTTAGATAATTTAGGAGGGCTATTTAGCGGTGGCGTTGATAATAATGTTGTAAATGACGGAGAAAAAATTCTTGGACATGTTTTAGGTGGAAAACAAAGACATGTTGAAAACGCTTTAAGTCAAAAATCTGGAATGGATGCTGGCTCAATTGCTCAAATACTTAAAGTTGCTGCTCCTATTTTAATGGGTGTATTAGGTAAACAAAGTAAACAACAACAAGTAAATAGTCCAAGTGGTATTGAAGGTTTATTAGGTGGATTATTAAAAGGAAACTCTCCACAGCAAGAGCAAAGCTTTTTAGAATCTATTCTTGATGCTGATGGCGATGGTAGTGTAATTGATGATGTTGCAGGAATGGTGTTAGGTGGTGATAAAAAGAAAGGCGGACTTGGTGGATTATTAGGTGGCCTTTTTGGAAGTAAGTAAAATGTAATACTTTTTATAAATGCAAAATGCTAAACGATACAGTTTGGCATTTTTTGTTAAAATCATATAAAAATCAAATGATTAAGGAATGATTTTTGTACCTTTAAATTAAAAAAGTTATGAGAACGTATATTTATCTAATCCTAGTATTAGGTTTTCTTATTAGTTGCAACACTTCAAAAAGAATCCCTACAAAAAGTAAAGAAGAAGCTAACAAAATAACAGCAAACGATACTGTAACAATTGCCAATGATGAATTGGAGTACGAAATTATCATTATTGAACCTGGCTTTAATTTTTGGCTAGCTAGCAGAGCAAGACCAGAAGGTTATTATTCTCAACAATTTTTAGAAAACAGAAATTATCAGTATGTAGTGGAATGGAATCAAAGAGTATTACAGCCTAATCGCTATAATCCAGACCTTTACGAAATGCAAATTGACTACCAACGTGGAATAGATTATGGATACGATGTGAATTATAAGTTATATAATTATTTTATTTATTTTCAATTAACTTACAAACAACAATTAGCTGGCTTTACACCTAGAATTTAAAACTCTTTTAACTATTTTTGCATTCAAATTTTTATTGTGAAAAAGTTTAAAGAACATTGGGATATACATCAGAATTGGCAACTTATTCTTCCTTTTTTAGGATTAGTAGCTTTAGGTTATTCATCTTTTAAATTATCAAATGTATTTCTAAAAGATGATAATATCATTTTAACTTTGTTATTAAGTGGCGTTATCTTTTTTTTACTTTTAAAATTAACCCTTTTTATTTTTAATAAATTAGAAAAAAAATGGAATGTAACTTATAAGTGGGAAATGATTAGCATCTTTTTGGTGTTTGCCACTACAGGTTCTTCATCGTTATTTGTTAGTAGACCGCTAATAAAATTAATGGGTATAAACAAAGATAACCTTCCAGGTTTTGCATATTGGATATTGTATATTATTATAGGGTTTATTTTTTACCAAATACTGCTTGTTTTAATAGGATGGTTTTTTGGGCAATACAAGTTTTTTTGGGGGTTTGAAAAAAAGATGCTTCGTAGAATTGGTTTTAAACGCTTTTTAGATTAGTGCAACTCGTTAAAGAACATATCGTTTTTAGAGTAATTACAATATTTATTGCTCTTGTATTTTTAGTGCCATCGGCTGTAAAATTTGCGCATATATTTACACACCACACGCACGAAGTTTGTAACGATTACTCAACAACACATATACACAAAGTAGATATTGATTGTGATTTTTATAAGTTTAAACTCAATAAAAATTTCACTTATGCCTTTTTTAATGTTCATTTATTTTTAGAAAAAAATGAGCCTCAGCAAATTGCATCACAATACTATTTTTTAAGTAAATATCAACGTTTACAAACTTCTCTTCGTGGCCCGCCATCTTTAATTTAATAATACAAAAAGTCTGCTGATTTTTTTCAGCTTAAATAATTATTAAATTAAAAATACAAATATGAAGTTATTTCTTAATATGTTGCTATTGCTAGCAATATCAAATTTATATTCACAAAACAAAATAGAAGGCACTGTAACCGAAGCTAACACAAATTTTAGATTAGCTTATGCAAATGTTTATATTCCTCATTTAGAAAAAGGAACAATTACTAATGAAAATGGCATTTTTACATTAGATAATTTACCAACAGGTAGATACACTATTCTATTCTCAATTATTGGGTACGAAACACAATCGTTAAGTCTTACTATTCCATCAAACAATCCCATTTCAGTAGAATTAACACCATCTGCAATAGAAATGGAAAGTATTATTATTTCAACACCATTTCATAAATTACAGCGTGATAATGTTATGAAGGTTGAACACAAAAATATAACAGATTTAAAAGCAAATGGAGCCACATCTTTAGCTGACGGCATTACCAATATTGCAGGTGTCGAAAGCGTTACAACTGGTTTAGGCATAGGAAAACCTGTTATTAGAGGACTGAGTTCTAACCGCGTATTGGTATACACACAAGGTATTCGTTTAGAAAATCAGCAATTTGGTAGCGAACATGGTTTAGGCGTTAACGACGCTGGTATTGAAAGTGTTGAGATTATAAAAGGTCCTGCATCGCTACTTTATGGTAGTGATGCCTTAGGTGGAGTACTTTACCTAAATCCTGAAAAATTTGCAAATAACAATACAGCTTCGGGTGATTTTGGTGCTAATTATTACAGCAGTACCAATGGCTTTAATACCAATGCTGGTTATAAATCTTCGGCTAATAATTTTAAATTTTTATTTAGAGGAAGCCTTACTGAACATTCTGATTATAAAACAAAAGCGTATCGAGTTACCAATACACGTTATAGAGAACAAGATTTTAAAGCAGGTTTAGGCTATCAAAACCATAAGTTCAAATCTGAGTTTAGATATAATCTTAATAATTCTAAATTAGGAATTCCTGAAGAAATTGGAGAGCAATCAACTAGTAGAACACCTTTACTTCCTTTTCAAAACATTACAAACCATGTGTTTAGCTCAAAATCAACGCTATTTTTAAATGAATCGAAATTAGACATCAATTTAGGATTTATTTATAATGATAGAAAAGAATTTGAAGAACATCATCATGAAAGCGAAGAAGAGGAACATGAAGATGACGAAATATTAGAAGCGGCTCTTCGCATGAAACTAAAAACATTTAATTACGATGTAAAATACCATTTACCAAAATTGGGCAAATTTGAAACTATTGTTGGTGTTCAAGGGATGAATCAAACTAATTCAAATTATGGCGAAGAACAATTAATTCCAGATGCAACAACTAACGATTTTGGACTGTTAGCAACGTCTCATATTCATTTTGAAAAGCTAGACATTCAGCTAGGTGCACGTTTTGATAACCGAAACATAAATGTTGCTTCAGGCGTAAAAAAAGACTTCAACAGTTTTAATGGTGCTTTTGGTATTAAAAAGACTGTTCTTAATAACTTAACTGCAAGACTAAACTTTGCAACGGGTTTTAGAGCACCAAATTTATCTGAACTCACATCTGACGGCACTCACGAAGGCACAAACCGATACGAAATAGGAAACATCAATTTAAAAAGTGAGCAAAATTTTCAAACAGATATTGCTTTAGAGTTTAAAAATGAGCATTTGGAAATTTTTGTTAATGGTTTTTACAACAGTATAAACAATTATATTTTCCTTTCTCCTAATGGAAATCAAATTGACGATACACCAGTTTATCTATATTTACAAAATAACGCTAAGCTTTATGGTGGAGAATTTGGATTACATCTACATCCACACCCTTTAGATTGGTTACATTTTGAGGCGAGTTTTGAAACCGTTACTGGAAAGCTGAAAAATGACACGTATTTACCGCTTATTCCAGCAAATTCTATAAGCAATATTATAAGAATTGAATTTGAAGATAACTGGATTAAAAAGGGCTATACTTTTGTTAAATTAAAATCTACATTTAAACAAAACAATGTAGGTGATTTTGAAACAAATACAAACGGATACAATCTTTTAAGTGCTGGTTTTGGTGGTAGCTTTTCAGTTTTTAAAAATGAATTAAATGTAACGTTATCTGGAAACAATTTAACCAATAAAACGTATATGAATCATTTGTCACGCTTAAAACCTGATGGCATTTTCAACATCGGTAGGACTATTAATTTAGGATTTACTTATAGTTTATAACTAAAAAATGCCTTTCAAATTTGAAAGGCATTTTTTTTGTGTTTATTATGATATTATTTATTGTCAGCTTCAACCTCAACCACAATAGGTTTTTCTTCTTTATTAAAAACATAGGTTAAAAACCACATGATTGTAAATGTTGGAATAATGTCAAATCCTGGTATGGCTTCTTCAATAAACGATACTACACCAGCTATTTTTCCTTTAGTGCCTTTGTACATTTTACTCATTAAATAAGCTGATGCTGGTGCCCAAATTATATCTAAAAGGGTTAGCATACCAACTATATCAAATAATATGCTTAATGCTAATTTTTTATTTTTACTTAAATTTTCTAATTTCATAGGTGTTTGTTTTTAAACTATATAACGCAAGAAACATACCAAAAATTACTTTCCAATAAGTTTTAAAAACTCATTTCTAGTTTCAATTTTCTCAAATTGTCCTCTAAACCCAGAAGTTGTTGTTATTGAGTTTTGCTTTTGTACACCTCGCATCATCATACACATGTGCGAAGCTTCAATAACCACGGCAACCCCTTGTGGCTTTAGGGTGTCATTTATACAATCTAATACTTGTTCTGTTAACCGTTCTTGTACTTGTAATCGTCTTGCAAATACATCAATAATCCTAGGCAATTTGCTCAACCCAACTATATGTCCGTTTGGTATATATGCAATATGCGCTTTTCCAAAAAAAGGTAAAATATGGTGTTCGCAAAGCGAATATAATTCGATGTCTTTTACAATAACCATTTCGTTATAAGATTCTTTAAACATAGCGCTTTTAAGAATTTCAACAGGGTCTTGATGGTAACCTTGAGTTAAAAACTGCATTGCTTTTGCAGCGCGTTCGGGTGTTTTTAACAAACCATCCCTATCGGTATCTTCACCTAAGTCCTCAATAATATTTTTGTATCTATCCTTAACATCATCAGTTACTTGCATATTATACTCTTCAAATTTTTTATATGGCATGTTATGTTTTATTAAGATTCCTTCCTTATTGTCAAAATGGCAACTTAAACTGAAATTTCTTATTTGAATAAAAATAGTCAAAAAATATTAACAATTACTTTAGTTTTTTAACGTTTACTTAAGATTAATGCATTTTTAACAAAACTACATTTGTTAAAAATGTAACATGTATTACTAAAAACCATCTTTTAATCATCAAACAAAAAAACAAACCAACTTTAATGAGGCAACTCATCTCGTTCTGCTTTATTTTATTTTGCTCTTTTTTAGCCAATACACAAGGTAAAAAAACATTAAATATTGTAAGAACAACTACTGCTCCAAAAATTGACGGTGTTTTAAATGACCATGCGTGGAAAAATGCAGATAGCGCCAAAAACTTTACACAGTTTAGACCAGAAATGGGTGTTCCAGAAAAAGCACATCAAAAAACTATTGTTAAAATAACTTATGACGACAATGCTATTTATGTTGCTGCCTATTTAAAAGATAAGCCCAAAGATATTCAAAAACAATTTACTAGTCGCGATAATTTTGGACAATCAGATTTTTTCACATTAGTACTAAATCCTAATAACGATGCTCAAAACGATACTGAATTTTTTGTATTTAGTTCTGGAACACAAGCCGATGCCATCGCTTCCCCAAGTATTGATGATGGCGAAGATTTTGGATGGAATGCCGTTTGGGATAGTGCCGTAAAAATTGTTGATGATGGTTGGATTGTTGAAATGAAAATACCTTATAGAACACTACGTTTTTCAAATGATGATGTTCAAACTTGGGGACTACAATTTCATAGACGTTTTAGAATTGATAACTCGCAATATTCGTGGAATCCTATAGATAGAACCAAAGGTAATATTGGTTTATATCACGGCGAATTATTGGGTATTAAAAACATTAAACCCCCAACACGATTAAGTTTTTATCCGTTTGTATCTGGAATATCAACATCTTTTGATGGTGAACATGAAACCGATTTTAATGTTGGTTTAGATGTAAAATACGGTATCACCGAAAATTTTACTTTAGACGCTACTTTGATACCTGATTTCAGTCAAGCTGCTTTTGACAATGTAAGATTGAATTTAGGCCCTTTTGAACAAACGTTTAACGAACAGCGTCAATTTTTTAAAGAAGGTGTCGATTTATTTAATAAAGGTGATTTATTTTTTTCAAGGCGCATTGGAAATTCGCCAACAGAACGAGGAGCTATCGAAGAAGAGCTAATAAGTAACGACAACATAAATGAAGAAATTATAGATAACCCAAATATAGTTAAAACATTAAATGCTGTTAAAGTCTCTGGGCGTACTAAAAAAGGTTTGGGCATTGGTTTTTTTAATGCTATAACTGAAAAAACAGAAGTCAAAATAAAAACAACTGAATACATTAGAGACCAAAACACACAAGTCATAACAGATAGCGTTATCTCTTATAGAAATAGAGTTACAGAACCTCTTGCAAATTATAACATTTTGGTTCTCGACCAACAGTTTAATGGTAATTCATCTGTAAGTCTTATAAACACAAATGTTACTAGAGATGGCGGTTATCGAGACGGAAACGTTACTGGACTTTTAGCCGATATTTCGAATAAAAGAAACACCTATAATATTCGTGGTCAAGTAAAGATGAGTAATGTAAATTTAGATGACGGTATGAGCACAGGTTTAAGTTCGTTTTTTATGATTAGAAAATCGCATGGTAAGTTTCGTTATAGTTTCGATCACAGTTTTGCAGATGAGGAATACGATATTAACGATCTTGGTTTAAACAATAGAAACAATTTTAGCAATTTTGGTGTTGATGCGTCATATCAAATATTCGAACCCACAAAAAAGTTGAATGATTTTAGAGTTAATACCTGGATAAATTATCGTCGTTTATATAATCCAAATACATACACAGGAACAAATTTTGGTTTACGGTTTAATGCACAAACAAAAAAACTTATGTGGTTTGGAGCTAGAATTAATTTTCAACCAGGAAAGCAATACGACTATTTTGAACCTCGCGATTTTGAAAACAAACGTTTTTTTATTTATAAAAACTTTGGATCAACAGGTGTTTGGTTTGAAACTAATTCCAACAAAATGTTCTCTATAGAAGTCAACCTAGGGTCGTTTACCATGTTTGATAACGAAAGAGATTTTTTTGGGTATGAGTTTGAAATTGAACCTACTTTTAGGTTTAATGATAAGTTTAGAATGTCTTACGAATTAGAATATCAAAATAACAATGGAAGTCGCGGTTTTGTAGATAATATAAATGATGATATTATTTTTGGTGAACGCAATGTAGTTTCTATTGAAAATGGAGTTTCTGGAGCTTATAATTTTAATCCTCTAAATGCTTTAAGCATCACTTTTAGAAACTTTTGGAGTACCGTAAATTATGATTACGACTTATTTGTACTTGAAAACGACGGCACTTTATCTACAACCAATGGTTACAATACAAATAGTTTAGAAGATAATCCAAACATCAATTTTAATACTTGGAATTTAGATTTACGCTACTCGTGGCAATTTGCTCCAGGTAGCCAACTAACCGCTTTATACAGAAACTCACTTTTCAATTCCGATACCGCCTCTAAAGATACTTATTTTAATAGCTTAAATACTCTATTCGATCAACCTATAAAGCATGTGTTTTCATTAAAACTTCAATATTTTATTGATTATTCAAATCTTAAAAATGTTTTTAAAAGGAAAAGTAACAGTTAATCGTTGCTTATAAATCTATAAAGCAGTACTTTCATTCCCTAATTATTTTTTATGATTAAAGCGCATAATGTTCATAAATACTACGGCGATTTACACGTCCTTAAAGGTGTAGATATTCATGTAAAAAAAAGTGAAATTGTATCTATTGTTGGTGCTTCAGGTGCCGGAAAAACAACGTTGTTACAACTTTTAGGGACTTTAGATAAAGCTTCTGCTAAAGAAGATTTTAATATTACCATAAACAATACCAATATTAATACACTAAACGATAAAGCTTTGGCTAAGTTTAGAAACGAGCATATTGGTTTTATCTTTCAGTTTCATCAATTATTACCTGAATTTACAGCTTTAGAAAACGTGTGCTTGCCAGCATTTATAAAAGGCACAAAAAAAGCAGATGCCGAAAAACGCGCCAAAGAACTTTTAGATTTTCTAGGATTATCACATCGTTATAATCATAAACCCAACGAGCTTTCCGGTGGCGAACAACAACGTGTTGCTGTTGCGAGAGCTTTAATAAATAATCCGGATTTAATTTTTGCTGACGAACCTTCTGGAAATCTGGATAGTGAATCTGCCGAAACCTTACACAGTCTGTTTTTTAAACTTCGTGAAGAGTTTGGGCAAACCTTTGTAATTGTTACTCACAACGAAGAACTGGCAAATTTAGCCGATAGAAAATTAACGATGGTTGATGGGAAAATTGTGAATTAATTTATATCACTTTTTTGGTTACGCTTATTTATATGTTGCTAATTTATTGTTCATCTTTCTTCTTAGCTTCCGTATCATTTGATTTTACATGTAAATCCATCTGAGGAAAAGGTATAGCAATATTATTTTTAGCAAATTCTCGACTAATATTTCTACGTATATCGCTTTTCACTTTACTTATCCGAAATATATTTTGACTAAAAAACAAAACTTGAAAATCTAATGACGAACTTCCAAAATTTACTAATCGTGCTTCAGTCGATTCGCGGTCAGATATATCAGGATGTTGAAATGCACTTTCTTCTAAAATTTTTATAACTAAATCAATATCACTCCCATAAGCAACACCAACATCAATTCTAAAGCGCGTCTTCATGGTTTGATGGCTCCAGTTTATAACTTTATTAGTTGTAATTAATGAATTTGGAATTATAATAGAAACGTCATCTGTATTTAAGGCCTTAGACGTTCGCAATCCAATACTTTGAATCTTAACGATATCACCATCAATGTCTAAGACATCATCTATTTTTATAGATTGTTCTGAAAGTAAAATTATTCCAGATATAACATCGTTAAATGTTTGCTGTAATCCTAAGCCTATTCCAACAAGTAAAGCAGCAGAACCAGCTAATAATACAGTAACTTTAACACCAATAGTTTCTAAAATAAGCCCAACTGCAATGACCCAAACTACATATCTAATGATTTGAAGTAATGCATAAACACTCCCTCTGCTAAGTTTTTTAAATCTACGTTTACGAAAAAGGGCTTTCTTAATTAACCATAATATAAATTTGGTTACAAGAAATATCATTAAAACTTTCACTAATGTAAAAACTTGCACACTATTTTCTCCTACACTAATAAGCTCAAATTCCAAAAAATTCCTAATTGTTTCCATGTTGTTTTTTTAATGACACATAACGATTAGTATGTGGTTTAATAATTTATATATGTCGCTAAGCGAAGTTAGTTTTTTAAAATTGTAATTTCAAAACCTCTTAAGAATACTTACTTTTACCATCAAAATTTACTTTTTGAAACAAGCAGAACTCAATGGATTTCTAGACACTAAAGTTGCTCGATACAATAACTCAAAAACGGTCAAAGCTAATAAAAACTATTCTGCTTCGCCAGCTATATATAAAATGTTAGCAATAGAATATATTTATAATTATTCTTAGTAGAAGTGTTTTTTTAGCTTAAGAAACTGTTTTTCAAAAATATGATAAGAAGCTGAACTGATAATAATAGTAATCAATAAAGTTACTACTGCTAATACTGCCCAACTAAGATTAACATTAAAATAATTTGAAAACTGTATAAAGAATAATATTACTATTGAGTGATACAAATATAAACCATAAGTATAAGCACCTAGTTTGCTAACCCAAAAGTCATCCTTAATATGAATAGAGTTTGCGCCTAGGGTAAATAATAGGGTAATAGAAAAAAGTATGCCTAATATTGATGGTGAAAAATAATTTAAAGTAGAAGAACTGAGATTTGGAATTGTAAAAACTACCGCAATGGTTATAAAAAAGGCAGTATATTTTAGATAAAGTGGAAACTTTCCTAGACGGTTTATAAGCCCCTCTTTATACAAAAAGATATACGCTGGAATAGCTCCGAATGCAAAATAATCAATGTTAGAAAACACATCAAGACTTGCAATATCAAAGTAGGAATAAACTAGTCTAGTTATGTTTGCTATAACAATGCTACAGATGATGAGGTAAGGTATTTTTTTAACTGATATTAAGTAAAGAGAAATCCCCCACAGTATATAAAAATGTTCTTCTACACATAAAGACCACATTACCCGTAGTGGAGCACCATCAGGAAAAGTACCAGATAGCATCATTTTATAATTTTCACCAAATAGCATGGACACTAACAAGTTAGGGTCATAGCCTTCATTGTTATGCGGAATATTAAAAGCATCTATGACATACTGACTCGCGAATGCAAAAAATATCATAGCATAAAACAATGGCCATATTCTCAAAATTCGACGAGCAAAGAAGTTTTTAAGAGAAACTCTATTTGTATTTCCTTTTTCGTAAAGAATTATATATGTAATCAAAAAACCACTCAACACGAAAAAGAATGAAACTCCTATACCTCCACTTTTTAAAAAGAAGTCTATATATGGATTGCCAGTTTTTGGTAAATGCAGTAAAAAAACCAATAAAAACGAGAAGAATCTTAATGCATCAAATGTGTGAAAGTGTTTCCTTAGCATATTGTATATTCTTTCTTAATCCCTATAGTTTGCAGCTCAAAACCAACGTTTTGGGCATGAATACGTTTTAATAATTATCCACCGATACTGAAACAAGTTCAGCACAAGCAAGCGAAGTTAGTTTTTTAAAATTATAATAGCTAACTATTTATTTTATTACTAAACTTATTAAGAATACTTACTTTTACCATCAAAATTTACTTTTTGAAACAAGCAGAACTCAAAGGATTTCTAGACACTAAAGTTGCTCAATACAATAGCCTCAAGTTTATTGAAAGCGACCCTATTCAAATACCACATCAATTCCATAAAAAAGAAGACATTGAAATTGCTGGTTTTTTAACCGCGACTATTGCTTGGGGAAACCGTAAAAGCATTATTACTAATGCAAAACGTTTAATGGATTTATTGGATAATGCGCCTTACGATTTTGTTTTGAATCACCACGAAAGCGATTTAGAAAAACTACTTCATTTTGTGCACCGCACCTTTAATGGCAGCGATTGTGCACAGTTCATAAAGTGTCTAAGACACATTTATTTAAATCATTCTGGTTTGGAATCTTTATTCTCTAAACATGCCGAAACCGATTCACTACAAAAATCTATTTCAAATTTTAAGTCCGTTTTTTTTGAAATTGATCACTTACAACGCACTCAAAAACATGTGAGTGACCCATTAAAAAATTCAGCAGCAAAACGAATAAATATGTTTTTACGTTGGATGGTTAGAAACGACAATGCTGGTGTAGATTTTGGGATTTGGAAAAGCCTCTCCCCTAGCCTGTTATCTTGCCCTTTAGATGTGCATTCTGGTAATGTAGCTAGAAAATTAGGACTTTTAAAACGCAAGCAAAATGATGCTAAAGCGCTACTTGAATTAGATACGGCGTTACGTAAACTGGATGCTAAAGACCCTGTGAAATACGATTTTGCCTTGTTTGGTTTGGGTGTTTTTGAAGGGTTCTGATTTGCGTTAGCGATTGAAACGGCATCCTTTTGTTTTTACAAAAGATACAGTGTAAAGCGCAACCCCTTTGGGAAACGCCATTGAAAAAAAAAAAAAAAAACGATTGACAAGCTAATAGCTCATCAATCGTTTTTTTTAAATCATTGTCCCGTCCTGAAATAGCGATACACTAAAACTTTAGTGTAATGAAAACATCAGAAAACACAGGTTACGTTAAGCGTACCCAAAAAGATTACTCCCTTTCTTTTAAACTAGAAGTTGTCCAAGAAATAGAGCAAGGATTTCTAACTAGAAGCCAAGCACGTGACAAATATGGCATTCAAGCTGGTTCGACCATTACCAGATGGTTAAAAAAATATGGTAACTTTGACTGGCAAGAACAAATCTCCACCAGTATGTCTACAACTCCCGAGCAACGTATTTTAGAATTAGAACAGCAAGTAAAACTATTAGAAAAGCAGAAAGCAAGAGCTGAATATCTAGCAGAACGCGCAGATAAAAAAGTGATTCTTTTTGATATGATGGTTGATATGGTCGAAAAGGAATATAATATTGATGTTAGAAAAAATTACAATCCCGAGTTATTGACCGCTTCAAAGAAGCCCACAAAGAAACAGTAGTTTCTACCTGTTATTTACTCGGGATTGATAGACAGGTTTACTATAGGTCGATACAATCCAAAAGACAAAAACAAAGTGTTGCCCAAAAAGTAATAGCACTAGTGCAATCCGTTCGCATATCCATGCCAAATCTTGGAACTCGAAAGCTTTATCATATACTGAAAACACAATTAACAGCTTTAAATATTGGTAGAGATAAACTCTTTAGAATACTAAGAGCAAACCATTTACTTATAAAACCAAAACGAAGTTATCATGTTACAACAGACTCACATCATCGTTTTAGAAAACACAAAAACTTAATAAGTACTTTAGAAATTAAAAAACCAGAACAAGTTTGGGTTAGTGATATCACATACACAGGAAACAGAAAAAATCCATCTTATCTCGCTTTGGTTACAGATGCTTATTCTAAGAAGATTGTAGGGTATAATGTATCTAACAGTTTAAATGCATCTGGTTCTATATTAGCTTTGGAAATGGCTATTAAAAACAGAAAATATAAACAAAAAGGTTTGATTCATCATTCTGATAGAGGTTTACAATACTGTTCTGATGACTATCAAGAAAAACTAAAAGATAACTTTATAAAACCAAGTATGACTGAACAATATGATCCTTATGAAAATGCTATCGCAGAACGTATAAATGGTATTTTAAAACAAGAATTTGGTATAGCGAAACACAATGTGGATTTAAAGCTAAGGATCATTTTAATTAAAAATGCAATAAAAATTTACAATAAAAAAAGACCGCATTGGTCTAACAACATGTTAACTCCAATACAAATGCATCAACAAAACACTTTAAAACCAAAACGATATAAATCAAAAAACCTGAACAATAGTAATATTGTTCAGGTTTAATTTATAAATTTAATCCTTTATTAATCTGTATCGATTATTTAGGACTAGACACATAGTTTTATTAGATTTCGACTGCGCTCAACCTGACAATAAATAGTACTAGCCTTTTAACCAAGCTTCTCGAAGTGATTTTTGAGCATCTGTAGCTTCTTCTTTTGGCAAAATACCTTTTCCTATAGTATAAGTTTTAGTTGTTTTTGTTTTTATAACAACATCTTCTCCTGCTCTGTTTAGCACTACTTCAATATCTTTTCCTGGTTTCCAAGAAAACACGTCTTGTAAAACAGTATTAGCATTTTGCAATGTTAGAGCAGTTTCGTTAATAGACTTTATAACGTCGTTTGGTTTTGCACCGTTGTCTGCCCAAAAACTGTTTTCTAAAACCATATCTGTAAAAAAGATGGTGCCTGTTTGTCCGTCGCCACTAACTATTGGCGCGCCATTCATTAATATATAATTAGTTTCTACTTTGCCTTCTCCAATTTCTAATCCTACTTTTTCTAAAAAAGCATTATAATTAATTGGAATATCGCCTATAACATGATCATTAAAAAATGATTGTAATGAAGGGTAAGTCATCGCTACAATTTCATCAATCAATTTATCATCTTCAAAAGGTTTGTTCTTTCCGTATTTATTCGATAATTCTTTCATTAAAGATAAAATACCTCTGTTACCTTTACTTTCTTCTCTCATTAAAATATCTATACACATACCTATTAAAGCGCCTTTTTGGTACACGTTTAAATATTGATCTTTATATGGGGCTTTTAAAACATTTTCGCTCATTATAGTAAAACTCATAGCATCATTCATTTGAGAAGCCATTTGAATTTTATCCATCATTTTATTGTAAAAAGAAGTCTCATCAATTAAACCTTCACTAATTTGAAACAACGATGCAAAATATTCGGTGACACCTTCGTACATCCATAAATGTTTTGAAAATGTTGGATTGTTATAATCGAAATAATGTATATCTTCAGAATGCACATTTAACGGCGTAACAATATGAAAAAACTCGTGAGACACTAAATCAATCATACTTTCTTCAAGAGCATCTTTAGGCATAGCCTCTGGCATAACAGCCACAGTAGATGTATGATGCTCCAATGCTCCAAAACCTTTTGGAGAGGTTTCTTCACCATCAGATAAATACAAGTAAATATCGTAACGTGGTGTAGTATTAATATCTCCTAAGTAAGCTTTTTGTGCTTTCATCATCTTATATATCGTTTCTTTTAATGACTTAGCCGAATGTACTTTGTTTGGAGAATACACACTCAAAACAATTTTAATATTGCCAACTATAAACTCTTCAACATCCATATTACCATACATCATTGGGTTATCGGTAATATCAAAATATCGTGATGCAAAATAACTTGTAGTTCTGTTTTTGCCATCTTCACTTAATTTAGAACCCATATTTTGTAAAGCTGAAGTTCGAGACAAACCCGTTGAAGCGGTTACATCCAATTTATATTGATTATTTTTCAATGAATCAAAATATCCAATAAAGCCATGTAAATTCAATACATAATTTTCGGGCTCAATATTGGTTCCTGATGGCGAAAAGGGCACTTCTTTTCCAATACCGCCTTCAGCTTCAATATCAAAAGTATCATTAACTAAATAAGTAATTTTATCTAATTGTTTGGCATTATTAATCGTCCAAGAATTGGCATCAGTTTTAGTAACTACCATTTCATTTCCTTTATAATCAAAGGCTTTAAAATCATCAATATAACTTCCAAAATCACTTACCGAATAAGTCCCTTGTACAACTTTTGGTAATCGATATGTTACAGTTTCAGTAGTAAAACGTCCTGGATCAATGGTGACTGGTGCTTTATCGTTTACAACTTTATCTAAATGTATTGAAGTTTCAATTGGTAAACTAGTTGCTAAATCGTTAGCCGTATTTTTTGTGGAGCTACAACTAGCTAGTAAGATTCCTGCAAATAATGCAGTTAGTGTTCTATTTTTCATTTATATAAATATATGTTCAGTTTATTCACGCCGAAAATACTATTATGTTATGATGTCCATTCTTAAGATTCTGTTAAAAAAAGCCGAATTATTCTTATTTTCGCAACATGCATAATCCCCTAATAAGTATACTAACACCTTTTAAGAATACTGAAGCTTTTTTAGAACCCTGCATAAATTCTATTTTAAAACAAACTTACACCCATTGGGAATTATTAATTATTGATGACTCCTCTACTGATTCTAGTTATAACATTGTTGAAACATTTGCTAAAAAAGATAGTAGAATTAAGCTTTTAAAAAATTCGGGGATCGGTATTATTGATGCATTAAAACTCGCTTTTAGTAATAGTAAAGGTAAATTGATTACCAGAATGGATAGCGACGATGTCATGCAACCAAACAAATTAGAAACATTGGTAAACAACCTTTTAACACATGGAGAACAGCATGTTGCCATTGGATTGGTCAATTATTTTTCTGAAGATGGCATAAAAGACGGTTATAAAAATTACGAAACTTGGTTAAACAACTTAACTAAAACTGGTAAAAATTATTCTGAAATTTATAAAGAATGTGTTATTCCGTCACCTTGTTGGATGGTTTACAGAAGTGATTTAATAGCTTGTGATGCCTTTAATCCAAACACCTATCCTGAAGATTACGATTTAGCGTTTAGGTTTTACAAACACCATTACAAATGTATTCCTTGTGATGAAGTAATACATAATTGGCGCGATTACAGTTCACGAACTTCAAGAACGCATGTGCATTATGCCGAAAATCATTTTATCGATTTAAAGCTGAACTATTTTTTAGAGTTGGATTACAATCTAAACAAAAAACTTGTGGTTTGGGGTGCAGGTAACAAAGGGAAAACTATCGCAAAAACATTGATTAAAAAAAATATCCCGTTTGAGTGGATTTGCGATAACCCAAACAAAATTGGTCGTGATATATACGGAAAATTTTTACATCCTTTTAGTTATTTAAAATCAATTGAAAACGCACAAAGCATCATTACTGTTGCTAATAAAAATGCTCAAAAAGAAATAAATGCATATTTAAAATCAATACACATAACTAACAAGAAAGATTACTTCTTTTTTTGCTAACAAATTCTTATATTCACTCGCTTAAAAATCATCATTATGAATCTAAAATCAATTATCGTATTATTTCTTTTTTCTTTGTTTTTTTCAAATCAGACCATTACAGCACAGAAAAAGATCTCACTCTTTAATGGAAAAGACCTTAGTGGTTGGACTATTTACGGCACCGAAAAATGGTACGTTGAAGATGGATTATTAATATCTGAAAGTGGTCCTGATAAAGAATATGGCTATTTAGCTACTGAAGAACATTATAAAAATTTTGAATTAACTATGCAATTCAAACAAGAAACAGATAACGGAAATAGTGGTGTTTTTATTCGCTCAACTATTGAAGGTACTAAAGTTAGTGGTTGGCAAGTAGAGGTTGCTCCTCCAAACTTACACACAGGTGGTATTTATGAGTCTTATGGTCGTGGTTGGCTTATTAAACCAACTCCAGAAAAAGAATCTGTTTTAAAAACGGGAAAATGGAATACATTAAAAATAAGAGCTATTGATGGCAAAATAACCTCGTGGTTAAATGGTGTGCAGATGGTTACTATTGATGACGAAAAAATTGGTGCTGGAGAAGGAAGCATTGCATTACAAATACATAGTGGTGGAGGTATTTTAATTAAATGGCGAAAATTACATCTTAAAAAACTATAAATAAAAAAGAATATTTGTTCTTTTCTATTTTACTTTTACTAAAAAAATTATGTAGGTTTGACAAATCTAAAAAGGAATGCAGTTTAAACACCCCGAACTTCTTTACGCATTATTCTTACTGCTTATTCCAATAATTGTTCATTTATTTCAACTCCGGAAATTTAAAAAAGTAGCTTTTACTAATGTCGCATTTTTAAAAGAAGCGACACTTAAAACACGTAAAAGTTCACAAATAAAAAAATGGTTAATCCTTTGCACCAGATTATTATTATTGGCTGTCATTGTTTTTGCTTTTGCTCAACCATTTACTTCTAAAGTTGATGCTTTAAATACTAAAAAAGAAACTATTATTTATTTAGATAATTCTTTTAGCATGCAAGCTAAAGGTAATAATGGCGAACTTTTAAAACGCGCCGTTCAAGATCTGATAAACAATGTGCCGGAGAACGAAAACATCTCGTTATTTACAAACAACGTAGTTTATAAAAACACAACCATTAAAGCTATAAAAAACGATTTGCTGCAACTCGATTATACTGCAAGTAATTTAACTACCGAAGCTATAATACTAAAAAGTAATACGTTTTTTAACAATAAAACTAACACTTTAAAAAATACAATTTTAATATCTGATTTTCAATACAATACGAACGAAATAAATATAGAAAAAGATTCACTCAACAATTTATATTTTGTTAAATTATTACCTGTAAATTCAAACAATGTTTCTGTTGATAGTGCTTATGTTTCTAACACATCGCCAACCCAAATCGAACTTACTGTACAGTTAAAACAAAGTGGAAATAGCATTGAAAACGTACCCGTATCTTTATTTAATAATGATAATTTAATTGCTAAAACTTCAGTTGAAATTAATGATGAAGCTAGCACAACATTCACACTTCCTGTAAATGAAATTATTAATGGAAAACTAACTATTAACGATACACATTTACAGTTCGACAACAGCTTGTTTTTTAATATAAATAATGCATCAAAAATTAATGTATTATCGATAAATGAAAGTGACGATTCGTTTTTAAAACGCATTTATAATGCTACTGAATTTAATTACACTTCAACTTCAATCAACCAATTAAATTACAATCTTTTAGATAGTCAACATCTTATTATTTTAAACGAATTAAACACCATTCCTAACGCATTAATTTCTGCTATAAAAGCATTTACAGACCAAGGTGGTTCGCTGATTGTAATTCCTTCAAAAGACATCACAAAAACGTCATATAACGCACTTCTTTTAAACCACGCTATTTATTTTAATGATGTAATTACAACTGAAAAACGCATTACAACCATAAACTATTCGCATCCTTTATATAGCAATGGGGTGTTTGAAAAACAGGTACGCAATTTTCAATACCCGAAAGCAAATAGCTTTTACAATGTGACTTCAAATGTGGCTTCAAAAGTTTTGAGTTTTGAGGATAACAAAGCCTTTTTGTATCAAAATCAAAATACATTTATATTTACTTCGGCTTTAAATAGCGCTAATTCAAACTTTAAAAATTCGCCTTTAATTGTTCCCACGCTTTATAATATTGCGAAATTCAGCTTTAAAATTCCACAATTGTATTACACTATTGGCGAAGAAAACAGGTTTGATGTTGATATAAAATTACAACAAGATGACATTTTATCGTTGGTAAATGATGATATAAATATGATTCCGAAACAGCAATACTTCAACAATAAAGTCGCCATTAATACGTCTGAAAACCCATTGATTTCTGGTACATACTCCATAAAAAATAGAGCTAAAACCATTGCAAATGTTAGCTATAATTATAATAGAAATGAAAGTGATTTAGTTTACAGCAATCTTTCAAATTTAGAGGGTGCAACTGTAAGCAATTCTATTACAGAAATTTTCGATACTTTAAAAAGTGACTCAAAAATTAATGCGCTGTGGAAATGGTTTGTTATTTTTGCGCTAGCATTATTGCTTATTGAAATGCTCATCTTAAAATATTTTAAATGAACATACTTATAAAGTCTGCTACAATTATTGATTCCAAAAGCGAGTTTCATAACACAACTCAAGATGTATTAATTGAAAAAGGTGTGATTTCAAAAATTGGAAACCACTTAAAAAACCCAAAAAATTATCAAGAGATTACATTAGACAACTTGCATATATCTCAAGGTTGGTTTGATAGTAGCGTGTGTTTTGGAGAACCTGGTTTTGAAGAACGCGAAACGATTACGAACGGACTTAAAACCGCAGCTGCCTCTGGTTTTACGGCAGTCGCGATGCATGCCAATACAAATCCTGTAATCGACACCAATTCTGATATTACGTTTGTAAACTCAAAATCGGCAAACAATGCTGTTACTTTACTGCCCATTGGCGCGCTTACCGTGAATAGTAAAGGTGAAGGTTTAGCGGAATTGTTTGATATGAAAAGTGCTGGCTCAGTAGCTTTTTACGACTATAAAAAATCAATCTCTAATCCAAACCTTATGAAAATTGCGCTGCAATATGCAAGTAATTTTGATGGTTTAGTGTGCTCGTTTCCGCAAGAAAATAAAATTTCTGGACACGGTGTTATGAACGAAAATATAACAAGCACCACTTTAGGCTTAAAAGGAAACCCAGCTTTAGCTGAAGAATTACAAATAGCACGTGATTTATTTTTATTAGAATACACAGGTGGTAAACTACATATTCCAACCATTTCAACAGCAAAATCGGTAGATTTAATTAGAGCTGCTAAAAAAAAGAAATTAGATGTGAGTTGTAGTGTCGCTATTCATAATCTGTATTTTACTGATGACACTTTAAATGATTTTAACACACACTTTAAAGTATTGCCACCACTAAGAACCCAGCATGATGTTGAGGCACTAATTGAAGGCATTAAAGATGGCACAATTGATATGGTTACAAGCGACCACAACCCTATAGACATTGAACAAAAAAAGATAGAATTCGATCATGCCGATTACGGCACTATCGGGCTTGAATCTGCTTTTGGAGCTTTACAAAACATTTTTACAACTAAAAAAACGATAGATATTTTAACCAAAGGAAAAGCGAGATTTGGATTAGAAAACACTCCAATACATATTGGTAACACACTCAATATTGCACTTTTTAACCCCGATTTAAAATATACATTTACAAGAAAGAATATTATTTCGAAATCTAAAAATGCCATTTTTGAAAACGAAACTTTAAAAGGAAAAGTTTATGGTATTATTTCGAACAACAAAGTTTCTTTAAACTCATAATCATGACACAGCAAGATATTGAAGAAGGCAAAGGTTTAGCCATAATAAGTTATTTAACTATTATAGGAACTATTATTGCGTATTTTATGAATAACGATAAAAAGAATGTGTTTACTAGTTTTCATGTTAGACAATCGTTAGGCTTATGGCTAACCTATTTTGTACTGGCATGGGTTGTTAGTGCTGTAAATAGTTGGTTTGCCACTTTAGGTTTTTGGGCATTTTTTGGAATACTTTTTATTTATGCATTTATAAATGCTGTAGGTGGAAAAGCTTTAGAAATACCACTTGTTGGCGCTTTTTATCAAAAAATATTTTCAAATTTAGGTCGATAGATGATTAACACACAACTTTCCTTACAACATATAATTCGAGAATCTACTTTAACAGAACAAGCACCATTATTAATTATGATGCACGGTTATGGTAGTGATGAAAACGATTTATTTTCGTTCGCTAACGAATTACCAGAAGAACTTTTTATTATCTCTGTAAAAGCTCCTTATCCATTACAACCTTATGGCAATGCGTGGTATGCTATTAACTTTGATGCCGATAAAGGCAAATGGAACGATAACGAACAAGCTAAAGAATCATTGAATTTAATTGCCAATTTTATTGACGAAGCCGTAAATAATTATCCTGTAAACAAAAATAATGTGTCGCTTTTAGGATTTAGTCAAGGTACTATTTTAAGCTATGCTGTTGCGCTAACTTATCCTGAAAAAGTAAAAAACATTATAGCCTTAAGCGGCTATATTAATCAAGATATTTTACCTGAAGCTATTAAACAGAAAAACTACGCTCATTTAGATTTTTACTGTTCACACGGTATTGTCGATCAAGTTATTCCTGTAGATTGGGCGCGACAAACTTCACCTTTTTTAAATGCGCTCAACATTAAGTATGTGTATTCTGAATTCCCTGTAGGACACGGTGTTGCACCGCAGAATTTTTTTGAGCTTAAAGATTGGTTGAGTAAACGCATTTAAGCTTCACGTGTTTATTTTTTTTAATATTTCTGTAAGAAAAATTAATTATCTTTACAGGATAACAGTAACAAAAAACTTACTATATCCTGACTTATTTACGGGATATCGGTAATAAAAGTTACTATATAACGAGTTGGCAAACATTTAAAACAAAAAATATGATAATAAAAATTATTCTTGGAATTGTAATATTAATTGTTCTAATGAATTTATTCCTCAAAGGAAAACGAAAAAAATTCATCAAAACTATAAAAACAGGAATATTAGGTACTAACTTGACAGAAATTAAAAATCAACTCAAAAAATACGAGAATATTTCTGACATTATTAATATAGAAAACAAAAAATACTTAATTGTAAAAACTCTTCAAATGAGAACATTTAAAGTATTTGAATTTGAAAATGATATTTGTACTGGTTTTTACATTAAAAGTACTGATATGGCTTATTCTTTACCAACTGACTTTAAGTACGATTTAGAATTTGATATTATTGAAGACGATAATTTTTTCACTCAAGGAATTGATACTTCCGAGCCGTTTAAAACGACTATTCCTAAATATTTAACTAACGGTTTATTAATTAGAACAAATAATAGATTTGGTAAATTTTTCAAGTCAATTCCTAGAAATGAAACTAAATATAGACCATTATCGATTTTTATATTAAATAAATCGGAATTAGGATTAAATCAATTTATTAAGACTATTGAAAATGATCTTGCAAAAGAATTAATGGATTTTAATACTGATAAAATGGAAACAAGATTTTACTAAAAAACGATTTGCCAACAACGTATATAATCCATTGCTAGTGAAAGCTTACTTACGAAAATCCTCGCGGATTT
Organism: Wocania ichthyoenteri Th78; assembly: GCF_000789235.1. Lineage (GTDB taxonomy): Bacteria > Bacteroidota > Bacteroidia > Flavobacteriales > Flavobacteriaceae > Wocania_A > Wocania_A ichthyoenteri. The sequence continues at coordinate 314,168 of NZ_KN525716.1, forward strand.
TCTATTCGGTTTTTATTTGCTAAATTACGTGCTAAACCACGCAACGTATCATATACAAAACCGTTGTAAGTAATGCCGAAAAAACATTGTGCTTGAATGAAAAACATAGTTCTAATTTCTTGTGTCAGTAAAAAACTGGACAGAAAGGCCACAGCGGAAAAGATTTATACAAGTTCTCTTTTCAAAAAGAATTTGACCTATGCAAAGTCATTAAATCCAAACGGAATTTTTATACTTTCTGCAAAACACGGACTTCTAAAATTGACAGACGAAATCGAACCTTATGACAAAACGCTGAATAAAATGAATGTCAGCGAAAGAAAGGAATGGTCAAAAATGGTTGTTAATCAGCTAAATTCTGTAGCGGATTTGAAAAATGACCAGTTCACTTTTTTAGCAGGAGACAAATACCGAAAGTACTTGTTGCCAGAATTAGAACACATAAAAATTCCAATGCAAGGATTAAAAATTGGAGAACAACTTCAATGGCTTACTAAACAAAACAAATAATGAGCAAAATTTGTAACGAAATACACGAAATTTTTAATGAATTAAAAGAACACTCATTTCCTTTCAACAATAAAGAAATACCGAAAAATGGAATTTATATTCTGTTTGAAAAGGGAGAGAAATTTAATGGACTGAAAAGAATTGTAAGAATTGGAACTCATACAGGAGATAACCAACTTCAATCAAGATTAAAACAACATTTTGTTAAAGAAAATAAAGACCGTAGTATTTTTAGGAAAAATATTGGTAGAGCAATACTGAATTTAGAAAATGACAGTTTTTTAGAGCAATGGGAATTAGATTTGACAACAAGGGCTAATAAAGAAAAATATTTGGAGCAAATAGACTTTGAAAGACAACAAAGAATTGAGAAAAAGGTAACTGAATATATTCAAAACAATTTTTCATTTGCAGTTTTTGAGGTTTTGGAAAAAGAACAAAGGTTAAGGATTGAGTCAAGAATAATTTCTACAGTTTCAAATTGCACGAATTGTAAACCGAGTAAAAATTGGTTAGGATTATCCTCACCAAAGCAGAAAATAAAAGATAGTGGATTATGGTTAGTAAATGAATTATGGAAACAATCTTTATCAGAAAATGAACTGACCGAATTAAAAGAAATAGTAAAAAGCACTACTTACAACAATGGCTATAAGTAATTGCTTGTTCTCGCCTACTTCTGAAAATCCTCGCGGATTTTCAGTTTGGTGTGTACTTGCAAAGTTAAGTGCTAACCCGCGCAACTACTCATAGCCGAGACCGTTAGCATACATTACGGAAAACCGCAATATCCATTCAAAATTTTGAAATAGATTTACAGCCATTAGAAACCATCAACAGAATGAAAATAAAACTACTTGCACTTACTTTTGGAATATTAACAATATTAGGTTGTTCAGACGGAGAAACCAAAAAGCAGTTATCTGAATTAAAAACTGAACTTAAACAAACAAAAGCTGAATTGAATAACTGTTCGGCTGAATTGACTGAAATCAAGAATACAGCAGAAAATAGATTTATTCGAGCAAGAAAATTTCTTTCCGAAAATAACTTGAGTGAAGCAAAAATCGAGTTTCAAGGAATTGTAGAAAACTTTAAAGGAACTAATAACGCAAAAACTGCTTCCAAAGAAATTTCTAAAATTGACACTACAGTTAAACAACAAAGAATAGATGCAGAAAGAAAAAAAGCACTTGGTTATAAAATTTTAAAACCTACGACAAGAGTAAAATATGGTGATTTATCATTAAAATTTGACAAAATATGGAAAGGAAAACGTTGGTCTTTTGATGATTATGGTCATAAATATTTTTTGCGAGATGCTGAAAGAGGAAATAGTCACATAATGACAAGAGTTTCTGTAACTTCAGAAAACAATAATCCAACCTTACCACCAATTTTAGTTTACCAAATGAATAACGGTGAATTAAAATATTTGGGGACACAAGGTTATAAATTTAGAAGATGGAAAGATTATGGTTCTTATCTTGGAAACTACGCTGATTATGGAAACGATTTTTCTCACTCAAAAACAATTCCTTTCAATTGTGGAGTTGAATTATCGAATGACGATTTGAAAAGCGGAACAATTTATGTCGTTCTCAAAAAACAAGGATGTTTTAACCGAACTAAATCTGACTATGGGAACCCAGAAATTACTTATAAAGAAAGTTCTTGTAGTCCGAAAAGAATCCTAAAAGTGGCGGATTTTGATAATGATTATATATTACTAAAAAAACTATAAATAACGTATGCTAACAACGTGTATAATTCATTGCTAGTTCTAGCCTACTTGGAAATTCCTTCGGAATTTCCTCTGGTTCGTTTTTGTTTACTAAATTAGTTGCTGAAACACGCAACGAAATCATACACGAACACGTTGGCAGTAATATAAAATATGAACGAAAAAGAAACATTCGAACTTATAACAAACAGAATTTTATCCATTCAAAAAAACAAAGAAAAACCAATTCGAATAGCAATTAACGGAATTGAAGGAACTGGAAAAACTGTTATGGCTGAAAAATTGACTGAATATCTAAATTCAGAAAATATAAAGGCTATACAAGTCTCAATTGATGGATTTCATTTCAACAAAGAAGTACGATATAAACAAGGTCGTGATTCTGCAAAAGGATATTATGAAGATTCATATGACGAAATAGCATTTGTGGAAAAAGTATTAAAATCATCTCAAACTGAATTTCCGAATTATACAATTGCCACACACGATTTAGAAACTGACGAATATTTAAATTTAGAACCAATAGAATTGGAAAAGAACACAGTTTTAGTAACTGATGGAGCATATTTGTTTAAACCAAATTATAGAACCCATTGGGATTTGAAAATTTATCTAAAAACAAGTTTTGAAATTGCAATGAAAAGAGGAATTGAAAGAGATAAAAATTCACTCGGAGGAATTGACTTAACGAAAGAAAAGTACGAAAAGCGTTATCACAAATCTTCGAGAATGTATTTGAACGAAAACGAACCTGAAAAAATTGCTGATATTATAATTGACAACTCTGATTTAATAATTTGAAAATAATTAAAAATACTACTGCCAACACCGTATAAAATTAATTGCTGGTTTTAGCCTATTTACGAAAGTCCTCGCGGACTTTCTATCTGTGATTTATTTGCTAAATTAGGTGCTTAAAACACGCAACTAATCTTATACAACAACGTTGTAAGCAATTATGACCCGTCCTGAATAAAGGCTACATAATTTTAAACATTATGTATAAAAATGACAAAGTAATTAGACGGTATTCAGAACCTTTTAAACTGAAAATTCTTGACGAACTTAGTAAAGGTAAGCACACAAAGAGCGAACTTTGTAAACTCTACTCTATTGCACCTACAACGGTCAATGAGTGGATTAAAAAGTACAATCGTAAAGACTTAATGAACACCAGAGTAAAAGTGGAAACTAAAGACGAAATATCTAGAATTAAAGCACTGCAAAAAGAGATTGAACAGCTTAAAAAACTACTGTATAAAAAGGATCTAGATGCTTTGGTATTAGATTCATATCTGGAAGTTGCTGCTGAAGATCTAGGTTACAAATCTGTTGCTGAGCTAAAAAAAAAGCTAAGCATAAAGCCTTAATCAAAGCTAAACAGAAATCTAAGGGATTTGCTTCTTTAAAAACTATAACTCATTGTTTTGGTCTTAAACGTGATGCGTATTATAAATACAAATCTAGAGCTGATAGGCGTTTAAAACTAGAACAACAGATTATAAACATAGTCAGTAAAAAACGTAAATCCCTTCCTAGAGAAGGCGTGCGTAAACTCAAAAAATCATTAGATAATGAATTTACTAAAGCCAACTTAAAAGTCGGTAGAGACACCCTATTTAACGTTCTTAGAAAACACAATATGCTTACACTTAGAAAGAAAACTAGCGCCAGAACAACAAATTCTTATCATCGTTTTTATAAGTATAATAACATGATAAAGGATATGAAAGTCACTAGATCAAATCAAGTTTGGGTATCTGATATTACATACATCAGAACAGTAAAAGGTTTTTGTTATCTGGCTTTAATTACAGACATGCATTCCAGAAAAATTGTTGGTTATGACCTTAGTGATAGCTTAGAACTTAAAGGATGTGTAAGAGCCCTTAATAAGGCCATTTATCAAGCTAAAAACATTAAACAGCTTGTTCATCATTCGGACAGAGGAATACAGTATTGTAGTAATGTATACACTCAAATACTTAAAAGAAAAAAGATAGGTATTAGTATGACTGAAGAAAATCATTGCTATGAAAACGCAATGGCAGAGCGTGTAAATGGAATCTTAAAAGACGAATTTTATCTCGACCAAACCTTTGATAACGTGACTCACGCTAAAAGAACCGCAAAAAATGCAATTAATTTATACAATGAAATAAGATTACATTTATCTTTAGACTATAAAACACCTAATATGGTATACAAATTATCAGCCTAAATTAAATTTTAACCTGTAGCCATATTTCAGGACAAGACATTTGTCCAAACGAACAAAATTCGAGAAATATTGCAACTTTATGACATTTAATATTAAAGGGATTCTAATTTAAAAAGTGTAACTAATCTTTATGTTTGTGCACTAGTATTATATGAAACTACTAACACAAGAATATAAAGAACAATGGAGCAACTCAAGCAAAGTACTTTTTAGATTAGTGTTCACTTACTTTGTTCTTTACATTATACTAGCTATTATAAGTCCATTATTTGAAACACTTTACAGGTGGATTGGCAAGGTTGTATTTGGAATAAATTACGAATATGAAGTTAGCGGAAATGGAAGCGGAGACCACACATTTGCTTATCTAACTTTATTTGTAAATGCAGTTTTAACCTTTATAATATTTATTTTTTGGAACATTCTAGACAGAAAACGTAAAAGTTACAATAAACTACTTTACTGGTTTTTGGTATTTCTTCGCATTGTCATAGTAGCTGCAATGCTTCTTTACGGATCTGTAAAAGTCTTTAAACTTCAATTTCCATCAGCTTCTTTGACACATTTGCTTGACCCTTTAGGCGATTTTTCGCCAATGGGATTAGCCTGGACATATATGGGATTTTCAAAAGGGTTTAACGTATTCGTAGGTTTATTAGAAGTGCTTGGTGGTGTGCTTTTAATTCCTAGACGTACACAAACACTTGGCTCATTTATAGTAATTGGTGTAATGACTCAGGTAGCAGTAATGAATTTCTGTTATGATATTCCTGTCAAATTATTTTCAGTCCATTTAGTCTTAATGGCTTTAGTAATTTTTATAACTGACAACAGGTTTTTAAATGTATTCATAAAAAATAAAGCTGTAGAAAAATACAATTTTTATCATCCTATTAAAAACGCCAAATATCATAAAGTTATATTTTGGATTAAAACTATTGGCTTAACTATTCTTATTAGTTTTATCTCTTTCAACTTTTATACAACAGAAAGTCATCGAGATAATAACAGAAAAAAACCACTACTTTATGGAATTTGGGAGGCTACGCATTTTATTAAAAATGGAGACACAGTACAACCCTTGATTACTGATGATTTTAGATGGCGTTATCTAATAGTTGATTTAAAAGACGAAGCAACTGTAAAAACAATGGATGATGTAAAATACCAATATAAATTTATAGTAGATTCAACCTCTAAAAAAATTATGTTTCATAAGCAAGGTTTGGAATCTGAAGATTATAATTTTGACTATACAAATCCAAATTCAGAATTTCTTGAACTCGATGGAATTATGGAATCTGATACATTACATATCATATTTTCGAGAAAAGACCACGAAAAATTTAATTTGAACTCTCGTGGTTTTAATTGGATTAATGAACGTCCTTACAACAGATAAAAATATGTATAACGACAATATTCAGAGCGGAATAAATAACTAGCTGAATAAAAACGTGTTACAACAAGCGGGTATAACAAATAAAAAAGAGTAAATCCTTATATAAAAACTCAGAACTTTCAACCACATTGAACAACGCACAAAATCTTTTTTATTAATTTAAAACTTTATGTGTCTGGTTCAAGTAAGCCATTCGAATTTACATGTTAGGAATTTTAGCCCTTCTACTATGCTCAAGATAAACACATTCTTTTTTAAGAGAAAAATTACAACTTTGTTTTTGAACTAAAATTTAACAGATAGCCACGTCCTTCGTCCTCGGCATAATGTTTAAAAAAAAATCCAGTTACATTTCACTACGCTAAATGATTTGCTGGATTTTTTAATATCATAAAAATTAGAATGCTTTAACTATTAACTACTAACCTAAAACCTTCACCATGAATATTAAGGATTTCTACCTTATCGTCTAGTTTTAAATACTTACGCAGTTTAGCAATGTAAACATCCATACTACGCGAGGTAAAGTAATTATCGTCGCGCCAAATTTTTGTTAGTGCTAATTCCCGTGGCATTAAATCATTTTCATGTAAGGCTAACAAACGTAATAATTCGTTTTCTTTTGGCGATAATTTTATAGAATCTCCTCCATTATAACGTAAAAAACGTAGTTTAGAGTTTAAATCGAAACCTCCAATTTTAAATTCAAATTGTTTACTATCAGAAATAGTTTCGGTAGCCTTACGTTGCATTATGGCTTTAATTTTCATTAAAAGCACTTCGCTATCAAAAGGTTTATTTAAATAGTCGTCTGCTCCTACTTTATAACCTTTTAAAACATCTTCTTTCATCGCTTTTGCAGTTAAGAATACAATAGGGACATCGGTATTTTTTTCGCGGATTTCTTTAGCTAATGTAAAGCCATCTTTATAAGGCATCATAACATCAAGAATGCATAAATCGAAATCGTCTTTTTTAAACTTCTCAAATCCTTCCATACCGTTTTTGGCATGAATAACATCATAATCATTCATTATTAAATAATCCTTAAGAACCGTTCCGAAGTTAGGATCGTCTTCAACTAGTAAAATTCTCTTTTTTTGCTCTTCCATGTTTATGTTATTATAGGTAGCTTTATTATAAATGTGCTTCCTTTACCTTTTTCACTTTCAACCGTTACATGACCTTGGTGGTCATCTACTATACGTTTTACATAAGCTAAGCCCAATCCGTGGCCTTTAACGTTATGTATGTTTCCTGTGTGTTCTCTATAAAATTTTTCGAACACTCTTTTTAAGGCAGCTTTACTCATTCCGCTACCATAATCTTTTATTTTTAATAAAATATTGGTTCCAATATTTTCTGTAAAAACTTCAATTTTTAATGCATCTGGAGAATACTTAATGGCATTATCTAATACATTTACTATAACATTGGTTAAGTGCATTTCGCTTGCTAAAACAGATGATTTCTCTGCATTAAAATACGTTTCAATTGTTCCGTTTCTATCTTCAATTAAAAGTTGTACGTGCGTTATAGCATCTTCTACTAAGTCGTGCAACTCTACTCTATCCTTACTAATATTAAGTTCGTTTTTTTCTAGTTTAGATATCCTTAAAACGTTTTCAACTTGTGCATGCATACGTTTATTTTCTTCTTTTATCATATTAAGATAACGTATAACTTTTTCTTTATCATTTATAATTTTAGGGTTCTTTATAGAGTCTAAAGCTAAATTAATAGTCGCTATGGGCGTTTTAAACTCATGCGTCATATTATTAATAAAATCTGTTTTAATTTCAGATATTTTACGCTGTTTTACTAATTGATATAAAGCACTTGAATAAGCTAATATGATAATAGATGTAAATATTATAGACAACAAAATCATACCCATTATAGATGATAAAATAAACTTTTTATCATCTGGAAAATTAACTAATAGTTTATAACTGCTTTGGTTGTTTTCGTCATAAAAAATAGGCACGCTAAACGTTGATGTTTCGTCTCTTTCAAATTCATCACTATGAACTTTTGTTGCTAAACCATTACTGTATATAGCGAATTCGTAACCAATATCAATAGCTTCTGTTTTAAGTTTATCTGATAATAAGCCTTCAATCTCTTCCTTTGATACGCGCTTATGTACAGGTATTGTTTTTCTAGCAGCTTTAAAATTTTTATCAAAATAATTTTTCTCAGCTTCTTTTAAGCGACCACTATTAATGATATTTAAGATTGGGCTTTTGGAAATATCTTTATCTGAAAACTCGGTTTCATTATAAACTTCAATTCTTGAGCTACCAATAATATTCTTAATATTAATACTATCTAAACCAATGTCAAAGAGCGATGAAGACAATTTATAGTTCTCTTCTAAAACTCCACTTCTATAAATAAGTGTTTCTTTTGTATTATTATTTTGTTGATAGATAAATAGTTGAGAAACTGCTGCCGAATCACTTCTTTTCTCTTTATCTAACTTTTGATATTTTTCAAAATATGAGTCTAGCTCATTCTTCTCTATCTTATTAGAAACTGCATATAATGCATCTGTAACACTAGATTTAAAACGCTTTTCTTCGTTATCTACAGAATCCTTTATATAATAAGCTTGTACGAATATAATACCTATTAGAGATAAACTCATTAAAAGTACCAATAGGATGAATATTCTTTTGCTCATCATTCAAAATTAACATTTTAACATTTAGCGAGCTTACCATTTAACCTTACATTAACAAAAATGTTAAAATTTACAGGTTAACTCCATTTTTTAAGATTTGTTTATGTATTTCTGCAACTTGCTTTTTAGTATTTTCTAGTGTAGTATTATTAATAACAAAATCAGATAGTTTTATTTTATCGTCATCACTCCACTGATTCTTCATGATGGCTTTAATTTTTCGTTTTGTTGTTTGGTCGCGTTTAAGTAAACGCTCAAACCGTAATTCTATTGGCGCAGTAACTGTAATTACGTAATCGCAGTATTTATGTCCACCATTTTCAAATAGGATAGCCACCTCTTTTATAACATATAGTGTTGTTTGCTTTAGCATCCATTTTTTAAAATGTTTAGCAACTCTAGGATGAATAATAGCGTTCATTTTCTTTAAATAACTACTATCATTAAAAATAATATCAGCTACAAAAGGCTTGTTCAATGCGCCATCGACATAAGCTTCATCACCAAAAAGCTGAATAAGTTTTCGCTTAATAATTTTAGACTTCAACATCAACTTTTTAGCTTCTTCATCAGCAATATAAACAGGCACTCCTAAAGCCAGAAACTCTTTAGCCACTGTAGTTTTACCACTTCCTATACCTCCTGTAAGTCCAACTATTGTCATTCTACTATAATAAATTCAATGTGTTGCTGATTAATTTTTACATGTTTCACAGTTGCAGGAGATTTTACTAATTCTGGCAACAAAAAAGATTGATTACTAGTGGTTTTACTGAAATCGCATTCTACCCTAAAATCTTTCGCGCTAATTGTTTTAAAATTATTCAAACTCGTATAATAAGTAACATTAACAAATTTTGGAAAATATTTTAATGTCTTGTTATTAGGGATGTTTTTTATACTTACTGGTACTTTTAATCTGCCTTCTGTAAACTTTTCAACGGTTGCAGTTAGATTTACCGTTTTATTAGAAAATTTTAAATCTTTACTGTTTTTTGGCAAGTTTAACTGAATTACTTTTTTTATATCAGATTTAACATCGGTTATTTCAATAAATTCTGTTTCAATACGATTTATTTGAGACGCTAAAACATTTGGACCTATAACTTCTATAGAATCTGGTGTAATATCATAAGGTTCTGCAATATCAAACCCTTGGGTATACTTTATATCAGCATTTAAAATTACAGGTACTTTTTTAACCAAATTAACGTCAAACCTAAACACTAATGTGTCTGGAGAAATATTTAACAACTCTACTTGCTTACCAAATTGGGTGCTAGCTAATAAGTATGCTTTAGATTTACTCCAAACAAATGTTGAATCTATTTTATCGACATCTTTAACAAAATCTATCGAAATTTTTGGCTTATTAAAATAATACGTTAGCCACTTAAACCCGTGGGTTTTAAGCGTTATATTTAAAATAGCATTCGAATCGTTTAGAATTATATTCTCTTGCGGCACATTAATTTTATTAATATTAAAAGTAACAGTATTAGTGTATTCTTTTGATAATTTTGTGAAGATTAAAATGATAAACGCAAAAAACAGAAACAAAAAAAAGACATTTATCTTTTTGTTTTTAATTGAAGTAACAATATCTGATTTTAACTTTTTTATCATTTTGATTTAAAAAATAATTGTGGAAAAAACGTCTCTGGATTCTTTTTTAAAACGCTAATTGCAAAGGTCGATTTTAAAAACCCATACCCATATCCAAAAAACTGAACACAAATAGCAATTAAAGATAATACTGAAACAATAATACTCCTAGTTGCTATTAAAGCTGTTAAAAACGCAATTACAAAATACAACATATAGGCTGTTATTCCCCATTTTATATTAAGAAAAAGTAACGCAGCAGCAATTAAAAATCCAATACAAAAAACCGTTGGAAACCAATACGTGATTTTTTTAGTTGAAGGATGCCATACATTTAAAATAGGACGAACCAATCCGAATTTATGAACTTGCTTATAAAATTTATGCCAAGAAATACGACGTTTATGATACACAAAAGCTTCTGGTATTAATCTGGTTTTAAACCCTAAATGCCATAATCTTATTGATAAATCTGGGTCTTCTCCTGGGTGAATACGTCCAAAACCTTTTGAAGTTATAAATGCCTCTTTTGAAACCCCCATATTGAAGCTACGCGGTTGAAATGTGTCGACGCTGTTTTTATTACCTCGAATACCTCCCGTTGTTATAACCGAAGTCATTGAAAAATTAATAGCTTTTTGAAGGTTTGTAAACGAATCGTGCGCCGCATCTGGACCACCAAAACAATCTACGTAATTTGCTGTTAAGCTTTTTTCGACTGCATTCAAATAATTATTTGGTAAAATACAATCGGAATCTAAAATGATAAAATAATTGCCTTTAGCATGCTGCATTCCAAAATTTCGCGAATCTCCAGGTCCGGAATTTTCTTTAAAGAAATAAGAAATATTAAGTTTCTTTTTGTACGTTTCAACAACAGCTTTTGATGCTATAGTTGAGCCGTCTTCAACAATTACTATTTCATATTCAGTACTAGTATCTAAACCAACAAAACTTTGTAAAAGCTCTTCTATTTCGTCGGGGCGATTATAAACAGGAATGATGAATGAGAACTGTAATTGCATAACACAAATGTAATTAATCCTATTACAATAATTAGTAAACTTACGGCAGCTTTTAGGTTAATCACTACTTTTGGCGGATAAGTGCAGGAGCGATAGAAGCCCTTCGACTGCGCTCAGGATAAATTTATAGCTTTTGTAAAACTTCCATTTAAGGTTTTACAAAACTAGTAACGGATAGCGCGGTCTTTAAATAGTTCTAAACTACCTAACAACCAGTGGCTGTTCTCCTTTTAATTTCAAATTTAAAAACCCGCCCAAAAAACATAAAAAGAAGCCATCTAAAAAGGAAACTCAATGTGACAAAGAGGTATAAAGATTTTTTAGACAGCCTCGAATTATTAGTATAAAATATTATTCTTTAGTAAAAGTTTCCATAACGGCATCGCTAACGCCCATGTTGCTGAAACCGCCATCGTTGTAAAGGTTTTGCAAGGTAACGCGCTTGGTTAAATCGCTGAATAACGATACAGTGTAGTTTGCGCAATCTAAAGCCGTGGCGTTACCAAGTGGCGACATTTTATCGGCGTAGGCTATAAACCCGTCGAACCCTTTTACACCGCTACCAGCCGTTGTTGGCGTTGGCGACTGCGAAATGGTATTAACACGTACTTTTTTATCGCGACCAAAAAAGTAGCCAAAACTACGTGCTACACTTTCTAAATAGGCTTTATTATCTGCCATATCGTTGTAATCTGGGAACACGCGTTGCGCAGCCATATAAGTTAAAGCCACGATACTTCCCCATTCGTTCATAGCATCGGCTTTGTAAAGGGTTTGCATGACTTTATGAAAAGACATTGCCGAAACATCGGTTCCTTTTTGAGTCCATGCATAGTTTTGATCTGTGTAATGTTTTCCTTTTCTAACGTTGATTGACATACCAATAGAGTGTAAAACAAAATCGATTTTACCACCAAGAATTTCCATGGATTGCTCTACTAAATTTTGTAAATCCTCTTCTGAAGTGGCATCGGCTGGAATAATTTGAGAGCCTGTTTTTTCGGCTAACTCGTTAATTTGCCCCATTCGCATCGCCACTGGCGCGTTGGTTAACACAAATTGTCCACCTTCTTCATGAACGCGTTCTGCTGTTTTCCAAGCAATTGAATTTGCATCTAATGCACCGAAAATGATTCCTTTTTTTCCTTTTAATAAATTGTATGACATATTTCTGTTTATATGTTGATTTGTTTATAAAAATACTGAACTTTTAGCTTTTTTAATTAAGTAATTCTTTAGCATGTGCGATTGCTGATGATGACATTTCTACACCACCTAACATTTGAGCAATTTCAACAATACGCTCATCATGATTTAGCCTTACTAAATTGGTTTGCGTAACCTCGTTAACATCTTCTTTAAAAACTTTAAAATGCGAATGTCCTTTGGCTGCAATTTGTGGTAAATGTGTAATAGAAAACACTTGCATGGTTTTGCTCATTTGCAACATAATATCGCCCATTTTGTTTGATATTTCGCCAGAAACCCCTGTGTCAATCTCATCAAACATAATGGTTGGTAATTGAATATAATTTGATAGCACCGATTTTATAGCGAGCATAATTCTTGATAATTCTCCACCTGAAGCAGCCTTTTTTAGTTCGTTAAAGCTCCCCCCTTTATTTGCTAAAAATAGAAACGACAATTCATCTTGTCCGCTTGCAAAGAATTGCTCACAGAATAAAATCTCAATTTTAAATTGCGCATTAGGCATACCTAAATTTACCAAAATCGTTTCTAATTGTTCTTTTAATTGCGGAACAACTTCTGAACGTTTTTTGCTTATTTTTCTTGAAATAATTTTAAGCTGGTTTGTTTTAGTTTCAATTTCAGATTGTTTTTTAGCTATAGTCTTATCTAAACTTTCTGTAACTGCAACTTTATCATCTAATTCGTTTTTAATTTTGATTAATTCTGAAACATCGCTAGCAATATGTTTCTGCATTAAATTATGCAAGATTTTTAATTTTGAATCAACTTCTTCTAGCCTACTCGGATCTGCTTCCAAACCATCTTGTAACACATCAATTTCGTTAAAAACATCGTCTAAATCTATTAAACTACTATTAACCCTATTGAATAAATCTTCATATTTTGAAGAGAATGCTGCAATATTTTTAAGATTGTTTTTTATGGTGGTAAGCGAGGTTAAAATCCCTATTTGTTCGTCACTTAATAATTGGTAGGACACTGAGAGTTTTTCCTTTATGCCTTCAATATTATTTAAGGTTTCATATTCTTCCTCAAGCGCTTGTTGCTCACCTTCTATTAAATTCGCTTCAACCAATTCATTTAATAAAAAGGTGTTATAATCGTGTTCTTTAATAGCTTCATCTTGAAAATTGAGCAACTCTTGCAATTCCTTTTGTAATTTTTTATAAGCTTTTAACTCTAAAGCATAACTCTGTAACAACTCATTATTATTTGCCAAAGCATCAATAACCTGAAACTGAAAATCGTTACTTATTAATTGTAGGGTTTGATGTTGCGAATGAATATCGATTAATCGTTCGCCTAATAGCTGTAAACTATTCAGATTTACAGGAGAATCATTGACAAATGCTCTCGATTTTCCAGAAGGCAAGATTTCTCGTCGGATAATAGTTTGAGCTTCATAATCGAAATCTTCAGCTTCAAAAAGCGTCTTTAAATTATAATTTGACACATCGAAAACCGCTTCAATAACACACTTTTGAGTGGTGTCTTTTAAACTACTTAAATCTGCTCGTTTACCTAAAATCAAAGATAATCCACCTAATAAAATAGATTTACCAGCACCAGTTTCTCCAGTAATAATAGATAATCCGTTATTGAAATCGACTTGAAGATTATCAATTAAAGCGTAATTTTTTATTGAAAGTGAGGTTAGCATGTTTTTAGTATACAGTGTTCAGTCGCAGTATTCAGTAAAGTGTATACTACTAATATAAACTATTAAAACTTAATATTTCGCCATTTACTTGACTGTGTAGGTGCTATTTTTTGAAGCGTTTCTTTAAGATTAGAAATATCTACATTTGGGCCATCTGAGAAAATTTGAGCAATTTCGTCGGCTTTGGCATCAAAAAAAGTACGCAATAAGAAAGAATTTGGTCTGCGACTATTCATAGCTTTAAATTTTATTAAAGCATCGGCAATTTCCTCTTTTCCACCTTTCGCATCATCACTCATAATATCTAAACCTTCAATATGGTAACTATACATAACAGCTCTGTACTCTTTAAAAGTTGGAGACAGCACATTATCTATTAATGCAAACCTGCTTTGTAAACCATCTTCAACCTTCCAACCTTTAAAATTTTCTTGCTGAGAATAATTGGTAATGGTTTGCGCTTGTGCATAATACGAATCGCCTCCTTTTTCTGAAAAAGAATCTGCATCTAAAGCTAAAACCATATAAATATGAAATGCTAATACCGATATTAAATTAGATTCGAATTGATTAGGATTAAACGTTAAGTTCTGAAATTCTAAATATCTGAATGTGAAATCCTTATCGTTAAAACTGTAAATTGGTGTGCTGTAAGAAGACCCAAAAACTGGACGAGATGATTGTACTTGTAAAGTACCTTGAAATGCTTCGCCGCTGAAATCGGTAATACTAATAACCATACTGCAATTAATCCGCTCTTGATTGGCAAAACTTTTGTTAGTCCATTTTGTGTTATTAACAAACTCGTTTAATTGTTTTTCAAGGGTTTTAAAAATTTGTAAATTCTCATTACCTGTTTGCAAAGCGTTAACAACAACGTTGCAATTTAACTCCTGCGAAAAACCTTTAATACCAAGACATACTAATAAAATTATCACAATACTACGCATCAATTTGTTTTATAATTTCGGTTAATAAATCTTTAGCAACATCGGCTTTAGATTTTAATTGATATTTGGTTATCGTTTCGTTTTCGTCAATAAATGTTACTTTATTAGTTTCTGTTTTAAAACCAGCACCTTTATCGTTTAACGAATTTAAAACAATTAAATTTAAATTCTTTCTTTTTAGTTTTCCAATTGCATTTTCAAGCTCATTGTTAGTTTCTAATGCAAAGCCAACCAAATATTGCTGCTTTTTAATTTGCCCTAAAGACTCTAAAATATCATTTGTTTTTTCTAACTCTAAAGTTAACGTTGATGACTTCTTTTTTATTTTCTGAGATGCAATTTCTTTAGGTTTAAAATCGGCAACTGCTGCAGCTAATATAGCTACATCTACATCTGCAAAATATTTGTGGGCTTCGTTATACATATCCTGTGCACTTACAACAGGGAGTATATTTATTAACGAATGATTTATCTTTTGGTGTGTTGGACCTGTAATTAAAATAACTTCGGCACCAAGATTCGCTGATGTTTTAGCAATTTCGAACCCCATTTTACCACTTGAATGATTGCCAATAAAGCGAACAGGATCAATAGCTTCGTAAGTTGGTCCTGCAGTAATTAATACTTTTTTTCCGCGAAGCGGCAATTTATTTAAAATATCGTTTTCTATAAATGTAATAATATCTTCAGGTTCTGCCATGCGCCCTTCTCCAACTAAACCGCTTGCTAATTCACCACTAGTTGCAGGAATCATAATATTTCCAAAGTCTTCTAGTTTTTCAAAAGATTTTAATGTTGATGGATGCTTATACATATCTAAATCCATTGCTGGTGCAAAATACACAGGACATTTTGCTGATAGGTAAGTTGCTAAAAGTAAATTATCGCAAACACCATTAGCCATTTTAGATAAGGTATTCGCCGTAGCTGGAGCAATTATAAATATATCTGCCCAAAGTCCCAAATCGACATGGTTATTCCAAACTGCATTATCATCTTCTTCATTAGTAAAAGAGGAATATACTGGGTGTTTTGAAAGTGTTGATAAGGTTAAAGGTGTAATAAAATCTTTAGCAGATGGCGTCATTACAACCTTTACGTTTGCGCCAGATTTTACAAATAATCTTACTAGTGAAGCTGTTTTATAAGCGGCAATACCACCACTAATTCCTAATAGTATGTTCTTGCCGCTTAGAATACTCATAAAGATTTTATTCCTGAGAATCTTCCTCAGTATTTCTATGGTAAATTTTATCTGTTAACCATTCCTGAACTGCTAAAGCATGTGGTTTTGGTAACTTTTCATAAAATTTAGAAACCTCGATTTGCTCTTTATTTTCAAAAATTTCTTCAAGACTATCATTGTAAGTAGCAAATTCTTCTAACTTATCAATAAGCTCTTTTTTAATTTCTGAATTAATTTGTTCAGCGCGTCTTGCAATTATAGAAATTGATTCGTAAATGTTCTCTGTTGGCTCATCTATTTGATTTCTATCGTAAGTTACAGTATTAACTGGAGCATTGGTTTTCTTTAAGTCCATTGACATAATTATTTAACTTTTAGTGCTGTAATTTTTTAATGATTCATCCATCTCTAAAGCCATACTATCTATAGTTTCAATATGTTGTGAGTTTGGATATTTCTTTTTAAACGCCTCGTAATAGGCTTTAGCTGTTTTTAATCTATCTTGTTTTTTATACTCTACACTATTAATAGCTAATTTATAAGCAGAATCTAATCTGTAATATAAAGCATCTTCTCGTAATGTAGACCCTGGAAAATCGAAGATAAAATTGTCGAACGATTTAATAGCAGCCTCAAGTTCTGTAGACGTGTAGGCTATTTTATTATACTGCTTTGCTATTTCAAAGGCTTTCTTTTCTAATTTATAATCTAACTCTTTAACTAACGTATTAGCTTCAGTACTATACTCAGAATCAGGATATAAGTTAATAAAAGCTTGTAGTTTCTCGATAGCTTCAATTGTTTCCTTTTGATCTTTAGAATATACAGGCGATAACATGTAGTAACTTTTTGCACTTAAAAACGATGCTTCTTCTACTTTTTCGCTTTTAGGATAACTCGACGCAAAACGTTCAAACTGATAACCAGCTACATAATAATCTTTTGTTTTGTAAAACGTGTTAGAGTACAAGTACATAAGCTTTTCAGCTTGTGGCTTCCCTCTATAGTTTGGTACAATTTGCGCAAAAAGCTTATTAGCTTTAGAGTATTTCCCTTCGTTATACAAAGCCTCTCCCATTTTAAATTTAGGAGCTATCTCTTCGTTTTTTAAAACTTTTTGATACTCGCTACAAGCGCTAAAAAGGGTTAGTGTAATTATAATATAAAAAAACTTTTTCATTTGATGTCGTTCATTGCTTTTTAAAAGACAAATGTAATTCGCATATAAAACATCTTGCTTGGTCTCAAGATTTTAATTATGCTCATTTCATAGATTTTAAAACAGGATGCAAAATTAAGTTATTATTATGGATTTTAAAAATATAATTTCTCTGCTAAAATAAATGTTGAATTACAGTAACTGTAAGGTTTAAGTAATATTTAACATTACTTAAATACTTTTAGAAATACAGCAATTTTTTCTTTTAACTGATTTGAAGCTGGAACTAAGGGTAATCTAACAGTATCTTGACATAAATTTAAGGCTTCAAAAACCGCTTTTATTCCTGCTGGATTATTCTCTTCAAAAATATGATTAATAACATCCATTAATTTAAAATGAATAGTATAAGCAGCTTTAGCTTCACCTTTTAATCCTAAACGAATCATCTCAGAAAATGCTTTAGGGAATGCTTGCCCAATAACCGAAATTACTCCCGAACCACCTGCTAAAACAATACTTAGAGCTAAATCGTCATCACCAGAAATCACTAAAAAATCTTCTGGTTTATTTTTTAATAATTGTAAATATTGCGAAACATTATTTCCTGCTTCTTTAACGGCTATAATATTTTTAAAATCTTTAGCTAATCTTAAAGTAGTTTCTGGTTCCATGTTTTTTGAAGTACGCCCAGGAACGTTGTATAAAATAATGTCTATTGGACATGCTTCAGACACAGCTTTAAAATGCTGGTAAACACCTTCTTGCGTTGGTTTACTGTAATACGGAGATACCGATAAAATGGCATCTATATTACGCAAGTCTGTTTCTTTTATTTCTTCAATAACTGATGCCGTATTATTACCACCAATTCCTAAAACCATTGGCAAACGACCATTATTAGCTTTAGAAATGGTTTTAATTACAGCTTGCTTTTCCTCCTTAGTAATAGTTACACTTTCGCCAGTTGTACCACAAATTACAAGGTAGTCTGTACCATTTTCTATATTGAAATTAACAATATTTGCCAAGGCCTCGTGGTCTACACTTAAGTCAGATTTAAATGGTGTAACCAATGCAACTCCTGTACCTAAAAACTTACTGCTCATTTTTTAATTTTATTTAATATGGTTAAGTATTTATGCAGTTCTGCTTTAAACACATCGAATTCTTTTAAACTTGTTTTTATTATTAAATCATTTAATCGGGCATCGGTTTGCAAAATGCCAATTTTAAACTGTGCCTTAGATTTTGCCGTAAGTAACTTTAATTCTAAAACATCATTAGCATAATAACTAATTAAAGCATCAAACTTTGTGCTTAAAAACGACTGCAATTCAATATTTTTAATAGTACCTTTCCAACCAAAGTCCTTGGGGTTAAAACAATCATCCCATGTACTTAGATTCTCTTTTTTGCTAGCTGAATACGCAATAATTTTCAGCCTATTAGGGCGTACATTTATATTATTTGCCAAGACTCTAAATAACTCAAAATCATCAACTTCATCAATATTTAAGATAACGCCTAAACTTTCAATCTTACTATCAGCAACACTTACCTTGTGCTGTGACAACAATTTATTTAGGTGCTTTTTATTAGATTTTTCTTTAAAACCTTTTAAAATCATTTATCTTTATGCTTTCCACAAAGGTAGCAAAAGTACATTCAAAAAATTCGTTTAATATATGAGGTTCACACATTTTATTTTTTTGTTATATATTTTTATTTTTTTTGGATGTAAGCAAGAAAAAATGCATTTAACTAAAGTTGAAGGCAAACAAATACAGATTACAGACAGCCTATCACCTAGCGCTGAAATTGAATCGTATATCAAGCCTTATAGAGATAATATCCAAAAAGATTTAGATAGTGTTTTAGCCTATTCCGTAAATACATATTCTAAAGCTGATGGCGATTTAAACACTGCCATTGGTAATTTTATGGCAGATGCTGTTTACAGTGAATCTAACCCCATTTTTAATAGTAGAACTGGTAAAAATATTGATATGGTTTTACTAAACCATGGAGGTATTCGATCCGTTTTATCAAAAGGGTATGTAACTAAAAGAACTGCTTTTCAATTAATGCCTTTTGAAAACAGTATTGTTGTATTAGCTATGAAAGGTACTCAGATTAATAGTATTGTTGAATATTTAAAAACTAAGAAAAGACCACATCCCATTTCTAAATTAAAACTTGTTCTTGATAAAGATTATAATGTATTTGAAGCTTTGATTAATGGAGAAAAAATAGACAAAAACAAAACGTACTATGTAGCTACTAACGACTACTTATACAATGGCGGGGATAATATGACGTTTTTTAAAACAAACGATAGTTTATATGTTTTAAACTATAAAATAAGGAATGCTTTAATAGATAAATTCAAAAAGTTAGACACAATAAATCCTGTGATTGACGATAGGTTTATACAAATAAAATAATTCAATTAATCCATGAAACGCAGAGATTTTATACAACAAGCCACTGCAGGTACCGCATTAGTATCACTTGGTAGTTTTGGTTTGCAGTCCTTTAGTTTGTCGATAAAAACATCAAAGATTACTATTTTACACACCAACGATGTACATAGCCATATTGATGCTTTTGGACCTGAAGATGGTAGGAATGCGAACAAAGGTGGAGTAGCCAGAAGAGCTAGTTTAATTGAATCTATTAGAAAAGAAAATCCTAATACTTTATTACTAGATGCTGGCGATATTTTTCAAGGCACACCTTACTTTAACTACTATGGAGGTGAGCTTGAATTTAAGTTAATGAGTAAGCTTAAATATGATGCCGCAACGATTGGTAACCATGATTTTGATAATGGTATTGATGGGCTTTATGCACAATTACCACATGCCAAGTTTGAATTTATATCAGCCAATTACGATTTTTCAAATACTATAATGGACACACATGTAAAACCATATAAAACATTCAAAAAAGGACATATTAAAATTGGTGTTTTTGGCTTAGGAATTGAGCTTGATGGATTAGTAGACCCATCTATGTTTAAAGAAACTAAATATTTAGATCCTATTGAAATTTCTCAAGACATGACTAGGATTCTTAAAGAAGAAGAGCAATGCGATTTAATAATTTGTTTGTCGCATTTAGGTTATAATTACAGAAACAGCGAAACAAAAATTGGCGATTTAAACCTTGCGACTGCAACAAAAAACATCGACTTAATTATAGGAGGACATACCCATACCTTTTTAAGAAAACCAACCATTGTAAAAAACTTAGAAAACAAGAATGTGCTAGTAAATCAAGTTGGATGTTACGGTATTAATCTTGGTAAAATTGATTTTTATTTTGATGCTAACCAAAATAAAGCTGCCAATGGCACATCTATAATTGTTTAAGCAAAAATATTATCAGAATTGTAACTATCTTGAGTTTTATTATTGGTAATTGCACTTTTATTTTCCTCTATAACATAATTTAAAAGCAGATAAATACCAATCGCATAAATTACTCTTTCAAGCATTACAAAACTCCAATTATATACATAATATAGGCTAACATAGTTTAGAATTGTAGAAAAAACTAAACACAATGCTACCATTAAAAAAAGGATTGAAGGTTTTGTATCGTTTGCCAAATACTTTCCAAAGGCTAAAAATATTAATAGTATTAAAGAAATATTTTTTACGCCAAATAAAAACACTTCTAAACTATCTGGTACAATGGCTTTTAAAACACCATAAAAAGTGTATAAAAAGTAAGCGTTTATTAAAAAAACCACAATTAAATAAGTACCAACAACTTTATCTATTTCAAAAAACTTAAACTTAGAAATTGCAATACCAATTAAACACATATAACTCAAAAAATAGAAAACACTTGATGCTTTAATGTAAATGAAATTTTCATTAAACGCTAACGAAACATCACCCAAAAATGAAAATAGAAAAAACGAAATAAGAGGAAGACTTAATGCTTTATTCTTTATAAAAAACAAGATTAATAGAGCGGGTATAAATAATGCTTTTGTAGTTTGTAAAAACAATACATCTTCACTGTAAGAGCCTAAAATATTAATAGCAACTAAAAGCAATAATACGCCAAAAAAAACCTTATTAAAGCTAAGTAGGATTGAATCTTTCATGGTATTTTTATAAGTAGGTTGAAAACAAATATAAAAATTAAAATCAATTACAGCGATAAAATCATACTTTTATCGATTATCCTGTTAGTATTTAGTGTTTCAACGATAAAAAAAATGCATTTATAAAAAGTGTTTACATTAAATATATTAATTTTTTATCGTTAAAACCGCAACTATGAAAAAGCATATTCCATTAGTATTAAAGGTTATTGTAGCAATTATTTTGACACAAACCCTTCGTTTTAAATTCACAGCAAATCCTATTAGTGTGTACATTTTTAAAACTGTTGGATTAGAACCTTTGGGGTAGAATTGCCATAGGAATTTTAGAACTTATTGCTGGTGTTTTAATTCTTATTCAAAAAACAGCCTGGATTGGCGCAATTTTAACTACTGGAATTATTGGAGGTGCAATAATGACACATTTAACAAAGCTTGGAATTGAAGTAAATAATGATGGAGGTATTTTGTTTTTTACAGCAATTATTACATTTATACTAGCATCTATAATTCTTTATCTGTACCAAAAAGATATTCCTATAGCTAATAAGAAGATATGATTATTATTTAATTGCTAATTCTTCATCTACTTCATCTTCAAGTTTAGATTGTTGGTACAAGAAGTAAAACGCTAAAAGAAACAAAGAAACTAGCATAAAATTAAGCGCATTTTCGTTAGCAATATATAAATAAGCAACATTAATTACTTCGCTAAAAACTATACATAAAACACCTAGAAACAAGAATAATGATTTTTTATCATCTTTATAAAAATAATTTAAAAGCGAAATTGATAAAACTAAGAGAATCAAAATATTGTATGTAATTTCTAAAAAATATTCCATTGATATTCTTAAAAAAGGAGAAATAATTTTAAATAAAACATAACCCATATACAAACTTAAAAAAGAGAGTACTATTACTTGTGTTTTAAACCTTTTTAAAACCTCTTTAAAATTTATAGATTTATAGATTTCTATCAATAAAAATACATAAGCTAATACAGATAATGTATTACAAAGATAATAGTACGTTTCATAGGCAACTTCATCTTTTATAAATAATATTAATTCGGGAATGGAGTAACATATCAAAAACAGACTAAAAAATAGTGTTTTCTTCTCAACAGAAATAAAATAAAGCAACGCTACAAGGGGTATAATTAATACACTTATTTGTAATGCAACAGAATCGTCTCCAAAAAATTCAAAACCGACAAATAAGATATAAATTAAACTTATAAAACCAATTAAGGCTTTTGAAAAGATCATAAACAATAATTGTAAAAATTACCATACAAACTTAGTGAAAATATCTTATTAAAAGTATCATAATCTAGCAAATAAATGCTCAGTAAATTATTTTAGATTGAAGTTTAAAGTTACCCCTAATTAAGTTACCCCAATTGATAACTAATTAACATTTGTAGATATTTCAATTTCTTCTACTTTTAAATTCTCCAACTTAGACTGTTGGTATAAAAAATAAAATGCTAAAAGAAATAAAGAAACTGAAATAAAATTTAGTGCATTTTGGTGAGCAACATATAAATAAGCAACATTAATTACCTCACTGAAAACAATACATAAAGCTCCGAAAAAGTAGAATAAAGATTTTTTGTTACCTTTATAAAAATAGTTTAAAAGTGATACTGATAATAATAAAAGCATAGTAACATTATATGTAATTTCTATAATGTATTCATTTGTTAATTCCAAATAAGGACTTATGGCTTCTTGTAAAATATATGCTATATAGATGTTTAAACCAGTTAGCACTAAAACATGTATTTTGTAATTTTTTAAGACATGAAAACCACAAACAGACTTACATATTTCAAATAAAAGAAAAGCATAAGACAACATACTTAAAATATTACCTATGTAATAAAAGTATAAATATGGTATAAAATCTATAGCAAAAAATAGCAACTCGGACAAAGCATAAAATATCAAAAACAAACTAAAAAATACAGTTTTTGGTTTTACAGAAACAAAATAAAGCAAACCAATTAAAGGAAATGTTATTGAACTAAAACTTGATGCCATTACCTCATCCCCGCTAAATTGAAAAACAACAAAGAGAATGTAAGCAAATACAATTAAACCAATCAAGACTTTCGACTTGTACATAACAGCAATTTACGATTAAAGTACAAATATATAATTTTTTTACAATTAAGCGATAAAAATTACATTTAATCGATAAAATAATTATTTTAATTTAATTTTTGTAAGAATTCATGTTCGTTTATTATGCTGATATTTAAGTTTTCTGCCTTGTCTTTTTTACTAGGTCCCATATTTGCTCCAGCAATAATATAACTTGTTTTCGAAGAAATAGAACTACTTATCTTACCCCCATTGTCTTCGATTAGTTTTTTTAAATCATTTCTACTTATCGATTCAAAAACACCAGTTACAACAATAGATTGTCCTTTTAAAATATTAGTTTGACCGATAAGTTGATTGGCAGATATTTCTAACTGAACTCCAAATTGTTTTAATCTATTTAAAATTAAAACATTTTTCTCATCTTTAAAAAACGCTGTAACACTTTGTGCAATTTTAATACCTATTTCATCTACATTTACCAAATCTTCTTCTGAAGCAATAGCAATGGCATCAATGCTTTTATAATGCTTTGCTAATTTTTTAGCTACAGTTTCACCAACAAACCGAATACCCAAAGCAAACAACACGCGCTCAAAAGGAATTTGTTTTGAAGCTTCAATACCTGCTACTAAGTTTTCAGCACTTTTTTCTGCCATTCGTTCTAAAGGCATTACTTGTTCTTTTGTTAATTCATATAAATCAGAATAGTTATTAATTAAACCTTCATTAACTAGAAGCGCTACGGTTTCGCCACCTAAACCATCAATATCCATGGCTTTTCTAGAAATATAATGCTGAATACGTCCAATAATTTGCGGGTTACAACCATTGTAATTTGGACAAAAATGTTTAGCTTCGCCTTCTAATCGCTCTAATAATGTGTTACATTCTGGGCAATGCGTAATATATTGTGTTGGTCCAGCATCTGGTTTACGCTTCGTAAAATCTACAGCAATAATTTTCGGGATAATCTCGCCGCCTTTTTCAACAAACACCTCATCACCTACCCTAATATCTAATTTTTCTATTTGATCTGCATTATGTAAAGACGCACGTTTTACTGTTGTGCCAGCCAACTCTACAGGTTCTAAATTAGCAACAGGTGTTATCGCTCCAGTTCTACCAACTTGATAAGTAATACTATTTAATTGAGTTGAAACTTGTTCTGCTTTAAACTTATATGCCATTGCCCATCGCGGTGCTTTTGCCGTATGACCCAATTCTTCTTGCTGTTGTAAATTATTTACTTTAACCACAACACCATCGGTTTCATAAGGCAAATCGTGTCGATGCACATTCCAATAATTTATAAATTCAAAAACTTCATCAATGGAACTTGCAAGTTTTGCTGTATCTGGGACTTTAAATCCCCATTCTCTTGCTTTTACTAAACTTTCAAATTGGGTTTGAATTCCTAAATTAGACCCCGTTAAATTGTATAACAAACATTCTAATGGTCGCTTTGCAACTTCTGCACTATCTTGTAATTTTAAACTCCCCGATGCAGTATTTCGTGGATTTCTGTATGGTTCTTCTCCTAATTCAATACGCTCTTCGTTCATTTTATTAAACCCATCAAAAGGTAAAACGATTTCACCTCGAATATCAAATTTTGGTGGATAATCACCTTTTAGTTGCAGTGGTACCGATTTTATGGTTTTTACATTTGCTGTAACATTATCACCTTGAAATCCGTCACCTCGGGTTACTGCTTTAACTAATAGTCCGTTTTCGTAAGTTAAACTTATGGATGCACCATCATATTTTAGCTCGCAAGTATATTGAATACCACCATCTACTAACTTTTTAATTCGGATTTCCCAATCTTGTAAGTCTTCTTTTGAATACGAATTATCCAACGAATACATACGATGCTCGTGCGCAATAGTTTCAAAATTTTTGGTCACTTCCCCCCCAACGCGTTGGGTTGGTGAATTGGCATCGAAAAATTCCGGATATTTAGCTTCGAGTTCTTGAAGTTCTTTTAGTTTTATATCGAAATCGTAATCTGAAATTGCTGGATTATCAAGCACATAGTAATTGTAGTTGTGTTCGCGTAATTCGTTACGTAGATTTTGTATATGTTGTTTTATATTCATTTTTTTTGCCACTAATTCACTAATATTTTTTTAACTGCTTACTGAAACTGAAAACTGCAAACTAAATTTTACCACCTTTTATCATCCTATCTTTTTTAAAGATGTCTTGTTTTAACTCTATATTTTTAAACTGCTTCTCTTTTAATAATCGAATCATATCGTTGCCAAGGTATTCATTAATTTCAAAAAACAATCTTCCTTTATCATTCAATTTATGAGTTGCAAAATCTGAAATAGCGTTGTAAAATAATAACGGATTTTCATCTTTTACAAACAATGCCAAATGTGGTTCGTTATTTAAAACATTACTTTTTATTTGCCTCTTTTCTTGCTCACGAACATATGGAGGATTAGACACAATAATGTCAAACTTGTGAGATGCTGAAACAAGTTCAGCATCACAGCACGTTAATATATCTGCTTCAATACATTCAATTTTCACATTATTTAATTCAGCATTTTGCTTTGCAATTTGTAATGCTTTTTTACTAACATCCAAAGCATAAACTTTAGCGTTTGGTAAGCTTTTAGCTAACGAAATAGCAATACAACCACTGCCTGTGCCAATGTCTAAAATATTTATTTCTGTACTTCGACTGCGCTCAGTGTGACAAATTTGAACTTCGTTTTTAAACTCATTAATAACCCATTCCACTAACTCTTCAGTTTCTGGTCGTGGTATTAAAACATCTTTATCTACTTTAAAAGGCAATCCGTAAAATTCGGTTTCACCTATAATATATTGTATGGGCTCTTCTTTTTTTAAAACTTTTAAAGCATTCAAAATTGCTTCCTTATTTTCAATTTCAAAATTAGGCTCTATGGCCAATTTTAATCTTGAAATTTTATAAAACGAATCAATCAACATAAAAAAGAAACTATCTACTTCTTCTTTTCCATAAATAGCATCTAATTCTAAATGAAACGTTTTTTGTATATCTTTTAATTTCAAATTAATCTCTTATTTTATTGAATACTGCTACTGCAAACTGAATATTAAAAATCAAATATCTTTAATCATCCATACACCACAAGAATAGTGTCCTGTGTTACCTAAAGCACCTTTTAAATGTTTAAATCCATTGGTTTCGTATATATGTATTGCCGTTTTAAGTTGCGACGCCGATTCTAAATAACACTGCTTATAACCAAACGCTTTAGCCGCTTGCATACACCTTTCAAACATTAATTTACCGTAACCTTTTCCACGTACTTTTGGCGAAAAATACATTTTTTGAATTTCACAAACATCAGCTTCAAAACCCTTTAAAGGTTTAATACCTCCACCACCTAATATAGTGCCATTATCATCAATAACATAGTAAACGTCGTTGGAATTTTGATACGATTCATACATCCTTGGTGTTTCATTATCTGCAAATGCTGTGCCTTCTAACGGGATTTTAAATTCATGGAAACAAGCTCTTATAATAGCTTCAATTTGCGCGTTATCTTCTGGCTTAATTTCTCGAATAACTATAGTATCTTTACTCACTTTAAAACAGTAATTTTATGCATGTGAAGATACTTAAATATAAAAATAACCGAATGAAACCTTTGATTATTTTATCAACAATATTTTCTGTTTTTTTAAGCTGTTCGGTTAAAGAAAAGCCTCTATTTTTAAATGTTGAAAATATAGAGGTTATAGAATCGACTTCTAAATATATCACATTTACTGCTGATGCTTTATTTTTAAACCCGAATGATATTGGAGGTGAATTAAAAACAGATGAAATAAAAGTATTTGTGAATGATAATGAAATGGCAACCGTTTCAACCGAAAGCTTTAAAGTTCCTGCCAAAAAAGAATTCTCTATTCCTTTAAAAGCCAATATTCCTACCGATAGTATTTTTAGCAATAAAAACCTTGGCGGATTAATAGGTAGCTTGTTTAGTAAGAAACTTAAAGTGCAATATAAAGGTGATTTAATATATAAAGTTTTAGGATTTTCATACACTTATAATATTGATAAAACTGAAAATGTAAATATTAAATTATAACATTGACAAACCACGGAATATACATAAAACGCTGTTTAGAAATTGCTAAAAACGGATTAGGAACAACCAGACCAAACCCCATGGTTGGTAGTGTTATTGTACATAATAACAATGTTATTGGCGAAGGTTACACCAGCAAATATGGCGGAAATCATGCCGAAGTTAATGCCATAAACTCTGTTGTTAATAAATCCCTTTTAAAAGAAGCTACACTTTATGTGACTTTAGAACCTTGTTCGCATTTTGGTAAAACACCACCTTGTAGCGATTTAATTATTAAACATCAAATCCCTAATGTGGTTATTGGTTGTGTTGATGACAATGAAAAGGTAGCAGGAAAAGGTATCGAAAAACTTAAAAACGCTGGCTGCAATGTTACGGTTGGTGTTTTAGAAAACGAATGTAAAAATCACCATAAACGCTTTTTTACGTTTCACAACAAAAAACGCCCTTATATTATTTTAAAATGGGCAGAAACCGCCGATGGTTTTATAGCACCAAAAACAAAAAACGAACAAAAACCTGTTTGGATTACTAATGCCTATTCTAGGCAACTAGTACACAAATGGCGCGCCGAAGAACAGGCTATTTTAGTGGGAACAAATACCGTTACTCAAGATAATCCGAGTTTAACTACAAGAGATTGGATTGGGCAAAACCCAATAAGAGTTATTATTGACAAAGATAATAAGCTATCAAAAGATTATGTGGCTTTTAATAATGAAGCTGAAACGATAGTTGTTAACATAAGTACTATTGATTTTTTAAAAAACGTAGCTAAGCAAATTTGCGATGTCTTGTTTCAAAAAAACATAAACTCAATAATTATTGAAGGCGGCTCCAAAACACTGCAAACTTTTATAGATGAAAATATTTGGGATGAAGCACGCGTATTTATTGGAACTGTTCAATTTAAAAATGGGATTAAATCACCTACATTCTCAGGTAAATTAATTTCAGAAGAAGCTATAATTAACGACACACTTAAAACATATAAAAATGGTTAAAACCATCATCTTCGATTTTGGCAACGTATTCATTAATTTAGATATAGAAGATGCTTTACAACACGCCCTTGAAACATTTAATATTGAATCACTTTCAGATGAGATGACAGCTTTTAATAGTTTATATGAACAAGGATTAATTTCAACCGATGAATTTCTTGAATTTTACACTGAAAATTTTCCGAAACTTTCAAAAGAAGATTTAATTGAAGTTTGGAATTTTATGTTAAAAGATTTTCCGAAACATCGTTTAGAATTCCTTCAAAATCTAAAAAAAGAAAACAAATACAAACTCATTCTTTTAAGTAACACAAACGCGCTTCATATAAATTGGATTAAAGAAAACATATCGTTTTACGAAGCTTTTAAAAACTATTTTGATGCTTATTATCTATCACATGAAGTTCATCTTGTAAAACCGAATAATAATATTTTTGAATTTGTTTTAAACGAAAACAACTTAAAAGCCAACGCATGTTTGTTTATTGATGACAATAAAGACAATATAAACACTGCTAAATATTTAGGCTTTAAAACATGGCATATCGATCCAAATACCGAAGATGTAGTAAATCTTTTCAATACTAAAAACCATTTATTTGACTGAAAAAGATACTTACAAAACTATTAAAACGTCCACTAATGCTATTTTATTTAAAGATAAAAATAGTAAGTTTTTTGGTTATGCCTACCCCATTACTACAGAGGATGATGTAAAACTTCATATAAATAAATTAAAAAAAGAACACCATGCTGCAAGACATTGGTGCTACGCTTACCAAATTGGAACAGAAAATATAAGCTATCGGGCAAACGACGATGGCGAACCCAATAATTCGGCAGGTATGCCCATTTACGGGCAAATACAATCCTTTGATGTTACCAATATTTTAATTGTAGTGGTGCGCTATTTTGGTGGTGTTAAATTGGGCGTTGGCGGTTTAATTAATGCTTACAAAACCACCGCACAATTAACCTTGGAGGCTTCTAAAATTTTAGAAAAAACAATTAATATAGATTACCTTATTACATTCGATTATAAAAACATGAATACCGTAATGCGTATTATTAAAGAGAAAAACTTAAATATTACCAATCAAAAATTAGAAATGAATTGCCAAATCACAATATCGGTAAGAAAAAAAGAAGCTAACCAAATTTTTGAAATTTTCGATCGCTTATTCGAAATTGTCGTAAAACAACTTTAAATTACAGCTTAATTGCCTCCAAGATATACTCTGGAGCTCTAATTGGTCTATTCGTTTTCGTATCAATAAACACTAAAGTTGTTTCAGCAGTAGTTAAAATTTCGTCTTTTTCATTAGTAATTTCATACTCAAATTCAATTTTTGCAGTTGGCTTCTTTTTTAGTTGAGTTTTTACATTAATTACATCATCATAACAGGCTGATTTTTTATAGTTTATACTTAAAGAAACTACTGGCAACATAATCCCGTTTTCTTCCATAATCTTATATGAAACTCCTAGTTTACGCAACCACTCAATACGTCCCATTTCAAGATATAACGCATAATTGCCATGATATACCACTCCCATTTGGTCTGTTTCACCATATCTCACTCTTATTTGTATTTTGTCGAATTTCATAGGGATTATTAAATATTTTTTTGTAGTTTCGGCTAGAGCTTAAACATGGGGAAAAATTTCTGAAAATTCAATAGTAATTCATTTTTTTTTTAAGAATTTTGTTCACATATTTGCCAAACCAAGAGGGAAATGAAAATATCAATTTTTCATTTAACAGCTAACTAACAAAAACTACAAAATTTAAAAATGAGTATAACTGCGCAATCGGTATGGAATAATTGTCTTGAATTCATAAAGGATAACATCCAACCGCAAGCTTACAAAACTTGGTTTGAACCAATAAAAGCAGTTAAACTTACTGATAATGCTTTAAGCATTCAAGTGCCTAGTAAATTCTTTTACGAATGGCTTGAAGAACATTATGTGAAAATTCTAAAAGTATCATTAACAAAAGAATTAGGCGAAAAAGCCAAACTTGTTTACATAATTAAAATGGAAAACACGTATGGTAATAAACAGCCTTTTACCGAAAGAATACCAAGTGCTAACAGAAGCTCGGTCAAAGCTCAAGATGTTGATATTCCTTTAAACAATAAGAGTCCAGAATTACGCAACCCGTTTGTAATTCCTGGAATTAGAAATGTAAAAATAGAATCTCAACTTAATCCTAACTATAGTTTTGAAAACTTTTTAGAAGGTGATTCTAATCGTTTAGCAAGAAGCGCAGGATTAGCAGTTGCTGCAAAACCAGGTGGTACTTCTTTTAATCCTTTACTTATTTTTGGTGGTGTTGGGTTAGGTAAAACACATTTAGCACATGCTATTGGTGTTGATATTAAAGACAAATATCCAGAAAAAACAGTTTTATATATTTCTGCTGAAAAGTTTACGCAACAATATATAGACTCTGTAAAGAAAAATAATAGAAATGATTTTATTCATTTTTATCAAATTATAGATGTTTTAATTATTGACGATGTCCAATTCTTGTCTGGGAAGTCTGGAACTCAAGATGTATTCTTCCATATATTTAATCATTTACATCAAAACGGAAAACAAGTTATATTAACAAGTGATAAAGCACCTGTTGATATGCAGGATATTGAACAACGCTTATTATCTCGTTTTAAATGGGGGCTTTCTGCTGAATTACAAAATCCAGATTTTGAAACTAGAGTTTCTATACTAAAAAACAAACTCTATAGAGATGGTGTTGAAATGCCAGATGATATTATTGAGTATGTTGCAAAAAATATTAAAACAAACGTTAGAGAATTAGAAGGTGCCATTATTTCTTTAATTGCACAATCTTCATTCAATAAAAAAGAAATTACTATTGAGCTTGCAAAACAAATTGTCGAGAAATTTGTTAAGAATACAAAACGCGAAGTGTCAATTGATTATATACAGAAAATTGTGTCAGATTATTTCCAAATGGATGTTGACACACTTCAATCGAAAACCAGAAAACGCCATATTGTGCAAGCAAGACAACTCGCTATGTTTTTTGCTAAAAAATTCACAAAAGCTTCTTTAGCTAGCATTGGTTCTCAAATAGGAAAACGCGATCATGCTACAGTATTACATGCTTGTAAAACAGTAGACAACTTATCTTCAACTGATAAACAATTCAGAAAATATGTTGAAGACATTACAAAAAAACTTTCGGTTTAATTTAAAAATTAACGCTTTCGCGGAACATTATATATGACTAAAATCCTCATGGTTTGTCTAGGCAATATTTGTCGTTCTCCTTTGGCTGAAGGCATTATGCGTTCTAAACTTCCTAATGATACATTTTTAGTAGATTCTGCGGGAACTGCAAATTATCATATTGGTAATGCGCCAGATTCACGCTCTATAGCTGTCGCAAAAAAGTATGGCTTAAATATTTCTGGTTTAAAAGGACGCCAATTTAGTGTATTAGATTTTGATGCTTTTGATTTGATTTATGTTATGGATGAATCTAACTTTAAAAATGTAATTGCTCTAGCTAGAGACGATAAAGATATTGCTAAAGTTAAGTTTATTTTAAATGAAGTTTATCCAAATCAAGACTACAATGTTCCAGATCCTTATTACGGTGGTGACGAAGGTTTTGAAAATGTATACAAAATGCTCGATGAAGCCTGTGATAGAATTGCAGAAAAATTAAGTTAACTCCAGCTATAATATTTAGTATTTTTATACACTAATTATTTTCGAAAACAATTTATGAATTCTTCAATTGGCAATTTATACCTTATACCAACAACATTAGGAGACAATGCTCCTTTAGAGGTACTCCCTATATCTGTTAAAAAAGTAGTTGAAGAAGTTAATACCTACATTGTTGAAAACGAGAAAACAGCACGGCGATTTATAAAAAAGATTAGTTCTGGAAAATCACAAGCTACTTTAAAAATGTTTCATTTAAACAAGTTTACAGATTTAAGTGAGCTTCCTGAATTTTTAGAACCTTGTTTTAATGGTGTAAATGTTGGCCTTTTATCTGAAGCTGGTTGCCCAGGTGTTGCTGATCCAGGAGCAGATATTGTAAAATTGGCACATCAAAAAAACATAAAAGTAATTCCTTTAGTTGGACCATCATCTATTTTAATGGCTATGATGAGCTCTGGTATGAATGGCCAAAATTTTACTTTTAACGGTTATTTACCCATTGATAAAGATGAAAGAAAAAAGGAAATAAAACGCTTAGAACGTTTATCTTTTGAGCATAACCAGTCACAAATTTTTATTGAGACACCATATAGAAACAATAAAATGATTGAAGATTTAAGTAGTGTATTAGAAAATAATACCGATGTATGTGTGGCTTGCGATATAACTTTACCTACCGAGTTTATTAAAACACAAACAGCAAATAAATGGAAAAAAAATATGGTTGACTTACATAAAAGACCAACCATATTTATTATTCATAAAAGCTAATAATAACTATATTGCCTTAGCTTTTCTATTTGGTTTCACAAAAGAAGTGTCGTATCCAGAAAAACGTTTCATATAATACTCTATTGTTGTTCCGTAACCATCAGCAAAATTATCTAGACCGTAACTTCTTAAATATTTTTTAACGCTACCTGGTCCAGCCAAATGTGCAGCAGCTAAAATACCAGATTCCGTCACCACAATACCATTAATGTGTTTTCCAACAAAATTTTTTATATCACGGCGCAAAATCCATTTGTTACGCGCTGCATTAGCTACAAACGCTTTTTCTTGAAGTGCTGGATTTTTTAAAAAATTTGTGGGATTATTAATTCCAATCATTTTTAATGTAGAAGCACCAAATTGATATTTACCTAAATACCCAAATGTGTTTACAGAAAAGTAATCGCCTCCAGATTCTTTAAAAGCTAAAGCTTCTTTAAAACCAACAAATGATTTTCCTAAATAAGGAGAAAATGATTTGTTTGCATCAGTTAAAGCTAAAAGATCATCTTTGATATTAGTATCTAAACCTACGGTGTAGTCTAAAACTAAACCTTCAGTTGAATACTTGCCTAAATCAATCGTCTCATCAGATGAAAACGAACTATACAATAGAATACATATTGTAAGTGTTAGGGTTAAGTAACTTGCAATACTTTTTCTCATAATTTTTAAATTTCTTCAGTGTATTTTTATTTAAACTACACTTGAAAATTTGAGCGTGCAAAATTAGGCTTTTTTTTAATTAATTCAAAATTACTCGTTTATGTGTTATTTTTAGTAGTACAATAGATGAAACACACAGCCATTTTTATTGAATTCTATAGCTGGAAATGGCACCTTAATGACATTAAAAATATTAAAAACAGATTTCAAAAAACGTGAGTTTGTCCTAATTTTACTCAAATTTACATCAAAACTTAAATAGAATTGACGCTGTCTGTTTTTATTTGTTAACAAGCTATTGTCAACATCTTTAATGCCTTGCAACATCCCATCAGCACTATAACCTAAGGCTATATTTAGCCATTTAGGGATTTTATTCTCTTTAAAAAAAGCATGTAAATTAGCACTAAGCCAATAGCTTTGTCCGTTATAATCCTTTAAAACTTGCTCTAAAAAATGTTCACCTAACTTATCTGGTGATTGCAAAGCGTATTTTGTTTGATGAAAAGAAAATTTTAAATGGATGCGTTGCTCGTTCCAAAGTAATTCTTGTCCAACATATAAACCTGTACCAACAGCATTTGAGGCAATATCACCCCAAGAAAAACCCCATTCTTGCGAAAATCCATCTAAAATTTCGACAGTTGTTAGAAATCCAAATCCTAAAGTTGCGCCATAAATTAATTGATTTTTTTTACTAACGCCACTCCAATTTAAAACCTGTGCTCCAAACTTACCAACTTGGTACGATGTAAATACATGCCCCATTTTATCCATTTGCAACCACTCATTATTATCATTGATGGTATGAAATTTAGAACGTTTATAATCTGAGTACCATAATTGATTTAATCCAATTAATGTAACACTAGCCAAAGAAGCTTCGATAATAACTGCAGCGTTTCTTCTGGATTTATTTAATGTATCGCTTGGTGCTAAAAAAGAATCGAATTTAGTTTGCGAAAAAGAAAATGATGATATTAGAACAAGAATAGATAGGTATTTGAGTTGTTTAAACACCACTATCTTCTTATACCTTTATTATTTATCCAACGAATATACTCTTGTTTATTTCGGTTATGCTGCGCTAGAGTTTTTGCGAATTTATGATAGCCAAAATTTTCAACATTTACTACAAAATAATAGTAGTTGTGCTTTTCATAGTTTAAAACCGCATCAATTGATGATACATCTGGCATTGCAATTAACCCTGGTGGTAAACCTGCATATTTGTATGTATTGTATGGTGAATCTATTTCTAAATCTTTATATAGCACACGTTTGATAACTTGCTCAAAGTCTCCTGTTTTTTTCTTTAACGCATAAATAACTGTAGGGTCTGCTTGCAAAGGCATCCTCTTTTTTAATCTGTTGACATAAACACCGGCTACACGCGGTCTTTCATCAACTTTTGCAGTTTCTTTTTGCACAATTGATGCTAGAGCAATAACTTCATCTTCAGATAAATTAATAACTTTTGCTTTTGCTTTTCTTGAATCGTTCCAAAAACGGTTATACTCTTTTAACATGCGATTGGTAAACTTTTCAGCCGAAGTATTCCAGAAAAACTCATAACTATTGGGAATGTACATACCTAAAGCAGTTTCTTCTTTAAAATTATTTTCATTTAAAAAATTCTTGTTTTTCATTGCATTTAAAAGCGAGATACTATCCGCTTCAATTTGCGAAGCCACACGACCTGCTAATTTTTCAAGCGTTTCTTGATTATTAAAAGAGACTTTTATAGGTAAGTTATTACTTCGAATAGAATTAATAATATCGTTATTACTCATATCCTTTTCAATAGCATAACGACCTGCTTTAATATTACTGACGTATTTTTTTTGTTCAGCCAAAGCATCAAACTTATCTATATCCTTAAGAAGTGGCATTAGTTGTTCGCGTACATCATTATAAGTATCGGTAGATTTCACATAAACATAAGCCGTATCGTTATTAAATGCTGTATTTGGACTAAACATAGTGCTATACACATAGTAAGCGAAGAAAGCAGCAACAGCTAATCCAATAAGTACAATAGCTAAGAGAATTTTTTTGATATACATTTAATTGTTTATAAGCTGAAATAAATATTCGTTTTTATAAGAACCATTTACGTGGTTCCACTCTTTTTTTAATCCCACTTTTTCAAACCCTTGTGTTTTGAAAAGTTTGATACTAGTTTCGTTTTCTTCAGAAATATTGCAATATAATTGGTGCAATCCTAAATGTGTGAAACTATATTTTATTAATAATTGTAAAGCCTCACTGCCGTAACCTTTTTTTCTATCGGTTTCAGCTTTAATTAGAATACCCACTCCAGCTCTACTGTTTTTAAAATCGAAATCGAAAACATCTATCAAACCTAAAGGTTCTTCTTTATAACTCGAAATAACTAAACGCAATTGTTTGACTTCAAAAATATCTTTCTGAGAATGTTCTAAATATTGCTTTATTAAAAATTTTGAATATGGTGTTTGTGTATTACTAATTTCCCAAACCAATTCGTCGTTTTCTATAGCATGAATAAACTCTAAATCTTCAGGTTCTAAAGCACGTAAGTATGTATTTTTACCTTTTAGAGTTATCATATATTTCCTTGATAAACTAATTTCGCAGGTCCAATTAACCAAACGTTACTATAAATACCGCTTTCAATATTAAAACTTACTTGCAAATCGCCTCCTTGAGTTTGTAAAGTAATCAAGCTTTTTTCTGTTTCTCCTATATAATGCATCGCTAAAGCAACTGCTGTAACACCAGTTCCGCAAGATAAGGTTTCATCTTCTACGCCTCGCTCGTAAGTTCTTACTTTAAAAACTGCATCAGAAAGTTTTTTAACAAAATTTACATTACTTCCAGCTTCATGGTAAGGTGCGTCGTAACGTATTTTAGCGCCTTTAGTTTCAATATCAAAATTTTCTAAATTTTCTTCAAATTGAACATGATGTGGAGATCCTGTATTTAAAAAAACATGGTTCTCATGTTTTTGAACAGTATCCACATTTTGCATTTGTAGTTTTACAATGCCATTGTTAATGCTAGCATAATGCTTACCGTCAATAGCCAGAAAAGTTGTATCACCATCAATAATCCCCAATTGTTTTGCAAAAGCAACTGCGCACCGTCCTCCATTACCACAAAAACTTTGACTTCCATCTGCATTAAAATAAATCATTTCAAAGTCTAAAGCATCATGATTCTCTAACAGAATAAGTCCGTCTGAACCTATGCCAAAACGTCTGTCGCATAAAAAAGTAATGCGTTTGGTATTGTTTTTGTCGAATGTTTGCTGACGATTATCAATCATCACAAAATCGTTTCCTGTTCCTTGATATTTGTAAAAAGCTTGTTGCATAATTTAAGAAACAAATATATAAATATTAAATCGGTTTTTTGATTGTTAAATAGCCGTTAAAACACACGTTAAAAATCGTTAAAATTGATTTAAACATTTAATAAATATTTAATTTTAATCGTTAATAAATAAAACTTAAAACTGAAGAACATGAAAAAGATTTTAACACTAGTATTAGTTTCGGCATTAGGTGGCATTTTAACCCTTAGTGCTTACAAACTATTTTTAGAACCAGAACAAAATGTTGTTGTGGCTTCAAGCAATACCACACCAACATTTTTACCAACCAGTAATGCAAGTAATTTATATAATGCAGAAGAATCTGCTAATTTTGTCACAGCTGCTGAAAATACTGTAAATGCGGTTGTGCACGTAAAAAATGTTTCAATTAGTAGCGGTCAAATGACTATGCAAGATTTGTTTTTTGGAAGAAACCCTCAACATAAACAATTAGGCACAGGTTCTGGTGTTATTATTAATGCTGATGGTTATATTATTACCAACAATCATGTAATTAAAAATGCACATGAATTATCAGTCACTTTAAACAATAATAAAACTTATGAAGCTGAATTGATTGGAACTGACCCAAAAACAGATATTGCTCTTTTAAAGATTGATGCTGATGAAGATTTACCATTTGTAACTTTTGGCGATTCAGACCAAGCAAAAATTGGCGAGTGGGTTTTAGCCGTTGGAAATCCTTTTAATTTAACATCTACAGTTACTGCTGGTATTATTAGTGCAAAATCTAGAGATTTAACAGGTGGACAATCTTTCATTCAAACTGATGCTGCAGTAAATCCAGGTAACTCTGGTGGTGCACTTGTAAATACTAACGGTGAGCTTGTTGGCATTAACACCGCTATTTCTTCTCAAACGGGTTCTTATATTGGGTATTCATTTGCTGTACCAAGTAATATTGCTCGTAAAGTAGTTGAGGATATTATGGAATATGGTAATGTACAAAATGGTATTCTTGGTATAAAAGGCGGAACTTTAAATAGTAAATTCTCTGAAGAACTCGGTATTAATGACACCGAAGGTATATACATTGATAGTGTAGTTGAAGACTCGGGAGCAGATATAGCTGGTCTTAAAAAAGGAGATATTATTAAAGAAATTGATAACATAAAGATTTCTAAATTCTCAGATTTAACTGGTCACATAGGCACTAAACGTCCTGAAGACGTTGTAAACCTTACCATTTATAGAAACGGAACGTTAGAAACAGTTCCTGTAACTTTATTTAAAAATGAAACTTACACATTACCCCTTGTTGGTGAGATTAAAAATGCTAAACCAAAAGATTTAAAAAAGTTTAAAGTTTCTAATGGTGTTAAAATAATTTCATTAGATAATAAATATGCAGATTATTGGAATAATAATGGTGTTGAAGCTGGAAATATTATTACAGCTATTAACGATATTAAAGTAAACTCTGTTGAAGATGTTCAAAATATTCTGAAAACTCAGTCACGTTCTGAATATTTAAGAATAGAACTTATAAACGCGAAAGGCGAAAAAGAACGTTATAATTTTAGATAAACATAGTAAAAACTCTAGTGTAATTTATATACCTCTTTAAGTAAAATTAAAGAGGTATATTTTTTTGCACCAATACGCTACGAAAACGTTTGAAATATAGTACTTTTGCCAAAATTTTAAATAACAAACTAAACATTTTAAGCAATGCCTTTTAGTAAAACTTATGAGAAAGAATTAGCTTTTCAAGCAGATCGCCGAAGAGCAACCGTAGAGTTTATCAAAATTGTTAGCGACCTTTGGTACGACAAGTCTATCGAATTGGTAATTTTTAGAAATCAATTAATTGATAGAAATGTAAGTCAGATTTTAAACCTTCATGAATATGCTGGTAAATTTGTGCAAAAACCGATTTCAATTTTTGATTCGGTAGAAATCGCGCAAGCCATTAAAGCACTTGATATCCCACCTGCAAAGCTTGACCTTGGTAAGTTAACCTATGAGTTTCATTTAGATGATAATAAGCATAGCAATGCCACTGCCTTTGTTGCTAGTAAATTAAAAGATGCTAGCAAGAATGGCGATATTACACCTAAAGATGTAGTTCTTTATGGCTTTGGTCGCATTGGTCGTTTAGTTGCTCGTGAGCTAATGACGCGTACTGGAAAAGGAAGTCAATTACGTCTAAGGGCTATAGTTACTCGTGGTAAAATTGATGAAACTATCTTAGAAAAAAGAGCTTCTTTATTACGCAACGATTCAGTTCACGGTGATTTTCCAGGGACCGTTTCTATTGATGCTAAAAAGAATGCTTTAATAATTAATGGAACTACTGTAAATATTATTTCGGCAAATGCTCCAGAAGACATTGATTATACTAAATATGGCATTAACAATGCTTTAGTAATCGATAATACTGGTGCTTTTAGAGACAAAGAAGCTTTAAGCAGACATTTAAAATCTAAAGGCGCAGATAAAGTATTACTTACCGCACCAGGAAAAGGCGTACCAAATATAGTTTATGGTGTTAATCATTTAGAAAACGACCCCGATAAAGTCAATATTTTTTCAGCAGCGTCCTGTACAACAAATGCCATTACGCCTATTTTAAAAGCTATGGAAGATTCTTTTGGTGTTTTAAGTGGTCATTTAGAAACCATTCATGCCTATACTAACGATCAGAATTTAGTTGATAATTTTCATAGCAAATACCGTCGTGGTCGTGCAGCAGGTTTGAACATGGTTATTACAGAAACTGGTGCCGGAAGTGCCGTAGCAAAAGCATTACCAAGTTTAGAAGGTAAATTAACATCAAACGCTATTCGTGTTCCTGTTCCAAATGGTTCATTAGCTATTTTAAATTTAGAAATAAAAAATGCAACTTCTTTAAACGGTATTAATACTATTTTAAAGAAATATGCTTTAGAAGGTGATTTAGTTGAGCAAATTAAATACGAATTAAGTGATGAACTTGTTTCTAGTGATATTATTGGTAGCTCTGCGCCTTCAATTTATGATAGCAAAGCTACTATTGTACGTACCGATGGTAAAAATGTAGTGCTATATGTGTGGTACGATAACGAGTATGGTTACAGCCATCAAGTTATACGATTAGCAAAATATATTGCCAAAGTTAGACGTTATACATATTATTAATGAAATAGTATTTTGCCTTAGCAAAATGTGTGATTGAATTAATCTCCTTGAAAAGGAGATCTAAAATTTAATTTTTGAATGAAAATCTAAATTAAAATTTCAATCGTATATAAATCAGCCTCACTTTGTGAGGCTTTTTCTTAAATATAACTGTATTAGTAAACAATATTTTATAACTTCGTAAATCCAAATACAACCATTTTAAACCAATTGTAAATGAATTCTATTAAGCAAGCTTCCCTTATCATCTTTTTTTTAATAAGTTCAATAACCAGCTTTTCTCAAACCAATCCAGAAGACAATTTATCTTTAAATGATGGCACTATTGATAATCAGTTTGAGTATGTTCTTAAAAAATCTGGTAATTTTAAAGGTACAAACGGACAAGCATACGAAGCCGTTAAACGCAGTATGATTCTAACTTTAAGAGCACACACTATTGATTCTTTAAACACACTAAAGACAAAATTAGATAACTCAAAAAACACTGTTGAAGCTCAGCAAAAAGAAATTAATGATTTAAAAATTAAATTAGACAGCACAAAATCTACACTAGATTCTACAAATTTAGAAAAGGACAGTATGTCGCTACTAGGTATGCAGATGAGTAAAGCAAGTTATAATGTACTTATGTGGACTATTATTGCTGGTTTATTAGCTTTACTAATTTTGTTCATTTACAAATTTAAAAACAGTAATGCTATAACGCGTGATGCTAAAAAGGGACTTGAAGAAATTGAAGAAGAGTTTGACGAGCACCGAAGA
Organism: Wocania ichthyoenteri Th78; assembly: GCF_000789235.1. Classification (GTDB taxonomy): domain Bacteria; phylum Bacteroidota; class Bacteroidia; order Flavobacteriales; family Flavobacteriaceae; genus Wocania_A; species Wocania_A ichthyoenteri. Next base: position 355,284 of record NZ_KN525716.1, read on the forward strand.
ACAGCTTTAGAACGTGAGCAAAAGGTAAGACGACAATTGCAAGATGAAATTAATAAACAAAAAGGAATATAATTGATTCTTTTAAAACTAAAAAATCTGTAATTTCACATTACAGATTTTTTTTTGATATGAATATTACACAAGCCACTTTAAAACACCTTGACGATTTAGTCCCTCTTTTTGATGCATACCGTGTTTTTTATAGACAAAAATCTAATAAAGAAGCTGTGAAAATATTTCTAAAAGATCGCCTTACCAAACAAGATTCTGTAATTTATATAGCATATATTGATGATGTTGCAGTAGGTTTTACACAATTATATGTTTTACTTTCATCTGTATCAATGAAACCCATGTATGTATTAAATGATTTATATATTGATGCAAACTATCGAAGTAAAAGTATTGGCACTGCTTTAATTAATAAAGCCAAAGTACTTTGTAAAGAGAAACAGTATAAAGGTCTAATCATTCAAACCGAAAACACCAATCCTGCACAACATTTGTACCAACGCGAAGGTTTTATAAAGGACATGGATTTGATGTTTTTTTGGACGAATGCTTAAAATATCTGACAATTACTCTCTTTACTTTATCAGAAAAAAATTATAGTTTCGTTTTACCATCTGAAATAACACATTAAAAACGATTTCATATTAAGTCGTTAAACGAACCTCCAAAAAAGCATTTATTCTATTTTAAATACGTCAAAACATTCCTTTCAATACGCTCTTGAATATTCGACACATCTGCTTTTACAAAGGTTTCGTTCGTAATGTTTTCATACAATTCAATATATCGTGCGCTAACGGTTTCAATATACTCATCACTCATTTCAGGTACGGTTTGACCTTCTAAACCTTGAAAATTATTGGCTATTAACCATTGGCGTACAAATTCTTTTGAGAGTTGTTTTTGCGCTTCTCCTCTATCTTGACGTTCTTGATAACCATCAGCATAAAAATAACGTGAGGAATCTGGTGTGTGTATTTCGTCAATTAAAACAATTTGTCCGTCTTTTGTTTTTCCGAATTCGTATTTGGTATCCACTAAAATTAAACCTCTCGACGCCGCAATTTCACTTCCTCTTTTAAATAATTTATGCGTGTAATCTTCTAAAACCAAATAATCTTCTTCTGAAACAATATCACGTTTTAAAATATCCTCGCGAGAGATATCTTCATCATGGTCTCCCATTTCTGCTTTGGTAGCAGGTGTAATTATTGGTTCTGGAAATGCATCGTTTTCTTTTATACCTTCTGGCATAGGCACACCACAAAGCATACGCTTACCAGCTTTATACTCGCGTGCTGCATGACCAGACATATAACCACGAATTACCATCTCCACTTTAAAAGGGTCGCATAAATGCCCCACAGCTACATTAGGGTCAGGTGTGGCGGTTAACCAATTGGGTACTAAATCTTCTGTAGCCACCATCATTTTGGTCGCGATTTGATTTAATATTTGCCCTTTGAATGGAATACCTTTTGGCATCACGACATCAAACGCTGATAGTCTGTCGGTAGCAACCATTACTAATTGTTCGTCGTTTATATTATATACTTCTCTTACTTTTCCTTTGTAAACACTTTTTTGATTTGGAAAGTTGAAATTGGTGTCGGTTATGGTGTTACTCATTATTGCTTATTCGTTTATGAGTTAATTTGTTTTTTGTTATGAGACACTTCGACTGCGCTCAGTGTGACATTTAGTTTCTATTATTGTTATGCATCATTACGAGGAGTTTTTTGCGACGTGGTAATCTCATTTTTTTTAGATTGCCATATCCCACAAAAAATATGATTCGCAATGACCTTCATCTTTATGTTTAGCCCCGATTGATGCGGCATCCTTTTTTGTTATTAAAAGCAAAAAAGATATAGCGGAAAGCGGGAATAGCTTCAAATTATTTTTATTTTTTAATACGTTTAGACTGCGTTCAGTGTGTCATTTAGTTTTGATTTGACTGCAAACTGCAAACTAACTATTCTCTATTCTCAATACTTTTATAGGCTTCTATTACTTTTTTAACTAATTTATGACGAATTACATCTTTATCGTCTAAAAATATCATACCTACGCCCTCTACATTTTTTAAAATTAACAAAGCTTCTTTTAAACCAGAAATGGTTCTGCGTGGTAAATCTATTTGACCAGGATCGCCTGTTAATAAAAATTTAGCGTGCTTTCCCATACGGGTTAAAAACATTTTCATTTGTGCGTGCGTGGTGTTTTGCCCTTCGTCTAAAATTACAAAGGCATGATCTAAAGTACGTCCACGCATAAATGCCAATGGCGCTATTTGAATGGTACCGTTTTCAATATAATGTGCTAGCTTTTCTGGCGCAATCATATCACGCAATGCATCATATAATGGCTGCATATAAGGGTCTAATTTTTCTTTTAAATCGCCTGGTAAAAATCCTAAATTCTCGCCAGCTTCAACCGCAGGTCGTGTTAAAATAATACGCTTAACTTCTTTGTTTTTTAAAGCTTGAACCGCCAATGCCACTCCTGTATACGTTTTACCTGTTCCGGCTGGACCAATAGCGAAAACCATATCGTTTTTTCGCATGCTTTCAACCAGTTTACGTTGGTTAGCAGTTTGTGCTTTTATAAGCTTGCCACCAACACCGTGTACAATAACTTCTCCACTTTGCTTTGAAGTTGTATAATCATCGCTACTTTGGCTTGTTAAAACACGCTCAATAACATTTTCATCTAGCTTATTATATTTAGCAAAATGTTTTAAGAGCATAGTAATTCTACGGTCAAACTCTTCTAACAATTCCTCATCGCCAAAAGCTTTAACCTTATTACCTCGAGCAACAATTTTAAGTTTTGGAAAATATTTTTTTAGGAGTTCAATATTGGCATTTTGTGCTCCAAAAAATTCTTTTGGAGTAATGTCTTCAAGTTCGATTACAATTTCGTTCAAAGGCGTATGTTTAATGTTATAATTTTCATTTAAAATATAAAAACGAAAACGAAAATTTATGTAGGTTTGTAAAACACATTCATAAAGCTCAAAAATACATAAATTTGAGTGATCAAACATTAAAAACATATCAACAATTTTGCCAATGGCGATAATAACTTTAACTACAGATTTTGGAGAAAAAGATCACTTTGCTGGCGCAACAAAAGGTGCTATTTACAGTGAGTTACCTGATGTTAAGATTGTTGATATCTCACACTCTGTATCGCCTTTTAGTATTCCAGAAGCGGCATACATCATTCAAAATGCTTACAATAGTTTTCCTAAAGGCACGATTCATATTATTGGAATTGATTCTGAAATAAATCCTGAAAACAAGCATATTGCTTTAAAATTAGACGATCATTTTTTTATTTGTGCCAACAATGGAATTATGAGTATGATTTGTTCTGAAATTGCACCAGAAAAAATTGTTGAAATTAATATTCATGATAGAATACAAACTAGTTTCCCTGTTTTAGATGTGTTTGTAAAAGTAGCTTGCCATATTGCACGCGGAGGTACACTTGATGTTATTGGAAAAACTATTAGCAACATAAAGCCTATTAAAAATATTGTGCCGTATGTTAACGAAGATAAAACTCAAATTATAGGCAGTGTTATTTACATTGATAATTACGGAAATGTGGTTACCAACATAAAACGTGATTTTTTTGAAGCCATTCAAAAAGGTCGCACTTTTGAGATTTCGGCACGAAATTATAAGTTTAAAACCATTTTATCAAAATATAGCGATATTGTAAACTTTGAGATTCCTGAAGAAAAAAGACATGACGAAGGTAGAGGTTTAGTCGTTTTTAATTCTGGTGGTTTTTTAGAAATTGCGCTTTATAAAAGTAATACCACGACGGTTGGTAGTGCATCATCCTTGATGGGATTAGGTGTTATGGATGCTGTAAGTATTAATTTTTTGAGAATAGAGAAATTTAACTGAGTATATGTTTGTAAGAATTGTAAAGATGAGTTTTAATGAGAATGTTATTGATTTGTTTCTTGAAAACTTTGATGCCAATAAACATAAAATTAGAGGTTTTGAAGGGTGTCAATTTTTAGAATTATATAGAGATAAAAACGATACTAGTATATTTTTTACTTACAGCTATTGGGACTCTGAAACAGATTTAGAAGCATACAGACAATCTGATTTATTTAAAAACGTTTGGAGTAAAACCAAACCCCTTTTTAATGCAAAACCAGAAGCTTGGAGTGTTGATAAAGTCACTTCTCTCAAGTAAGCAGTTGCAGTATTCAGTCAACAGTAAAAAAAATTATATATTCGTGAATTCGTGGCAAAATAACCAACTCATAATCAACAAGAATGTTCGCCATACTTAAAAAAGAAATAAACTCGTTTTTCGCATCGCCAATTGGGTATTTGGTAATTGCCATATTCCTTTTGTTAAATGGATTGTTTTTATGGCTATTTATAGGCGAATTTAATATTTTAGATTATGGGTTTGCCGATTTATCATCGTTCTTTTTATTAGCACCTTGGATTTTAATTTTCTTGATTCCTGCCGTAACCATGCGCAGTTTTTCTGATGAAAAAAAACAAGGCACTTTAGAGCTTTTATTAACAAAACCAATCTCACATACCAACATTGTTTTAGGTAAATATTTTGGTGCTTTTGTTCTAATTTTAATCGCGATTTTACCAACGTTACTTTACGTTTACACCGTTTATCGATTAGGAAATCCTGTTGGGAATTTAGATGTTGGCAGCACATTGGGGTCTTACTTTGGGCTATTATTTTTAATAGCATCGTACACCGCTATTGGCGTATTTTGCTCCACATTATCCGACAACCAAATTGTAGCTTTTATTAGCGCTGTTTTTCTGTGTTTCTTGTTTTATATTGGTTTTGAAGGGGTTTCAGATTTCACTTCAAACTTATTTATTGAGCAATTAGGAATGAGCTATCATTTTAAAAGTATGAGTCGTGGTGTGCTTGATACGCAGAATATTTTATACTTTTTAAGTATCACTATTTTCTTTATCGTACTAACCGCTAGAGGCATAAAAACAAAACCTTTTTCTAAGAAGGAATTATTACCACTTTTAGCTTTGCCAATTGGGTTGTTGCTTTTAAATATATTATCTGCTTCAGCTCATAAACGTTTCGATTTAACTGAAGATAATCGTTACACGTTAAGCGAAGCTTCAAAACAAATTATAGATGCTGTTGAATCACCTATTTTTGTTGATGTGTTTTTAAACGGTGATGATTTTCCATCAGAATTTAAACGCCTTCAAAGAGAAACTAAACAATTACTTGAAGAATTTTCAGCAGAAAACAACAACATCAATTTCAACTTTATAAATCCTTTAGAAGATGAAGCGACTCGTAAGCGTAACATCCAGCAACTGACACAACGCGGATTAACGCCTATGCAATTAAACGTGCAAGAAAGCGGCAAGTCGTCGCAAGCCATAATTTTTCCGTGGGCATTGGCAAGTTATAACGATGTAACGATTACCATTCCTTTAGTAAAAAATAAAATTGGTGCATCGCAACAAGACTTAGTAACCAATTCTGTACAACATTTAGAGTATGCATTTGCAGATGGTTTTAGTAAATTAACAAAACCAAAACAGAAGAAAATTGCGGTTTTAAAAGGTAATAATCAATTAGAAGATAAATACATCGCAGATTTTATTAAAAAAATTAACGAGTATTATTTTATTGCGCCTTTTACTTTAGACAGTGTTTCGAAAAATGCTCAAAAAACACTTAACGATTTGAATAAATTTGATTTAATTATTTCTGCAAAACCTACTGAAGCTTTTACTGAAAACGAAAAATTAGTTTTAGACCAATTTACCATGAATGGCGGAAAAAGTCTTTGGCTTATTGATAATGTTGCTATGGAAAAAGACAGTTTATTCAACGCTTCGGGAACTAATTTAGCAGTTTCAAGAGATTTGAATTTAAACGATTTCTTTTTTAAATATGGGGTTCGTATCAATCCTGTAATGGTAAGCACGCTCTACTCCGCTCCTATTACGCTAGCGATTGGTGAAGGTAGCGATTCGCAGTTTCAAAATTTAAGATGGCCGTATTCGCCTTTAGCATCATCAAATAGTAAACACCCTATTGTTAATAATTTAAATCTGGTAAGATTCGATTTTGCGAATCAAATTGACACCTTAAAAAACAATATCAATAAAACTATTCTTTTAGAAAGTGCGCCACTTACAAAATTAGAAGGCACACCAAAAGAAATAAGTATAGATGTTGTTACCCAAGAGCAAAATCCTAAATTATTCAACAAAGGCAATCAAACATTAGCCGTTTTATTAGAAGGTGAATTTACAAGTGTTTACAATAACCGTATAAAACCTTTTAAGCTTTCAGAAGAAAAAAACAAAAGCATTCCAACAAAAATGATTGTTATTGCCGATGGTGACGTGATAAAAAATGAGGTGATAAAAAATGTACCACAAGAATTAGGATTTGATAGATGGACCGGACAAACCTATGGCAACAAAGAATTTTTACTCAATGCCGTTAATTATTTGTTAGACGATAACGGACTTATAAACATTCGGTCAAAAGAAATTGCTGTGGCATTTTTAGATCAGCAAAAAATAGCAACTCAAAAAACAAAATGGCAACTCATAAATATTGCGTTACCATTGGGGTTATTAGCATTATTTGGTTTTACTTTTAACTACTTTAGAAAGAAAAAATATGCTACCTAAATGTTAATAAGTTTGTTTCTTATATTAATCCGTATGGAATATATTTGTAAGTAGCATTTATTCAAAATTAAATACATTATAAATACATGAAATTTATAGTATCAAGTACCTATTTATTAAAACAATTACAGGTTTTAGGTGGCGTAATTAACAGCTCGAACACCTTACCAATTTTAGATAATTTTTTATTTGAATTGGACCACACAAAACTAACGGTTTCAGCTAGTGATTTAGAAACTACTATGGCTTCTAGCTTAGACGTTGAAAGCGATAGCAAAGGTAGTGTTGCAATTCCTGCGCGTTTGTTACTCGATACTTTAAAAACATTCCCAGAGCAACCCTTAACCTTTGTTGTTGAAGAAAACAATACGGTTGAAATTAGTTCAAATCACGGTAAATACGCTTTGGCTTACGCCGATGGAAACGAATTTCCAAAAGCAGTTGCTTTAGAAGACCCAAGTAAAACTATTGTTACAGGCGATGTATTGGCTACGGCTATTAGTAAAACTATTTTTGCTGCTGGAAACGACGATTTGCGCCCGGTAATGAGTGGCGTGTTTTTTCAGTTTTCAACCGAAGGTTTAACCTTTGTGGCTACTGATGCTCATAAATTAGTAAAATATACACGAGAAGATATAAAAGCAAACCAAGTAGCAGAATTTATTATGCCTAAAAAACCTTTAAATCTTTTAAAAGGTATTTTGGCAGCAAGCGAAGACGATGTAACTATTGAATACAACGAAAGTAACGCCAAATTTACATTTGAAAACTCGGAGTTGATTTGTCGTTTAATTGATGGAAAATACCCGAATTACGAAGCGGTGATTCCTAAAGAAAACCCTAATAAATTAACTATTGACCGCACACAGTTTTTAAATTCTGTTCGTCGTGTTAGTATATTCTCTAACAAAACGACGCACCAAATACGTTTAAAAATTGCTGGAGCAGAACTTAATATTTCTGCCGAAGATATTGATTACAGTAATAAAGCCGAAGAGCGTTTAACTTGCGATTATCAAGGTGATGATATGCAAATTGGTTTTAACTCGCGTTTTTTAACGGAGATGTTGAATAACCTGAATTCGGACGAAGTACAGTTAGAAATGAGTATGCCAAATAGAGCTGGAATTTTAACACCCATTGATGGTTTGGATGAAGGTGAACAGATTACGATGCTTGTGATGCCTGTGATGTTGAATTCTTAAATTCTCATGAACATGGGAATCTCATGATATAAAAGCAGTAATCTATAATTAGGTTGCTGCTTTTTTTCTGTTGACTTTGTCAGAAAAAAAATGACAACTTCGTTTAACGTCGGATATAAAACATTAAAACGATTTCATATCCGTAAAAACATTACCTGCAAGCTGAATAAATATATAGAAATTAAAATAAAACCAACTGACATGAAAAAAATAATACTTTCCACGACTATTATAACACTGTTATTTATTTCTTCAATAAATGCACAGAAAGGTTTTAGAATTGAAGCTGGAATCGGACCGACTTTAGGAGACTCTAGCGAATACTTTTCTTATACCCTTTTAGGTAATTTTTACTATTTATGGAATGTGTCAGAAAATATAAGCATTGGACCAACGACAGGTGTCCTGGTTTTTTTAGGTGAAGGAAAAAACATAAATGGTTCTGAGTGCTTATTTTGTTCAGTTCCTGATGTATATATCCCTATTGCCATCGCTGGTCGAATTGGTATTACAAAATTGTTTTCACTAGGTACAGATATTGGATATGGATTAAGTGCCAACGCATTTGATGACGGAGGTGGATTATATTTTAGGCCAATTCTAACTTATAGTCTGAAAAAAAAAAATTTGCTCTTATTGGTGCTTACTCTAACATTAATGAAAATGGAGGAAGTGCTTCAACTATAAGTTTAGGGGTTAACTTTGGTTTTTGAGATTGAAAAGCCAGCAGGTAACAAGGTGTAAAAATAATTGCTTGGTACTGCCTATTCGGAAAATCCTGCGGATTTTCCTCTGCTTCGTTCCATTTTTGTTAAGTTAGTTGTTTAATCACGCAACTATCCTTACACCAACCGTTAAACGAACCATTGACCCGTCCTAAAATAAAACAACTTTTCCGATTTAATAATATAAGTTTACAAATAAGTGCGTCAAGGATTGCAACCCTTTGACAAGCTCAGGGTAAACTCATCCTTTTTTGAGGTACGAAAAAAAAAGATATAACGGAAAGCCTGACCCTTTAGGGTAACGCCCAACTTCTCGATACATCTCGAAGTAAATTCGGGGCACTGGAAATTGATATTTTATATAAACAAAAAATGCTCATCAATTGATGAGCATTTTAATTTATCTCGTACTAACTAAACTAACTAATAAAATTAAGAGATAAAGGGTATGTTGGTGTTTCGCCGTTGTTTGCTTTTATGGCGTTTATTATTGGGAAAACAACCGATATAATTCCTAAAACTATAAAGCCTAATAAACCTAAGCCAAATAATAATATTAATGGTATACATATTATAGCGTAAACAATTAAACTTAATTGAAAGTTTATAATATTTTTACCGTGTGCATCCATTTGATACACTTTTTCTTTTTGTGTAAGCCAAAGTACCAGTGGTAATAATAAACTACCAAAACCTGTAATAAGTGTAATTAATTGACTTAAATGCGTAATGACTAAAAGTTGGTTGTCTTGTCTCATGATGGTGATTTTATTGATTGATACTTATTTGACGTTCAAATCAAGAAAATGTTACATCTTTTAAAAATAATATTTAGAAGTTAAATTGGTTACAAAATTTATTTACAGCATAAAGAAACAAGCATAAATTACTTAAAAAAGTAAAACAATCACTACAATATGTAGAAGGGCTACTTATTTTGCATAACAAAAAAGGGAACATCGATATTAAAAGCAAATGTTTCAACATCATGTCTTGTAAATAAACGCTCTAAAAAAGAGTGCCTTTTGTTCATCATAGCGAGTATTTTTATATCGTTGTTTATAATATACTTTTGGACAGTGTCAAACATATCGTTACTTGTGGTGTCAATAAACTCATGTTTAGCCTTATTAAAATGAGTACGAAAAAAATCCATATTGTCATAAGCATTATAAGCCAAATGGTGTTGGTCTGCAAGGTGAAGAATATATAATTTAGAGTTTTCTAATACCATTACTTCTTTTAATGGTATAAACTCATCTTCATTAAATTGTTTAGAATTTGAAGTAGCAAAAGCAATTTTATCTGCAGCATTAAATTTACAACCATCTGGAATAGCTAAAACTGGCATATTACAACGTTGGATGACTCTAACCGTATTACTTCCAAAAATTATTTTTTCTAAACCAGAAGCACCTTTGGTACCCATAACAATTAAATCTACTTTATGCTTTTTTGATACTTGATTTATAGAATCAATAAAGTTATCATAATCTACTATAGAAATAAATTGATGCTTTTTATTATGATGCTTTTTTTCAATCTTAGAAATAATATTTGAGATTGACTTTTTTGCAGCATCAATTATAGTTTTATAAATGGTTGCTGATGACGATACAACCATCATATCGTCCGATATAAAAGACGATGCTTTTTGTACATTAAGCAAGTAAAAACAACACTCAACATCTTTAAACAATTCTATAGCATAATTAATAGCATTAATTGAGTTTTTAGAAAAATCTGTAGGCAATAGTATTGTTTTCATAAAAAGTATAAAATGGATTACTATGTAAATATAGTATGAGAATCAAAGTAAAACTATGACAATTGTCAGTTGCAATATATACTTCTCTTTAAACCATAAAAAAATTAGCATAATATTATAAAGCATTGTATTTTTCGGCATAATAAATGTTAATTAATATGTTATAAACATTAAAAATTCCTATATGGTTTACAGATTTTTTGTTGCTCTTGCTCTCCTATCTTTCAGCTTAAATGCACAGAATGATGCTATTATTGCTAACGAAAAGCTTACTTATACAGCAGCTTATAACATGTCTGGTATTTTAACAGATATAGCCGAAGTTACCATGGAAACTAGCAACATAAAAACATCAAAAGCTACCTTGCTAAAATTAAAATGTACTGCAGCAACGTATAGTAAGTGGGATAATTTTTTTAAGATTAGAGATTTATATGAAAGCTATGTAAACCCAAAAACGCTAACACCTTATTTGTATAAGCGTGATATTAATGAAGGTAGCTATTATAAGTACATGAAATATACGTTTAGTCATAAAACAAAAACTGTTAAATCTCAGCTAAAAAAGAAAAACAATTACGAAGAAAATAAAATCATAACCATAAATTCTGGAACAAAAGATATTGTTTCAACAATATATACATTGAGATTATTTGATTACAAAAACATGCCTATTGGAACTAGAAAATCGTTAACCATTATTTTTGATAGAGAAGAATTTAAAGGGCAAATAACCTATTTAGGAAAAGAAACCATAACTACAGCCATTGGTAAAAAGGAATGTTACAAACTAGCAATTGGTTCTAGTCAAACTGATGTTCTTAAAGGTAAAAACAATAATTTTTTATGGCTTACCGCCGATGTAAATAAAATTCCTGTTTACGGAAAATTTAAAATTCCTGTTGGTAATGGAGAATTAAAAATAAAATCTGCTACGGGTTTAAAATATTAACGTATAAAAAAAATGAAACCGACATGATTAAAACAATCTTTAACACACAATATAATGATTGTTTAAACCATCAAAGGTTGCGTGTGAACATTAAAAACTATAAAACAAACACATGAAAAAACTATTTACAATTTTTGCCATTATAGCTTCGGTTTTAGCAATTATATTATCTGTTTTACCACTTTCAAATTTAGCAATAATACCATCTATTATTGCACTTATTTGTGGATTAATTGCTTTTTATCTTTCAAAAAAAAGTGGAGAAGTAAAAAAGATTATTCAATTTACATTTTTATTAACCATAATTGCGCTAGCTATAACTACCTATAAATCATTATTTAATACCGTTGAAGTTGCAAATACAGAAGCTTTAGAAAAAAAAGAAGCAAAATCTGAGAAAGAAGCCATTGAAGAATTAAACGAGTTAGAAATTGAAGATATTAGTATTGATGAATAAGTGTTTTCTTCTTTTATTATATATTTGCACCCAATTTAAAAAAATGAAACGAACATACTAATAATTTTCTCGCCCCAAGAGAATGATTTAATTGTAAGTTACATGTGATACTTAAAACAGCTATTAACACACATGAAAACTTTTTATATACTTTTTACATTTACTCTTATTGGTACGTGTGCAACAACCAAATACACCACCAAAATTAAAAACCTTAAAGATAGCATTGAGTTGGCAGATAGTACTCTTACTGTTAATTATGCCAACACTATATCTGTAAAAGAGTTGAGTACTCATTTATATGAATTTTCGTCTGATGATTTTCTAGGCCGGAAAACTGGTGAGGCTGGCCAAAAAAAAGCCGCTCAATTTCTTAAATCTTATTATCAAAAGGAAAACATAAAATCTCCTTTAGGACATTCTAATTATTACCAAACCATTCCAGAAACTTTCTTTTCAGGAAAAGCTAAAACTTCAGAAAATGTTTTGGCTTTCATTAAAGGTTCAGAAAAACCAGAAGAAATCATAATTATATCGGCGCATCTTGACCATTTGGGAGTTTCAGAAAACGGAGAAATACATAATGGTGCCGATGATGATGGTTCTGGCACCGTAGCAATAATGGAAATTGCTCAAGCATTCAATCAAGCCAAAAAAAATGGTAACGGTCCAAAAAGGAGTATTTTATTTCTTCATTTTACAGCAGAAGAAATTGGTAAACAAGGCTCAGAATATTACACGCAAAACCCAATATTCCCTTTAGAAAATACTGTTGCAAACCTCAATATTGATATGATTGGAAGAGTTGATGATGCTCATTTAAATAATAAAAATTATATTTATTTAATTGGCTCAGATAGATTAAGTAAAGAGCTACATTACACTTCAGAAAAAGTTAATAACTCCTACTTTAATATCAATATAGATTACAGATATAATGTTGAAGGTGAAAAAAATCATTATTACACACGTTCTGATCATTATAACTTTGCAAAACACGATATTCCTGTTATTTTTTACTTTAATGGAGAACACAATGATTATCATGAAGTTACAGACACTCCAGACAAAATAGACTACGAATTGTTAGAAATTAGAACTAAACTTATTTTTGCAACTGCGTGGCAACTAGCCAATCAAGTACATCGTATTGCTAAAGATGAAGACAATGAGTTCTTAAAATAAATATAAATACCAATTATAATTCTTCCCTTTTTTGTAATATCGTAACATAAAAAAACTAACTCTTATAAATAATATAATGAAAAAATTAGGTATCCTTTTTTGTACAGCTTTAATAATAGCATCATGCAGTACATCTCATAATAAAAATGCGAAAAAACATGTAACAGATTATGCAAAAACCATTACTGAGAATGAGTTAAAAGAAATGCTGTACACTTATGCATCAGATGATTTTGAAGGTAGAAGAACTGGCGAATCTGGGCAAAAAAAAGCTATTGAATTTATAAAAAAACACTATGTTGATAATAGAATTCCTTCACCAATTGCAGACGGTGACTATTTTCAGGAAATTCCAGAAGATTTTTTTAATGGTAAAGCTAAAGCCTCTGAAAATGTTGTTGCTTTTATAAAAGGCTCTGAAAAGCCAGATGAGATTGTAGTAATATCTGCACATTTAGACCATATTGGAGTTTCACAAAACGGAGATATAAATAATGGAGCTGATGATGACGGCTCTGGAACTGTAGCTATTTTAGAGATTGCCGAGGCTTTTAAAGCCGCAGAAAAAGATGGTAACGGGCCAAAACGTTCTGTCCTTTTTTTACATGTAACAGGTGAAGAAATTGGTTTATTCGGCTCGCGTTATTACACCGATATCGATCCTATTTTTCCGTTAGCAAATACAGTAGCTAATTTGAATATAGATATGATTGGGCGTGTAGACCCAAAACACGAAAACGGTAAAAATTATTTGTATCTAATTGGTTCAGATAAATTGAGTAAAGAGTTACACGATGTTTCTGAAGCAGTTAATAAAAAATATGTTAATCTAGAATTAGATTATACCTACAATGATGAAAACGACCCCAATCGTTTTTATTACCGTTCAGACCATTACAACTTTGCAAAAAACAATATACCTGTTATCTTTTATTTTAACGGTACACATGCTGATTACCACAGACCATCTGACACGCCAGATAAAATAAACTACAAGTTTTTAGAAACACGAACGCAATTAGTTTTTCATACGGCTTGGGAGTTGGCTAATCGGGATGAGCGGGTTAAGGTGGATTTAAAAGCATCATAATTACTTTGTTTTAAAATGTTTAAAAAATTCCATAAATAAACTATAAGAAATTTATGAATTTAATAGACAATTGGAAAGATTATTATGAATATGGCTCAGGATAGTAGAGAGAGTCACAATATATGTTAATCTACAAGGTAACAGTAATAACTTCATTGGAACCGTTAATGAAGAAAACTCTGAGCATTCTGTTCCTCTTCAAGCAACAATCAAAGGTTTTTCTGAAAATGATTTTATCTCTTTTGTTAAAAAATATCCAAAAGTACCTAGACTGAAGAATATTAATAGCTCAGAAATAACTATGGAAAATGGTCAATTAGAAATTGAACATTATGGCTACATTGATTCAGAATTTGATTCAATATATGGGTCTTGGTCTATAACAGAAAATGAAGATACTGAAAATACTGTTTATGGCACTTGGTTGTTAAAAAGAGCGGTCTAGTCCATATTTAATAAGAACTGGGGCAAGATAAACCATCTCAATCTACAAAAAAAGCCTTTCAATTTCTTGAAAAGCTTTTGCTTTTTGGGTGGAAGACCGGATTCGAACCGGCGACCCTTGGTACCACAAACCAATGCTCTAACCAACTGAGCTACAACCACCATGTTGTTTTTTTATAAAAAACTTTAAAAAAGTTTCATAAAGGGAATGCTCTAACCTAAATATGAACACACCATCTTTTTTATTTTAAAACTTTAAAAGTTTTGCAAAAGGAGCGCTCTAACCAATTAGTAAAAGCTACCCTGTAACTTGCATTTTGTAATGCGTGTGCAAATGTAAATTATTTAGTATTTACCGCAAAGTATTTCTTTATTTTTTTAAGAATAATTTTTATTTTAAATCAAACAAACTATCAACTGCAACATAACGCTCAACAGTAAAGCCTTCTGCATATTCTACACCAACTAAACGCCCTAAATCTTTAGCTCTGTACTTTATACTATCAGTAAAATTTTTACTAGATATTGGCGTTTCTGGTTCTTTACTTGTAGCATCATAAAACTGTGTTTTATAGGCTAAAACAGCTTTCATTTTTACATCCATAAAATCAGAAACATCAACTACCAAATCGGGTTCTAAATTTTTCCATTGTATATAATGGTATACTTGCTTTGGTCGCCAGGGCTTTTGCTCATCATCATTAACAGTAGTTTCAATTTTAATTAATCCGCTTAAAAAACAAGCATCACTTACTAACTTACTTCCTTTTCCGTGGTCAATATGTCTGTCGTCAATAGCATTGCAAATTATAAGTTCTGGTTTATATTTACGAATCATTTTAATAACCTCTAATTGATGCTGTCTATCATTTACAAAAAAACCATCTGCAAAACCTAGGTTTTCTCTAACAGAAACACCTAAAATCCCAGCAGCATTACTAGACTCAGTCGCTCTAGTTACAGCAGTGCCACGTGTTCCTAGTTCGCCTTTAGTTAAATCTATAATGCCAACTTTTTTACCATTGGCTATTTCTTTTGCTATGGTAGCGCCACAACCTAATTCAACATCATCTGGATGCGCGCCAAAAGCAAGAATATCTAATTTCATATAATTATATATTATTCATAAAAAACCAAAAATAGCCTTTTAAACCTATTATTTTTTAGTTTTTTATTCAATTTCTTTAAAGATTTACATCTAATTGTGCAATAAAAATCAGTAAATCCATAAAACTCATTATTACGAAAACGTATTCGTTAACACTATTTACTGGTTTTGTTTGATAAATATAACAATAATTGAAAAATAACTATTATTGTAAAAGCATGACATTAGTCATAATTCTAGCAGAGCTTCTACTGTAATTTTACCTTATAATTATTAAGCACCATAATTAAAGAATTATAAAGTATGATCTATTTAATGCTACTCATATTAACAATTACAATTGCACTTTTTGTTTGGGGCAAATTTACACCAGATATTGTAGCACTAATATCTATGATAAGTTTGTTTTTAACAGGGATTTTAGATGCTACCGAAACTTTAAGTGGATTTAGTAACCCAACTGTTATTATGATTGCAGCACTCTTTATAATTGGAGAAGGTATTGCGCAAACAGGTTGGACAGCTATGGCTGGTAAAAAGTTTGTGGAATGGGCAGGAAAAAGCGTTCCTAAATTATTAGTAATTGTAACGCTTGGCGCAGGTGTATTATCTGGCTTTGTAAGCAACACTGGTACTGTAGCTACATTAATGCCTTTAACTATTTCATCGGCTTGGAGTATTGGTACGCTACCATCTAAAATGCTAATGCCTGTAGCTTTTGGGTCTAACACTGGAGGCTTATTAACCTTAACAGGAACACCTCCAAATATTATAGCTAGTAATTCACTTATAGACGCTGGTTTTGAAGGGTTTTCATTCTTTGAATTTGCCTTAATTGGTTTACCATTACTTATTATAGCAATCGTATATTTTAGATATATAGGCTATAAACTATTACCTAAAAACAAAACAAATAATAAACCTGTAAATATTGAATCTACTTTACACAATTGGATAGAAGCTTATAAAATTGATAGCGGTTATTATCGATTACGTATTCGAAATTTATCACCATTGATTAACACAAAAATTGAAGATTGGCATTTAGAAAGAGATTATAATGTTTCTATTATTCGATTGAAAAGAAGACATCCTAATGTATTAAAAGGCATTCATCAATTCGAAGAATTTCCGAGTACAAATACAGAATTGCGCTACCATGATATTATTACACTAAAAGGAGATACAGAGGCCATCAATAAAATGATGATTACTTTCAGGTTAGGGCTTTTACCACTTGAAACTATTACCGATGAATTGAAACACAACTTAATAAATCAAGAAGTTGGTATGACTGAAGTCATAGTAAATCCTAATTCTATTTTAGTAGGAAGACGCTATAAGTTAGGCGATTATTTTAAACGATATGGAATACAATTATTGGCTGCTTCAAGACATGGAAAACCACTATTAGAAAAAGAAATCACTGTAAAAACAGGAGATGCTTTTTTAATAAGAGGAACATGGGAGCATATTGATGACCTTAAAAAACAACATGAAAACTTAGTAATTATTGGTAGTCCTGAAGGTATGGCAAAAAACGTTGAAGCTCTCAATACAAAATCTTTTATAGCTCTAGGTGCTCTAATTCTAATGATAATATTTATGGTATTTAAAATTGTACCTGGTTCAATAGCTGCTCTAATTTCTGCTGGTATAGTTTTATTAACTGGTTGCGTACCAATATCAAAAGCTTATAAAGGTATTAGCTGGACAAGTGTAGTTATGATTGCTGCTATGATACCCATGGGCATTGCATTACAAAAAACTGGAACCGCACAGATAATTGCGAACGGATTAGTAGAGTATTTAGGTGCTATACACCCCATAGCATTACTAGGGGGTGTATTTTTACTAACTACCACCTTTAGTCAAGTAATAAATAACTCTGCAACAGCAGTATTAATGGCACCAATAGCCATTTTAGCTGCAAGCTCTTTAAATCTATCGCCAGAACCATTTATGATTGCAGTAGCTATAAGTGCTTCAACAGCATTTTTAACTCCAATAGGAACAACAACAAACGCTATGGTAATGACAGCTGGAGGATATAAATTTATGAACTACTTAAAAGTAGGCGCACCATTACTTTTAATATTCTTTGTAATATCTATGATACTCGTGCCAATAATATGGCCATTTTAAATAAAAAAAATATTAATAAGAACTTTAAAATTGAATAAAATGAAAACAACAGCAACAGTTCAAAAAGACAAAAGCCTAGAAAGGTATGGATTAAAAGATGTATCAGTAAACTGGAATTTATCACCTGAAGAACTTCAGAAAATTACAGTTGAAAAAGGCATGGGAAAAGAAACAGCAAACGGAACACTTGCTATAAACACTGGTAAATTTACTGGCCGTTCTCCCCAAGATCGTTTTCTTGTAAAGGACGACTATACTGCTGATAAAGTTTGGTGGGGAAAAACTAACAAACCTATATCTCCTGAAAATTTTGACAAGCTTAAAAACGAAATCACTAAATACCTCTCTGGAAAAGAAATTTATGCAAGAGATGGATATGTTTGTGCAGAACCAGAATATAGAACAAATATTAGAACAGTAACCGAATTACCATGGTCAAATATGTTTGTTTACAACATGTTTTTAAGACCTAGCCAAAAAGAACTAGAAAACTTTAAAGAAGATTGGTTAATTCTTTGCGCTCCAGGATATGTTTGTCCAGACCCAAAAGGATTTGGTATTCGTCAAGGGAATTTTTCAATACTAAACTTTACTCAAAAAATAGCTTTAGTTGGAGGATCTGCTTATACTGGTGAAATGAAAAAAGGTATTTTCTCTGCATTAAACATGATTTTACCAACAGAAAGAAACGTGCTACCAATGCACTGTTCTGCAAATGTTGGCAAGAAAGGTGATACAGCTATATTCTTCGGATTATCAGGTACTGGTAAAACAACATTATCTGCAGATCCAGACAGAAAACTTATTGGTGATGATGAACACGGTTGGACAGCAGATAATACAATTTTTAACTTTGAAGGTGGATGCTATGCTAAAGTAATTGAATTAACTGAAGAAAAAGAACCAGACATTTTTAGAGCGATAAAGCCAGGTGCTATACTTGAAAACATTGTATTTAAAGAAAATGGTGAACCTGATTATATGGATAGTAGTATTACACAAAACACACGTGTAAGTTATCCTATTCATCATATAGATAATATTCAAGAAACGCTTTATGCAAACAATCCTAAAAATATCTTCTTTTTAACTTGTGATGCATTTGGAGTTTTACCTCCAGTATCTAAATTAACTCCAGGTCAAGCTGCATATCACTTTATCTCAGGATATACTGCTAAAGTTGCTGGAACAGAAGCTGGAATTACAGAGCCAGTACCATCATTCTCTGCTTGTTTTGGAGAACCATTTATGCCATTACACCCAACAGTTTATGGTGAAATGCTAAGCAAAAAAATGACAGAAGCTGGCGTAAACGTTTGGTTAATTAATACCGGATGGAGTGCAGGACCTTACGGTGTTGGATCTCGTATAAAATTAAAATATACTAGAGCTATGATTACTGCAATTCTTAATGGAGATTTAGATAATGTAGATTACGAGCAAAACTTTATTTTTGGGTTGTTTATGCCTAAGTATTGCCCTGGTGTACCATCAGAGATTTTAGATCCAATGAACACTTGGTTACAAAAAGGAGCTTACGTTGGTAAAGCTATTCACTTAGCACACTCATTCCATTTGAATTTTGAGAAATTTGCTCAACAAGCATCTGATCAAATCATTGAAGGTGGACCATTAATTGATGAGCATCATCACTTACACGAACACTTTTAATAGGTTCTTATTTCAACGTTAAAAGGGGCTCGAAAGAGCTCCTTTTATCTTACATAAACAACTTAAAATTATAGAATAAATAAATTAAAATTTTATATTTGAAAATGAAAAAACTATTACTTACAATTAACCTTTTAATGGTTTTCTTCTCTAGTTATGCTCAAATAAATCCAGAAGATAAATTAGGTGCTTGGTACGAAATAGGGAGCAATCACAGAGTTTCAGAAAAAACAAGTATCGATGTTTACACTCAATTATGGTTATATGAGGTTAGTGATAACTTTAATTTCTTTTTAATAAAAACAGGTTATAATTACCACTTTAATCGAAAATTAACAGCTAGTATTTATTTGGGATATTCAGATTTTGACGGTAATATAAACATTAGTTCCCCACATACTTACGAAAGCCGTATAACCGAACAAATTACATTTAAACATAAATTAAGCAAAATATCTTTAGACCATAGATTTAGAATGGAACATCGTTTCTTTAGAAAACATGATTCTAAACCAAAAGTAGCCAGGTTACGCTATCGTATTGGCACCAAATTCAATTTAAACAAAACATTATTTGCTCGATTAACTAATGAACTTTTATTAACCCCAAAATTAAGCAATACGCCAGAAAATAGGCTATATACTGGTTTAGGTATTAATATTTCTAAATCTAGCAACATACAACTAGGATATATGAATAGAAACACGTCTAACAAAGAAAACTTACACAGAGTACAAGTTGGATTGTTTTTTAAAACAGATTTAAGAAAAAAGAAAAAAAACAGCTAAATCAAATTATTTCTGATGTTATTTTACTTTTATTTAGCTAAAAACGTCCAAGCTACCATACGTGATATTTTATTACCTTGTCCCATGTTAATTGTTTTAACATGGGTTGATCCAAGCTTTTTTAAAGATATATGAATGCCTTTTACTAAATCTTTTTTTGATACTAATGTGGTAAACCAAACACATTGATTTTTAAATAAAGAACTTTCATATAAATAATTATGAATAAACGCTTTTTCGCCGCCTTCGTACCAAAGTTCGTTATGTGTACCAGCAAAATTTCTAACTCCCTTCGCCCCTGTTTTGTTTAAGCCTTTTAGCTTTCTTGTTGTCGCTTCTAAAGCTTCGGTTTCTGATTTATAAAATGGTGGATTGCATATTGATGCTGAAAACCTATCATCTTCATTTAAAATACCTTCAAAAATTTTCGAACTATCCTTTTGATGTCTTAAAGATATGGAATCGTTTAATTTATTTTTATTAATTATTTTTTGAGCAGTTGCTATTGAAGTTTTATCAATATCAGTTGCCACAAAATTCCAGTTATGCTCGGCAACTCCTAAAATGGGATAAATACATGTTGCTCCAGTTCCGATATCTAAAACACTAATATTTTTATTTAAGTTTGAAGCTTTAAGTAAATCTGCTAAATAATAAATATAGTCTAAGCGACCAGGAATTGGCGGACATAAATTAGCATCTGGAAATTCCCAAAAATTAATATTATAGTGATGTTTCAACAAAGCCATATTTAGAGCTTTAACAGCTTTAGGATTTGCAAAATCAATGGTTTTAGTTTCGTATTTATTTATAAATACAAATGTCTTTAATATTGAATGTGATTCGCACAAAGCATCAAAATCGTAACCTGATTTATGCTTGTTTTTTGGATGGAAATTTATGTTCTTTTTGATAACTATAAAATTAAATCGTCTAATTCGTCATTTATTATTTTTGAAATATTTTTTCTTTGTTTTTTTACTCTTTTTGATTTGTTTGTAGCTCCAAAGCTATCTTTATCAGAATTAAAATGCATAGAACCCTCTGCTAGAGCTGACCCTTGCCTAATCATTAGTCCTTTATAGCGACAATCATCATAACCACAATTATGTTTTGAATAGTCTCCAAAATTTCTATGTTTAATTTTCTTATCAGTTAATATTTTTTCTTGATTTTTTTTAATATCATCCCAAACTTTACTTTCATCAGCAACAGTCATTTCTTCACCTAAACTAATTAAATTAAAATAGGTTAATGGATCTTTTAATTGATAAAAATTAAACGTTTTCTCAAACACTTTATTTGCATAATCTCTAATTTGAATCTTATCAGCTAGATTTAATTTATCATTTTCACAAATCGATCTATATAAACCCAACGTATTAAAATCTGTGTATTTTTTATAATTATCTATATAATGAATATATTCAGATGTATTAAGTGTATTAAATTGTTTTCCTATTTTCATTTTTACTATATGTATTAGACCTCAACCGCTTTCCAATGTCCTTTTTTAAACCAAATAACAGCAATAATTGCTATTAGAACTTCAGCTAAAGTAATTGCCCAAAACACACCTGCTGGTCCAAAATCTAAAGTAATTGCCATAACATAAGCAAATGGTAATTGCAATAACCAAAAACAAACAAAATTAATATAAGTAGGCGTTTTGGTATCGCCTGCTCCATTAAACGCATTAATAACCACCATACCGTAACCGTAAAAAATGTAACCTGCAGCAATGACCCGCAAACACAGACTACCATATTTTACAACATCTGGAGTATCGTTAAACAATACAATAATTTCTGGCGCAAACACTAAATAAACCACAGATACAATGCCCATAAAAATAGCAGAATATTTTCCTGTTTTCCAAACCGATTCTTCGGCACGTTCTGGTTTTTTAGCGCCTAGATTTTGCCCAACCAATGTAGCTGCTGCATTACTCATGCCCCAAGCTGGCATCAATGTAAACATCATAACACGAATGGCAATGGTATAACCTGCCAACACTTCACTACCAAATTCGCTCATTATACGCATTAAAAACACCCACGATGATGTACCTATTAAAAACTGACCAATCCCTCCTATTGATACTTTAATTAAATTTAGCATCACGCCAACACGAAGCACTAAATCTTTAACACCAATTTTAATTTTACTGTATCCGTAAAATAAAATAGCAAGCTGAAACACCACCGCAGTACCACGACCAATGGTTGTCGCAATAGCAGCACCTTCAACACCGTAAGCTGGAATAGGACCGAAACCAAAAATAAACATCGGGTCCAAAATAATATTAAGTCCATTAGATAAAATAAGTGCCCACATCGCTACCGATGCATCACCTGCACCTCTAAAAATAGCATTAATTAAAAACAGTAACATAATAGTTACATTTCCGCCTAAAAGCACTTGTGTATAACCATAGCCTTCAGCAATAAGGTCTGGTTCTGCTCCCATAAGACTTAATATTTCTTTAGGATAAATGATGCCTATTACACTAATAATTGCTGCTACAAATACACCTAAAAATATAACTTGAACCGCGGCATTCGATGCACCTTTTACATCTGTTTCTCCAATACGTCTTGCCACTACAGCTGTTGCAGCCATACTTAAACCAATAGCTACAGCATACACTAGAGTTATTACAGACTCGGTTAAACCTATGGTTGCCACGGCATTTACACTAACTTGTGATACATACATAATATCGACTATCGCAAAAATAGATTCCATGAGCATTTCTAAAATCATGGGAATAGACAGCATAAAAACTGCTTTACGTATACTTCCAGAAGTAAATTCTTGAGTTTTGCCTGTAACAGCTATTTTAAAATATTGAATGAATTGTTTTAGTGAAATTTTATTTGATTGCATTTTGAAAAATATAAAATATAGACATATCCAAACACAAAAAGTGTTTAGTTTTTTTTAGTTCGAGGGAATCTCGATACAGAACGGAAGTCGAATTATACAATCATAAGACCGCAAATATGACAAATTAATTTAAAACTACAAAATGCGCTTAGGGAATTTGTACTGTATGGCATATCTTCGCCAAAAATTTTTAATATGCTAAAAGCTGTTATTTTTGATATGGATGGTGTTATTGTTGATAGCGAACCGTTGCACCATAAAGCCTATCAAAACATGTTTAGAGATGTAAATATTGATGTGTCTGATGCGCTTTACGAGTCGTTTACTGGTCAAGCTACCTTACCTATTTGCCAAACTTTACACGATGCTTTTAACCTTAATCAATCTCCAGAAGAATTAGTAGCCATAAAACGTAAACATTTTAAATATTTATTTGATAACGATGGCAGTTTTAAACTTATTGATGGTGTTTTAGAATTGATTAAAGATTACCATAGCAACGGTTTAAAATTAGTATTAGCATCTTCGGCTTCAATGCCTAATATTAATAGAATTTTTATGCGTTTTAACCTCGATCAATACTTTGTGGATAAACTTAGTGGTGCCGATTTAAAAGCCTCGAAACCTCACCCAGAAATTTTTATAAACGCAGCCAAAGCTTCAGGTTTTAAAAGAAAAGAATGTATAGTTATTGAAGATTCCACCAATGGTATAAAGGCGGCAAATGCTGCTGGTATTTATTGTATTGGTTTTGATAGTGAGCATTCTAAGAATCAAGATTATTCGACAGCCAATAAAGTAATTACTAATTTTAGTGATATTAGGTTTAGCGAGATAAAAAATATATTGAGATAAAAATCTACATTAATGAGAAACTAAAACAAGTTCAGTTTAACGAAAAATTAGTTTTCTTTAGCTTTTTTAATAATGGCTTTCAGTCTCTCTTTACGCAAAGCTTCCTCAACTTTCTTTTTATTCTTTTTCTGAGCCATTAATTTAGAATGTTTCGCTTTATTCTTTGTGTTTTTATCACGTCCTGTTTTTGCCATAATTCCTCCTTAAATCCCTCCAAAGGAAGGACTTTTATAAAATTAAATTGTTTTATTTTGCTTTATTAGCGCATTTTGCTCTTCCATTAAATCTGCCAATTTAGAAAGCAACTCAATATCTTTTGGTGTAGCAACCGTAGTATCTTTTGTGTCTTGTGCTTTTTTACGCAATCTATTCATAAACTTAACCACAATAAATACTGTAAACCCTATAATTATAAAATCTAAAAAGGCTTCGCACAAAGCACCGTAACCTATAGCAACTTCGTTTGTAAGAATCGTTCCGTCAGTATTTTCAACTGCATCTTTAAGTATAATGCGTTTATTCTCAAAATTTACACCATCCGTTAATAACGATAATGGTGGTAAAAACACTTTTTTCACCAACACATCAATTACTTTATTAAAAGCGGCTCCAATAATAATACCTATGGCCATATCCATCATATTACCTTTTACGGCAAACTCTTTAAATTCTTTAAATAATTTCATTTTATTCTTTTTAAAAATTATTGCGCAAAGGTATTTGTTTTAAACTGAGTTCGAAAAAAGCAAAACAAATATTTGCATGTTATGGAATACTTTAAATCATTAGCTAAAAAATTGATATTTCTTATTATTAGTTTAAGAACTAATATTTTTTTTATAAATCTACTTAATCATAGTTAGTAGTATTATTTATTATCAAATAAAAATATCTACTTAAAAACAGATATTTTTAATTATCTTATTTTTAGCAGATATTTTTGATTATCTGTAAAAAAAATGATATTTTTGAATAAATTATATAGTGAATGACAAGTATTATAACAGGAGATATTATCAATTCTAAAGAAACTAATCCGGAAAAATGGCTAAAACCCTTAAAATCCGTATTAAATAATTATGGTAATGAGCCTGCAAATTGGGAAATATATAGAGGCGATAGCTTTCAATTAGAACTCACCCCAGAAATAGCATTAGAAGCTTGTATTATAATTAAAGCCACTATAAAGCAATTTAAAAACTTGGATGTAAGACTAGCCATTGGCATTGGAGAAAAAACATATCAATCTGATAAAATTACAGAATCTAACGGCAGTGCTTTTGTTAATTCTGGAGAATGCTTTGAGCAATTGAAAAAGAGCACATTGGCAATAAAATCGCCATTCAAAGCTTTCGATATACAAATTAATATCATGTTAGATTTGGCAACTCTTACAATCAATAGTTGGAAATCAACCTCTTCAAAAACAATTAAAACAACAATAGAAAACCCTAAATTAAATCAAATACAACTAGCAAAACTTTTAGGAAAAACGCAGAGCAACATTAGCGAAAGTCTTAAACGCGCCGGTTTTGATGAAATTTCTAAACTATTACACTACTATAAAACCCAAATACAAACCTTATGTTAGCCTTATCCATTAAATTAATATTAGCACATTTCATAGGTGATTTTTTATTACAACCAGAAAAATGGGTCATTCATAAAGAAACATATAAACATAAATCCAAATTTTTATACTGGCACATTGTAGTGCATTTGGGTGCTTTAATTTTAGTATTACAAGCCGATTTTAAGTATTGGCTAGGTATTTTAATCCTTATTATTTCGCATTATATTATCGATTTAATAAAGCTTCACTTAAAATCTGTACTTAAAAACAGGCTACTTTTTGGCTTAGACCAACTCGCGCATTTTATAATAATAGCTTTAGTGGTAAGCATTTACCAGCCATATCAATTTAGCATCAATTCGCTTTATAATCCAGCATTTTTATTGCTAATCACAAGTTTATTGGGCGTAACAGTAGTCTCGTCAATAATTATGA
Source organism: Wocania ichthyoenteri Th78 (assembly GCF_000789235.1). Lineage (GTDB taxonomy): Bacteria > Bacteroidota > Bacteroidia > Flavobacteriales > Flavobacteriaceae > Wocania_A > Wocania_A ichthyoenteri. The sequence goes on from NZ_KN525716.1 coordinate 381,278, forward strand.
GAACCATCATATCCAAATGGTATTTAAAAGAAGATAGCAACGAGGAATCCTTAGAAAACGCCGGTGCATACATTGGCATGCTGGAACGCCTATTTGTGTTCGCTTTTATAATCACACAACATTGGGAAGGCATCGGGTTTTTATTAGCTGCCAAATCGGTGTTTCGTTTTGGCGATTTATCAAAAGCTAAAGACCGAAAACTAACCGAATACATTCTTATAGGGAGTTTATTAAGTTTCGGTTTAGCTATTTTATTCGGAATTGGTTACGGTTTTGTTTTAGGGTTGATTAATAATTAGGGCGTTACCCCTAAAAAGGGGTCGGGCTTTCGGCAGTCGCTTCCTCCTGCGTCGGCGAGCTCCAACAAATGCCTCAATCCCTAACGCGGACAAGTCAGCTATATGCTGTAATTTATCTGTCATAACCTTTCAAATCCGCTAAATTTACAGTTTACAAATAAGTCTTAAAATCACGCATTAAAACATTTAAGAGATAAGCAAAAAATTTAAAATAAACAGATTCCTGCCTCCGCAGGAATTTATTTCTTATAATACTTAGCATATCCGCGATAAGCGAAAAATCCTAAAACAGCAACAATAGCACAAGCAATACCAATAAACTTAACACTCACTATTTGGTCGCCACTGGCGTAACTATGCAAACCTGCTAAATAGAAATTAACTCCAAAATATGTCATTAAAATACTAGCAAACGCTACTATAGACATTAGGTTAAAAAACCAACGTCCACGCAACCCAGGAATCAATCGCATGTGTATTACAAAGGCATAAACCATAATACTAATAAGTGCCCAAGTTTCTTTAGGATCCCAACCCCAATAACGTCCCCAACTTTCGTTTGCCCACATACCGCCTAAAAAGTTACCAATAGTTAACATCACTAAACCTACAGTTAAAGCCATTTCGGTAATTACGGTAAGCTCTTTAATGTTTAAATCCATTTTTACTTTATTTTCTTTTGTGGTGAAAATCATCAATAATAATGATACAACACCCAAAATCATACCCAAAGCAAACGGACCATAACTTGCTACAATTACCGCTACGTGAATCATGAGCCAGTAACTATTAAGTACAGGTTGTAAATTGGCAATGGCGGGATCCATCCAATTCCAATGCGCAATCATTAAAATCATTGACGTTACAAAAGCTCCTGCTGCAATGGTTAAATCAGAAGTATTTCTTTTTCCTAAAATAGCCAATAGAATTCCTGAAACATTATCTTTATCGCCCTTCTCTTTTTTCTTACTTATTCCTGTAATTAAACCAAATAACATCGTAGACCAAGCTACGTAAATCATAGATTCGTAAGCATCGCTCCATGGCGCATGACCAGAAATATACCAACGCACAATTAAACCTGTGGTATGCAAAATAAAGAGACCAAGTATTATAACTTTTAAGACATTTACAGCAATATTTATAGCCTTACTTTTCTCTTTAAATATTTGAACAATTAATATTATAAACAGTAATGTACCTGCATACATATACCAGCTAAAAAGCTTTTTAAAAATATCGTATTTATTGTATAAAACTTCTGTTTTAACTTTATCATCACTCAACATAACCGAAGCTCCGTATTGATGCTGTGTTTTTTTGAAGGCTGACAAAAGCTTAGATGCTTCAGAGAAATCACCAGATTTTTTAGAGTTATTTAGCGTAAACAAATAAGCTCTAAATCCGTTTTTTATAAAGTTTCCGTAAAGTGAATCTTCAATTCTATTATTTACTGCTTTATCAATTCTATAATCGTAAGCCGAAATCCATTTGTTATTATCATCATTAGGAATAGGGAATATTTTTAACGACATGCCTTCTACAGCATTGTACAATAAACTAACACGTTGGTCGGTTTCTTTAAATTCCTTTTGAAATCCAGTAGGTACTTGTGCTTTATACGCTTCTTCTAAATAAGGTGCTAATTTATACTCACCTCTTTCTGTGAAAAAATCGGCTAATGTAGCATGTTTTTCTTCTTTTTTAATGCCAATTAAATTTCTGATTGAATCTCCCTTTTTAGGCTTCAAATATATAATAGGTACATTATACCATAACATTGGGCTTTCTTGTATAGATAAAAGTACTTGGTTAGCATCAAAACCCTCATAAGTATCACTTTTACTTAGTTTACGAAGCATCTCAGACGCATAGGTATTAACAGGCATCATTCGACCACTAAGATCTTGTATTACTAAATGTCCGAATTCATCGGCATGTACTTTAGGTGTTATGTTTGCTTTTAATATAGAATCTATTTGAGTTTTTGATGGTTTGGAGTGGTCGTGTCCATCGTTTTCAGAATGCTGCTGCGAAAAGGCATTCAAACCAAAACATAACAATACTATTGCAAGTAATTTTGCTTTTTTAGCTTTTACTTTATCAAGCTGTTTTTTTAAATCGCCAAAGCGAGACCCTTTAACAAACAAAATGGCCATCATACCAAAGTAAAGCATAAAATAACCAATATAGGTAAGCAAAGTTCCCCAATAATCATGATTTACAGATAATATGGTCCCTTTTTCATCAGCATCAAAACTAGATTGAAAAAATCGATATCCACGATGGTCTAAAATATTATTCATAAATATTTTATAATCAAAATCGCCTTCTTGTTCGTCTAGAACAGTAACTTGACTTGAATAGGCAGAGTAACCTCTTTCAGTTCCTGGGTAACGTTCGGCTTCAAAATCATTCAATTTTATTTGAAATGGCAACTCTAATACTTTCGATCCGTATTTAAAAGCAAAATCTAAACCGCCAACTTTAATTTGTTTAAAAGCGCTATTTGTTCCCTTTCCTCCTAATAATCCTACTGTTTTTGTTTCGTTATTTGCGGTTACTTTCAACACTACACCATCACTATCATTTTTAAGTATTTCTGATTTCTGAACCACATCAAAAACACCTTTTACTATAGGTTTAGGAAACACCATTTGCATATTACCAATTTTATATAACGAGCGCAATACTAAAGGCTGTATACTATCTTTTACCAACTCACCTTCAGCTCTTGTTGCCATAGTCATATAACTACCTTCAAAAGGCGATTGTATGGTTAGCTCATCATTAGAATATGTAATATTTATTGCGCCATCGGTAGGTTTATTAAGTGCTATTAATACATTATGAACATTAGCAATTTCTCCAACTTTTAAAAAATGATTGTGCGCACCATTTCCTCCTGCTTCAACTAATTTTAAATATTGTTCTCCGTTATCATCTGGAATAATATCTTCTTCAGCTCCAACAATAAACTTTTCCAATTCAATAGTTACGGGTTGTTTATTGTAATCGGTATTTATTTTAAATTTGTTTTTTAGGCGTTTAGAAAAATCAACTTCAGATTCTAAAACACGTCTTTGACTTTGCCCATCAATCTCATAATCTCCATCAATATAAGTTGTTACATACGTTTTTTGAGATAAAAAGGTGTTTTCAGTAGCACCTTCTCGAATAGCCATCATGCCCTCAAAACTCACATAACGGGTAATAAATGCCCCTAATAATATAAAAATGAATGATAAATGTAATATTAAAGTTGCCCATTTTTCTTTTTTATACAGTCTGAAACGAAAAATATTTCCTGTAAAATTAATTACAAAAAACACCATAATAGCTTCGAACCACCACGCATTATATATTAAATTTCGTGTGTATGGTGTAGGCGATGTGTCTTGTCCTGCATCTAAAAATGTGCCTACTGCCATTGCCGCAGCAAAAGTTAAAAATAAAACAGCAGTAAGTCGTGTAGAGAAAAGAATTTTGGCGAGTTTATCTTGCATAATAACTACCTTTTTTTAGGTCGAGCAAATTTAAGGATTTATGTTTATTAAAAGATGTTAAATTTTAAAAGAGTTACCACGAATGCACCAATATTTTTTTGCTATAAAACTGATTACTAAGACTACAAACTAAATACTGAACACTATCTACTCTTTCATTCTCGCTTCAAATATTTTTAAATATAAAAACGTGCCCATTTTTCTGGCGCGTCGTTTAGCGTTTTCGGCATAATCACCTTCAAAAAGTTCATCAATAGTTTGAAACCAAAGGTTTAGCCAAAGCCCGAAGTGTAACTCAGAAATGGCGTTATTATTTTCTTTATCAACTTTCACATGAGCTTCTAAAGGATTGCCTTTATATTTCTTTTCCAACTTTCTGGTCATAAATAAACTCGATTCCCAAAATGTGGTTAACTTTTCTAAATGCTCGTCCCAATCTTTAATTACATCGTTAAAAAAAGGACCTAAAACAATATCTTTTCTAACTTTTATATAAAATGATGAGACCAATAAAAACACATCGTCTCTGGTTTCAATATCTTTTTTATCCATAGTAAACAAAGATAAGACATAAGTCTTTTATATGATACAATACTTACTTATTTTAGCAGTATGATTTCAGTAGTTATTCTTGGAGCTGGCAATGTAGCCACTCACCTATTTAAAGCTTTTAGTAAAGCTAAAAATGTTGTTATAAATCAATGGTATAACAGAAACTTAAATACTATTAGTTCCTATAAAAGTGAGGTTGAAATTATTGATGATGTATCACTTTTAAAAGATGCCGATATTTATATAATAGCAGTTAGTGATGATGCTATTGCAGAACTATCAAAACAACTTCCGTTTGAAAATAAACTGGTAGTCCATACTTCTGGTAGTGTGAGTGTTTATGATATTTATAAAAAGCAAAAACGAGGTGTTTTTTATCCGTTACAAACCTTTAGTAAAGCCGCCGAAATGGATTTTGAAAACGTGCCAATTTGTATAGAAGCTATTAATAAAAAGGATTATCCTATTTTAAAAGAATTAGCAATTTCTATAGGAAGCCCTACTAAAAAAGTTAATAGCGACCAACGTCGTGCACTACATTTAGCTGCTGTTTTTGTCAATAATTTTACGAATCAATTATACAGAATTGGGCATGAAATTACTGAAAGTGAAGGTGCTGAATTCGATTTATTAAAACCATTAATTCTTGAAACCGCAAAGAAAGTTCAAAAGTTATCGCCTTATATGGCACAAACAGGTCCTGCAAAACGACACGATAAAAAAACCATTAAAAAGCAGTTAAAACAATTAGAAAACAAACACCATAAAGACATTTACGAACTGCTAACTAGCTCAATTCAGCAAACTCATGGCACTTCGACTAACTCAGTGACCAAATCTTATAAAAACAAATAGATGGAAGAAAAAAGTTATAAAGAATATTTAGAGCATATTACCACATTTATTTTTGATGTTGATGGCGTTTTAACTGATGGTTCTGTAACTATAACAACTACGGGAGACATGCTACGCAAAATGAATATTAAAGATGGTTATGCGCTTAAAACGGCTATAGATGCTGGATACAATGTTTGTATAATATCTGGTGGCTCAAACGAGGGGGTTCGTAAACGTTTAGAAGGATTAGGAATAAAAGACATTTATTTAGGTGCACACAACAAAATTGAACAGCTTAATGACTACTTTAACAAAAAAGGTATTAAATCTGAAAATGTACTATACATGGGCGATGATATTCCAGATTTTCCCGTTATGAAATTAATTGGTTTACCATGTTGTCCGCAAGATGCGGTACCTGAAATAAAAAATATCTCGAAATATATTTCGCATAAAAAGGGTGGCAAAGGAGCTGTTCGCGATGTTATTGAACAGGTTTTAAAAGTACAAGGCAAATGGAATGCAAATTTTAGCGCGAAATACGATTAAATATTGGCAAGAAATAAAAGAAGACATAGCGTAGGATTTGGTTACATTGGTTTTGGAAACGTTCGTAGCGTATTTAATCAAAGCTCAAATAAAGCTTTTTCTACTTTAAAAGAAAAACTCAACGAAGAAACTCATTTTCATTTTAAGCTTAATTTTTCTCATAAAAAGTTAACAAAAGAAGAAAGAGAAATCATTAAAAATAAAATTAGGAAAGAAGAAAAACGAAAATCGATTCAAGCTATAGTTTTAACTATTTTAGTTCTTTTTATCATTATCGTTAGCTTTCGAGAGTATATTTTATATTCTATTAACAACAGAACTAATCCTTATTTATAATATAAATAATTGAATGTTTTAAACCTCATCCGTTGGAAAAATTTATTAATGATTGCTCTTGTTCAATTATTAATAAAATATGCTTTTTTAGAACCATTTGGGGTTAATTTTGGATTAACCACATTACAAATTTTAATTTTAATTTTAGCCACCATTTGTATTGCAGCTGCTGGTAATGTTATTAACGATATTTATGATGTTGAAACCGATTTTGTAAACAAACCAGATAACAAAATTATTGGTAAATCCATTTCAGAAAAAACAGCTTATAATTTTTTTATAGCTTTAAATGTAATTGGTGTTTGTTTAGGCTATTACTTATCGCAATCTGTTGGTAGAAGTGCTTTTTTCTCAATATTTGTTATTATTTCGGCATTGCTATATGTGTATGCTTCCTATTTAAAACAAACGTTTTTAATTGGTAATATTATCGTTTCCGCACTAGTAGCATTAAGTATTATTGTTGTTGGTATATTTGAATTATTGCCAGTAATAACTACCGAAAATCGGCAAACGCTTTTTACCTTTTTCAAAATCATTTTAGACTATGCATTATTTGCTTTTATAATAAATCTCATCCGAGAAATTGCAAAAGATATTGAAGATATTGATGGCGATTATAAAGCTGGTATGCGAACACTGCCTATTGTTATTGGGCGAGAACGCGCTGGCAATATCCTTTTTGTTTTAACGCTTATTCCTCTTTTTGCGGTGTCGTATTACATCATCAATTCATTATACAAAAATCAAATAGCTGTGATTTACTTTTTGGTTTTTATTATTGCACCTTTACTTTATATAAGTATCAAATCATTTAGCGCAAAGACAAAAAAAGAATATCATCATATTAGCAACGTTTTAAAATTGGTAATGCTTTTTGGGATGTTTTCGTTACTTTTATATAAGTATAATTAACCATAAAATGTTAATCCAAAAACTAAAAAATCATCATATTATTTTAGCATCGGGTTCGCCTAGGCGTCAAGAATTCTTTAAAAATTTAGGATTGGATTTCGAAATTCGATTAAAACCCATAAAAGAAGAATATCCTCCACGATTAACACATTTCGAAATCAGTAACTATTTAGCGCAGCTAAAAGCATTGCCTTTTAAAGCTGAATTAAAACCAAACGATATACTGATTACAAGTGATACCATTGTTTGGCACAACAATACCGCTTTAGGCAAACCTAGAGATGCAAATGAAGCTTTTTCTATTTTAAGAACCTTAAGTAATGCAACACACGAGGTTATTACATCGGTTTGTTTTACAACTACAACTTCAGAAAAAACAATACATAATATTACCAAAGTCACATTTAAAGACTTAACAGATAACGAGATTTTATACTACATAAAAACCTGTAAACCATTTGATAAAGCTGGCGCCTATGGTATTCAAGATTGGATTGGACAAATTGGTGTTACAAGAATTGAAGGCTCTTATTTTAATGTTATGGGCTTACCTATTCACGCGGTCTATAAAACGTTAAATGATATCGTAAACGCTTATTAAATTCGTAATTTTATGTTTTAAAAAAGTTGAATTATGAAAACGTTTATAAAATTCCTTTTAATTATTTTACCAATATTTATTGTTTCGTGTAAAAATGAATCAAAAAAACAAAAAGACATAGCTGTCAATTTCGCTACTGAAGTAGAACCAAAAAAAAACCTTAATATTAAAGAGCCTTCTCAAGAATTTAAAGAGTATTGGTACGCAGGTAAAGCAGAAATTACATCGTACAAATTAGAGCAAGCACGCTACGGTGAAATACGAAAAGGGCAGGCCGTTTTAATTTATGTTACGGAAGATTTTCTACCAAACAAACAAGCAAAAGCCGATAATAAAAATCCTAATAATATTTCTGTTTTAAAACTAAACGCAACTAAAACATTCAACACAGGTTTGTATCCATATTCTATAATGCAAAGTACGTTTTATCCGGTTTCAAACGATAAACATGCGATAAAAGTATCGGGTTCTATACAAGAATGGTGCGGACATGTTTATGCACAACTAAATAATAAAGAGCAGTTTGAAATTAAATCATATTCATATTTTGAAAGCGAAGGCGATCAAAACTTTAAATTAGATAAAGCTATTTTAGAAAATGAACTTTGGACGCAATTACGCATCAATCCTAAATCGTTACCAACTGGAAATTTACAAATTATCCCATCACTCGAATATAGCCGATTAAAACATGTTGAATTAAAAGCTTACATTGCCACAGCTACTTTATCAAGAAATTCATATTCAATAGATTACCCAGAATTAAATAGAACATTATTTATTGAATTTAATCCAAAATTCCCTCACCATATACTAGGTTGGGAAGAAACTTTTAAAAGCGGATTTGGTAAAAATGCTAAAACCTTAACTACAAAAGCCACTAAATTAGAAACTATAAAATCTGCTTATTGGGGAAAAAACAGCAATAAAGATGAAATACATAGAGAATCCTTAAAATTAAATTAAAGTTGTGCTAATTTGTAGTGTATCTTTGTAAATCATTCAATCTAATATAAAAAATAATGTTTTCTGAAACGCTTCGTGACCAATTAATAATTACAGGTATTGTTCTTTTATCTCTTCTATTAATTAGAGCAACAACCCACTTTACGATAACCAAAGTTGCAAGAAAAAATGGCATAAACGATGCACGAATAAGGCTAATTCGCAGATATGTTACAGTTACTTTATTTTCAATAGCCATACTTATTGAAGCCTTTATTTTTGGTGCTCGCTTTGAAGATTTGGCAGTTGTGTTCTCTTCAGTATTTGCAGTAATTGGTATTGGTTTGTTTGCTATTTGGTCTATTTTAAGCAATGTAACTTCTGGAATTATTATGTTTTTTAACTTTCCGTATAAAGTTGGGGACAAAATAGAAATCCATGATAAAGATTTTCCTATAAAAGCCATTATTGAAGATATTAGAGCCTTTCAATTACATTTACGGTTAGATAACGGCGATTTGGTAACCTACCCCAATAATTTAATGCTTCAAAAAGCAGTAACACTTTTAAAGAAAGATGCTATTGAAGATGATGGTGATGCTGTATAAATATTTTATATATTTATAATATTAATTTTTCAAATGGCAAAAAGCATAAGAAGTCTAGTTTCCAGAAAAAAAATAGGACAAACCCCAGGAAGTGTAATTTATACTGGTGAAAAATCTGATCAAAAGTTATTTATTGAAGCTTTTGATTATAACAAAGAACAATGTATTGTAAAAGAACTTACAAATGTTGAAGAGTGTTTTAATTTTGAAGCCGGAACCATAACTTGGATTAATATAAATGGGTTAAACCATGTAATAGCCATTGAGAAAATTGGAGAACATTACGAATTACACCCCCTTGTACTTGAAGACATTGTTAATATTTCGCAACGTCCAAAGATTGATGAACATGATGAGTATCTTTTTGTAGTATTAAAAATGTTGTATTATAATGACGATGAAAAAATTGTTTCAGAACAAGTAAGCTTTATTCTTGGTGAAGATTATGTACTATCATTTCAAGAAGCCGAGGGTGATGTTTTTGATTCTGTGCGTGATAGAATCAAGCAAGCTAAAGGACGTGTTAGAACAATGCCTGCCGATTATCTACTCTATACTTTATTTGATGCGGTTGTAGACCATTATTTTAGTGTTATTGAAATTTTGGGCGATAAAATTGAGGGTTTTGAAACAGCTATTTTTTCTGGAAATGTAGATGATGATATCAGTCAAAAAATACAAAACCTAAAACGGGAAATTTTACGAGTTCGTCGTGCTATTTTTCCGCTTCGAGAAGTCATTAATAGAATTGAAAAGAATGAAGGCAGACTTATAAATAAAAAAACAATTACCTATTACCGAGACATTTATGACCACTTAATTCAAGTATCAGAAAACATAGATATTTACCGAGAAATGATTTGGAGTTTAATGGATATGTACATGACAACCATTAGTAATAAAATGAATGAAGTAATGAAAGTATTAACTATAATGGCATCAATTTTTATTCCATTAACTTTTATTGCGGGTATTTATGGGATGAATTTTGAATACATTCCAGAGTTGGGTTATAAATATTCATACTTCATCCTTTGGGGTGTTATGATTATACTTTTCATAGGTATGCTTATTTATTTTAAGAGAAAAAAGTGGCTTTAGTTAAATTAAGTTAAAGAAACACTAAAAGCTACGTTTCCACTATTATACTTTGCTATATTTGATTTTTAGCTAACTAAATAATCATGCAAAAGCAATTCATTTATTTCTTTATATTATTATTTTCTTGTTCAATTTTACAAGCACAAAAACCCAAAACACCTTCATCTTCACAGATATACGAATCTATACAAAAACTCAATTTCTTGGGATCTGTTTTATATGTAGCTGCCCATCCAGACGATGAAAACACACGTTTAATTTCATACATGTCTAACCATGTAAAAGCACGAACAGGATATTTATCGTTGACTAGAGGCGATGGTGGACAAAACCTTATTGGCCCAGAAATAAGAGAGTTATTGGGTGTTATACGTACGCAAGAATTACTAGCAGCAAGACGTATTGATGGTGGTGAACAATTTTTTACAAGAGCTAACGATTTTGGCTATTCTAAACATCCAGACGAAACTTTAGCTATTTGGGATAAAAACGAGGTTTTAAGCGATGTAGTTTTAGCCATTCGTCAATTTAAACCAGACATTATTATTAACAGATTTGACCACAGGAGAGCAGGTCGTACTCACGGTCATCATACAGCTTCTGCCATGTTAAGCATAGAGGCTTTCGATCTCGCTAACGACAAATTTGCATACCCTAATTTACTAGAAGACGCTAGCGTCTGGCAACCAAAACGTTTGTTTTATAACACAAGCTGGTGGCGCTATGGTAGTAGAGAAGCATTCGATAAAGTTGACAAAAGCAATATGCTTAGTTTCGATATTGGCACCTATTATCCACTTAAAGGCTTATCAAATAACGAAGTAGCCTCTTTGGCAAGTAGCCAACACTTATGTCAAGGTTTCGGACGTTTATCGCAACGCGGTTCGCAAGAAGAATATATTGAACTTTTAAAAGGTGATGCGTTAACCGATAGCGAAAATATTTTTGCTGGTATTGATACGTCGTGGAATCGCATAAAAGGAGGTAAAGTCATTGGTGATATTTTATATGAAGTAGAAAACAACTTCAACTTTAAAAATCCATCGCAACATATACCGCAACTACTTGAAGCTTATAAATTACTACAGAATATTGATGACCAGCATTGGAAAACTCAAAAATCAAAAGAGTTAAAATCTATTATTGAAATGTGTGCAAGTTTGTATTTAGAAGTTTCAGCAGATACAAATTGGGTAACTCCAAACGAAAAAATTAATATAAATATTGAAGTTTTAAACCGCAGCAATCTCACAATAAACTTAGTAAGTTTAAACAATGCAAGTGATTTGAATATTTCAAAAAACATAGCACTAAAAAACAATGTGAAATATGATTTTAAAGAAACTGTAAAAATTAGTAATGACCAAAATCCTACTACGCCATATTGGTTAAGTGAAAAGGGAACTTTAGGCATGTATAAAGTTAACAATACTAAATTAATCGGTTTACCTGAAACACCTCGACTTTATAATATTGATTTTAATCTTATGATTAACAATGTTCCTTTAACTATCACAAAACCAATAATTCATCGTTATTCAAAACCAGAAAAAGGCGAATTGTATAAACCTTTTGAAGTGATTCCTGAAGCATCGGCTAAAATTACCGAGAAAGTCATCATTTTAGATAACGACAAACAACGCGATATTACTGTTATCGTAAAAGCAGGACGAGATAATCTTGAAGGTTTTGCTGAAGTTTGTCATCCAAACGATTGGAGTGTTTATCCGAAAAATCAAAAAGTCAACATAAAACACAAAGGCGAAGAACAAACTCTTGTTTTTACAGTTATTCCACCTAAAAACGAAAGCGAAGGCTACATCGGTCCAATCGTTACGATTAATGAAAATTTATACACCAAAGAACTTATTGAAATTGACTATGATCACATTCCGTTTCAAACCGTTTTATTACCAAGCGAAAGTAAAATTGTACGCCTAAACATTAAAAAGAAAGGCGAAAACATTGGTTATATTCAAGGTGCTGGCGATGTGGTTCCAGAGAGTTTGCAGCAAATTGGTTATAACGTGTTAACCATAAAACCAGAAGATATTAATGCTGAAATGCTTAGTAGATTTGATGCGATAGTAGTAGGTATTAGAGCTTATAATATACTTGACGAATTACAGTTTAAACAGCAACAATTGTTTGATTTTGTTAAAAACGGGGGTAATATGATTGTACAATACAACACCAGTCGCGGAATTAAAGTTGACAATTTAGCACCTTACGATTTAAAATTATCAAGAGACAGGGTGACGAACGAACATGCCAAAGTTCGGTTTTTAAGCCCTGAACATCCTATTCTTAATTACCCAAATAAAATTACCCAAAAAGATTTTGAAGGTTGGACACAAGAAAGAGGGTTATATTTTCCTAATGAATGGTCTAATGAATTCACTTCTATTTTATCAATGAATGATAAAGGCGAAACTCCAAAAGACGGCAGCTTGTTAGTTGCCAAATACGGAAAAGGACATTATATATATACAGGGCTTAGTTTTTTTAGAGAATTCCCAGAAGGTGTTTCAGGTGCGTACCGATTATTCGCTAATATGCTTTCCATTGGAAAAGAAGATTTAAAATTAGAAGCTAAACTAAACGATTAAATATGACCGAAGACAAACCAGAAAAACAACCTTGGCTTAAACTCTACTCTATTGTTTTAATTGCTAATGCTATTTATATTTTAGCGTTTTACTTAATCATGAAAGCGTTTTAATATGCAAACATTAAATTGGATTGATTGGGTTGTCTTAATAGTTACTCTTCTTACTATAGTGGGCTATGGCACATGGAAAACTAGAGGAAGGAAAAGTGCAGAAGACTATATAAAAGGCGGTAACACCACAAAATGGTGGACCATCGGCTTGTCTGTTATGGCAACACAAGCTAGTGCTATTACGTTTTTATCCACTACCGGACAAGCATTTTCAGATGGCATGGGGTTTGTGCAATTTTACTTTGGCTTACCTATAGCCATGGTCATTATATGTTTGGTTTTTATTCCTTTGTACCATCGATTAAAAGTTTACACCGCTTACGAATTTTTAGAAAACAGATTCGATTTAAAAACCAGAAGTCTCACCGCTATTTTATTTTTAATCCAACGGGGATTAGCAGCTGGGATTACCATTTTTGCTCCTGCTATAATTCTATCAGTTGTATTAGGTTGGAACATCACTTACCTTAATATAGCTATTGGAGTTTTAGTTATTATTTACACGGTTTCTGGTGGTACAAAAGCAGTAACAGTTACCCAAAAACAACAAATGTTTGTCATTTTTGCTGGAATGCTTGCTGCACTATTCATCATTTTAAATCTAATTCCAGACGATGTTTCGTTTACCAAAGCATTAGATATTGCTGGAGCTAGTGGAAGAATGGAAGTTTTAGATTTTTCGTTTGATTTAGAAAACAGATACACGGTTTGGTCTGGATTAATTGGCGGATCTTTTCTCGCTCTGGCCTATTTTGGAACTGATCAAAGTCAAGTACAACGGTATCTTTCTGGGAAATCGATGAAAGAAATGCAAATGGGAATGATTTTTAATGGTTTACTAAAAGTACCTATGCAATTCTTTATTCTATTAGTTGGTGTTATGGTATTTGTGTTTTATCAATTTAATCCTGCACCATTAAATTTTATAGATTCATCTACCGAAAAAGTTTTAGATTCAGAATATTCGCAACAGTATCAAAATCTTCAAGACAAACAAAATATGCTTTTCAACAAAAAGAAAGCATTAAGTATTCAGCTTTCTAAAAATGATGATGACCAATTACGACAAGATATATTCGTTTTAGATAGTGTTGAAAAAACACATCGTTTAGAATCAAAATATCTAATAAAGCGAGCTATTGACACTGCTTATGCTAATAAATATGATAGATTAAATAATGAATTATTAGCCTTAGAAAATAATAGCCATACTTATAAAGAGAAAAAAGAAGAATTAAATAATTGGTATAAAGAATCTGCAAAAGACACCAAAACGAACGACAGAGATTATATGTTTATTACCTTTATTCTTAAATATCTTCCAAAAGGTTTAATAGGTTTATTGTTGGCCGTTATTCTTTCCGCAGCTATGTCATCAACAGCATCAGAAATAAATGCTTTGGCCACCATTACTTCAATTGATTTATACGGTAGAAATCTTAAAGAAGAAAAAGAGGAAAAGCACATGGTTAAAGTCACTAAAATGTTTACATTACTTTGGGGTATTGTCGCCATTATAATTGCTTGTTTTGCTAATCTTGCCGAAAATTTAATACAGTTGGTTAACATTATTGGATCTATATTTTATGGTAATGTTTTGGGTATTTTCCTGTTGGCATTTTTCTTTAAATTCATCAAAGCCAATGCTGTTTTTATAGCGGCACTAATCACGCAAGTTATAGTTTTAATAGGTTGGTGGTTTGATTGGATGCCTTATCTATGGCTTAATTTATTTGGCTGTATACTAGTTATCTTTATAGCATTCATTATTCAATCACTAACTAAAAATGACAAAAAATTTACACCGTAAAACTATTAATTGGGGGATTATTGGTTTGGGTAAGATTGCCCATAAATTTGCAAAAGATTTATTAACTGTTGAAAACGCTAACCTTTATGCGGTAGCTTCGCGCTCTTCAGCAAAAGCAAACGAATTTGCTCAACAATACAATGCTAGTAAAGCTTATGGGTGTTATGAAGATTTAGCAGAAGACCCTAATATTGATGCTGTTTACATAGCAACGCCACATGTATTTCATAAAGAAAACACGCTATTATACTTAGAAAACGGAATCGCCGTTTTATGCGAAAAACCGTTTGCTATGAATGTCGAAGAAGTGGAGCAAATGATAGCAAAAGCTAAAGAAAAAAATGTGCTCCTAATGGAAGCGCTTTGGACTTACTTTTTACCACATTATCAATTTGTTTTAAAAACACTGGAAGACAAAACTTACGGAAATATTCTAAAATTAAAAGCTGATTTTGGTTTTAAATCTAACCATAGTAAAACCTCTCGAGTATGGGAGAAATCGCTAGGTGGTGGTAGTTTGTTAGACATAGGAATCTATCCTATTTTTACGGCATTATCTACTCTAGGAAATCCAAATACAATGGAAGCCAAAGCAACAATTACAGAGACTGGTGTGGATTCTACTTGTAAAGTTGAGTTTAATTACAACCAAAATATTAAGGCCTTTTTAGAAAGCTCTTTTATAGAAGACACGCCAACTGAAGCCATTTTTTATTGCGAAAAAGGCACTATTAAAATCAACACCAGGTTCCATAGCCCAACCACGGTTAGCATAACCGAATTAAACGATAAAGAAAAAACTATCGATTTTAATTACAAAACCATTGGCTACAATTACGAAATTGAACATTTTAACAATCTACTGCGTCAAGGAAAAACAGAAAGTGATATTATGACGTTTGTCTTTAGTAAACAGCTTATAAAAACTTTAGATGACATTAGAAATATTATAAACCTTCAATATTAGGGCATAAAAAAGCGCAACTTTTTCAAGTTGCGCTTTTTACTTTTATAATATGTAAAAATCTAGAATTCCAAGAAATCTAAAATTACATTGCTCCCCACTCTTTTAAAACCTCCTCATTTTTTCTAATATAAGCATCATATTTAGCTTCTTTTGCTAATGCTAATGACGATTTTGCCGCAGCAATAGCACCTTTTTTGTCGCCAGCTTTTGCATGAATTAATGCTTGTTGATGGATGTACCAAAACTTAGGTTTATCTTTTGTCATATCAATAGCTTTATCAATCCATTTTACAGCTTTGTCAATATCTTTACCAGACTCTAGATGATAAACTGCAGATTCGTAATAATCTGCTGCAGATGGTCCATTCATAATACTATTTATACTTTTAGCAACCTTAGCGTCTGTAGGCACAGTAAACGGAATAGCCGCGTAAGACTTCTCCCAAATCAGCTCTAAAGCAGCACCATTATTGGTAATGTTGTTAATATCTATGGCAAACGTCTCTACATTAAACGGAATTTCCATAACATCAACTTTAGCAGTAGCCACTACTTTGCTATCGTCCCAATTTTGCGGTGTTCCCCAATTATTCGTGTCATTATAAAACATTACATCCCAAGACGTAGCTGTATTTAATTTTGTAAAAATAGCGTAAGACCCTGCTTTTACATCTTGCCCAGCAATTTTTACATCATCACTAAAAGTAATCACAGTATTCTTATTTGCACCAGTTCGCCAAATCGTTCCAAAAGGCTCTAAACCTCCAAATATTTTTCTTCCTTTAACACCTGGCCTAGAGTATTCAATAGTTATATCGGTTAAGCCCACTTTTTGTTCTAACTTAGCTAACGGGCTAGGTTGTGGTGTTGTAACTTGAGCATTTACCGAGTAAGCCATTGTAAATGCCATTAAAATTAATAGTAGTTTTTTCATTTTAAGTTTTTATTAGTTAATCAAATAATTATTTGTAATTCTATAAAATTAAGCAATACAATATCTTTTAATGTTAACAAAAGCTTAAAATAAGGGGTTGTATATTTGCATTATATTAATTTGGGTATAACCCAAAAGGGTTAGGCTTTAAGCTATATTTTTTTGTATAAAACAAAAAGGATGAAGTTTATCTTTAGCGTAATCGTAGAACACAATCTTTAACGCAAATAAATTATTACTAATGAAAAAGTATTATGCTGAAACAATAGGTACATTTGCCATGGTATTCTGTGGTTGTGGAGCCATGACAATAAATGAAATTACAAACGGAAGCATATCGCACGTAGGAGTAGCCATAACATGGGGGCTTATTGTTATGGCAATGATTTATGCTTTTGGCGAAATTTCTGGAGCTCATTTTAATCCTGCTGTAACTATTGGCTTTGCAGTTGCTAAAAAGTTTGCATGGAATTTAGTGCCTAAATATATTCTTGCACAAGCTATTGGAGCAATTATCGCATGCTTTATTTTATGGTTTTTATTTCCTGAAAGTCAGTTTTTAGGCGAAACGACTCCAGCCAACGGATTTCCTCCCTACAAAGCTGCTGTTTTAGAGTTTTTATTAACATTCTTTTTAATGGTAGTTATTATTAATGTTTCTACTGGAAGCAAAGAAATTGGTACTATGGCTGGTATAGCTATTGGTGGTGTTATACTTTTAGAAGCTATGTTTGCAGGCCCTATGACTAAAGCTTCTATGAATCCCATTCGTTCTATTGCTCCTGCTCTATTCACCGGTAATTTTCAATATTTGTGGCTTTATATTACAGCTCCTATTTTAGGTGCAATTGCTGCAGTTTCTAGCTGTAAATTAGTTAAAACGGATAATTGTTGTTAATAATATTTAAAATTTTGTTTAATTTTTATTTAAAATAATTAAACATTTATTATCTTTACATAAACCTTATTAATAAACAGCAAATTAAAATATAAGTCTATAAGTCTTCGAGTTAACTATAATTCGTCTAATCCTCATAAAAAGCTATTACATGAAAATTCTAGTAACAGGAGCAACAGGTTACATTGGTAAACGACTCATTCCTTTTTTAATACATGAAGGACATCAAGTGGTTTGTTGTGTTCGAGATAAACTTCGTGCAGACAAGAGTTATATAGAAGAAGAATTAATAGATATAGTTGAAGTAGATTTTTTAAAAACAGAAACTCTTAAAAACATTCCAAAAGACATTGATGTGGCGTATTATTTAATACACTCTATGTCTAATTCTTCAAAAAGTTTTGAATCTCTTGAAGAACGTTGTGCTATAAATTTTAAAAGCCAATTAGAAAAAACCCAAGTAAAACAGGTTATTTATTTAAGTGGTATAACAAATGAAGATGAGCTGTCGAAACATTTGCGTTCAAGATTAAATGTTGAGCATACTTTGGCATCAAATCAGTATGCGACAACTATTTTCAAAGCTGGAATAATAGTAGGCTCTGGAAGTTCATCTTTTGAAATTATACGAGATTTAGTCGAAAAATTACCATTTATGATTGCCCCTAAGTGGTTAGACACTAAAACACAACCACTTGCAGTAAGGGATGTTTTAACTTTTTTATCTGGCGCTGCAGGAAATAAAACACTTTACAACAAAACTTATGATGTTTTTGGTCCAGAAATTTTAACCTACAAACAACTCTTATTGCAATTTGCAGAAGTACGAGATTTAAAACGTTACATTTTAACTGTACCCGTAATGACACCAAAATTATCGTCTTACTGGTTGTATTTTGTAACCTCTACATCTTACAAGCTAGCATCAACTTTAGTAGATAGCATGGGGGTTCAAATTATTGGAAAACCCAGTAATATCAATAAAATATTAGATGTCAAGCCGCTTACTTACAAACAAGCCGTTGCATTAGCTTTTGAAAAAATAGAACAAAATAGTATAATTTCTAGCTGGAAAGATTCTATGGTTAGCAGTGGTAGATTACGCAATAGTTTACACAAATACATTAATGTGCCTAAATATGGCTGCTTTAAAGATTATAAAGAAAGACCTATAAATAATCCTAAAAAAACAATCGATAAAATTTGGGCTATCGGCGGTAAAACGGGTTGGTATTATGGTACATTTTTATGGCGTATTAGGGGCTATATTGATAAACTTTTCGGTGGTATTGGTTTACGAAGAGGTCGTACAAATCCAACAGAATTACATGCTGGAGATGCGCTAGATTTTTGGAGAGTTATTTTTGCTGATAAAGCTCAACAAAAACTTTTACTTTATGCCGAAATGAGACTACCAGGTGAGGCTTGGTTAGAATTTAAAATTGAAAATGGTATACTCAAACAAACCGCTACATTTAGACCATTAGGGCTTTTGGGGCGTATATATTGGTTTAGCGTACTTCCATTTCACGGTATTATATTTAAAGGAATGATTGATAAACTTTCTAAAGACTCATAAATTATTCTTATAGCTCTATAAACTATTTTGTTTAACTTATTTAAAATCACATTAAACATTTTGTATATTTGCACTAATTGTTAATTTATGAGTAAACAAGTAGTTAAATAATTCTAAAAAAATAAAGTATTAAATTTTACTTAATAAACCTTATTAAAAAACATAAATCTCATATAATTTATTATATTGGCAAATTATGAAAATAAGTGTTTTATATATACTTATTAAATTAGATTAAAGATTAAAAATTATGGAGATTATTGATAAAGCTTTAGAGTTTGAACAACGTAAACACACCTTTAAAACAACAAGTGAGCGTATTGAATCGTCTAGGGAAGTAAAAGAGTTAATATTAAGTTTAAATACCATTTATAAAGAGAAAAAAGACCCTGAAATTATGGATCTTATGAAACGCTTAACGGTTATTAAACAAAAAATTGAAAAAAGGCTAAAGGGCAGGCCATAAAACAAAAAATGCCCTGAAACCATATGAAAACAATTATTGTAGTAGGTGGAAGTAAGGGCATTGGTAATGCCATTATAAGCAAATTAGTTAATTCCAGTAAAGTCGTAAATATTAGCAGAACCGTTCCTAACTTAGAGCATGCTAACTTAACTCATTATTCTTGCGACGTTATTCAAGAAAATTTACCTGAAATTGAAACTGCCGACGGGCTTATTTATTGTCCGGGTAGCATCAACCTGAAGCCTATTTCTCGATTAAGTATAGACGATTTCAAAAACGATTTTGAAATCAATGTTTTGGGTGCTGTAAAAGTTATTCAAAAATATCTTCCCATACTTAAAACCAGAAACAAACCATCCATTTTACTTTTTAGCACTGTAGCTGCGAAACTAGGCATGCCATTTCATGCTAGTATTTCAACATCAAAATCTGGTGTAGAAGGTTTAGTGAAATCGTTAGGCGCAGAATTAGCACCAACCATTCGCATCAATGCTATTGCACCAACAGTCACAGATACGCAACTAGCTTCTAAACTGTTACGCAATGATAAAATGATAGAAAACATTACAGAAAGACATCCACTAAAAAAATTTTTAAATCCTGAAGAAGTTGCAGATATGGCAACATTTTTAATGTCTGATAAAGCAGCTTCTATGTCTGGACAAGTATTCGAAATGGATTGCGGTATTGTAACTTTTAAAATATAAATATGAACCCCTTAAAAACGTTTATAGCTACTTTATTTTCAAGAGGAGAAAGCCATAAAGTAGTGAATGCTGATTCTATTTATGATATTGAGATAAATACACTTGATGGCAAAGCTTTAAACCTTTCAGAATTTAAAGGTAAATACATCCTTGTTGTAAATGTAGCTTCAAAATGCGGTTTCACCCCTCAATATAAAGACTTACAAAACCTTCATGAAACTTATAAAGACAAACTTCAAATTATTGGCGTGCCATGTAATCAATTTGGAAAACAAGAACCTGATAACGAAGATGCCATAAAATCGTTTTGCGAAATAAATTATGGCGTTACATTTTTAATAACTGAAAAAGTAGATGTAAAAGGAAGAAACCAACATCCTTTGTATATGTGGTTAACTCAAAAAAATAAAAACGGTCGTATAAATTCGTCTGTAAAATGGAACTTTCAGAAATATTTGATTGATACTAATGGAAATCTAATAGACTATTATTTCTCTGCAACGAGTCCGTTAAATTCAAAAATTACAAAACACCTAAAATAAAAAGCTATGTTCGGATTGTTTAAAAAGAAAACTGAGGTTGAAAAACTACAAGAGAAATATGAAAAACTAATGAAAGAATGGCATACATTATCAAGTATTAACCGTTCTGAAAGTGACAAAAAGTATGAAGAAGCAGAAGTTATAGCTAAACAAATTGAAAATTTCAAGAAATGAAACTATTTAAATATACTATCGTATTCTTAATTCTAAATTTTGGAGCTTTAGCCATTGGAAGTTGGCTTATGGATAATGGACCACAGACCGATTGGTACACGAATTTAAATAAAGCACCTTGGACGCCCCCAGGTTGGGTTTTTGGAGCAGCTTGGACTACCATAATGGTTTGTTTTTCAATCTATATGGCACTTTTATATAAGATCATACCAAATACAAAGTTGAAAATTTTATTCTTAATTCAGTTTGTACTTAATATTATTTGGAATTACATTTTCTTTAATCAACATTTAATTACTCTTGGACTTATATGCATCACCCTATTAACTGGTATTATTGCCAAATTTTTATTCGATTATAAAAACGAGCTTAAAGCAAAAAGCTTGCTAATACTCCCCTATTTTATATGGTTATGTATAGCTACATCATTAAATGCCTACATACTTATCTACAACTAATTTTATGAAAATTTACAGACTCCATAAAAAACAAAATTTACCTATAACTCTAGATGAGGCATGGGATTTTTTATCATCACCAGAAAACCTAAAAACCATTACACCAGATTATATGGGTTTCCATATTTTGTCTGGAGCAGACAGACCTATGTTTGCTGGTCAGATTATTCAATACATAGTAACACCTGTTTTAGGCATAAAAACCAAATGGGTTACAGAAATTACACATGTTGTCGACAAACATTATTTTGTTGACGAACAACGCTTTGGTCCCTATGCGCTTTGGCACCACAAACACTTTATTAAAGAAATTGATGGCGGTGTAGAAATGGAAGATATTATTGATTATAAAATTCCCTTTGGAATACTTGGTCAGTTAGCTCATCCCATTTTAGTTAAACCAAAACTGGAAGAAATTTTTAATTACAGAACAAAAAAATTAGAAGTATTATTCGGTAAATATTAATTTAAAATGTCAGTTCGATTAATTCCGTTTTTTATCGGGATTGCATCGAGAAAAGCATCTTGACACAATTTTTATAAAAATTAATCGATGTGACAATAGTTATATAAATGAAGAAAACAGTAAACATATTTTGGTTTCGTCGCGATTTAAGATTAGAAGACAATCATGGACTATTTGAAGCTTTAAAAGGAAAACATAAGGTGCTTCCTATATTTATTTTCGATTCAGAAATACTGGATGCCTTACCAAAAAATGATACGAGAGTTACCTTTATTTACGAAACGCTTCAAAATATAAATACAAAGCTTAGCAATGAATACAAAAGTGGTATTGCTATGTTTTATGGCAAACCTTTGGCTATCTATAAGCAATTAATTGAACAATACAACATAGAAAGCGTTTACACTAATCATGATTACGAACCTTATGCCAAAACACGCGACAAAGAAATTGAGACGCTCTTAAACAACAACAATATTGACTTTAAAACCTATAAAGATCAAGTTGTTTTTGAAAAAAAGGAGGTTGTTAAAAGTGATGGTACACCATATTTAGTTTACACACCATACATGAAGCGTTGGAAAGACACGTTTAAACCTTCTGATGTTAAATCTTTCCATTCGGAAGAATTATTAGATCATTTAATTACAAACAAATCACTTCCAAATTTAAGTTTAAAAGATATTGGTTTTGAGCCTTCCCAACAAAGCATAAAACCCTATCAAGTCACTCCAAAATTAATACAAACCTACGAAGCCACACGAAATTTCCCTGCTCAAGATAGTACATCACGATTAGGTCCGCATTTGCGTTTTGGTACCGTAAGCATTCGCAATATGGTAAAAAAAGCCATGGCAGAAACCAACGAGGTATTTTGGCAAGAATTGATTTGGCGTGAGTTTTTTATGCAAACTCTTTGGCATTTTCCGCAGACACAAACCAAAAGTTTTAAACCCAAATACGACCGCATTATTTGGCGTAATAACGAAGTAGAATTTAAAGCATGGTGCGAAGGTAAAACTGGTTATCCTTTAGTTGATGCTGGTATGCGTCAATTAAATCAAACCGGGTTTATGCATAACCGTGTACGCATGTTAGTGGGTAGTTTTTTGTGTAAGCATTTACTAATCGATTGGCGTTGGGGCGAAGCCTATTTTGCCGAAAAACTCCACGATTACGATATGGCAAGTAATATTGGTAACTGGCAATGGGTAGCTGGTTGCGGTGTGGATGCCTCCCCATATTTTCGGATTTTCAATCCCACAACTCAAATTAAAAAGTTTGATAAAAATTTGGAATACATCAATACCTGGCTACCAGATTTTCAAGAGCTTACCTACCCGTCACCAATTGTAGATCATAAAATGGCACGCGAACGTTGCCTAAAAGTATATAAAGAAGCACTTAACTAAACGCCATATTTTTTGATTCATTTTATAAATTATCAAATCGATAAAGTTAGTCCTATTTATATGACAAAAATCACTAAATATGGCATCGAAATATAATATATTTACAACTATGTTAAAATTTCGATAATCAAAATTTATGCTTTATGACTGACTTACAAATTGCAAAAACCATTACACTTAAACCTATTTCAACCATTGCTAAAAAATTTGGTGTAGACCCAGAATATATTGAAATGTATGGGAAGTATAAAGCAAAATTACCACTGCAAGCCATAAACAAACAAAACGCCGATAAAAGTAATTTAATCCTCGTTTCTGCTATTTCTCCAACACCAGCAGGCGAAGGAAAAACAACAATTTCTATTGGTTTATCAGAAGGTTTAAATCGGTTAAACAAAAAAACAACCGTGGTTTTAAGAGAGCCCTCTTTAGGGCCTATTTTTGGTATAAAAGGTGGCGCAACTGGTGGCGGATACTCACAGGTGTTACCTATGGAAGATATCAATCTTCATTTTACAGGAGATTTTTCGGCTATTGAAAAAGCACATAATTTACTGTCTGCTATTATCGATAATAATATTCAAAGTAAAACAAACTCTTTATTTATAGACCCTAGAACAGTTGGCTGGAAACGTGTTATAGACATGAACGATCGTGCGTTAAGACACATAATTGTTGGCTTAGGCGGCACAACATCTGGTATCCCTAGAGAAACAGGGTTTGATATTACTGCAGCATCAGAAATTATGGCTATTCTGTGTTTAGCCAAAAACTTAACCGACCTTAAAAATCGTTTGGGTAAAATTTTTATTGGCTACACCTTTAACAAAGCACCTATTTATGCTAAAGATTTAAAAGCCGAAGGTGCTATGGCAGCCTTACTAAAAGATGCTATAAAACCTAATTTAGTACAGACTATAGAAGGCAATCCTGCCATTATTCACGGTGGCCCCTTTGCAAATATTGCACAAGGTACCAATTCTGTGATTGCAACATTAATGGGGATGTCGCATTCAGATTATACCGTAACCGAAGCTGGTTTTGGTTTCGATTTAGGTGCCGAAAAATTCTTTGATATTAAATGCCAAAGTGCTGGACTTAAACCTAAAACCGTTGTGCTTACCACAACCATTCGCGCCTTAAAATATCATGGTGGTGCCGATTTAAAATCGTTGACTACACCTAATCTTGATGCGCTTAAAAACGGACTTCCAAACTTAGAAAAACATTTGGAAAATATTACAAAATTTAACGTCGCTCCAGTAATTGCTATCAATAGATTTGTATCTGACAGTGATGAAGAAATACAATTGATTAAAGATTTTGCAGCATCAAAAGGTCTTAAAGTGGCTTTGGCTGAAGTTTGGGCAAAAGGAGGCGAAGGCGCTTTAGAATTAGCACAATGTGTTATTGATGTTGTAGAATCGAAAACCTCAAACTTTAAGCCTTTGTATAAATGGGAATCGAGCGTTACCGATAAAATAGAAACCATTGCTACAGAAATTTACGGCGCAGAACATGTGGACTATACGGCGAAAGCCAAAACACAATTAAAAAAAATTGCCGATTTAGGTTTAGAACAGCTACCTATTTGTATCGCTAAAACTCAAAAATCGTTATCTGATAACCCAAAATTATTAGGGCGACCAAAAGATTTCATCATTACCGTTAGAGAAATTGAAATCGCTGCTGGTGCAGGTTTTTTAATCCCAATTACAGGCGATATTATGCGTATGCCAGGGTTACCAGCACATCCGGCTTCTGAAAATATTGATATTAATGATGATGGAGAAATTACGGGGTTGTTTTAGTTCTCGATACAATTCTCCTGCGTCGAATTACTCGAACTGACTGGCTGACTAAAGGTTAAAAATACGTAGAAGTACGTATTGGTTTTATGGTAAGAAAATTCTAACTTCGTGAACTTGTGTTGGACTTGAACAAACCAAAAAATTGAATGGAAAAAGAAGCTATATATAAACAACTTCAAGCTTGGACAAATAATATTCCACTCATAATTCTTGGAAGTGGAGCTTCTGTTCCTTTTAGGCTTCCTTCAATGTGGGTTTTAGGGGAACATATAAAAAACTCAATTAATTTTACTGATTCTCACGACCAATTTCAATTCAAAGAATTTATCGCTGAATTTGACAAAACTGGAGATTTAGAATCAACTCTTACAAAACTTCAACTAAGACCAAACGTACTTAGTGAAATCGTAAATAAAACTTGGGAATTAGTAAGCAAATCTGATTTAGAAGCTTACGAACATTTTATTAAAAAAGATTTCGATTTTCCTTTAGCAAATCTTTTAGAATATTTTTTAAACACAGCCGGTAAAAAGGTTTCAATAATTACAACAAACTATGATAGGCTAGCCGAATATGCTTCGAGTATTGCTAAAGCAATTATTTGCAATGGGTATTCTCAAAATCTTATAGGTCATTTTTCAAATAACATACAATCAAACAATTTAGCTTCTTTAAAAGGCTATAAGGGACAAGTAAATATTTGGAAAGTTCATGGTTCTCTAGATTGGTTTAAATCAAAAGAAGATGAAAACGTCCAATTACCAAATAGACAAAACATTCCAGAAAATTATAGCCCATTGATAGTTACTCCTGGATTAAGCAAGTATTCTGAAACACATAACGAGCCATACAGAACAATTTTTACCCAAGCTGATACTGAAATTGAACAAGCTAATGGTTTCTTGTGTATAGGTTATGGATTTAATGATATTCATGTTCAACCAAAACTTATTACACAAATAAAGAATCAAAAACCAATTATAGTAATAACTAAAGAGCTTACTCCAAAAACAAAACAATCAATTATTGATAATAATTGTCAGAATTATATGCTGATCGAAGAAGCCAATTCAAAAGACACAAGAATTTTTTCTTCCAAATTTGGAGAGGTAATAATTGAAGATACTAGCTATTGGGAATTGGGTGAATACTTAAAACTAATAATTTCTTAAAACAACACTATGGCAATATTTACATTTGAAGAATCTGCAACAATTGGTACTGTTTTTAGTGTTGATACTGCAACAATTATTGTGAAAGTTGATGAATTAGACAAACTTCGTAAACTTCAAGTAAATCATTTAATTGCTGTAAAAAGTTCAAAGGCAGGTCAACACTTAATTGGTATAATAAATCGAATTACAAGAAAGGTTTCAGATGACGAAAATTCAGCAACAGAAGATTTAGGAATGTCAAACTTCCTGCTCACAGAAAATATTCTAAAAGTAAATCTAATTGGAACTTTAATTGACAAACACGGAGAAAAAGAAAATGTGTTTAAGCGTACTTTAGATACAGTACCAGAGATTGAAGCAAATTGTTTTCCTATAGATGGCGAAAACATTACCAAATTTATGCGTACAATATCTTCACAAGAAAATTATGATGTGCCACTTTCTTTAGGTAAATACTCAATTGATGAAAATGCAGAGGCATTTTTAGATGGAGATAAACTTTTTCAAAGACACGCAGTAATTGTTGGTAGTACTGGTTCAGGTAAATCTTGGTGTGTCGCAAAGTTAGTTGAACAGATAGCAAAACTACCAATGGCTAATTCACTTCTATTTGATATACACGGAGAATATAGCGGAGAAGATTTTAAAGCTGACGGAATTCAACATTTGAAAATTGCAAATCCATCAGATTTAGGTAAAAAAGGAAATCTTGAAAACAATGTTCTAATGCTTCCTTACTGGCTTCTGACTTATGAAGAGATGCTAGCAATGCTATTAGATAGAAGTGACAGCAATGCTCCTAATCAAGCAATGATTTTTTCAAAAACAGTTTTTAACGAAAAAGTTAAATTTTTAGAAAGTATAGGAGATACTACATTTAAAGATAGTATCACAATTGATAGTCCAATACCTTATAAAATGGAAAATGTCTTAACTGAAATTATTCGTCTAGATACTGAAATGGTTGCAGGTTCTAGAGGAGATAAGCAAGGTCCCTTTTTCGGAAAACTGACAAGATTTATACAAAGACTAGAAGCTAAGAGTCAAGACAAGCGACTTGGTTTTATGTTTCAAGTAACAGATGATGAACTTGAAATTGATTGGCTGAATAAATTATGTAATTCGTTAATGCAAGGTTCCAGTAATAATGACAAAAAAGCTGGTGTAAAGGTTATTGACTTTTCTGAGGTCCCATCAGATGTTCTGCCATTAGTTATTGGATTAGTTGCAAGAATCGTTTTTACAGTTCAACAATGGACTGCAAACGATAAAAGACATCCAATTTGTTTATTATGTGATGAAGCTCATTTATACATTCCTGAAAGAACAAGTCAAGATTCTGCTTCTGAGTTAGGACTAAAGAATTTTGAAAGAATTGCCAAAGAAGGCAGAAAATATGGAGTTAGTTTAACTGTTATAAGCCAACGACCAGCAGAAGTAAACAGAACAGTTCTTAGTCAATGTAATAATTTTATTTCATTGAGATTGTCTAATGCAGAAGACCAAGCTGTAATAAAAAGGCTTCTTCCAGATAATCTTTCTGGTCTAACTGATGTTCTACCAATTCTAGATATTGGAGAAGCTTTAATTGTTGGAGATTCTTCACTTTTACCAACAAGAGTAATAATAGATGAACCTACAATTAAACCACAAAGTGCGACTATTAAGTTTTGGGAAGAATGGAGTAACAAAAAGGCTGAACAAGATATATCAAGTGCAGTAATTGGCTTAAGAAAACAGTCTAGATAAAGCAAGAAAAATCCACTACCTTTAAGTTTCCCAGCTACCGCTAAGTTTCACTTAGTGGTTTTTCAAATAACAAATTAAAATAAAGTGCTTTTCTTTTTTTAAGAATAAAAGTTATCAGTACTAAGCAAAGCTTAGCGGTAGCTTCGTTTTAAAAACCTTACTGCTACAAATTTAAATCGTGCTAATCAATTTAATAACATTCTTTTTTAATGTTAAAAACACCTCTGAAGACTTGTTCTTACTATTTGCATTTTCAAAATAAGTCTCCAAAAGCATTCTGCTGTAATTGTTCTGTTCGGCAGTCCCAGAAAAATCATAAAATGCCATAGACCAATCGTCCCAAAGCATTTCTTTTGAAGGTTCTTCTATGAGTGTTGTAACATCAAAATGCCTATCATCGGCTTTTATTTTAGTATACAAGTCTAATATGACATCTTTGTTGCCTTCAATAATTTGAATAAACTGATTATTACTGTAAATAATGCAACCGGTAATCCCCTGCATTTTATTATGCTGTTTTGCTTTTAAAAGCATATAATTTATTTCCTTTTGAGAAAAATTTGGTTCAGCACTTGACCGATAAATTACGGAATAATACATATTTTATTTAACTAGCAATTACTTTATTAATTAACTGTGGATTGGTAACACATTGAGAGGGCAACACACCAAAATATCTTTTAAATATCTTGGAAAAATAACTTCTACTACTAAAGCCTACACTATACACCAATTCTGAAACATTAAAATCGGTTTCATAAATAAGTTGTGCCGCTTTGTCTAATCGCTTTTCAGTAATATAAACATTCACACTCTTATTAAACAAATATTTAAAGCCTTTTTGTAACTTATCTGGGGCAAGCCCAGAAATTTTCTGTAACCGCGAAACGCTTAGGTTTTCGCTTAAATTATTGGAGATAAAATTAACTGTGGCTAGAATTTAGTCTATTTCAAACTGATGAATGGGAGCGTCTCTATATTTACTATTAATATTTTTATCGTGCCTATCAATTTGAGATGCTAGCGTATTAATAATGGCTGCTTCCTTAAACAAAATTTCCGATGACGAATTAAATGAATACTTTATAACATCACTAACAAAATTAGAGGTTCTAAAACAAATTCTTCCTGAATAACGATAATCATCCTCTTTTAAATATGTATCAGACAAAATTCTGAAGGCAATTTTTCGTAATCCAAGATCGTCTTTATCACCTATTTTTTTAAAATCGGGCTTATAAGAAATAAGGGTCATTTTTATAGGTGTATGAGCAGAAAATTTTATAGTACTCGAAGATTTTTTATTGCGGCTCACAATAAAGTTTTGCCTAAAGTTAATTTGTTCGTAACTAAATTTATTGAATTTATGATATGCTGAACCTTCTAAACAAAAGATAAAATCTATACTTCTTAACAGTGCTTTTTCGAAATGCCATTCTAAATCCTGTTGAAGTACAAAGTCGAATATAAATACCGAAATTTCGTTGGAGAGTTTAGTAGCTGTTATTAAGCCTTCACCATAAGATGGATCTAAATGTGTACTACAAAAACCCTCTTCCCTATTTATTTTCTTACCTAAGCTCTGTGATAGATGGTTTAAATCTTCAAAACAATCAACTCCGGATGATTTTATTGTTGTCATAATGGTTAATTAATGCACTAGTAATTCATCAACATTATGAGAGACTTTAAAAGTAAATAAATATAGACAAAAAATAATGACTACTATAATTATTTTACAGTAATGGAAAACTTGTTAAATTTATATTGTTGTATAGCCCCACTACCGTTAAATTTTACCTAGTGGTTTTTCAAATAACAAATTAATTTTTTAAGAATAAAAGTTATCGCCACTAAATTCAAAACAGAATAAGACTACTCTATCCTCTCAATATGAGCACCAATAGCACGCAAACGCTCATCAATGTTTTCGTAACCACGATCTATTTGCTCAATATTCATAATCGTAGATGTGCCTTTTGCAGATAAAGCAGCAATTAATAAGGATACTCCAGCACGAATATCTGGCGAGGTCATGGTAGTGGCTTTTAAAGTCGATTTAAAATCATGCCCAATAACGGTAGCACGATGCGGATCGCAAAGTATAATTTTTGCGCCCATATCAATCAATTTATCAACGAAGAACAAACGGCTTTCAAACATTTTTTGATGGACTAAAACACTTCCTCTAGCTTGTGTAGCCACAACCAATATAATACTTAATAAATCTGGAGTAAACCCTGGCCAAGGTGCATCAGAAATGGTTAAAATAGAACCATCAATAAAATTTTGTATTTCGTAACCCTCTGTATGTGCAGGAATATGAATGTTATCGCCTTGTCTTTCTACAGTAATACCTAATTTTCTAAACACATTTGGTATCACACCTAAATCGTCCCAAGACACATTAGTAATGGTTAATTCACTTTTTGTCATTGCCGCTAAACCAATCCAACTTCCAATTTCAATCATATCTGGAAGCATGGTATGGTCGGTTCCGCCTAAGCTTTCAACGCCATCAATAATTAGCATATTAGAACCTACGCCACTAATTTTAGCGCCCATTCTATTCAGCATTTTACAAAGTTGCTGTAAATAAGGTTCGCAAGCTGCGTTGTAAATAGTGGTTTGTCCTTCGGCTAAAACAGCAGCCATAACAATATTTGCTGTTCCGGTAACTGAAGCTTCTTCAAGCAACATGTATGTACCTTTTAGCTTATCGGCTTCAACACCGTAAAAATGGTCTTCTTTACTGTATCTAAATTTAGCACCTAGTTTTATAAAGCCCAGAAAGTGAGTGTCTAAACGACGACGACCAATTTTATCGCCTCCAGGTTTTGGAATATACCCTTTACCGAAGCGCGCTAACAAAGGACCAACAATCATTATAGATCCTCGAAGTCCTTTACCATCTTCTTTAAATTCTGGAGATTCCAGATATTTTAAATTAACATCATCTGCTTGAAAAGTGTACGTCCCTTGTGATTGTTTTTCTATTTTAACACCTAGTTTTTTTAATAAACTAATAAGTTTATTAACATCTACAATGTCTGGAATGTTGTGTATTGTAACAACTTCTGGAGTCAATAAAACAGCGCATAAAATTTGTAACGCTTCGTTTTTAGCACCTTGTGGTCTAATACTTCCTTTTAATTGGTGACCACCTTCAATTTTAAATGTTCCCATAAATACCCTTAATAGCGTTTTCTTTGACGGTTACTTTGATTCTTTTTTTGGTGTCCGCCTTTCTTATTATTACTACTGTATTTAGTTTTGGTACGCATCAAGCTTGTTGAATCTGATAATTCTTCTTCAGAATTTCGTAAATCTATGTCACCGTTTGATAATTCAAATAAATGATTATAAATAACTGCATCTTCAACCGTGTCTTTATTCCAATTTAAAAAACACTTTTTCATATGATTTGCAATCGTATACGTTAAAGCTTCTTTAAGTTCGCCTGCTTCCCAAGTATTAGCAACGTCAATCATCGTCTTAATATTGTTTCCGTAAAAACGATACTTCGGGAAATTTTGGGGGTATTTTAAAGGTTCAGGACGCTCTTCTAGGAGTTCCTTAGTAGGTTTTTCGTAAGGAGAATCAACATCTAATTCAAAATTAGCCATAATAAAAAGCTGATCCCAAAGTTTATGTTGAAAATCTGGAACATCTCTTAAATGTGGCTGCATATTACCCATTACCGAAATAATGGCTTTAGCTAATTTATTACGTTCTTCTTTTGTTTCTCTTGTTTTTGCATGATTAATCATTTTCTGCATGTGGCGTCCGTATTCTGGAATGATTAAATGCTCACGCTCTGTGTTGTATTCTAAATCGTCTATCAAAATAAATGTGTAGATTATATATTTGTGCACGTAGTTGTTATGCTTGCGCAAAATACAAAAAAAAACTAAAGGCTTATCACACCTTCTACTTTTTCTGCGACTTCTTTATACTTTTCAATTACAGCATCAGGATTTCGCATAAGCAAGTTAACCGATACACTTGTGTATTTTCCGTTTTTAGATTCTTTTGTATTTATAACAGCGCCCATATTATCAAAAATAGCCTCAAGTTTAGCTATTTTTTCTAAATCTGATTTTACAATAAATTTATATAAGTATTCTGTAGGCCAAAGCGCCGTATCGTGCAATTGGGTTTTTAGTTTTTCGTAGAATTCTTCCGAATTTGGAGGTGTGCTCATAAATTATTTAATAAGTTGCAAAGATACTGTTTATTTGGATTTTTTTTATAGAAGTTAAATTCCGATTTTTACAGCATAAATCTCAACTATTTGGATATTAAAAGAATTGTTATAACTGGTGGCCCAGGAACAGGAAAGTCTAGCATTATTAACGAATTAATTAGTCGTGGTTATACGTGCTTAGAAGAAATTTCGCGTCAAGTAACTCTTGATGCTAAAAAAAACGGAATAGATCAACTGTTTTTAACAAACCCTTTACTGTTTAGTGAATTGCTTTTAAGAGGTCGCGAACAACAATATAATGACACTAAAAACTTAAATACTGGTGTTGTTTTTTTAGATCGTGGCGTTCCTGATGTTTTAGCTTATATGGACTTTATTGGCGATACCTATCCGCACTATTTTATTGATGTTTGTAAGGATAGTGTTTACGATTGCGTATTTATTTTAAAACCTTGGCATGATATTTATGTGAGTGATAACGAACGTTATGAAAGTTTTGAAGACGCTTTGAAAATTCACGAACATTTACTTAACACCTATCAAACTTTTAATTATAAATTGATTGATGTGCCTTTTGATACGGTTGAAAAACGAGTTGATTACATACTTAATACTTTAAATATGTAAGATGGAACATCCCATAAACATATTAGAACGCTATTGGAAATTTACAGCCTTTAAACCCAACCAAGAAGCTATTATAAATGCCGTACTTGAAGGAGAAGACACCTTTGCTTTGTTACCGACTGGTGGCGGAAAATCATTATGTTTTCAAATTCCAGCTTTAGTAAAAGAAGGCATTTGTATAGTTATTTCGCCCTTAATCGCACTTATGAAAGACCAAGTGCAGCAACTTAACAATAAAGGCATAAAAGCCATGGCGTTAACGAGTGGGATTTCGTATAGTGAATTAGACACCCTTTTAGATAATTGTATTTACGGAAATTACAAATTTCTATACCTTTCGCCCGAACGCTTACAACAAGAATTAGTACAGGACCGAATCAGGTTAATGAACGTGAATTTAATTGCTGTTGATGAAGCGCATTGCATATCGCAATGGGGAAGCGATTTTAGACCAGCATATAAAAACATTACATTATTGCGACAACTGCAACCTAGTACAAACGTAATTGCTTTAACGGCGTCTGCTAAACCTGAAGTTATTGAGGATATTACAAAAGAACTCGATTTTATTCAACCAAAAATATTTAAACAGTCGTTTTATAGGCCCAATTTAGGCTACATGGTTTATCATGAAAACGATAAATATTACCGTATTGAAAGCATTTTAAAAAAATATAGCGCCTCATCCATCATTTACGTTAGAAACAGAAAACTAACGTTGGAGTTGTCATCTTTTTTAAAGTCAAAAAATATTACAGCAACACATTATCACGGTGGGCTTTCAAATGACGAAAAGGATGCAAACATGAATGCTTGGTTAAACAACCAAAAACAAGTTATGGTGGCTACAAATGCTTTTGGAATGGGCATTGATAAACCCGATGTAAAAACAGTTATTCACTTAAACTTACCAGAAAGCATAGAAAGTTATTTTCAAGAAGCTGGTCGTGTTGGAAGAAATGGCGACAAAGCTTTTGCTGTTATTTTAAAGAATAATAGTGATGCCGTTTTGGTTAAAAATCAGTTTTTAAAGGTGTTACCAACGGTAAATTTTGTAAAACAAGTGTACAGAAAACTGTGTAGTTATTTTCAAATATCGTATGGTGAAGGTGAGTATATAACAAACGATTTCGATTTTAATACGTTTTGTAAAACGTACAGTTTTAGTTCGATTTTATGTTATAATACCTTATTGCTTTTAGACAGAAATAGTGTCATCACATTATCAAAACAGTTTAAAAATAAGGTCACGGTTCAGTTTATTATTTCAAGTTCGGCTTTATTTAATTACTTAGAAACGCATCAAGAATTAAATCTTATAGTAAAATCGATGCTTAGAATGTATGGTGGTATTTTCGACCATATTACTAAAATAGATTTAAAGCGTATTGCAGAAAAAGCTTCGGTTACAGAATCTGAATTAATTAATGCCTTACATGAATTGGAGAACAATCAAATCATCTCTCTGGATTTAGCTAAAACTGATGCGCAAATCACTTTTATTCAACCGCGTGAAGACGATAAAACCATAAATAGAATCGCTACTATTATTGAGCAACAAAACAAACTAAAACAACAGCAAGTTAAAAGCATGCTGGATTATATTAAAAATGATACGGTTTGTAAAAGCATGCAACTCCTCGCCTATTTTGGTGAAAAAGATGTTAAGCCTTGCGGTATTTGTTCGGTTTGTGCTTCAACTAAAAAAGAGAGTAAACCACAAGATATTAATACCATAAAAAAACGTATAATAGAATTACTGGAAAACGGCGATCTTTCATCTCGACTAATTAGTACTACTTTAAATTGTTCTGAGAAAGATGTAAAAACCGTTTTAAAGTTACTTTTAGAACATAACATTATTGCCATTACACAAACTAACACTTATAAATTAAAGCACTTATGAAGCCTTTAATGAGCATATGGCAAATAAAAACAATTATATATACTAAATAATAGCTATACACAAATTTTAAACAGATGAAAGATTTAAGAATTGTTTTTATGGGTACGCCAGATTTTGCTGTGGCGACTTTAAAAACTTTAGTAGAAAACAACTATAATGTTGTTGGTGTTATTACAGCGCCAGATAAACCTGCGGGTCGCGGACGTAAACTAAACGAAAGCGCAGTAAAGCAATATGCAAAATCTGTTGACTTAAACATTTTACAACCTACCAATTTAAAAAACGAAGATTTTATAAATGAATTAAAAGCATTAAAAGCCAATCTTCAAATAGTCGTAGCTTTTAGAATGTTACCAAAAGTGGTTTGGCAAATGCCAGAATATGGTACGTTTAACTTACATGCTTCCTTATTACCAAATTACCGTGGTGCAGCGCCAATTAATTGGGCTATTATTAATGGTGAAACAGAAACTGGGGTTTCAACATTTTTTATTGATGAAAAGATTGATACTGGCGAAATGATTCTTCAAGAAGAAATTGATATTGATGAAGATGAAAATGCTGGGAGTTTACATGATAAATTAATGAGTATTGGTAGCGGTCTAGTTTTAAACACTGTTGCTTTAATTGAAAAAGGTAATGTAAAAACGGTACCTCAAATTGATTCCGACCATATTAAAACAGCGCATAAGTTAAATAAAGACAATTGTAAAATTAATTGGAACGACTCCATAAATAATATATATAATAAGATTCGTGGCTTAAGTCCGTACCCTGCGGCGTGGTGTACCTTAATTAATGGCGAGGATGAATTCGATATAAAAATTTATGCTGCAGAAAAAGAAATAATGACTCATACTTTAAAAACAGGAACTATTATTTCTGATAAAAATGAATTAAAAGTTGCCGTTACAAATGGTTGCATTATTATACAAGAAATTAAGCTTCCGGGTAAGCGAACTATGGATGTAAAATCGCTTTTAAATGGGTATGCTTTTCACACCAATGCCAAAATGCTCTAAACCCTTATTCTCACTCATATTTTAAAAACATCGACAAAACGCATGGTCTTTATTAACAAAAGCATTAAGTTATCAACAATAGAAGGTATTTCCCTTGCTATTACTTGCGTGGTTGGATAATCCGTATAAATTTGTAAAGGATTTAACAAAAATGTTTAACCAATTTATTAATAATTAAATTTTATATTATGAACAAAACAGATTTAAT
This sequence comes from Wocania ichthyoenteri Th78, assembly GCF_000789235.1. Lineage (GTDB taxonomy): Bacteria > Bacteroidota > Bacteroidia > Flavobacteriales > Flavobacteriaceae > Wocania_A > Wocania_A ichthyoenteri. Next base: position 417,367 of record NZ_KN525716.1, read on the forward strand.
CGACGCAATGGCAGAACACGCAGGAATTACTAAAGCAGCTGCAAAAAAAGCTTTAGAATGCGCAATTATTGAAATTGAAGGAGCTTTACAAAAAGGTAACAGAGTTTCTTTAGTAGGATTCGGATCTTGGTCAGTTTCTAAAAGAGCTGCAAGAGAAGGAAGAAATCCTCAAACAGGAGCAACTATCAAAATCAAAGCTAAAAACGTAGTAAAGTTTAAAGCTGGATCAGATTTATCAAGTGCAGTAAACTAATATTTACTCCTATTATATTCTTTAAATGCCTTCATAAATGAAGGCATTTTTTGTTGATTATACCCAAACAGTTGCATTTTTAATAAATAAATATTAGATTTAGTTACTAATTCCTCAAAAAAATGATTTCAACTAAACCGAAAAAAGGTAACTTGTTAATCGCAGAACCTGCCATAATAGGAGATGTTTCTTTTAACCGTTCTATAGTTTTATTGGCAGATCATTCGCATGAAGGTTCGATAGGTTTTATACTAAATAAACCTCTAGAATATACCATTAGTGATTTAGTACCCGAAGTTGAGGCAGAATTTAAAGTTTACAATGGTGGTCCTGTTGAGCAAGATAACCTGTATTTTATTCATAAAGTACCAGATTTAATACCTGAAAGCATTGAAATTTCTTTAGGTATTTATTGGGGAGGCGATTTTAGTAAAGTAACAGAACTTATAGCAAATGGCTCAATAAAAGAAAGCGATATTCGTTTTTTCCTTGGATATTCTGGTTGGGAAATAGATCAATTAGATGAAGAGTTAAAAGCAAACTCGTGGGTTGTTACTAATAATATTTACAAAGAGTATATTATTGAAAAAAATTACAAATCGTTTTGGAAAGAAAAAATGCTAGAGTTTGGTGGCGAATATAGCATTTGGTCTAACGCACCAGAAAATCCAAATTACAACTAGCTTAACCTTATTTTTACATTTAGCTTTTGCAATAATATTTTTGATACTTCTTTACTAAAAGTCTTTTTTCGATATTTTATTACTGGTTGAATACCCACAATAACATTTGTTATAAAAATTTCATCTGCTTTTTGAAGCTCAAATGGTGATACAGATGCCTCAACCAATTCATATTCAGGAATCATATTTATAATATCAATAAGTTGCTTTCTCATGATGCCCTTTAAACAACCATCAATAATTGGTGGTGTTTTTATTACATTTCCTTTTACAACAAAAACATTTCCGTTTAATGCTTCAATAACATGTTTATTCGTGTTTAAAAGCAAACAATTATGCAAACTGTTCTCTTTGGCATAAATACTTCCAACAACATTAATGGCTTTGTTATTTGTTTTTAAAGTAGATAATAATGTAGGTGAAACATAATAATCTTTAAACAAATCGACTTCGTAAAAGTCTTCTTTAAGCAAATAAAAGTCTTCTTGAATAGATTGAGTAATTATAATAAAATCAACTGTATTAGTATCTGGTAAATACAAGCCCCCTTCGTTTCTTTGCACCATCAATTTAACACGAGCTGATGCTTGTTGTAATTTATTTGCCTCTAATGTTTTTTGAATTTGTTCTTCAAGGAATTCCATGGTAAAATTCATTGGGATTTCCATGCGCATAATACGCATTGATGCCATTAACCTAAAATAATGGTCTTCCCAAAAAAGTAATTTTCCGTAAGATGTTTTAATGGTTTCAAAAAGGGCGTCGCCATAATTAAAACCTCTACTATATATAGATAATTTAGAATCTGATTCTAAAATTTTTTCGTTAAAATTTATCATAAAAAACCCCACTTTCATTTGAATTAAAAGTGGGACAAATATAATTGATTTATGTTTTATTTAATTAAGCAGAACCTAATACTTGCTTTAAACTAGAAATTTGATTTTCCCAAAGCATTTTAGACTCGTCAACTTCGTCGTCTTCAGCAAAATCGGTTATCATTAAAGATACGTCTTTAGTGATTTCATCTACTTGAATTCTAATTTCAAAATACGAAGTCGTATCATCTTCATCATTAAGCCATCTAAATTTAATGCGTTCTCCGCTTTTTTTACTTAACAATTTTGCTTGCTCTTCACTGTCATCCCAAATAAAAGTAAATAACTCGCCTCGAGAGTTTACATTATCTGAAAACCACTCTGATAAACCTGATGGTGTAGAGATATATTGATACAATAATTGCGGTGATGCGTGTATTGGAAATTCAATTTCAAATTTAATTTTATCGTCCATAAGTGCTGTAAAATTTATGATGCTCAATATATACATTAATTGATAAGTTTTACAGTAATTTTTAATAATATTTTACACGATTAAAAGTTTGTTGACAACAATATTGTTTTTATATTTGCAGCCTTAAATTATGGCGAGGTAGCTCAGTTGGTTAGAGCGTCGGATTCATAACCCGGAGGTCGGGGGATCGTGCCCCCCTCTCGCTACAAGTAATAATAAGGGTTTCAAGAAAATGAAGCCCTTTTTTTATTCCAAAAAATAGCGTGGGTACAACATAGGTACAACATTTTGATTTTTTCTGAAAGGTTCATATTAAATGATATCAATTGATTGTATTTGAGATTTAAAGTGTATTAATTTGATTGATAACATATTATGATCGTTGATTTTTTGTTACCATATATCTACATGCTCATACCAAAACCAATTTTCTAAATCAGCGTTTTAAATTCTTTTTTTTCTTGAGCATCTTCTTTTTCTTTTGTTAATAACTCTAAAATTCAATAAAATACCAGCTTTGACCTCAATTATGAATGATGCCATTTGTTATGATAATAAACCAAAGATAATTTAGGTCTGTTTGGCTCATAAATTTTGATTATATTTGTTATAAAATGCTGTTTATCAAGTATTTGTTGATAACTTATTAAGCTTCTCTCCTCTTTCAATAGCCTCATTTTATACTTTTATTACCATACTCCCAGAAGGGAAAACAAAAGCGCTTTTGTTCATTTTATAAATCTAAAACAATAAAAATGGACACTTTATTAATACTTGAACGATTAGATCGTTTAGAAAAACTACTGATAGGCAGCAAAGAAGTCTTAACCTTCGACGAAGCCTGTGACTATACTGGTATATCCAGAAGCTATCTTTATAAACTAACAGCTTCCGGAAAGATTCCACACTCAAAGCCCAACGGAAAAATGCTCTTTTTCGAAAAGAAGAAACTTGTTGATTGGTTGCTTCAAAATAAGCGTAAATCACATCAAGATATCGAAACCGAAGCTTTGGCATATACCATGCGCCATAAAAGCCATAGGTAACATTTTCATATAACTACAAATAATGACACCTTAATATTATTGGGGTGCTAAAACAATTCTTATGAAACAGATACCATATATACGCGTGGGCACCTCCTATTATAAACGTGTCAAAGCCCCGACCATAGCAGGCCATTTTAATGAGATCTTGGTGCACTGGAACATGGAGACCATTAAGCAAGACCATGGTAAAGACCATTTAAGTAAAGTTCTAAAATATGATGGCTTCACCTGTATTCCAAGCCATATAGACTTTAAACAGGAATACCTGTGGTTCTATAACATTTATTCTCCTTTGGGAAAATCACCAAAGAAAGGTGATATTAACTTATCACTAAAATTCATAAATCACATCTTTGGAAAACACTACGAACTAGGTTTGGACTATTTACAATTACTTTATCTAAAACCTATCCAAGTACTACCCATTCTATGTTTGGTCTCCAAAGAGCGTTCAACAGGAAAAAGCACCTTTTTAAAATGGCTCAAGGAGATCTTTGATAATAATCTGACATATTTAACTAATGACAGCTTTAGTAGTCAGTTCAATGCAGACTGGGCAAACAAGCTACTCATCTGTATTGACGAAGCACTGTTCAATAAGGAAGAACTCACGGAGCGCATCAAATATCTGAGTACAACCAATATCAATAAACTGGAAGCCAAGGGCAAGGACAAACGTGAGGTTGAGTTCTTTGGAAAGTTTATTCTGTGCAGCAATAATGAAGAGAGTTTTATAAAGATAGATTCCAATGAAACCAGATTCTGGGTGATTAAAGTACCCGTAATAGAAAATGAAAATACTCATTTTCTGAAGAACTTGATTAAAGAAATCCCTGCATTTATTCATTTTTTAACAAACAGAAAATTAAGTTCAAAACATTTGACCCGAATGTGGTTTACCCCACAACAAATAAAAACCAAGGCATTATTAAAACTGGTTCAAAATAATCGTAATCGCGTGGAAAAGGAACTAGCCAGCATTTTATTAAGCGTCATTGAAAAATTTGATTTTGAAGAGGTACATCTATGTCCAATGGATGCCTTATTAGCACTTAACAAGACCCGAGTAAAAACAGATTTAACACAACTCAGGCGGTTGCTAAAAAGGGATTGGAAATTAATCAACCAGGACAACTCAAATAGCTACCAGAAATTTGTGATCTGGACGGACGGCGATATAAACTTATTGGATGCCAAAGGCAGATATTTTACCGTACAAAAATCATTTTTAACTAAAAATTTTGATGATACGATGATAGATTGAAGATACTGCTGTATTTACTGGGGCTAAAGCCGTCATCATTTATTCATCATTTTGTCATCAAAAAATATAATGATGACAGGATAAGGCTATTAAAAATCAAGAATGATGAAACGATGAAAAATTGATGACTAAGAAAACCTAATGTTTATAGAGGTTTACAGATGAAATCATCAAAATATCAAAAAAACACCCAAAAACACATTGGCTAATGAAAAGAAAAATAAATTGTGAAACAGCCCGTAATTTTTCAGTGGAAAAAGCACTGGAAAAATTAGGACACTTTCCCAAAAAGACAACGGAAAAAGAAGCTTGGTTTCTAAGTCCTTTCAGGTCAGAAACCCAAGCCTCTTTTAAAGTCTCTAAAACCAAGAATCGATGGTATGATCACGGCGAAGGTATAGGCGGAAATGTGATCGATCTAGTATGCAAGATTTTGAAATGTTCCATAAAAGACACCTTGATGTTTTTAAGTGAATCCATTCCAATTAACATAAATGAACAACAGCATCAGTGTGATACAACGGTTATTAACATAATTACAGATGCTAATATTGAAATCATTAAAATTCAAGAAATCATGCACCCTGCTTTAGTTCAATATTTAAATTCTAGAGGTATATCTAGGGCCATTGCAAATATCTATTGTAAAGAAGTTTGGTACCAGTATAAAGCATCTGAATTTTTCGCCATTGGATTAAAGAATAATAAAGGGGGTTGGGAATTGCGCAATAAGATTTTTAAAAATAGCAGCAGCCCTAAATCTTATACCTACATCCAAAATAACAACAAGCAGGTAATCATTTTGGAAGGGATGTTTGATTTGTTATCGCTTGCAACATTAGATGGTAATCTATTAAAAACTTCAGATATCCTCGTTTTAAATTCCATCAGTTTTAGAAATGATATTGAAATATATATATCTAAATACACCTTTGTTTCTCTGTATTTGGATAATGATATCCCTGGTCAAAAGGCAGCTCAATATTTAATTAATAAGTACAAACATGTAATTGACAAGAGTTCAAGCTTTGTGAATTATAAAGATTTAAACGATTTACTGAACCATGAAAAAAGAGCAGCTATTTAATTTTAAGTCAAAAGATGAAAAGGAGCAGTATGTAGAGATTCCTACCGATGTACTAATTAATTCAGATAGTGTAGAATTGGATTTTAACGACACTTCATCTAAAACGAAAATGCTCTTGGGTAGGAATTCGAGATGTGTGTCTGTGGACACATTCTCGTTTGCTCCCCTTGGTCGCAAAGAAAAAAGAGTGTTTAAGGGGAAGGGTGACCTCGTTAAGTTTCGATGTTCTGTTTATGAAAAGAAGCTTCTAAAGGTTAAAGCAAAAAGGAGCGGATTAACCTTGAGTGAATATATACGGCGTAGTCTATTTGAAAAAGAAATTACAGAACGTTTTACAGATGAACATATAGAACTTTATAAAATGCTTATTAAATACCATAACAATTTTAAGTCTATTGGTAACATGTACAAAATGCGGAATCCGAAGCTTACTGAAACAGTCTATGACTTAGCAAATGAAATCAAAGCACATCTTAAAAAATTTCAACAATGATTGGCAAGGGAAAAAGTATATCACATACTAGAGCATCGATGGCATATGGATGGAACCAGGAAAAAGATGCAGAAATTGTATTGAAGGAATTTTTGCATGGGGATTCACCAGCTGAAATCACTCAAGAATTCAAAATGCTCCAAGATCAAAATTACCATTGCTCAAAAAACACCTTGTCATTTGTTATTAGCCCAACAATTGAAGACGGCAAACGATTAGAAACAAGGGAGTTACAGGCCATCACAAAACGTTTTATCCATGAGATGAAGCTTGGAGAACGACAAGCCATAGCCTTTGTGCATCAAGACAAAGACCATAAGCATATTCATTTATATGTCAATCGGATTGATTTTAATGGCGTAGCCTATAATGACAGCTTTATTGGAAAACGCAGTCAATTAGCAGCAGAAAAAGTAGCTGAAACCATGGGGCTCACAACCGTAAAGCAAGTACAATTTGAAAAGGAATTTAACCTTAGAGAAATACGAACAGAAATCAAACGCAGGCATGATCTAACCATGAAACAATTTAAGCCAAAATCTTTTGATGCCTATTTAAAAGCGATGGAAACTAATGGTGTTAAAGTGATTCCAACGATAAATAACCAAAACAAGTTACAGGGCTTTCGGTTTGAGTTTGATGGTCATAACCTAAAAGGCAGTGAAGTCCATCGCAATATGTCTCTTGGAAATATTGGAAAACAAATGTTAGGAAAATACGGAGCAAGCATAATAAAGGACAGCAATGTAAGTGTGAAACTAGCAGATAAAGTTGTTAACCTTACACCTAACCTAGCCTTAAAGATCACCAAGTTCATTATTAAGAGAGCCATCGATAAAGGAATCGACATCGGATATTAAATTAAACATAACAATCATGACAAAACTTGAAGAGTTAACAGCATTACTAGTAAATGAAATCAACGATTTTAAAAATGGTGTAGATAAACTGGAAAAAATCAATGAGCATTTAGAGAACACCAAAATCAAGATAGATTTAACCAAGTATAAGTTTATTATTGAAAAACATGAACAAAAAATGGATTCACACATAAAAGCCATTGAACTCTTTGAAAGTCGTTTTGATAATAAGATTAACCAAGCAAAAATTTATCCTACTTGGGCGGTTGTGGTTTTTATAGTTTGCGTGTTGCTTGCACTCACGTCTATTTCTGTATTACTTTAACATAATCAATCTCCATAACAACTGGCAAATTAGATTCTTTGAGAACCCAATTGCTGGAATTTGCCTCAGCATCTACCCAACTACCTCCAATTTGCTGGCTCAGGATGATATGGAAATCTTTATCAAAAGGCCACCGAAGATACCCACTCACAGTATCGTTGTTACCTCTATTAAATGTATGGTAAACCAATCCATTTAAGATAAAATCAATTTTGTTTTCGGTCCATTCAACTTTATATATATTCCAGTTTGTTAAGTTTACAGCTTTTGTAGTGTATCGCTCAGGATCATTACTATACTGTCTGTTATTTGCCCAATGATATTCTGTATGGATTGTAGAATAAAAGAATGAATCATAGTTAAGACTTTCCACCATGTCAATTTCTCCACTATTTGGATTAGATCCATAAACATTGTCAGTAGGATGCAACCATATGGCTGGCCAAGCGCGAGGAACTTGTTGGATTCTTGCACGAATTTCAACTTCACCGTATGTGAAATCGAACTTGTGAGAAGAATCTATGGCACCTGTCCAAACAGAAGAACGGTCAATGCTTTCAACATCTTGTAGCTTACCTGTGAAATTGGGGTTTTTGATTCCTTTCAACTTTAATGTGCCGTTTGAAACTTCAACAACTAGGGGGTCATTTATTGCTGTATTGTTCCATGCCGAACTACCACTATTTACTATGTTCCAATTTGATGTATTTAGCGAGTTTCCATCAAAGTTATCTTCAAAGACAATTACCTCACTAGCTTGACCTTTATGATCGGTCAATAAAACGGTATAAATTACGCTATTTCCATTTGATGAGGTTATGGTAAATTTTTCTTCTTTTCCCCATGCTTCAATTCTTGTTTTTGGGTCAGGAGAAATCGTTGCTCCTTCTGAAAGTTTGTATTTAACCCCAATGATATCGGAAGTATATTCTATTCCTCCAATAGAAACCTTTTTGTCATTAGTGTCTATGACAGCTGTATAAGATTTGTCATTTGCTTGTATGGAGAATGAAATTAATTTATTTTCGGGTGTTTCTTCGTTTAGGTTGTCCGAACAATTCACATTAACTAACCCTATAATTAATAATAAAAGAAACATAATCGTTTTGTATTTTTTCATAAGACACATTATTTATTTAAGATTTTTTTTACAGCCAGATTCAACCAATAATGTTTGCCAAATCATTATTGCTACCAATCACTTTTGTTAAAGCTTTCGTAGATCATCTTAATCGTAAAAAAATAAAGGAATGCTTAATCTTTATTAAAAGAAAACATTCCTTCTTTTTAGCTTATTGATAAAGGATTATTCTCCCCAATCAATAGGTACAGTATATTCATACCAGTCATAAACACAAGAACCGGCAGAGCCTCCAAGATATGTAAATGATTCAGCTCCGTAAGGAACTACAAATCCTGAATTTGCCACATAGGTAGAAAGTACGGTGCCATCAAGAATCCATTCTACTTGCATGTCTCCATTATTATCTGTCAGATTCAACGACAAAGTATGTGGTTGTGAGATATCGATTGCTACGTTCTTAGATTCTTGCGGTGTCCAAGGGCTCGTACTAAAGTCGGTAACCCCACTAGAGGCGCTAACATGCCATCTTATTTCCATACTTCCATAAGTAAAGTAAATAGTTGAATAAGCATCTGCAGACATTTGCTTTAATCTGAACGAGTACAGCCCAGGCCCCATATTGCCTTGAGTTACACGGGCGGAAGCAAAAGTGGCATCTCCATTAAACACAGGTGTTCCTTGATTGGTTTGCCATCTCGTACCTAAATCGCTATCAGCAAATTCATAACGAACCGGTAATGGATTATTGCCTTGTTTTAAAACTACGGTTCTTACAACGGGTTCGGTGCCAGGGAATGGCACAGTCGAAAGAATCAACTCAGTACTACGAACACCTGTCCCAGCGTTATCATCCAATACAATTTCTATATTACCGTTCCCCGTAAAGCTATTTGTGGTAATGGAATACCATTCAATATCTTCATTTCCTTTTACAACGGTCCAATCTGCATTGGATTCAACAGATAAATTTACAGTTTTAACATCATACAAACTCTTTATTAACAATGTTTCGGGTCTTAATAACACCCCATCTTGTACAAAAGTTATAGAATCCATTTTAACGTGATGACGATCATAGACAAAAACTTTGCCACTTCGCTGTTCTCCTTTGTTAACTACTGTTTGAACGGTAACATCACCATTAAGTGTTCCACTAGAACCTGATACTATTGATAACCAATCTATCTCAGAGTCAATCTCTGTAGACCAATCTTGATTTGAATTAACCGTAAAAGATTTAGTATCAATATCTTTCGTTAGGATTGTATCATTATTATTGCTCAAATTAAGATATGCTATCCCTTTTTGAATAATGGCAAATTGTTTACCAATCCAATAATCACTTTTTACGGTAATAGTATCTGTACGGTCATCTAAACCCGTATTATCGCTGCAAGCAACTGAGACATCATAAATTTCCCCTGGACCACCTTGAGCTGGTGTAACGGTAATCCAATCTTTAGTACCATAAACTTCCCATGGATCCGAAGATTTTACTTGAAACACAACGGGATCAGCTCCACTAGCAGGTAAATAATAACTGTCTTGCGGGTTATATCGCAAATCGACTGACTTCAATGGTTCACTATCTTCATCACAAGAAGATAGATTCATAAGAAGTCCGAAAGCAGACATAAAAAACATAAAGCTATATGTCTTTCTATTTAATATTCTTTTCATCTGTTTATATTTTATTTAAAAGTATCCATAAAACGCGCCAAAGCATATATGCTCTTGTTTTTGAGATATTTACAATGGCGTGTTTCATCTCAATCTATAATGTTATTCAATTGGAATTGCCTCAAAAGAATCAATTGTACAAGAAGCTGCGCCTCCACCAGCAAATCCAAAATAGAATATTGTTCCTTCTTCAGCTGGATCTGTATAAGGGTTATTTCGATTATTTAAAAATCCAATTTCAGTTCCATTAAGTGACACTGTAAATTTTACTTTACCAGCATTATCAGGATCATGATCAATAACCATCTTTATTTCCGTTAGGTTGTCTATGTCATTTTGCGTAATATCATAATTTGCCATAGCCCAACTAAATCCACCTGCGGCTGTTGTATTATGTTCTGTTGAACCAATATATGTATGGTGGTTTGCAGTTGTAGGACTCACATTTGGCCAGCCATTTATATCAAACCATGCATCTGAAGGAATATTTACTGAAGATAGTTTCCAAATATATGTACCCAATTTCATTGGCGTGTTGGTTACCATACGTGCTTTACCTGCACTTGTTAATATAACGCCACCTGCCTCATTGAACGTAGCTGAAGAACCAGCATCAACATCTGCCCAAAATTGTGTTCCTTGAGTTATGGTTATAATAATATCATCAATGCCTTGAGCAGCCACTGTTGGTGTTATTAGAATTTGAGCTTCACGAGCAGTAAACACGGTGTTTCCTGTTGCTGTAACTGTTAATGTTTCGTTGGTAGTATCCAATGTTACCCAACTATCATTTTCATCAACCAATTCTGCTTTCCATTCAATATTTGAGCTAATATCAAATACTTTAGAGTCTCCTGAACTTGCAAAAGCCATTTGTTCTGGGGTAAGTGGCTCCATTTCTAAGAACGCCCCTTTTTGAGTGATTTCAAATGCATATTCTTCTACACCACTTTTAATGGTTACGGTTGCTGTACGCACGGCACCAGTATTGGCTTCAGCGCTAGCCATAATTGTCGCCAACTGATTATTACCTGTTCCTGATGATACATCAAAGCTTAACCAAATACTAGACGATGTTACCCTCCAATCATTATTGGCAACGATGGTAAAAGGTTTTTGATCTCCATCTGCTGCAAATTCATCTTCAATAGGTTGAATTTCTAATTTTACTTTAGCGGCTTGAACAATCGTGATTTTTTTCACTTCCCCAAGCTCATCAGCATTGATAGTCAATGTAGCTGTACGTTCAGTTTCTAAATCATTCAATTCAATATCTAAATTAACTTCTGTAACGAGTGCACTAGCAGAACTTAATCCGGGTCTTGGTATACACCATTGTGCATCGGTTTCTATTCTCCATGGCATATTAGAACTTACCGCAAATTTAATGTTGCTTGGTGTACTAGCCAGCACAGTATATTCTGAAAGCGCATCTGTTTCTATTAGTGGGGTAGATTCTGCTTGAGAGTCAATAGTTAACTCTTGACAAGAAAATAGATTCAGCACAAATAACAATGCTACTACGTACTTAAATCCAGTGATCAATAATTGGTTAGATTTTCTATTCATTTTTTTTTTATTTTAAATTAACACTTATTTATTAAAATCGATTTTTGTTTACCAACCTTGGTTTTGAGGCGCCAAGTTTGGATTTTTAAATATCTCATCCTGAGGTATGGGGTATAAATACATTTTGTTGCTCCAAGAACGCGTTTCATACAATGTCTTTTGGTAGGTTTTGGTTCCGTCATCCTTTTTATTGATACTTACTCCATAGAGTTTTTCCTGAGTGTTATTACCAATTTTCCAACGTCTGATATCCCAAAAGCGGTGGTCTTCAAAAGCAAACTCAACACGCCATTCATTTCTTACTTTGTCTCTAAAGTCTTGGGTTGAAGAAGGAGTAACTAAAGGCATTCCAGCATTTAATCTAACTTCATTAATGGCCCATAATGCAGACCTTGTGTAAGTCGCATCCGTATAATTTGCATCTCCAAAAGCTTCAATCATTGACTCTGCATAGGTTAGTAATGTTTCAGCATAACGGTAAATAACCCATAAGTGTCTTTTCGTTACTAAATTACCAGGTGTAAAATCAGCCTCTGGCTGAATATATTTTTTCAAGAAATAACCAGTTGGAGAACCGCCCTCTGCTACTGGAGCATAATCAGTACCGCCAAAATAGGTTTCAATTTCACTTCCTTTAAACATGGCCCCATCTGTTAAAACGGCTCTTGCCAAACGAGGGTCACGATTTGCGTATGGATTCTTAGGGTCGAAAGCAGGGTCGTCCGATTTCCATCCATCTACTTGAAGGATTACAGGATATCCGTTTATGGTTTCAAAGGCATCAACTAAGTTCTGGGAAGGGAACGTAGCAGTTGCTGGGGTATGACGCCCACCTTTTGTATACCTTAAAGGGAAATTGATTAATTCAAAATATGAATTTTCGTTATTTAATCGAAAAAGAACAGCTTCTTTAGAATCTAGTCTGTTTGCAGTTTCTGCATTTTCCAAGTTATAGTAATTCAAATCGATTAAATCTAACGCAGCTTTAGCCGATGCTTTCCATGCATTTATATCATTTGATGGATTATGTAACGGACTAGCGGCATAAAGCAAAGCTTTTGATTTTAAAGCATATGCAAATCCTTTTGTAACCCTACCTGTTTGTTCTGTAACGCCTTTATAAGTATCAGGTAGATTAAGTGCTGCTTCATTACATTCTGCAACAATAAAATTTATCACATCATTGAATTTTGTTTTTTGGATATTATTTGCTTCATCTGTAGTCAATACCGTTATAGGCATTGCAATATCTCCATATCTGCGAGCAAGCTCAAAGAAATAAAAAGCTCTTAGCAAACGCGCTTCATAAGGAAAGAAAGAGAGCTTTTTTACAATCAAATTATAATCGATATTATGCTCAAACCTTGTGAAATCTGCGTCTTCTATATTTACCAAAAATTTATTGGCTGCACGAATTCCTTTGTACAGATCCCACTGGTTATCCAAAGAATTTAAAGGCGACCAAGAACCATTGTTAAAACTCTGAACAGCACCTCCTGTAGCAGCAAACTCTGCATCATCAGTGGCACAATCTCTCATAGCTCCAGATATAGTACCTAAGTCTTGAGGAAGAAAAGAATATACATTCGTAAGGACTTGCTCAGTCGAGTTGAAATATTTATAAACATCTTCTTCTGATTTCAACCCATCGGTTTCATCAAAATCGAGATGGCTACATGAACTCAGCAGAACAATAACCAATAGTGTTCGTATAATATTTATTGTTTTCATATGCGTTAAATTATTAGTTTAGAAATTAAGTTTGATGCCTGCCCAATAAGAACTTAGCGAAGGATAAGTAGCGCCCAATTGTTCAGGGTCGGCAAACTTAATATTGTCTACAGAAAATAAATTTGTTCCTGCTAAATAGATTTTCATTTCAGCATTAAATATTGATTTAGGTATTGTATAGGCAATATTTATATTACGTAATTTCAGAAAAGTCCCATTACGATACCATAAAGAATTATTTCTGTAATTGTTTGCATTGCTTTGAGTTGTTAAACGTGGTACAGTGGCATTCATACTGTTTTGTGGAGTCCAAGGCGTTTCTCTTTCCAAGAATGTGTTTGATATATTTCCATTATTTACTAAGGGTGCATATAAAGGACTATCTAATAAATTAACCGTTAAGCCCGCTGCACCTTGAAAGTTGGTAGAAAACTCAAATCTTTTATAAGAAAGATTCAGATTAATTCCGTAATAAACCTCTGGTGAAGTAGTACCGTACATTTTTACTATGTCTTTGTCGTCAATCCTATTATCCCCATTCTGATCTTTATAGCGAATATCACCAGGAAGTGTATTTGAGAACGTTTGTATAGGGCTGTTATTGATCTCTACTTGATTATTGAAAAAACCAAGAACTTCCAACCCATAAGATTGCCCTACTTGATTTCCTTTGTGATACAAATAATCATACTCCTGATAAGCTTGATTGCTATTTACAGATGTTGTTTTGATATAGGACATGTTACTTGAAATACCAAAATCTAAATCTCCAATTTTATCTTTCCAACCTAAGGCAAGATTTATGCCTTTATATACATTTATACCAGCATTGAGTTCGCTCACATCGAGTCCGAAAACCCCTGATATAGAAGTAGACGACGGTACAAGAATATCACTTCGTTTCTCGTAGAAGCCGTCAACTGACAACGATAATTTGTGTTTGAACATTATAAGATCAAAACCTGTTACCATTTTTGCTGATTTCTCGATAGTTAAATTTTCAACAGGAAGGGTTCCTTCAGTTAGTCCTCCAGCATAATTTATATTATCTCCAAAGTAATAGGCGCCTCCACCAACATAATTTTGCAAATACAGTTCATGCCTAGAATTTCCATCCCAACCAGATGTTCCGTAGGATGCTCTTAATTTCAACAAATCAACTGTATTTGAATATTTATTCATGAATTGCTCGTTTGAAATTACCCATGCAGCAGATGCAGCAGGGTAGGTGTGAAAACGGCTGCCTTTTTCAAGGTAACTTGTTCCAGAATAGTTTACAACAGCATTGAATATGTAGCGATCCTTATAACTGTAGCCTGCCGTTGCCAATATTGACTGTCTCTTTTTGGAGTTATTTCTAATATTTCTGATAGAGGATTGCTGATCGTATATTACAGTCCCACTCAAGGTATGTTCGTCAAACGTTCGGTCATAGCCTAACTTTGCCTGAAAGTTGGTTTTTAGATATACGTTAGAGAATCCTTGGCTATGAGATAAGGTTGATGAATCTACACCATACACTATCGGATTTGTTGTTAAGGTGCCATCTGCTAATAAATTTGCTTGCGCATCCGAATAGCGATATTCTTTTGATGATGCTTCATACATTTCTCCCTGATAATCGAACGCGATAGACGCATCTGCATAAAGACCAGGAGTAACGATATCTAGGTCTTGCCTTATATGTAAATCTGAAAATAAGCTTGCAAAAATATTTTTATTATGGCCACTACTGCTATTTAAAGCTACTGGGTTATTTGCACCATATATTGTATTTCCTCCAAAAATGCCATTCTCTGTTTTAATAGGAAATGCTGCAGAAGGCGTTCTATATACTGATGAGATTAAATCATAAGTTTTATTTGATCCGTTTATTTCACGTAAACGGCCCATTATTCCAAATTTAATCAGTGTGCTCTTTGTAAGATTTATATCTAAATTTGTACGTAAATTTAGTTTTACATCGGTGGGAGTCGTGTTGTAACGCGAGTCTGATGCTTCATCGTTAAACATTGCCTTATCGTTTGAATAATTAACAGCCGTGAAAAATTTGAATTTCTCTTTACCACCACTAAATGTAAGTGCCAGTTGGTGGTTATATCCTGTGTCATTATAAACTTCGTCTTTCCAATTTACATTAGGATACGCATAAGGATAGTTATTAGATTTGAAGGCTTCCAATTCGTTGGCGTTATAACGAGGACCTAACCCATCTAATCCTAAAGCTGTATTTAAATTATTAGCATAAGTATATGAATCAGCAAAAACAGGAGTGCGATATTGTCTATTTATTCCAAACTGATAATTTGCAGTTACTTTCATTTCGGAATTTATACCTCTTTTAGTTGTAACTAAAACCACTCCATTGGCACCTCGAACACCATACAAGGCAGCAGCAACAGCGTCTTTAAGAACTGTAACCGATTCAATTTCCGGCATAGTTACAGAACTAATATCACGAGGATAGCCATCAACTAATACAAGAGGTGCGTGTCCATTAATTGAAAAAGATGCCTGATTGTGTGCTGGAATTCCACTTCCTTGATAAACATTCAATCCTGCTACTCTTCCATAAAGTGCTTTCATTACATCTAATTCAGGTGATTTCTCAAGAATTTCTTTACTAATCTTTGTAGCAGCAGAGCTACCCTTTTCTAAAGATGTTGTACGGTGGTAGCCTAAACTTATCAGTGATTCTGTGTTCTCAATAACGGTTACGCTATCCTTTTTATTTAGCTGTTCTTGCTCGATATTTTGTGCGCTTACTATAAAAGATAAAAAACACAACCATGTTATAATAAAATATTTTTTCATATTATCAATAAATAAAAAATTACTAACGTTTACCAACCGGGATTTTGAGTCATCCCATAATCTTTATTAATCTCCACTTGAGGAATTGGTGACAAATACCATTTTGTATCCCAATTATCTACCCAAAAACGTTTGTTTAGCTCTATTGTTTTGAACGTAAAACTAGTAGGGGCGTTTTGATCATTCCCTTTACTATCTAAACCATACAGCCTCTTGCGAAAATCCTGTTCTCTGCCCCAACGGATTAAGTCGTACCATCTAACTTCTTCAAAACCTAGTTCCAAAGCGCGTTCTTTCAAAAGGGCTTCACGGAATTGTTCTTTAGACAATCCTTCGGCTATAGGAGTAAGCCCTACACGGGCACGTATATCATTAATTAAACTATATGCCGTAGCACTGGGTGCTCCATCGGCTTCATTGATTGCTTCTGCATAACTTAACAAGGCTTCTGGCAAACGTAAGTAAGGCCATTGCGTTGGTCTTCCAGAGCGATCTTCACTTGTTTGCAAAATCCATTTCATCTGTAAAAACCCACTACCATTTTTAAAATTAGGGTGGTTAACATACACTGGAGCAGGTGTATTATTAAAATACATATCTCCTGGTACAGCAACAGTTTCATACAATCTTGGATCGCGTGTTGGTGTGTTTCCCTCATAAAATGGTTGTTTGGAAGGAGTAACCCAATTAAAATCTTCAGGAAAATCGGTGCCATCTGCCCATGAGAACATATTTACATAATTTAATGTAGGGCCAACATAGTAACGATTCGGGAAATACAAGTCATAAAGAACGCCCTCATCATATCCTCTACGGGTTGATATTAGCGTTTCTGATCCTCCTCGATCATAGTAAGCACTTCTATAGGCTTCTCTACGTGCTTGATGTGTGTTTTCTAGGGGTTGCGTTAAAGCGTATTGACCATTAGAAGTCAATGCATCCATAAATTCTTTACCCGCAGCCTTAGCTCTAACCCATCTTTGCATATCGTAGTTACCATAACTCGTATAAGTATCTGCACTAGGATGCCAAGGCGTGCCAGAGTTAAAGGTTGGACTTGCAGCAAATAACAGTACTCTTAATTTTAAAGCTAATGCGCCAGCTTTATCCATTCGCCCATCGTTACTAGCATCATGTTTCCATTTCAAATTAGGGATTGCCTGATCTAATAAATCAACAATATTATTTACGGTTTCTTCAAAGGTAATTCTAGGAAAAACCAACTCTTCATTAGGACTGATTGCGTGATCTAGCCAAGGCACCCCTCCAATATTTCTTAGCATATCAGTATAAGATATTGCAAGAATAACCTGAGCTTCGGCAATTCGTTCTAACTTTTCGTTAGCAGTCATGTCCTTAACTTTATCTATATTTTCTATGTACAACCAACTGTATCGAATAGCAGACCAATCTACTTCACCGCCATAGCGATACGCTTCACTACCTATTAATACACCATTTATAGAAGAGCTTAACGCGCCGTTATAATATAGATTTGCAGGGCCATCGCCAATATTACCTCTAAAACTGTGGTTGATATCTGTAATATTTTCAAGAACAACACCACCCAGTTTGTTATGGTTGCCCCCTCCTGTAGGAAGCCCATATGGAAGGTAGGTATAGGCCTTGGTTAAAACCTTGTCTGAGTTTTCTTTTGAACTGAACAATGTATCAATTGTAGCTCCTGAAATTTCTGGTTGCGTTCCAAGGAATTCATCTCCAAAAGTTAAATCACTACAAGAAACTATCAGAAGACCAATACATGTTAATAACCATGTTTGTATAATGCTTTTCATATTTGTTATCTTTAAAAGTTTAAGTTAAGTCCGAAATTATATTGTTTCGTAAGTGGATAACTTCCAAGGTTATTCGTAATACCTTCTGGATCCATGGTTTTTAATGAACTAAAAGTCAATAGGTTATAACCGCTTAATGAAAAAGAAGCGGTTTTGATTCCAAAATTTCTAAGAAATTTATTATCACGAAGCGTATATCCAATGGTCAGCGTTTTTAAACGAATGTAAGACGCATCTCTTAGCCATAAAGTAGAGGCCTGTGAGTTCCATGATTCTGACGTTTCTGCGGCTCTAGGCAATGTTGCTCCTAATTGATTTTCAGGCGTCCAACTTTCATCAACGAAATAGTCTAGCAATCCACGTACTCCAGCATTTGTAAAAGGTATACGATATTCAATTTCATACATTTTGTTAACATGGGTTGCACCTATCCATTGCGTTGAGACACTAAAATTCTTCCATTCGAAGCCGATATTTGACCCGAAAAAGTATTCTGGTCTAGTGGAATATCCATAGGCCATTTTATCATCTCCATTCACAATATTATCACCATTTAAATCAGCATACATGGCATCTCCTGGATATACATTCACAAAAGGCTGAGCAAACTCACTCTTTAAAGTTAGGTTTCCATCAGCATCTTGATCAAAGTCACTGTATTGGTATAATCGTTCGTATTTGTAAACATCTGAATAACGATCAGTGGAATGCCCTGTTGCGTTCATATAATCATATGTATTAGGAACTTCATCCATATAAATAATCTTATTTTTTGCATAAGACACGTTTGCGTTGATGTGATAACTGAAATTATTTGAAATCTCATCCTTCCAGCCTATTGCCAGTTCATATCCTTTATTATCTACAATTCCAATATTTAAATCGGATAATGAGGTTGCGATAACTGAAGGGATTCTTCTTGGAGGAATCAAAATTCCTTCACGATGTTCTGTAAAGTAATCTGCATTTATAGTTAAGTTTCCGTTAAACAACTCCAAATCGATACCATAGTTTTGCTTCTCAGCTGTTTCCCAGGTTACTAGATCATTACCTGCAAGCCCAAGACCAAACCCTTGTTGGTTAATCGGGTTGTTTACCCCAAAACTATATGACCCACTTGGGTTCCAGATACCTGGCATATAAAGGAAACGGCTATTAATTCCTCCGTCACTACCAACACGGCCCCATGAGGCTCTTAGTTTTAAGTAATGAATTGCTTTTTGATTTCTCATAAAGTTTTCATTTGTAGCTACCCAAGCTCCAGATATAGCAGGAAATAAGCCATAACGTGTTTTGCCCGGAGCAAAATTTTCCGATCCATTATATCCTACATTCAAATCTAAAATGTATTTCTTTTTGTAGTCGTATGTTGCGCGTCCTACCAGACCTACATAATTGGCTGGTAAATATTGATAACTATTTGGATAATAGTTACGGTTTTGGTTGTATAAAGCCAAGCCGCTAACAGTATGATCTCCAAACGAACGTTTATAATTTATTCGTGCTTCTAGATACCAATTACGGTCGCGTCCATAATCCTCTGCATACGTAAGAGGTGTATCTGGCACATATGGATCTGGTCTATAAACAATCGTTTTATCATAATCTGGATCTGTCATTGGTTTTGTATTATCATCCAAAAACGATTTGTAACTTGCAATTTGAGCTTCTACACTTCCCCCTGCACGGTACTTATTAAGAGTGAAGTTATTATCATATGCCCCTTTAACAGAAGCACTTAAACCTTTAGTTAAGACATCTAATTTCTGAGTGATATCTAAATCAAAATTAAGTTGGGTATTAGATGTTTCATTATATCCCAATCCATAAAATGTGAACAGTCCGTCTCGAACTCTTTCTCCTTCTAGCGGAAACATTTCACCTGGTAGCAGTGTTCGTTTACCATCAATAATTCCAGGCCCTCCAAAAGGTAATGCCCAAACCGTTGCGATGACCCATGGATTATCTGTTGACTCTATGGTTCGCGGTTCATTAGTCTTTCCCGTATAACCACCAATATTTAATTTCATAGTGGTGGTTGGAGTAAGCGCTACATCAATATTTGCACGATAATTATAACGATTATACTTATAATTGTTATCATAGGGTAGTGATTCAAATTGTTTTAGCAATCCATTTTGAAATAAATGCCCAAATGATACAAAGTACTTTACCTTTTCGGTACCTCCAGATACGTTAACATTGTTTTTTTGTTGCATCGATAAATCATGAAACATATAATCCTTCCAACTTATATTTGGGCGAATTATAGGATCAGAACCTGTTCTATATGCTTCAATCGCCTCTCTCGTAAAATATAATCTTTGATCGGCAACATTATCGGCCTCCTTTTTAATATTCCAAAACTTAGCATACTCATAACTACTCGCTTGCGAAACTAAAGAGATTGGCTGTTGGAATCCAACAGAGGAACTAAAAGATATAGTTGGCTCTCCAACTCTACCTCTACGCGTAGTTACTAGAACAACACCATTGGCACCTCGTACCCCAAAAACCGCTGTAGAAGATGCATCTTTAAGAACAGAAATAGATTCAATTTCATTAGGATCAATTAGGGAGAAATCACGCTCAACACCATCTACTAAAATTAATGGCTTAGACCTTCCATTACTTAATGATCCTGCTCCACGAACATAAATTGTTGCAGCATCTTTACCTGGTTGCCCACTACTTTGAACTGAAGCCACACCAGGAAGACTACCTCCTAAAATATTGGTTACACTAGATACTGGCAACCTTGTCAATTCTTTGTTTGATATTGTTGATAGCGCACCTGTAACAGTAGCCTTGGTTTTTGCACCATATGCGATTACAACAATATCATCAAGCATTTCCGTGTCTTCACTTAAAACAACATTAATAATTTTTTTATCTCCAACAACAATTTCTTGTGTAACAAAACCAACATAGGAGATAACTAGTATTGCTTCTTTACTTTCAACATTGATTGAATAATTACCATCAAAGTCGGTAGAAGTCCCCTGAGACGTGCCTTTTATTAGTATAGTAGCGCCAGCAGCTCCTTCATTTGATAAATCAACAATCCTTCCTTTCACCTGTATAGTTTCCTTTGTTCCTGTTTGGGCATACAAAGAAGAAGTAAGTAGCGAAACAATTAAAAGAAAGCAAATCTTAAAATCTTTTAAACTTTCCATAAATAAATAATTATAGATATTTGGTTAATAATTAATAGTTCCGAATTGAGGGTAAGCATAAACATAAACCCTATTTCGAATGACAATGTTCGGTTTCTTTTTCAGTTTCAATGTCTAGTATCTGCTAATAAAAGTCTAAAATCTGCTAATTCATGCCAAAACAGGTCTTGTTGAGCACTTGATAAATATGATAAGTAGGAAGATTCTAGATTTGCTAGACTATGAAAATATTACAATGCGGATAGGATAAATTCAAAAATTATCGATACACATCTTGGTAGATTTGGATAAAATTTGGTATGTCAATATGTAAGTAGAAGTTAGAAATATGAAAAAATTAAAAAAGAGATTAAACTTTTGTGTTCTGTTAGAAAGTGTCAATATATTTAGATGTTTGTTATAATCTTTTGATATATTTTATACTTTTACATAAAGGGTATAACTAAATAAAAGGTTTATTTTTGAAGAATCATCGACAAATACACCATTATGTTTAAAGGTTTAATTTTTATAAGAATATCGTCATTGGTAATCTTATTAATCTTTATTAATTTAAAGTGTTTTGGAAAGCCTAACTATAGTATTAAGCAAATCTCTATTAAAGAAGGCTTATTACAATCCAAGGTAAAGTGTATTTTAAATGATCATCGAGGTAATTTGTGGATAGGAACACAAGGTGGACTAAACCGTTTTGATGGTTATGAATTAAAAGGGTTTTCTTATGATAAAGAAGATGTCAATTCACTCCCCAGCAATGATATTGTTTTCATTGCAGAAGATGCCTCACTTAATTTATGGGTCGCTACAAGTAGGGGTTTAGCGCTTTACGATAGGAAGAACAAAAAATTTAAACGCATCTATTTTCAAGACGAGCCTTTCCAGGCATTTTCCTGTTTACTGATGGATGACGGGGTTCTATTCGCTGGAAAGGGAGGGATACTTTATAAATTCTTCTATAAAGTCAACATACTAAAGCCGCTCCAAATAAAAATGCCTGGCAATGCAAATATCCAATTTGAGCAACTCGTTTACTTAAATGAAAACACAATACTTGCGAATAGTCGATGGCGTGGAATGTACCTCTACGATATCAAAAATAAAGAAATTCGGAAAATAGATTCTTTAAACGATCCGGATTATGTAAATATATTTGTTGATTCCCAACAACGCATTTGGCTAACAGCCTACGGCAAAGGGGTATTTTGCTATTCTTCCAATTGGAAACTTTTACACCACTTCTCTACAAAAAATTCACCTTTAACAAATGATATTGTACTAGACTTTGAAGAAAAAAATGGGGAGCTGTGGGTTGCCACTGATGGTGGAGGCATCAATATTCTTTCCCTTAAGGATTTTACATTTAGCGCCATAAAAAATGTACCTGATGATATCAATTCAATTCCTACAAACTCAATATTCTGTTTATATAACGACTTACAAAACAATATGTGGATTGGAACGGTTATGGATGGGTTATTAAGAATTAAAAACACCTTTACCTATAGGTTTCAGAACGCACCCTTTGGAAACCCATATGGACTAAGCAACAAAGCTGTATTAAGTCTACTTGAAGATGAGAATGGGAAAATATGGATAGGCACAGATGGAGGTGGGATTAACCTTTTTGACCCTGCTACAAATACATTTAAACATTATCCATTGACTAAAGGGGATAAAGTGTCATCCATGGTTAATTATAGCGATCACGAATTACTATTATCCCTCTTTTCTGAAGGTCTTGTTATCTTTAATAAACAAACTGGAAGCTATCGCCCCTTTATTATTGTTAATCCAGAGGAAAACAGAAAGAACAGTGCTTCAGGATTTTTAATTAATATTAGTAAATATGCTGAAGACGAAATTCTAATAAATGGAAACCATATTTATGTTTATAACATACGAAAAAAGACGTTCACTAAGCTAGCCTCCAAAGGTATAGAATATAATTCCAGTTCTCCAGTAGAAATAGCATCAGATAGTACCAAAACTTATTTTATTACACATGAAGAACTATTTGAACTTGATAGACAAACAAATCAATTTAAAACCCTTTACACCCCAGATGTTCTCGTCTATATTAAAGATGCCTGTCGAGACAAACAGGGGCGATTCTGGATAGGAACCACCTCAGGAATAGTTTGCATAGATCCAACAAATAATACGACAAATAAAATTGAGACGACACTTTTTGACGGGGTCAACTCCTTGGTTTTTGATGAACATGAAAGGCTGTGGATAGGTGCCAATAATATGCTTTATACCTATAAATCAGATCAGAATTACTTTACAATTCTTAATGGGTCTGATGGTATTGCACACAATGAATATATTGGTCAAGCACACCTGCTCTCCCGCGAAGGAGACATTTATATGGGAGGAACAACAGGATTGTGTAAAATTGATAAGGATATCCCATTCAATACCACTTTATCAGCAAATGTAACGCTAATGGATGTCATGTTGAATGGTGTGTCGGTTGCAGATAACATAACCGAAGCAATCCATAAAATAAAGATACCTTGGAACTTTACTTCTTTATCTTTAAAGGTCATTGTAAGGGGGAAAGATATGTTTCAGAAAAATATATTCCGATATAATATCCGTGGATTGAACGGCAATAATATAGAGACTTATGATCATACTTTGTCCATTTATTCATTGCCCGTGGGAGAATATATTATTTTTGTCTCCAGTGATTCAAATAATGGTGGCTGGACAGAACCCACAGAATTACTAGGCATTACGGTTACTCCCGCTTGGTGGCAAAGCGCTTGGTTTATCCTTTCCACTTTGTTTGTACTTCTTGCTGTTATCTTCTTTATTTCTTCATCTATCATAAAGAATAAAAGGAAAAAGCAGTTATGGGAAATAGCAAAAATTAAGCAAAAAACATATGAGGACAAGGTTCAGTTCTTTACAAATATCAGCCACGAACTTCGCACACCTCTTACTCTTATTTATGCACCACTTGAGCGGTTATTGAAATTTGAAAAAACGAGTGAGTCACTAAATTTAAAACTTGAAAGCATCTTCAGACAGGTAAAACAGATGAAGAATATTGTCAATACGCTTCTTGATATTCGTAAAATAGAAGTGGGCAAAGAGACTCTTAATGTGAAACCTCATCAACTAAACAATTGGATTCATTCTGTTGCAAATGACTTTAAACACGAATTTCGTGTACATAGAACCCAGATTGTATATGACTTTGATCAATCAATAGATGAGGTGCCTTTTGATAAAACTAAGTGTAAAACCGTCCTTTCTAATCTGTTAACTAATGCACTAAAATTCTCCATTGAAGACACTGAAGTAGTTCTGTCTACAAGAAAATTTGAAAATAAAGTTATAGTTTCCATAAAGGATCAGGGTATCGGATTGGACGGTGTGGATCTCAATAATCTATTTACGGATTTTTATCAAGGGTCCCATAATATTTACGGTAGCGGAATAGGCCTTTCTTACTCTAAATCCCTAATAGAGCTGCATGGAGGTGTTATTGGTGCAAAGAAAAATGAAATAGGACAAGGCGCTACATTTTATTTCGAACTCCCTACCCAAATAACTAATGTTATTGCAAGTCATTCAGAGGCAATGGCACTTAACACTTCAGATATAAATTATCAGAAAACAGAATATTTTGACACAAAACCCTATTCAATCATAATTGTAGAAGATCAACCAGAGTTGAGAAGTTTTATAAAAGATAGCTTAAAAGAGAATTTTAAGCATACATACATTGCTAAAGATGGGGTTGAGGCTTTGACTATAATAAAACAATATCATCCAGATATTATTATCAGTGATGTTATGATGAACAAAATGAACGGTTTTGATCTCTGTCTAAATGTTAAAAAAGATATTGATATTAGTCATATTCCCATCATTTTACTTACTGCATTCAATGATGCGGATAACACCTTACGTGGGTATAAATTAGGAGCGAACGCATATCTATCAAAACCTTTCGATATTGAATTTCTGTTAACGATTATTCGAAATCAACTGAGAGACAGAGCAAATGTAAGGTCTAGGTACGAAAATAATATGCTATCAATGATTGCCCCAGAAGAAACAACAATCAGTAATGTGGATGAGCAATTTTTATTAAAGCTAAATAATATAATAGCAGAAAATATAAGCAATAATAAATTAAATCTAAAATTCCTTACAGATAAAATGTTTATTAGTAGGGCTTCATTATCGCTTAAGGTCAAGGCTCTTACTGGAATTAGCACAATGGATTATGTTACTCAAATGCGTATAGAGAAAGCGACTAACCTTTTACTATATTCTGAGGAAAATATAACCGAAATTGCAATCGATTTAGGTTTTTCTTCTCCACGCTATTTCAGCAAAGTTTTCAAAGAAAAAAAAGATATGACCCCCACAGAGTTTAGGCAAAATAAGGATAATAAGCAATTGGATAAGTAATTTATTGTTATTCCTTCACTGTACTTATTTCAAAAAGGGCTATTTTCAAAGTTCACAGCATTACGTGGTTTTCAATTTGTGAATAAGGAACACTCAGATAAAAAACAGTAGCCATGATCAATATAAATATATTTGATTCTGTGTCTTTTATTTAGGATTAGACAGTTGCGAATTCATATTTCAAAAAATCAATATGTTCAAGCGATGGGTATATTAGTGCACTTAAATCGTTAAAAGCAGCTTGGTCTTCAATTCCTTCAGATGCTTTCTCTTTCCACTTTTGTATAAGTATTCTATATTTTGATTTATCAACATCAGGTGAATCTATTAATTTTAAATTAGCATTTACAGCTGTTGCATAGCTTATCGCTAAAGGCAATGTAGAATTATCAACTCTATCTACTACTATGACTCCCCTTTTATTAGAATCATCAAATACTATATCTCCTGCGCTTTCATCGATTTGAAGCATTAAGTTATTCTCTATTGACACATATAGAGCATCATAAGCATTGCTTCTATTACAAGGAAGATAACCTGATTTTTCAACCAAATGGCTTAGGGTAAAGTCTACTTCCTCAATCGTATCCACATATATTGTATTGTAATCATTTAAAAAATCTAAATAACTTATTTGATTTTTGGATAGACCGATAATAATTAAATATTTGCATCCCCTTAATCGTTTTAGTGAGTTGTGTACTTTAATGTTGAATTCTTGAGACCTAACCCTACTTATATAATGTTCATCAATTTCTCCATCACCTAGTTTTGTTTCATCAAAATCCTTTGCATTTGAAGTAACTTCAGCAAACTCAAAAGTTGGAACATAATATCCAACATTGTTTTTGTAACTTGAAACGACAGCAGTTAATAAGGGCTTTTCGTAATTTACAATAAGAAAGTAATCAGAATTTATTTGGGGAGGTTTAAACATCTTAATTCAGTTTTAAAACAATTAATAATGTACATTTTTTTCTGTAACAAAAACCTCTTTCCATAAAATGGTTTTGACTATCAGTATTCTGTTGTAAAATAAATAATGTCATATTCGAATATGGTTTAAATTTAATATAAAAACTAAACTTTTAATTTATAAATAGCTATAATTATAAACTAATTTTTATATTTGGTTTATATTTTTACTTAAAACTATACTTTGAGTTTAGAAAAAGAACATAAAATAAACTATCTTTTACGAGGTTGGCCACAAAATGCTGTTTACCTTACTTCATGGTTGGTAGCAAATGGGTATTCACATCAGTTATTGAGCAGATATAAAAAGAGTAATTGGATAACCCCTTTAAATAATGGAGCTTTTGTAAAAAGCGGTGACACTGCAACCATTGAAGGAGCAGTATTTGCTTTGCAATCACAAGGTAAGCTCGGTGTGCATCCAGGTGGTAAATCGGCTTTAAATCTTTTAGGAAAGGCTCATTATCTAGAATTTTCAAGACAGCAGTTTACACTTTTTGGAAATGAACATGAGCGCATCCCTTCTTGGTTGAAAAATTATAATTGGGGTATGGAGATAAATTATTATTCTACGTCATTTTTGCCTGCTGATTTTGGTTTGACAGAAATAGAAGTTAATGGATTTTCTATAAAAGTATCAGGCGCAGCAAGAGCCATAATGGAGTGCTTGTATTTGGCTCCTAAAAAGCAAGATTTAAAAGAATGTTATGAACTCATGGAAGGTTTGAATAATTTACGTCCTAATCAAGTGCAACAACTGCTAGAAGCTTGTACATCCATAAAAGTAAAACGATTGTTCTTATATCTAGCTAATAAATGTCGCCATCCGTGGCTGGAATTTGTAAAGGTTGAGAATATTGACATGGGAAAAGGGAAGCGACAAATCGTTGTTGATGGTGTGTATGATCCAGAGTATAAAATAACGATTCCTAAAAATTTGGTGGATGAATAATTATAAGAATCAAGTGCGTTTACTTTTAAGTGTGATTCCTGAAGTAGCAAAAGAAAAGTCTTTTGCTCTTCATGGTGGAACGGCTATCAATTTATTTATAAGGGATATGTCTAGGCTGTCAGTTGATATTGACTTAACCTATATACCTATTGAAGATAGAACAACTTCTTTTACTCATATTAATAGTGCCTTAGGAGAAATAAAGAAACGCCTGAATATAATTTTTCCAAATTTATTGGTAGTACATGAAAAAGACAAACTAAAATTACAAATAAGTAATAAAGATGCTTTAATTAAAATTGAAGTAAATCAAGGTGTCAGAGGTTTGATTGGTGACACTAGTAGTTTGGTTTTATGCGATAAAGCGCAAGAAGATTTCGATGCCTTTTGTTCAATTCAAGGAGTCTCTTTTGGACAGTTGTATGGTGGAAAAATAGTTGCTGCGTTGGATAGACAACATCCAAGAGATTTATTTGATGTAAAGGATTTGCTAGAAAATGAAGGATTTACACAAGAAATAAAAGAAGGTTTTATCTTCACATTGCTGAGCAGTAAAAGGCCTATTAAAGAAGTATTATTTCCTAATTTGATAAATCAAGAACAAGCTTTTGCAAACCAATTTATGGGTATGACAGAAAAACCTTTTTCGTATACGGATTTTGAGCAAACTCGTGAAAAACTAATTAAAGTTGTACGAGAAGGGCTAACCGAAAGTGATAAAAATTTTATTATAAATTTTGAAAAGGCTTCTCCTGATTGGAGTGTTTATGATTTTGAAAAGTTTCCAGCCATACAATGGAAGTTTCAAAACTTGCTAGCACTTAAGGAAAGTAACCCGGAAAAGCATAATTCCAATATGAAGGAACTGGAAAGTTTGCTTATGGGTTAGTCTGATTATCAACAAAAATTTTAATTTTTTAAAAGTTAATCACCTTGTCAAGAGCATCATCTGTATCTTTTTTCATAAAACTAGATTGATAAGCAATTGTAGTTGTAATAGAAGAATGGCGATATAGCTTTTGTAGCATTTGAATAGGAATCTTATCTCCAGATATATTTCCGAAACTATGTCGTGCTATATGCATGCTTAGCTTCTTATCTATTTTCAATTGCTTAGCTACCAATTCCAACCTTCTATTTAGCGTTCTAGTTGATGTTTTTATTCTGGTTAACAACTCTTTTGCATCACTAAAGTTCGTCCCTCTTAAATAAGTAAAAATTAAGTCATTATTGCCAAGAGTAGGTTCTTTATACAATTCCAATATAGTCTTGGCCTTTTCTGGCACTTTTAGAGAGACTACTTTTTGGTTTTTATTCATTCTATATAATAACCTGCCATCCTTAAAATCAGACTTTCTTAATTGTAAAACGTCACTTACCCTTATCCCTGCAAAATAAAAACTAGTTAACCACACATTAATAGCATTCTGTTGCGCAACTGTTAAATCACTGGCATTTTCAAGCATTTTTACTTCTTCAATGGACAAACCTACTTTATCTGATTCTGGGATCCGAATTTGAATTTTTCCCTTACCAAATGGATAATTACTATGCTCTGCCAAACCTTCAGAAATGGCAAGGTTATAGATTTTTCTAATCAATATCATGTAGTTTATGGCTGTCCTCGGTTTTCTTTTCTCCTGATTGAGAATATAACTTTCAAAATTTTTCAGCAAAAAAATTGTTATTTCCTTAAAAGGTAGGACATCCTTACCAACAAACTTTTTAAACTTTCTAACTCTCCCCTTTTGTGTCAAGTACTGCGAGTGTTTTTCCGCACTCTTTAAATTTTCAAGATCTAAATCTGCTAAACTAAAAAAATCTATTTTATCCTTTCCTTTAACGCTTTCACTTACCTGAGATGCAGAAATATAATCTTCAGTAATTTCTGAGTCTAATAGTTTATCATTAGCTTGAGCAAGCTTTTTCAATATCAAAAGATTTAGGCGAGAAGCATTAGGGTGAGATTTTTTAACTCTCCTATTTTGAACATCCCAAAACTTTATATCTATATATTGACCAGTAGAAATAAAGGATGTTTTTCTATCCTTTGTTATTCGAATGGTTACTGGATATAAATTTTGGGCATTCTTTTTTTTTCGTAAAACTACCTGAACTGTTGCCATATTTTTATCTTGATTATAAAGATACAAAATTTGGGTACAACATAGGTACAACATTTTTTGGTTTTAAACGATATTAAAAAACACTTAATTCATTCATTTTCAATTGTTTTAGCTTATTTTGATATTCGATTGTGAATTTTCATAACCCGGAGGTCGGGGGATCGTGCCCCCCTCTCGCTACAAAGTAAAAACCCAAGATAAAATCTTGGGTTTTTTATTTATTTTTTTTCTAGCATGTAAAATTTTTAAAAGTTTGTTGTATAATTTACAACACATTATCCATTATTTCCTGTACTACTTCTGGATTAAGTAATGTTGAGGTATCTCCTAAATTACTAGTTTCGTTACATGCTATTTTACGCAAAATACGACGCATAATTTTTCCCGAACGTGTTTTTGGCAAACCACTAGTAAACTGTATTTTATCAAGCTTTGCTATAGGACCTATATGTTCTGTTATAATTTGATTTATTTCATTTCGCAAATTGTCTTGATCTCGACTTTCTCCTACATCTTTTAAAATTACATAACCATACAGGGCGTTTCCTTTTACATCATGTGGAAAACCTACAATAGCAGATTCTGCTACTGCTGGATGTTCGTTTATAGCATCTTCAATTGGTGCTGTACCTAAGTTATGTCCAGAAACTATAATAACATCGTCTACTCTACCTGTAATTCTGTAATAACCAACTTCGTCTCTTAACGCTCCATCACCAGTAAAGTATTTATTTTCGTAAGCTGAAAAATAGGTGTCTTTATAGCGTTGGTGGTTACCCCAAATAGTACGAGCCATAGCTGGCCATGGAAATTTAATACACAATCGTCCATCCACTTGATTTCCTTTTAATTCTTCTCCATCTTCATCCATTAAAGCAGGTTGAATGCCAATAAATGGTAACGTTGCATAAGTAGGTTTCGTTGGCGTTACAAATGGTATTGGTGTAATCATGATGCCACCAGTTTCAGTTTGCCACCAAGTATCTACTATCGGGCTTTTCTTTTTTCCAATATTATCATTGTACCAATGCCACGCTTCTTCGTTTATAGGTTCTCCAACAGACCCTAAAACTTTTATAGACGATAAATCGTATTTATCAACCAATTCCATACCTTGTTTTGCTAAAGCACGAATGGCGGTTGGTGCTGTGTAAAATTGATTTACTTTGTGTTTTTCAACAATCTCCCAAAAACGACCAAAATCTGGATAGCTTGGTACGCCTTCAAACATAACAGTTGTTGCTCCATTAGCTAAAGGACCGTAAACTATATAGCTATGTCCAGTAATCCAACCTATATCTGCTGTACACCAATACACATCATTTTCTCTATATTGAAATACGTTTTTAAATGTATACGCCGTATAAACCATATAACCTCCTGTAGTGTGTACCATCCCTTTAGGTTGTCCTGTTGACCCCGAAGTATATAAAATAAATAAAGGGTCTTCAGCTTTCATCACTTCGATTTCACATATGCTTGATGCTTCATTTAATAATGGTTGTAACCATTGATCACGACCAGGTTTCATTTGTATATCTGAGTGAATTCGCTTTGCGACTAAAACATTATTTACACCTGGACAACTTTCTAATGCCTCATCTACAATACCTTTTAAATCAATCGTTTTTGCACCTCGATAAGAACCATCACTAGTTATTATCATTTTACAATCGCTATCATTAATTCTTGTTGATAATGCTGTCGCAGAAAATCCTGCAAATACCACTGAATGTATCGCCCCTATTCTAGCACAAGCCAAAAGTGAAATTGCCAATTCTGGAATCATTGGTAAATAAATACACACTCTATCTCCTTTTTTTACTCCTTGGCTTTTTAAAACATTTGCTAATTTATTAACCCTTTCGTGCAACTTATTATAGGTAATATGTTCTGCGGGTTCTTTTGGATCGTTAGGCTCAAATAAAATAGCAGTTTTATCGCCTCGTGTTGCTAGATGCCTGTCTATACAGTTTTCTGTAATATTAAGCTCTGCACCTTCAAACCACTTTACTTCCGGTTTATTAAAATCCCAGCTTAAAACATTATCCCACTTTTTTTGCCACATAAAATGCTCTTCAGCGACTTCTTCCCAGAAATTTTCGGGCTCGCGAACAGATTTTCTATAAACTTGATAGTATTCCTCTAAATGTTTTATGTGATAATTACTCATGGCTTATTTTGTTATTTTTAATTCATATACAAACTTAAATACGTATTAAAACTCCCATCTCACAAAAGCTTCCATAGCTGCATAATGAGACAACCCTAATTCATCGTATAAACCTGCTGTTTCTTTGTTTCTATCTTCTGCGCGTTGCCAGAACTCTCTACTGTCTGCACCTTGAAACACAACACCATCTTTTTGTGATTGATGTTTGAAAATCCCTTTTCTTTTCTCTAATACTTGATCTGGCCCCATTGGAACTGCCATTTCTATCTCATCAATTCCCCATTCTTGCCATGCACCTCTATATAACCAAACCCAACAATCTTTCATGAATTTCTTAGGTTTTAAATTTCTAACTGCTGCAAAAATAGCATCTAAACACACTTTATGCGTACCGTGTGGATCGGCTAAATCGCCTGCTGCATATATTTGGTGAGGCTTCACTTTTTCAATAAGATCCATTGTTATTTTAATATCTTCTTCACCTATTGGACTTTTCTCAATAGTTCCTGTTTCGTAAAAAGGTAATTCCATAAAATGAATTTGTTCATCTGGGATACCAACAAAATGACAAGTAGCTCTTGCTTCACCTTTTCTAATTAATCCTTTAATATACCTAACTTCTGGAGTATCTATTTCGCTAGATTTTTTGTTTTTCAGAAAAGTTGCTGCTCTTTTATAAATATCTTCTGCTTCTGTACTTTCAATTCCAAATTTATCATTGTAATCACAAACAAAACTAGCAAAACGGAGAGCCTCATCATCTGCAACAGCAATGTTACCAGATGTTTGATAACCTACATGCACTTCATGTCCTTGCTCATGTAACCTTTTAAATGTGCCTCCCATACTAATAATATCATCATCTGGATGCGGGCTAAAAATAATCACACGTTTTTTTGCTGGTTCTGCACGCTCTGGTCGTTTACTATCATCTGCATTTGGTTTACCTCCAGGCCATCCAGTAATGGTATTTTGTAATTTATTAAATATTTTAATATTAATATCGTAAGCTGGTCCAGAATCTGCTAATAAATCACTCATACCGTTTTCGATATAATCAGCATCTGTTAACATTAAAATAGGCTTCTTTAAATGAAGAGCTAAACTTAATACCGCTTTTCTAATGTGTTTATCTGTCCAAACAATTTTTTCAACTAACCATGGTGTATTAATCCTTGTTAATTTTGATGCCGCTGCTTGATCTAAAACAAAAGTGGCATTATTATGCTCTTGCAAATAAGATGCTGGTACACGACTAGTAACCTCCTCTTCAACTGAAGCTTTAATGATATTAGATTTTCTTTCCCCCCAAGCCAAAAGGATTACTCTTTTAGCTTCCATTATCTTTTTAACACCTAAGGTTATTGCTGTTCTAGGTGTGTTATCTAAACCTGAAAAATCACCACTAGCAGCAACTCTTGTTATATGATCTAGAGCAACTAAACGTGTTTTAGAGTTTTGGAGTGAACCAGACTCGTTAAAACCTATATGTCCATTACCTCCAATACCTAATATCTGTAAATCTAAACCTCCTAATGCTTTAATTTTAGCTTCGTAGTCGTCACAGTAACTTCTAATATCTTCTTTAGCTAAAGTTCCATCTGGGATATGATAGTTTTCTGGTAATATATCTACATGGTTAAATAATTGTTCTTTCATAAAACGAACATAACTGTTTACAGAGTCAGGTTCCATTGGATAATATTCATCTAAATTGAATGATATTACATTTTTAAAGCTTAAACCTTCTTCTTTATGTAAACGTACTAATTCAGCATATAACCCCTTTGGAGAAGAACCTGTTGCTAAACCTAATATACAAGGTTGTTTTTGAGAGTGCTTTACTTTAATAAGGTCTGCTATTTCTTTAGCAACTGCCTTTGATGCTGTAGTTGAATTTTCGTAAACTACGGTACCAATATTTTCAAATCGTTTTTCGAAACCCGTTGCTTTGTCTATACTACTTTTTAACATTATTATTGTTTTAAACTTTAATTATTGTTTTGTAAAATATTTTCTAATACCCATGTGGTATGTATTGCTGTTTTCCCTGTTGATGGGTGCTCTATGTTTTCTGATAAATGATTTTTCATATTTTGAACATGAAAAAATTGAATATTTTCTGGGTTTTTGATATTCAAACTTTCAATATGTGTTCCGCGTTCTAATACTATTGGAATTTCACCAAAAACAGAAAAACTTATTTTCCCTTCTTCACCATAAATCTGAACATAATCTTCTCTTTTTTCTGTTCCAAAATTCCAACTGCCAGAACCAGTCACTCCAGATTCATGAATCCAACTCCCTGTAATAGCATCCATAGCTGTGTATAAACCTTGCTGGTTAATAGCTATTCCATTGGCTTTTTTTATGTTACCTAATAAGTGAATAAATAAATCTATACCATGAGATGCTAAATCATCAAAATAACCTCCATGAGCAATTTTAATATCTGTACGCCAATTATATATTTTAGATAAATCGATATCGTTTGCTGGTTTACTTAAATGCCAATTTATATGCCTTACTTTCCCAATTTTATTGTCTTCAAGCCACGATTTAATTTGTTTAAACCTAGGAAGTGATCGCCTATAATAAGCAACAAACAATGGTATTTTCTTTTCTTTGAATGCACTATTAATTAATAAGCATTCTTTATAAGTTGGTGCCATAGGTTTTTCTATACAACATACTTTTCCTGCTTCAGCAACTTTTAATGCATAATAAGTATGAGAATCTGGTGGTGTTGCAATATATATGGCATCAATTTCTGAGTCGTTAATCAATTCATTTGCATCGTTATAAAACTTAGGTACATTGTGTCTAGCGGCGTAATCTTTAGCTTTTTCAATATTACGACGCATGACAGCATGCAACTCAAATCCTTCTATCTTTTGATAAGCTGGACCACTTTTAAGCTCAGTAACATTGCCACAACCAATAATTCCCCATTTATAAACCTTACTCATTATACTAACAAATCTCTACTTTAATTAATGTTTTATGAATTGATTAACTACATTCTTTTACTAACTAATTTTTTTTCCAACTTTTAATTTTATGTCCCCACAAAGCAAAGAATAATATAATTGCATAACATGGAATTAAAATCCAATAACTGCCAGTTGCAGCAGTTGCTGCTGCATCAGCTTCAGCAATACCACTAGTTATTAATTCGTGTTTGTTAGCATCTACTAATCTTCCATATAATGGTGGTATAATAGCCCCACCTGCAATTGCCATTATTAATAATGCTGATGCTGTTTTAGTAAACTTACCTAAGCCATCTAATGTTAAAGGCCATATTGCTGGCCACACTAGTGCATTTGCTATACCTAATGCAGCAACAAATAGCACAGAGGTAAATCCTGAGGTGTACAATATGCAAATACTAAAAATAATTCCTAAAACGGCACTGATTTTTAATGCAGTACCCTGTTTTAAGTATTTTGGTATTAAAAAGGCTCCTAAAGCATAAGTCGCTACCATTGCTAACAGTGTAAATGTTGTGAAGAATTTTGCGTCTGCAGCAGAAAACCCTAAGGATATTCCGTAAGCTATAATTGTATCTCCGGCTATAACCTCTGCTCCAACATAAACAAATAACGTAAAAACACCTAACCATAAATGGGGAAATTGAAAAATGCTTGTTTTAGTCGTTTCTCCATTATTTATTTCTTCAGTTTCTTCAGCTTCAACATGAGGTAAAGGTGCTTTTCTAATTAAAATTCCAAAAACAAATAATACAATAGCCATTACTATATAGGGTGTAAATACACTATCTGCCATAGAATCTAATAATTGCCCCTTTTCTGCATCTGAAACCGATCCTATTTTTGCTTTAACGTCATCAATTCCAGACAGTAATAAGGCTCCAAAAATCAAAGACCCTATTGCACCTGCTGTTTTATTAGCTATACCCATTATAGACATACGTTTAGCGCCACTCTCTATTGGGCCTAAAATTGTTATATATGGATTTGCAGCAGTTTGGCATATAGTCATTCCAGCTCCTTGTATAAAAATAGCTGTTAAAAACACCCAATAAGTTCTTGCTTCAGCTGCAGGGATAAACACCAAAGCTCCTATAGCCATAACCATTAAACCTAAAGACATTCCCTTTTTATATCCTATTTTATTAATTATATATGATGCTGGTAACGCCATAACAACAAAAGAGATGTATGAAGCAGATGCAACTAAATAAGATTGAGCCTCTGTTAATTCATTTAAGGTTTTCATAAAAGGAATTAAAGCACCGTTTATCCAAGTTACAAATCCGAATATGGCAAACATACCAGCTATAACAGCAATTGCTATTTTATTAGTACTATTGGTTGATTGTGTCATAATTATTAGTTTTTGTTAGTGTTTATTTTTTTAAAATTAATTATTAATCTTAAGCTTTTCATTTTAATGTGCTACTTCCATTTGAGCAACCATACTATCTATAAGTTTAAATTGGTTTTTTGCTCTATCCAAATTATGTTCTGGATACTTTATTTTATAATACACATCACCATTTAAAAAATCGGTTAAAAAACGTATTGCCATAATAAAAATCATTGTTTTTGCAGCTAAAGGCAATGTTTCAATCTCTAACGGAGACAATGCCGATTCTACTTTTTCTAAAAAACCCTTCTTATAAGCTTTGTAATACTCTACATTAAAGTTAACCAAATCTAAATTAGTTTCATCTTCGGCTGCCGAATTGCAAATGGTTCTTATAGCATCACCAAAATCGTAATGTACCACTCCCGGCATAACGGTATCGGTATCAATCATACATAACCCTTTATTGTTTTTATCAAATAAGGCGTTAGATATTTTGGTATCATTATGAGTAACTCTTAATTTTATTTTTCCAGATTCTTTTAAATTTTGGATAATGTGCATTTCTTCTTTGAGCGTATTAACCCTATCTATATATTCTTTTGCTTCTTCTAACCGCTCTTTAGATGCCACTTTTAAAGCCTCTTCAAATTGCCAAAAACGAAATGACATATCATGAAATTTTGGAATTACTTCAGTTAAAACCGAAGCATCAAAATCGCTAGTTAAATTTAAAAAATCTCCTGCTAATTTACCGCCTTCGTAAGCTACTTCTTTATTTGTTACAATGTCGTAAGTCACACTATCATTAATATAAACCATAACATTCCAATAACTACCATCTTCATCTTTATAATAATAATCCCCTTTTTTAGTCTCAACAAACATTAATACACTTTGGT
The DNA here is from genome assembly GCF_000789235.1 of Wocania ichthyoenteri Th78. Lineage (GTDB taxonomy): Bacteria > Bacteroidota > Bacteroidia > Flavobacteriales > Flavobacteriaceae > Wocania_A > Wocania_A ichthyoenteri. Next base: position 454,418 of record NZ_KN525716.1, read on the forward strand.
TAAGTTTGTCTTGTGCCAAATGCGATAGTTTTTTATGAATGTGCTTGCTTACACCTACTTTATTTGAAATTAAACCTGGTACATCTTTAAAAACTAGATGATTAATGCGTTGAAGAATATAATATGGTTCTTCTTCTGTTTCTATTAAATACGTATCGTTTATATGTCCTGAAATCAATTCTTTATGCGACTTATATACTGAAGCATGCTTAAATTGATTAAACTTATATTTTAATTGCTCTTGTGTCATTACTCCCAAAGTTTTGTTGGATAAACACCTTGTATTTTTAGCTCCTTAATGGCTTTCTCAACAATTTCCTTATCTTCTTTATAAGTTACTCCAAACCATTTAGCATCAGATTTTAATACTTCTACTGTTGCTTTTCCTGATTTTAATATTTCGTTTACAACAGAAGGAATATAAAATTCTGCTTTTAAATTTGTTTTGTTAGCTTCTAAAAACTCTTCAAACAAACGATTTCCGAAGTTAAAACATTTAGGTGTAAATCCCCAAAAATTCATTGAAACAATCGTGTTTTCATCAATAGGAATAAAGTTCCCATCATCGTCTTTCCGGGTTAATTTACCATCAATTTTTTCAATATGGGTACGCTCGGTTACATCAGCTAAAAACCCATTTTCATCAACTTTACACTCCCCTCTTGATACATAACCATGTTCTGAAACCGTATTCTTTAATAAGTATGCCATGGTATTAAAATCATAAGATGTTTTATCTTTTGTCATTAAAGATTTTGCCATAACCTCGAAGGCTTCTTTTCCATAAAAGTCATCCCCGTTTATAATGGCGAAGTTTTCTTTAACAACATCTTTTGCCATTAAAAGCGCATGACCAGTCCCCCATGGCTTTACACGTTCTGGGTTTATATACTTTTTTGGAACATTTTCAAGCTCTTGATAAACATAAGCTACTTCTGCTTTTCCTTGCAATTTATATTCAATATTTTTTTTGAATTCCTTTTCAAAACTCTTTCGAATTATAAAAACAAATTTTCCAAACCCAGCTTGAAGTGCATCATAAATTGAGAAATCAATAATGGTATCTCCTTCTGGAGTAAACGTATCCATTTGTTTTAAACCTCCATAGCGGCTTCCCATGCCAGCTGCTAAAATTACAAGTGTGGGTTTCTCCATTTTATTTTTTTATAATTATTTAAGACTCGCTTTCTAATAGAATCAACACAAATCAATCTTTTTACATTCTGTATTTCACTTATTTATTTGTTACAATATACTAACAAAAAACGAACAAACTTACAGATTAATTTGTCAATAAAAAAGGAATTACACAAAAAATGTGTTCGAACACATTGATGTTTTAATTTATATTTTATATATATTTGTGTTACATGAAAAAGTACACCATAAAAGATATTGCAGAATTAGCTGGAGTATCTAAAGGAACGGTAGATAGAGTTATTCATAAACGGGGTAAAGTTTCTCAAGCAGCTTTGGAGAAGGTAACTAAGTTGTTAGAAGAAATTGATTATCAACCAAATCTTATTGCTAGAAGCTTAAAAAATACCAAGAATTACCATATTTGTGTTATTCAGCCTAATCCAGAAATAGATCCTTACTGGCAACCTTGTATAGATGGTGTTAACGATGCTATTAATGAATATAAGTCTTTTGGAATTACAATTGATTCTTATTTTTTTAATCATGCAGATACTGATTCTTTTTTAGAGGTCAACGAAGATGTCCTGAAGCAATTACCAGATGCTGTTTTAATAACGCCTGTATTTCATAAAGAATCTATTGAGGTTATAAAAAAATACAATGCTAACGATGTTATTGTTAGTACGATTAACGACCCCTTAGAACTAAATGGCATTACTAACTACGTAGGGCAAGATTTAATACAAAGCGGACGTATTGCTGCTAGACTTATGGAAATGATTGTGCCAAAAAATAGAGATATTTTAATTATTCACCTTGATGAAGTTTTTAATAATTCTATTCATATGCAACTAAAAGAAAAGGGGTTTAAAAATTACTTAGAACATGTACCTAATAGTAACTACAAATTAAAAACTTATAGTTTACAGCAAGCAGATTTAGATGAAAAACTATATGATTTATTAAATAACCCTAACGCTATTTCGGGTATTTTTGTAACCACATCTAAAGTATACAGTGTTGCAAAAACTGTTAAAAATTTTCCTGACTTAAATATTAAAATTATTGGATACGATTTGTTAGATGAGAATATAAAGTATTTAAAAAAAGGTGCTATTGATTTTTTAATTAATCAAAATCCAAAACACCAAGCCTATCTTTGTATAACTCAACTTGCAGAGTATTTTCTTTTCGATAAAAAAATTCCGAAACAAAAATTATTACCAATAGATATTGTTAATTCTGAAAACTTTGATGGCTATACAAACAATTAAATTATACCAGTTTTAAAACCCCAAAAGATGAAGGGGTGTGAAAATTTGGCTGTTTGGTTTGAGGATCTACCCAAGTTATCCAAGTAGGCTCATAACTGCCATTTGTTTGTTTATTATATTTAGCACGATAAATTCCAGTTTCAATTTTTCCTTCTTTTAGTAAATTAAATCCCTTTAATGATGCTAAACTTATTGAACCTTCAACAGTAAAACTATTATCTTCTTTAAAAGATTTTACGCTAATATCTTGTGGTGGCCAATTCCAATTAAAATCAAAATTCTTATTGGGTTTCGCTATAAAATCCATAATTCTAGGCTTCGAGTCAATCTCTAAACAATAATATGGATTTAAGTTTTTGTCTGATCTAAAAAAAAGCTCAACACGATCAGAATTATTAATACTTGCTTTCGTATTATCAGTGGTATCAATAAATACTGAACTATCAAAAACCTTAAAGCAAAAGAATAAATATTCAGTATTATAAAGTGCTTTAAATTCAATTTCATCAATTTCTTTTTTGTCCCAAGGCGAGGCGAAATTATTTAAAACGCTGGCACGCTCCCATGCTTTGTCATCTCCTTTACCTGTAATAATTATTGTACTATTATTAATTGAGTTAACCTTATATGTTTTCAATAGTATTTAATTTTAGATTAATAAATGTAGGGATTGTGATGCTTTTGGCTAAGAAAAAATGATGGTTTTATTATTATAAACCATAACTTTTCTTTTGGCATGAAGCTTAACTGCTCTTGATAACACAATTTTTTCTAAATCACGGCCTTTTGCAATTAAATCTGACACACTATGATCGTGTGAAACATGTGCAACATCTTGTTCTATTATTGGTCCCGCATCTAATTCCTCAGTAACATAATGACTGGTAGCTCCAATAATCTTAACCCCTCGCTTATATGCCGAATGATAAGGCTTTGCACCAACAAAAGCAGGAAGGAACGAGTGATGAATATTAATAATTTTGCTTGGGTATTTATCTATTAATTTATCTGAAACTATTTGCATATATCTTGCCAACACAATAAAATCAATATTATACTTATCGAGTAATTGTAATTGTTTTTCTTCGGCTTCAGATTTGTTATCTTTATTAACATGAATATGATAAAACGGAATTTTAAAATTATCTGCAATAGGTTTTAAATCAGTGTGGTTACTAACAATAAAAGGGATTTCTAAACCAAGTTCTCCAGAATTATAGCGTCCTAATAAATCGTAAAGACAGTGATCATATTTAGATACAAATACAGCCATTTTTAATTTTGCATCTGAAGCGTATATTCTCCATTTCATATTAAATTTATCTGCTAATGCAGCTTTAAATAGAGTTTTGAAATTTTCAATTGAAAAACTGGTGCTTTCAAATTCGCCTTCTAAACGCATAAAAAAAGTATCCTGAACCCTATCTACATGCTGATCTATATAAACAATATTACCTCCATTATTTGCAACAAAAGAAGTAACGGTTGCAATAATATTTGGTTGATCTTTACAGTTAATTAAAATAATAACTTTGGCCGCATCCATAAATTTTAAGCTTAGATTTTAGAGGTATAAATAGTTGAACTTATTATAAGTTGCCTCTAAAAAATGAATACAATAATAATAAATAGAATAGATTTAATTACTAAAAAATGAAGAGTAAAAATACATTTTGTTGAAATATCATTAAGTACGAGAATCCTTAAAGATAAAATTTGATAAAAAGGCTCATTTTAAGAAAACAAAAATATGTGAAGCTTAACTTCCGCTTAAATGTGTTTTGATATACTCGGTTGGAGAATAGTTTGTTGTTTTTTTAAATTGCCTATTGAAGTTTGAAATATTATTAAAACCAGATTCAAAGCATATTTCAGAAATATTATACTTTTCTTCCATCAATAATTTACAGGCATAACCAATACGAACTTCGTTTAAATATTCGCTAAATGTCTTTCGGTTTACACGTTTAAAAACTCTACTAAATGCTGTGGGATTCATACAGGCAATGTTAGCAACATCTTCTAAAGTTATGCGGTCTTTAAAATTTTTAATTATGTACTCATAAACTTCAGCTAAATTAGTTCTTCCTGTCTTTTTAAATGAATTTACAAACCCTATGCTAGATAATAACTTATATTCTTGATGATTTGCTAATAGATTTAAAACTTTTAAAAAAGAAATAGTTTTATCAAAACCGTTTAAATCATCCAATTTTTTAATTCTTTTAATAGCTAAAGTTAAGTCTCCAGAAAATCTAATTCCGTATTGAGCATTTTCAAATAATTTTTTAATAGCATTCATCTCTGGCATAGTAAAGAATGTTTCACCAGCAAAATCTTCTTTAAAATGAATGGCTATGGCTTGTGCTTCAAGTTTAGAATTTTTTTCAAAATATTCTCTATCATTTAACCACATATGTGGTAAATTTTTACCTATTAAAACTATTTCGTTAACATTAAACTGCTCAATATTATCGCCAATAAATCTAGTTCCAGAACTTTTTAAAATAGTAACAAGTTCAAATTCTGGATGATAATGCCATATCTTTAAAAAATTAGGGTAGCTATTATTTCTAATAGTAAAAGAGGCATTGCTTAACTTAGTACTTCTATCTAATAAATGTAATTTCATTAACCCCTGTTTTACTTAAATAGCACATAAAATTTGATGTGAAAGTATTAAAACTGTTAGATTAAAGCAAAAAAAGTATCAATAAAAATGTTAGTTGATGATTAATTATAAAAAGACACTTATAATTAATGTAAAAATTGAACTGAAAAACTATATTAAATGGTCTTTAAAATCTTCAACCTTTTCACAACATATTTGTTCCATAACTTGCTGTAGCTGAGTTTTTAAAAGTGAAATAGTATGATTACCTCCTTTATTTCCTAAAGCAGCTACACCATACATAAACGATCTCCCCATAAAAGTAAATTTAGCTCCAGAAGCCAAACTTCGTGCTATATCTGGACCAGATCGAATACCACTATCCATCATCACTTCTATTTGATCTCCATATTTTTTAGCAATTCTTCCTAATGGTTTTATAGTAGATTCTCCAGCATCTAATTGCCTACCTCCATGATTAGAAACGATAATACCATCTAAACCTAACTTTATCGCTTTTTCAGCATCTAACTCATTAGCAACACCTTTTAATACTATTTTCCCCTTCCACATATCTCTAATAGGCTTTATTTTTTCTTCGTTTAATCTACCAGAAAACGTGATATCCATGAATTTCCCTAACTGCTTTAAGTCAAGATTCTTGGGCATATAAGGTTTTAAAGTTTCAAAGTTTGGTTGCCCATGTTTTAAAGTTTGTAAAGCCCAATTTGGTTTTCCTAAAACCTGTAAAATATTTTTTATAGACATGTTTGGAGGCATAGCTAAACCGTTTCTTATATCTCTGGGTCTAAATCCAAACGTTGGTACATCGCATAAAATGACTAAGGTTTCATATCCTGAATTTTCACATCTATTTAAAATATCATCTCTAAGTTCATTTTTGGCTGGATGATACAACTGAAACCATGCTTTACCTTCTGTTAATTCAGATATACGTTCTATACTACTTGTAGTTACAGTGCTTAAAATAAAAGGTATGTTATGCTTAAAAGCAGCTTTAGCTAATATTTCTGGAGCATTTGGCCACATTAATCCCTGCAAACCTACTGGTGCAATACCAAACGGTGCATCATATTGATGACCAAACAAAGTTGTTTTCATACTTGATGCCGTATGCTTACTAAGATATTGAGGCATTAATTCTACTTCTCTAATTTCAGTAGTATTCTTATATAAGTTCACATCCTCATTACATCCCCCGTCTAAGTACTCGAAAGCAAACTTCGGAATTCTTTTTTTTGCACGATTTCTTAAATCTTCTATAGATGGGTATTTTGTATTATAATTCAAAGTAAAAAACTATTAAAATTATTTATTTTTCAAACGTATGCTTTGCATAGTTTAAGCCTAAAGCATCAAATCTGTCTTTAAAAGTGTTTAATCTACTACTAAAATCTTCCCAATCTCTATGTTCTTTTGATGACCAAACGACTTCTGAAAGCGCAGACATTCTTGGTAAAATCATATATTCAACATAATCAGTCGTCTTCATATATTCTGTCCACACATTGCCTTGGGCACCTAAAATATATTGTTGTTCTTCTTCGGTTAATTCACTAGGCATAGGCTCATAAGCATACACATCTTGTACTGTTGTTTTTCCTCCAATGGCTAAGGGCTCATTATCTTTATCTTCAGTTTGATAATGATCAAAATAAACAGAATGTCCAGGTGTCATTACTACATCATGTTTTTGTTTTGCTGCTTCAATACCACCTTCAGTACCTCGCCATGACATTACTGCTGCATTTGGAGCTAATCCGCCTTCTAATATTTCATCCCAACCAATAATATTTCTCCCTTTAGAGTTTAAGAATTTTTCTATTCTTTTAATAAAATAACTCTGTAATTCGTGTTCATCTTTTAATCCTTCTCGCTTAATGACTTCTTGTGCCAATTTACTGGTTTTCCATTGCGTTTTAGTAGCTTCATCTCCTCCAATATGAATTAATTCACTAGGAAACAATTCCAAAACCTCTGTTAAAACATCTTCTAAAAATTGAAATGTTTTTTCACTTGGTGCATAAATTTCATCGTAAACTCCCCATCTTGTTCCAACTTCATACTGTTCTCCTGTGTTTCCTAATTCTGGATAAGCAGCAATTGCTGCTAGTGAATGCCCAGGTAGCTCTATTTCTGGAATAACTGTAACATGCTTTGTTGCTGCATAAGCTACAATGTCTTTAACTTCTTCTTGAGTATAAAAACCGCCATATTTCTTGCCATCATACTTTCTATCTAATTTTTTAGTGGCTCCATGACCCACTAAAGTTTCTTTCCTCCAAGCTCCTATTTCTGTTAATTTTGGGTATTTTTTTATTTCTATACGCCAACCTTGGTCTTCGGTTAAATGCCAATGAAATGTATTCATTTTATGCATTGCAATTAAATCAATGTATTTCTTTATAAATTCTGCAGGGAAAAGATGGCGACCAACATCTAAATGCATCCCTCTATATTTGAATCTTGGATTGTCTGTTATATTAACAGCAGGAATTGTCAATTCTTTTATACTACCATCTGCAGATTCGATACCTGCTGGCATTAATTGTCTTAAGGTTTGAATACCATAAAACAAGCCTTTTGTGTTCTTACCAGATATTTCAATGTTATCGAATGCTACATTTAAAGTATAACCTTCTTCACTTTTAATAGTATCATCTAATTTAAGTGATATATTTCCTTTTCCTTCAGATGAAAAACTAATAGATTCTCCTATGGCACTACTTAACATATCTGCTAATAACTCACCTTCGTTTTTTAAAACTTCACTACCTACAATTTTAGTCTTCCCATTTACTAAAAATTTACCAGTTAGCATATCTAATTTTGATGGTTTTGGTATAACTTGATAATCCTCTGCTGTGTTTTTAGCTTCCTTATATTTGTTATTACAAGAAAAGCTTAATAGACAAATAAGTACGATAATTGAAATCCTCATTATATTTAATTTAATTGTTATTTTATAGTTGATATATTTTTTCCATTAAAAGCCATTTTTCACCCACTTTTGCAGTTGGCAAGGCTTTTTGGTAGTTCCACATTAAAGTTTCCCATTCTTGTACTTTTGGGTTGTTGGCATCCATTTTAGATTTCTTCTCAAATGAAAATGAATCATTTACTTCCATAATCATAAACAACCGATTACCGACACAATAAATCTCTAAAGTTTCGATGCCAGAGTTTACAATACTTGCCGTTATTTCGGGCCAAATATTTTTGTGATATTTTTTATATTCTGCAATTAATTTAGAATCATCAATTAAATCTAATGCAAAATAATGACGTTTTAGATTCTTCATTTTAATTAGGCATTATGCAAAACATCATCAGTTGCTTCATGTCTTTTAAATACTCTTAATCCGTACCAAGCGATGTAAACAAAACAAACTAAAGGTAATATGAATGAAAAGTTAACCTCGGTTACTCCCATAATTTTGGTATCAGCAACGCCATTTCCTCCAGCATCTATAATCATGCCTTGTAACTTAGGCATTAACGCTCCACCTACAATTGCCATAATTAATCCTGCCGACCCTACTTTTGATTGTTCCTCGGTTAAATCGCCTAAAGCAATCCCGTATATAGTTGGAAACATTAATGACATACAGAATGATACTCCAACTAAGCTATATAAACCAGCCATACCTGTTATAAATATAGTCCCTAGAACAAATGCGATGGCAAGTATTGCAAAATACATTAATAATTTCCCAGAACTCATAAATCGTAACATGTAGGTACCAACTGCTCGACCTATTGTGAATATTACAAATGCTGCCATTTGGTAATACCCAGCAGTAACGCTATCCATACCTATGGCTTCTGCATATTGGTAAATGTATGTCCAACACATTATTTGTGCACCTACGTATAAAATTTGTGCAAGTACCCCAAGTACGTATTTTTTATTTTTTGCTAAAGTTGCAAAGGTATCACCTATACTAGGCATCCCTCCTTCATCTCTAGATTGTGGCATTTTACTAACCACAAATAATATAAAAACACCTATAAGAACTAAACCTAAAATGACGTAGGGATCGCGAATAACTAATAAATCTGATGTTTTAATTAAAATTTTTGAAGCTTCATCTAAAGCACTAAAATCTGTAATATCATCAGACTGTAAATTCTTTAAAACAAATTGTTGAGCTACAAATAAACCAGCTATTAACCCTACTGGATTAAAAGCTTGTGCTAAATTTAAACGCTGTGTTGCTGTTTCTTTAGCACCCATTGCCAATATATAAGGATTTGCAGCAGTTTCTAAAAAAGCTAATCCAAAAGTTAAAACATACAGTCCAATACAGAAAAACATAAAACTTTCTGATTGAGCAGCTGGATAAAATAATAATGCTCCAGTAGCATATAAAGCTAAACCTATTAAAATACCTACTTTGTAAGAATATTTTCGCATAAATATAGCTGCTGGTAATGCCATACAAAAATAGCCACCATAAAATGCCATTTGTACCCAAGCCGCTTGAGAGTTTGAAAGCTCTAACACCTTTTTAAATGCTTGCACCATAGGGTCGGTTACTGCATTTGCAAATCCCCAAAGAGCAAATAACGAGGTTACTAAAATAAAAGGTATTAACACCTTTTTTGATACTACTGGTGGTTTTGAATTACTCATTTTTAATTGGTTTAATAATGAACTTTAAGCCAGTTCAATGGGCAAAAATTACTGAACTATTTTAATCTTTTATACTTTTTTCGCCGAACAACTTATAATGCTCTGTCTAAGTGTGTATATCCACCATCAACAAAAATTAATTGTCCTGTAGTATGACTTGATTTGTCTGAAAGTAAAAATACTACTGTATTTGCTATTTCTTCAGCAGTTGTCATTCTATTTTCCAAAGGAATATGATTAGTTATACTTTCTAGTTTTTCCTCTGGATTATCAAAAGTTTTAATCCATTTATCGTATAATGGTGTATAACATTCGGCGACAATAAGTGCGTTAACTCTAATGCTGTAAGGTAACAATTCTACTGCCCACTCTCTGGTTAAAGCATTTCTCCCACCATTAGCTGCAGCATAGCCCGAGGTTCCGCCTTGTCCTGTTAACGAAGTTTTAGAACCAATATTTACAATGCTTCCTTTACTTTTTTTAAGCTCTGGTAAAGCGTGATGAACAATAAGATAGTAGTGTACTAAATTGCGTTTTAAAGATTCTACAAAATCTTCATAATTACCATTTTCTAGACTTACACCATCGTTTACACCAGCATTATTTACAACACCATCAATCCGTCCATATTTATCAATTGCCGCTTCAACAGCTTTTTTACATTGTATAGGATCAGTTAATTCTGCAATAGCATAATGTGCCTCTTTTCCTTCTGCATGCATTTTATTAATTAATGCTTCAACGCTGGCCTTACTTCTACTAACTATTACAGGAATAGCACCTTCATTAAGTAATGCTTCTGTAATTCCCAAACCAATGCCTTTAGAGCCACCAGTAACAATAATAACTTTATTTTTTAGGTTTAAATTCATTTTAGAATTTATATTAATTGTAAGTTCATGGAAAAATTATAATGCGTAATGCAAGTTAACAAATCTAATTTTTGATTCTCCAAAAATCTACTGTTTAAATAACCTTATACGATACTTTTTTTGCTTAAGAATTAGAATAGAGCTTTAGTTTATTATCATTAAAGTTACTTATTATGTTCATTAAAAACTTTAGTTATTGGTTTTCCTCTCCAAAAATCAGGTGTTTCTAAACCTAAAAGATGAGCAATAGTTGCTGCTGTATCGTAGGTTACAATGCTAGAATTAAGCTTACCTTTTGCTGATAAATTTTTACCATAAATAATCCAGGGAATTTCTACTTCTAAAAGTGTTTTTCCACCATGCCCTTTTCCAATACCTCCGTGATCTGAAGTGAATATAATGGCTGTATCGTTTAATAAATTATTCTCATCTAAAGTCTTAATAATGTCACCTATTAAAGCGTCTACCTTTTCTACTGCTTCATAATATTCTGGAGTATCATGACCAATTTCATGACCTTCATTATCTGGATGTGTAAAATGAATAAAAGTCAATGCCGGTTTTTCGTTTACAATAAACTCTAAAGCTTTATCTTTTGTTTCTTCATCAGATTTTCCATTAAAATCCAAATCAACCATATCCTTTTCGAAGAGATAACCTATACCTCCCCAAGTATAAGACACTCCTTTTTTACTCTCTGGTAATTGCTCATCAATTAAACTAAAAACAGTAGGATATATGTTTCCTTTACCTATAATTCTTGATGGTAATTCAGGTGTTTTACTGCCCCATTCTGTGTAACCATGTAATTCTGGTCCGGAACCCATAATCATGGATGCCCAATTTACTGCACTTGATGATGGCAATACTGATCTTGCTTTTAATGAGTAAGATCCTTCTTCCATAAGTCTTCTTAAGTTAGGCACTTTAGCCTTTTTAAAAGCATAGGCTCCAAAACCATCTGAACCTATCAAAACAACATGTTTTACAAGTTGCTTAGGCCTTTCTTCTAATTTAGGCTTACAGGAAAAAAAAGTGCCTATTAGCAACAATAATACCATACTTGTTTTCAAAACTGTTTTCATATTTCTTTCCATTTTTAGTTTATTATTACTTTTCATTCAAGTCAACTTTAATATTCTTTTTTGCTTATAACATTTAATTTTCACTATTATTCAATCACAATCCATTGATATGAATTTGCTGGTATTGTAACATTAATTTTTACACTATAATCTCGTTTCAATTTATACTTTAAAGCTTTTCCTTCTTTTTCCCTTATCAAAGCATATTCGGTAAGCCCAGTATAGTAAAGAGGTAGTTTTATTTCTCTCTCCATATCTTTGTCTGTTGGATTAAAAAATAAGGCTAGCCCCTTTTCTTTTAAGTTAGGGTTTACATGTAAAAACCCGTCCCAATCTTTACCAGATGGACGTTTTAAATGTATGATATCACTATTTAGTACCTCTCTATATTTTTTATACCAATTAACCACATTGATCACTACTTGTTTTGTTTTTGGTGTATCAAATAACCGTGGCCCTCTATAACAAGCTTGAACTCCTGACCCATAATTTTGAATCATCTGATTTTCATAATCAAGCAAGTGATCATTTAAAGGTTCTAATGTAGCTGCAGCACCTCCTCCATGGTACTCTGTTAAAGGCACAAAAGTCCAATTCATACTAGGTATTCTATCCCATAAACCGTCGTAAATATTCATTCGGCCAAGAACTAGTTGTCTATTTCTTGGTAATGACCAGTTAACCTCTCGATATCCAATTCCTGTTTTATTAGATCCTGAATTGATATAAAAATCTGGCACATTCATGTAAATACCTTCTGATCGCATCCATTTATATAACCCTTGAATTTGAGCGTATTGTTTCCATTGTGAATCTTCTAACCCATTATGATGAGTATGTTTTGTTGAAGCACAAACATTCCCAGGATAGGAGCCATCGTTTTCAAAAACCTGCATTCCTGTTTTAGTAAAGAATTTTTTAATTTTCTTAAAATAATCATAGCCCCATTCACTACTTAAACATGGTGAAGAACCAAAAATCATTCCTCCTCGTTTTCCTGTTTTCGGGTTAATAACATCAACTTCATCACTAATCCATCTACTAGATAATAAGGAATAGCCTCCTAATTCAATGCCTTTGGAGTTGGCATATTCTCGTAATTCTTTGAATTTTTGGTAGTATGCTTCGTCTTCTTTTTCCATATCTAAACCACTACCAAAGCTTAGAATAATCATTTCATAACCCGTTTCTGCACATTGATCTACTGCTCTTTTTATAATTTCAGGGTCGGTAGATGTTAAATGCAGAAACATTGGGTTTTCAGTAACCCAAGGTGAAATGGTTCGATACAATTTTCTTTTAAACAAGCCAACCCGTTCTTGGTCTTTACTGTCTAGTGGTGTTTCCCAAACCCTAAAGGTTGTTAACGATTTTCCTACTGGAATTCCTATATCAGGGCCTAATGGTGGCTTTATCTCTAATAAGCATGGTAAATTTAAAGGGTAATTTGTTTGCGAAGTATAACGTTTATCTTTTTCCCAATATGTAGTTTTGTCAGAAGTCTTTTGTTGCATAGCTCCAAACGCATAGTCACTTTCAATATGAATGTTTGGCTTTACCCAATGCTTTGGTGTATCTACTAAATTTTCACCTTCAACCATAGCTAGTTGTTCTAACTTAAATTTATTCAACTGAATCATAAATTTTGATTCATTAATAACTTCTATCCATTTACTAAGTGTAGGAATGCCATCGTATAGAACATAATGTACTTTAACTTTTACTCCATCTTTTGAAAGCGTAAACACCAATTCTTTTCCTGTCGGCATTTTTGTGTTTGAAGCCCAACGCACTCGTTTCCACAATAGTCTATCTGTTAATTCTTTAATTTCAATGTTTTCAATTGCAAAAGAATTTTGAACTGCAGAAAGCGCATCTACCCATTTCATTAAAGTGTACCCATACTCTGGTTGCTTACTCAAGCCTCCAATTTGGTAGTCTTTACCATCTATAGTTAAAACGCCTTCATTTGAAACACCTCTTAGTATACTTTCTCCTGTCATTTGGTTAACATAGTCTATAGTTGCCAAATTAGGAGTCACCCTAAAAACCCTAGCTATTAAACCATTTGAAAGCACAATGTCTTTTCCACTTTCTGTTTTATATACATTTGCTTTTACTTTATCATTATTTACTAACCAATCATAATCTGGTTCTTTAAGTGGGAAACTTATTTCTGGTAAGCTTTGAATTATACTTTTCAATTTAGTTTTCAATTCGTCTGGTTGCTCTGTTACTTTTCCTTGAAATTCTTCAGAAACTACTACTGGTGGAATTTCAAAATAATCAAACATAGCGTCAGCCCAAATAGCGTGATCTCCACTTGGGTCACCTTCAGCATTTTCAACAATTAATTCTAAAAGACCTCTGTCTATTTTTAGTTTTATTTCTTTAGCAGAATCACCTTGTTTCATAATCCCGCTATTAAAAATCTCTTTTCCATTATGACGTATTATAAATACAACGGTGCCTTTGTTTACCTTACCATCTATTCCTTCTACACCTAAAAATTGTTTCTTTGTTTGGGTTACATTATAAAAAATTCGCTTTCCATTAGTTAAAGGAATGGTTTTAATAGTTTTTAACCCATAATCTATCTTGGAATCGTTAACACCAACTTTTGCTGTAAAAGAGCGAGAATCATTAGTTTTAATTTTAATAATAGATTTGGAATGCACTCCAACACCATTTTTATAAGGGATTCCTGCTATGGATAATGACTCTCCTGTAACAGATTTATTAATTGTAGGTGCGCTATAGGTTTGTTGCGCCAGTGAAATTTGCAAGTCTTTTAAATGTACTTGAGATTGTGCTTTTGCTAAATTATTAAAACCTAAGAATAAAAAAAGTAAAATTATAATCTGCTCTTTTTTAAAACACTTCATTTGCTTTATAATTAAATTCTTTTGGGTGACTATATGTAACATTCCACTCTATAATGCTTTTACTTTACTATACTAAGGCTATTATTTAACCAGATTTTTTCGTTTTTAGGTAACTTTACTTCACTCATTAATGACCCGTACTGAATTTTATAAATTCCTTCATTTTTTGCCAATACCCCAACTTTTACCAACTTTCCTTCTTTCCATTCAAGATCTACTTCTACATTTCCTCTTGCCTTTAAACCTTTAACATTACCTGTTTGCCAGTTTTTTGGTAAAGCTGGTAGTATTCTTATAAAAGGCTCATGAGATTGCATTAACAACTCAGCTACACCAGCAGTATATCCAAAATTTCCATCGATTTGGAAAGGAGGGTGCTCGTCAAACAAGTTATCAGCAATAGATATTTGAAAAAATTTTCTAATGTTTTCTTCGGCAGAATCTGTGTTTAACAATCGTGCATTAACATTAATCATCCACGCTCTACTCCACCCAGTTCCTGCACCTCCATGCTCTAACCTATAATCAATTGTTTTTTGTGCTGCTTTAAAGGCAACAGTATCTGCAACGGTAATTTGATTACTTGGGTGCAATGCATATAAATGCGACATATGTCTGTGTCCTTTTTCGGGTTCACCATAAGCTTCATTCCATTCTAAAATACGTCCTTCATTACTTACTACTACTCCAGGAAATAGCTTTTCTCTTTTTGATCTTACATCTTTTGTAAAATCGTCTTCAATATTCAAAATTTTAGCAGTTTTTAATACATTATCAAAAACTTCTGCAATTATTTGATGCCCCATAGCAGCACCATATGAAATTGCCGCTGGTTTACCATCTTTAGCAAAATAAGAGTTTTCTGGAGAAGTCTCTGGTGTAGAAACCCATTTTTGGGTATTCTCATCCCAAACGAGCCATTCGGTATAAAACTCTGCTATTGATTTAAGATACGGATATACTTGTTTTTTTAAAAACTCATCATCTTTTGTATAATTATAATGCTCCCAATAATGTTGTCCTAACCAACCACCACCATGAATCCAAGATCCCCAATATGGTCTTGCGGCTCGCATCCAAGCTGGAGCCCACAAATCGGTTGCATGATGCATTACAGCTCCTTTTCCTATGCCGTATTGCTCTTTCGCAGTTATTTTACCTCTTTCTAATAAACGATTAGAAAAATCAAATAGAGGCAAATGCATTTCACTTAAATTAGTAACCTCTGCTGGCCAATAATTCATTTGTAAATTAATGTTTAAATGATAATCTGCGTTCCAAGGGGCTTCAATATGCTCATTCCATATACCTTGCAAATTAGCAGGATTTGTTCCTGGTCTTGAGGATGATATAAGTAAATATCTTCCAAATTGAAATAATTTAGCCGCTAAGTCAGGGTCATCTTCTCCATCTTTAATACGCTGTAACCTTTTATCAGTTGGAATGGTATCTAACTCTTTTCCACCTAAACTTAGCTCAACTCTATCAAAATATTTTTGATAATCTTTTATATGATTTTTTAGAAGTTCATTAAACGATTTATTTGACACCTTACTTAAAATATCATTATTACTAGCTTTATAATCTTCATGATAAAAAGAAGTTTTACAAGACAAAATTATAGTAACCTTTTTAGCTCCTGTTAAAACCAATTTTCCTTGGTCAGCTTTTATACTTCCTGATGAACTCTTAGTTTTTACTCGTGTTTCAAACTTAACGCCATAATCAATTGGGAATGGCTCATTCATCTTTTTTCCTCCATATTGAGTTACCATACCTTCCATAGTAATCTCATCATTTGATGGGTTTGAAATAGTTACTGTCTTATTACCTTTATCTTCTGGACGGCTTAAGGAAACACTAAAATTCATTCCTTCTTTTGCATCAGTCTCCAACTCAACAATTAATACATCATCAGCTCCTGAAGCAAAAACCTTTTGAGAATAATTATTACCTCTTGACGTATAACTTACAGTTGATACTGCATTATTTAAATTTAATGTTCTTGTATAGTTTTCTACTTCTCTATCTTTTAAAAAATCTATAAACAAATCTCCCATGGTTTGATGTGACCGCAAAACCGATTTATACGAAAATCGTTCTACAATAAGTTCATCAACCTTATGAGCGTCTCCTTTTTTTAAAAGTCGTCTTAATTCTTCTAAATCTTTTTTATTTCCTTTTGAATCTCCCCAATCTGGACCACCAGGCCACATAGAATCCTCATTTAATTGAATTCTTTCATGGTTTGGATTTCCAAAAACCATAGCGCCTAAGCGTCCATTCCCAACAGGTAATGCTTGCATCCATGTCGCAGCTGGTTGTTTATACCAAAGGGTTAAATTGTGGTCACTTATTACTTCATTTTGAGTTTTATTACAAGAACAAAACGTTGTAACAAAAATAAGAATCGATAAAGTTTGTTTTAAATACATATATTAAAAAAGTTAGTCATTATTTATATCAATTTCCCAATCATCAGTTCTAAAAGCTGAGGCTGGTAACCCTGACATGTTATACAAATTAGGTAATGCTGTGTCTGAAAATGCAAAACGGACAGCTACTGGTTTTTTTACTTTTTTTGAACTAACAACAACGGTGTTATTTTTTATTTTTGCTATAGCTGGATAAAATTTTTGATCTTCACCTGCAATAAAAAACTCTCTTAACTCCTTTTCTTTTTTTATTAAACCGTTTTCTGCATAATCAAAATAAAGCACTATCTTATTCTTTTTTATCTCCATTGATTTATAAATAGGTCCGCTAAACATAAGGTCCTTCACTCCGTAAGTTTTTACCAATGCCCAAAGAGATAATCGCTTGCTTACCTCCTGTTTATTTATGGGGTGAATATTCTTTAAATTCCCAATATCGTTTGTTACCACCATTCCAGTTTTTGGAAGGGCTAGCATAGTATATAATTGCGCATCCCTTACCACTGCAGCTTCAATGTTAGTTTTACTTTTATAGTTAAAAGGGGCTATTTGCGTAAAATAAAAAGGCAATTCTTTTCCCCATTCTTTTCTCCAAAACTCGATAAGTAAAGGGAATGATTTGTAATATGAAAATGCATTATCTCTATTAGATTCACCTTGATACCAAATAACGCCAGCAATATTAAATTTTGTGATAGGGTGAATCATGCCATTATATGCATTTCCAGGCAGCCCTGGCCACCATTCATAGCTTTTTAGTTTTTTAGCTGCTTTTTTAAGTTCTTCATCATTTTCTATCAATTCTTTTTTTATCCATGGTTCAACAGGTGTGCCTCCCCAACTAGAATTTATCAAACCAATGGGTACATTTAATGTTTGATATAATTCTTTTCCATAAAAATATGCTACAGAGCTAAACTTTCGCATAGTTTCTGGTTTACATTCTGTCCAATCTCCAACTAAATCATCTTGCGGTGTAATAGATTTTGTTTGAGGTACCTGAAAAAATCTAATATTTGGGTAATTAGCCTTTTTAATTTCTTCTTCGGCATTTAAAAGTCCATTCTCTGGAGTCCATTGCATATTAGATTGCCCAGAACATAACCAGACCTCTCCTAATAATACATTACTTAAAACTATTTCTTCATGTCCTCTAATAATAACTGTATATGGTCCTCCTGCCCTTGTAGTTGGTAAAGTCACAGACCAAACGCCTTGGTAGGTTTTTACTTTAACGACCTCACCATTCCAAGAACCAATAACTTCTATAGTTTCAGCAGTTGATGTTGTCCAACCCCAAATAGTAGCGTTTGAATTTTGTTGCAGTACCATATTGTCTGATAGTATTGACGGTAACCAAATTTTTGCGAAGCTGATATTTGCAGTTAACAGTAGCAGTATAAGTAAATGTATTTTTTTCATGATTTATAAATTATAAAATTTAATAGCATTGCTTCCAAGTATTTTTGTCTTATCATTTTCTGAAAAATCTTCAATATATTCTTGAACAAGTTGCAACTGTTGTTCATATTTTGCAGCCAGTAAACAGACCGGCCAATCGGAACCATATAAAATTCTATCTATTCCAAAGGCATTAAAAACAACATCTAAATAGGGTGTGAAATCTGAAGTTTTCCAATGCTTTAAATTGGCTTCAGTAACCATTCCGGATACTTTGCACAATACATTTTGTGTCTTTGCTAATTCAATCATATTTGCTTTCCACTCATCAATTCTTCCTGACTTAATATATGGCTTTGCTATATGATCAATTACAAATTTTTGATTTGGAAATTTATTCACCAAAGCAATAGCGGATTCTATTTGCGGTGGAAATATTAAAATATCATAGGTTAAATTAAACTGCTCTAATTTACTAATGCCATTTTGAAAATCTTTACCTAACATAAAATCGTTTGCTTCGGCTTGAACAATATGGCGAACTCCTTTGAATAGAGAATTGTTTGAGTAGTGCGCTAATCGGTCTTCAACATTTTTAGCTTTTAAATCTATCCACCCAACAACTCCTTTAATAAATGGATTTTGTTTGGCATTTTCTAATAAAAACTCGGTTTCGATTTCGCTTTGATCTGCTTGTACAGCAACACATCCATCAACATTATTATCGTTTAGAATAGGTTTTAAATCTTGAGGCAGAAAGTCTTTTCGAATGATTTGCATCGAATCATCAATCCAAGCATCCCGTACAGGGTTGAATTTCCAAAAATGTTGATGTGCGTCTATTTTCATAGCCTTCTATTGATACACTTTTACCCAATCTATAATCATTTGTACCGGTAAATCGTCGGGGTTTGCTTTACCTACCCATGACCCTTCCAATTGCTGATCGATTAACAAATAAAACGGCTGATCGTAAGGCCATTGCGATTTATCGACGCCTGTTATTCTTGGGTAAGTAAATGTTTCTTTGCCGTTTAACGTAAAAACCAATTTATCGGGAAACCATTCCAAACCAAAAGTATTAAACGCTTCTTTGTCGAATTTTGAGGTTTTTGAATGAGGCGGATTGCTGCTCTGCTTCAACTCTAAAGTGTAATACGAGTGCGTTGTTTGATAAATTTGATTCTCATAATTTAGATGTTCCATAATATCAATTTCTCCATTTCTTGGATATTTCCCATATTTATTTTCTTCGGATAACATCCAAATTGCAGGCCACGCGCCTTGTGCGCTTTCTAACTTAGCACGAATTTCAATTTTGCCATACTGAAAAGCAAACTTGCCTTTGGTATAAATTCCACCTGTTAAATAAGGTCTAGAATCTGAAACAGTATCTGGATTTACAATGCCTTTTAAATATAGTTTTCCATCAGAAATATTATAACATTTAGAGTCGCTAGTCATATAATTTCCCCAATCGGCATTATTTTTAGGAATTTTTGTCCGCTTTGTAGTGTCTATTTTTGGCGCATCAAAATCGTCTTTCCAAACTAATTTCCAGTCTTTTACTTTAACAGTATCTTTTTGAATATACTTATAGCCATCAACTATTTTAGATGAAGTACTTTTACAACTCACTAAAACAATTACAAATAAAATGAAAATATATTTTGACATTATTTTACTTCAATATTAGTTAATTAACCTTGATAAGCTTTTGCAACCTGTTTTGAAGTACCCAAACCTTCAATACCCAATTCCATAACATCACCTGGTTTTAAATATTTAGGGGGATTAAACCCTAAGCCTACACCAAAAGGTGTTCCAGTAGAAATAATATCCCCAGGAAGCAAAGTCATATACTGACTTATGTATGAAACCACTTCTTGTACGTTAAAAATAAAATCTGATGTTGACGAATGTTGTAATCTTTCTTCATTAACATCTAACCATAATTCTAAATTGTTAGGGTTATTTATTTCGTCTTTTGTTGCAATAAATGGTCCTACAGGAGCAAAAGTATCGCAGCCTTTTCCTTTACACCATTGTCCTTCTTTTTCTATCTGGAAAGCGCGTTCTGAAACATCATTATGCAGCACATAACCAGCAATATGATTAAATGCATCAGCTTCTTCAACATAAGATGCTTTTTTGCCTATTACTATAGCTAATTCTACTTCCCAATCTGTCTTTTCTGAGTTTTTAGGAATAATCACATCATCATTCGGCCCACATAGTGCGGTTGTAGATTTAAAAAATAATACAGGTTCTTTAGGTACTGCCATACCTGCTTCTTCAGCATGTTTTGCGTAATTTAATCCAACGCAAACTATTTTTGATGGTCTGGTTAAAGGTACACCTAAGCGCGTATCATTTAAAATTATTGGACAACTATCTTGATTCGTTTTTAACCAATTTTCCAATTGCTGTATTCCATTGCTTCCAAAAAATTCTTCATTATAATCTTGTCCAAATGCAGATACGTCAATTCGTGTACCATCTGGTAATTGTAATCCTGGTTTTTCGTTTCCTTCTGCTCCAAATCGTATTAATTTCATTTTTATTTTTTTATTAGTTCGTTATATTTCTCTTTTATAAATTCTCCCCAAACTTGATAGCCTTCTGGTTTTAAATGAATACCATCTCCGCTATAAAGATTGTCTTTCAAGTTACCATTTTCATCTGAAAACAAGTCGATAAGGTTATAATAGTTCATTTGAGGCTTCTCATCTAAATAAGCTATAGTTTTATGAATTTCATTATATTTTTGCCTGCGCTCAGAATGGGCATCCAAACCTGTTGGCAGTGGACCTAGAAGCAATATTTGAGAATTAGGAAATTCATCTTCCATCAATTTTACAATTTTCTCTATGCCCTTACTAATTTCTTCGGCTGTGTTAAATCTAAAATTATTAACCCCAATTGCTAACGTTATCAATTTAGGAGAATTTGTATTATAATTTCCATTTTTTATTCTCCAAAGGATATGTTCTGTTCTATCACCTGAAATACCTGCGCTTACATAATTTAACCCTTTAAAATGAATATTTGCTGCTGCTTGACCAGGTTTATAAGTTGTAAAATTTCGATTACCACCCCAACCTTGGGTTATGGAATTTCCTATTAGTAGAATATCTAAATCTTTTGTTGACTGGCATAAGTTATTTATATCTTCCATTTGATGCCACCATCCTTTACCTTCTATCCAACCCGCACCTGAGCGATACTCTGAACCTGGAGTAAGAATTGTTGCAAAATTTATTTTTTTATTAGTTGCCCTTAAAATAAAATCGATTATTGGTGTTGGGTTTTCTAAACTATGCGGATGATGCCCTATACCTGCCTTATAAATAGTTTTTATGTTTCCCCCTTTTTCTTTAATCTTTTGTTCAAAAATTCGTGTATTCTCATCAACAGGTACTACCTCATCAGCTTCACCACAAACATGAAACATGGGGAAGCCTCCTTTTGCAATAGCCTCAGTTTTATGTATTGGATTCCCTTTAAAATTGGCAACCTGCTCTTCTGTAGTAATATCATATGCCTTTTTAAAAGCTTCCCAATCGTTCTCACTACCTTTTCCTTTTCCTTTACCAGCAGGCCAACTCGTTCCGTCTAAAACTGGAGCATCAGCATAAATGCATGCTACTTTTTCAGGGTTTTCTGCAGCCCAATTATAAACTATAAGACCGCCTCTACTCATGCCTTCTAAAACTACTTTATTTGAAAATCCGTTTTTAACCATAAAATCGTAAAAAACATTCCATCGGTTTACTGCCTCTTTGTTACCATAAAAACGGGCAACATCGCAATACGCGATGTGGTAGCCTCTTTCCAACAAAGCAATATCTGTTTGCGGTTCGTGTCCAAAAAAACGAGCTCGCATTACCCATGGTTTTCCTTTTGCTGCTCTTTTAGGCGTAACTATTTTACAAGGGATATTTTCATATTTAAAATCGGTTAGGGTAAATCCGTAGAAATTACTGGATTTATTAGCTTCTAATTTTGAAGTGCTAAATTCCTGCTTAGCGTCATCAGCCTTAAAAATAACATCTTCATAAACACGTCTTGCTATTCTTGTTGCACCTAATGAAGACGGATGAATTTTATCAGGAAACATATTTTGTTCGCCTGCAAACAGTTGATATAAATCGATAATTTCACTTTTAGTATCAAAAGCTATCTCTTGAGTTAAAGGAATGATTTTATTTTTAATTATAGGATTCCAAATACTTGTAGAATCATTTAAAAAAGAAGGCACTGGTAATAATAAAACTATACGAACCTGATTATTTTTTTCTTTGAAAGACTGAATGAGTGCTTTATAATCGTTTTCAAAATCAGAATCTAAATGAATACGGTTTTGTTGTTTACTATCGTTAGTTCCTAATTTTATATAAACCACATCTGGAGCAAAACTTAAGGCTTCTTTATATTTGTCTGATTCCCAATAAGGGTAATCGCCTTTTTTTAATAACGTATTTCCGTTTACTCCAAAGTTTTTTACTTGATAATCTTCACCAAGCATTGCTTGTAATTGTTTAGGATAGGCATTGTTTTCTCTATTAGAAACACCCGCACCATAGGTTATACTGTCTCCAATACAAGCTATTTTTAATGGTTGTGTTTCTGGTTTACAACCTAATAAAATTAGAAATACTAATAATTTTAAATAAACCTTCATGTTAGCTTATTGTTTTAAACTAGATTAGTTTTAAATCTCTTTTGAAAGAAATTTAGATATAATTTCACCTATTGCTTTATAGCCATTTTTATTATAATGAACATCATCTTCTCCCTTTCCATTTATTTTATGAATTGCTTTAGATTTTTTATAAATATCATTTACTTTAACATCATATTTTCGCATAATTCGCTTTGCAACCTTATTATATTTTTGGGCATCTTTATGAAATCTTCCAGCCTCATTTTTTGGAATATAGCTAGTGGTGACAAAAATTATTTCAGCATCTGAAACCTGCTTAATAGTTTGAATAATTTGCTCAAGATTTCTTCCGTACTCTTCAAGTGAATATGTTATTTTTCCATTTACTTTATCTCTATTGCCATATACTTTAGCATCTTTATGTCGGTAGCATAAATCCCATAAACCCCAATTAATTTGAATAATATCCCAATTTTCATTGCCAATCCATTCCTTAATTTTTTTTAGTCCTGTACCTGTATGCTGCGCATTTCCTGGATTATGCTTTACTATAGCTTTATTTTTTAAATTTTCCTTTACAAATGGCGTATACCCAATAGAAATTGAATCTCCTACAATTAAAATTTTAGATTGTTTTTTAGAAAAACCACAAAAAACTAATACTGCAACTAATAACAGCATAAAAACATATAATGTATTGGTTTTTCTCATGGTTTAGGTTTTACGTAATAAGCACTCATTTTTTTTATTTGAGGTTCTCTTTCAGATTTTGAAATTTTAAGTCTAATTCTACTAACATTTACCGTTTCAAATTGTTCAATTCTTTTATTACCAATACTTTCTCCGCTACATAATACTTTCCATTTTCCACGAATTAAACCTTCAATTTGATAACGCCTAACACGTTCGCCATTTTGAATGTTTTCTTGAATAATAACATGATTTATGCTAGTTGGTTTATCAAATTTTAAAGTTAATCTATCTCCATTACCAGATGTTGATGCAATAGACTTGCTAAATCTTCTTTTAATTTCATCTCCCCATTCTTTTAATCGTTTTACATCAGGTTCTGGCATCAAACCGTCTGGATCTGGAGTTAAACCCATAATCAAGGTTGAATTTCTGCCAATAGATTTATAATACATTTCCATTAAATTTTCCAATGGAAAAATATGCGCTTCGTCTCCTGGTTCCCAAAACCATTCATGTCTTCCATTATATCCTCGCAATGGCGCATCAGACATAGCTGGAACCCAAAATTTACCATTGGGATCACCCTGTTTTAACAACTTATAATTATCCTTATAAATATTTTTTTGAGCCGTTTCTCCTGCACCAGTTGAATTATAAGGAAAAGTTGCCCAACTTGGATAACTTACTGTTCCAGACTCTGAACCGCCCCAACGAGCTTCGGCTAATTGCCCATTATGATAAAACAAACAATTAGGTTGGTATTTACGAACTATTGGTAAAACGTCTGGTGCCCCATTATCTGGATGGTCTGCACCACCATCAAACCAAATCTCAAAAAGTTCTCCGTAGTTGGTACAAATTTCTCTAACCATACCTTCTACCATTTTGTTGTACCATTTTTGGCGATTCTCTTTAAAAGCGCCTTCACCATTTACTTTAAAATCGTGTACACCCATAAATGAGTTCCATCTAATTCCTAAATAAATACCTGGTTTTATTCCGTACTTTCTGCAAGACGCCACAAAATCTCCAACAATATCACCTTTGCCTTCTCTCCATTTAACAGCTTTTAAACTATACGGATTTACATTTGATTGATATAGTGCAAAGCCGGTTTCGTGAGTTGCTGTTAAAATAGCAAATTTTGCCCCTGCATCTTTAGCTGCTTTTACCCATTGATCGGTATCTAGCTTTGTAGGGTTGAATATTTGGTAGTCATCAACTGGGTCAATTCTATTACCTCCTTGTCCATATTTTTTTCCATCAAATACATGTAAATCATAATGATAAACCACACCTAATTCTGCTTCTTGCCATGCTAATTGTCTTTGGTTTGGAACAGGGTATTTATGCTCCTTAATAGGAATAAAAATACTATACGATTCGTCTCCTTTTTTAACAGCAAGACTTAATACTTTTGGTTTACCATTTTCATGATAAATAAATGGTCGTTCTAATCTATCTGGAATAAGTTTAGTACCATCTTTAAGTGTAACCTCTTTACGCATTAAAACATATTCGTTAGATTTTTTCCAGTTTACACCATCATCAGATGTTACCATTCCTATAAAACCATGTGTATGAAAGACACCGTAAAAACGATTTCTGGTTTCATCAAACCATACAGACATGTCTTCCGTATCTATATAATCTATTACGGGCTTGTCTTGGATTTTAAAAGGACCTATTGGACTTTCAGATATAGCAACTGCTTGATTTCTAATAAATCGTTTCTCATTGGGCTTATCGCCTTTTACAACTAAATAATACTTGTTGTCTTTTCCTTTATCAATTGCTGGATTAACCGTAAGTGTTGTTATTGGTCCCGATGGTTCTATTAACGGTTGTTCAATACGTTTCCATGGCCCATTAATAGAATTTGAAACGGCTACTCCTGTGCGTTGATTTGGACGTAATATTTTCCAATTAGTATGGCTATAACCTATTTTTGCTGTTTCAATTAAATCCGCTTCAGAATAGTCTTTATCTCCTAAATTGGTAGATATATAGTATAAATAATATTTTCCTTCAAAATATTTAATCTTTGGGTTATGCGCTGTAATAACATCCCATTTACCACCTTGATTTGATAATGCTGTTTCTTTAAACTTCCAAGGTCCTGACGAGGATTTGGAGGTTGCATGGGCAACTTCAGAATGTGTTAACCAACCATAAAACCCGTATTCTTTTTTCCACCTAGAATAAAACAAATGATATTTCCCGTCTTTTCCTTTTATTATAGATGTTCCCCAGTTATAATAGCCTTCCGTTTTAAAAATATTATCAGAAGACAATGGCTTAAAGTTATCATACAAGCGCAAATTATCTGTATTTTCTTGAGCATTAGAGTTTAATGCTATTAGAAAAATCAGAATTAAAAAAAAATTAGTATTTATTAAATAATTACTGAAACTATATTTCATTTAGTTGTAGTTCATTATTCAAAAAAATCCAATTCAGCTATAGCTGCTTGTTTTTCACCACCTGCAATAGTTTTAGATTCCACTCGTACAAAACGAGTACTTACAGCTTCTTTAAAGTAATGCGTGCGTGGTGATGGGTCGTTAATTAGATTACCAAATTCAAAACTTTCAAGTGGTTTCCATTTAATAGCATTAACACTTACCAAAATACGGCCTTGTTCTATCATACCGCTTGCATCATTTTTTGGTGGCGTGTACATAAAGGCTTTTATAGTTTTTACTGCACCTAAATCTATATTTAAATGGTGTTTGGAATCTGTTGCTTTAGATTTCCAATAGGTGTCTGGATTTTCATCAAACGCCTTGTTATCAAAATGTTCTGGTGTAAAACTGTCGCTAGCTAAACTTTTCCAATTCGTTTTTAAAATTCCAAACTTTTTAGAAACTTCACTTCCTTTTTGGTCTTGTGAAAATGCAACAGCTTTTACTTGACCAGATGCCACTGCAAATGGTTGCTTGTAAACCTGTGATTCTTTTGTTGGCTCACTACCATTGGTTGTATAGCGAATTTCAAGTCCAGAATTTATATTGCCCGAAATATCTTCTCCATGAGGCTTCCATCCAAAGTCATGTTTTTTAGGCTGAATACTTACCAATCCTTCTAAGTTTCTTGTAATGGATAGTTGTGGTGGTCTTGTTTTATAATAATGCGCTGTGAGATATGAAATAGCAGGACTTAAACGTGATTCTAAAATACGAACTCGAAATTTGTTAGAAGTCACTTCTGGAAAACGCAAAATACGCTTGTAACCAATATTGGTGGCGGAAACAATTTCTTTCCAAGCACCATTTATCCAAGCGTCTACTGCGTGTTTTTCTACACGTTCACTATGGGTTGAAATGGCTTCTTGTAACACTATTCTATTTATTGTAACAAATTGAGATGTTTCAATTTCGATAGATTTATCAGCTTCATCTAAAAGTTCAAAACTCAATACATCATCATCAATAGTTTTTCCTCCTGATGCGTTTTCAAATAAATTAGTTCCATAAGTTTCTTTGATTCTTTTACCAACTTCCACTAAAACCTTGGCATCTTCATCTGAAAACTTACCTTCTCTATTGGGCGGAATATTCAATAAAAACGTTGAATTACCTCCAACAGAGCGCTCATACATATCAAACACATCGTCGGCACTTCTCACTTTTTGTTTGTCTTCATCTCTATAAAACCAACCCTCTCTAATTGAAGTATTGGTTTCTGCTTGCTGATAATGTAAAAATTTAGCATCGTACAGCTTTTCCCTACTACCAATATCTTTACCGGTAATATCTGCAAAACTGTTCATTTCGTGTGGATTCATTTGATACGGAATCACATTCCATTCAGTATCTCGTGTTGCCCCAGCTTCGTTTCCGCACCAACGTATATCTTGTTTTCCAAAGATAACTGCTTCTGGAGCTAAGGTTGAAATCAACTCTTTCCATGCTAAATAATTGTACTTCTGACCGCCTTTTCGTTTTGGGTGTGCTCCATCAAACCACACTTCGTGAATGGGTCCGTATTCTGTTAATAATTCGAATAGCTGATTTAAAAAATACTCATTATAATCATCAACATTAAAGGTAAAGGTGGTTTTATTTTTAAACGGACGTCCTTCAACTGCTCTAGGAATGACTCTATCGGAGTATTTGCTTAAATTTCCGTAAAGTCCTTCGGGGTTTTCAATTTGATATAAATCGGCAGGCGATAAATACACACCAAGTTTCAATCCGTATTTCTGGCAAGATTCAGACAATTCTTTTAATATATTGCCTTTTCCATCTTTAAATGGGGTTGACATCACACCGTGTTTGGTATAACGACTTTGCCATAATACAAAACCATCGTGATGCTTAACGGTGATAATCACCATTTTCATTTGGGCATCTGCCATTGCTTTACACCATTGGTCGGTATCCAAATTTTGTAAGTTGAAGATTTTTGGGTCTTCCATACCGTTACCCCATTCCATTCTTGTAAAGGTATTTGGCCCAAAATGAATAAACGCAATGTATTCGTTTTTTAAAGCTTCGTACTGGTTTTTAGTAGGCACTACATGTGCTGCTTTTTCTATAATAGAATCTTTTGTGTCATCAGAATCTATTTCTATAGTTGAACTGGTTGGCATCAATAACCCGTTATTTTTAGAGCATGATACAATCAAAAGAAGTAATATGAGGGAATAAAAAATGTTTTTCATATGAATAATAGAATTCTATTTAGTTAATTTTATAGCATAAGCGTAATTATCTGTTGCTTTCATCTTATTAGGCTGGTACACTGGCATTGTGATTACAAAATCTTTACCTACCTGTTTTCCAGATAAAGTTTCTCCTGTTGCCAATAAGGTAATTTCAGTATTTGCTGAAGGTTTAAAATCCCTAATCGCAATTTCATTTTTCCATTGTGGTGTAATGGCAAAATGGGCGTTTTCATTTTGAGTAAAAAACAATTCTTTAACCGCATAACCAGGTTCTGGGTCTACAGTTTGCTTTAAAATAACATCGCCACCTAAATAGTGTTGCTTTGGTTTATAGTTTTTTTCTCCTTTTAATGACCATTGAAAAGAGTTATTCCAAGGCATTGTACCATAAATAGCTTCTCCGTTTGTACCTAACCATTCACCAATTTGTAATAAGCGTTCTTGCATAATTACTGGAATGCTACCTCGACCATCTGGTCCTATATCAAGCAATAAATTACCGCCTGTACTTACAATATTTATTAAGTTAAGCACTAAAGCTTTTGGTGAATTATAGTCTTGAATATCTTCATTTTGATTATAACCAAACGAGAAGCCCATACCACGACATTCTTCCCAAGGTTTATCAAATTCTGGTGTTGCTGCTTCATATTCAGTTGTAAAGTAGCCGCCATGTTTTTTTCGTATACCTTTTCCCCATCTATCATTAACAACTATAGAGTTTTTTACATTAGATTCGTTAAATAACCATGCTAAAAACTCTTTAGATTTCCATTTTTCTGCTTCCATATCCCATTCACCATCTGCCCACAAAATATCTGGTTTATAATTTTGTACTAAATCTTTTATTTGTGGCAAATAATGCTCATTTACAAAACGTGACTTATCATTTTGCCACCATGGGTGATACCATTCGTAAAGCGAATAATATAAGCCCATTTTAACATCTGTCTTTTTTACAGCTGCTGATAGCTCTCCGACTAAATCGCGTTTAGCCCCTACCTCCATACTATTCCATGGGAATCCTCTATCATTTGCTTCTTTGTTTGGCCACAATGTATACCCGTCATGATGTTTTGATGTTAATACAATATATTTTGCTCCAGATTTTTCAAATAACTTAGCCCATTCATCTGGGTTAAATAAATCGGCTTTAAACATGTCGCCAAAATTGTAATATGAAAAGTGATCTCCATAAGTTTTTTTATGAAAATTAGTGACTTCATCACCTTTAAATTTTCCATTTCCGAAAAGCGATTTGCTTTGTAACCAATATTGGTACCACTCCGAATAAGTACCCTTTGGTGACCACGCAGGAACAGAATAGGGTCCCCAATGAATAAAAACCCCAAACTTAGCATCTTTAAACCATTCCGGAATTGGTCTGGAATCTAAAGATTCCCAAGTAGGTTTGTAAGTTTCTTGAGAATTTGAAATATTACAAACTAAAATTGTTAGTAAACCAATTAAAATATGGCACTTTTTTATACTTTTTTTCATTTTAAATTTATTTTTAGTTTTTGGACTTTTTGATTTCTATAAATTTCTAGATTTAATACGCCTTTCCAATTATTATTTTGATAAATATTCATCAAATCTGCAATAATTTTCGTTTTTTCATTTTCAGCACTTATAATTACATCACCTTTTTCTAGAGTTGACTTAGCAACAATGGAATCATCATCAATACCTAGTATTAAAACTCCCGAAGTCTCATTAAGTCCAGCAGCTGAACGTTCTGCCATGGTTTCAATATTTTTAAGTGTAGCGCCCAACCAATTTACTATTAAATCCTTTTTAGAAGCAGATGCGCTCCAAATGGTTGGAATATCGGGTTGTTTTGCAAGCGCTTTTAGCGTTTTGTTTTTAACACCAAAACCACTCATATTAAAGTTTTTAAAACCTAATTTTAAGGCTGGCGAATCTTCTAAAATTGTATAATCTGCTTCTTTGGGGTTTTTAAAATTTGGATTTCCAAAACGGCTATTAGCATCAACACCATTCTTTTGAGCTTTAAGCAATGCTGTTTCGTCTGGAAATAAGTTGAAATCAACTTCTTTTCCCCAAGCTTGAAGTCTAATATCTTTATGTGCTGTTAGTACGATGTTTTTTCGGAATACATCTTCACTATTTTTAAACCAAACGTGTGGGTGAAAACCGTTGTTAATTAATATATTATTTTCGGCAGTTCGATAAAAACCTTCTCTAAATTTTATTCCGCCGTTTAAACAGACATTATTATAAATTTTATAGTTTGAAGAACCATCGTCTAAATCAATATCCCAACCATGGTCACATCTAAATCTGTTATTTCTAATAATGGTTGTATGAATGGCATCCCATTTTGGTATATCTGGATGATTTGCTACAATGCTGTCTAAAACACTACGATTTGGATGCCAAAAACGATCTCTTCCCCAGGAATTAAAAGCACCGTGATCGCTGGTTTCTAAAACGGTATTAAATACATCATTTTGTTCAATAATATGGCCGCCCCAAGTACCATCGCAAATATTTATTCCAGCTCTTGGTACATCATATATAGTATTATTACTAACCGTTATGTCCATAGCCATAGAAATATTTACACCCGCCGTTTGTTTTTCTATTCGTCCAATTCGATAAATAAGATTATTGTCAACTTTAGATGCACTTGGATACTTATTGTTTTTGGGACCCTTAATTGTATCCATATCTGCAAGTTTTACAAACTTGTAATACTGGAAAGCAGGTGAGCGAACAGCTGTTGGGCTTCCTACAAAATTAATAGCTGTTGCTCCACAATTGTAAATATGATTGTTTGTAATAGAGACGTCTCTATTATAAGAACTCACAAAAATAGCGTTACCCCCTAAGTTAGTAAGTTCGCAATCTTTTATTTTAATGCTCTCTGTACCTTCAATAAATAAAGCACCCCCTCTATAAATGGTCCAATCGCTACGTAATAAAGGCTCGTAATCTTCAAACAAAGTACGTTGTGTATGTTCAAACTTAATATTACTGATACTCACATTCTTTACTGGATTTTCTTCAGTTCCAATAATATCAATCAAATGTTTTAGCTGAACAACTTCTACGGTTGCATGCTCTAAATCTATATCAGCTTCTGGCCAATAAAACAATTGATTATTTGCGCTTAAATACCATTCTTTTGGGCTGTCTAATTCTTCAAAAATATTTTCAACCATACGGTAAGTATCGTGCATTTTTGATGGCCTATTATTTTGATGACCTTTAGATAAAATTAATGCTCCACTATCATCTACACCTTCTACGAGATAATGAAATCCGCCCCATTCACCACTATGCATTACATTAACAATACCGCCTTTTGGGTTTTTCCAAGAGTTAACACGTTCTGGTGAAATAGCATCGGCTGCATGCCCTTGCCAATGCCCTCCGTTTTCGTTATAATTTGGATAACGTGCTAAAATTTGTGGTACTCCATTAATATAAATTTGGTCGAAGGTTTTGTCTTTAGGAACTTGAGCTATCCAAATGGCATCATTGTATTTTTTCCATTGCAATGGAAGCACTTTAGAGCCTTTAATAATGGTCTTATCTATACCGGCGCCTTCCAATTTTAATGCACCGTATTTTGGACTTATTTTGAGTGTGGAATTTAATCGGTAAGTTCCTTCAGGCAAATAAATTGTTATGGGAGCATTATTTCCTACTTTTCGAATGTCTTCAACTTTATTTAACGTTTTTTCAATGGTCATAAAAGTTGAATCCGAATCTACTTTAGCGTCAGAAATTACTTTAAATTTTAATTCTTGAGGCTTAGAACATGTACCTATTAAAATAAAGATTATAAAAAGTTTAAAAAAAGTGTTTAATTTCACTGTCTATTATTTTTTATCAATCTCAAAAGTCCAAGCATCATGTGATGGCATTTCAGAATATTTTATCTTACTGGTATCAATATGCATTTTCCCGTTTGTATACTGCCACGGTAAAATTTTATCTAGCCCTACCATTTTAACCTTGGCTTCTTTTCCTGGGTTTGGAATACTTAATACCAGTTTTTCCTCTGGCCATTCAAAACTTGTGGCGTAAATTTTGCCATTATTTTGCGTATAACACAGATAGGTTTTTAAAGATGAATAACTTCCCGTAATGCCGCTTCCAGATTTTTTTTGATCTAAAAACAATACCGAAGCAGGCACTAATTGCTTCTCTTCATTTTTTG
This sequence comes from Wocania ichthyoenteri Th78, assembly GCF_000789235.1. GTDB lineage: Bacteria > Bacteroidota > Bacteroidia > Flavobacteriales > Flavobacteriaceae > Wocania_A > Wocania_A ichthyoenteri. Next base: position 486,998 of record NZ_KN525716.1, read on the forward strand.
TATTCCAGAATAAAGCGATAGACGCATTTTGTTTTTTTTCTCTATATTTTATTTGAATAGAATATAATTCACCAGCTTTCAATTTTATTTTTCCAGTTGATGAAGCACTCGTATTTGCTCCCATAACTTCAGATTGAGATCCTTTAGCCGTGAAATTTTGATTGATGACTAATTTGCTATTTATAAAAACTGCAGCTTCATCATCGGCTTTAACTTCAAAATAGTAAGTATCGGTTTTTGGTGCTTCGATATAACCATTCCATTCCACCGTAAAATCATCTTCTTTGATGCCTTTCATTGGCGAATTTCTCACCCAATTAAAATTGATTATGTCATCAATACGATTAATCGTGATTTCTTTTTCTTCTTCTTTTATTGAAAAAGGTTCAGCACCATAAATAGCATCACCATTAATTTTAAGCCAATTACCTAGTTGAATTAAACGTTCTTGCTGAATTAACGGGATTTGTCCATCTGCTTTAGGACCGACATTTAATATCATGCCACCACCATTAGCAACGGTTTGCACAAAACGGTGAATTAAATCTTTAGAATTTCCGTAGGCTTCTAAATCTTCATTTCTATTCAACCCAAAAGAACGCCCTAAGCCTCTAACTTCTGCCCAAGGCCTATCAGTTACTTTTATGCCTGCACTGTATTCCGGCGTTAAATAGCCAACATCTAAGCCGTGTCCCCATCGGTTATTAACTATGGCGTCATCACCAACTAAATTGTAATACCAATCTATTAATTCTGCCGAATGCCATTGTTTCGCTGTATTATACCACTCACCATCTGCAAAAATAATTGAAGGCTTATAAGTTGAAACTAATTCTTTAAACTGAGGAATCATATACTCTTCAACATATTTACCAATACTATCATGCGGATCGGTGTACCAGCGATGTAATGGATGATTCCATTCGGCAAGCGAATAGTATAATCCCATTTTAAGTCCAGATTTTTTAATCGAGTTTGTTAATTCGCCAACCAAATCGCGTTTCGGCCCTACATCAACACTATTCCAATTTCTATTATACTTACTAGGCCACAGTGCATAGCCATCGTGGTGTTTTGAAACAAACATAACATATTTTGCACCTGCATTTTTAAACAAAGTTGCCCATTCATCTGGATTAAATAGTTCAGCTTTGAATAATGGCGCAAAATCTTTATAAGTGAAATGTTCGCCGTACGTATTTTTTACAAAACTTGTACGTAACGAATCTTTTAACTGCATACCACGTAAAAACCATTCTGCATAAGATTCTTTACTTCCATAAGATGGCACAGAGTAAAGTCCCCAATGAATAAAAATACCCAATTTAGCATCTTTAAACCATTCAGGATATGGACGTTCTGTAATATTTTTAATATATTCTGCTTCTGTTTTTTGTTGTGCAAATACTGATGCTATCAGTAAAAAACAAATACAAACCAATAATATTTTATTTTTAATCATTATCCATTTAATTTTATAAAACCTCCATCTATAGGAAAATCTGTTCCTGTAATAAAAGACGCTTCATCTGAACATAAATATAAAGCTAAATTTGCTATTTCTTCTGGTTTACCCATTCTTCCTATGGGTTGAGTTTTAGATAAAGCATCAAACATTTCGGCTTCTTTTCTAGGATAGTTTTTTTTAATAAAACCGTCAACAAAAGGCGTATGTACTCGTGCTGGCGAAATACAATTACAGCGAATATTACTATCTACATAATCTTTAGCAACAGAATACGTCATGGTTAAAGCAGCACCTTTAGACATGGAATACGCAAAGCGGTCTGAAATACCAACCGATGATGCAATAGATGCCATATTAATAATAACACCACCACCTTGTGCTTTCATTTTTGGGATTGTTGCATATATACAGTTGTAAACGCCTTTTACATTAACGTTATAAACACGATCTAAATCTGATTCTTCAGTGTTTTCAACATTACCAACGTGAGCAATACCTGCATTATTTACTAAAATATCTATGTTATGATTTTTAGCGATTGTGCTAATAATTTCTTTTACTTGTTTGTGATTGGAAACATCGCACTGATAAAAATTTGCTTGTCCGCCAGTATTCTTAATTTCTTCAACCGCTTGCTTACCACTTTCTGTATTAAATTCTAAAATATGAACGTGTGCTCCTTGTTGCGCAAATATTGTAGAAATCGCTTTTCCAATACCGCTTGCTCCCCCCGTTATAATAGCCGATTTTTCTTCTAAACTAAATTTTGACATTATTTATTTCCTTTTATTTTAATGTAATTTCTATAATGGTATCAACAACGTCTTTATCCTTTTTAGGAAGATTAATTGTTAATTGCCCTTTTTTTAATGTGTGTTTTATTTTGCTTTTATCTTTAAATAACGCTACTTTTTTAATGCGTGCTTTAAAAGCTTCAATTTGTAGCGTTTCAATGTCATTATTTAAAACATGTAAATAAAGCGTTTTATCTTTTTGAGTAGATGCGTAATCTTTTGTAGCTGCTATTATTCCGCCACGCGTGCCATAAATAGTTTCGCCATTTTCTTTTAGCCAAGCACCAACAGCTTGTAAACGTTTTATGTGGTCTTCTTGAATTTTCCCATTTGGCATAGGCCCAACATTCAGTAAAAAATTGGCGTTATTTCCTGCGGCTTTAACAATATACTTAATTAAGTCTTTAACAGATTTGTGCTTACCATCTTGTAAATTAAAACCCCAAGAATGATTAATAGTTTCGCAAGTTTCTAATGGTAATCTTCCTATTTCTGCACCGCCAAAACCTGTGGTATTTTTTCCTGGTAAATCTTTTTCAAACATCTGAAAATCTTCTCCAGCAAATGGTAATTCATGATGATTATTACCAATTAGTAATGCAGAATTCACATCATGAATCATTTTATAAGTTTGCTCTAGTTTCCAATCAATTCCATCAATTCTATATTTTACAGCCTTATGCCAATCTTTTTTATTCGGTGCTTGGTCCCACCAACCATCAAACCAAAAGCCTGCTATATCATAGTTTTCAGCTAGCTCTTTTATTTGCGCATCTTGGTACTTTAAATAGTTTTCCCAATTTCCAGATTCTGGTCGGTCAAGTTTTCTACCTGTCCACCCTCTTGGATAATAATCTGGATGATGCCAATCTAGTTGCGAATAATACGCATATAATTTTATGTCCTGTTTTTTGCACTCTTGCTCCAAGGTTCTAAAAATATCTTTACCGTAAGGCGTTGCCTTTACAACATTATAATCAGATATTTTAGAATCGTACATTGCAAAACCATCATGATGTTTTGTGGTAATAGTTATGTATTTCATCCCAGCATCTTTAACGAGTTGCACAAAATCTTTAGCACTAAAATCTTGTGGATTAAAGAAAGAAGGCAATAATTCGTATCGATTTACAGGTATATTTTGGTTGTGCATTACCCATTCTGCATCACTTAAAATACTGTAAACGCCCCAATGAATAAACATGCCAAATTTATCATTTTGAAATGCTTCTCTAGCTTCTAAATTTTCTTTTGAAGGTACATAAACGTCTTGAGAAAAATTTAGTTGAACACAAAATAATGGTAGTAAGCAAAAAAATAATTTTAATGTGTTTTTCATTTGAAAAAATTTATGATGAATTATAATGACACACCTCTTTTCCAAGGAATAAAATCGTCTTGACCTAACGTTGTTGCACATGTTTGGTGTCTTCCGCTTGCTACTTCAATAATTAAATCAATAAGTTCTTCTGAAAGTTCCTCTTGACTCACTTGTTCAGAAATTAATCGTCCTGCATCAAAATCTATAATATCTTTCATTTTTGCTGGCAACATCGAGTTTGAAGAAATTTTAATAACTGGACAAACTACATTGCCTGTTGGTGTTCCTAAACCTGTTGAAAACAATATAATATTTGCGCCAAAACCTGCTAAACCTGTTGTAGATTCTACATCGTTTCCAGGTGTGCACAATAAATTCAAGCCTTGTTTTGTAACATATTCGCCATAATCAATAACATCTGCAATGGGGCTTCTGCCTCCTTTTGTTGCTGCTCCTGCAGATTTTATGGCATCGGTAATTAAACCATCTCTAACATTACCTGGTGACGGATTCATATCGAAACCCGAGCCTACTTTTTCGGCTTGACCGTTATATCGCTCCATAATATCAATAAACTTATTGGCGACTTCTTCAGTGGGGCATCTATCAATTAAATCTTGCTCTACACCGCATAATTCTGGAAACTCTGATAAGATACTTCTTCCGCCAACCGCGTTGATTTTATCAGATACAACGCCTATGAGTGGGTTTGCAGTAATGCCTGAAAATCCATCCGATCCTCCGCATTCTAAACCAATACTCAATTTACTTAATGGCGCTGGTTCTCTTTCTATTTCGTTAACTTTTTCTAATGCGTTATACGTATCTTTTAATGCTTCCGAAAGCATTTTATTTTCGGTTGGATATTGTTGTTGCTCAAAATACAGCACGGGTTTATCTGTTTTAAATCGCGCTTTTAACGCCTCTTCCAGCATACTTATTTGTGCGTGTTGGCAGCCTAAACTCATTACCGTTGCTCCTGCTACATTAGGATTTTTAATATAACCTGCTAATAAATTTACTAAAGCTTGTGCATCATCTTTTGTGCCTCCGCAACCGCCTTCGTGAGTTAAAAACCTAATCCCATCAATATTTTTAAAGACTTTTTGAGATAGCTTTTCTTCTTCATAAGAGGCATCGTCACCACCATGAACCAAACTTCTAAGTTTTAGTCGGTACGGGTTTTCCTTTTTAAAGCCTAACTCTGCCTCAAAAGCTTCTTTTAACACTTTTAAATTTCGATTTTGGCAGAACACCATGGGTACAAAAATCCAATAATTTGCTGTACCAACTTGTCCGTCTTTTCTATGATAGCCTAAAAAGTTTTTTTTAGATAACCCATTTACAAAAGGCTTTTCATATCGATAATTATAGTTTCTAAATTTATAAGGCGCAGCAGTATGCTTTAAATTTTTGGTAGTAATTAAAGCCCCTTTTTTTATGGATGTAGTGGCTTTTCCAACTGGCACGCCATACATATTTACCACATCACCTTCCTTTAAAGCCTGTAAAGTAAATTTGTGCTTTACAGGTATATTTTCATTAATACAAACCTGTTTTCCTTTTATTGATAATACATCGCCTTTATTGATATTTGACAAGGCTACAGCAACATTATCTGTGGGAGATATGAGTAAATTATTCTTCAAAGCTTTTAAATTAAAGTGTTTGTTTTTTGTCTTTTTGCTAACAGTAAAATCTATTACAACTAGTATATTAACAAAAATAAACATCTTGTATACATCGCACTAGCATTTAAAACACCTTAACCAATACTTTTTTTGCAAGGAAATAGTCTTTAAAACTTCTAAATGATATTATTCTTCATAAGTTAAATAAGCAGAGACTAACCAATGGTTTAATTTATCGCCATCTACAGGTGTTGCTGGAATTTTTATTTTAAGTTGATGTTCGCCTTTCTTTAAATCGCCTAATTTAATAACCATAGGTTTTACTGATGAACCTGGACACCAATTTGAACGCGATAAATCGGATGATGCAATACGTTCTTCAATAACTTTTACGGCACGTTTCTGAGTTTTATACTCGTAATATGCAGCCGAATCTTTTTTAATCCAAACACCAGCGGTTGGATTGAATCGTCTAAACGATGCACAATCATCACGCCACGGAATGGTATCTAAAACCAATGCGTTATCAAAATACACGCTGTTTTTAATTTTGATAAACTCATCGCCACCACTATGTCCACCATGTCCTGTCGTGATGTAATACAGTTTAACATTTTTTGCATTTTTATTCAAATTGAAATTATGGACTAAAGGTTCTTTAGCAAAAATATCAGGAATAGGCTGTCCATTAACATAAGGTATCGAATTTACCAATGGCAACACTTTAAGTGTTTTTCGTGCTCGGTTGGTATACGATAATTGCAAGTCGAAATTATAGCCTTCAGCAGTCCAAGAATCTATCCAAACACCAATATAAAACGTATTAGAAACCAAATCTTTAAGCTGAGAAATATCGTGCTCCCAAACCACTTGTTTTTCCCAACTTGGGATATACACCGGTCGGCGGTATTTTACTCTATTATCACTATAAAATCCAACTCCAAAAGGTGTCATAAAACGCATTAACTCTACTACTGGTTGATACGTTTCTCCTACAACTATTCCTGCGTGGTTTTCGGCTTTAAATGAATCTTTAGGGAATTTTTTATTGCCTTTTGAAACATCTAAAATTGAAATGAGTTTAGGGTCGGCAACCACAAAACAAGAACCCGATTTATCCCAACGATCGCCATTAGAGCGTACCGTTAGCTTTATACTCACATCAGTCCCATTAGGAAAATTTGGTACAGTTACTTTTTTATAAACTATACGTCCGCTTTGCAAAGTATGTGCTTCTGTATCGCTACCTTTTTCACCATTAAAATTTAGTGGTTGTTTGTTGAACACATCTACTACTGTATTATTTTCTTGACCAAATAAGCTAACACAAAACACTAATAAACAAATTGTTATGATATTTTTAAATTTCATTTTATTTTGATTTTTTTTAAGGATTGATAAACTTTAAATCTATGACAACAGGTAAATGGTCAGACGGATATTTGCAATCTTTAGAATCACTTAGTATCTCATATTTTAATACTTTAATTTGTTTTTTACTTGTAAAAATATAATCAATTCTAGCAGAAACGGGTTTATTAAACTTAAAACCATTAAAGGTTCCTGTTGGTCCAAAAGGTTTTAATATACTTACTTTTTTAGCATCATTTAAAGCTTTAGAGAGTAATTGAATAGGCTCTGCTTGTGGTTTTAAATTGAAATCTCCCATGACGATTACAGGTAAATTATTGGTATTAAATTCAGTGATTTTTTCAAGAATCAATGCTGCACTTTTTACTCTTGCTACCTTTCCTATATGATCAAAATGCGTGTTGAAAACAAAAAACTGTTGCTTTGTAACTTTGTCTTTAAACAATCCGTACGTACAAATACGCTCCATGGATGCATCCCAACCTACAGAGATTTTATTTGGTGTTTCAGACAACCAAAATGTGCCTTCGTTTATGATATTGAATTTTTCTTTATTATAAAAAACGGCACTGTATTCTCCTTTCGTTTTACCATCATCACGACCAATTCCTATATAATTATAATCAACAAAAACACTATCTAAATACTGTACTTGATGATATAATCCTTCTTGAATTCCGAAAACATCTGGGTTATTATAAGTGATTTGATTGCTTAAAAAATCATTTCTTTTAGACCATTGATTTTCACCATCGTTCGGATTATCGTACCTAATATTATAGGTCATTATTTTGTAGTCTTGCGAATGCGCTAACACACTTACAATAAGCATTAATAATATGAAACTAATTCTTATTTTCATCTGTTATTTTATTGTTTTAAGGGTTAAGTCTGTATGTTTAATTAACTATGACTTCATCTGCAAAAATCCATGATGGCAAACCAGATCCATGGTGCCAGTACGGTGCTTTCTTAAGGCTTTCTGCTTTAATTTTTATATACCGTAATTGAGATGATTTTATATCTAAATTAAAATATTGAATATCATTTACTTTACTTTTTTTAGTTAAAGGATATTCATTTAAAACCTTTCCTAATTTTGAATAGTTTCTTCCATCAACCGAACCGTAATACGTAACTTCTTTAGGAAAGAAAACAATATGATTAGTAACTTGTAAAAAAGCTGTAGAAATAGATTTCACTTCTTTTTTGTTTTCTAAATCAATAACAGCTTCTAAATGATTGCCTTCAAAACCCAACCAATTTGAATAAAAATTACTACCGCCCAAAGCGCCATCGGTTAAAGCTTGCGGATTTTCATTAGCATATTTTTTAGGCTGCGTTAACAGTGTTACTTTTTTGCCCGAAGCTATGTTAGGCTGCAAAGCCACTTCAATAGATTTTAAATAGGCATTTCCGTAATCTGTAACCGTGTAACCCATCTCATTCATTAACGTAATATTGGCTTCGTTACAAACCGACATAAATTTTTTGACTAAATTTTTAGTGCTTTCTGTTATAGTAAACTCTTCAGAAACACTTTTTCTACAAGCCTCTAAAACAGCATAATCTATACTTAGCCGCGCGACTTTTACATGCTTTAAAATTTCGGGTTTATCGGCTACTGCTTTTTCAGCGTCGTCAAAAAAGACTGCATATTGTTTTAACAAATCTGGGTTTAAATAGACATTAAAAGCTTGTGACGGATCGCCATATAAAAACAGAAAAAAATCTGGATGTTTTTTTATTTCTTTATGAATTAAATCGACATAAGATTTTACAAAGGGACCCGCTTCATGGTAATAGCCATTGGTAAATTCTGTGATGATGTAATCAACATTTGTATCAGGATTCCAAAGCAACTTCGCCATAAGATATGAACGCAATTCAAACAACTCGCTTGGGTTACTACTGTGCTGCTCGAAAACCCATTTGGTGTTATAATCTCTAAAAAATTGGATATTGGGCTGCAACGTATTAAAGTTTGGGAATGGCGCTAAAAAATTTGTGAACTGCGTGGTATAATCCCAAATTCTAATGTTTTCTGTTAAGGCACTCCATCCTTTTATATCGTCTGCAAAATCTGTACATTTTTGTGTAATAGGTGCGCTTCTATCACATTCAATAGAACATAATGTAATCAGTACATTCTTTAAAGGCTTCGTTTTACAAGGTTTTCTTGTGTATTGATAAGCTAAAGTTGAAATGGTTTTTTCTGGAAAAGATTTTGCCACATCGTTTACAAAACGAATCATTGTACCTGCGTGACTCCCTTCTTCCTCATCAATTTTTTTACAATTTTCGCATTCACAATATTGTGTATTATCATTACTACTTACTGAAATAACTGATGATTCAGGGTGTTTTTTAAATAAACTTTCAACTGAATCTTTTACAATTTCTAAAACTTTTTCATTAGTTAAACACAACTGTGTTGGTAAGCGTTTGTTTCCGCGAAGCGCAAAATATTCTGGGTTAGATTTATAAAATTTTTCTTCGGGAATAAACTTATTAAAGGTGTGTACTCTTGCTGACGGCACATAATACGGAAAAGCTTTGGTGGTTACTTTTTGTTGTGCTGCAAAGCTTTCATTTTCATAAAACAATCTGGAATGTACGGTTCGAGTTGATATTTCTGGCGTGTAGGAATAATTGATTTCTTTATCCAAATTAATAGTAGACAGCTTTGGAGTGTCTTCAACATTTGGCGTATACCATTTGCAACCTAAATATAGTTCTAAGAATTCGTAAACAGCATTTCTAATGGCTTCATCTGAACCACCAGAAATAAGTACATTCTTTTTATCTGTTTTTATTTGAATTTGATGTTGAGACAAAGCCTCACCCAAAACATTCCCTACATATATTTTGTGTTTATTAGTATTTTGAGAACTTTCATCAACAATGTCTAAGGAAACACCAGAAATTTTTTGGAGATAATTTTGAAGAATTTCAGCTGATTTGTATTCACTTTTAGTTGCTTCTCCAAGAAAAACAATTTCATAATCAGAAACGCTGTTTTTAATTAAAGTGATGTTTTTATCTTCACAAGACGAAATTAAAAATACAATTAATAGGCATTTTAAAACTTTAGAAATATAGGCATTAAATGTTTTAAACATTTGATTATTCTTTTAAATTAAACTGAATTTTAGGTGTATTAGTAAGTGCTTTGTGACTGATAAAAAAAGAATTATTAGTTTTTCCATTAATTGAAAACGACTCTAATTTCCCAGAGCCCTTTTTCTCAATAACCAATTTTTTATTCTTATAATATCGATTATCTAAATGAATGATTATTTTATCAAATCGTGGTGTGGTTAACGTGTATAAAGGATCGGCAGGAGACACTGGATAAATACCCATCATGCTATAAATTAACCATGCAGACATGGTGCCTGTATCATCATTCCCTGGTAAACCAGCAGGTTTGTTGATAAAATATTCGTTAATTAAATTGGTAACACGTTCTTGTGTTTTCCATTCGTAACCTTTTGCATAATTGTATAAATACGGATATGCAATATCGGGTTCGTTAGCCATATCAAATTGGTTTTTATCAAAAACCTCATCTAGTTTAGCAACATACTTTTTTGATCCTCCCATCAATTTCATTAAGGCTTTAGCATCGTGAGAAACCATAAAGGTATATTGCCACGAATTGCCTTCAATAAAGCCTAAATTCTTTTCAAAATTGGCACCTTTATTTGGATTAAAAGGCGAATACCATGAACCATCGTCATTTTTTGGGCGCAATAAATTGAATTCTCTATCGAATAAATTTCTATACGTAACTGAACGTTTTGAAAACAATTTATAATCATCTTTTTTACCCAATTTCTTTGCGAGTTGAGCAATTGCAAAATCGGTAATATTATATTCTTGCGTGGTTGAAACCGATCCGCTGTTAGTTGTTTTTGTTGTTAAATAGCCTTTTTTAATATAGTCTTTAATTCCCGGTCTAAGTGGATTATTATCTAATTGTGTGGCACTTTTCCGCATAGCCTCATAGGCCTTTTTAATATCAAAATCTTGAATACCTCTTAAATACGTGTCCGCTAAAACAATACCTGCTGGGTCGCCAACCATGGTTGTGGTTTCGGTGGCGTTAAGTTCCCATTTAGGTAGCCACCCACTTTCATCGTAAATGTTGAGCATGCTTTTTACCATGTCTGATTGTTGCTTCGGATAAACCAACGACATCAGCGAATGTAAATTTCTATAGGTATCCCAAAATGAAAATACAGTAAAACGTGTACCATCAGTTTTGGCAGTTTCTCGTTTTCCCATTGCAGGATATTCGCCATTAACATCATTCAAAGTGTTTGGATGGATTAAAGTGTGATACAATGCCGTGTAAAAAATGGTTTTATCGTCTCTTGTGCCGCCTTCAACTTCTATTTTCGAGAGTAAATCACTCCATTGCGAAGCTGTATTTTTATAAATATCTTCAAATGATAGACTTTGAGTTTCTTTTTCTAAATTTTTCCTAGCATTTTCAATGCTTACATAGGACACGCCTATTTTTACCTCAACTTCTGTTGGTTTATCAAAATGATAGGTAAAATAACTTCCAATACTATCGCCAATAACTTCTTTTCTGTAGTTTTTATACAAACGTGTTTTTCCGTTGTAAGGCATCCATTGCCCTTCTAATCCATCATATTTTCTGGTTTTTTTCCATACTCCAAAATCATCAGCAGGTTTACTAAATTTAGCTACAAAATAAACCGGATAAGATTCCTCTGGTTTATAGTAACAAAATGAACCCACGTTACGCATCCCTTCAATTTCAGTGGGTGACACAATTTTAACTGTTGCGCCTTCTTCATTTGTTAAACCTAATCCTAAATTGATTAATATATTGGATTGTCCTTTTGGGAATGAATACTTACTTACCCCAACTCTTGTGGTAGCAGTTACCTCAGTTTTCACTTTATACTTTGAAAGATTCACGCTGTAATAGCCTGGTTTTGCAAGTTCAAAATCGTAAGTACTGCCATATTCTAAATGATTTGTATTCAACTCGCCCGTTGTGGGCATCGTTAAAATAACACCTAAATCTGGGCAACCCACGCCACTTAAATTAACATGAGAAAATCCTGTTAAAAAAGTGTTTTCATTGACATACGGATTTGATAACCATCTGCTATCTTTTTCCAATGGTAAGTTTTGTGATCCTGCAACATTAAATGGCGATACACTAGCCATTCCTCTTGGTGCAATGGCTCCAGGATTTGTAGCACCAAAATTTGAAGTCCCTATGAATGGGTTAACATAATCAATTGGTTTTTGAGAATATCCAACAAAAACTAGGAGCATTGGTATTACAATTATGTTCTTTTTTAACTGTTTTAAAATGAAATAGCTCATCAATTATATTTTATATTAATTTACTGCTGATATTTTAAAAACCCAAGCGTATTTGCTTATAGGGTTATTTCGAATCTTTTCTGGAATTACTATCTTAAACCCTCCATCTAACGCTTTCCATTTCAAATTCGATTTAGACCCTAACATCTTTATTTTGGCACTTCTTTCGGGAACTAAAGATTTAACAATAATTTCAGATGGCATTTTGCTTTCGCCTTCTTCAGCCAAATAAAATAAAAACACATTGCCATCTTTGTTCTGGGTCATACATATGTTATCCTCTTTATATGGTGCTATCGGTTTTGTTCCATAGATAGCAGCACTGTTAACGTTCATCCAACTCCCATATTCTTTTAATAAATCGTATGCACCTTGTTGCCAATTTCCTTCTGGACTAGGCGCTATATTAAGCAACAAATTCCCTCCTTTTGCAACAACATCTATTAACATATGGATTCCTTCTCTTCCACTCATATACTTAGCATCGGGTGTATACGACCATCCTCCACCAGAAATAATGCAAGACTCCCATGGATAGGGCAATGTTTTTTCTGGCACTCTATTTTCTGGTGTTAAATAGTTTTGATTTTTACCATGAACAGCTCTATCAACAACAATTAAACCAGGTTGCTTTTTTCTAGCTTTTACTACCAACTCATCCATTTTGATATCTTGGTTAATAATACGGTGTTTCAGGTAACCCTCTTTTGCATTGTCAATCGTATGTTTATACCATTCTGTTATCTCTGCTTTTGGAGTTTTAGCAACCCAACCACCATCTAACCATAGGATATCAATTTTCCCATAATCTGTCATTAACTCCATAATTTGATTATGAGTAAACTCAACATATTCGTTCCACTTTTCTGGGTTTTCAACAGGAGAATAATTTACGTTTCTATCTTTTGGTGGGTACTTAGGATCCCAGTAATTTTTTACATTCCAATCGGGTTTAGAAAAATAAGCTCCTGCCCATAAACCTTCATTTCTAAATGAATTAAAAATTTCTTTCGCAATATTTGCTTTGGGATTTGTTGAAAAAGGCGTATTTGGTGATGTAATTTTATAATCTGTATATTTTGAATCGAACATGCTAAACCCATCGTGGTGTTTAGTTGTAAACACTACATACTTCATTCCAGCATCCTTTGCTGCACTAGCCCATTTATCAGGATCAAAATCAACAGGATTAAACGTTTTTTGAAGCCCTTCATATTCTTTTTTATATGCAAAATAATTATCTGGATTACTTCCTTTTTTTCGTTCACACCAACCATATTCTTCTGGTGATAACGACCATGATTCAACAATTCCCCATTGGCTATATGTTCCCCAGTGCATAAGTAATCCAAACTTAAGACCTTGCCATTGATTTAACTTTTCTAAAACTAATGGATCAGTTTCTGGCACATAGCGTTCGTCTTCGTATATGGCTTGAGAAAAAGAATAAGTAGAAATTAATAATGCTAATAATAAATTTTTCATCTGTTTGTTTTTGCTTTACTCAAAAATATTTTTTCTATTGGTAAATAACTACACATAAAATGGCTTTAACCGATACTTTTTTTTCTTTAACAAACAAATAAGATAGCAAACTCTTAATTCATAATAAACAACGGATCATATTAACTTTATTTTATAAAATTTCAACAACCTCTTTTTAGTTTTCTATAATAATTTGGCTAAAAGATTATAAGAGGGATAGCTTCTAAACATAGAATTTACGAATTCTGTTTTTATTTGCTTAATGAATACGGTGTATTTTCAGGTTTGCTCGCCCATTCCTTATTTGGTGTGGCATTCATATCGAATTCTAAATGCCCACCATTTTGAATATCTTCAAACTTGACAAAACTATTTTCCCAAGGTTTTCCATTTAACAAAACACCTTCAATAAAAACATTTTCTTTTGAATTATTTGATGCAGAAACCTCAAAAGTTTTTCCATTTTCTAAAGTAAGTATCGCATTCTTAAACAAAGGACTTCCAATAACGTATTCATCTACAGAAGGTGTTACCGGATAAAAACCTAGTGAGCTAAAAACATACCATGCCGATGTTTGTCCATTATCTTCATCGCCGCAATACCCATCTGGAGTTGCACTATACAATTTAGCTAACACATCTCGCACTTTTTCTTGAGCTTTATATGATGCATTGGCATAATTATATAAGTAAATCATGTGTTGAATAGGTTGATTCCCATGTGCATAATTACCCATATTGGCAATTTGCATTTCTCGAATTTCGTGAATGGTAAATCCGTAATACGAGGCATCAAAATCTGGTGGCATATCGAAAACCTGATCTAATTTAGATGCAAATTTTTCTTTCCCTCCCATTAAATCAATCAAACCTTGCGTATCGTGAAAAACCGACCATGTATAATGTAAACTATTCCCTTCTGTAAACGCGTCTCCCCATTTTAAAGGGTTAAATGGTGTTTGAAAACTACCATCTTCATTTTTTCCACGCATTAAATTAGTTGATGGGTCAAACAAATTTTTGTAGTTATTTGATTTTTTATAAAAATCCTTAGCTGCGTTTTTCTTATCTAGTTTTTCCGCCATTCTTGCAATGGTAAAATCTGCAAAAGCATATTCTAAAGTTCGTGCTGCATTTTCATGAATATTAACATCATAAGGCACATAACCCAGTTCATTATAATAACTTAAACCTGCACGTCCTACTGAGTTTGCTGGACGACCATTACCCACACTTGCATTTTTCAATATCGCGTCATACAATACATCAACGTCTTTTTCATTCATATTTCCTTTTAAAAAAGCATCGGCAATAATGGTTGCGGAATTTGAGCCAATCATACAATCGCGATGTCCTGGGCTTGCCCATTCTGGCAACCAACCAGACTCTTTGTACGTGTTTGCCAATCCTTCCATAATTTGAGTATTTAACTCAGGATACATCATATTAAAAAATGGAAATACAGCTCTAAACGTATCCCAAAACCCATTATCGGTAAACATATAACCTGGTAAAACCTCGCCATTATATGGACTATAATGTATTACATTACCTTTAGCATCATATTCATAAAATTTTCTTGGGAATAACAAAACGCGGTATAGACAAGAGTAAAAGGTTCTAATATTATCGATATTATCATCTTTTATAACAATTCTTTGCAACTCTTTTTCCCATGCATTTCTGGCTTTTTCTTTGGTTTTTTCAAATGAATCACTACCAATTTCTGTTTTTAAATTTAATGCTGCTTGCTCGTGACTGATAAACGACGATGCCACTTTTACGTGAACTTGCTCTCCTTTTTTAGTTTTAAAACCGATGATTGCTCCAACGTGTTCGCCTTTGTTTTCTGTTGAATTTTCAATGAGTTTCCAGTCATCTCCCCAAGTGTGATTTAGTTCAAAATCTTTATCAAATTCAGCTATAAAATAATTATGAAAATTATCTGGTACTCCACCACTATTGTTTCGACAATAGCCAATAATTTTTCTTTCCTTCGGTAGAATTTTCACCATAGAACCTTTAAAAAAAGCATCTAACATAATATATGCCGAATCGGTTTCTGGGAATGTAAACCTAAAATGTGCTGCGCGTTCTGTTGGCGAAACCTCTGCTGTGACATCGTAATCGGCAAGATATACGCTGTAATGATGTGGTTTTACAATTTCTGCTTTATGTGAAAAGTAAGAAACTCTTTCTTCTTCTTTATATTTTAAATTGCCTGTCACTGTCATTAAAGAAAAAGCGGCATAATCATTTATCCACGGACTTGGTTGATGAGTTTGTTTAATGCCTCTTATAGTCTTATCATCATATTTATACATCCAACCATCGCCCATTTTTGCAGTTTGTGGCGACCAGAAATTCATTGCCCAAGGCGTTGCAATAGCTGGGTATGTGTTTCCATTGGACAAGCTAAAATCGGAGTCTGTTCCCATAAGTGGGTTTACATACTCTAATAAACTCGTTTCTAATTTGAGTTTATCCGTATTTGTTTGATTTTCTACTTGATTACATGATACAGACCATAACAAAGTAATAGCTATTAAATATTTAACAATTTTCATAATACGTACCACATTTAGTTACTCTCTATTTTTTGACCTTCTTCTCGATACAAATCAACTTCTCCATCCAATAATATGGCAATTACAGTAACATCTTTATCTTGAACTTCTTTTGGAACATCTATATACAACAGACCTGGAACAGAGCTCCAATACTGTTTACCAACAATATTATAAGATAATTTAGTACCATTGCCAACAACCCACATTCTATTCACTTTATTTTTAAGTCCTTTTATTAACAAAGGCCCATTTGGTTCATTATCAACATATAAATACAAAATATTTTTGCCTTTAGATAGTGCTGTGTAGCCATTAAAATGTCCGTGAGGAATTCCTGCTCTAGTGCCATATATAGCTTCTTTATGCTTGCTAGTCCAATCACCAATACCCTTTAAAATATCTATTTGTTCCTGTGGGATAGTACCATCTGGTTTGGGACCTATATCAAGCAATAAATTTCCACCCATACTAATACAGTCAACTAAAATACGGATGAGTTGATTTACCGATTTATATTCTTTATCATTTGGTTGGTAGCCCCAAGAATTATTCATGGTCATACACAATTCCCAATAGTTATTTTTAGGTTTTGTAATGGGTACACCTTGCTCTGGAGTTGCATAGTCGCCATAACCTTGTAGTCTGGAATTTATAATAGTTGTGGGCGTTTTATCCAATAATAATTCACGAATTCCCTTAGCTTTCCATTGTTCTGCAGATTGCTCCCAATCACCATCAAACCAATATAAATCTGGGTTATAATTAGTCAATTCTTCAATCTGCCCAAAATTGAATTTAGTAAATTTTTTCCACCTTTTTGCATCATCTGTGTATCGCTTTTTATCCCTTAAAAAATTCGGGTAATCTGGGTATGACCAATCTAATAGTGAATAATACAAGCCCACTTTAAGTTTTTCTTTACGAGCAGCATTTACAAACGGCGTTAGTACATCTTTTTTTGCCTTTGCTTGTTTTACGGTATTCAAGTCACCTTGTTTAGAATTCCAAAGCGCTACACCATCATGATGTTTTGCAGTTATCACAGTGTATTTAGCTCCACTTTCTTTAATAAGTTTTGCCCAATACTCAGGATCATATTTTTTTGCAGTAAAACCATCCAACTGATTCATGTAATCTTGATGAGAAATGTATTTATTAAAAAACGACCAAGATTCGTCTATGCCATTTACTGAATATATACCCCAATGAATGAAAATACCTAATTTAGCATCTTTAAACCATTCAAGACGTTCTTCTTTTGAAAGTTCTTCATTCTGACTTTTAGCAACTGTGCTACAAAAAAGTAAAGACAATACAATTGCTACTTTTAAAACGCATGTTTTTTTTCTTACCATAATATAATTTCATCAATAAAAATCCATGGTGGGTTGCCTGCACCTTCATGCCATTTTGGTAATACTTTAGGATTTTCGGCAATAACTTTAAAGTATTGTGCTTTGGTGCTTTCTGGCATTTTGATATTAAACTTTTTAATTACTGTCGATTCAGTTGTTTCATCTTCTACAATAGGTAACGAACCAACTAACTTAAATCCTGAGGTTTTATTTGAAGACGCATAAACTTGGATGTTTTTTGGGAACATTATCCAATCTCTAGATCGTCCTAAACAATTAACTGTAACTGTGTTAACTGTTTTAACTTCTCCTAAATTTAAAGTAGTATTTAAGTCGTTACCAAGATAACCATTCCATTTTTCATCCTTAAAATTTTCGGAACCTAATTTAAAATCAAATAGTTTTTTAGGTCCAAAATATTGTTTTTCAGGTTTGTGCACAATAGTATAATCTACAACTTGATGGGTTACTTTTATAAAGTCTTCTTTCATGGTTTCGCTAGGTAACCAGCCTTTCTTATAAGCTTTTACAGCTATACTAGTTGCAGTGTTAATTAAAATTGGCTCTTTATAAACCGAAGAAGTAGAGTCTGGTTCGGCACCATCAAGTGTATAGAAAACTTTAGTCCCTTTTATTTTTGAATCTAATTTAATAGATAGCGTATCGGTAAAAAGAGTGTTTTTAGTTAATAATATTGGAGATTTTATTTGTGTTGTTTTTACAAAATCTTCAGCGACACCGTTATTCAAATTAACATTAAATTTATTTTGAATTTGCTCTGCTGCGTTTTTAGTAATACTAGTTTCCCAAGCAAATACTCGTTCTAATTTAATTGATGACAAAAGATTTTCTAAGCCTTTATCACTAACTCCAGTTTTTACTAAGTTTAATGTATTAAGTGTTTTTGATTCTTTTAAATACAATAAAGTTTTATCTGTTATTTGTGTGTTACTTACATCTAACTTTTTTAAGTTTTTAAGATTCTCAATCTCAGAAGTCATGGCATCTGTTAACATCGAGTTGCTTAAATCTAATTCTATAATTTGTTCTTTTAAGTTAGCTAATTCTTTAACTGCTTTTTTAGTGATACTGTCTTTATTAAATTTCACCCACAATTCTGGTTGATTAGGCACTACTTTTCTAACTAAAAAACCAGCAGCTTCAGCTGTTTGAATATCGCTAAAAGAAGCTTCCTTAATTTTCTTTTTATTGAAAACTAAATAGGTATTTAATAGACTATTTAAAGTATCACTTTTTGGCATAGCAACAACTTTAGTATTAAAATCAGCACTCTTATTTATCCAATATTGAATTAACCAAATTTCATCTTTTGTAAGTTGAGGCTTTCCTTCTGGCGGCATGTGTTTTTCATCCGAAATTGGTAACAAAATATGCTCATACAACATACTTTTGTTTGCATTTCCTAAGATTATAACATCGCCAGATTCTCCTCCTTTTAATATACTTTCTTTAGAGTGTAATGCTAATTCACCTTTTCTTTTTGAAGTATTATGACATTGAATACACTTGTTATCAAATATTTTTAAAACCACATCATCATACATTTTTAAACTATCAATGTGTGTTATGGTTTTTGCTTTTGGTAATGGTTTTAAATGTTCTGTAATAAAATTATCACCGTGCGTTAAAACACTTCCAAAATGTCCAGCAACGGTTATTCCAATTAAGGTTACTACAAAAAGCGGAAAGAATAATTGTTTTATGAATTTTCCTTTTTTATCAGCTAATAGAAATAAAAGAGTGATTAATATCGCTGAAGCAATTCCTGTCCAGAAATGAATATCCAATACATCTTCTGAATAACCACCTTCTAAAGATAAAAAGTATCCTAAAACACAGGCTAAAATTGAAAAAAATGATGAAAACCCTAAGGCGTATTTTATGGTGGTTTTGGGATAATTTTTTCTTAATCTGCCTATAATATCTAAGAAAAAAGTAAGTATTAATGCACCAATGGGAAGATGAAGAATTAATGGATGAAATCGCCCTAATGCTTGTACAAACCTTGGAATATCTTCAGCATTTTCGGCATAAGTTGCATTAAAAGCTAACAGACATATAATAAAAATAATTTGTGTTTTTGTGTTTTTAATCATCCTCAAATATATATGCTAGTTAAAAATAAATTCGTCCATAAACAACCATGCTTTTTGTCCTTTTCCTTCGTGCCACTCAGGAATAGATTGCAAATTATTTATTTTAATTTTTAATGACGTAATTTCGGCATCAATAGGAATATTTATAGTTCCATTTTTCTTATCAACAAGTTGACTTAAAGGCTTTATAATTTTTTCCTTTTTTGAATCATTATCCATAAATATAATAATACTTTCTGGAGGAAATATCCATGATGCAGCATCATTCAAATAACTAATTGTAACAGATTTTACATGATTTTTTTTGTTGAATTTTACAGTTGATATAGCAGTGGTATCAAATCCAACCCATTCTTTATCAGTAAAATTTAATGATGCTTTAGTTTGGTTAATTACTGTTTTATCTCCTTGTCCACTATACTTTTCAGAAGCTTTAGTGTACCACAAAATATTATCGGCAGATATGCCTTTTTTAAACAATTCTATTTCGGTAACTTCACTTGGTTTCCAATTATTATGAAATGCTTTAAATTTATAAATCCCAGGATTTGAAACTTGAATGGGTTGTGTGTATTTTTCCGAATTTAAACTAGGTTCGTTGCCATTTGATGTGTAATGGATGGCTACATTTTCAACTTTTAAATGAGCTCGAATGGCAACAAAAGAATCTATAAACGTTTTGTTGACTATTACGCGAGGTTGCGCTAAACTAATACTGTTTTGTTGTAAAAAATTAGTTTGCTCTTCCTGTTTACAACTAAGCATTAAAAAAAACATAAAGCACAGACTCATTAATAACCTCATACTCTTGTTAATTTTATAGGATAGGTTTGACCTGAATTCCATTGTGCTACATATATATTTTCATCGTCATCTATACACACATCGTGTGGATGCTGAAACAATCTTACGGTTTGATACAATTCTTCTAAAGCATTATTTTTGTATTCTGGTAAAGTAGCTCCTGGACACGAAACGACCTCATTTTTTTCATTCATAATTAATAAAAACCCAGAATCGCTATTTGGCGCATTTTTAGATTTTAACACCGCAAAATAAATATCGTTTTTATGAATTACTGGTCGGCAAATTAAAGCTCCGGGAACAGGAATTGATTCTAAATAATTACCTTTTAAATCAAACCGTTTTAACACATTCATTTCTCTAGCCGAAATTAAAAGTGATGAATTCTTTTTATCTCTATTATCATAACAAATACCATGGGCGTTTAAAAACTGACCGTTTTCTTTTCCTCGTCCTCCAAAAATATTGAGTAATTCGCCTTTATGATTATAGTGTGTTATGTATTGATTTCCATAACCATCGGCTACATAAAAATCACCATTCTCTAAAATGGTAGTTTCGGTTGGTTTAAACTCCTCTCTGCTATTATATTTCCCTGTATCCGCGGGATAATCAATTTCAAAAACCACCTTTCCGTCTATAGTTGTTTTTATTACTTGATGTCTTTCATAGTCTGTAATCAACAAAAAATCTTCACCGTTTTCTTTAACCAAAGTAAGACCATGACCGCCTGGAAATTTGGTACCCCAAGTTTTAATTAATTTTCCAGATTTATCATAAATAATGATATTGTTTTTAGTATGATTGGTTAGCAAAACGATTCTTCCTTTAGAATCTTGAACCATTTCATGGCAATCTTTTACAGGTGTTTTTAATACATCTAGATTTCCCCAATTCATATCTACTTTATAGCGATGCGAATTGTGCCCAATAATAACATCGTTTTTAGAACTGAATTGTAATGCGTTGCCACACATAGGATAGGCTAGTATGCCTATAGAAAACAATGACGACTGTTTTAAAAATTGTCTGCGACTCATAGTAAAATCTTAGGATAAAATATCGTTAACGACATGACCAGAAACATCGGTAAGCCTAAAGCGTCTGCCTTGATGTTTATGGGTAAACTTAGTATGATCTACACCCATAAGGTGCATAATAGTAGCTTGTAAATCATGAACATGCATGGGGTCTTTAGCAATGTTATACCCAAAATCGTCTGTTTCTCCATAAGTAAACCCTGGTTTTACACCACCGCCAGCCATAAACATAGTAAAGCATTTTGGGTGGTGATCTCTACCATAATTCATATCCGTTAAAGTACCTTGACTATAATTTGTTCTTCCAAACTCGCCGCCCCAAACCACTAAAGTATCTTCAAGTAACCCACGTTGTTTTAAATCCATAATAAGCGCTGCTGTAGCTTGATCAATATCTTTGGCTTGTTTTTCTATTTGAGAAGGTAAATCAAAATGCTGATCCCAACCCATGTGATACAATTGAATAAATCTCACATCGCGCTCAGCCATGCGTCTTGCTAACAAACAATTTGCCGCATAAGTTCCTGGAACCATTGCATCTGCACCATACATTTGAATAATGTGATCTGGCTCTTCTTCAATATTCATAGTTTCTGGAACTGAAGTTTGCATACGGTACGCCATTTCATATTGTGCAATACGACTATTTATTTCTGGGTCGCCAAATTGAGCTTCTTGTTTTTGATTTAACTCACTAATATGATCGAGCATGGCGCGTCTTTGTGACCTCGACATACCATCTGGATCTTTTAAATACAGAACAGGATCTTTGCCGGATCTAAATTGTACACCTTGGTGTAATGAGCTCAAAAACCCGTTACCCCAAAGTCTAGAATATAAAGGTTGTGAAAAAGGGCGACCAGTTCCTCTGGATAATAATACAGAAAATGTAGGCAAGTTTTCGTTAAGACTTCCTAATCCGTAACTCATCCACGAGCCTATACTTGGTCGACCAGGTTGTTGAGAACCTGTTTGAAAAAAGGTAATGGCTGGATCGTGGTTTATAGCTTCTGTATGCATGGATTTAATAAAGCATAATTCATCAACAACTTTGGCTGTATAAGGCATTAAACTACTTACCCATGCTCTAGATTCACCATACTGGTTAAACTTAAAGTTGCTACCAACCAACGGAAAACTTTCTTGTCCAGAAGTCATTCCCGTTAATCGTTGTCCTTGTCGTACAGAATCTGGAAGATCTTGCCCTCTCATTTTATTTAAAAGCGGTTTGTAATCAAAAAGTTCTAATTGCGAAGGACCACCACTTTGGAATAAATAAATGACACGTTTTGCTTTAGGCGCAAAATGAGGCAAGTTTAGTCCTGTTGGGTTTAAATTACTGTTACCTGATAAAGAAGAAAACGGATCTAATAATGATGCAGCAGCTAAACCACCAATACCTAATCCCACTTTTTTTAAAAAATGCCTTCTATTATTATTTATAAAATGTTTTGATAATTCTTCCATAATTTTATCCTTTAATAATAGCCTCGTCTAGATTGAAAATTAAACTCGAAAGCAAAGTATATGCATATTCAGTTTTTGAAGTATTTTCTGTTTTAACCAAATTTTTTGTATTGGTTTCAAAATCGTTTTCAACAGTTTCAACATATTGTACTAATTTATCCAGTTCTTCTTCCGTAGGAAAACGAGATGTTATTTTTCTAAATATAAGGTTAATCCGATCGTTATCAGACATTGTTTTATCTTTCAATATGTCTTTTGCTAAATGTTCTGCAGCTTCAATAAGTTGCGGATCGTTAAGCATTACTAAAGCCTGTAATGGCGTACTTGTTTTTTGACGTTTTACTTCGCAAAAATCTCTAGTCGGCGCATCAAAAGTCATCATAGAAGGAGGCGGAACGGTACGCTTCCAAAACGTATATAAGCTTCTTCTGTGCAAATTCTCGCCTGTATCTGGTATATATTTTGTGAGTCCTTGTCCAGATGTTGTTTCTGCCCAAAGCCCTGGGGGTTGATAAGGTTTTACGCTTGGACCTCCTATTTTATTAACCAACAAACCACTTACTGCCAAAGCATTATCACGAACCATTTCTGCTGTTAACTTACTTCTTGGATATCTTGCTAATAATACATTGTCTGGATCTAACTCTAATAAATTAGGTGCTATTTTAGACGTCTGTTTATACGTGCTAGACATAACTAAACGCTTATACATTTTCTTCATATCCCAGCCTTCTTCTCTAAAAGTAACTGCTAACCAATCTAATAATTCTGGATGTGATGGTAACGCACCTTGATTACCAAAATCATCTGAAGTTGAAACAATTCCAACACCAAAAATGTGTTGCCACATGCGGTTTACTGCAACTCTTGCGGTTAAGGAATTATCCTTATCAAATAACCAATTGGCAAGCCCTAATCTGTTTTTTGGAAGTGAATCCGAATACTTCAAAATGAAGTTTGGTGTACCCAATTCTACCTCTTCATCTGGCGCATCATATTGCCCACGTTTTAATATGTGTGTTTTTCTATTTGGTGCATTGTCTTTCATCACCATAAGTTTAACCTCTTTTATAGAGTCTGGTAAATTTATAAATACTAAGGTTTCATCAATTTCTTTTTGAGTAATTTTAATATTAGGTTCAGGAATTTCGCCATAATCAATTTGCCCTTTTTCACCTACTTTATTAAAAAATCCATAAAAACCATAAAACTCTCTTTGTGAAATTGGATCGTATTTATGGTCGTGGCATCTAGCACATTCCATGGTTAAACCCATTATGGCTTTTGATGTAGTATTAGCTCTATCCATAACGTATTCCACACGATATTCTTCATCAATTACCCCACCCTCTTGAGTTATTTTATGGTTTCTGTTAAATGCCGTAGCAACTATTTGTTCGGGCGTAGCATTCGGTATTAAATCGCCTGCCAGTTGCCATTTAACAAACTCATCATAAGGAATATTTCTATTAAAAGCACTAATTACCCAATCTCTCCATGGCCACATAATACGCTCTAAATCATCTTGATATCCATGCGTATCAGCATACCTAGATATGTCTAACCAAGTGGCTGCCATTCGCTCTCCGTAAGCGGTTGATGCTAATAATTTATCAACTACCTTTTCGTAAGCATTGGTATTTTTATCATTTAAAAAGGCATCAATATCTTCTATTTTTGGAGGAAGCCCTGTGAGGTCAAAATATACTCTTCTAATTAACTGCTCTTTTGAAGCTGCTTCAGATGGTGCTAAGCCTTCTTGCTCTAATTGCTTTGCTATAAAATAGTCAATCTTATTAGTAGCCCAATCCTGGTTTGCTATTTTTGGAACCTCTTTTTTTTGTGGTGGCACGAAAGACCAATGTGCCTTCCATTCTGCACCTTGTTCTATCCATTTAATTAAAACTTGCTTTTCATATTCAGACAAACTTAAATTAGAATTTGGTGGTGGCATCACTTGTTGCGGGTCGGTATTTGTAATTTTATAAACCAACCGACTTTTCTCTGGTTTTCCTGGAACAATAGCGTGATTATCTAAATTACTTGCTAAAGCTTTATAGGCGCCTTCTTTGGTATCTAATCTTAATCCCGCTTCACGAGTACCTTCATCAGGACCGTGACACAAATAACAGCGGTCTGATAGAATGGGTTTTACATCAAATATATAATCAATAGCACCGGGTAAATTGCTTGTTTTTTCGTTTGAATGTGAATTAGATTTCTCAGTAGAATTGGTTTCACCAATAGATTGATACGAGTTATCTGAAACAGTCAATCCATACTTTACTAATAAAACAATAACAAATGGCACTAAAAAATATAGTGCTAAAACAAAACGATTACTAGAATATTTACCTTTTGCCATTTTTATGAATTTTATTTAAACACTCATGTTAATTATAATATAAAGTTAATCAAAAAAAAATCGACAGATAACGTGTTACTATAGCTTGATAAAAGATTTTAGCGGACAATAATTTCGTCAACGAAAATCCAAGTGTCATTTCCTCTTTCAGATTTCTTTAAATTTTTAGCTTTTACTTTAACAAATCGCACTTTTTGAGTATCAAAATCGATGCTAAAATCTTTAAGTGTTATTCCTGCATTATTTTGATACGGTCTGTCGATTTTTCCAACACTAGAGAATATTTTTCCATCGTTAGACACTAATACTTCAACTTGCGTTGGAAAATAAATGCTCGGTCCTTGGCTTTCCATTGTTCCAACAGATACATTAGAGATCTCGGTTTCATCTTCTAAATCTATAGTCAATTCCATATCTTTTACTAACCACGCTTGCCATTGCCCATCATGGAAATTTTTAGTTCCACGAACAATATTTACCATGTTTGCAGATTCTTTTCCTTTGTAGCTATCGCTGTATTTAGTATTGTAAACCACTTTTTTACCAACCGCTTTATGATAATTAAATGTTTTTTTAAATACTTTTCCAACAGGTTTATTATCCTCGTAAAGCGATGCTTTTATGGTTGTAGTTGAATTGATTTCAATGGGTTTAGTATAAGCAATTGCAGTTTCATCAAGTGGCGTATCATTTAAAGCATAACGAATATCTGCCACAGGAAACTCATTTTTTAATGATATAGTAATGGTATTTGTGGTGTCATCAACATCAGTCTCAGATCTTAAAGTATACGCACTTTTTGCATAATTTATGCCTTGATGCTTATAACTTATAAAAATATTTTCCATACGTGATGAAAAATTCGTCCAATCTCTACTTCCTTTGGAACTCCAAAGTGCTTCGGATAAAGCTGCTAACCTTGGATAAATCATATATTCTGAATGCGATTCGGTAGTAATATGTTCTGCCCATAAATTGGCTTGTCCACCTAAAACATGTTTTGCTTGTTCATCACTCATCGTTTCAACAATAGGATCAAATTGATACACTTTACTTACTGGCGAATTTCCGCCCCAAGCTAAAGGTTCTGTATCTATTGGTCCTTGATAATGATCAAAATAACAATGTGTGCCTGGTGTCATTACCACATCGTGTCCTTGTTCTGAGGCTTCTAATCCGCCTTTAACACCGCGCCAACTCATAACGGTTGCTCCCGGTGCTAATCCGCCTTCTAAAATTTCGTCCCAACCAATAAGCACGCGTTCTTTAGAGCTTATAAAACGTTCCATACGTTTTATAAAATAGCTTTGTAACTCTTCTGGAGATTTAAGATTCTCATCCTTCATGCGTTTTTTACAATGTATACATGCTTTCCAATTGGTTTTTGTGGCCTCATCTCCACCAACATGAATATATTTTGATGGAAACAATTCCATAACTTCAGTTAATACATCTTCTAAAAATTCAAAGGTAGAATCTTTTCCTGCGCAATAAATATCGGTTATTGGCCATAAGCCACCCGATGGCACTGGAACAGGTTTTTCTAAACAAGATAATTCTGGATACGAAGCTATAGCACTTGTAACATGCGCTGGCATTTCAATTTCTGGCACTACGGTTACACCACGACTTTCTGCATAAACTACAATTTCTTTAATATCTTCTTGAGTATAAAAACCACCATAAGTTGCTTTTTCATCTAATTCTGGAGTGTAACGACCATCCCATGGCTTATCTTCTTGATCAACTCTAAATGCACCAACTTCGGTTAGTTTAGGATATTTTTTAATTTCTATACGCCAGCCTTGGTCATCTACCAAATGAAAATGAAACGTATTCATTTTATGATACGCTAAACGATCGATTGTTTTTTTAATATATTCTTTTTTAAAGAAATGACGAGACACATCTAACATTAAACCTCGCCATTGAAAACGTGGTGCATCCACTATTTCAAGATTAGGAATTACCCAATTAACATCTGTAATTTTAGATTGTGACTCAATAGCAGTTGGCAATAATTGTCTAAGTGTTTGAACACCATATAAAAGCCCATTAAAATCGTTAAATTCAATAGTTATTATATTATTTTCGACTACTAATTTATAGCCTTCTTCTTCTATATTTTCTGAAGTTTTAAATTGAATAAAATTTGATTTAGGCTGAGCTTTAACCATTTTTAAATCCCACCCTTGAGCCATTTTAAATCTATCAATTAAAATTTGAGAAACTGTAGATTGCGCCTCATCTGTAACATAAAAGACCGTGTTTTCGTTAAACTCGAAATTTCCTTCGTTTAGTTTTAAGGTTTCAGGTTTTGGAATAACTTGAATATCATTTTCAGTAAACACCTTAGTTTCTTTAGTATCACAACTAAAAACAATCAGGCTTAATGTAAACACTATTAATACTTTTAATTTCATCAGTCTTTTTTTTATTTTATTATTACTTTTTAGGAACATCGCTCATTGTAAAAACTAGTGTTCCCCCGTTTATTATTTCTTTATGTGAAATGTAATTTCTGCTAATTGTTTGTCCGTTTAACATAATAGATTCAATATATTTATTAGTTTTTGAATTGTTAATCGTCTCAATTTTAAACCGCTTGCCGTTTTCTAAATTGATGGTGGCTTTATCAAAAATTGGTGAACCAAAACTATACAATCCTTCTGCTGGATTTACTGGATAAAATCCTAAACTGCCAAAAATATACCACGACGACATTTGCCCACAATCCTCATTTCCGCAGTGTCCGTTTGGTTCATTTTTATACTGCGTTTCAAGAATTTCTCTAACTATCTTTTGCGTTTTCCAAGGTTTATCAATGTTATTATACAAATATGCTACATGATGACTGGGCTCGTTACCGTGTGCGTATTGCCCAATCATTCCTGTGCTGAAAATTGGTAATTCATCAGTTGGTAACGGATTTAGCGTAAACATAGAATCTAGTTTTTGCTCAAATCGCTCTTTACCACCAACGGTTTCAATAAGTCCGTTAACATCATGCTGAACCGACCAAAAGTATTGCCATGCGTTACTTTCACAGAAATAAGCAGAGTAATCTTTAGGAATAAAGTCTTTTACAAATGTGCCATCTTCTAATTTTGGGCGCATAAAACTACTTTTAGCATCGTACACGTTTTTCCAATTTTCTGAGCGTTTTAAGAAATATTCATAATCATCGGTTTTATTTAAAACTTTTGCAAATTGCGCCACACACCAATCGCCATAAGCATATTCTAATGTTTTTGAAACCGACCAGTTTTCGTGCGTTTCATCAACAGGAATAAACCCAAGTTTTTTATAAATATCAATTTGTCTGCTATCGTCCATCGCGCTTGCTTTACAAGCTTCAAAAGCTAATTGCGCATCAAAATCGATGCCTTTAAAATAGGCATCAACAATTACAGGAATGGCGTGATAGCCAATCATCATATTAGTTTCATTACCCTGCATGGACCAAACTGGTAACAATCCTGTTTCTTGGTAGTGTGCCAGTAACGATTGTACCATATCACTAACACGTTCTGGATGCATAATCGTATATAACGGATGTGCTGCTCTGTAGGTATCCCACAACGAAAACGTGTCATACCTTTCGTAGCCTTCAGCTTTCATTATAGTATCATTTGCTCCTTTATAATTACTGTTATAATCGCTTAAAAGTGTTGGTGCTAACATGCTCTGGTAAAGCATAGTATAAAAAATATGCTTTTGGGTTTCGTTTTTAGTTTCTATGTTAATTTTTTGCAATTGATTTTCCCAAATGCTATCCGCTTGTTTTTTATAAGTTTCAAAATTAAAATGTGGTGCTTCATTTTTTAAAGATAATGTAGCACCTTCATCATTTGCTGTTGAAAGCCCTGTTTTTAAAACAATTACCTCATTTTCTCTTGTATTATAATTTAAGATGATTTTTGTGTTTTTTGCTTTTGCAAAATGTTTAACTAGAGTATCATTTTGATATAATTGATACGACTCAAAAGGCTTTGAAAATTCAATTTGAAAATACACGCGTTGATCTTTTGCCCAACCTGTAGATTTTCGGTAACCTTCAATAGTGGTATTATTTATAACCTTGATATATGTGTCGGTTGGCACATCCCAATTGAGCGCATAACCTAAATCAATATGAATTTGCGATAAACTATCATGTGGAAATGTGTATTTATGAATGCCTGTGCGTTTGGTTGCAGTAACTTCGGCTTTAATGCCATAATCTAACAAATCGACTGAATAATAACCGGGTGATGCTGCTTCTTTATTATGCGAAAAACTAGAAAACGGTTTGAAATTATTGTCTTTAATACGTTTATTGAATCTGCTATTGGTTGGCATGACCAAAATATCGTATAAATCGCCTGCCCCGGTGCCGGTTAAATGCATGTGCGAAAACCCGGAAATAATGGAATCTTGATAAAAATATCCCGCAATGCGATCCCAACCCGGAATACCAATATCTGGACTTAATTGTACCATCCCGAAAGGTACTGTTGCTCCCGGATACGTATTTCCCGGACCATCAGTACCTATAAACGGATTAACATAATATGTTAATTTTTTAGTGGATTCATTTTTATCTTTAGTACAATTAAAAAATAGTAAACCAATTAAGATTAAAATGACACTTTTCTTTAACATGATTATTTATTAATTAATGCTTTTGTTTCTTTTATAGCTTTTAAATATTCATCAGTTAGCGCTGGCGCATCAAAAAAGGTAACACCTTTTGCGCCATTATCTTTGGCATGCATAATGGCTTGTTTTAATTCTTCAACCGATTTAAAATCTGGCATATAAACACCTGTATTTATGGCAATGTTTTCAGATTCAACATCGGTAACACCTTGTTTAGTTGCGTATCCAATCCAATCTACTTCTTCATTATAAAATCCGTGATAAATCATTGGGTAAACTTCATCAATATCCCATTTATCCCAACGTTGACGCACCATGTGGTCTGCCATTTCTGGATAAGGAAATACTGCTGCTGTTAATATTTTATTGTTTGCATGTGCAATTTTATAAGCATCATCAACTACGGATTTTATAGCATTCAATCTGAAATTTTTCCACTCCATGTCAATAGACGTGTTTTTGCTGTCTCTTGGGTTTTTATGATGTATTTTTTCGAACGCACCAACACATTCATCACAATAACAGAAATCAAATTCTGCCATTTCGGTATCTTGTACTAAATTGTATTTTGGCAATAAGCCAATTGGTAAAAAAATATCTGAAAAACGAATGTAATCTAAATGTACACTTTCTACACCTTCAACTTTTGCCAAACCTTCAACCAAACCTAAAACGTGATTACGAGATTCCTTTCTGGTTGGGCATAACCATTGATAATAATCTACATAAGGACGTGTATCGAAACATGATTTTCCATCTCTACTCACAACATACCATTCTGGGTGTTTAAGTGCCACAGTGTCTCCGGGTCTGTTCATAGCCATTATCCAAGCATGCACATTTAAACCAGCTGCTTTTGCAATTGGTGTTAATCGTGCTAATTCTTTTGGGTCTGTGCCTGTGTTTATGAGTACCTCATCGATACCTCCAGCTTTATATTTTTTAAATTCGGCTTCGTAAAACGCGTTAGGTTTTTCTTTATTTGAAGTTATCCACGTTCCAAATTTAAAGGCTTCTTTAGTAATTTCAGTTGGAGCAGTTTCTGTGCTTTCCTGTTTTCTTTCTTTTTGATTACAAGCAACAAAAATTAGTAATGCTAATAGAATTGATAGTTTTTTTAGTGTTTTCATCTTATTTTTTTATTTAGAAATGAATTTTCCGTCTTCTTTTAAAATTAATGTTTTTTGAGTAAATGGACTTATAATGATTAAATTCCAACCTGTATCGTGAAATTTTAATTCTGGAATTATTGCTTTTTCATCAACTGTAAATAGCTTTAAAAGTGTTTTATCTGCCAATTGCCATGAGTTTGTTTTTTTAAAGTGTCCCTTTTGTTTTCTATATATCTCGTACATTTTCCACTTTATTTTATCGTCTTGCGGAATAGTGAAGGTTTCATCACCACCAACTTCTTTAGAAGAAAAATAAACGTATCCCCAGTTTTCTGGCAAGTGCATATTTATAACACCAGTTGGAGACCATACCCAATTATACTCGTGTAAAAACTTACCGTCTTTACCTTTTTTACGTGAATATTTCCCATGTATAATATCGTGTTCCCAATTTACTCTTGAAAAATTAACACGATAAAATTGATTTCTTGGCACGTTATCTTGATTATAAGCTGTTCTTAAATTTTTAAAAGGAATGGCTATTTCAAGCGTCCAACTTTTGTCAACATCATTTGGATTATTTAATGTACCATCAACCGTTATTGCCGATTTTAAACCTGTATAATTCCAGTCATTTAATACCACATTACCAAGTTCCCTGTAAGGTTTATTTATAAACAAATCCCAAACCGTATTAAGGGCATTAATTTCTAATTCGTAATAATTATGAGTATCACCATCAGGATCTATAAACACTTCAAAGTCGTTATTATAAAACACAACAGCATCACGTTCTTTTATATCACCCCAAACATGCGGTTCTTTCATTTCAGCCAAAATATAATAGTAATTTTCATCCCAAAGCATTTTTACGTTGGTTTCATATTTTGGGGTTTTGACACCTTCAATATCAATAAAATTATTCGTCCATTTTGCTTTTTCCCAAACCGCTTCATTGGCTTTACCATCAATAGTTATGGCTTCCGAAATTTTATGAGCGACATAAGTTTGTGGAATAATTTCCTTTTTTGATTGTGCGCAACTTATTATAGAAACACAAAAAAAATATAGTGAAAAATATTTGTTTAAACTTTGATTCATTTTTATTCAAATGTTAAGACATCTTGACTACATTTCGACTTCACTCGATGTGACAATCAAAATTATTCTATAAACTATTATCTTTTGTAAATTGGATCACTTCACTTAATTTTCCATAAGCTAAACCAACAACAGTATCTGCTGCACCGTAATAAATGGCTAATTTATCTGATTCAGTATCATGTAATGCAGCACACGGAAATACTACATTAGGCACATCGCCTACCATTTCGTATGTAGCAGCTGGACCTAATAAATAAGATTGTGTTCTATATTTCACTTTATCGGGTTCCTTTTCGTCTAAAAGCGCTGATCCCATAGCATATCGAAACCCATTACAGGTATTTATAACACCGTGATAAATCATTAACCAACCTTCGTCTGTTAAAATAGGAATAGGACCTGCTCCAATTTTTGTACATTGCCATGCGCTATCCTCAAAATTTGTTGCTTTCATTACGCAACGGTGCTCTCCCCAATATTTCATATCGGGACTGTAACTAATATAAATATCGCCAAATGGTGTGTGTCCATTATCGCTTGGTCTGCTTAACATAGCATATTTTCCGTTTATTTTCTGCGGAAACAAAACACCATTTCTATTAAATGGTAAAAAAGCATTTTCGCACTGAAAAAACTCCTTAAAATCGAATGTGTATCCAATACCAATTGTTGGTCCATGATAGCCATTACACCAGGTTATCCAATAGCGATCTTCAATGAATACTACACGTGGGTCGTATTTATAATCCGATTCTATCATATTGGTATTTCCTGCTTGCATTTTAATGGGTTCGTGATTGATTTCCCAATCAATTCCATTTTTGCTAAAACCAGCAAAAATATTCATCTGTACTGCTTTATTATCGCATCTAAAAACACCTGCATAGCCCTCTTTAAAAGCTACAACGGCACTATTAAATATACTATTAGAAGTTGGTATAGCATATCTATCTATTATCGGATTATTGCTATGACGCCATAAAACATCTTGACAATTTTCAGGCTTATCCTGCCAAGGAAAAATTTTGTTTTGCATTCTTAATTTTTATATTTTTTTACTTTATCTAACCATGTGAATTTTAATATTAATGATGTTATAGCAAAAACTAATAATGTCCACAACGTATTTTGATAGTCTCTTACCATAAAATAAATAGGTAGTAAAATCATACTAGATTGCCAAATTACACCAATAACACAATTAATCATGTCACTCACAAAATCGTTGTTTTTTGTGAACGATTCATCTTCTTTTTTTAGCGCTTTGTATACTGGATTCCACCATCCCCAAGGCCGTACATTAGTGTAAAAGTTTTTAAGAGTTTCCATATTAGTTGCTGGTGTTAACCAAGTGCCTAAAAAGGATCCTAAAAGGGATACAAAAAATATAATTGGAAACACATAGATGGCTGGAATTTGGGCTAAATCATATAACCACGTGCCTACTTCAAAATTAGCTTTATTTTGATCTAATAAAAACTGAAGCGTAGCAATAATTAAACCCGCTAGCATACCCCAAAAATAACCCCAGCCATTAAAGCGCCACCAGATCCATTTTAAAAAGTTTGAAGCTACATAACCTCCGTATAATGCACTTGTAATCCAGAGTGTTAAAGAGTTTATAGAATCTGCAAAAAAACCCATAACAACACCAACAATTACCACAGCAAACGATGCGATATGACTTGCTTTTATATAATGCTTAGATGATGCTTCTGGTTTAAAATATTTTTTATAAATATCGTTTACAATGTATGCTGGGCCAGAATTTACAAATGCTGAAAAGGTTGACATAAAAGCTGCTAAAAGTCCTGCTAACAGTAAACCTTTAATACCTACAGGAACATGAAAATTAATAACCTTTGGTAGTATAATTTCTAAATCGTTAGACCCAATACTTTTTAATGCACTCATTTCTGGAGTTAAGAAAACCAAACCTATAACTACTATACCTCCAATTAATAAATAACGTGGAATAAAAAGTACCAAATTAGTAAATCCACTCATGTAAGCTGCTTCTTTAACAGAACGTGTTGACAAAATGCGTTGCATATCGTAACTTGGTGTTGGTCCTGCAATACTTGCAAAAATACCTTTAAATAAAGACATCCCTATAAAAGCACCAAACATTTTATAGCCTTGAGAATCTATTAAATCGTTAAATGATTTGAGTTTTCCATCCCAGAATCCTTCAAGCTCCATTCCAAATAAAATGGAGTTCCATTCTTTAGGAATAACAGCTGCTATTTGTGCATCTGTAATCGTTACAAATGCATAAATGGTAATCAAAATACCTGCCAAAACCATGATTCCGTATTGCAACACTTCGGTAGCTACAACAGAAAACATTCCTCCTTTTATGGTATAAATCGTGGTTAGAAAAATAATGATGAGCGCATAACTTTGCTCAGAAGCTAATAAAGTAGTATCTCCCATTGTGAGTGTTAAATCCCAAGGTAAAATAATGGTCATAAATTTACCAACGCCTTCAAAGAAATATGCTATAAACCCAACTGATGCTATAATAGCAAAAATGGCGACAATAAGATGTGATGCTCTACCAGGTTTGTCATCACCAAAACGCGTTAAAATCCATTCAGAACCTGTCATGATATTAGAACGACGTATCCAGGCAGCGAGAAAAATCATAATGAAAATTTGATTCCAAATAGGCCAAATCCACATAAACATAAAACTTTTAGCACCGTATAAAAACAGAATACCAACCATCCACGCTGTTCCAGAAACATCAAACATTCCAGAACCATTACTCAAACCTAAATAATACCATTTAATACTATTTCCTCCTAAAAAATATGAATCTAATCCCTTTGAGGCTTTTTTAGAAATCCAAATACCTACTCCTAAAGTTAATACGATGTAGATTACAATTATTGATACATCAATGATATCCATTTACTATTTGGTTGTTAGTTAATTAGTGTTTAGTTATTGGTTGTTCCCCAATTTTTATTGGGTTGACTTCCCATAACAAAATGTAATGTACCACCTTCTATAATTTGCTTGTGTGAAATAGAAGTCTGATTAAAATCTACTCCATTTAAAGTTGCCGATTGTATATATATGTTTTTATTTGAAACGTTTTCTGCTTCAATGATAAATGATTTTTCTTCAGAAATTTTTATGGTAGCTTTTTCAAAAATCGGACTTCCTATTTCATATTCCGCAGAAGCGGGATTCATAGGATACAAGCCAATAGAACTCAATGCATACCACGCACTCATTTGTCCGCAATCCTCATTTCCACTTAACCCATTTGGTGTAGTATTGTATTGTGTATCCATAATATGATGCGCCCAATATTGCGTGCGCCAAGGTTGGTCTGCATGATTAAACATGTAAGCAATATGATGACTTGGTTCATTACCATGTGCGTATTGCCCAATAAGTCCCGTAATGTCTGCTGAAACATTATCACCTGTAATTTCAGAGCTTTCGGTAAATAATTGCTCTAAACGGTTTGTAAAGGTTTCGTTGCCACCGTGTAAAGTGATTAAATTATCTACCGCGTGTGGTACAAACCAACTGTGTTGCCACGCGTTACCTTCGGTATAATCAGTTTGTTCTCTGTGATTGGAGTGTTTCGGATCGAAAGGTTCGTTCCAAGATTTTCCATCTTCAGATTTTCCACGCATAAAACCTGTTTCATTATCAAATAAATGCTGATAGGCTTTTGAGCGATTCAAGAAAAACTCATAATCATCGTTTTTACCTAATGCTTTCGCCATTTGCGCCACACACCAATCATCATAGGCATACTCTAAAGTAATAGTAACCGATTCGTCTATTAAATTATACGGAATATAACTGTGTTTTTTATAATGATTCAATCCGCGTTCATCTTGCATCATCGTAGTTTTCATGGCTTCAAAAGCTTTTTCTGCATCAAAATCACGAATCCCTTTTTGGTAGGCTTCAACAATTACAGGGATGGAATGATAGCCTGTCATCGTATTGGTTTCATTGGCATAAAGCGTCCAAACTGGTAGAATTTTTTTAGTTTCGTAATATGCCAACATGGTGTTTATAATATCTGAAACCTTGTCCGGTGCAGTCAAAGTTAAAAGCGGATGTTCGGCTCTAAACGTATCCCAAAGCGACAATGTTGAATATGCGGTATAATTTTCAGCAGTTATAATTTCATCGTTTTCTTTTCTGAATTGTCCATTTTTATCGCTAAAAGTTACTGGTGCCACTTGCGCGTGATACATGGCTGTGTAAAACATGGTTTTTAATGAATCAACTGAAGTTTCAACTTCGATTTTTGTTAAGGCTTCATTCCATGTATTTTCAGCTTTATTTTTAACGACATCAAAATTAAAATCGCCTGTTTCTAAATTGTCTTTAGCATTTTCAACACTTACAGAAGACAAGGCTACTTTTGTGAATAATTCAGATGAATTATTAGCATCAAAAAATAATTGCACCGATGTTTTTTCACCTTCTGAAGATTTATTTTCTATACGATTCCCATCAGTAAAAATATGATGCTTTGTTATTGGCTTTGAAAACTTAGCGACAAAAAACACTTTTTGATTGGCTGCCCAACCTTTACTAAAACGGTAACCACTAATAGTATAATCATCTTCAATATTAATTGAGCTTTTAAGAACTCTATCCCAATTTATGGCAAATCCTAAATCGATAACTACTGCTTGTTTATCTTCTTTTGCAAATGTGTATTTATGGTAAGCTGTACGTAATGCTGTGGTTAACTCAACATTCACATTATGGTCTTCTAAAAACACTTGATAATACCCTGGTGACGCTTTTTCGTTTTTATGATTGTATTTCGATTTATAAGCTAATGAATCGCGTGACAATGGTGTTGAAGATAAATCAACTTCTTTATTTATGGGCATAAAAAGCACATCTGCTAAATCGCCAATACCTGTACCACTTAACGCTAAATGACTAAAACCAACTGCTATAGAATCAGAATAGTGATAGCCTGAACACCAATCCCAACTACTAATGCCATTTACTGGAGTTACTTGCAACATACCAAAAGGAACCGTTGCTCCTGGGTAGGTGTGACCATGGCCGCCTGTACCTATAAATGGGTCGACATGAATAGTGTTTTTTGATGTGTTTTGGGCTATTTTTCTATCTTCTTTCTTACAAGAAATGAGGACTGCAAAAACAAGAATTATAAGCGCATATTTGTATAACATTTGATAAAGTGCTTTTATATTTTAAAAACTAAATAAATATCTTTATTTTTAATGGAGTGGTTAAGTATTTTAGACTAATAACAGTGTTGCATAGCTAAACAACAAAAATAGCCATTCGGTTTTAATGCTAAAAATTCTTATTTGGTTTTCATTACTAAAAATTATTTTATATAAAAAGAAAAGGCCTTCGTCTAATTTTTTTACAATATAACTAAAACGTATAACTTTTTAAATCCTTTAAATAATTGAATCTTTTGATGCAAAGAAAGTATTGGTTGTTGTTTGATTATTAGTAGATTTCAATTAAATATATTCTTAATTTTGATGTGTAGTTTATGATTATATTTTGAGTTAGTCACAATAATTTAATCAAAATTAATTATGAGTTTTTCATTTAGTTTTTAAAGGGTAAATAATGTATTTGCCCTTTATTTTTCACTCTTTTAGTAATTCCAACACACTTAAAACAGGTCTGTGATCTGAAGCAATTTCTTCATCAATAACTTTTGTTTCAATTACACGCCATCTATTTACCGGTCTAAAAAGAATATAATCTATTTTATATTCAGGATTTACTGCTGGAAAGGTCGATATGTTTTCAGAAAAAGATTGCTTCCATTCTTTAAAAAAAACTTGCATCGTTTCGCTTTCTGGTTTTGCATTTAAATCACCTGCTAAAATAGTAGGTACTTCATCTTGAGAAAAAATAGTGTTAATTTGATTTGCTTGACTTATTCTATCGGTTTCATCTTCTGTATGATCTAAATGTGTACCAACAAATCTAATAGAATCACCACTTTTAATCTGTATATTTATCTCTAGTGCTGCACGAGGTTCTTTGTTTTCTCTTGCTACTAAAGCATGGTTTTTAGTGCTTAAAAAAGAGTGTTTTGATAATATACCTTCACCGTATTCGCCACCATCAAAAGGCATTGCTTTTCCAAATACACCAACCATTTTTACACGTAAACTTAACTCGGTTACCAAATCCATTTTTAAAACTCTTTTGGTTTTAAAATCTACTTCTTGCAAAGCCACTAAATCTGGTTTTGTATCGCTAATTGTTTTAGCCAATAAATCTAAATCAAATGGTTTCTCGGCATTTACCGTTTCGCCATGATAAATATTATACGTTAGCACACGAATAATTCGTGATGAATCTATTTTAGTTTGTGCATTAATCAACGAAAACAGCATGACAAATAATAACCCGAAAATGTACTTTTTATTCATAATTAATGAAAATGTATTTATATTAATATCACAATTAAATATTCCAATATAAAGTATGTTAAATCTAAAAACTTTAAATAAACTAAAAGCTAATCAACTATTCTTTTTGTTAAAATATTTAATGAATTTTTAGAATCTTTTAATAAATCCTCTAAATTATCTGGTTTAGTTGTTATGTTAAATTGAGCCACCAGTTCGTTTAAATACTCTAACTCATCTAACAAACCTTTTGTTTTAAATGATTCTTTAAGAATTCTGATTTTTTCGGCATCTTGAATGCCTTCTCTTAATGTTTCAAAACGGATTGAACTACGATTATCGGGATACACGATGTAAGTATCTCCAGCTGGCCAAGCTCTAAAACGTGAATCTTGCAATGGTTTTTCTACCCAACTATTGTATGCCCAACGTAAAAAACCATCAAAATCGGCAGCCACAGTATACCAACCTATAAATACACCCTCTGCTGG
The DNA here is from genome assembly GCF_000789235.1 of Wocania ichthyoenteri Th78. Lineage (GTDB taxonomy): Bacteria > Bacteroidota > Bacteroidia > Flavobacteriales > Flavobacteriaceae > Wocania_A > Wocania_A ichthyoenteri. The sequence continues at coordinate 525,914 of NZ_KN525716.1, forward strand.
TGGCGAAAAAGTAAAAGTATTTGGAAACCCGTCTGAACAGCATACGTAATGCGTACTTATATAATTTTTAGCTCTACGTTTTATCAAATCTTCTTCATCAACAGGATGACCAAACGCTACCGACATATCTTTTAGCTCATTAGGATACAACTTATAACTTTTATGGTTATCGGCAAACGACACTCCAAATTCTGGAGCATATTTATTAAGTAACTTTAACATGGCTTTCATTTCTTCTGGCCCACGTTCATCCATAGCAATTCTTGTTATAGAGCTCCATCCTTTTTTTGTTAAGTGTGTTTTAAATTCCTTTAAAAACGGAATCCAAAGTGCTTCATAAGCTTTTGTTCCAGGAGATGCTTTTATTTTAATTTCTTTGTTTTCAGCTTCATCAAAATAATAAAACTCATTACCCCATGGCACCATAGAATAACAACTAATTTGGTTTTTCACTCCCAAATCCATCATAAATTGCACCCAATTATCAAAAACTGTAAAATCATATTCCCAAGTGCCATCGGTTTTCTTTTTCCAATCAATCATCGCTTCAAATTGATCAAAGGTTTGTCCACCCCAAGGCCGCTTGTTTAAAGACACGGTAATTACTTTTTGACCAGCATCTGCGAGCCTTTTCATTATTGGTTTTAATAACTCCCAATGCGCTTGAGACCAAACTTCAACACTATGAAAACGTGCCACTGCATAAGGATTCTGCCATAAATCCAAATGGAATTTCCAATCCGTTGCTGGTGGTAATACTTTATCAATTACATTTAAAGTGAATTGGAACTTTTTAGAATTCTGCCCATCAATATGTACTGTAAAAATACTTTTATATGTTCCGCTTTTTGCATCGGCTGGCACATCAATAGTAATCCAAATAGGCCTAGTTTCTTGCGCTTTAATAGTATAGGAATTTATAGGTTCTAAGGCATCGGCAGCTAAAAACGAAGCAAAATTTTCAGGTTTTCTGTAACCACATCCACCAGCAAACTCATCTGTAATAACGTATTTTACAAAATTGATTTTTACTATTTTGGATGATAAAACATGACCTGAATCTGATTTAAAATCAGAAATTTCAGTAGTCACATTATTAATTGAATCGTTGCTCCAAAGTACTAATTGCGCCGATATACGCTCACCTTTCCAGGCAGTTCCTGTCCAAGTATTTTTTTGTTGAATTTTAGGGGTTACACTTTTCACAAAACGCATGTTTGTTGAAGTTACTGATGCTTGCAGTCCCTTTGAAACAGCTGACCAGTTTTCAGTTTTACTAGGCGATGGATCCTGAGGTTCTTGATACGTTTGAGCAATTAAAACCTCTTTTTTTTGACAGCTAAAGATGATTAAACAAATACTTAATAATAGTAAAATACGATTCATTATAATAATTTTAAAAATATGCTTTTAAGACATCTTCGTTATCAGGCCAAGGCACAGTTTGATTGGTGTTGGTATTTGTTGGCATTTGAGCGTTTACACTTCTTAAATAAGTACTTAACTCGGTGGCTAACACTTTAAGTTTACCACTTTCTTTTGATGCTAAATTGGATGTTTCTCCAATATCTTCAGCAATATTAAATAACTCGAAATGACTGTCTAAATGATAATAAATTAATTTCCAATCGCCTTTTCTTACGGTGCTTGTTGCTCCAATACCTGGTCCAGTTGGCCCCCAATTGTTTGGATAGTGCCAAAATAAAGCTCTGTTATTATTATCTTGTTTTTCTCCTTTTAAAATTGAAGTAAAGCTTTTTCCGTCAACAGGTTGAACAGTTTTATAATTATCAATCCCTGCAAGCTCAATAATAGTTGGAAAAAAATCTTCGATGATAACAAAATCATTAGTTGTTGAGTTTATTTTTGTAACTCCTGGCCATTTTACAAGCATTGGTTCTCTAATACCGCCTTCGTGCGCAGACCCTTTTCCACTTGATAAAGGTTTATTATGAGTATGCCTTTCACCACCACGAGCTACAGCACTTAAACCTCCATTATCAGACATAAATAAAATAATAGTATTATCAGCAATCCTTTTTTCATCGAGATAATTCATTAAATCACCTAAACTTTTATCCATACCTTCAACCATTGAAGCGTATTTGGCTTCAATAGAATTAAGCCCTTTCTCAATATATTTTTGTTCATATCTTGAATCTCCTTGAATTGGTGTATGCACCGCATAATGCGCTATATATAAATAAAATGGCTTTTTATTCTCAATGGCTTTATCCATTGCTAAAATAGATTCTTGAGTTAAAGCTTCTGATAAAAAAATATCTTTTTCGTGATACTTTTCTAAACCAGGAACATCCCAAATACTATTTTTATTAATATCTTTTTTAAAGTTTTTTGTTCCATAGTAACTTCCTGGTGCACCAGCTGCATGTCCTGCAATGTTAATATCGAATCCCAAGTTTATTGGGTTTTCCCCTGGAGTTCCTAAAGCACCAAAATGTGCTTTTCCAGTATGAATAGTTAAATAGCCATTATCTTTAAGAATTTGAGGTAACGTAGTAACATGTGTTGAACGCTCAATGGTATCTGTTGGTTGAATACCATTTAAATTCCATTCAGGCATTAATAAACCTTTAGGCGATTTACCCTCAGAAATTCCTCTTCTTAAAGTCCAATTTGTTACACGATGTCTTGCTGCATTCATTCCAGACATCAAGCTTACTCTTGTTGGTGAACACACAGCTGTAGCATAAGCTTGTGTAAATTTCATACCTTGATTTGCAAGACGTTCCATATTTGGTGTATCATAAATGTTATTCAGATCTGTTTTTTCTTTCCAAAAAGGTACTGATGTGTCTTGCCAACCCATATCATCTACCATAAACAAAATAATATTAGGTTTTTTTTCAATAGTATTCAGTTCTTTTTTATCTGATTTGCATGAAATAAAAGCAATAAAAAAGAAAAGAAATATCACTATTTTTTTTGATATTTTAATCATAAGCTTTAATGTGTTTATATTTATCATTCTTCAAAAGGTAGCATGAAGCTTCCATATAAGCGTTCTCTTGGGTATTAAGAATTAGCTATGGAAGTTTTATTTTATTCATCATCTTTAAAATAATTGATTCCCAAACTATCCCAATGCTTTTGTGTCTTTTTAAGAGCTCGTTTAAAACTCTGATAATCTTTATTTTCTAGTTGAGTCCAACCAACCTCTGCATAAGCTGCAATTCTTGGAAATGTTTGCCTCTCAACATCAGAATTAGTCGGTGTCCATTCGCTCCACATTTGGCAGCCTAAACCTAATATATTTTTATGATATTGCTTCTCTAAACCATCGGGGATAGGGTTAAAACCATAGGCTTTTTCTAAGCTAATAGACTTATAATTATAATCTAAATAGGTATTACTATGCAACGAGTTTACTATATCATAGCCCTTTTTAGCAGCATCTCTTGCTAAATCTATATCACCTTTCCAGAAATGCACTACCACATTTTTAGCCAATTCTGTTTCGGCTTCTTTATCATGCTTTTTTTCTTCAAAACCTTTATGAATGTTTTTTCCTAAAATCTCATTCCACCCCATCATTCTTCTTCCATTTTGTTCTATAAATTGAGATATTTTATTGGTAAAATCAATTTGTAAATCGGCAGGCGTTTTAATACCTTGTTCTTTCATGTATTTTTGAACAGATTTTGATTCTTCCCAAACTTTATAACCTACTTCATCACCGCCTATATGGATAACTTCTGAAGGAAACAATTCAAACATTTCATTTAATACATTTTTTATAAACTGAATTACCTCGGGTTTTGTAACATCATAATTATCATATAAACGTCCAAATTTAATAGGTACATCTATATCTATTCCTGCAGTACCTAACCAAGTGTAAGCTGCTATTGCTGCACTAGAATGTCCAGGCATTTCAAATTCTGGAACTATAGTAATATTTCTTTCTGCTGCATATGCTACTATATCTTTTATTTGTTCTTGAGTATAAAAACCTCCATGAGGTCTCCCTGAAGTTTTTCCGCTTTTCCAAGTTTCAATTTCGCTGTCTGTTCTAAATGCTCCAACTTCTGTTAACAAAGGATATTTTTTAATTTCTATGCGCCACCCAGCATCATCAATTAAATGCCAATGAAATACATTCATTTTTAACAATGCCATTTGGTCTAGCATTTGCTTTACAAACTTTTCCCCATGAAAATATCGTGACTCATCCAACATATAAGCCCGCCATTTAAAACGTGGTTTATCTTTAATATTAACTGTAGGTATTAAATATTTAGCTTCATTTAGTCCTTCTGGAATTTCTTTTGACAGTAGTTGTTTTATGGTTTGCACTCCATAGAAAAAACCTCCATATCCATTGGCACTAACTGTTATTTGTTTTGGAACAATATTTAAATTGTACTCATCATCATTTAGAGAGGTGTCTAATTTAAATAAAATATCTGCATTTTCTTTATCGGTTTTATGAAGATTTATTTTTATGAAATCTTTAATAGATGAGATAAAATAACCACTTCCCTTTTTAGCTTCTTTAGCATCACCATAAACAGTCATACCATCCTCTAATGAAAATGAAAATTCACCTAAAACTACAGAAGATGGTTGAGGAAGAATTGCTATTTCTGATTTTGAAAATGTTTTGTTTTTTTCATTACAACTATATAACAAAATGAATACAAGAGTTAAACGATAAATTGTTTGCATGTTTTAAGATTAAAATTTAATAATATTTTGGTGTGTTCGAACACAAATTTAATGTTATTTTTTAAATCTTGTAGTATTATTTTGTATATATAAATAGTCAAAGATAAAGGAGGTATACATCGCTTACCACAAACTTAAACGAAAGTTATATTATAAAGCATACACAATATGTTTTCTAGACCCATATTTTCTGCCATTAAATAACATATGGATTAATCTATCACATAATCTCAATAGTTTTTTCTCTTCTGTTGGGAATATCGTTTGCAATATATAATATATTCAACATCATTACCTTGAAGATAAAAAGTTGAGTTCCCTTATAGTTTGTAATAAAAATAATTAGTAACAATAAGAAAAGTAATCATATAATAATATAGCTTATTATTAAAACCATTTAAAAGTGAATATTTTTTATTTATTAATATTTAAGCGAAAAAGTTAGTCACTAACCTAAATCATTAGGATTCATGTTGAATCTTTAATTTTGACTCATTACATTTCATCGATTTTTTTTGCACTTCATGGAGTTTTTTTAATTATTATTATATATTAGCCGCATAAAAATTCATTAAAACTCTCAAATCTGATGAAAAAAATTACTCTTGTATGCGCCATCTTTTTATTAATAGCGCAAATTACTTTCTCTCAAAATGATAGCAAAGCTAAAGCTGAAAAGTATATATCCTCTAAAGGGGAGGTAACTTTTACTTTTAAAGTAGATAACAGTAGTGACATTGAAAAACACACAAAAGATTTTTCAATTGTTTATTATAATCCTAAAACCAAAATTGTTAAAGCATGGGCAAATGAAAAACAATTTAGAGTATTTGAATCTAAAAACATTCCTTTTGAAGTTCCAAAAAGTGAAAATGAAGTAGATGAAGCATTTATATATGATAATTCTTCAAAAACTAAAAAAGAGAGTTTAGCAGCTAAAGGTCTAGCAAATACACTTACTTTTCCTGTTTCTAGCTATCCAACTTATGCAGATTATGCACAACAAATGCAAGACTTTGAGGATGACAATCCAACTTTAGTCGAAAAAATAAGTATTGGTACAACAACTCAAGGCGATAAAGAATTATTGTTTGTAAAAATATCAGATAATGTTGGAACAGATGAGCAAGAGCCAAAACTAATGCTAACTTCATCAATGCATGGTGATGAGATTGCTGGCTACCCAATGATGCTTAGTTTAATAAATTATATACTTACTGTTTACGCAGATACAGGACATTCAGACCACGCAAGAGTAAAAAACTTAGTAGAAAATGCTGAAATTTGGATTAACCCAAGTGCTAATCCAGATGGAACATACCATAACAGTCCTAGCAATACTTCAGTAGCTAATGCTAGAAGAGGTAATGCAAACAATATAGATTTAAATAGAAACTACCCAGATAATGTTCAAGGTGCTCATACTGATGGCGAAGTTTATCAAGTTGAAACCTTAGCATTTATGGCTTTAGCAGATGCTAATCATTTTGTAATAGCTGCAAACTTTCATGGTGGCACAGAATTGGTAAACTATCCTTTTGATAATGCTTATGTAAGCCAATATACCCATCCAGATGGGGAATGGTTTGAATATACGGGTATTCAATATGCAACACATGCACAGAATGACAGTGATGCAGCTCCTTATAACGATACAACTTATATGACTGCTGATGATGACAGTAATGTCTACCCAAGTCCTGGTGTAACACATGGTGCAGAATGGTATCGTGTTTATGGTGGTCGTCAAGATTATATGAATTTTTATCATCAATGTAAAGAAATTACAATAGAATTATCTGATACTAAAATTTTGCCTGCAAGCCAATTAGATGATTATTGGTATTATAACAGAGATGCTTTATTAGACTTTTTAACACAAGGGACTTATGGATTTACAGGAGTTGTTAAAGATGCCAATACAAATAACCCCATTGATGCCACAGTAACTATTGTTGGTCATGATGCTTACGGATCGCACACAGTTACTGACATATCACATGGTGATTATTATCGACCGATTAAAGGTGGAGGTGATACAGATCCAAATACAACTGGTGATAATAATGCAACGGCGACTTATGACATTCTTTTTGAAGCCCCTTGCTATGAATCATTTACCTTGACAAATCAAAGTATTGCAAATGACCAAAAAATCGTTTTACCAGATGTTTTATTAGTTCCTGCATCTGCAAGTGGACCTTCTAATCTTGTTACTTCAGATATTTCAGATACATCGGTAACAATTAGTTGGGGAGGAATTTATAATGCAACCTTTGACTATAGATATCGAGTAGTCGGTGCACCAACATGGACAACTACTAATACAAGTAACTCTTCGGAGGGACTTACTGGCTTAACACCTTCCACACAATATGAATTTCAAGTAAGAAGCACTTGTAATAGTAGCACTTCATCTTTCAGTAACTCCATACTTTTTACAACTACAGCATTACCTACTTGTACAGGATCATCTATTTCTTCTTTTCCTTACTCTGAAGGTTTTGAAAGCGATTTAGGTTCTTGGTCTCAAGCTGTAAATGGAAGTGTTGATGATATTGACTGGACTCGTAAACAAGAAGAAGGAGATGGTGACTCAACTCCTTCAAGCAATACAGGCCCTTCATTAGCTTCAGAAAATTCTTGGTTTTTATTCACAGAAGCATCAACAAATGTTTCTCCAGTTGGAAGTCCAAATAAATCAGCTCATTTAATCAGCCCTTGTTTTGAATTAAGTGGTTATGAAAATGCCCAATTCACATTTGACACTCATATGTATGGTGCGAATATTGATGGTACAGCTTCAATATCTTTAGATATTAGTATAGATAACGGTTCAAATTATACAAATCTATTTACAAATAATATACAACAACAAACTGCCAATGCAGATCCATGGACAACTCAAACTATAAATCTTTCCGCATATGACGGACAAACTATAAAACTTAGAATTAATGCGGTTACTGGTGGTGGATTTGCTAGTGATATTGCAATTGACAATATTAATTTAACAGCAGATGTTATAACATCAACAACGTGGTATCAAGATGCCGATAGTGATACATTTGGGAATCCATCTGTAAGTCAAGTAGCTGTTTCTCAACCAGCTGGTTACGTAGCAAACAATACCGATTGTGATGATACTGATGATACACTCCACCCAAATACCGTATGGTACTTAGGCGTGGATGCTGATGGAGATTCGTTCTTTGGAAGTCAATTAACAGCAACACAATGTACAAACCCTGGTGGATACTCTTTAGTTGCACCAACGCTTGATGATTGTGATGATACTGATGATACACTCCACCCAAATACCGTATGGTACTTAGGCGTGGATGCTGATGGAGATTCGTTCTTTGGAAGTCAATTAACAGCAACACAATGTACAAACCCTGGTGGATACTCTTTAGTTGCACCAACGCTTGATGATTGTGATGATACTGATGATACACTCCACCCAAATACCGTATGGTACTTAGGCGTGGATGCTGATGGAGATTCGTTCTTTGGAAGTCAATTAACAGCAACACAATGTACAAACCCTGGTGGATACTCTTTAGTTGCACCAACGCTTGATGATTGTGATGATACTGATGATACACTCCACCCAAATACCGTATGGTACTTAGGCGTGGATGCTGATGGAGATTCGTTCTTTGGAAGTCAATTAACAGCAACACAATGTACAAACCCTGGTGGATACTCTTTAGTTGCACCAACGCTTGATGATTGTGATGATACTGATGATACACTCCACCCAAATACCGTATGGTACTTAGGCGTGGATGCTGATGGAGATTCGTTCTTTGGAAGTCAATTAACAGCAACACAATGTACAAACCCTGGTGGATACTCTTTAGTTGCACCAACGCTTGATGATTGTGATGATACTGATGATACACTCCACCCAAATACCGTATGGTACTTAGGCGTGGATGCTGATGGAGATTCGTTCTTTGGAAGTCAATTAACAGCAACACAATGTACAAACCCTGGTGGATACTCTTTAGTTGCACCAACGCTTGATGATTGTGATGATACTGATGATACACTCCACCCAAATACCGTATGGTACTTAGGCGTGGATGCTGATGGAGATTCGTTCTTTGGAAGTCAATTAACAGCAACACAATGTACAAACCCTGGTGGATACTCTTTAGTTGCACCAACGCTTGATGATTGTGATGATACTGATGATACACTCCACCCAAATACCGTATGGTACTTAGGTGTGGATGCTGATGGAGATTCGTTCTTTGGAAGTCAATTAACAGCAACACAATGTACAAACCCTGGTGGATACTCTTTAGTTGCACCAACGCTTGATGATTGTGATGATACTGATCCGTCTGTAAACCCTGGGGCTACCGAAATTCCTAGTAACGGTATTGATGATGACTGTAACGCTGCAACACCAGATGGTGCTTTAGATATTGATGATGATTTTAATCTTAACAATGTACTAATATCACCTAACCCCTTTAATAATAATCTTAGCATTAAATTACCGCTTAGTTATAATAACAGCGAATTTAAAATCAAAATATTTGATTTGAATGGAAGACTGGTATTTAACAAACGGTATTCTAGTATTAACGGAACAATAAATGTTTCTAACTTAAATAAGTTAGATCAAGCTCCATACTTATTAAAAATTATTAGTAATGAAACAGGACTGAATATTATTAGAAGATTAATTAAATATTAATCTAACCAAACCAATTTAGAAAAGGGTTGAATATTAATATTCAACCCTTTTCTTGTTATACACTATCTTAATTATCTAAACTTAAAAAATCATAATAAATATAAAAATATTAATACACTTATAATCAATTGATTAGAAACAAATAATGCATTTCAACGATTTTTTTTGCATTTCATAGAGTTTTAATGTATGTTTGACCATTAAAATAATTAGTCCCAAGCTAAAATTTAACCTCTTATGAAAAAAATTACTTTTTTAATAAGGTCTAGTATACTTATTTTAAGTGTATTACTCTCAACAAGTACGATTTCACAAACATGTGTAACAGCACCAATAACTACATATCCATATAATGAAGGCTTTGAGTCTGGAATAGGAGTTTGGACACAAGATGCTGGTGATGTCTTTGATTGGACAAATTTAAGTGGTCCAACTGGTTCTGGAGGTACTGGACCAACAACTGCTAATGGAGGGATATATTATATGTATACTGAAGCTTCTAGCCCAAGAAGCTCTGGAGATACAGCAAATCTGGAAAGCCCTTGTTTTGATTTAACAAGTGCGTCTTCTGCTCAATTTTCTTTCTGGTATCACATGCTTGGTCCAAGTATGGGAACATTACATGTTGAGTTAAGTACAGATAATGGCTCTACTTATCCAACATCATTATGGTCTTTATCTGGAGATCAAGGTAATTCATGGACACAAATAAACCTTAATTTAACTCCTTATGTTGGTAGCACAATAAAAATTAGATTCAGAGGAGTAAGAGGGAGTAGCTACCAAAGTGACATGGCTATTGATGATATTGCTTTAACTGCTGTTTTAGGCCCAACTCCAGAAATAAATATTCAAGGTGCTGGAAACAATATAGTAAACGACCCTACATTGTCTAACACCCCTTCTATAACAAACGATACCGATTTTGGAAATGTTGATATCTCTATTGGTACAAATGCAAATACTTTTACAATACAAAATACAGGTACAGGTACACTTAACTTAACTGGTGGTCCTTTAGTAGTTATTGGTGGTGCAGATGCTACAGATTTTACAGTTACAGCAAATCCATCTGCATCAGTAGCAGCTAGTGGTAGTACAACATTTACTATTACATTTAATCCAAGTGCCTCGGGCTCACGAACTGCTACAGTGAGCATAGCAAACGATGATTCGGACGAAAATCCATATACTTTTAACATACAAGGTACTGGTACAACCACATTACAAGAAATAGATATCACTGGAAATGGTAATAGCATACCCCATGATTTACTGTTAACTAATATCCCCTCAGCTACAAATGATACTGATTTTGGAAATGTTAATATAACTGGTAGTACAAATGCAAATACTTTTACTATTAATAATTTAGGAACTATATCTGACTTAATTTTAACAGGTGCACCACTAGTACAAATTGGAGGTGCAAATGCTGCAGATTTTACAGTAACTACAGTACCCTCAACTCCAATTGCTGCAAGTAGTAGTACTACTTTTATAATAACTTTTAATCCTACTACTTTAGGAGTAAAAAACGCTACAGTTTCTATTGCGAATAATGATCCAACTGATGCAGAAAATCCATACACTTTTAATATTCAAGGTACTGGTACAAATATATTAGCGCCTGGAGGTGTGGATACAAGTTTAGGTTTATGGTTAAAAGGTAATGATGGATTGAGTTATACTGATGGTCAGAGTGTGGGTCTTTGGTCTGATCAAGGTAATGGTGCAGATGCTACTGTTAATACTGCTGGTCAAGAACCTACGTACTATGATAATGCAACCCAAAATATAAACTTTAACCCCGTTGTTAATTTTGATAACTTATCTACTGTATCAGATAGTAGTTATGACTATACGCAATTACCTCAAGAATATCTAGAAGGTACTTCAGGCTTTTACAGCAACGAGGTTTTCATGGTTGTAATTCCTAATGTTACCGTAGATTCAAGTTTTGGTAGCATGGATATTTTTTGTTCAGATTCGAACCCTTCCGCAACTCAAAATGACGGTACTGGAATTGGTTTTGGTGCATATTCACAACGATTTAGTGGTGAGGTTTTTTGTTATGCACGTGCTTTATCTAGTGGAGTTAACTCTGGATTTGGTGTTGCAGAAACTGGTTCTGCTACTTATACAAATGCAGGTATAATCAATACAAGACATAATGTTGCTAATAATGGTCAAGAATTATACTACAACGCCATAGATAAAGTAGACACAACATCTGATGCTGCAGCTTGGGCTACAATTACTGATGGCAAATTTTGGATTGGACGTAGTGAAGGTTGGAGAGCTAGTCTTGACGGTAGAGTAGCCGAAATAATCACCTACTCATCTCGTAAAAGTGATGCAGACTTAACTCAAGAACGAAATAGAATACAATCTTATTTAGCTATAAAATATGGTATAACTTTAGGTGTTAATGGGACTTCTCAAGATTATGTAAATAGTGATGGAACTGTTATATGGGATCAGTCTACCAACTCTGGTTATAATTATGACATAGCTGGTATTGGTCGTGATGATAAATCTAAATTAAACCAAAAACAATCTAGTAGTATTAATAATGCTACAGACGGAACTGGACTAATTGAGGGTATACTAACCATAGGTATATCAGATCTTTATAACACAAATAATTTAAACACAAATACATTTACAAACGATAAAGAATTTTTAACTTGGGGTAATAATGGAGCTGATTTAAACTTAGCGGCATCTATAATAAGTGTAGACATGAGTGCTGGAATTGGAGGGTTAACTACTCCTGTTTCATTTACAGGTATGCAACGCATCTGGAAAGTTGTTGAAAATGGTGGTGATATTCCTTCTTGCAAAGTTAGAATTCCACAAAATGCAATAAGGAATATTACGCCTCCAGGAAGCTATTTAATGTTTATTTCTGATACACCAGTTTTTGACCCTACTGCAGATTATAGAGTATTAACTCCAGACGGAAGTGGAAACTTAGAAACAGATTACGATTTTAATGCTACAAAATACATTACTTTTGGATATGCTCCTCAAGTAATAGTTGAGCGTTCTGTTTATTTTGATGGCTTAGTTGATTATATTGATGTTGAAGACAACTTAGATTTAAACACTAATACATTTACAATTTCTGCATGGATTAAAAGAGATACTGGAGCTATAAATGCTTCGATTGTTTCAAAAAGAGATGCAGCCAACACTGAAGGCTACGATTTTAGAATTAATGGCTCTGGAGAATTGGAATTCAATCTAAATGGTGGTGCATCAGAACTAACATCATCTGTTGCTATACCAGAAAACGAGTGGCATCAAGTAGCAGTAATTTATAATAGTGGTACTGCAACTTTATACATAGATGGTGTCGCAGATACCTCTGCATCATCCTTAGCAGCCCCAGTTGCAACGTCTCGAAAATTTCTAATTGCAGCTGCAGATGGTTACGACCCAAATACAACAGATTATTTTGCAGGAAATATAGATGAAGTACGCGTGTGGGATATTGCCCTTTCAGTAGATCAGCTACGTTATATTATGAATCAAGAAATCATAGATGCTAGTGTAGTGCCAACACCAACGCTAATACAAGGAGATATAATCCCTACAACCATTACAAATAATGAAATAGCATCTATTCCTTGGTCTAGTTTAGCTGGATATTACCCAATGTCTGTGTACACTTACACAAACACAAACGATATGTCTGGTAATAATCATCAAGGAGCCTTAAGAAATTTAGATACTGTAGATTACCAAACTGCACCATTCCCTTACGAATCGCAAGCAGCTGGTTCATGGGATGCAGATGCTACTTGGTTAAATAATACGGTACAAACATTGCCAAATACATTTTCTATTATTGATGGCACAACACCAATTGATTGGAATATTGTTGAGATTAATAATGATATATATTTAGGCGCATCACCAACTGGTGTGAGATCAAGAGATTGTTCTGTACAAGGCTTAATTATAAATAGTGGCGACTTACAAGTTAATGGAGATACAGCATCAAACGATGGTATAGGTTTAACTGTTACCCATTATTTAAAACTTGATGGCACTATAGATTTAGAAGGCGAATCTCAACTTATACAAACAGATGGTAGCGATTTAAATCTTACTAGTTCTGGAACTTTAGAAAGAGATCAACAAGGAAATTCTAATACTTATTTATATAACTATTGGTGTTCACCTGTTGGTGTAAGTAATGCTACAACAAATAATAATAGTTATACACTAAATGATATATTTACCAATGTTACCTTTTTAACCTCTGGATATAATGGTAATACTTCGCCGGCAATTGCAGACTACTGGATTTGGAAATACACCAACTTAACTGCTGATGAATACGCTTTATGGCAACATGTTAGAAGCACTGGAACATTAAATACAGGAGAAGGCTTTACCATGAAAGGCCCAGGTACTGCTACACCAGACCAAAACTATATATTACGAGGCAAACCAAATAATGGAGATTTTACATTGCCACTAGGTTTAGGAAACGAATATTTAATGGGCAACCCATACCCATCAGCAATGGATGCCGACGAGTTTATTAGAGACAACATTAGTGCTGCCGATGGCGGTAAAGCAGGTAATACAGACAACGTTATTAATGGGGCATTGTATTTCTGGGATCATTTTGCCAACAACACGCATGTTTTAAAAAACTATGAGGGTGGATATGCTACATATACATTAATGGGTAGTACTATGGCTATTTCTAATGACGCCAGAATTAATGCTTCTGGAGCGTCATCCGGAAGACTCCCTAGAAGATATATTCCCGTTGGACAAGGCTTTTTTGTGTCATCAATTGCTGATGCTGGTTTAACCGGCTTAACCCAACCAATAGCTGGTGGTAGTGTTCAATTTAAAAATAGCCAACGTGCTTTTATGAAAGAAAGTGTTGCACAATCACTGTTTGTTAAAAACGGATCTAAAACTAAGTCTTCTGCCAAAAATCAAGACACAGATACACGGCAAAAAATTAGATTAATGTATGACTCACCAGACGGATATCATCGTCAATTACTAGTTGGAGTAGATGCTAATGCCTCAAATAATTTCGATTTAGGTTACGATGCCCTACTTGCTGAAACTAATGATGAGGATATGTATTGGCAGTTTAGTAGTGCTAATTTTATAATACAAGCGGTTAATAATTTTAATGAAGACCAAACACTTCCTATAGGTGTAAAAACTAACAAACAAGGTTTAGCAACTATAAAAATTGACGCCTTAGAAAATATTGAAAATACAACTGATATTTATTTACATGATAAAGAATTAGATACCTATCATGATTTAAAACAAAGTAATTACGAAGTTTATTTAGAAGCAGGCGAGTATTCAGGTCGTTTCGAAATTACTTTTACCAATGCATCAAAAGCTTTAGGAGCTGATGATTTTGAAAACACGACCCTAGAAGTCTATTTTTCTAACGAAAAAGAAAGCTTTATTGTGCACAACCCAGATTTAAAATATATAGAGTCTGTAAGTGTTTACAATATTTTAGGGCAATCTATTTATGAATTTAATAGTAAATCTTCTAAAAACTACATAGAACACAAAACAAAAAGTATAATGACAGGCGTTTATATTGTAAAAATGAAAACAGATAATAGTATACTTTCTAAAAAAATATTAATAAAATAGTTGAAGTGTAGACCCCAAATCTATTTTTTACTTAACTATGCTTTGTTAGAGCCCTGAATTAATTTAGGGCTCTTTTATTTCATAAAAAATCATTTAAACGATTTTTTATGCTTTTTATCGATGTTTTTAAAAATAATTACTTACATTTGTTTTTACAAGCTATTGACAGTTAAATATTTAGCCCCAACTAAATTAACCTGCTTATGAGAAATTTTATACTTTTTAAAGTACTGATTGTATTTGTTTTATTTTCTTATACAACACACGCCCAAGACTCTGATGGAGATGGCGTACCTGATTCAGTTGATATAGATGATGATAACGATGGTATTATTGATACTTATGAGTGCTCTGCTACTATTCAATTTAATAACGCTTCATTACTTACAGCTACTGATTTAGATGATGTAAAAGCTGGTGAAAAAGTAATTTATTCCAATGCGCTTTTATATCAAAACCAATATTATGATATCGTTTTAACTATTATAACTATTAATGGATCATTTACTGTAGATTGTAATAATGAATTACGTGTAGATGGTTTTGATTCTAGTACTGATGAGTATATAACATATTCTTTTGATTTAGTAGAAGCAGGAACAGCAACTCCAAGTAACCCAATTGGTATACCTGCAATTTTATATGGAATGGTTTTAGAATCAAGAGATATTGATACAAGAAGCGGTGACGATTTTACCGAAATAGCTGGATTCAATCCATCAACTTCAACATCATCAGTAACAGGATATTTAAATGCTACAACCAACTTAGAGCAAGCAGGGTTTATTAATGGAGGAGGTCCAACAGGTTATACTACATATAGGTTAGACCCTACAATTGCCGGATCAACTACAGATTGGGAAGACGAACCTCATGATGGAGGAACACAAGGTAATGACCCTGACTTTTATTTATATATGGAATTTGATATATTTTCTCATGTCGATTTATTGTACGGAGCAACTGGGACAGTTACTACTAGTACTCGATTAACCAATTTTGGAGTAAGTTCTAAATGTGATTTTGATAACGATAATATTTTAGATACTGTAGATATAGATAGTGACAATGATGGAATACCAGATAATGTAGAAGCACAACCAACTATAGGATACATACCTCCAAGTAATGTTAGTAGCAGTATAACTGATGCAAATGGCAATGGTCTTGATGACGTTTATGAATCTGCCATGGGAGGCACAGACTTAAACAACTTAGAAGATACAGATGGTGACAAATTAAAAGATTATTTAGATAGCGATACGGATAATGATGGAACACCTGATATTCAAGAAAATGGTCAAGCAAATATTTTGAGTGGATTAGATGTTGATAATGATGGTTTAGACGATGTTTTTGATGTAGTTTTTGCCTATTTAGATATAAACGATGAAGTAAGTGTAGGCGATATTGCAGATTTAACAAATTCATTTGAAGATGTTGATAGCGATGCTACTATTGGAGGAGATTTAGATTACAGAGATTTATTTGATATTAACCCCCCAGTTATTGCATCTATTGATTTTGATGGAATAGACGATTATTTATCTAGAGCATCTTTTATTAATGGCTTAAATGACGTAACCTTAATGGCTTGGATAAAATCTGATGCTGGCAATTCAACCAATATGGTTATTGCAGGAGAAGATACAGGATGTAAATTATGGTTAGAAAATGGAAATACGCCTAAGTTTACAATAAAATCAGCTGGAAACTCAGAGACAACTGTAAGTTGTAGTTCTATTAGCTTTGATGAATGGCATCATATTACAGGAACTTATAAAAGTTCAACAGGATTAATAAGCTTGTATTTAGATGGTGCTCTATTAAGCTCTACTAATGTTACTAATACAGGAGCAGTAATAGAAAACACTGAAGATTCTAATGAGGATTTTGAAGTAGGTAGATTATCAACAGATGTAAGTAATAAAGAATACTTTAAAGGAAACATAGATGAAGTTAGAGTATTTAACACAGCACTTATTCCTGATCAAATTCAACAAATGGTATACCAGGAAATTGAAAATAACTCTGGAAACATAAGAGGAAGTATTATTCCCAAAAATATTGGAGATATATCGGGATGCAGTACCATCCTTTGGAATAATTTAATAGCCTATTACCCAATGACAAATATAAAAAAGGGCACAACTTCTGATTATTCAGGATATGATAAAGAATTGTATTTAAACTATATAACCACAATTCAAGAGCAAACAGCACCAATGCCTTATAAAGCTTCTAACAATGGAGCTTGGTCTACCGAAGGAACTTGGCAGTATGGTAATGTATGGGATATTGAAAATATATCAAGCAATAAAGATTGGTGTATTGTAGCTATAAAAAACGATGTAAACACATCTAATAGTCATAGCACATTAGGTTTATTGATTGATTCTGGATCAACATTAACTATTAATAATGATAAAGAGCTAAACAATAGCTGGTATTTAAAATTAGATGGTAAAATCGATTTACAAGGCGAGTCTCAACTAATACAAGGCGCAGATAGCTCATTAGATGTTACAAGTGCTGGTACACTAGAACGCGATCAACAAGGCACTAAAGATTTGTATACTTATAATTATTGGTCCTCACCTGTTGGTTTAAGTAATACAACAAGCAATAATAATAGCTATACATTAAACGATATACTTAATGATGGATCAGTAGCTACTAATCCACTTCCAATTAATTTTGTAACGGGTTATAATGGAGCTCCTGGAACTCCTGGAACGACACCTGTTGGCATTGCAAGCTATTGGGTTTGGAAGTACGCCAATAGATTAACCGATGATTATGCATCATGGCAACACGTAAAAAATACGGGGACTGTATTAGCTGGCGAAGGTTACACTATGAAAGGTGTTGATAATAGTCCAACATCGTTTACCGAAGAGCAAAACTATGTATTCAACGGGAAACCTAACAATGGTGATATAAAATTAACCCTATCTGCCGGAAACGACTATTTAGTTGGTAACCCGTACGCATCAGCTATAGATGCCAACGAGTTTATACTAGACAACATTAGTGCTGGAGCAGGTAGAGCAGCAACCAATATTATTGATGGCACACTATACTTCTGGGATCATTTTGCTGGCAACACACACATTTTACGTGAGTATCAAGGTGGTTACGCAACGTACACTTTAATGGGTGGTATTAAAGCCGTATCAACAGATACTAGAATTAATGCTTCTGGTCAAATTGGAACTAAAGTTCCGCAACAATATATTCCTGTTAGTCAAGGATTCTTTGTAACTGCTGATGCAGGAGGTATTGTTACTTTTAAAAATAGCCAGCGTACTTTTAAAACTGAAGCTTCAGATCCTTCTTTATTCTTAAAAGGTTCAAGTACAAAAGGTAAATCGAGTACTGCCAAAACCAATTCGGACGATAGACAAAAAATAAGATTGATGTTTGACTCCCCTAAGGGTTACCATCGTCAATTATTAGTTGGTGAAGATACGTATGCAACTAGTGATATAGATAAAGGTTATGATGCGCCTTTAATTGAAAATAACGTTGAAGATTTATTTTGGATATTTAACAACAAAAACTTTGTTATTCAAGCCGTAAATAATTTTGATGATACCCAAATATTACCCTTAGGTATTAAAATTGATAAAGAAGGCTTAGCAACAATAAAAATTGATGAGCTTGAAAATATAGATAGTAATAAGGCTATTTATTTGCACGATAAAGAACTGAACATATATCACGATTTAAAAGAGAGTAAGTATAATGTCCATTTAGCTACTGGCGAATATCTAAACCGTTTTGAGTTAACATTCTCAAAAGCATCACAATCATTAAGTACAGATGAGACAAATAAAAACCCTATCGAGGTTTATTTTTCTAATGAAGACATGAATGTGGTGGTACATAATCCGAATTCTCAACTCATTGAATCGGTTGAAATGATTAATATTTTAGGGCAATCGCTATTCAAATTCGAAAT
Organism: Wocania ichthyoenteri Th78; assembly: GCF_000789235.1. Lineage (GTDB taxonomy): Bacteria > Bacteroidota > Bacteroidia > Flavobacteriales > Flavobacteriaceae > Wocania_A > Wocania_A ichthyoenteri. Next base: position 544,942 of record NZ_KN525716.1, read on the forward strand.
AAATTCAAACGACGATTATTTAAGATATAAAGCATCGCAAATGAAAACTGGAACGTACATTTTAAAAATAGAAACAGAATACGGAAAGCTTTCTAAAAAAGTATTAATAAATTGAGTTAGTTTTAGTTAGTTGATAAGTATAATCTGAGTTTAAAACCCAAATCAACCATTTACTAGATTATGCTTTATTAAAGCGTCCTAAAAAATTAGGACGCTTTTTTATTTTATATGAGTAATTAATTCTTGTAATGAAAATTTAAATTGTTTACCAGAAACCATATCTTTTAAAGTATATGTATGCGAGTTAATTTCCTCTTCGCCTACTAAAACTACAAAAGGAATCGCACGTTTATTAGCATGATTCATTTGCTTTTTCATTTTAGCAGCATCAGGATATAATTCAGCATTAATATCCTTTAAACGTAATTCTTTAATGGCTTTTAAACTGAATAGAGCTTCTTTTTCGCCAAAATTAATGAATAGTACCTCAACATTTTTAGTAACCGTTTCTGGAAATAAACCCAATTCTTCAAGCACTAAATAAATACGGTCTAAACCAAAGCTAATACCAACGCCACTAACATCTTTCATCCCGAAAATTCCTGTTAAGTCGTCGTAACGACCACCACCGCCAATAGAACCCATTTGTACGTTTTTGGGAGCAGAAACTTCAAAAATAGCACCTGTATAATAATTCAATCCGCGTGCTAAAGTAACATCGAGTTGCAGTGTAGCAGTTGATAATCCTAATTCAGAAATAGCAGTATTGATGAATGCTAATTCTTCAATTCCTTTTTTTCCTTCTTCGGAAGTATTTAAAATGCTTTTTAAGCTTTCAATTTGAGATTCAAAAGACCCTGAAAGGTTAAATAATGGTTGTAATTTTTCAATTCCTGCTTCTGAAATGCCTTTACTTAGCATTTCCTCCTTCACCTTCTCCTCGCCTATTTTATCAAGTTTATCTAAAGCTACTGTAAAGTCAATTAACTTATCACTAGCTCCAATAACTTCGGCAATTCCAGAAAGTATTTTACGGTTATTGATTTTAATAGTAACACCTTCTAATTTTAAAGCTGAAAAAACAATGTCGTAAAGTTGAATAAACTCAACTTCTTGCCACAAACTTTTACTACCAACTACATCGGCATCACATTGATAAAACTCTCTAAAACGCCCTTTTTGTGGTCTATCTGCTCTCCAAACGGGTTGTATTTGGTAGCGTTTAAACGGGAATTCTATTTCGTTTTGGTGTTGTACCACATAGCGTGCAAATGGGACAGTTAGATCGTAGCGTAAGGCTTTTTCTGAAATAATGTTTGCTAAAGAACTTTGATTCATTACAATCCATTGGTAAAAAAAACTACACGTATGAGTATAGAAAAAATTAAAATCAGTACTATCCTCATTGTCATATATTCTTATTTTGGAAGTTTCTTTCTTTTTTGATAAAAAATTAAATATTTCATCTTTATTAGTTGTAAAATAAACATAAAATGAAGTGATGAATTTATCATCAAAATATTCACTTCCTTTTCCTTTTAATTCAGAATTTTTATCATAAAGTTTTTTGAAATTTTCAACTAACAAAACTGATTCTGCCATCTCAGCATCATAAAATGAGATAATATCCTTCTCTCCAATTATATATTCATTTATAAAGGATTCAAAAAGAAAATTGCTTCTAAGAGTAAAAAGTTGAATAAATTTCTCCAAATAATCCCCAGAATTCAAAATCTTAAAAATCAACCGATCCCCTTCGTCACCATATTTTCCCATTAAGGTACTTGAGTTTTCAAAACTTGGGGTTTCAATAGGTTGAAATCCAAAGGTTTCAAAAGCACCACGAATGGTATTAAAAATATAGTTTCGCTTGGCGACTTGCTCTGGATTAAAATCTCTGGTTCCTTTTGGAATACTTGGTTTTTGAGCCATATTAACTACCTGCGAAGGCAGGTATCTCTTTAAAATTATTAAATACTTTTTATGTGGATTCCGCATCAAGTGCGGAATGACAAAACAACGATTAAAACATTGCTTAAACAAAAATATATAATGAAAACGTCATTATTAGCTTTTTTATCAGAAAAATAGCCTGTACTGAGCGTAGGCTAAATATGGTAATCTCTTAAATTGAAAATGAATTACTATAATTTACTATTCGATAAACAGATTGCCACGTCGTACCCCCTCGCAATGACGGTTCAATTTTAATTAATCAATTTATCAAAATAATTATACAATTCACCTTTGGTAATAACTGCGCCTTGTTCAATCATTTTAAACTTGTCTAGGTTTTTATCATCGGTATAGTCTTTATCTGCTTGTAAAAACTCTACATTTTCGTCCATTAAATTGTCTCGCAACCAATTATAACCTTCTTTGGTCGTTATATCAATATCGTTTTTTAAATTAATAACAATAGCATGCATTTTATCTTCATCTAAATGAAATAAATACATATGTTGTGGCGAAATATGCTCTAAATATTTGGCTTTGTTTAAAGCACCTTCCCAAATTAAATCGCTAAAAACATCTAGTTCTGTTTCTGCTAGTTCTGGCTTGTTCACTTTTAGATTTTCCCACTCGTCTGCCGTAACAGATTGTGTTGCTAAAAAATTGATGAATTCTTGATGTAATTCTTCAAATTGTTCTTTTGTAAGTCTTGAATACTTCATAATAAGATCTATTTTTCATTTCCGTGAAAACGGAAATCTTATAAATTTCACAAAAAAAGCCCCAACTAGGTTGAGGCTTAATATATTATAATTTTAAAGTTTATGCTTGTGCAACAACTTCAAATTCTAAATCAACAGATACTTCTCTGTGTAAACGTACTACAGCAGTATATTTACCAAGTCTCTTTACAGTTGTAACTGTAATGAATTTTTTATCGATTGATTGTCCTTCTTTTTCTAAAGCAGCAGCAACATCAATGTTATTTACAGATCCAAATAATTTATCGCCTGTACCTACTTTAGCTGGTATTTTAATTTCTAATGCTTTTATTGCTTCTGCAATTACATTTGCATCATCAACTATTTTCTTTTCTTTATAAGCGCGTTGCTTTAAGTTTTCTGCCAATACTTTTTTAGCAGAAACTGTAGCTAAAATAGCTTGCTTTTGAGGGATTAAAAAATTTCTACCATAACCGTTCTTAACTGTTACAATATCGTCTTTAAATCCTAAATTCTCAACGTCTTGTTTTAATATAAGTTCCATTGTTATGATAATTTTATTTTAATAAATCTGCTACGTAAGGCATCAATGCTAAGTGGCGTGCTCTTTTTACAGCTACAGCTACTTTTCTTTGATACTTTAATGACGTTCCTGTTAAACGACGTGGTAAAATTTTACCTTGCTCGTTTATAAATCGCATTAAAAAATCTGGATCTTTGTAATCAACATACTTAATCCCAGACTTTTGAAACATACAATATTTCTTTGCCTTGTTTGTATCGATGTTAAGCGGAGTTAAATATCTAATTTCTCCGTCTTTTTTTCCTTTAGATTGTTGTTCTATTGATGACATAATTAAGCTTTTTGTTTAAGTTTATCTCGTCTTCTCTCTGCCCAAGAAATAGCATGTTTATCTAACGCTACCGTTAAATAACGCATAAAACGCTCGTCACGTCTAAATTCTACTTCTAATGGAGTAATTACTTCACCAGGTACAGTGTACTCAAACAAGTGGTAAAATCCACTTTTCTTGTTTTGAATTGGGTAAGCTAATTTTTTTAGTCCCCAATCTTCTTTAGCTATCATCTTAGCGCCGTTAGAAACAAGAAAATCTTCGTATTTCTTTACTGTTTCCTTTATCTGATCTTCAGATAAAACGGGATTTAAGATGAAAACAGTTTCATAATGATTCATAAAAATCGTTTTTATTGTTAAAAATTGGCTGCAAAAATAAATAATTTCCTTATATTACACAACTATAAGTCTTCCTATTTTTTTAGCAAAAAGCATTATTTTTAAAATGTTAAAATTATGTTAAAAACAACACTTTACCGATGATTTTTGGTTTTTAGCCGAATTTTTTGTACTATTGTCGATATCTTAACCGAAATAATATAAAATGTTATGACTTTAAACTGTGTAGTAGTAGACGATTCAGCAATACAACGTCTCTCTATAGTTAAGTTAGTAGAGAATCACCCCTCTCTAAACTTAATTGCAGAGTATAGTAGTGCTTTAGAAACTAAAAATGGTTTAAATACGCATCAAGTAGACTTAATTTTCCTTGACATTGAAATGCCAGTGTTAAATGGATTTGAACTTTTAGACGTATTAAACAACAAACCTCAAATTATTTTTGTAACCGGTAAAACCGAATATGCTTTTAAAGCATTTAATTACGATGCTACCGATTATTTACACAAACCAATTACCAGAGAACGCTTTAACACCTCTGTTGATAAAGCCCTAGAGCAACACAAATTGACTTTAGACTTTAACGAAGAAGAAGGTGAACACATTTTTGTAAAGAGTAACCTTAAAAAACGTAAAGTTTATATTAAGGATATAAAATGGATTGAAGCCCTTGGTGATTACGTAAAACTAGTTACAGAAGAAACAAGCTTAGTAGTGTTATCTACTATGAAATCTTTTGAAAAAGAATTACCGGAAAATAAATTTTTAAGAATTCACAAATCTTATATTGTTAATCTTGATAAAATAGATAGATTTAACAGTAAAAATGTTGAAGTTGGTGCTTATGAAATCCCTTTAAGTAGGAATAAAAAGACACAACTTGTAGACGCTTTAAATAATATTTAAAATTTAAAAGTTATCGACATTTAAAATTACTTTAACCGACCGAAAATCTTTTATACTCAAGAAGCTGTTATTTATTTTAATAATAGCTTTTTTTGTTTTTCCTAAACTTTGATGTTTGGGAATTTTTACTAAAATATTTTTATGAAATTGATTTCTAATTCTAGCAATTGGTGGAGATTCTGGCCCTAAAATATGTTCTGTAAATACTTGTCTTAAAGATTTAGCTAACCAAATGGAAGCAGCGTCTACCCTATTATAATCTTTATGCTTTAAAGTAATTTTGATTTGCTTATAAATTGGCGGGTATTTAAAATTATACCTATCGTTCATTTGCTCATTAAACATCTCAATATAATTATTTGTAGAGACTTGCTGCAATATATTATGATGTGGATTATAGGTTTGAATTAAAACCTTACCACGTTCGTCTGTTCTACCAGCTCTACCAGATACTTGTAGCATCAATTGAAAACTACGTTCGTGCGCTCTAAAATCTGGAAAATTTAACATATTATCGGCATTCATTATACCAACTAACTTAACATTTCTAAAATCTAAGCCCTTAGTAAGCATTTGTGTACCTACTAAAATATCTATTTCCTGTTGCTCTAAGGCTGTAATTATTTTTTCGTAACCATATTTACCTCGTGTAGTATCTAAATCCATTCTGGCCACCTTATAATCTGGAAATATAAGCTTTACCTCTCCTTCAATTTGCTCAGTTCCAAAACCTTTATTATCTAAATCTTGACTACCACACGCCATACAATCTTGCATCATTGCCGAATTATACCCACAATAATGGCAACGCAACTGATTGCGGTATTGGTGATATGTTAAACTCACATCGCAGTTTGGACATTGTGGCGAATGCCCACAGGTTTTACACTCTATTATTGGCGAAAATCCGCGACGGTTTTGAAACAATATAATTTGATGCCCTGCTTTTAATGTTTCGGTCATTTCTTCAATCAATCGATCACTAAAATGCCCTTTCATGCGTTTCTTTTTTAGTTTATCTTTAATATCGACCAATTCTATATCTGGCATCAACACATCATTAAATCGATGCATTAATTCAACAAAACCATACTTATTTTGTTTTGCATTAAAATAACTTTCTAAACTTGGGGTTGCCGAACCTAAAAGCACTTTTGCATGATGCATATTTCCTAAAACAACAGCCGTATCGCGCGCATGATAACGGGGTGCAGGATCAAATTGTTTAAAGGATTGTTCGTGTTCTTCGTCTACAACTATTAATCCTAAATTATCAAAGGGTAAAAAAATGGATGAGCGCGCCCCTAAAACGATTTTCGCTTTCGCGGAATTTTGCAAAACATGATTCCAAACCTCAACACGCTCGTGTGATGAATATTTAGAATGAAAAATAGCTACTTGCTCGCCAAAATAATTTTGTAAACGTGTTACCAATTGTGTGGTTAAAGCAATTTCTGGCAATAAATACAGCACCTGTTTCCCGTTTTTAATTACCTCTTCTATTAACTTTACATACACTTCTGTTTTACCAGACGAGGTTACACCATGCAATAATGTTACATTGTGTTTTTTAAAAGTATCTTTTATTTCTTTTAAGGCTGTTTGTTGGTAATCATTAAGATTTTTAGTCGCTTCATTATCGTCACCCGAATACTGAACTCTATCTGTTTGAATATGATATTCTTCAAAAACTCTTTTATCAATTAACGCTTTTATTATCGCTACAGAAGCATCACTTTCGTCTGATAAATCTGAAACTTTTACAGGTTTTTTAGCTTTTGCTGAAACAGAAAACAATGTCATTACAACATCCCGCTGTTTTGGCGCTCGATTTAAATCTTCTAATAATTTTTGTAATGCTTTTTCAGATGAAAAGTTTGAATGCAACTTTACATAACGCACCAATTTGGGTTTATACTTTTCGTAAACTTCTTCTTCAACAGTAATTGCTTCTTTTTCAATCAACCTTTTAATTACTGGCAATACATTCTTTTTATCAAGAATATTAGAAATATCATGAATTTTTAACGACGATTGATGGTGTAAAGCTTCGTAAACCAAAAACTCATCATCTTTTAAAATAGATTCATCAATAGCTTTTTTGTGCTTAGTAACTACCGTTTCGCTTTCTAAAATAAAAGCACTTGGTAATGCCGCTCGCATCACATCGCCTAAAGTACACATGTAGTACTTAGAAATCCATTGCCATAATTGTAATTGCTTTTCGTTTACTATGGGCGCATCGTCTAAAATTTGATGAATGTCTTTGGCCTCATAAGCTGCTGGTGCTTCATTATGAATTCTAAAAACAATTCCTGTATATATTTTTGATTTTCCAAAGGGTACAGAAACGCGCATTCCAACACTTAAAAAATTAGATTCAGAAGGTGTTATGCTATAGGTGAATAGCTTTGGAAGCGGAATGGGAATTATTACATCAATGAAGTGCTGCATAAACTAACATCGTTTTCGTAGTTTATTCAAAGATGCATTTAATTCGTAACCTAACAATAAAATATTTGAGTTTAACCACAAATAAAATAACAGAATTAATAATGCACCGATAGAACCGTAAAGTTTATTGTATTGGCTAAAGTTTTCAATGTAAAGACCAAACAAATAAGACGAAATAATAATAAGTATGGTTGTAAATAGTGCCCCTACCGAAAAAAACTTAGAATACCTTCCTTCTTTTGTTCCAAAATAATACAAAGTCGCTGTGGCTATATAAACCATAATTACAAAAAACACATATTTTGCAATATCTAACCAAAATACGGTTTGAGATTCCACCTCATAACCTCTATTTTCTAGAGCATGCAGCAATTCTTGCACAACATAAATTTGAAAATATCCCAAAACCACAATGGTTACAATTAGCAAAAAAGCCAATATTAATGCTATGCTTAAAGCATACATGTATTGCTTAAACACATTGCGTGTTAACTGTTCATGGTATGAGTTTTCAAAACCAGAAAACACTGCATTTACACCATTTGCCATTAAAGCAATGGACAGCACAAAAACTGAAGATAGTAAACCTCCGCGTTGGGTTTTATCAATGTTTTCAAAGATATTTTGAAAGAAAAAATCGGAGGTATTTGGTGGTAAAAATGAGTTTAAGAAATTCCAGAATTCTATTTTAAAATCATCAATAGGCACATACGGAATAATAATTAAAACAAACAATAAAAAAGGAAACAGTGCCATAAAAAAACTAAAAGCAATAGCACTAGCACGTGTTGTTAAAGCCCCTTTTACAATGCCAATTATATACATTTCCAAAAGATCATAAATAGAAAGCCCTTCAAATCCTGGTAATTTAATTTGCTTAAAAAAGCGAACCAATATATTAATTACAGGAATTTTATCTAATTTATCTTCAATGGATTCGCTCACGTAATTATTATTATTTAATCTTTTATTGTAAAGCCGTTACCAATTAAAGTATAAGTCTTTATAATGCTTACTATTTTATAGCTTTTAAACTTAAATCCATATTATGCACAGAGTGTGTTAAAGCACCACATGAAATATAATTTACACCACATTCGGCATAATGCCTTACTGTAGCTTCATTTATATTTCCAGATGACTCTGTTAAGCATTTATTGCCAATTATTTTTACAGCTTTTCTGGTGTCTTCGTAATCAAAATTATCAAGTAGTATTCTATAAATACCATCGTTTTTTAAAATTTCTTCAACTTCGGTTAAGTTTCTAGCTTCAACCATAATATCTAAATTTTTACCCGTTTCGGTAAGGTATTCTTTAGTCATTTCTATAGCTTTTGTTATGCCTCCAGCAAAATCTATATGGTTATCTTTTAGCATAATCATATCATATAAAGCAAATCTATGATTTTCGCCACCTCCTAATTTTACTGCCCATTTTTCTAGAACTCTAATTCCTGGAGTTGTTTTACGTGTATCTAAAATTTTAGTGTTTGTTCCTTCTAATAAATCAACAAATGTTTTTGTTTTTGTTGCAATAGCACTCATACGTTGCATAGCGTTTAAAACGGTACGCTCTGCTTTTAAAATGGATTGCGAAGCCCCTTCTACAAACATTACAATATCTCCATAAGTTACTTCTGATCCGTCTTCAATACGTACATCTAACTTTAAATTCTTGTCGACGTAAGCAAATACTTTCTTCGCAAAATTAACACCGCCAATTATGCCTTTATCTTTTACTAAAAGTTTAGCCTTTCCTCTTGCATTATCGGGAATACATGCTAACGAGCTATGATCTCCATCACCTACATCTTCTCTTATGGCATTAGAAATTATATATTTTAATTCAGTATCAAATTGTTCTTGTGTAATCATGTTTTAGAATAGTTTGTGCTAAAATAAGAAATTGATTTGCTAAATTAAATTTTACATTTACCAAATTTTTAAATTTTTCATGTTTAAATACATAATTCGTTAATAGTAAATATTAATTTTGCTACATGACTATAAAACTAATAGCAATAGGCAAAACAGATAACAAAGAGCTTCAATCGTTAATTAATGGTTATACAAAACGCTTAAGTTTTTACATTAATTTTTCTTTAGACATAATTCCTGACATTAAAAACCCAAAAAATCTTAGCGAAACCCAACAAAAACAAAAAGAAGGCGCCCTTATTTTAGGAAAATTAAAAACTACTGATGTTTTAGTTTTGTTAGATGAAAATGGTAAACAATATAATTCTGTTAGCTTTTCAAATTATTTACAGAAACATATGAATTCTGGTATAAAACAACTTGTTTTTGTTATTGGTGGACCTTACGGATTTTCTGAAGATGTGTATAAAAAAGCTAATGGGAAAGTATCATTATCTAAAATGACATTTTCCCATCAAATGGTTCGCTTATTTGTTATTGAGCAACTTTATAGAAGCTTTACTATCTTGAGGAATGAACCTTATCATCATAAATAAAAGAGTATTCAATAACAGTTTTACTCAATCGTAAAAAAAAAAGTCGTAGTTGCTATTTCCAGTGCTTATTCAATTGCAATAAATCTGCTTTTTTCTTCACCTTCTTCTGTCAAAATTAATTAATGTGTTTTATAAACTTCTTTACGTTTTTTAAGTTGACGTTCTAAATCGCTTATGGTTTCTCTAACTGACACTTCAAAATTATGCTCGTTTGAGGTTGCAAAAATTCTTGGTCCTGGCAAACTTAATTCAATGTTACAGATTTTGCCTAAATCATGTTGCTTTTCATCTTGCTTAAAATAAACCATCGCGCTTATTAAAAAATCGTATCTGTTAAATAGTTTTTGTAATTTTTCTTCTGTAAAAGCCGATAGTGTTTCGCTTACATCTACACCTACATACTGTATGTTAACTGTCATAAATAATTTATTTTTATTTGTACACTCAAATTTAAAAAAGTTTCATCTTTTCAAAGATGATTTTTATCATAATAAAATCATAAATATATAGTTTTATTCAAAAATTACTTTGTCATTCGTTTCAAACCACGATGTATAAAACTGCTGATGTATTTTTTCAATACTATTACGTTTTACTTTCAATGAAGGTGTAATCAAGCTGTTATCAACCGTCCAGTCTTCTTTCATTATTACAATTTTCTCAACTTTTTCGTGTTTTTCTAGACTTGGATTTATAGATTTTACCGTTTCAATTAGTGAATTAGATAAGGCTTCTTTAGATTTTGCTCTACCAAGTTCAGATAAAGTGATTAAAGCAATAGGTTGAGGAATTCCGGTTCCAACCACACATATTTGCTCAATGTCTGTGTTTTTAGACAGTAGCATCTCAATTTTAGAAGGCGAAATATATTTGCCTTTATCGGTTTTAAATTCATCTTTAGCACGACCTGTAATGGTTAAATAGCCATCGTGATCGTACTCCCCTTTATCACCTGTTTTAAAAAATCCAGTATCATCAAAAACACTTGCTGTGATTTCTGGTGCTTTGTAATAGCCTTTCATTAAACAGTTGTTTTTTATTAAAATCTCGCCCTCTGATGAAAACTTAACCTGTACAGTATCTAAAGCTTTTCCAACGGTACCTATCTTATTTTCATTTGGTCTTGTGGCGTGCGATATAATACAGTCTTCAGTCATTCCATAAACTTGAAAAATAGTAACATCAATTTTTTTAAACCATTTTATTAGACTAATAGATAAAGGTGCAGCACCAGAAACAATAAAAGAAGCATCTTTTAAACCTAGTTTTTCTTTCAGTTTAGATTTCACTAAACTATTTAGCAAAGGTATTTTCAATAAAAAACTTAATCTTTTTTGTGGAATGCTTTCTAATATTTTTTCTTGAAACTTAGCCCAAATTCTTGGTACTGCCATAAACAAGTGTGGTTGGCATTTTTCAAGATCTGATGCAAACGTTTCTAAAGATTCTGCAAACGAAAATTCTGCACCAATAACAATGCCGTGAGTTCCAATACCAATGCGTTCGGCAACATGTGCTAAAGGTAAATAAGAAAACAATCGTGGTAATGGAGGCAACTTAATTACAGACTTAATGACACGCATACTTTCCATAATATTACCAACACTGTGCATTACGCCTTTTGGTGTTCCGGTAGTTCCAGATGTATAAATAATGGTGTGCAATTGATTGACATCAATATTAGATAATGTTTCTAATGGTTTTTGATGTTGAATAATATCTTCCCATAAGTCGCCTTCGTTTTCTCCAAAGACTCCAACACTAATTTTATGAATATTGGGAATTCCAGATTTTTGAGATTCAAAATCGTCTAACTTTCCAATAATGATAGCCTTAGATTTACTATGTTCTATAATCTGATGAATCGATGAGGCATTTAAAGTGGGATAAATAGGAATTGACACATAACCAGCCATCATAATAGCCAAATCTGAAAGCAACCAATGGGCACAATTTTTAGACAATAAAGCAATATGGCTATGCTCTGGTAAATTGTACGATTTTAGTTTTGAAGCTATTTTACAAACTTCATCTTTTGCTTCCTTAAACGTATAAGTAATTACCTTTCCGTTAATAGGTTGCTTTAAAAAAGTACGGTTTGGTGTTTTATTTTCCCAATGCATAAAGGCTTCGAGAGGAGAGTTGAATGCAGTCATATTGGTTTCGGTTAGATTTTAAAGATATGAAAAAGCTTTAAACCTAAATTAGTTTACTTTTGATTATTCATTTTTATATCAACATTTATGCAACTCGTTTTCGCTACCAACAACTCAAATAAATTAAAAGAAGTACAAGCTTTAATACCAGCACACATTAAACTTTTAAGCTTAAAAGATATTGATTGTTTTGAAGATATTCCTGAAACCCAAAACACGATTGAAGGTAACGCCATCCAAAAAGCAGAATATGTAAAACAACATTATGGCTACGATTGTTTTGCTGACGATACAGGCTTAGAAGTTGACATATTAAATGGTGAACCTGGAGTGTTTTCGGCACGTTATGCTGGAGAACAACGAAATGCTGACGACAATATGAATAAGTTGCTTACTAAATTAAACCATAAAAATAATCGAAACGCACAATTTAAAACAGTAATTGCTTTACAATTAAACAACAAACAGTATACATTTACAGGTATTTGTAAAGGAGAAATAACAACTACTAAACATGGTGAAAAGGGCTTTGGTTACGACCCTATTTTTAAACCTAAAGACTACGATGTTACGTTTTCAGAAATGGATTTAAGTCTAAAAAACAGTATCGGACATCGTGGAAAAGCCATTTTTAAATTAATACAGTTTTTAAATTCTTAAAAATAGTTACAAAAAACCATATTTCGTGTTGGCTGTTAATTTTCTTTATGCTACTTTTAATTTATGACAGAGGAAGCCTTAGAAAAAGAAAATATTGCCATTACCAAAGCCTACAAAGAACTACTAAAAGTAAGCTACCGAACACTTAGTAAAGAAGACAAAAAGCTTATCCGTAGTGCTTTTGATGTTGCTATTGATGCACATAGCGACCAACGCAGAAAATCTGGTGAAGCTTATATTTTTCATCCAATTGCTGTAGCAAAAATAGTTGCTCAAGAAATTGGTTTAGATGCAACCTCAATTGCTGCTGCATTACTACACGATGTGGTTGAAGATAGCGAAGATTATTCTATATCAGATATTGAAGGTTTATTTGGAGAAACTGTTGCTAAAATTGTAAATGGACTCACAAAAATATCATCACTTAAAAAAGATATGGATGTGTCGTTGCAAGCAGAGAATTTTCGTAAAATGCTGCTTACATTAAATGATGATGTGCGTGTAATCATTATAAAAATTGCCGATAGACTTCATAATATGCAAACGATGGATTCTATGCGTACAGACAAGCAAGTAAAAATAGCATCCGAAACCTTATATATTTACGCACCTTTAGCCCACCGAATTGGGTTGTATAATATTAAAACTGAGCTTGAAGATTTGGGTTTAAAATATACCGAACCTGAAGTTTACAACGATATTTTAAATAAAATAAAAGAAAGTAAAGAAGAGCAAGACAAATACATTGCAGCATTTAGTGAGGTTATAAAAAATTCTTTAGATAAAGAATTAATGGATTACACTATAAAAGGGCGACCTAAATCCATCTTCTCTATACGTAGAAAGATGCTAAATCAGGGGGTTTCGTTCGATGAAGTCTACGATAAGTTTGCCGTTAGAATTATATACAAAAGTGATGAAGTCAATGAAAAATTTCTAGCTTGGAAAATATACTCTATTGTAACCGATAATTTTAGACCAAACCCTATTCGTCTTCGCGATTGGATTTCTTCGCCAAAAGGAACAGGTTACGAGGCGTTGCATATTACCGTAATGGGTCCAAAAGGACGTTGGGTAGAAGTGCAAATACGTAGTGAACGTATGAATGAAATTGCAGAAAAAGGTTATGCGGCGCATTATAAATACAAGCAAAATAGTGAAAAAGAAGATAGTTTAGAAACTTGGATTAACAAACTTCAAGAGGCTTTAGAAAATCCAGATACTAATGCTGTAGATTTTGTTGAACAATTCAAATTAAACTTATATTCAAAAGAAATATTTGTATTTACTCCAAATGGAGAGTTAAAATCTTTACCCAAAGGCGCAACCTCTTTAGATTTTGCTTTCAGCATACATACCGAAGTTGGTATGAAAACACGAGGTGCAAAAGTAAACGGAAAGTTAGTGCCTTTAAGTCACGAATTACAAAGTGGCGACCAAGTAGACATTTTAACATCAGAATCGGCTAAACCTAATGCAAACTGGCTAGATTACGCCACTACAGCAAGAGCTAGAAGCAAAATAAAATCTGCTTTAAAAGAAGATAAAAAACAAATTGGAGAAGAAGGCAAAGAAATTCTTAGACGAAAACTAAAACAGTTAAAAATAACGCTTAATGAAGCATCTGTAAACGAATTAGTAAATTATTTTAGGTTAAAAACAAGTCTCGATTTATTTTACAGAGTGGGTATTGGTACTATAGATAATTCGATGCTTAAAGATTATGCTTCCTCCAGAAGTAATGCTTTAATGAGTTTTATAAAAAATAAAATATCTAGAAAGCAAACCATAAAAAAAGAAGATTTAGAGAAAGATGAAGTCACCGCAAAATATGACTCATTAGTTTTTGGTAAGGAGGAAGAAAAACTAGATTATAAATTATCAAACTGCTGCAACCCAATTCCTGGCGATAATGTATTCGGATTTTTAACAGTGAATGAAGGTATTAAGGTGCACAAAAAAAACTGTCCAAATGCAGTAAGCTTACAATCTAACTATGCATACCGAATTATGCCTGCAAAATGGGTAGACTCTTCGCAACAGGAGTTTTTGGTTAAAATTGTGCTAACAGGAATAGACCACATAGGTTTAGTAAACGAAATTACCAGCATTGTATCAGAAAACATGCATGTAAATATGAAAAGTATTAGTTTTGAAAGTGATGACGGATTGTTTTCTGGCAAAATTAATGTGGTTGTAAAAAACAATACTATTATAAAAAAGTTATTAGAAAAACTTAAAAAAATTAATGGTATAGATAAGGTTACTAGAGTATAAGAGATTGTTTTAAAAACACATTAATTGTTTTTTATGTTTCTTTCACGCACTATTTCGTTAAAATTTTTAACCATATATTACGATATGCTTAAAAATTTTGCCTCATATTGCTTCAAAAATAATCTATGAAAATTCCAATCATATATTTCTAAACAGTCTCTAAAAAAAGTGTAAATTTGCGATGAAATTATGAATGCAAAAGCAGATACAAAAAATCAAGATATAGTTAAAAGCGTATTTACTGGCTTTTTAGAAAACAACGGACACCGAAAAACTCCAGAACGCTACGCTATACTGCAAGAAATTTATAATAGCACCGAACACTTCGATATAGAATCTTTATATCTTAACATGAAAAACAAAAAGTATCGTGTTTCTCGTGCTACATTATACAACACCATCGAATTACTTTTAGAATGTGGATTAGTTAGAAAACATCAGTTTGGGCAAAATCAAGCACATTACGAAAAATCGTATTTTGATAGGCAACACGATCATGTTATTTTAACAGACACTGGTGAAGTTATTGAGTTCTGTGACCCACGAATTCAATCCATAAAAAAAACCATCGAAGAAGTTTTCGATATCGAAATAAATAATCATTCACTTTATTTTTACGGAAATAGAAAATCAACCAAATAACTAATTTTTACAATGGCAGTAGATTTACTACTAGGATTACAATGGGGAGACGAAGGCAAAGGAAAAATTGTTGACGTACTAACATCCAACTACAACATTATTGCACGTTTTCAGGGCGGTCCAAATGCTGGACACACTTTAGTTTTTAACGGAAGAAAACACGTTTTACATACCATTCCCTCTGGAATTTTTCACGACGATGCTACAAATTTAGTAGGAAACGGCGTGGTAATAGATCCTGTTATCTTTAAAAAAGAACTAGATAAATTAGAAGAACAGGGTGTTGATTACAGAAAATCTTTACTGATTTCTCGTAAAGCCCATATTATTTTACCAACACATCGTTTGTTAGATGCTGCTAGCGAAGCCTCAAAAGGGAAAGCAAAAATAGGCTCTACCCTCAAAGGTATTGGCCCTACTTATATGGATAAAACTGGTCGTAACGGTATTCGCGTTGGCGATTTAGAATTGAGCGATTGGAAAACACGCTATAGAGCCTTAGCCAATAAGCATGAGTCCATGATTGCCTTTTATAATGTTGATGTTCAATATGATTTAGCCGAATTAGAAAAAGAATTTTTTGAAGCTGTAAAAGTTTTAAAATCATTAAAATTTATCGATTCTGAAGAATATATATATCAAGCACAAAAATCTGGACAAACTATTTTAGCCGAAGGTGCTCAAGGTTCGTTACTAGATATCGATTTCGGAACCTATCCGTTTGTAACATCTAGTAATACAACTGCGGCAGGTGCTTGTACAGGTTTAGGTGTATCACCAAATCAAATTGGTGATGTTTTCGGAATTTTTAAAGCCTATACAACCCGCGTGGGTTCTGGCCCATTCCCAACCGAATTATTTGATGAAGATGGAGAAACTATGGCTAAAGTTGGTAACGAATTTGGTGCAACAACAGGTCGCCCAAGACGTTGTGGTTGGTTAGATTTAATTGCATTGAAATACGCTTGTCAAGTAAATGGCGTAACCCAATTAATGATGATGAAAGGCGATGTGCTTTCTGGTTTTAAAACCTTAAAAGTATGCACCGCTTATAAATATAAAGGAGAGGTTATAAAACATTTCCCTTACAATATCGATCCAGAAAACGTTGAACCAATTTACACAGAATTTAGTGGTTGGACTGAAGATTTAACTGAAATGTCTGAAACTTCTCAATTACCAAAAGCTTTAAACGAGTACATTGAGTTTTTAGAAAAAGAACTGGAAATTCCTATTACCATCGTATCTGTTGGTCCAGATAGAAAACAAACTATTTTTAGAGGACAATTAGTTTCTTAAAAGCTTAAACAAATATTTAAAATAAGATTAAAAGACTACTTATAAGTAGTCTTTTTCTTTATATTTGATTTATGAATGATTTAAATTTTAATATTTACAACATCATCATAATCGCGGGTGTTATACATGGCTTTGTTTTTAGCCTAATTATACTTATAAATAAAAACCTAAAATCTTTCACCAATAACTTTCTAGCATTTACAATTCTATCTTTATCATTAAGCAATTTACAATATTGGCTAATTGACACCAATATAATACCTAGGTATCTATACGAAAATAATACTATATTATATTTTCCTTTTGAGTTTTTAATGCTTCCTTTTTTTTATTTTTTTGTAAAAAGCTTTATTCAACAAAAAGTTTTAAAAAAACATATTCTATATATTTTTACACCTTTTTTGTTTAGTATTATTTACTTAATGTTAAGAAACACTTTAAGCAGTGAAATTCTCATTGTAAAATTTTTAAACATAATTGTTGAATACATTTCAATAATTTTTTCAGTGGTTCTAATAATTCTAATTTTTATTATTTTAAAGAAATATGAAAAGAAAAACCAAGCATACAAATCCACTCAGGTTTTGATAAAAACCAAATGGTTAAAATACAGTTTAATCTTAGGTATTATCTTATGCTTTTTATGGGCTTTATCATTTAACTTATTCGAAAGCTATCTTAACAAAGGTTATTATAAATACTATCCTCTATGGATTGGTATATCCATTTTAATTTATTGGATTGGTTATTCAGCTATTTTACAAAGGCATTTATATAATGAGAGAGTAAAAATAAGAGGCATGATTTTAAATAAACAGGTTACTAACAAGCAACAAAAAAATAATAAAGTTTCATTATCTTTCTCAAAAATTAATTCTTCCATTTTAAAAAACAAGTCCTACTTAAATCCAAGTTTATCTATAAAAATTTTGTCTCAAGAATTTAATTTAAGTGAAGGCTATCTATCACAACTAATAAATAAAAATACTGACTCGAACTTTAATGACTATATAAATTCATTAAGAATTGAAGAATCAAAAGGGATGTTGAATAATTCCGATTATAATAATTATACTATAGTTGCTATTGGTTTAGAATCAGGTTTTAACTCTAAATCTAGTTTTTATACAGCGTTTAAAAAATTTACAGGAAAAACACCTATGGAGTATAAAAAAGGTGTCCGAAATCCTTAACTTTATATATAAACTGGACTTTATTTGATAATACAAACACTAATATTGTTTCATCTATTAACCTGAGTTCGATTAATATTTAGGCATTTTTTATTAGTGAAAAAGATAGATTTTCAGTAAATTAAAGTTCTGATTTTCAATTTATTAATCTAAAAATCTATCTATGATAATCCACTCTAAAATTACTGAAATTTTCTGTCTTGTTGATGAATTTTGTAAAGAATATGACCAAATAGTCGATAAACATCTTTTGGGAAATCCTCCAAAACGTCCATCTGTTATGTCAAATAGCGAGGTGATCACTATTACCATTTTGTTTCAGCTCAGTGGTTTTAGAACCTTTAAGCACTTCTACATTTATTACCTGCAAAAGCATATGCGAGATGATTTTCCAGCTACAGTTTCATACAATAGATTTACAGAACTCATGCAGCAAAATCTCATGCCAATGACTTTGTTTTTAAAGACGTGCTGTTTAGGCGATTCTACTGGTATTTCTTTTGTGGATTCTACGCCTTGTTAGAGTTTGTAAACCTAAACGAATCAAGAACAACAAAGTATTCAAAGGCATTGCAACTACCGGGAAATCCACTATGGGATGGTTCCATGGCTTTAAATTGCACATCGTTATAAATGATAAAGGCGAGATTCTAAACTTTACAATAACCCAAGCTAATGTTGATGATAGAACGCCACTAAAAAAGAAGTCTTTTTTAGATAAAATTTATGGTAAATTATACGCAGACAAAGGTTATGTCGGAAAAGATTTAATGCAATTGCTTTTTGCCGATGGATTGCATTTAATTACGCATATCAAAAACAATATGAAAAATTATTTAATGACAATGAGTGATAAAATTTTACTCAGAAAACGTTCTGTTATTGAAACGGTAAATGATGAACTCAAAAATATTTGTCAAATTGAACACTCTAGACATAGAAGCTTTACTAATTTCTTATCAAATATAGTTGCAGGCCTTATCGCATATAGCTTTTTGCCTAAGAAACCTTCTATAAAATATCAGACTGTAAAGTCTAATCAGTTGACTCTTTATTAATCGAACTCAGGTTATTAACAAAAATAAAATAACATGAAGCAAACATTTTTAAAAACAATTCTTTTACTATTCATTACCATAGTGTTTACAAACTGTGATAAAGAAGAGATAACTACAGAACAACAAAGCAATATTGAAACCGTAAGCATTACTGAAGCTCAAAATTTATTTAGTATTGACAATTTTTCAAAAAATTCAAAATCAAAAAAAGAACATTTTGCTATTCCAAATCTAGACTTTATTTCTCATGAAAAAATTATTGGCAGTGAAGAATTGCTTACTATAATTCCTGCGTATACAAAATACCAAAATGTTTATAGTCGAATTTTATTACTAAAAATAGATGGTTCTATCGAATCTGTAATTTTCAGCATGGTAAGAGATGAAAATTCAAGTACCAAACAATTCTCAGGAAAACTCTATATCACAGATTTAGATGGCAACTACATTAATGCCTTTAGAGTTGTTGATGATGTATTAGTATCAAGATTCCTAAAACCTACATCTACCGAATCAAAATCCTCAAAAAAATTATTTTCTAAAGACGGAGATGAAGAAGATTGTTGGGGTATTGCTTGTGGTATGGAAGGCGAAGAAGTAGTTATAACTGTAAATAAGAAGCCAACAACTATTAATTTCCCTCTTCAAATTATATATTACCAAGGCGGTGGTGGTATACCTACTGGTCTTTCTTGGTCAAGTGGAGGTGGTTCTGGTAGTACAGGTTGTTCTGAAGGCTATATTAAAGATGGTAATGGGAATTGTGTTTTAGATGATATACCTCCTAGTTGCAAAAGTTTTAAATTTGAGAAGGTTGGAGATAATTGGCAAGCATCTTTAGTACAAGGAATACAATTTGGTATAGCTACATATACAGTGAATCCTACGAATCTTACAATTTATAGGATTCGTGATTATATAAATTCTCCTGTTTTATTTGAAACTTGGATTAATGATAGGTTCGGTAATAAAGTGAGTTCAGGAACAGCTGCTGAAATTGCTGCAAATGCTTTAAATGAAGCAATAAAAACAACTGCTCATCATTTTAAAGATAAACATGGGTTTAGTGAAACTCAAATAAGATTATGGTTTGAAGATAAGCTAAAAAGTGAGTTTCAACAACAAACTGACGGTGGAAGAATAACTTTTAGAAATAATAGATATAACCAAACACCAACTGATTATAAAACGACCTTATTTGGATCTGATAATTGTAATTAAATCTATTTTCATTTTGAATAAAATTTGTTAATTCGAGTGAACTTTATAAATAAATGAAATTAATATCGTGAATTATTTTTTTAGCTTTTAAAATAGTTCTCGATACAATTACATCAAATAATTCAAAATGTACAACAAGTTAATTAAAAAACAATGAATATATCAGACGAAAATAAATTTTTAGATATTGTGTATAGATATTATCCTAGACAAATCGAATCAGGTTCACATCAATATCATTTCAGTCCTGAGTACATAAGATTAAAAAAGCTTATTGGGAATGCAACTAAAGAAAATCTAATCACTAAAAAATTAAAAAGATTTTTATTTGATTACATTAAAAAGAATAAAAATTTAAGTGTTCAAGATTATACATTATTTGTTAGTGAAGATAGATGTTATAACATTCAATTAATAAATGATAATTATGAAAAAAACATAATGCATTCAATATGCATAAATATAAGTTTATTGATACCATATTATACTATTCATGTTTTGGAAACAAAGCGCAGTGAAGATTATAAAAAAAGAATAAGTAACCCCAAAAGGAAAGTCGAATTAGAGGAAAAAAACTATAAAGAAATTATTCATAGCATTAAAGAATTCTTGAATACAAACCTTAATCTCACTCCGTTTCCACATAGGTTACTTTTTAAGATAATTCCAGATATAAGTTTTCAAAATTCAGGATTTAAAAAATTTAGCTTCTATAATGCTTTCTTTTTAGATGACTTTTATACTAGATAATTAAATTAAACATTATGAAAAAAACAATTGTAATATCATCAGTAATTTTTTTTTTAGGTGTAATATTAAAAGAAAAGGCATTAAACATTCATGTCTATGATACTTATTATATTATAAGTTATTTATATGTAAGTATTTTTATCATAATCTTTATTTTTCTTCTACACTTAATTTTTATGAGAACGAACAAAAAATGAAAGACAATATAATAGTTAAACTAACCTCAATCTCTATTCTCATCTTTATGTTAATAACAAAAAATGGAGAACATATATCTATTCCAATGTTTTTTGGGGCAATACTTTATCTAATCTACTTTTCTTTTAAAAACTTTGTACATACTATTATTCCGATACTTTCTTTTATTGGAGTTATAAGTTTACTAGCATTTGTTTTTACTAAGAGAGTTAAAAGCAATTATCTAGTTTATATAGGTTATTTTTTATCATATTTGATTATTATTTCATTATTAAATGATGAAAGAATTTATAAATATTACGAAAAGCAATGGTTCTTTTTTCTAACGACAGTAACCTATTTAATTTTATCTTTCATTGTGATGTATAAATTATATCGTTTAAAAAAATAAAGGTTTTATTCTAAATAAATGAAACACCTATTATTCATCGTATTGTTAATATTCTCAATCTGTGTTTATTCACAAAACAATCCTATAAATACCTTAGAACTTACAAACAAAAGCAGAATTAAAACCGATTTATTTAAAATAACCCAAACTCCAAAAAGTAGAAATTACCAAAATATAAAATCTCTCAATATTGTAGCAAATTACATAAAATCTGAACTAACCAAGGTTTGCGATTCCGTTATTTTCCAACCATACAAAGTAAACGGAGCCATTTATAAAAATGTTATTGGCTCCATTGGTATGGAGCACAAAAAGCGTATTATTATTGGGGCGCATTATGATGTATGTGGCAATCAACAAGGGGCAGATGATAATGCTAGTGGCGTTGTAGGATTACTTGAACTAGCACGCTTGCTTTCAAAAGAGCAATTAAAATACAGAATAGATTTTGTAGCCTACACCTTAGAAGAGCCTCCATTTTTTAGAACCAAACAAATGGGAAGCTATGTTCATGCCAACTATTTACACACAAACAACATTCCTGTAAAAGGTATGATTTGTATAGAAATGATTGGGTATTACAGTCAAAAAAAAGGATCTCAAAATTATCCAATACCAGAAATGACTATAGAATATGGTACTATTGCCGATTTTATTACTGTAGTGCAAAGTGAAAAAAGTGGTGCGTTTGGAAAACAAATTGAACTACTAATGAAAAAGCAACAAACTATTAAAACTAAATCTTTTCAAGGATCTAGTTTAGTAGCAGGTGTAGATTTCTCTGATCACTTAAACTATTGGAATTTTAATTACCCTGCTGTAATGATTACAAATACCGCTTTTTATAGAAATAAAAACTACCACACACAAAACGATACCATTGAGACTTTAGATATTGATAAAATGAGTGCCGTTATAGAGCAACTATTTCTAAGTATAAAAAAACTAAAATAATCATACTTTAAAATCATAAAAAAAACATAACAGATAATTAAACATTATTATTATCGTTATTTTTGCTACAAACAATTTTACTTTGAAACTAACACATTTTTTTTATATTCTGCTTTTTGTTTGCTTTGGTCAATCCCAGTTTTGTCAAGCTCAAAAAAAAATCAATATAGAATATACTGGGTTTTTAACTTTTGATGAAGAAAAATATCCTGGTGCTAAAGTTTTAACACGAGACGATTCACAGCAAGTACATATTATCCACGGCGGTATAAACATGTGGTGCGATCAAGCGATTCATTATGGTAATGAAGATTTTGTTGAAGCTTACGGAAACGTTATCGTAAAACAAGGCGACACGATTAATATGACATCTAAATATGTAGAATATAGCGGCAAAACACAATTAGCATTTGCTAGTGGTAATGTGATTTTAGAAAACCCCGATTCAAAAATCTCATCAGACACCTTATATTTTGACCGTATAAAACAACAAGCCTTTTATAGAAATGGTGGCAATGTAGCCATTGATTCATCTGGAACCATTACTAGTAAAATTGGGCTTTATTACATGGATGCTAAAAAATATCAGTTTGTGGAAGATGTAGTTTTAAAAAACGATAGTACTACAGTAAAATCAAACTATTTCGATTTTTATGACGAAACCAAACACGCTTATTTATTTGGACCTTCTACTATAACAACACCCGAAAGTGTAACCTATTGCGAAAAAGGCTTTTACGATACCGAAAATAAAATTGGATACGCCGTAAAAAAAGCCAAAATAGATTACGAAAATAGAACCGTAGAAGGCGATAGTTTATACTTTGATAACAACACCAGTTTCGCATCGGCAACTAACAATATTACCGTAACCGATACTTTAAATAAAAGCATTGTAAAAGGACATTATGCAGAAGTTTTTAAAGAAAAAGATTCGATGTTTATCACAAAACGGGCATTAGCGATTACGGTACAACAAAAAGATTCTATTTATATTCACGCCGATACGCTTATGGTTACAGGTAAACCAGAAAAAAGAATTACCAGAGCTTTTAGAAATGCACGCCTATTTAAAATAGATATGAGTGCTAAAGCAGATTCTATTCATACAAATCAAGAAAATGGTTTAACTCAACTTATAAACATCTCAAAATTTGATAGTAATGATGCTTTTTCTGTAAAACGAAAGCCTATTCTTTGGAATATTAATAACCAAATGACTGGTGATACTATTCATTTAAAATCGAACCCTGAAACCGAAAAATTAGATTCGCTTATTGTATTTAACAATGCTTTTTTAATTAGTAAAGACACAATAGGTACTGGTTACAATCAAATAAATGGCAAAACGTTAATTGGTTTATTTAATGAAAATAATGAGCTACATGTTGTAGATATTTTAAAAAACGCACAATCTATTTACTATTTTAGGAATGATGAAAATGAATTAGTAGGCATTGATAAGTCGAAATCTGGTAGTATTAAAATCTTTATAGAAGATAGAGATATTCAAGAGGTTAGAAAAATCAATCAAATAGATGGCGACATTTATCCAGAATCTAAATATCCAAAAAACGAAAAGCTTTTAAAAGGGTTTGATTGGAGAGAAGATGAGCGCCCTAAAAGTGTTGAAGATTTATTTAAAAACGACCCGCCATTAGTTTTACCAGTTATAAAAGGGCTTGAAGATTATATGCCTCAAGAAGATTTTTTTGATGAAGATTTAATGGCACGCATTAAAAAAGCAGACAGTGAAGCTAAACCAACCGAAGAAGGAAAACCTAAAGCTTCAAGGAATTTACCAAAAAACCTAAAGAAAAAAGACGAAAAGAAATTAATTTATCCTAAAAGTGTTATAAATCAACAATAAAAAAATGTTGGATGATTTCTTTAAATATCAAGCCCAAACTTCACCTCATCCATTAGCCATGGAAATTTCTCACGCTAACGGTTCATATATTTATGATACTAATAATAATGCATATCTCGATTTTGTTGCAGGTGTTTCGGCTTGTACACTTGGTCATAATCACCCAAGGGTAGTAAACGCTATAAAATCGCAATTAGATAAATATATGCATGTTATGGTTTATGGTGAGTACATTCAAAAACCAGCAGTTGAACTCACAAAATTATTAGCTGAACATCTACCTTTACCTTTAGAAAAAACCTATTTAACAAATTCTGGAACCGAAGCTATTGAGGGCGCTTTAAAATTAGCAAAACGAGCCACAGGACGAAGCGAAATAATTGCAGCAAATAAAGCGTATCATGGAAACACTATGGGTTCAATGAGTGTGATGGGTTTTGAAGAACGCAAGCAAGCATTCCGTCCATTATTACCAAACGTTCGTTTTATTGATTTTAATAAAGAGTCGTGTTTAAAGTACATAACTACTAAAACTGCTTGCGTGATTTTAGAAACTATCCAAGGTGGCGCGGGATTTATCGTTCCTTCAAATAATTACTTGCAAAAAGTACAAAAGCGATGTAATGAAGTTGGTGCTTTACTTATTTTAGATGAAATACAACCCGGAGTTGGCAGAACGGGTAAACTTTTTGGTTTTCAACATTACAACTGCATTCCAGATATTTTAGTTACGGGCAAAGGTTTAGGCGGAGGCATGCCTATTGGAGCGTTTACTGCTTCCAGTAAATTGATGGATTTATTAAGTGATAACCCAAAACTAGGACATATTACAACCTTTGGTGGTCACCCCATTATTGCAGCTTCAGCTTTGGCAACATTACAAGAAGTTACCAAAAGTCATTTAATGCAACAAACTTTAGAAAAAGAGCAACTTTTCAGAAAACTTTTAGTGCATCCATTAATTAAAGACATCCGTGGTAAGGGATTAATGCTTGCCATTATAACACCTTCTGATGCTATAACAAATGCACTAATTCTTAAGTGTCAAGATGCTGGTTTAATACTTTTTTGGTTGCTTTTTGAGTCTAAAGCTGTAAGAATTACACCCCCTCTTACCATTTCAAATGAAGAAATCACCAAGGGATGCAACATTATTATTGATATTTTGAATGTTTTACAACAAGAGATTTAACCTTCAAGCCTTTGAAAATCAAAACAAAGCAAAAATAAATTTACATTTACGGTACAACTGTTGATTACTTTGTTAAAAAGATTTAAGATATAAGTCTTTTAAATTAGAATAGAACCTTAATTTTATTAACGAAGTAACTTACAAATGTGCTTATGGAGTTTAGTCATAACGACAACAACAATTTGCCTCTTACAAAGTTTGAATCGATGTTAAAAACAAACCATGTTTTGTTTTTCGATTCAGAAGAATTTGAAAACATCATTCACCACTATCTTAATCAAGGCAAAATTGCTTTAGCAAAAAAAGCCATTAAATTAGGATTAGATCAGCACCCTACTTCTATTAATTTAAAGTTGTTTAAAGTAGAAATCTATGTTTTTGAAGATAAGCTACCCGATGCCGATGCCTTATTAAACGAACTTTATAATTTAGACCCGTTTAACGAAGAAATTTATATTCAGAAAGCCAATGTTTTATCAAAAAAAGATGAGCATTTAAAAGCTATTGAGGTTTTAAAAAAAGCATTAGAGCTTACCGACGATGTTGTAGATTTATATTCTTTAATAGGAATGGAATATCTCTTTTTAGATCAATTTGAAGACGCTAAGACCTTTTTTATGAAATGTTTAGAGCAAGATATAGATGACTACTCAGCACTTTACAACATTATTTACTGTTTTGAATTTCTTAATCAAAATGAAGATGCAATCTCATACTTAAACGTATTTTTAGATAAAAACCCTTACTGTGAAGTAGCATGGCATCAACTAGGGAAACAATATGTTATTTTAAAAAAATATAAAAAGGCATTAACAGCTTACGATTTTGCTATTATTTCTGATGATACTTTTGTTGGTGCATATTTAGAACGCGGAAAAGTTCTTGAAAAATTAAAGCGTTACGAAGATGCTATTGAAAATTATAATATTTCTCTTCAGCTAGACGAACCAACATCGTTTGCATTATTACGAATTGGCAATTGTTACGAAAAATTAAAAAATGATGATTTAGCGGTTCAATATTACTACAAAACTGTACACGAAGATCCGTTATTAGATAAAGGCTGGATAGCCATTACAAAGTTTTATAATAAAAAAAAGAATTACCAAAAGGCATTGTATTATATCAATAAAGCCATCAATATTGATACTGAAAACGTAGTTTATTGGAAATTGTATTCGCAAATTAATCAAAGATTAAATTTATATGAAGAAGCAGAACGTGGATACAAAAAAACTTTAGAATTAGGTAATTATGAATTGAACACTTGGTTATCTCGTGGCGATTTACTAATTAAATTAGGCGAAGTACAAGCTGCTGTTTATAATTTTGAACAAGCTATTGAGTTTTATCCGGAAAATGCTGAATTAGAATATAGATTAGCTGGACTCTACTTTTCGTTAAACGAAAATGATAAAGGTACATTTTATTTAAAAAATGGCTTAAAGCACAATGAAGAATATAATTTTATTCTTGAAGAACTTTTTCCTGAAGTTTCTAATAAAATCTTAGTAAAAAACTTACTAAAAACAAATCTTTAAACAAACGTTTAGCTAAAATGCATACCTTTGGTTTTCTCAAAAAATAACAAAGTATGCAAAGACGTTTTTCAGACTATTTAATCATTTCACTTAAAGGAGTTGCTATGGGTGCAGCAGATGCTGTTCCTGGAGTTTCAGGTGGCACCATTGCTTTTATTTCTGGTATTTATGAAGAGTTAATCTCTACTATTAGTAATGTTAATATTTCATTATTTAAAACCCTTTTTTCTAAAGGTATAAAAGCGTTTTGGCAACAAGCCAACGGTAACTTTTTAACAGCACTTTTACTGGGTATTATTGTAAGTTTCGTATCGTTTATGAGGCTTGCTAAATATTTATTAGAGCATCATCCTGTTTTAATATGGTCATTCTTTTTTGGTTTAATCGTAGCAAGCATCTATTTTGTTGGTAAACAAATAACTAAGTGGAACATTGCAGTAGTAATATGCTCTATTATTGGTGCAGGCATAGCTTTTTATATTACTACCCTACCCGCTCTGTCAAACAATGACAATCCGTGGTTTTTGTTTTTAGCAGGAGCAATTGCTATTTGTGCTATGATACTTCCAGGTATTTCGGGCTCTTTTATTTTAATAATTCTTGGTGCTTATAAAACATTAAGTGATGCACTACATGATTTTGATATAAAAAAAATAGTAATCTTTACAACTGGTGCTATAATAGGGTTATTAAGCTTTAGTCGTGTTTTAAAATGGCTATTTAAACATCATCACAATATAACATTAGCATTACTTACTGGGTTTATTTTTGGGTCTTTAAATAAAGTTTGGCCTTGGAAAAAAACTTTAACATGGCATACCAATTCAAAAGGAATCAAAACACCCTTATTAGAAGAAAGCATTTCTCCTTTTACTTTTGAAGGAGAAAGCCAAATCACAATGGCGATTATTTTAATGATTCTAGGTTTTTTAACTATTTTTATTCTTGAAAAACTAGGCTCGAAAAAACAATAATGCAAAGTACCAGAACTTTTACAGACAAACTATTTCTTATTCTTAAAGGATTAGGCATGGGAGCTGCAAACAAAGTTCCTGGAGTTTCTGGTGGTGTGGTAGCTTTTGTTGCTGGTTTTTACGAAGAATTTATTTACTCGCTACAAAAAGTAAATAGTAAAGCTTTTAAATTGCTTATTAATGGCAGGTTTAAAAGTTTTTATCAGTATATAAACGGTCGGTTTTTAGGGTTACTTTTCTTTGGAATGGTAGTTAGCTATTTTAGTGTTTCAAAAATTTTAGATTATTTAATAAAACATTACGAGCTATTTGTTTGGAGTGTTTTTTTTGGCATGATAATCGGATCTATTTATTACATCTATAAAGATTTTAAAGATTGGAATTACAAAACATATCTATCATTATTCATTGGCATTATAGTAGGTTTAAGCATTAGTTTTTTAAATCCTGCCAAAGAAAATGATAATCTTTGGTTTGTTTTTTTCTGCGGAATAATTAGTGTTTCCGGTATGACACTTCCTGGGTTTTCTGGTTCTTTTATTCTTATTCTTTTAGGAAATTATGTGTTGCTTTTAGTAGATTCTGTTAACGCTTTATACGATACAGTTTCAGATATTTTTAGTGGTAATTTTAATTTTATTGAAAACTCAGAGCGCATCAGGAAATTAAAAGTTTTGGTTGTTTTTACTTTAGGTTCTGTAACAGGCTTAGTTACGTTTTCACATCTATTAAGCTATATTTTAAAGCATTACAAAAGTATTACACTTTCTGCTATTATTGGTTTTATAGTTGGGTCCTTAGGTGTTGTTTGGCCCTGGAAAAAAACAATTTACCAAATAAATGATAATGGTAGTCTTATATTAGATTCTACTGGAGAAAAAATAATTGCTAATTACAAACGCTTTATGCCAGAGCTAAACTCAGAAACCTTTTATGCTGTTGCATTTATTGTTTTAGGTATCACTATAGTTTTAGCACTTGAAGTTTATGGCAAAAAAACTAGAAAAATCAAATGAACAAATTAGGCCTTTTAGGAAAAAACATATCGTATTCATTTTCAAAAGCATACTTTAAAAAAAAGTTTAAAGATGAAAATATTAACAATACAACCTATGAGAATTTTGATATTGATTCTATCGATTCTTTTCCTTCAATAATAAAAAACACAAAAGGCTTAAAAGGTTTAAATGTTACTATTCCGTATAAAGAACAAGTGCTACCTTTTTTGGATAAAATAAACAAAAAAGCCAAAGCTATTGGAGCAGTAAACACCATAAAAATCACAAAAAAAGGAAAACTTGTTGGTTATAACACAGATAGTTATGGTTTCAATAAATCATTAAAACCATTCTTAAAACCCCATCATAAAAAAGCTTTAATTTTGGGTACAGGCGGTGCAAGTAAAGCCATTGCCTATAGCTTAAAGGAGCTAAACATTGAGTATAGTTATGTATCAAGAACAGCTTCACAAGGTATTGATTATACATACCATTCGTTAACAGAAGATATTATAAAGCAGCATTTAATTATTATAAACTGTACGCCATTGGGCACATTTCCAAATGTAAACGATTGTCCAAATTTACCTTATAAAGCTATTAGCAATACTCATATTTTATTCGATTTAATATATAATCCTGAAGAAACCAAATTTCTTAATTACGGAAAAACTAATGGTGCTACCATAATTAATGGGTTAGATATGTTAAAATTTCAAGCTAAAAAAGCGTGGTCAATTTGGGATTTGTAATAAAAATTCTACTCAAAGTATTAAAAGCAGTACTTCCACTTTGTAAATACTAGAGTTGTTACTATCTTTAAACTTTAAAGTATTAAACGAACCTAAACATTTTTTAAAATGTCTGAGATAGATAACCTGCAAAAAGCAGACGGAATAGAAGAAAACAAACAACCCATTAATAATGATGATATTACTCAAAACACATCATCAGAACTTAATGAAGAACCTGCTTTAGAGGCGACAAAAAGAAATGACGATGGTGAAGCTTCATCTCAAATTGTTGATGCTGTAAAAGAAGACAATTCTAAAGATACAGAGGAAGAAAAGGGGTCTGATGAGAAAGCAGATGTTATTGATGAAATTGAAGAATCTAATGCTGAAGATGCTGAAGATGAAGGCAACAAAGAACGACATACTATTGAAGTAAAAGAATACGATAAAATGTCGTTAGAATCTTTAGCTATTGAGTTAGAAAAACTAATAAAAAATGAAAAGATTCAAGCCATAAAATCTCATGTAAATGAGATAAATAATGAGTTTAAAACTAAGTTTCAAGCCTTATTAGACGAGAAAAAAACAGAGTTTTTAAATGATGGTGGCAACGAAATAGATTTTTATTACTCCTCGCCTATTCAAAAACGATTCAAAGAAACTTATAAAGAATATAGAAATAAACTAAACGATCATTATAAAAGTTTAGAGAAAAACTTGAAGCAAAATTTAGCCGATAAGCTCGAGATTATTGAAGAATTAAAAGGCTTGCTTAATCTTGAAGAAAATATAAATACCACATATAAACACTTTAAAGAGCTACAAGAACGTTGGCGAAATACAGGCCCAATTCCTAGAGACAAATACAATAACGCTTGGAATTCTTACCACCATCATGTAGAAATGTTTTACGACTTTTTACATTTGAATAGAGATTTACGCGATTTAGACTTTAAACACAATTTAGATAAAAAATTAAAAATTATTGAGCGTGCTGAAGAGTTAGCACAAGATGATAATGTAATGCGTTCTTTTAGAGAGTTGCAAGAGCTTCATAAAATGTGGAAAGAAGAGCTTGGTCCTGTGGGGAGAGAACACAGAGAAGAAATCTGGGAGCGTTTTAAAGCGGCAACAAAAATAATTAACGACAAACGACAAGATTACTACAAAGAAATAGACAAGGTTTATGAAAAAAATCTTGAAAACAAACTTGATATTATTGCTAAAATAGAGGTTATTAACACTCAAGAAAGTGGTTCTCATAGTTCATGGCAAAAAAAAATAAAAGAAGTTGAAGCACTTCGCAACGATTTCTTTAATGCTGGTAAAGTACCTATAAAAGTTAACGAAGCGACTTGGGCAAAATTTAAAGATGCTGTAAGAACATTTAACAAAAATAAAAATGCTTTTTATAAAGGTTTAAAGAAAGAACAATTTGATAATCTTCAAAAAAAACTTGAACTCATTAAAATTGCTGAAGACAACAAAAACAGTGAAGACGTTGAAGTAACTACAGCGTTAATGAAAAAAATTCAAAGCGATTGGAAAAAAATTGGTCATGTGCCGCGTAAAGACAGTGATAAAATATGGAAACAATTTAAAGCGGCCTGTAATCATTATTTTGACAAACTACATTCTAAAAGAAATGCTGCAAGTCAAGAACAAGTTGATGCCTACAACAAAAAACAAGAGCTTTTAAATACGTTGAAAGATTTAAGTTTAACTGGAGATAAAAATAAAGATTTATCAACCATAAAAACGCAAATTGATATATGGAAAAGTATTGGTAGAGTACCAAACGATAAACGTTATATTGAAGGCAAGTTTAATAAATCGTTAGATAATTTGTTTTCTAACTTGAAAATGGAGAAGAATGAAATTGAAATGATTAAGTATGAAAACAAATTAGACAATTTAAGTAGTAGTGATAACAACAATAAAAACCTTGATAATGAACGCGTTTTTATTAGAAAGAAAATAGACGAGGTTAAAGGTCAAATTAATCAATTAGAAAATAATTTGCAATTTTTCACTAATGTTGATGATGATAATCCGTTAGTAAAAGAAGTCCATAACAATATTAAAGCACATAAACAAGCTTTAAAACTTTGGAAAACAAAACTTAGTAAAGTTAAAGAGCTTTATTAAAAGTTTTGTTGTCTGTTTAAAACAAAAAGCCTCATAATGTATTTATTATGAGGCTTTTTGTTTTTTATATGTACTCAGTTTTGCAGCAACAATTACTAGTACTTCCACTTAAAATATTTTTATTAATTTGAACTAAACAAATAGCATACAATCTTTACAATCTTTAACCTCGCCGTAATACGTTTCGCGGTATTTATGAAGCGTTTTTATTGGTAAACCAAATAAATATTTTTTTATGTAAGTTACCTTAGCAGTTAGTTCTCCCATTTTAACTGTATGACGTTTTTCGTATATTGTTTTTCTTTTTACTTGTAAAATTTTCATTTATTTTAGTTTTTAAAATTGATTTTTGCTCTAATTGTATTTCTATATGTCTTGATTTAAAGCCATGTCTTTAATGGTCATTAAATCATATTATAGTAACCCGTTGTGCATTTTAAATAATGCTGATTTTTATATTGTTTATTTTTCTATCAAAGACAAATTTGTTAATGTATTGAATTACAGTTAGCGAAGTTGTTTTAGATATTATTCTGGTCTTAAAGCCTTCAAAAGACTTAGCGTAGTTGCGTCTTATCATGAATTGGTCACACAGTTGAGAAAATAAAGTTTCTATCCTCTTTCTCGATTTTCTAAAAATGTACGGTTGTTTTTTGTAATTGTTTTGATTATTTCTCATCGGTGTATTTAGCTTTATGTTACAAGTATCAAACAAGTTAAGTTGAATTTCTGCGGATAAATAACCTCTATCACCAATTAAAGTGCAATTGCTAATTTGTGCTTTAATATCTTTAAGATAATTCACATCATGAACAGATGCCGGACTCAAATCTATACTCTGAAAAATACCGCTAACAGAACAAATAGCATGTAATTTATACCCATAATAATTAGCACTTTGAGAAGCACAATAACCTTTGTCTGGAAAGACATAAGTAGCTTCTTTACATATTCTTGAACGAGAACTTCTTGATAGCTTACAAACCTCTAAAGGCATACTATCTACAATGAAATAGTCTTCAAATTCATTAAAATGAGTAGCCAATTTTAAACGTATTGCATCAATATGATTTGCTAACTTTCTTCTTCTACGATTATAAACACTGCGGTTAATTTTTGATGAAATGACATCAGGAAGTTGTCTAAATAGGTTACTCTCACTATCTATACCCATATATTCTGATGTAAGGCTTAGGCTTACCAACTCCAAATCACTCAGTTTGGGTTGTCGTCTTTGATAAGCTAAAAGCTGCTCTTTTGATATTTTTCTTAATACTTCCAATATTCTTTCGTAATTTGCATTTAAGTTGTTCATAATTAATGTTTTATCGCTAAAACAAGTTACTGATTATCAGTAAGATGGACAACTTTTTTCTTTTAAATCATAATGCACAACGGGTTATAGTAATATTTATCTATAATTAGATATAGATAAAATTGAAAAAAACAATTATGCGTGATTGATTAAATACTTAAATAGTATAAGTAAATAATAAAATTAAGACACAGAAAGTATTGTGTTAAAAGTGCTTTAGAGCTATAAAGCTGGAGGGATAAATTTATCCGATTGGTTTCTAAAAACTAGAAAATTAAAGTTGAAGATTCTGTTATTTCGCTTTTCATGAATTCCTTTTCCCATGCTGCAAATGTACAAAAACAAAGCCCAAACAGCAAATTAACTGTGTTAAGATAAATACAAAACAAAAAGCTTTTACAATTTTTTAGCTTCCTCCCAAAATACATCCATTTCGGCAAGTGTCATGTCTTTAAGTGGTTTGTTTAAACTTTTAGCTTTACTTTCTAAATACTGGAAACGTTTAGAGAATTTTTTATTGGTACGTTCCAAAGCATTTTCAGGGTTAATGTTTAGAAAGCGAGCGTAGTTTACCATTGAGAATATAACGTCTCCAAATTCACTTTCCATGTTGTCTTGATTGCCCAATTGTACTTCCGCTTTAAATTCGTTTAGCTCCTCCTCTACTTTTTCCCAAACTTGGTTTGGTTCTTCCCAATCAAAACCAACGCCTGCTACTTTTTCTTGAATTCTATTCGCTTTTACTAAAGCTGGTAAACTTTTTGGAACGCCTTCTAAAACACTGGTTTTGCCTTCTTTAAGTTTTAGGTTTTCCCAGTTTCGTTTTACATCGTCTTCATTTTCAACTTTTACGTCGCTGTAAATGTGCGGGTGTCTGCTTATTAGTTTTTCGCAAATGCTGTTGCATACATCGGCAATATCAAAATCTTTGGTTTCACTTCCTATTTTAGCGTAAAATACAATGTGCAATAACACATCGCCTAACTCTTTTTTAACTTCTTCTAAATCTTTATCTAGAATGGCATCTCCAAGTTCGTAAGTTTCTTCTATGGTTAAGTAGCGTAAGGTTTCCATAGTTTGCTTTTTATCCCATGGACATTGCTCTCGTAACTCGTCCATTATAGTTAGTAGTCTATCGAAAGCTTTAAGTTGGTCTTGTCTGGAGTTCATTTTGAAGTTTTTTCAAAAATACGATTTTGATGTTTTGGATTGGAAGGAATTTGGTTAATAATTAGTGATAGCTATTTTGATCATCGTTTGACTTTATAAGAAAAAAAACGACAAATTCGTTTAGAATCTATTATGTATCATTGAAACGACACATATTCGTAAAAACTTTATTTAGTAGTAAACGCAGAGAAGAACAAATCTGAATTGAAATACTTTTCAGTTTAGAATAAAAAGGTTGAAAAGTTGATGCGAAAATCAAAACAACGATATAATGATACAAAATAACAGATATTTTAGCACTAAATTTAAAAGAATCATTTTCTTTACTAAATCAGATTTTTCTCCTTGTAAAATCCTCAATCTTAAATAACATACTAGATTCAATAAAAGCTGATATGACAAAAAAACTATTAATATTTATTACTCTAAGCCTCATAGGTTTTACAGGAAATACTCAATGCCTTAAGCCATACCAAATAGATACAAATAATAAAACCACCAATTCTATAACATTAACTTGGAATTCAGGAAACAATTCATTGACAGGTAATTTTGAAATAGAGTATGGCCTTAAAAACTTCAGCTTTGGAACTGGAACTAAAATTTCTAGCTCATTTACAGCTATCCAAATCAACAACTTAAACTCTAATACACAGTATGATTTCTACGTAACTAACAATTGTGGAAGCACTCCAACTACATCTGATGTTTATCAAAACGTTACAAGTGCAGATTACTGTAATGGAGATTTGTTTTTTGATCCTGGTTTTGAAGAAAATTACGTAGGAACTTACTATGAATCATACAATTTAAGACCAAACTCTTCAGACAAAAGAATAAGTTTAGATTTTGAATTATTTGAATTATCACCCGATGCTACATTAAAAATCTGGGAAGGTAGTTACGCTCTTGGAGACCCTATAGTAGTTTACGACAATAACACCCTGCCATCAGAACCAATCATTTCAAGGGTAGCCAATGGAGAACTGTATATTGTGTTTGAATCAAACAATTCACAAAATAATGCTCCAGGCTGGATAGGAAATGTTAGCTGTATTGACAAACCACAATGCAATTCACCTAGGTTTATTTCTCCAACAAATATTACCTATAATTCAATCACTCTAAGTTGGGTAAAAAGCACAACAAACCGTACATATATTGAATATGGTCTTAAAAATTTTGAAATAGGCACTGGTGAAAAAGTTGAAACTTATACAAATACAATAACAATATCATCGTTAAGTGAGTTGACAGAATATGATTTCTACTTAACTGAAGAATGTGACGACTCAAGCTTAAGTGATACAAAAAAAGCAACTTCTATTTCTACAAAACCTTTTTGTGAATCAACTATTTCTTTTAGAAGACTTGACTCTTACAAATTAAATCAAATAGAGTTAACTGGGGTAAATATTGACCTTGACCTTAATGAAGAGTGGCAGCTAGAATATGGATTAAAAGGCTTTACACTTGGTGAAGGTACGACAGAAAATTATTCTTCAAATGATGTTATTGTTGAGAACTTACAAAGCGATACTGAATATGATTTTTATTTAAGAAATAAGTGTGGTGAACGTTTTAGTACCCCAATAGGGCCATTCTCAGAAAAAACAAATATTGATTATTGTTTTGAAGGTAAAATATATGACAGAGGAGGAAGAGATAAGGTTTATACTGACTACCAATATACAAGGGATTTTTATATACACCTAAGAGACAATAAAAGAGCTCGAATAAAAGTAAACTCTGTAAGACTAGGTAGTTATGAGGAAATTAAAATATATGATGGTCCTGATTCAAATAGTCCTTTACTCAAACATTTACACCGTAATTCACCCTCAAGTGAGTTTGTTTCTTCAGGAAACAGTAATGTCATTTTCTTTGATATTATTAATAATTATTATAACTACTCTGATATAAAATGGGACATAGATATTACTTGTGAGGCAACTCCTAATTGTGAAGAAGCTACAAATTTTCAAGTTAATAACTTTAAATTGAGCCATAATCAATGTGAGTTGAATTGGACTAAAACCTCTAATTTAAATGATAGTTACAGTATAGAGTACGGATTAGAAGGATTTGAAAGAGGAACAGGGACCATCGTACAAACAAATGAGGATTTTATCACTCTCGATAATCTAAATAAATCAACTTCATACCAAGCTTATGTTACTACTGTATGTGCAGAAGGAGGTCAAGATAATATCTATGTTGAACCACTAACTTTTAAAACGACTCCTAATTTTTTTGGAGGCGATAAGTTTACTGATGACGGGGGAATCGACAATAAT
The DNA here is from genome assembly GCF_000789235.1 of Wocania ichthyoenteri Th78. Taxonomy (GTDB): domain Bacteria; phylum Bacteroidota; class Bacteroidia; order Flavobacteriales; family Flavobacteriaceae; genus Wocania_A; species Wocania_A ichthyoenteri. The sequence goes on from NZ_KN525716.1 coordinate 581,685, forward strand.
ATTCCTGAAAATCAAACAAAAATAACAACAATATATCCTAAAGCTCAAGGAGAAAGAATTCGTGTCAATTTTGATTATATTGATTTAATGCGAATTTACAACAATAATGCCTTGAAATTATATAGTGGTACTGACACAAATTCCGGGCTAATTGTAGAGCTAAGAAATGCCAATGATCTTGAAAACAAAGGAGTATCATTCTATTCTCATGATCCTAATGGGGCTATTACGGTTGAATTTACAAGTAGTACAAATCCGTGGTATCATGATTATTATTCAAGGGGATGGGAAGCGGATGTAATCAGCGAGCTGATCCCTGATTGCAGTGAGCCTTTCAATATATCAACAACCAACTTTACGCATCAAGAGATAAGCTTAGCTTGGGAGGCTGAAACTGATGTGTCTGAATGGAAAATTGAATATGGGCTTGCAGGGTTTAATAGAGGTAACGGTATAATAAAAAACACTTTGGACAAAAATATCAGTATCATAGGCTTATCTCCTGACACAGAATACGATTTCTACATCTCTTCAAAATGTGATAACGGCAACTTCAATGATTATGCTCCTGCCTATAAAGACAAAACAAGGAAAGACTTTTCAAACGGTGTCTTATTGACTTCTAATGATGATATAGAGATACTATATCCAGACAATATTGGGGAAAGAATTAGAATTGAATTTACTTATTTTAATATTAAACCATATTTAAATCAGAGCACTGTCAGAAGTGAAGTAGTTATTAATTTCTTAAACGAGCAAAATGGATACAACTATTATAGTTGCTATGCTTTTAGGCACGATTCTAATTTGTATCCCGTAGTCTCTGAAAAAGAAGACGGCTCTTTATCCTATTTTCAAAAAATTGATGGTACTTCGTATTGGGAAGCAAAAGTATATAGTGAACCAAAACCTACCTGTGGGACAACCAACGAAAAAGACTTTTTGTTTCAACGATTAAGCCATAATGAAGTGGAGCTGGTTTGGGCAAAAAATGACGATAACATACTTTATAAAGTTGAATATGGACCTGTTGGTTTTTTATTAGGAACGGGGTTCACAAAAGAATTTGATAACACCAGACAATTTTTAGAGGAAGACCTGCGCAGGCCTTATCATACTTATAAGACTGAGAAAGACAGATTTGATGAAAATTTAATTTACTATTCTATTATACTCGATGATTTGGAAGAAAATACAGAATACGAATTCTATATTACAACAATGTGCCCCGATGGATTTATCAATACTTATCCAGTACCAAAACTCATTAAAACAACTAAAAATTTGCTTAATGAAGGAATTTACCATGCGAATTCCTCTGGACAAATGAGACAAAGGAAAGCTTGGACTATATTGGGTCAACTTGAAAACACCGCCATTTGTCCAAATTCCGACACCGAAAGAATAGTGGCAACAGTAAAGAGGTTGGACATCCCTCAATATACTGGCGGGGATCCCTTTACTGTTATTGACGGGAATAATACCAGAGCATCCAATAGTGTGCTTTTTTCTACATTTTCAGAAATACCTTTTATTAAACCTGAGACTGTTTTAAAGGCCGATAATGAGAGTGGTTGTTTAACTTTCAATTTCTCTCATGCTAATAGCACCTCTTTTGCTTATCTCCCAGAAACAATAGAAGATTGGAATTCCACAAGTACTTGGAGAGGCTGGATTGTTGAAATTAGCTCAGAACCAAAAAACAGCTTGAATGTAAAGGATATAGATGATACTAAGAATATTCAGATATATCCTAACCCTTCTGAGGATTATTTCTTTATAAAAAGTAATTTAGATTTAAAAATTAAAGAAATTATCATCAATGATATTACAGGTAGAAGTGTGAAAAAATATTTCAATACTAATTTTAATCAGAAACTATATTTTGACTTACCTTCTGGAACTTATTTTGTGAACATAAAAACCGAAAATAAAAATACAAGTGTTAAAAAAATTATTGTGAAGTAATTATATAATATGAAGAAGTAAAATTATCCTAATTTTTAGATCTCTTGTAGCAAAATATATAAAACTGTAGAAAAAAGCACCGAGAAAAATAAACTGAACGATTTCCTTCTATCAGAACCCTAGAAAATATAAAAGTTAGTTTGTAAAATTAGAAAAAATACTGAACCTCTTAAAAATAAATCTAGCAGATACGTGCATTAGGTATTACAGAGGAAAGCCCACAGTGAGTCTTGATAGCTATCGGGACGAAGCGAGGACTTGTAACGTAAAGCCCAACCTAGGCCCGGAACTAAATTCAGGGTATAGGTAACGCCCAACTTCTCGATAAGATTCCGATTAAAAATCGAAATCACTCGAAGTGACATTATTTTAAACTAAAAAATCCAGCCTTTACAGACTGGATTTTTAAATGTATGTGCTTGTAATTTAAGCGTTTTGCTTTTTAATTAAATTAAGTGCAGATCCCTCGTTATACCATTCGATTTGCGACTCGTTGTAAGTATGATTCAATTTGATAAGATCTTTAGATCCATCTTCATGAACAGCTTCTAGCGTTAATTGTTTTCCTGGAGCGAATGCGTTTAAATCGATAAAGTTAAATGTATCGTTCTCTTGGATTAAATCGTAATCGCTCTCGTTAGCAAAGGTTAAACCTAACATTCCTTGTTTTTTAAGGTTTGTTTCGTGGATACGTGCAAACGATTTTACGATAACCGCAGCTACACCCAAATGACGTGGTTGCATTGCAGCGTGCTCTCTAGATGAGCCTTCACCATAGTTATGATCGCCAACTACAATGGTTTTAATACCAGCAGCTTTATATGCTCTTGCCGTATCTGGAACACCTCCGTATTCTCCCGTTAATTGATTTTTAACAAAATTGGTTTTCTTACCAAAGGCATTTACTGCACCTATTAAAGTGTTGTTTGCAATATTATCTAAATGCCCTCTAAAACGTAACCATGGACCTGCCATAGAAATATGATCGGTAGTACATTTTCCGAATGCTTTTATTAAAAGTTTAGCACCTGTAATTGAATTCCCAATTGGTGTGAACGGTTCTAATAATTGTAAACGTTCTGAATCGTCTTTTACTGAAACTTGCACATGGCTACCATCAGCTTCTGGGGCTAAATAGCCATTATCATCTACAGCGAAACCTTTTGGTGGTAACTCCCATCCTGTTGGCTCATCGAACATCACTTCTTGTCCGTTTTCATTAATTAACTTATCTGTTAACGGATTGAAATCTAAACGTCCAGCAACTGCTATAGCTGCTGTTAATTCTGGTGATGCTACAAAGGCATGAGTGTTTGGGTTTCCGTCGGCTCGCTTAGCAAAGTTTCTATTAAAAGAATGTACGATGCTGTTTTTTGGTGCGTTCTTAGGGTCTGAATATCTTGCCCATTGTCCAATACATGGACCACAAGCATTGGTGAATATTTTAGCGTCTAGGTTTTCGAAAATTCCAAGAATACCATCGCGTTCTGCTGTAAAGCGTACTTGCTCTGAACCTGGGTTGATACCTAATTCGGCTTTCATTTTTAAACCTTTATCTAAAGCTTGTTGTGCGATAGATGATGCTCTTGATAAATCCTCATAAGATGAGTTTGTACAAGAACCTATTAATCCCCACTCTACTTTTAAAGGCCACTCGTTTGCAGTCGCTTTTTCAGTCATTGCTTTACCAACTGTTGTTGATAAATCTGGAGTGAAAGGGCCATTTAATAATGGACCTAATTCTGATAAATTGATTTCTATAACTTGATCGAAATATTGTTCTGGATTTGCATAAACTTCTGCATCAGCAGTTAAGTGTTGTTTTACAGTGTTTGCAGCATCAGCAACATCTGCTCTATCAGTAGCTCGTAAATAACGTTCCATAGACTCATCGTATCCAAAAGTAGAAGTCGTTGCTCCTATTTCAGCTCCCATGTTACAAATAGTTCCTTTTCCTGTACACGACATTGAAGTTGCTCCAGGTCCGAAATATTCAACGATAGCTCCTGTACCTCCTTTAACAGTAAGAATTTCTGCTACTTTTAAAATGACATCTTTTGGTGCAGTCCATCCTGAAAGTTTACCAGTTAATTTAACACCTATTAATTTTGGAAATTTAAGCTCCCAAGCCATACCAGCCATAACATCAACAGCATCTGCGCCACCAACACCAATAGCAACCATACCTAATCCCCCTGCATTTACAGTATGCGAATCGGTACCAATCATCATTCCTCCTGGGAATGCATAATTTTCTAATACTACTTGGTGAATAATACCTGCTCCTGGTTTCCAGAAACCTATACCGTATTTATTTGACACTGATTCTAAGAAATTAAAAACCTCACTACTTACATTGTTAGCGTGTTTTAAATCTGTTGCAGCGCCTTCTTTTGCTTGGATTAAGTGATCGCAATGTACCGTTGTTGGTACAGCAACTTTAGTTTTTCCTGCTTGCATAAACTGCAATAATGCCATTTGTGCTGTAGCATCTTGACATGCAATTCTATCTGGTGCAAAATCGACATAATCCTTTCCTCTTGCAAAGGCTTTAGTAGGATTACCATCCCATAGATGAGAATACAATATCTTTTCAGATAGCGTTAATGGTTTACCCACAATCTCGCGAGCTTTATCTACTCGTTCTGCCATTTTGGTGTAAACACCTTTTATCATATCGATGTCAAATGCCATATTTTATTTATTTTAATTTGTTCAGTTTTTCAAAGTCTTGCAAAAATACAAATAATAGAATGCATTAAAAAATTCTAATCAAATCTATTATAATTTTAAATAATTCGCAATTTAAATAATACTACTATTGCTTAAAATAAGGATTCATCAAAATAACTATATTAAAACTTTTAAATTAACAAAAAAAGAAGCCTGATATATTCATTTTTGCTTCATTGAAAAAAGTAATATGAGAATAACAATACTCTATTTATATATTTAATAATCTTAAGTTTGCAACAAACGATAACTATATGCTACTCATTTTTTTAAGTTGGATTTATATTTTTATCACAGCTAAAAACTTTGGAATCTTATTTACAAAAATTTTAGGTATTAAGACTTGCAATGTTATTATTCTTCAAGTATTAGGACTTTTCTTTTATGCTATAATTACAAGTTTTTCTGCCTTTTTTATTAGAATACATATTGAATATTATCTATTTATTCTATGTATAAATATTTTACTTACCTATAGATATCGAAGTATTATTAAAGATTATTTTAATTCTACCCTTCTATTATTTAAAAAATTAAAACTTCAATATAAAATTCTTTATTTATTTCTGTTCATTATCATATTAGCACAAAGCAGTACTAAACCATATCTTATTGATAATGAAACGTATTACATCCAAACTATAAAATGGCTTAACGAATATGGATATGTAAAGGGGTTGGCAAATGTACACATGTTTTTTGGTCAGAATTCGTCGTGGCACATTATACAAGCTGGTTTTAATTTTCCTTTTTTATCAGGTTTTTATAATGATTTAAATGGTTTTTTATTTGTAATATTTAGCTTTTTTGCTGTTGAAAAGTTAAATGACTACAACAATGGAGAAAACATTCAAAGTTTTAGTTTAGGACTAGTACTTTTATTTTCTCTCTTTTTAATGCAGTTTGTTAATGCACCATCTCCAGATTTAATTATTTTTTTAATAACGCCATATATACTTTATCTATTTATTACAGAATACAAAAACATAGTAATAAACGACTTTAAAATTATTTTAAGTTTAGTGCTCTTTTTATGTTTTGTTAAAGTGACTATGGCTCTTTTATCAATTTTAGTTATAATTCTTTTCTTAAAGAATTATAAAACTTTAAAAAGAGGAATATGGCAATATTCATTTTTAAGCATACTTGTTTTTGGTTTATTCATTGTGAAAAATATAATTATTTCTGGATATTTATTATATCCACTAACTCAATTTGATATTTTAAATTTTGAATGGAAGCAACCAAAAGCTCTTATTGAATTCTATAAAAATGGCACATATTTAGCAGGTATGAATAATGTAGATGTATCTTCTTTTAGCTTTTTAGAAAAAATAGCACATTGGTTAAATATACCAAAGTTACATGGTGTATTTAATAAAACATACATTTTATTAATACTTGTATTTCCTTGGGTTATTTATAAAAGCAAACACAAACACAGCTTATTTACAATCTATATTTTGGCAATCTTACAACTTGTTATATTATGGTTTACATCGCCTCAGTACAGGTTCTTTTTTGTGTTTGTTTCATTTTTAGCTATTCAATTATTTGTTACTATTATAAAAAACAAGAAAGTTGGATTGTATTTAGTGACTCTATCTATTATTCTAAGTGCTATTCCTATTTTTATAACTATAAATTTGAACACGTTTACAAGTAATGACTTTGCGATGGAATTGAATACATTCCGATTGAGAAACATTATTATTCCAGAAAAGAATACTAAAACTGAAACCAAATTTACTAAGCATAATATTGATGGTTTTGAATTTAACTCACCAAGTGAAGATACCTTTTTTTGGGCTACTGGAAATGGCGAATTACCTTGTGTAAACAAGAAACAGATAGACTATATAAGATATTATTATAATTATATTCCGCAAATGCGAACCGATAATTTAAAAGATGGATTTAAATCTTATTTAATTGAAAAATAACTAGTATTAAAAAAGACTTTCAATAATCTGATCTTCAGTAACACCTTCAGCTTCAGCTTTGTAATTTTTAATAATACGATGCCTTAAAATACTATTAGCTACTGCTTGAACATTCTCAATATCTGGAGAAAACTTACCAAGAATTGCAGCATGTGTTTTAGCCGCTAAAATTAGATTTTGCGAGGCTCTTGGTCCTGCTCCCCAATCTATGTATGTTTTAACTAAGTCGTTTGCTGCATCTGTATTTGGTCTTGTTTTACCAACCATAGTTACGGCATATTCAACAACATTATCGGCAACAGGCATACGTCGAATAAGCTGTTGAAAATCTATAATTTGCTGTGCAGAAAACAGAGCATTTACTTCAACTTGCTTGTCGGTAGTCGTTGTTTTTACTACTTGAACTTCCTCCTCAAAAGATGGATACCCCAAGTTAATAGCAAACATAAAACGGTCTAATTGTGCCTCTGGTAACGGATACGTCCCTTCTTGCTCAATAGGGTTTTGTGTGGCTAAAACAAAATACGGTAAACTTAATTTATAATGATGTCCAGCTACTGTCACCGCACGTTCTTGCATCGCTTCTAATAAAGCTGCTTGGGTTTTTGGTGGTGTTCTGTTAATCTCGTCTGCTAAAATTATATTTGCAAAAATAGGGCCTTTTATAAATTTAAAATGTCGGTCTTCATCTAAGATTTCGCTACCAAGAATATCACTTGGCATTAAATCTGGAGTAAATTGAATACGCTTAAAATCGAGACCTAAGGCTTGTGCAATGGTATTTACCATTAATGTTTTTGCTAAACCCGGAACACCAATAAGTAAGGAGTGACCGCCAGAAAAAATAGAAATTAAAATTTGATTTACAACCTCATCTTGACCAACAATAACTTTGGCTATTTCGGTTTTTAAATCTTTATATCGCTTTACAAATTGTTCTACGGCAGCTACATCCGACATATATTTATTGTTTTAACCAGTTACTAGAAAAATCGCAATCTCTATGTTTTCCGCTAACTTTAATATAAGTATCTAATATTTTTTCTTTTTGCCATTTTTCTATAGCAATAACTCTTTTTTCGTTTAGAGCTTGCTCTTTTATTTTTAAATAATCACGTGCATAATCAGCTTCATGCTCATTAATTCTATCTGTAACCATTAAAATTTTAAATTTAACTGTTCCTCTTCTATCCTCTTCTTTTAATACTAAACTTACTTCATTATCTTTTAAATTTTGAATCTGAGCATATAATTCAGGATCCATTCTGGTTAACTCAAAATTATAATCTTGTGTTTGCGGATTAATTAATTGTCCGCCATCAAACTTTGTCTCTTTTTCGTCACTCGATTCTCTTGCTGCTTCTGCAAAAGCAATATCGCCATCAACAATACTTTGTCTCACTTTTTCCAAGCGTTCTTTGGCTTCTTTAATAGCATCATCTGAAACTTTAGGAATTAATAAAATATGACTTATATCATATTGTTGTCCTCTAATTTTTTCAAGTTTAATAATATGGAATCCAAATTCTGTTTCAAAAGGATCTGATATTTCCCCTTCTTGTAACGAAAAAGCAACATCTCTAAACTCTTTAACCATTCTAGGTTTTTTTCTATCTAAAGTATAGATATAACTTGACTCTTTCATTCCAGGATCTTGACCATACAAAACCACTTTTGACCTAAAACTAGCTCCATTTTCTACAACATCTGCTTTAAAACCTTTTAAACGATCAATTATTTTTTGTTTTTCATCTTCAGATACTTCTGGTGCTGCTACAATTTGTGCAACCTTAAGCTCTGTACCAAATGTAGGTCTTTCGTCTTCTGGAATTTTATTAAAAAATATTCTAACTTCATCCGGAGTAATATCTACATCTTCAACAATTTTAGCTTGCATTTTTGAAGCTAATTGATTGTTTTTTATAATCTCAAATATTTCGTCTCTGTAGCTTTTTTCATCTTCTTTTTTATGAATTTCCAAAAGTTTTTCCATTGAACCTCCAGTTTGTTGTAAAAACTGTTGTATTGTATAATCTACTTGTTGAAGAATTTCTGCACTAGACACTTGAATACTATCTTGAACAGCATGATGTGAGTACAATTTATTTTCTAAAAGTTTACCAAATAACTCACATGGCTTTATTACATTAATATCTACACCTTGAACTTCTAATTGTTTATATTCTTTATCTAAATCAGATTCTAAAACAATATAATCGCCTACTACAGCTGCAACACCATCTACTTTTTTTGCGTTAAAAGTATTTTTTACTGTATCTGCTTTTTTTACAGTTTCTTTTACTTCATCTTCAATAATCTCTTGCGCAGACATAACATTCACAGTTAGTAAGGTTATGCTTAAAATAAATATATACTTCAAATTAATTATAAATTTCAAATTGTTTGTTTTTAATAGCATCTTTTGTAATATCTTTTTCTAATTCTCTAATAAGTTCTAACTTCCTTTTATTAATAACTATTTGCTTAATTGTTGGCTTAACATATTCCAACGGTGCGGTTTCGTTACGCAACAAAACATTATTAATTTGCATCAAATATACTCCTAATGAATCTTTGAGTTGTAAAAAATTAGATTTTTTTAACAGTTCATCTTTATTTTCTGGATTTACTACTGAAATTTTATCCATTACCTGACTTACTTTTATCCAAATTGAATCATTTAATGAAAAAGATTTAAACTGAATAGAGATAGAATCTAACTCTTTTTTATCCTTTAAATTAAAGCGTTGAAACTTCTCTTTTATAGCTTTAAAGTTGATTATATTTTCATCTACATGCACATAACGAAACTTAATAAGCTCTTCATTTAATTTAAAGGCTTCTTTATTATTTTCATAATACGTTTCAGCCTCATCATTAGCTAATGTAGTATCGATGTTTTTTTTTACTAAGGCTTCAATATAGGCTTTAGTATACAAATCGTTTTTATATTGCTCTATTAACTTATTAAATGTTGCTTGTTTTTCTTCACTCAAATTTAGCATAGCACCATCTACAAACAATTGTTGTGTTGCCCAGCGATTAATGGAATTTTGAACTAATAAAACACTATCCTCTTTTGTGGTAGCATCTGTGATTAAGTCTTTTATATCGTCATCATACAAATAGGCTTCGTTAACCCTTGCAATTGGAATTCTATCGTCTGCCTTTTTAAAAAAAGAGCACGATGTAGTTATAATGACTACTATTAAAAATATGAGGGTTTTAAATTTCAAAGATTAATTTTTAATTTGATTTTTTACTTTACTTAGTACGCTTTGGTTAACAACTACTTTATATTTTTCTTTTAGTTGCTTTACCCAGTTTTCTTCTTTATAAGTTTGATAATCGCTTATAATTAAACCTTGAGCTTCTTCAAAAGTTTTTAGTTTTTTTGGTAGAACTGCTTTTACTTTAGCAACTATAAAAGCTTTATTGTGTTTATAAATTTTAGAAATGCCTTTTGAAAATTCAAAATTATCAGGGAGCGCTTGATGAGTAGCATCCATAATACCAGATGTAAAAACCACATGCACTTCACCATTATTATTTACAAGGTTTTTTATGTTTTCTAAATCCATATTTTGCTCTAATAATTCAGCTACCTTTTTTAAGACTCTTTGTTTCGTAGATGATGCAACAATGGCATCAATACGCTTTGGCAACATGTATTTTTCTTTATTGGAATTGTAGTAGTTCTGAGTTTTTAAAGAATCTGATTTAGCTGTATTCCAAATAGTAGTTTCCATTAAATCGAAGAGCAGCAAACCATCTCTATACTCATTTACAATATGAGCGAATTCTTCATTTTCTTCTTCTAAATGGTTTTCTTGATATTGTATTAATCGTGTATTTAAAAAAGTATTATACTTTTCTGAAACAATGGTTTCAAATGTAGATTTAGAATTAGTTCCGCGTTGTGTTTTCTCCAAATAAACTCCAAAATCTTTAAATGAGAATTGTTGGTTTCCTATTTTGATTAAAGGTGAATCGCCTTTAAAATCTTCAGGAAGTTTCCAAGTATTTTTATAATAATCATCATTTAATATAGAAACGAAATATTCTAAAGCTGGTTGCTCATCGCTAATATTATATTTAGCTTTAAGTTTAATTGTTAATGCCTCGTCAATTAATTTAGAACGCTCGTCGCGTTTTACTTTAGCTTCTAACTCAGATTTTATGTCTGAAAACGGAGGTGCTAATTTTTTAGCATGTAATTTAACAATATGCCAGCCGTATTTAGTTTTAAAAGGCTCAGATACATCATTAATGTTTTCTAAATTAAAAGCAACATCTTCAAACTCAGGCGAACTTAATTGTCCGCTAGAAAAAGACGATAACAAACCTCCTTTTAATGCCGAATTTTTATCATCAGAAAATTGTTTAGCCAAGGCATCAAAATCTTCGCCTTGGTTTAGTTTTTTATAAATATCTCGTATTCTAGCTTCTGACTTTTCACCTAACGTGTCGTTTTGTTTAATAGCAACCATAATATGCGCTACAGTACGCTCGCCTCTAGATTTACGCTTATCTATAACTTTAACAATATGATAGCCAAAGCGTGTTCTAAAAGGTTGAGATATATCGCCAACATTAGTGTTAAACGCTTCGTTTTCGAATTTATAAACCATTCTAAAACCAGAGAAATAGCCTAATTCTTCGCCAAAAACAGATTTACCATTGTGCACTTCTTTTCTAACTTTTTCGAAACCTTCAGTTAGAGCTCTATCTCTTAACTTACCAATGGTATTAAACGCCACCAATGTATCTTGCGGATTTGCATTTTCAGGTATTTTAATTAAAATATGATTTGCTTTTATTTCATAAGATACTCTTTCGTATGCTTCTTCAACCAGCTCATCTGTTACTTTATTATCATAAATAAAATTTTTGGCTAGTTGCTTTTTGTACGTATTTAATTCTCTTAAATATGATGGCTTTTTATCAAGCTCTAAAACTTGCGCTTCTTTTAACTTTAATTTATATGTAGTGAAAAGCGATAAATATTCATCTACATCTTTTTGAGACTCATCTTGAACCAAATCAAGGTTTTTATTATACACTCTTAAAAATTCTGAAACATAAACTGGCTCATTATCAACTGTAAAAAGCACCTCATTATTATCATCCTGAGCATTGACATGTAGCACAATAGCTGTTAATAGTAAAATAATAAAATGTTTTAATTGCATGTAGAAAAAATTATTCAGATGGATACAAAAATAGTAATATAAACCTATAATACAAGTTGCTTTAACAAACGTTTAAAAAGTAAAAATATTACCCCTATTTATATAATATATCTTTACTTTTAACATCCATTTTAATTAAATAAATAATGCGCAAACTAAAACTAATTTGGGATTTTCGTGGTCCGGATGCTTTAAAAATTGCTGAACATCATGAGATCCATTTAAAAGATTATGTTAAATTAGAAAAATTAAATCTAAAAATTACTGGTTTTGAACCTATTACAGATTTACACGCCATTGCTTTTATGATTGTTACAGAAGATAATATGAAACCTATTAGAGATGCTTTAAAACCACATCGTGGACAAGTTTATATGAAATAAAATCTATTTCTTTACTATTGTAAAGTAATTAAACTAGCCTAATATTAAAAAATATTCAATATAAAAATAACCCTTGACACAATACGACACAAACCCATATAAATTTGCATATAAGTTTAACAATTAAATCAAATTAAAAATGAAAAATGCAATTAGCTGGTTTGAAATTCCGGTAAAAAATTACGAAAGAGCAAAACAATTTTACACAACCGTAATGGACTCCGAAATCACAGATCACCACATGCCAGAGCAGAATACGAAATATGGTATGTTTCCTTATGATAACGACAACAATGGTGTTGGCGGAGGTCTTATTGAAGCCGAAGGGCAAAACCCAACTTCTGATGGTTGCACCCTTTATTTAAATGGCGGTGAAGATTTAAATGTAGCACTTGAAAAGGTAGAAAATGCAGGTGGAAAAGTATTAATACCAAAAACGGATATTGGCGAAAATGGATTTATGGCTCAGTTTTTAGATACTGAAGGAAACCGTATTGCACTACACTCTTTTATGTAGTAATTCTAATTAAAAAACGAGATAGTGAATTGTAAAACGGTTCACTATCTTTGTTATAATATGTCACAATTAGCAAGACTTATATCTATACTTACCCTGTTAAAATCGAAACGACTTTTAACAGCAACTGAACTTTCAAAAAAATACAATGTTAGTATTAGAACCATATACAGAGATATTAGAAAATTGGAAGAAGCTGGTGTGCCTGTTACCACAATTGAAGGTCGTGGATATAGTTTAATGGATCATTATGCGGTTGCTCCAGTTCAGTTTACCGAAAAGGAAGCCAATGCATTAATCACGGCACAACATATTGCAAATCAATCTAAAGACACTTCTTTTGTAACAGATTTTAATGAGGCATTGACTAAAATAAAATCGGTTTTTAAAAGTTCAATTCAGCAAAAAAGCGAGTTGTTAAGTAATAAAATACACGTTTTCAATTGGTCTTACGAAGAATTTTCCAGTAACGCTTTATCAGAAATTCAACTTGCTATTACTAATTTAAATTTCATAGAAATTAATTATCGTAAAGCTAATGATCCAAACACCTCATTCAGAAAAATAGAACCTTATGCTTTTTATTCAACCAATCATAAATGGATATTAATTGCCTGGTGTCATTTGCGCAATCAGTATCGTGCTTTTAGAATTGATAGAATTCAACATTTTAAAATATTACAAGAAACTTTTGATGACAGAAAATTTAATCTACAAAACTATTTTCTAGATTGCCCTTATGGAAACTAAAATTCTTTACTTTTAAGTACATGAAAATCACCTCAACAAACATAGCAAAACCAACTACCATTATTTGGAATGGTAAAAAAGTAAATACAGGCATATACAAAACACCAATAAACGAACCCGTTTATTTAGGAAAAGAAGCCGTAAAAAATGATGAGATTTCAGATAGAAAAGTGCATGGTGGCATTTATAAAGCCTGCTATTTGTTTTCAGAAAATCATTATGAATATTGGAAAGCTTTATACCCAAATTTAGATTGGAATTATGGCATGTTTGGAGAAAATTTAACCGTAAAAAATTTAGATGAAACCGAAATTTTTATTGGTGATATTTATAAAGTAGGAAAAGCCTTAGTACAAATAACACAACCTAGACAACCTTGTTTTAAATTTGGTGTAAAATTTGGAACACAACATGTTTTAAAACAATTTATAAATCATGGTTTTCCAGGAACTTATACTCGTGTTTTAGAAGAAGGACTAGTAACTAATGGAGATGTATTTAAACTTATAGAACAAACAAATAACAGTTTAACAACTGCACAACTTTTTAACTTGCTATATGCTAAAGAAAAAGATCAAGCGCTTTTAAATTTAGCTATTAAAAATGAAGCTTTGCCACTTAGAAAAAGGAAAAAGTTAGAAGCTTTTATAAAATAAGTTTGATAATGTTTACTGTATCTTTGCATCAAACTATTTTTACATGTCATTTAAAGACTTACAACTTAACAAACCGCTTTTAAGAGCCATTGCCGAAGCAGGTTACGACAATCCTACTTTAGTACAAGAACGCACTATTCCGCTTGTTTTAGATAAAAAAAATGTGATTACTTCTGCACAAACTGGCACAGGAAAGACGGCTGCTTTTGCATTACCCATTTTACAATTATTGTATGATAAACAAGATGCTCCAAAAAAAGGAAAAAAAGTAAGAGCTCTAATTATAAGTCCAACAAGAGAGTTAGCCATTCAAATTAATGAAAATTTTAAAGTTTATGGCAAAAATACCAATTTACGATCGACAGTAGTTTACGGAGGCACGTCTATTGAGCCTCAAAAAGATATCCTAAATAAAGGTGTTGATATTCTTATTGCTACACCAGGGCGATTACTCGATTTACATAAACAAGATATTATCAATTTAGATTATATTGAAACCTTAGTTTTAGATGAAGCCGATTTAATGCTCGACATGGGCTTTATTGATGATGTTAAAAAGATTGAGCGTTTATGTCCTGAGGAAAAACAGATACTATTGTTTTCGGCGACAATGCCATATAAAGTGGAGCAACTTGCAAATACGATTTTAAAATCTCCAGAGCGCATTGAAGTGTCTCCAACATCATCAGCTGCTAAAAATGTGAGTCAAGTTTTGTATTATGTCCCAAAACGCAATAAAATTGAATTGTGTTTACATTTATTACGAAATACCATAAAAGGCAATATTCTTATTTTTAGACGCACCAAGTTTGGAGTAGATAAATTAGAACAAACGCTTATAAAAAATGGTTATAAAGTTGAAACTATTCATGGCGATAAAACTCAAAATTTAAGACAAGATGCTTTAATGAAATTTAAAAATGGCTATATAAATATTTTAATAGCAACCGATGTTGCAGCACGTGGTATTGATATTAACGAATTGGATGCTGTTGTAAATTTTGATATGCCAAACGTACCAGAAACTTATGTGCATAGAATTGGACGAACAGGTCGTGCAGGACAAACAGGCATATCTTATGCATTGTGTTCGGCAGATGAAAAAAGCTATGTACAAACTATTCAGCAATTAATAAATGTTCAAATTCCTATAGAAGAAAATCATCCTTATCCGTTAGACCCAAAAGCGAAACCTATTATTCATAAATCTAAAAAAACAGGAAGTAAACATAAAAAAGGACGTAAAAGCGAGGCTTCTAAAAAGAAAAAGAAACGCTGGTATTAATTAAAAAAGAACTAAGACCGCTTTGCTACTAGATATTAGAACAAACACAAAAAACCAATTAATTAAAGACTAATTCGACTAAACTTCAAATCGTTTATCAAAATGATTTTTAAGAAATGGTATTTGAATACAAAACATTAATCCGAAAAACACAATAGCATACATTAAAGTTTTAGACATTGTAAAACCTGACAAAACATTGGTGAAATTGTTGTTTGATAAAGCACTAAAATCTAAAGTACTAAACCAACTCACCTTTTCTGTCTCTGTTCCTAAAATTAAATAAGCACAAAGCACCACAAAACTTAAAGCAATTAAAACCCAAACTTTTTTAGAGATTAAAGGCTTGTAAACCGTAGCGCTACTATTATTTAATGCCGTTACTTGAGCCATTATTTCTGAAGTAAAATAAATTGAAGGACTCTCCGAAGCAGCCTTTTTAATAATCTTTTTAGTAAAATTATCTAAGTGTTTATCTTCATTCTCTTTCATAATATTCAATTATTTCTGGTTCTAATCTACTTTTTAAAATAGTTGCTAATTTTTTCCGACTTCTAAAAATTTTCACTTTTACATGATTAGCTGTAATACCAACAATTTTAGAAATCTCTTCTAAAGAATGATCTTCAAAATAATATAATGTTAGCAAAAAACTATCATCGTATGGTAACAAAGTTAAGCAATCTTGTATGGTTTTATTATGCTCTTGTTGCTCCATTCTATCTAAAGCGTTATCTATGGTTTTTATTTGATACTCGGTAAATTCATCAATAGCAACATCGTTAAAGTGCTTTTTATTCTTCTTAATTCTATCTAAACAGGTATTGTAAGTAACTTTATAAATCCATGTTGAAAATTTAGAATCACCTTTAAACTTATGTAGCGATTTATATGTTTTAATAAAAGTATCTTGTGATACTTCTTCGGCTTCTTCTCTATTCTTTAGCATGCGTAACGCCAAAGTAAAAACCAAATCTTTATAACGATCTACCAATACTGAAAATGCATTAGTGTCGCCATTTATAATTTGTTTGATATAATATTGATCGTTGTTGGTGGTCATTTTTTAAGTAAGACGACTATATTCTATTTTAGGTTACACGTCTTTGAAAAAATATTTTTAGAAAAAACTGTAACCAAAATTAAAAGTGTATCGTCATAAGCTATGAACACATTAAAATTAATCAATTAAAAACGAAACATTATGCACGCAACAGAAGTAATTATCCCAATAAGTTTGTTCTTAGCCATTTTCGGAATATTCTATTTGTACTTATCAACAAGAAACAAAGAGCGCTTAGCGCTTATAGAAAAAGGTGCAGACGCTAGTATTTTTAGTTTTAGTAAACAGGCTGGTTCATCATGGAAAGTTATAGTCCTTAATTTAGCTTTTTTATTAATGGGGATTGGTTTAGGAGTTTTTATTGCTTCTATTTTAGAAAGTTATACAACTTTAGATGAGGATGCTATATATCCAGCACTTATTTTCTTTATGGCTGGTATTGGATTGTACATCGGTTTTACGCAAACAAAAAAGCATGTAGATAAAGGATAATAAAACTCATCAATCAAAAAAAGGAAAAGCGTTTTAATTAAATTTTAAAACGCTTTTTCTATTCTATAGGAAAATCAAAATACGTTTTAGGAAAAGGCTCGTGTCGCAATGTAAAATGCCACCATTCTTTTGGATAATTTCTAAAGCCATGTTTTAACATTACAGTTTGTAAAAGTTGTCTATTCTCTTTTTGCTTTTTAGTAATATCAGCATAGTTTACCCAAGATTCTTGTCCGAAAAAATCATACGGACTCCCCATATCTAAAGGCTTTCCTGTATTACCGTTAATAATGGTTAAATCTACCGTACTGCCTCTACTATGTCCAGATTTACTCGCAATATATCCAGATTTAAATAGATTTTTCTTTTTTACATCAGGATAAAAAATAGACTTATTAATAGTATCATTTAATTGTCTTGCCCAACGCATAAAATGATTTACAGCTTGTTGCGGCCTATACCCATCGTAAACTTTCAAGCATAAATTTCTGTTCTGTAGTTCCTCTTGAACCAACTTTAAAGCTTGTGCCGTTTGTTTTGTTAAAATGAGCTTATTTGAATGATAACCATCTACACGTTTACCAACAAAATTATTTGATGTGTTGTATCTTAATTCTACATCTAAATCAGGAATACTATCTTTTACATAGGTAAATCCTTCTGGCAATTGCGCAAAAGATAAAAAGCAAATCAGCAACAAAAAAAGGGTTGAAAAAAATTTCATAAAGAATGATTATTAGCTAATTTATATAAAAAAAATTATTCCTTAAAATTGAAGCACAAAAAAACCGAGTTCCCTCAAACTCGGTTTCTTTTCAATTTGCTTTTTTTATTACGATGTAGATTTAGGGTCTCTATACCAACAACATAATGCAAATATTAATTAATTAATCCATTGAACTAAAAAGTATGTTATTTAGTACACATCAAATATATAATTAATAAATATATGTTGTCGACAAAAAACACAATAAATCGATGAAATACATGTAATTTTAACATTTAAAGATGAAAATATGCATTTCGTCGATAAAATACAGTGTGTTATATAAAAAAAGCACCTTAAATAAGGTGCTTTTTTACTAACTAACCAACCAAAAATATGAATTACATTTTCTAAGTTTAAAGTAACCACTCAATAAACCTTTTTACTAGAATGTAATTATTTTTTATAACACAATATCTATGCCAAAATTAAAATCAAACAATTATATTAACATATTTTTAATACATTTAAAGTTTTAATAAATATTCTCTCGTGTATAGTATTTAAAATATAATTATAAGATATTTGCCTATTCTAAAAAAAATAAGAAATCATGAAAAAACTATCGTTTTTAGCTTTTCTAATATTAATAGTTTCGTGTGCCAAAGAACCCGATTTAATTGTTAAAACTAATATTAAAGGTTTAAAAAAGGGAACTGTTTATCTTAAAAAAGTAAAAGACACAGCACTTGTAACTGTAGACTCTATAGTAATTAATGGAAATGCTGGATTTGAGTTGAAGAGTGATTTAGAATCTCCAGAAGTATTCTTTTTATACTTGAATAAAAATACCAACGAGGACGACCGAATAGCATTTTTTGCTGATAAAGGTATTACAGAGATTAACACTACCTTAAAAAACTTCGTTTTTGACGCAAAAATAAAAGGTTCTGCACAGCAAACTACTTGGGAAGAATATCAGGCTATGATATCAAAAATAAATGGCAGAAACTTAGATTTGATAAAAGAAAATTTTGAAGCACAAAAAGATGGTGACACAGCAAAAATTAGCTCAATAGAAAAACAATATAATGGTATGTTGAAGCGAAAGTATTTATACACAGTAAATTTTGCTATAAACAATAAAGATAGTGAAGTGTCTCCTTACTTAGCATTAACGGAAATTTACAATGCACATATTAATTTATTAGATACCATAAATAATTCTTTAACTCCAAAGGTAAAAGCATCAAAATACGGAAAAGAATTACAGGTATTTATTGATGAAATAAAAGAAGCTGATAAAAAATAACTAAAATATTAACTTAACACAAAAGCCTTTCAAAATTGAAAGGCTTTTTTATTTTATAACCAATGGAAGAAATCCCTTCTACTACACTTAGGATAAACTTCTTGTCTTGAAAAAACGAAAAAAGCTTCTCTAAAAAGAGAAGCTTTTGGGAGCCGATGGAGGGACTCGAACCCACGACCTGCTGATTACAAATCAGCTGCTCTAGCCAGCTGAGCTACATCGGCGTTTTAAAGGTTGCAAATATAATCGCAAAAACATTAATTGCAAGTGCTCCGTTAAAAATTTTTATCCTAGTTTGTTAATTTTTTCTATTAATGCTCGACCTTTTTCTTCTAATTCAGCATTAATTGCTTTAAAGTGAGCTTTTGGGTTTTCGATATCTTTAGCATTTACTTTTGCTATTAAAATATCAAACGTTTCAATTGCCTCATCAATAATTGCTTCACTTTTTTTTGTGTCTTTATCCGTGTTTGCATATTCCCAAACGTAAACTGCTTCAATAATATCACCTAAAACATAGTTTATATCTTTCTTTAGGTTTCTAACATTTGCCATAATTTGTAATTTAATTTAGTTGCAAAAATAAGTAAATAATTAAACATTACCCTTTTATAGCGAAGCATAATTAGAAGTTATTTATCTCCTTAAAACTCCATAAAAATATAAATATGGTATTACTCACCAGAATAGCTCACAAAATTTCTTGGTGTTTCAAAAAGTGTAATTTCTAATTCTAATTCAGGTTTTAATTCAGACTTAATTTTATCGTAAATAACTACAACTATGTTTTCCGCGGTTGGGTTTAAATTCTTGAATTCTAAAACTTCTACATTTAAGTTTTTATGATCAAAGGCGTCTTCAATTTTCTCTTTAATAATGTCTTTTAAAGTTTTAATATCAATAACATAGCCCGTTTCTTCATCTATATTTCCAGTAACGCTTACAATAAGTTCGTAATTATGCCCATGAAAATTGGGGTTACTACATTTACCAAAAATTAAACTGTTCTTTTCGTCAGTCCAATCTTTTCTGTATAATCTATGGGCTGCGTTAAAATGTGCTTTTCTGCTAACGGTTACTTTCATTTTTGTATATTAATATGTTCGTAAAATTTACTAAAAATGATTTTAAACCATTCTGTATAAACTTCTGGATGCAACTCCATATCTACTTTAACAGATTCAATTGGCATCCATTTCCAATCAGCAACTTCTTCTTTATTTATATTTGGTAAATCGTTATACTTACCCAACATAACATGATCGTATTCATGCTCGGTTAAACCATTATCAAAAGGTGCTTTATATATAAATGAAATAGATTCTTTAAGTTCTACTACAAAACCCATTTCCTCATGTAAACGACGTTTTCCTGCTTGTATATTTGTTTCTCCATCACGCTGATGACTACAACAGGTATTTGTCCATAACCCAGGTGAATGATACTTGTCTAATGCGCGCTGTTGTAACATTAATTCGTTCTTATCATTAAATATAAAAACTGAAAATGCTCTGTGCAATAAAGCTTTTTCATGAGCTTCCATTTTTGGCATCAAGCCAATTTGCTCGTCATTCTCATTTACAAGAATTACTTGTTCTTCTTTCATAGTTTTACAAAAATATGAAATACTTTTATGGCATCATAAAATAAAAAGAGCATTCAAATTAATGAATGCTCTTTTATTCCCTTATAAATTGATGTTAGTTGGCTACAACAATAAATTCACTTCTTCTATTTTCTTGATGTTCTTCTTTTGTGCATTTAACGCCATTTTTGCATTTATTAACTAACTTGGTTTCTCCATACCCTTTTCCTGTTAATCGATTTTTAGAGATTCCTCCTTTTTCTACTATAAACTTTATAGTCGATTTATTTCTTCTATTAGAAAGTGCAAAGTTATAAGCATCTTTCCCCCTTGAATCTGTATGCGACCTTACGTCTATCTTCACTGAAGGGAACTTATTCATATAGTTTATAATTTTTTCTAGCTCTAATTGTGCATCTGGACGAATTATAGACTTATCATAATCAAAATAAATAGGGTTTAAATTTAAGAGCTTGAACAAGTCTGTTCCTACTTCGGCTGCTTTAACTTCTGGTTCTAGTGCTAAATTTAAAACAATATCTCTAGTTTCTTTTGTTGAAAAAACAGTAGAGTTATCATTATAATCTTCTTTTTTAGCTTCAATAGTATAAGCCTCTTGTTTACAAGTTAGGCTAAATTGAAATTTACCTGAATTATCAGTTTTCAATGATTTAATAATTTTATTACTCCCATCATATATCACAAGGTCTGCATCTTCTAAAACCTCTTGAGTATTTTTATTTATTAATGTACCCGAGACTTGTTTAGAGCATTCTGGAGCTATAAAACTGTAAATATCATCATCCCCTTTTCCTCCTGTTCTATTTGATGAAATATAACCTTTACGTGTTGTTTCGTTAATAACATAACCAAAATCATCTTTAGGGCTATTTATTGGTTTTCCTAAATTTTGAATCACACCAGACTCAATATTTTTAGTGTCAATTTTAAATACATCTAAACCACCTAAACCTGTATGTCCATCTGAAGAAAAATAGAGTATGTTTTTTTTACTTACAAAAGGAAAGTTTTCTCTACTTTCTGTATTAATTTTTGCTCCTAAATTTATTGGTTCTCCGTAAGATCCATCATCATGAATATCTACAACAAAAATATCTGAAGCTCCATAAGTTCCTGGCATATCTGAAGCAAAATATAATTTTTTTTCGTCTGTGCTTAAAGCAGGATGTGCTACACTATACTCGTTATTATTAAATGGTAAAGATTCTATATTTGTCCATTTACCCTCTACTAATGTTGCTTTATATATTTTTAGGGTATGAAAATCATTACTATTTTTTTTAAAATTGCCCTTATAATAATTATTTCTTGTAAAATAAACAGTGTTCCCATCTTTTGTAAAGGCTGCAGATGATTCATGATATTTTGTGTTTATATTTCCTAAAACCTCTTTTATACTACCATCCTTATTTAATTCAAACAAATCTAAAAAGGGTTGTGCATTCCAACTATAAATTTTTTCATCTTTATCTCTTGAGGATGCAAATACCAAATTATCTTGGTAAGTAGAAGTTCCAAAATCTGAATACGGCGTATTTATGTTTAAATTATTTAGCTCAAAATCTTCTGATAACTCTTCAATTGCTTTTAAATAGTTTGTTGAGCTTAAAAATTTTTTTGCTCGAGAATCTTGAGGATTCATTGTGGCAAATGCTAACATTATTTTGTTAGCTTCCTCATAATTTTCTTGTGCTTTTAAAGCTTGTGCGTACCTAAAAAAGTTTTCTGATTCTATATTTGTATTTCCTTCGATTAGATTGCTATACCATTTTGATGCATCTTGCATTTCGTTATTAAAATAATAGGCATTTGCTAATTTCTCAATAACTTCTAATGATGCGTTACCTTTATTTGCTAAACTTAAAAGATTATTTTTTGAATCTGCATATGATAATTTTTCGTACTGCTTTACCGCACTTTTAATTTTTGCTTTTTGTGAAAAAGTAGCATTAAAAGATAAAAAACTTACTATAGATAATATGTATATTCTTTTTTTCATATCTGTTTTCTTTAGAAAAATCTTGGTGATAAAATTTTGCCTATTTGTTGTAACTCAAATCGTAACATGATTTCATGTGTTCCACTATTATAATTATTCAAAGCAGTTGTTGTAGCATCATAAGAGTACCCAACAAACAAACCTTCTGTTAGCTGAAACCCTGCTAAACCACTAATGGAATCATCCCACCTGTATGCTATACCTAGTGTTAATTTTTCACTAAATAGTGCATTAAGTGAAATATCTGCAATTAATGGCGCGCCAGAAACCCCTTTTAATAAAAATGCAGGCTTTATTTTTGTGCTATTACTTAAATTAAACACATATCCTCCTATTAAAAAGTAGTGTAACCGCTCTGTTGCTATAGATTCTTGAAAGTCATCGTAATGCTTTGTTGTTAAAACATTTGGAGCTGAGAACCCTAGGTACCACCTATTTGAATGCAAATATAAACCTGCACCTAATGTTGGGGAAATTAAATTTATATTTTCATTAAATGCATTGTCTGGGTTTTGAAAAAGCCCTTTACTCCAATCTGTATCTAATGAGTGAATACCTCCTTTAATTCCAAAAGACAATTCTAAATCACCTGATGCATTTACAGGAATAGTATAAGAAAAATTGGCATCAATACTTGTTTCCTTTGCTGGCCCTAGTTGGTCGCTAATAATATTTAGCCCTAACCCTATTCTTTCATTACTTAAAGGTGAATGCAAGCCAAATGCTATTGTTTTTGGAGCGCCATCAATACCAACCCATTGAGTTCTATATAAAGCTGTTGCGCTTAAAACATCTCTTTGTCCTGTATATCCTGCATTTACACTCATAGTATTATACATATAATGTGTAAATTGAGGATCTTGCTGTGCGTTAATTTCTAAACTTAATAGTGCAGTAAACACTACCAAAATTAAACTTTTTATGAATGATGATTTGTTTATCATTTTTTAATCTTTTATTAGTTGTTTACTTCTATGTTATCGGTTTATGTATAACCAGCCTACTTTAGGTTTAGATCCATCTCCAAAGTCAAGGACATAATAATACGTTCCTTCTGGAAGCTTTTTGTCTGCATTAATTGTAGATCTTCCATTCGAAATACCATCCCAAGCGTTATCGTTATTATAACTTCTCTGTTCATAAACTAAATTACCCCAACGGTTATAAACCTCTAATTTATTATTCGGGTAGTTTTCAATGCAGTTTATAATTAAAGTGTCGTTTACTCCATCATTATTTGGAGAAAACTCATTAAATATAAGTAAGCACCCTAATTCTGTGACTGTTGCATCATCTTCAACATTACCATCAAAATCATCTCCGTTGTCACTAGTATCATTTACATTATCTAATGTTGGCGATACGGCTGTTGCAACAACGCTATTGCTAACACCACCCGCATTAATTGCTTGCTGAGTTATAATAAAACTAGCCTTATATGTTGCTATCTCTCCAACTAATAATGTTCCTTCCATACTACCCAAACTTGAACTATCAAATCTCGGTGATTCTGATAATTCTAATGTGTTTCCATTAGCATCAAGAAATATATCTGTTAAACTTAAATTTGTTAAAATACCATCACCAGTATTCTCAACTTCTATTGTATAAATAATCACATCATTAAGTGCTATTCCTAAAACATCAGCTGTTTTTGTGACTTCTAAAGATGCCGTACAGCCATTAACAAATGGACTACATGGATTATTTGGGTCTGATGTTGGGCCTCCTGGATAATCATTCGGATTATTCGGGGTACTCGGATCGTCTATTCCTGTGGTCTCTTCACAATCAGTTAAACCATCATTATCGCTATCGGTAGTGTTAATGCCTGTTGGTAAACAACCATCGTTTGGATCAAATGGACCTGGATAATCATTCGGATTATTCGGGGTACTCGGATCGTCTATTCCTGTGGTTTCTTCACAATCGGTTAAACCATCATTATCGCTATCTATAAGAGAATCACAAACAACAGTTATGCTTACTGTAGCGGTTGAACAACTTGCCGTTGGTGTATCATCATCACATATCGTATAAGTAAATGTATCAACTCCTACAAAACCTGTTGCTGGGGTGTAATCGAAAGTACCATCGTTATTGGTGACTACTGTTCCACCATTACTACTCGTAGCATCGAAACTTGTGATGGTGGCTCCGTCTATTACGGTATCGTTACTTAATACATTGCCTGTTGTTACCAAGGTGTCTTCGCTAGTGCTTGCTGTATCGTCTACTGCTATTGGATTGCCTTCGTCAGTAACAGTTATGCTTACGGTGGCGGTTGAACAACTTGCCGTTGGTGTATCATCATCACATATCGTATAAGTAAATGTATCAACTCCTACAAAACCTGTTGCTGGGGTGTAATCGAAAGTACCATCGTTATTGGTGACTACTGTTCCACCATTACTACTCGTAGCATCGAAACTTGTGATGGTGGCTCCGTCTATTACGGTATCGTTACTTAATACATTGCCTGTTGTTACCAAGGTGTCTTCGCTAGTGCTTGCTGTATCGTCTACTGCTATTGGATTGCCTTCGTCAGTAACAGTTATGCTTACGGTGGCGGTTGATATTTCTCCATCTAAATCTGTAATCGTATAAGTAAATGTATCAATACCTACAAAACTGGCTGAAGGTGTATAAAGAATTGTATCATCGGTTGGGTCATTTGGTGTACCATTATTATTTACTGTTACAGTTCCTCCTTGTCCTGTTGTACCGCTAGGTAAAGTTATAGAACCTGTATTTGGTCCATCACCTCCAAAACTATCTGCTCCGTTACCATTATCTACTAACACATTAATTACATTATTTGAGCTTCCCTCTGTTATGCCTGTGATAGTGTCATCTTGAGCTGTTGGAGTATCATTTATCGGATTAATTACAACACTCAAAACATCGCCAGTTCCAATAGGATCAACTAAATCATCACCCCTTGCCTTAGAAACTGTATTAGTAATCGTTGTGCCTCCTGTGGCACCATCAACTGTTACCGTAATAACTATTTGTGCAGTGTTACCAACATTTAAATCTCCTACAGACCATAACCCTGTAAGATTGTTATATGTGTTTTCTGTTCCTCCTGTTGCAGCGGCACTTACGTAGGTAACTCCCGACGGCAATACATCTGTAAGATTTACTCCTGTTACATCTTGTGGACCATTATTAGTTGTAGTAATGGTATAAGTAATTGTTGAACCAACTGCTGGTGTTGCATTACTAACAGTTTTAACAGTAACTAAGTCTGATTCTGTTACCATACTAAAACAATAATCTATAGCAGGAAAAACACCACAATTAAAAGACGTTATAAAATTATCTGCTGTTGAGCCATCTCCAACATTCCCTTCAGATCTATGCCCCACAAAACAAGGTATAGGATTACCATATTTTTTAAGTAAAGTATAGTGGCCTGAATTTGCAACGTATGTGGCATACTCAACTCCTTGAGTAAAACCAGCAGGAACAATTGGCAGATCTTGAACTGTAGCAGCAGCGCTAGAAAGCATATTACTAGAATTATCTCCCCAAAGGTATACTGTACCATCACTTGTAATTGCTGAAGCAGCTGGATGACCTGTACTTACGCTTGCAGCATTTATAAAAACAACATTATCAAAATCACCAGTACCTTCTGCTGCTGGATTTTGAACTATTTGCCATGTCGTTGAATCTGTTGTTGAACCGATACCTAGTTGCCCTCTATTATTATCTCCAACGCAATATATTTTAGAATCTAATGGATTTAAAGCAAAATAAGACACATCTTCGCCACTACTTGCCCCTCCTGTAATTGCTATCATGCTAGGTACAGTAGCAAAAGGAGCTGTCATTAATGTTGGTTTATTTCTTGAAGAAAATCCTGTACCATTTGCTAGTACTGTTCTTAAGCCCCATGTGTAGAAAGCTCCAGCAGAAGTTACAGCAAAAATTGCATCTTCAGTTACCTTTAATAAAGACACATTACTTATTGCTGATTGATGCCATAATGAATTAGCAGTTCCTGTAGAACCGTCACCAAAAAGTTGAGAATCGTCATCCGCCATAACATATACATCTCCGCTATTAGTAAGTAATACTAAAACACCGCCTGAGGCCCCCATATATGAGATATCTCCTGGTACAATATCTGAAGGCAAAGACATCGATTGAAATGTTGTTGAGCTTGTAATTGAACTATCAATAACAGCACCCTCTGTTCCCCAAACATATAAACCTGTTGTAGTCAATAAAAAAGATTGAGGGTTACCAGAGCCTTGAACATCACCTTGAGCCGCTAATAAAATATATCCTGTATAATTATAGCCATTTGCTGGAGTAACATCTTGATGGGAATATATAGTTGATCCATTAGCTCCCATTTTATCGCCCCATACTTCAAGACCTGTTGTTGTTCTTGCCATAGTACTGTGATATCCAGCTATTAATAACTCAGATTGATTAGTAAAAGGTAAAGGTGGACATGAATACTGCCCGAAAGCTGAATACCCAAATGCTAAAAACACTAATAGAGCATGTTTTAGGTTTAGATGTTTCTTAGCTTCTTGTTTAAGTAGTTGTTGTTTAATAAAATTTTTCATTTATTGTCGAGATATAGTTTGTTGCTGAGATGTAATTTTTATTAACTATCATTATGTGTAAAAAAAACATTTAATCGATGTTTTTAACACTTAATCATTAATTTTAAGCATTTAATCGATGTAAATGTAATCTGATATTGTGTTTTTTACTCCTTTAATGTTCTAAAACGGTGTTAAAATGTTCTAAAAACATAAAATGGATGTAATAGTTATGATTAAATGCTTTTTGGTATACTTTAAATTGAACTAATTTTATTTAAAATATTTAGTTTATAGGTTTTTCCTATGGGAAGAATCTCATCGCCTACTTTTAATGAAGAGTTATTTATTTGTATTAAGTACATAGAATTAATTATAAACCCTCTATGTATTCGAATAAAACTACTTGGTAATTTATCTATTATTTCGTTTAAACTAAAACGAACAATATACTTTTGTTTACTTTTTAGAAAAATCTCTATATATATGTGTGAACTTTTTATATATAAAATATCTTCTAAAATAACTTTTACTAAAGCTCCTTTTTCTTTAACAAAAATAGAATCTTTTATAATTAAAGCTTCGTTATTAGCTTTGTCTTTGTTTTCAGTATAATTATGAATAACAATTTCTATGGAAGCATAGAGTTCGTCTTTTGTAAAAGGCTTTATTAAATAAGCAGGAGGTGCTAATTTTTTAGCTTCATTTATTGTAACAACATCTGCGTTTGAGGTTAAAAAAATAAAGGGAAAGTTATATTCTTCTTTAATTTTTTTTGCCAACTCTAAGCCTGTCTTTTTTCCAGAAAGCTGAATGTCTAATATTGCTAAATCTGGTTTTTGAGTTTCAATAATTTGTATAGCTTCAGAATAATTTATTGCTGGTTCTAAAACTGTATATCCTATATTTTTTAATGTACTACAAATATTATCTGCTATAATGATCTCGTCTTCAACGACTAAAATTTTTATTTTATCCATACTTCTGTCAAATAATAATTCTATTTAAAAATTAGTCAATTTTTTTTCTAGCATTTATATCTTTAAAAATAATTGAAATCTTTAATCCGTTATCATTTTCAAATTTCAAATTCCCTTGTAATTGCTTAACTAGCCTTAAAACTAAATGCAATCCAAATTTTTTGATTTTATCGATATCTTCTTCATTACAAATCCCATGTCCATCATCACGTACCAATAGCTTATAGCTTTCATCATCAATTTTTTTTATAGACACTAATAAATAGCCTTTATTCTTTTCTTTAAATGCATGTTTATATGCATTAATAATTAATTCATTAATTATTAAACCTAGTGGTGTTGCTGTATCAACATCAAAAAACACTTCATCTATATCTGTATCAATTTTTACTTTTTTATTTACATCATCAAAAGCCGATAACCCTAATATTAAATGCTTTACATAATCTTTAAAGTTTACAGAATTTTCATTATTATTGTATAACTTTTGATGTATTAAAGCCATAGAGTTTACTCTATTTTTACTATCCACAATAAACTCTAAAGCTTTCTCATCATTTATTCCTTGTGCTTGTAATTCCAACAAACTAGATACTATTTGGAAATTATTTTTAACTCGATGATGAACCTCTTTAACAAGTAATTCTTTTTCTTTTAGTGTTTTATTTATTTGGTTATTTTTAATTTTAAGTATTTTAGATTGTTTCCCTATGCGTCTTATAAATAAAATTGATGCCAGTAATACAATAGAAACTAATGTTATGATAACAATATATAAATCTGTTGTTTCCTTCTCATGCTTTAATTCTAACTCTTTACTTTTTACAGCCTGTTGAGTCTTAAAATTAGCTAAAGCATTTGATAAATCTTCCGAATAAATTTTTCTTGTTAACGTAACACACTTGTCTTTGTAATAAATACTTTTTTCGAAAAAATCTAATTTAGCTAATGTATTTGCGCTTTCATTAAGAACATGAAAAAAATCATTCGGGTTTAATCGTTCCTCACTTAGTTTTTCTATTTTTTCGCAAAACTCAACTATATTAGATACTTCAAATTGATCAAATATTGATTCTTTAATTGGAGAGTCTGTTGATAAAGTACCCAAATATTTGGCATACAACGAATAGCTTAATACTCTTGTATGTTCATTATCATATAGTTCAGCTAATAATTCTTCAACACGATTGCTGTTGTCTCCTTTATAAACATAAGCGTCAATTAAATGAATAAGCGTGCCCACATAATACGAGCTCTTTGGCTTCAAGTCATTTTCAATATCCAAACTTTCTTCGCTTATATTTATATATTTATCTAACTCACCTTCAATTATATAAAAGTCACATAAATGATATAAAAAGGCTATAATTAATTCTTTATCCTCAAGTTTTTTTGCTTTTTCAAGACTTTTTAAGCATAACGATTTACCGTTTTCTACATCGTTTTGTATTTGGTACAAGACTATTTCATGTATACTTATTAGTAATTTAGATTTAGCAACATTAATGTCTTTGTCGCTAAATTTATTTACATAACGTTCTAGCTTGTTTTGTTCTTTATTGGCTTCAGCCATGTTAATTTCATCTCGTAATTTTGAAATTTGCAACCATTTAATTTTTACAAAATTATAATCTATTTCTTTCAAATTAACAGATGCCTTTATTGTTGTATTAATATAATTAGATACATCTTGGTAATTCAAGTCTGTTCGATTATGGAGCCTAGATATAAATTGAAGATAATCTGAATTATTAGCCTTGTTTTGAACAATTCTATTTAATAATTCGCAATAAGGTTTTTGAGTTTGTTTTGAAATATATGATTTAGCTGAATCTATTTGTTTACTAATAATAAAGTTCTCAATCTTATTATTTAAATTTTCAGAATTATTTTGAGCATAAAAACTAATTACAAGCAATAATTGCGTTATAATTAATATGGAAGTTTTAAAAACATTACTCATTAGCAGTAGATACAAAGCTTCTTAATAATTTATATGAGAGGAAGCTTAAAAAAGATTTTAAACTATTAATGTTTATACCCTTGTAATTAAATATTAACAAATGTTAATATTGCTAAAGTATTGGATAATGTTAAAAAAACCAAAGCTTTATTAAACAATTTCACAAATCTTAATTTCAATTGTAAACCTATAACTAGAAATATATTTTTAAGTGATTTTTAGAATATTAATTCTAAAATTTACTTAACAAAAATAGGAGCGATACTCCTTAATTTCTATTTTTGCGACTTGTAAAAAAATCTATGAGTTTTTTAAAAGAAATACAACGCAGACGAACCTTTGGTATTATTTCGCATCCAGATGCTGGTAAAACAACGCTAACAGAAAAATTGTTATTGTTTGGTGGTGCTATTCAAGAAGCTGGGGCTGTAAAAAGTAATAAAATCAAAAAGGGGGCGACGAGTGATTTTATGGAAATTGAACGTCAGCGTGGAATTTCGGTAGCAACTTCGGTTTTGGCTTTTGAATATAATGGGATTAAAATTAATATTCTTGATACACCAGGGCACAAAGATTTTGCCGAAGATACCTTTAGAACGCTTACTGCTGTAGATAGCGTTATTGTGGTTATTGATGTGGCCAAAGGTGTTGAGGAGCAAACCGAAAAATTAGTTGAAGTTTGCCGCATGCGCAATATCCCTATGATTGTATTCATTAATAAAATGGATAGAGAAGGTAAAGATGCCTTTGATTTATTAGATGAAATTGAACAAAAATTAGGACTAAAAGTAGTGCCGCTAAGTTTCCCTATTGGAATGGGTTATGATTTTAAAGGTATTTATAATATTTGGGAGAAAAACGTTAATTTATTTAGTGGTGATAGTAGAAAAGATATTGAAGAGACTATCGAAATTTCAGATTTGTCTTCTTCAGAATTAGATACATTAGTAGGAGAAAAAGCAGCAAATACACTAAGGGAAGAAATTGAATTGGTTGAAGGTATTTATCCGAATTTTGATAAAGATGAATATTTGCAAGGCAATCAACAACCCGTGTTTTTTGGTTCTGCATTAAACAATTTTGGAGTAAGAGAATTACTGGATTGTTTTGTAGAAATAGCTCCTAAGCCAAGACCAAAACAAAGTGAAGAACGACTGGTGAAACCTGATGAAAATAAATTTTCTGGTTTTGTTTTTAAAATTCATGCTAATATGGATCCAAATCACAGAGATCGTTTAGCTTTTATTAAAATTGTGTCGGGTAAATTTGAAAGAAACAAACCTTATTTACACGTTAGAAATAACAAGAAAATGAAATTCTCTAGCCCAAATGCTTTTTTTGCTGAGAAAAAAGAAATTGTGGATATATCTTATCCGGGAGATATTGTTGGACTACACGATACAGGAAATTTTAAAATTGGAGATACCCTTACCGAAGGGGAAAGCATCAATTATAAAGGTATACCAAGTTTTTCTCCAGAACATTTCAGATATATTAATAATGCAGATCCATTAAAATCGAAGCAACTTTTTAAAGGTATCGATCAATTAATGGATGAAGGTGTAGCACAATTATTTACTTTAGAGCTTAATGGACGAAAAGTAATTGGAACTGTTGGTGCACTGCAGTACGAGGTGATTCAGTATAGATTAGAACACGAATACGGAGCAAAATGTACTTACGAAAACTTAAATGTATTTAAAGCCTGCTGGGTAGATCCTAAAAACTCAAATAGTGATGAGCACAAAGAATTTGTTAGGGTTAAACAACGCTTTCTTGCTAAAGACAAACAAAATCAGTTAGTCTTTTTGGCAGATTCTTCGTTTTCTTTACAAATGACTCAACAAAAATATCCAAATATTAAATTTCATTTTACATCTGAATTTGAGTAATTTAAGTATGTAGTTCATCGATTATTACTTCAAAAACTTGTATTTCATCTTTATTTTTATACATTTAAACGATTATTTTAAGTTTTAAGTTTTGAAGTTATATACATTTAAAACAGAATCATAACCCCAAATATGACCTACTTATGGAAACAAATGCAAATGTTTTCAGTAATTCAGATATTACTGTAACCTATAAACCTTGTGTGTGCATTAATGCAGAGCGTTGTGCAAAAGACCTTTCCAATGTTTTTAGAGATTCTGTTATTCCTTGGATAGACTTAGATGGAGCTTCTACTAAAAAAATTATCAAGCAAATAAAAAAGTGCCCTTCTGGTGCGCTGCAATTTCATGTAAATAAAGAAGTCGCATAATAAATTATAGAATATAAAATAACAAAAGCCTTTAAAAAATTAATTTTTTAAAGGCTTTTGTTTATGCTTGTCCTGTTGGCCCAAAGTTTAATGGAATCGGAGGTTGTTCATAATCTTTAATTTCACCATGGGCATTTTCAAACCTAGAAACATTATCGTTTAAAGCTTTTAGCAAACGTTTAGCGTGCTGAGGTGTTAAAATAATTCTAGACTTCACTTTGCTTTTAGGTACTCCCGGCATAATACTAACAAAATCTACAACAAACTCAGATACAGAGTGATTGATAATAGCTAAGTTAGAATATATACCTTCAGCCACAGTTTCATCCAATTCAATATTTATTTGACCTTGCTTTTGTTTGTCTTTTTCTTCTGCCATAATGTTTATGTTTTAAAAATAAAAAGCCTTCAAGTTAATACACATGAAGGCTTTTGTTTATAGATTCCTGCCTTCGCAGGAATAACAATTAATTATAATTTAATTCTTTTTTTACTTGCATCATTTCGTCGAATTCTTCTTTAGAACCTACAATAATATCCGTATAGTTACGCATACCTGTACCTGCTGGAATTCTATGTCCAACAATTACATTTTCTTTAAGCCCTTCTAAAGAATCTACCTTACCTGCTACGGCTGCTTCGTTAAGAACCTTAGTGGTTTCTTGGAACGATGCCGCAGAAATAAATGATTTAGTTTGAAGCGAAGCTCTTGTAATACCTTGTAATATAGGCGTTGCTGTTGCAGGTTGTGCATCTCTTGCAACTACAAGATTTTTATCTTCTCTTCGTAAAATAGAATTTTCATCTCTTAACTCACGAGGCGAAATAATTTGACCAGCTTTAAGATTTGTTGAATCTCCAGCATCCTCAATAACTTTCATTCCAAAAATTTCATCATTTTCTTTAATGAAATCTGCTTTATGAGCTAATTGATCTTCTAAGAAAATAGTATCACCAGAATCAATAATTCTAACTTTACGCATCATCTGTCTTACTACAACCTCAAAGTGTTTGTCATTAATTTTCACACCTTGTAAACGATATACTTCTTGTACTTCGTTAACTAAATATTGTTGTACCGCAGATGGTCCTTTGATATTTAAAATATCGTTAGGCGTAATAGAACCATCAGATAAAGGCATACCAGCTTTTACATAATCGTTTTCTTGAACAAGAATTTGATTAGATAATTTAACTAAGTATTTCTTAATATCTCCTGTTTTAGATTCTACAATAATCTCACGATTACCACGCTTAATTTTTCCGAAAGAAACCACACCATCAATAGCACTAACTACTGCTGGGTTTGAAGGATTACGTGCTTCGAATAACTCAGTTACACGTGGTAAACCTCCTGTAATATCTCCTGCCTTTGCAGATTTACGAGGAATCTTAACTAAAATTTTACCAATATTAATTTTCTCTCCATCATCAATCATTAAATGCGCTCCGACTGGTAAGTTATAAGAACGAATAGTTTCGCCTTTACCATCTTCGATATGAAGTGTTGGTATTAATTTCTTATTTCTTGATTCAGAAATTACTTTTTCTTGGAAACCTGTTTGTTCATCAATTTCAACTTGATAAGTAACACCCTGTTCGATGTTTTCATACTTCACTTTACCAGCAAACTCTGAAATAATTACACCGTTATATGGATCCCAAGAACAAACTACATCGCCTTTATTTAATGCTTGACCATTTTTAACATAAATGGTAGAACCGTAAGGAATGTTGTTAGTACTTAATACAATACCTGTTTTCTTATCTGTTAATTTAAGTTCAGACGTACGAGAAATTACAATATCAATTTCATTCCCTTCGCTATCTTTACCTTTAACTGTTTTTAAATCTTCTATTTCTGCTATACCATCAAACTTAACAGCTAATTTATTCTCTTCAGAAATGTTACCAGCAATACCACCTACGTGGAATGTACGTAATGTTAACTGCGTACCAGGTTCTCCAATAGACTGTGCAGCAACTACGCCAACAGCCTCACCACGTTGAACCATTTTCCCTGTCGCTAAATTACGCCCATAACATTTAGCACAAATACCTTTTAATGCTTCGCAACTTAATGCAGAACGCACTTCTAAAGAATCGATTGGTGATGCTTCAATAGCTTTTGCAATATCATCTTCAATTAATTGTCCAGCAGAAACTAACAACTCATCTGTTAAAGGATTATGAACATCGTTTAAAGATACACGTCCAACAATTCTTTCTTCTAAAGTTTCAACAACTTCATCGTTTTTCTTTAATGGTTCAACCTCAACTCCTCTTAACGTACCACAATCTTCAGTGTTAATAATAACATCTTGAGATACATCAACTAAACGACGTGTTAAGTAACCAGCATCTGCAGTTTTAAGTGCAGTATCGGCAAGACCTTTACGTGCACCGTGAGTAGAGATAAAGTATTCTAAAATTGAAAGCCCTTCTTTAAAGTTAGAAAGAATCGGGTTTTCGATAATTTCTCCTCCACCTGCGTTAGATTTTTTAGGCTTTGCCATTAATCCACGCATACCTGTAAGCTGACGAATCTGTTCCTTAGACCCACGAGCTCCAGAATCAAGCATCATAAACACAGAATTAAATCCTTGTTGGTCTTCACGAATACGCTTCATTGACAATTCAGTCAATTCTGCATTAGTTGAAGTCCAAATATCAATAACTTGATTGTAACGTTCGTTATTAGTGATAAGTCCCATGTTATAGTTTCCTGTAATACCATCAACTAAACCGT
Organism: Wocania ichthyoenteri Th78; assembly: GCF_000789235.1. Taxonomy (GTDB): domain Bacteria; phylum Bacteroidota; class Bacteroidia; order Flavobacteriales; family Flavobacteriaceae; genus Wocania_A; species Wocania_A ichthyoenteri. Next base: position 616,813 of record NZ_KN525716.1, read on the forward strand.
TAGCTTTATCAATCATACCTTGCTTTTCTGGCGGAATAATAATATCACCTAAACTAAATGATAATCCACCTTGGAATGCAAACTTAAATCCTAACGTTCTAATGGCATCTAAGAAATCAGCTGTTTCAGGAACAGATGTTACTTTAAGAATGTTTCCAATAATATCTCTTAAAGACTTTTTAGTAAGTACTTGATTAATATATCCAGCTGCTTGTGGTACATGTTGATTAAACAACACACGACCTACAGTAGTTTCAACAATCATTTTATCAAGTTTACCATCTTCATTAAGATCAATCGTTCTAACTTTAATGCCTGCATTCAAGTCTACTTTTTGCTCATTAAAAGCAATGACAACTTCTTCTGGAGAATAGAAAGTTAAACCTTCACCTTTAACAGAAACTTCTGGAGTAGAGGTACGTAACTTAGTCATATAATACAGACCAAGCACCATATCTTGAGAAGGTACAGTTACTGGCGAACCATTTGCTGGATTTAAGATATTGTGTGATGCCAACATTAATAATTGACACTCTAAAATAGCTTCTGGCCCAAGTGGTAAATGCACAGCCATCTGGTCACCATCAAAATCGGCATTAAATGCAGTACATACTAATGGGTGTAACTGAATTGCTTTCCCCTCAATTAATTTAGGTTGGAATGCTTGTATACCTAAACGGTGTAACGTAGGCGCACGGTTTAGTAATACTGGGTGTCCTTTAAGAACATTTTCCAATATATCCCAAACCACTGGTTCTCTTTTATCTATAATTTTCTTTGCAGATTTTACAGTCTTTACAATACCTCTTTCAATTAATTTTCTAATTACAAAAGGTTTGTATAATTCTGCTGCCATATTTTTTGGCAATCCGCATTCAAATAATTTTAATTCTGGTCCAACAACAATTACCGAACGTGCAGAATAATCAACACGTTTACCAAGTAAGTTTTGACGGAAACGCCCTTGCTTACCTTTAAGCGAATCTGATAAAGATTTTAACGGTCTGTTAGAGTCGGTTTTTACTGCTGATGATTTACGTGTGTTATCAAATAATGAATCAACCGATTCTTGTAACATACGTTTCTCATTACGTAAAATTACTTCTGGTGCTTTTATCTCAACCAATCTTTTAAGACGGTTGTTACGGATAATTACACGACGGTATAAATCATTTAAATCTGAGGTTGCAAAACGACCACCATCTAACGGCACTAACGGACGTAATTCTGGTGGAATAATTGGCACAACTTTCATAATCATCCATTCAGGACGATTCTCTCTGTTATTGTTTGATTCACGTAACGCTTCAACAACTTGTAAACGTTTTAAAGCTTCAGTTTTGCGTTGCTTAGACGTTTCTGTGTTGGCTTTATGACGTAATTCATAAGACAGCTCTTTTAAATCAATTCTTGCTAATAAGTCTATCAAACATTCAGCACCCATTTTAGCTAAAAACTTATTAGGGTCTGAATCGTCTAAGTATTGATTATCTTGAGGAAGTTCTTCTAAAATGTTTAGGTATTCTTCTTCTGTAAGGAAATCCATTTTTTGTATTGGCTCACCTTCTTCATTCTTAGCGTTACCTGGTTGAATTACTACATATCGTTCGTAGTAAATAATCATATCTAATTTCTTAGATGGTAGACCTAATAAATAACCAATTTTGTTTGGTAAAGAGCGGAAGTACCAAATGTGTGCTACAGGAACTACTAAATTAATATGTCCTACTCTATCACGACGTACTTTCTTTTCTGTTACTTCAACACCACAACGGTCACAAACTATACCTTTGTAGCGAATTCTTTTATATTTACCACATGCACATTCATAATCCTTTACAGGACCAAAAATACGCTCACAGAACAAACCGTCACGTTCTGGTTTGTGAGTTCGATAATTGATAGTTTCTGGTTTTAAAACTTCACCTCTAGATTCTGCTAAAATAGATTCTGGTGATGCTAAACCAATGGAGATTTTATTAAACCTCTTTACTGTATTCTTATCTTGTTTTCTTGCCATAATATATGGTTGAAATGAATTTAATTAATTACTCCTCTAATCTGATGTCTAACCCTAAACCTTTCAATTCGTGCATAAGTACGTTGAATGATTCTGGTAATCCTGGATCTGGCATTGGCTCACCTTTAACAATACTTTCGTAAGTTTTAGCTCTACCAATTACATCATCAGATTTAACAGTCAAGATTTCTCTTAAAGTACTTGATGCACCATAAGCCTCAAGTGCCCAAACTTCCATCTCACCAAAACGCTGACCACCAAATTGTGCTTTACCACCTAATGGTTGTTGTGTAATTAATGAGTAAGGTCCAATAGAACGTGCGTGCATTTTATCATCTACCATGTGTCCTAGTTTCAACATATAAATCACACCAACAGTTGCTGGCTGATCGAAACGTTGTCCTGTCCCTCCATCATATAAATAAGTATGTCCGTAACGTGGAATTCCAGCTTCATCTGTAAATTCGTTAATTTGATCTATTGTAGCACCATCAAAAATTGGTGTTGCATACGTACGATTTAATTTCTGACCTGCCCATCCAAGAACAGTTTCATAAATCTGACCAATATTCATACGAGATGGTACACCTAGTGGATTTAATACAATATCAACAGGCGTTCCGTCTTCTAAGAAAGGCATATCTTCTTGACGAACAATACGAGCAACAATACCTTTGTTACCGTGACGTCCTGCCATTTTATCACCTACTTTTAGTTTACGCTTTTTAGCGATATAAACTTTAGCTAATTTGATAATTCCTGCTGGTAACTCATCACCCACAGAAATAGTAAACTTCTCACGACGTAGCGACCCTTGTAAATCGTTTTCTTTAATCTTGTAGTTGTGAATTAAATCTGCAACTAATTGATTTGTATGATCATCTGTTGTCCATTTCCCAGACACTAAATGTGCATAATCATCAACTGCATTTAACATTTTAAGTGTGAATTTTTTACCTTTTGGTAATACTTCTTCACCTAAATCATTAAAAATACCTTGAGCCGTTTTACCATTTACAATAGCAAAAAGTTTTTCGATTAAAACATCTTTTAAAGCATCAAACTTAGCATCATATATACCTTCTAATTGTAAAATATCATCTTTATCTTGTGCTCTTTTACGCTTATCTTTTACTGCTCTAGCGAATAATTTCTTTTCGATTACAACACCATTTAATGAAGGCGAAGCTTTTAAAGAAGCATCCTTAACGTCTCCCGCTTTATCACCGAATATAGCACGTAATAATTTTTCTTCTGGAGTTGGATCTGATTCTCCTTTTGGTGTAATTTTACCAATAAGAATATCGCCAGGTTTAACCTCGGCTCCAACACGAATCATTCCGTGTTCATCTAAATCTTTAGTTGCTTCTTCAGATACGTTAGGAATATCATTAGTTAACTCTTCGTTACCTAATTTTGTATCTCTAACTTCTAGAGAATACTCATCAATATGTATAGATGTAAAAATATCCTCACGAACCACTTTTTCAGAAATTACAATCGCATCCTCAAAGTTATATCCTTTCCATGGCATAAATGCCACTTTCATATTTCTACCTAAAGCTAATTCTCCTTTTTGAGTTGCGTAACCTTCACATAAAACTTGACCTTTAGTAACTTTATCGCCTTTAACCACAATTGGTTTTAAGTTGATAGAAGTTCCTTGGTTTGTTTTTCTGAATTTTACTAACTCATAAGATTTAATATCACTATCAAAACTTACTTTAGCTTCATCTTCGGTACGTTCGTATTGAATTTTTATTTCGTTTGCATCAACATATAATACTTCTCCATTACCCTCTGCATTTATTAATACACGAGAATCTGATGCTACTTGTCTTTCTAATCCTGTACCAACAATTGGTGCATCTACTCTTAATAATGGCACAGCCTGACGCATCATGTTAGATCCCATCAAGGCTCTGTTCGCATCATCATGCTCTAAAAACGGAATTAAAGATGCAGATATAGATGAAATTTGATTTGGTGCAACATCTGTATAGTTTACAGCTGTTGGCTCTATTACTGGGAAGTCACCTTCCATTCTAGCAATTACCTTATCATGTAATATCTTTCCATTATCATCAACTTTTACAGTTGCTTGTGCAATTAATTTTTCTTCTTCCTCTTCAGCACTTAAATATATTGGAGCATTTTTAATATCTACAACACCATCCGTTACTTTTCTATAAGGTGTTTCAATGAATCCCATAGAATTCACTTTCGCATATACTGATAGTGAAGATATTAAACCAATATTTGGTCCCTCTGGTGTTTCAATTGGGCATAAACGCCCGTAGTGTGTATAGTGAACATCACGCACCTCGAAACCTGCTCTCTCTCTAGATAAACCTCCTGGTCCAAGTGCAGATAAACGACGCTTATGCGTAATTTCTGCAAGAGGATTGGTTTGATCCATAAATTGTGACAGCTGATTTGTTCCAAAGAAAGAATTAATTACAGACGACAACGTCTTAGCATTAATTAAATCTATTGGTGTAAAGACCTCATTATCACGAACGTTCATACGCTCACGAATTGTACGTGCCATACGTGCTAAACCAACTCCAAACTGTTGAGATAATTGCTCACCAACTGTACGTACACGACGGTTAGATAAGTGATCAATATCGTCAATCTCTGCTTTTGAGTTAATAAGCTCGATTAAATATTTAATGATAGTTATGATATCTTCTTTGGTAAGCACTTGCTTATCCATTCCAATATCTAACTGTAATTTTTTATTCATTCTATAACGTCCAACTTCTCCTAAAGAGTAGCGTTGGTCACTAAAGAATAATTTATCTATAATACCACGCGCTGTTTCCTCATCTGGCGGCTCAGCATTACGTAATTGTCTATAAATATGTTCAACAGCCTCTTTTTCTGAGTTTGTTGGATCCTTTTGAAGCGTATTATGAATAATAGCATAATCGCCTTGTTCAGACGTTTCTTTGTGTAAAAGAATAGTTTTTACTTCAGCTTCAAGAATTTCTTCAATATTTTCTTTATCAAGAACCGTATCACGATCTAACACAATTTCATTACGCTCGATAGATACCACCTCTCCTGTATCTTCATCAACAAAATCCTCATGCCATGTATTAAGTACACGAGCAGCTAATTTTCGCCCTAAATATTTTTTTAATCCAGATTTTGAAACTTTTACTTCTTCAGCAAGATCAAAAATTTCAAGAATATCTTTATCTCTTTCAAAACCGATAGCACGGAAAAGTGTAGTTACAGGTAATTTTTTCTTTCTATCAATGTATGCATACATTACCTGATTGATATCTGTAGCAAATTCTATCCAAGAGCCTTTGAAAGGAATAACTCTTGCAGAATATAATTTTGTTCCATTAGCATGGAAAGATTGACCGAAGAATACTCCTGGAGATCTATGCAATTGAGATACTACTACGCGCTCTGCACCATTGATACAAAACGTACCAGACGGCGTCATATAAGGTATAGTTCCTAAATACACATCTTGAACAATGGTCTCGAAATCCTCATGTTCAGGGTCTGTACAATATAACTTTAACCTTGCTTTTAGCGGAACGCTATAAGTAAGACCTCTTTCAATACACTCTTCAATAGCATATCTTGGTGGATCTACAAAGTAATCTAAAAATTCTAAAACAAATTGATTACGTGAATCTGTGATTGGAAAGTTTTCCATAAAGGTGTTGTAAAGACCTTCATCACCTCTTTCTTCTGATTTAGTTTCTAATTGGAAAAAATCCTGGAAGGATTTTATCTGAATATCCAAAAAATCTGGGTATTCTGTTCTATTTACAATAGACGAGAAATTTAATCTTTCAGCTTGTGTTGATAACATCAATGGACGGAATTATGATTAAAAATAAATAGTGAAAACGTATTAAAACGTTAATTAAACAACTATAAACTATTCGATGTTTATATGCTATTTTATAATTTATTTGGTATAATGTTATTATACGCAAAATGGTCTAGGTCTTAGAGCGTATAACTCCAGACCTAAACCTTTGTGTTTTTGAGTTGTTAAGCTTACTTAAGCTCAACCTCTGCTCCAGCTTCTTCTAAAGATGCTTTTAATGCTTCAGCTTCATCTTTAGTAACTGCTTCTTTGATAGCGCTTGGTGCATCGTCAACTAAACCTTTTGCTTCTTTTAAACCTAAACCAGTTAATTCTTTAACTAATTTTACAACTGCTAATTTAGAACCACCAGCCGCTTTTAAAATAACATCAAATTCAGTTTGAGCTTCTTCAGCTTCTCCACCAGCAGCAGGACCAGCAACAGCAACTGCAGCAGCAGCAGCAGGCTCGATACCATACTCATCTTTTAATATAGTTGCTAACTCATTTACTTCTTTTACAGTAAGGTTAACTAATTGTTCTGCGAAATCTTTTAAATCTGCCATTTTTCTATCGTTTTAATAATTTTGTAATAATAATATATTTGTAATAAGTGCGTACTTGTTAATACTATTCTGATTTTTCAGAAAGTGTTTTAATAATTCCAGCTATTGTTCCTCCACCTGATTTAAGTGCAGAAATAACATTTTTAGCAGGAGATTGTAATAATCCAACAATTTCTCCAATCAATTCTTCTTTAGATTTGATATCTACTAACATGTCTAATTGCTCATCGCCAATATAAACTGCTTCCTCAATAAATGCTCCTTTTAATAAAGGCTTATCTGATTTTTTACGGAAGGTTTTAATTAACTTCGCTGGTACATTACCTGTTTCAGAATACATTACAGATGTATTGCCTTTTAAAACTGTTGGAAGCTCTCCAAAATCTCTCTCTGAAGCTTCCATTGCTTTTTCAAGTAATGTGTTTTTAACTACTGCTAATTTTACGTTAGCTTTAAAAGCAGCACGACGTAAATCTGAGGTTGTACCTGCGTTTAATCCTGAAATATCTGCTAAATAGATATTTGCATTATTAGCTAATTCTGCAGTTAACTCCTTAATTACTAATGATTTTTCTTCTCTTGTCATAATAAAAGTTTTAACTTAATTAACCAATTTTAGGATCAACAGCAATACTTGGGCTCATTGTAGAAGACATAAATATGCTTTTTACATAAGTTCCTTTTGCAGTTGTCGGTTTTAGTTTCATTAATGTTGTTAATAATTCATTTGCGTTACCCGCAATTTTATCAGCACTAAATGATGCTTTTCCTATAGCAGCGTGTACAATACCTGTTTTATCAACTTTAAAGTCTATTTTACCAGCTTTTACTTCGCTTACTGCTTTAGCAACATCCATAGTTACTGTACCTGTCTTTGGATTTGGCATTAAACCACGAGGACCTAATACACGCCCTAAAGGACCTAATTTACCCATAACACTTGGCATAGTAACAATAACGTCAACGTCTGTCCAACCACCTTTGATTTTATCTAGGTATTCGTCTAAACCAACGTAATCTGCTCCAGCTTCTTTAGCTTCCGCTTCTTTATCTGGTGTTACCAATGCTAATACTTTCATGTCTTTACCAGTTCCGTGAGGTAATGAAACCACACCTCTTACCATTTGATTAGCCTTACGAGGATCTACTCCTAAACGTACAGCCAAATCAATTGATGAGTCGAACTTAGTATTAGTAATTTCTTTTATTAATGCTGATGCTTCATCAACAGAATAGATTTTACCTTTTTCAATTTTTGCTAAAGCCTCTTTTTGCTTTTTTGTTAATCTTGCCATTTTCTAATGTCTTTAATAGATTAAGAAGGAAATTTTCCTGTTACAGTTATTCCCATCGATCTTGCTGTTCCAGCAACCATTTTCATAGCAGACTCTGTAGTAAATGCGTTTAAATCTACCATTTTGTCTTCTGCGATGGTTTTAACCTGATCCCAAGATACTTTAGCTACTTTTTTTCGGTTTGGCTCTCCAGACCCTTTCTTCACTTTAGCTGCTTCCATTAATTGAACAGCTGCTGGTGGAGTTTTGATTACAAAGTCGAATGATTTGTCTTTGTAAACAGATATAACCACTGGTAATACTTTACCTGGTTTATCTTGGGTTCTGGCATTGAATTGCTTACAGAACTCCATGATGTTAACACCTGCAGCTCCTAAAGCGGGTCCAACCGGTGGCGATGGATTCGCAGCACCTCCCCGAACTTGTAACTTAACTACTTTACCTAATTCTTTTGCCATTTTTAATAATTTAATTTTGATGGTATCTCTCTTTTGGAAGCGAAAGATTCATCTATCTTAATGTAACACTAATTATACTTTTTCAACTTGCATATAGCTTAATTCTAATGGTGTTTTTCTTCCGAAAATCTTAACCATTACTTCTAGCTTACGTTTTTCTTCATTTATTTTTTCAATCGTACCATCAAATCCGTTAAACGGCCCATCAATAACTTTGACTGTTTCCCCTTTTGTAAAAGGTATGGCTACATTAGCACTTTCCTCTACTGCTAATTCATCAACTTTACCTAACATTCTGTTTACCTCAGATTGTCTTAACGGCACAGGATCACCTCCTTTTGTTTCTCCTAAAAACCCAATGACGTTAGTAACCGATCTTATAATATGAGGAACTTCTCCTGTTAAGTTTGCTTGAACCATTATATATCCTGGAAAAAAAACTTTTTCTTTATGAATTTTTTTTCCATTACGAATCTGAACAACTCTTTCGGTAGGCACTAATACCTGATCAACATAATCTTGTAAACCTAAACGAGCAATTTCGTTTTCTATATAGGTTTTTATTTTGTTTTCTTGACCACTTACAGCCCTAACAACATACCATTTTTTTTCACTTACTTCAGCCATAGAATTTATTTTTAACGGTTAATCCAATCAAAGTAAAATGTTATGACTTTACTGAAAACTGTATCTACCCCCCATATTGCAAGAGAGAATATAATTGAAAATACCGCAACTAAAACAGTTAAACTTTGTGCTTCTGCCCAAGTAGGCCATGTCACATTGTTTTTTAGCTCTCCAAATGATTCCTTTATATAATTTACAATTCCAGTCATTTATATTTATTCTTTATTAGCACGGGTTGAGAGACTCGAACTCCCGACACCTGGTTTTGGAGACCAGTGCTCTACCAACTGAGCTAAACCCGTAAATATAAGTCAAAAGGCATCACGTAAATACGCGATACCTTGACTCTATATTTATTAAACTTTTATTTAGTCTAAAATTTCAGTTACCTGACCAGCACCTACTGTTCTACCACCTTCACGTATTGCGAAGCGTAGACCAATATTCATTGCGATTGGTTGAATTAACTCAACTGTAATCGTTAAGTTATCTCCAGGCATAACCATTTCTACTCCATCAGGAAGTGCAATATTTCCAGTTACATCAGTTGTACGTACGTAGAACTGTGGACGGTAGTTATTATGGAATGGAGTGTGACGTCCACCTTCTTCTTTTTTAAGGATATAAACCTCAGCTTTAAATTTAGCGTGTGGTGTTACAGAACCAGGTTTTGTAATTACCATACCACGAGAAATTTGAGTCTTCTCAATACCTCTTAATAAGATACCAGCGTTATCTCCAGCCTCACCTCTATCTAATATTTGACGGAACATTTCAATACCAGTAATAGTAGATGTTAATTTCTCAGCACCCATACCGATAATCTCTACAGGATCTCCAGTGTTAGCTATACCAGTTTCAATACGACCAGTTGCAACAGTACCACGACCAGTAATAGAGAATACATCTTCTATTGGCATTAAGAAATCTTTATCAACTTCTCTTAAAGGCTCTTCAATCCAAGAATCACAAGCTTCCATTAATTCCATTACTGTATCTACCCATTTTTGCTCTCCGTTAAGGGCACCTAAAGCAGAACCAGCAATTACAGGTCCATTATCTCCATCGTACTCATAGAAAGATAATAAATCTCTAATTTCCATATCTACTAACTCAAGTAATTCTTCATCATCAACCATATCCACTTTATTCATGAATACAACGATACGAGGAATTCCTACTTGACGACCTAATAAGATGTGCTCACGAGTTTGTGGCATTGGACCATCAGTAGCAGCAACCACTAAAATAGCACCATCCATTTGAGCAGCACCAGTAACCATGTTCTTTACATAATCGGCGTGACCTGGACAGTCAACGTGAGCATAGTGACGGTTAGCTGTTTGATATTCTACGTGTGAAGTATTAATTGTAATACCTCTCTCTTTTTCTTCTGGAGCGTTATCAATTTGATCAAATGATCTCGCTTCTGATAAACCTGCATCAGCTAATACTTTAGTAATAGCAGCAGTTAAAGTTGTTTTACCGTGATCTACGTGTCCAATTGTACCAATATTTAAGTGTGGTTTTGAACGATCGAAAGTTGCCTTTGCCATGTTTTTAAATAATTTTAATCTTAGTTATATAATAATATTAGTGTATTCTTTTTTATACTCTTCAATATAGAGCCAATGACGAGATTTGAACTCGTGACCTCTTCCTTACCAAGGAAACGCTCTACCCCTGAGCTACACCGGCGTAAAGTTTTTATTCCCTATTCTCTCAAATAATCTTTTTAAAAGATTGCATTAGCTGAAAGAAGAGTTTCCTGCCTTCGCAGGAATTTTAGAGCGAGAGACCGGGTTCGAACCGGCGACATTCAGCTTGGAAGGCTGACGCTCTACCAACTGAGCTACTCTCGCAATTTTAACAAGCTTAAACTTGTTTGGTTTTCAATATTTCAATAAAATTTTGAAAAAAGTTTGTGGGGAGAGCAGGATTCGAACCTGCGAAGACGTAGTCAGCAGATTTACAGTCTGCCCTCGTTGGCCGCTTGAGTATCTCCCCAATTAAACTTATTTCAATCTTTTTAAGAACTTTTTTGCGCACACCTTTTAAATCTACGCTTTTTGAGCCGATGGAGGGACTCGAACCCACGACCTGCTGATTACAAATCAGCTGCTCTAGCCAGCTGAGCTACATCGGCGTTTTTTACACTTTTTACGCATAAAAAAAGCCCGCTATTTCTAACGGACTGCAAATGTATAGATTTTTTATTTTATTCAAAACATTTTTTAATAAATTTTATTATAAATGTGCTCTTAATTTTTCTTTTCGCTTTTTTAACTGTCTTTCTAATGATGAGACAGCCATATCTGCTCCTTCTTCAAAGCTTTTGCATTGTTTTTTTACTACAAAACTATCTCCTGGAACACTTACCCTAGCTTCGAAAACTTTATTTTCTTTGTCACTAGTGTTTTCTACCTTTAGAAAAACATCAGATTTTATAACTTTATCATAAAACATATCTAACTTATCCATTCGTTTTTGAATAAAATCTATTAATTTTTGGTCAGCATTAAAATTAACTGATTGCGTGTTTACTTTCATCTGTTATTTTTTTTAGGTTATTAAATTGCTAAGATGTAATTCGCCAATAATTATTTTTAGCTAATAGCTACTTAAATTATTATGACTCATTTCATTCTTTTATTTTTTGGTTAGACAATAATATTTTATTTTTCACTCCTTGGATGTGCTTTTACATGCACTTTTTTAAGCTCGGTTATACTATTATGAGTATAAACTTGTGTTGCTGCTAAACTTGAATGACCAAGCAATTCTTTAACAGCATTTAAATCGGCACCTTGATTAAGTAAATGAGTGGCAAATGAATGTCTTAATATATGCGGACTCTTTTTAACCTTAGCTGATGCCAAACTAAAATAATCATTTATTATTCTGTAAACAAGTGTTTCGTAAACTTTAATTCCTTTTTTAGTTAAAAACAAGATATCATCATCTATAATACTTTCTAATTCATTTCTTGAAATTAAATACTTACTTATCGTTTGTACTACCGGTTTTAATAACGGAACGATGCGCTCTTTATTTCTCTTCCCTAATACTTTTACCGTTTTATTATCTAAATTAACACTTGTTAGTTTTAACTCTACTAATTCTATACGTCTTATTCCTGTGGAATAGAATAATTCAATTATTAATTTATTACGAATCCCTTCAAAATCATTCTCAAAATGTAATTCATTTAAAACGGTCATTACTTCATTTTCTGAAAAGGGAACTTGAATTTTCTTGCTAGTTTTTAATGCTTTATGTTTAGAAAGCGGATTGGTTTTTATCTCACCTATTTTTAAAAGAAACTTGTAATAGGTGTTTAATGCAGAAACTTTTCTGTTAATACTTCTGTTTGATAGACCACTTTCTACCATGGAGACTATCCAACTTCTTATTTGTGGATAGTTTACCTTATTAATAGTGTTGGTTTCATATTTGGCTGTTATGAAATCTAAAAAGTTTTTTAAATCGGTTTGATACGCATTTACTGTTAATGCTGAATAGTTTTTTTCGAGCAATAAATATTCTGTAAATGATTTGAAGGCCATTTGATAAGTTTAATGTTTAAAGTTAAAAGTTTAAAATTTAAGCAGCAACTTTATAATCAAAATACTTAAAAATTGATGGATAAAAAAATTCCCGCAAATGCGGGAATTTAATTCTATTATAATTTAGAAGCTATTAAATATCTTCTGCATCTCTCAATCCTTGAATGTACTGCGCTTTTTGGATTTGCGCTCTACGTACTACTGAAGGTTTATTAAACTGCTTACGTACTTGAAGTTGACGTTTAGTTCCAGTTTTATCAAACTTTCTTTTAAAACGCTTTAGCGCTCTATCTATATTTTCCCCTTCTTTTATTGGTATAATTAACATAGTGTCTTAACCTCCTCTCTTTTAGATTTTGTGGGTGCAAATATAAAAACTAATTAATAATTAACAATTAAAAATTTAAATTTTTATGTAACAGGTTTATAGTCTTTCTTATCGATGATTATTTTTGCTAAAATCTCTTTTAATATCTCAGACGTCCCTCCTCCTATTGGTCCTAATCTGCTATCGCGTAAAAGTCTTGCCATGGGGTAATCTTCCATATAGCCGTAGCCACCTAAAAACTGGAGGCATTGGTAGATAACCTCATCTGCCATTTTAGTAGATTTAAGCTTAGACATTGAAGCTTCTTTTACCACATACTCGCCTTTGTTTAATCTGTAAGCCACTGCATAGTTGAATGTTTTACAAATTTCCATATCGGTATATAATTCTGCTACTGAATGACGTAATGCTTGAAATTTATTGATAGTTTTTCCGAAAGCCATACGTTCGGACATGTATTGTAGCGCATACTCTAAAGCGTATTCTGCACGAGCATGTGCATTAACTCCCATAATTAAACGTTCTAACGAAAAATGCTGCATGATATAAGGGAAACCTTTATTTTCTTCGCCCAATAAATTAGTTGCTGGAATTTTAACATTATCGAAAGCTATTTCTCCAGTATCGGATGCACGCCAACCTAACTTATCTAATTTGGTTGCAGATACGCCTGTAGTTTCTCTATCGACAACAAAAATACTGATACCTTTATTGCCTAATTCTGGATTTGTTTTGGCTGCTACTACCAAATAGTCGCTTACAACCCCATTGGTAATAAATGTTTTTGATCCGTTTATAATATAATGTTCACCATTTTTAACCGCAGTGGTGCGCATGCCTGCAACATCACTACCGCCAAAAGGTTCGGTTATACATAAACATCCTATTTTATCTCCAGAGATGCTTGGTGTTAAATAATGTTCTTTTATATCGTGATTGCCTTCGGCATTAAGATGCGTCATTGCTAAATAACAGTGCGCCCAAATTGCTGCGGCAAAACCACCAGAGTTTATTTTTTGAAGTTCTTCAAGAAGAATAACGGTATAGAAAAGATCTAAATTTAGTCCGCCATAAGCTTCTGGGTAATTGATACCAAAGAAACCCATATCACCCATTTTTTTCCAAATAAAGCGTTCGATATTTCCATCGTTTTCCCATTTATCTATATGCGGAACAACTTCTTTGTTTAAAAAATCTTGTAAACTTTTTCTAAAAAGTTGATGCTCTTCGGTGAAGTACATTGTATTCATTAGCGTTTTTTTCTTTCAATTCGATAGCATTAATCGAGCGACAAATATAATTTAATTATCTCGATTTTATTTACAGGAAAGTCTTTAACTTTTGTTAATTCATTTAACGATTTATAGCCGTCTCTTAATTTTCTCTGCTCAACAATCTCGTGTGCTAAATCGTAATCGATGTGCTGAATGGTAACGAGATCTTCTAATTCAGCTTTATTTATATCGATTTTTTTAATGGCTCTTGGTGTTTTAACGGTAAACTGATTTGTTATTTTTTCGATAACTTCAGGTGTTAATCCGTAAATACCTTGAAGCTGAACATCGGCAATAAATCCGCCATCAAATTTATTTCTGAATTTTACAATGCGCTCTGAGTAATATTCACCAACACCATTTACTCTTTGTAATTGTTTTGCGGTTGCTGTGTTTAAATCTTGTTTTTGAGCGAATGTCTTTGGTGTGTTATTGTAGACCGTTGCCTTAGTTTTTGGTTTCGGATTTGCAACCCACTCTGGAAATTTAAAATATGGAGATATCGTGTTCAAAAGTGAATCGGATATTTTGGTTGCCTCTTGAAATTCTTTTGAAGAATTCACCCATTTGTTTTGTTTTCTAAACGCGTGTAACCTGTCAATTTCTTCGTTTGACATACCTAACGAAGTGCCTTTATAATCGGTTATATAATTAGGGTTAAAAGGATATATTTTTGGTTTCCTTTCTTCAAGTTTAACTAGTTTAAGAGAGTCAATTTCTTTTTGAAATTTTGCGAGTTCTTCTTGATTTACTGAGATGTCTTGATAATCTTTATCAACAAAAAAATAAACGCATTGCAATACTATTATAAGTAGAATTAATAAAAAAATCCCATTTCGCTGTTCTTTTGAAAACGTGAAATGGGACTTCATTTAACTTATCTTTTATATTATTTTTTATTCCTCTTTACTCGCTTTTATAGCACCCACATACTTATTCATTTCTTCTCTTACTTTAGGGAATAAGAACAGAAGTCCAATCATATTTGGAAACACTAGAGCTAATATCATAGCATCAGAAAATTTAATTACCGCATCTAATGTTGCAGCTGCTCCGATAACAATAAAAATTAAGAATAGAATTTTATAAACAGTATCTGCTGTTTTTCCTTTTCCAAATAAAAATTTCCATGATTGTAAGCCATAATAAGACCAAGAAATCATAGTTGAAAATGCAAATAAAACAATCGCAATGGTTAATATATATGAAAACCCTGGAATTACAGAATCGAAAGCCATAGATGTTAAATCTACACCTCCAATTGAGCTGCCATCAGAATTTAAAATTACATTACTTGCTCCGTCGCCGCCATACGGAAATACGCTTTGCATATTTGTACCATCAATATTGAAAAAGATGATAACTAAAGCTGTCATTGTACAAATAACAACAGTATCAATAAAGGGTTCTAAAAGTGCCACAACACCTTCTGATGCTGGATAATTTGTTTTAACTGCTGAATGCGCTATGGCTGCCGAACCTGCACCAGCTTCGTTTGAAAATGCTGCACGCTGAAACCCTACTATTAAAACACCTACTAGACCACCAAGTCCTGCCATTGGTGTAAATGCACCATTAAATATTAGTCCGAAAGCATCGCCAATAGAGCTGAAATTTGCAAAAATTATCACTAAACACGCAAGCACATATATACCTGCCATAAATGGTACAATTTTTTCTGTAATACTTGCAATACGCTTAATACCACCAATAATTACAATACCAACTAAAACAGCTAAAATAACACCAATAATTACTCCGGTTGCACCACCTTGTAAATTAAACAAAGAGCTTAATTGTACAGCAGCTTGATTAGATTGAAATGCGTTACCACCTCCAAATGAAGCACCAACACAAAGTATAGCAAATAAACCTGCAAGTACTTTTCCTATTCCAGAAAAGCCTCTTTCCTTAAGGCCTTTTGATAAATAATACATTGGACCACCGTATACAGTACCGTCTTCTCCAACATCTCTATATTTTACACCAAGTGTACATTCTACAAATTTTGTAGACATACCTATTAAGCCACAAACAATCATCCAAAATGTAGCTCCAGGACCACCAAGTGCAATAGCTACTGCAACACCAGCAATGTTACCCAAACCCACAGTACCAGAAACAGCAGTTGCCAACGCTTGAAAATGGCTTACTTCTCCTTCTTTACTTTCATCTCGAATAGTATCTGGGATATCGCCATCAATTGCCATATTAGGATCTCCAGCAGCATGACCACCTTCAACTTCATCATATTTACCCCTAACCGTGTTTATTGCTAATCCAAATTTTGTGAAACTTGGAAACTTAAAATATATTGTGAAAAAAGTTGCTCCAGCAACCAAAAGAATAACGACAAATGGTATGTTATAAGAACCTATTGGAACTGTAGTCAAAACAAAACCTTCCCACCAAGTTGCTACTGGCATAAAGGCATCATTTACTTTTTCGTCTAAACCTTTTTCTACTTCTTGTGCAAATGTTAAAAATGGTAATATTAATGTGAAAATTGAAAGAAGATACTTCTTCATAAGAATTTGTTGTTAGTTAGTTTTATTAAAGAATATGTATTTAAAGCTAGCAAGATGCTAAAAATAATTGATTTTTTAAAACAATTGATTGTTAAAATACGAATCTGTTAACTTATATCATATATAGTATTAAGCACATCTATTTGCTCTGGGCGACCTAATACTATAATTTTTGAATTAGGTGCTAAGTCTAAATCTGCTTCTGGATTTACTATATATTCTCCGTTTTCATCTTTATATCCAATAACTGTACATCCTGTTTTCTTTCTGAGATCTAAATCCTTAATGGTTTTAATTTCTTTAGTTAATTTTTCAATAGCAATCTCTTCAATATTTATGTTAGATTTTCCAACAATAGAAAGATTATCTACAAATTCCATTAAGCCAGGAACTACTACTAATGATGCCATATGATCGCCACCAATTTTATCTGGTAAAATAACATTATTAGCACCTGCTAGTTTTAATTTTTTATAAGATGTTTCTTGAGAGGCTCGACTTATAATATTAATATCCTTATTTATTTGCCTTGTAGAAAGTACTACAAATAAGTTATCTGCATCGTTTGGTAGTGCCGATATTAAACAGGATGCTCTATCTACACCAGCTTGCATTAAGGTTTCGTCTTCATTAGCATTACCTAAAACGAAAGGCGTCAGATCGTTTTCATCTTTTTCAACCAGTTCTTTATCTTTTTCAATAATAACAAACGGTTTGTTATAAGCTAATAATTTAGTTGCAGCTTGTTTACCATTTCTTCCGTAACCACAAATTATAATGTGGTTTTTTAAATTATCAATCTTTTTCTGCATCTTTTTTTGTTTTAATTCTTCAAAACTATTCTTGCTTAAAATATACTCGGTAATTACAGATAAGGCATAACCTAAAATAAAAACACTAATTAAAATTAATGATATAGTAAAAATCTTAGTAGCATCATCTAATGGATGAACCTCTTTAAAACCAACAGTAGTAATGGTTATTACGGTCATATAAAGCGCATCAATCCAGGTGTAATTAGACATCGATTTAAAACCAATAACACCAATAGCTAATAAAAGAATCAGCAGAATTACCGCAGTATATATTTTTGTTCTAAAAAACTTTATTAATGGATTCATAAATCAAAAACAGATGAGCGTTTTGTGTAAACTATATCCTTAATACGCATCCAAAAAGCCATAAACAAATAGAGTGCAAAACCAAAACCTAAAGTTACAAATGTTAAATACATAAACGAGGTACGCACGACTTTGGCTCTAATACCAAACCGGTCTGCGATACGTTGACAAACATAATATCCGTGCTTTTGAAAAAACAATAATGGTTTGTAAATGTTGTTCATGCCGCAATTTAACACTTCCTTTTTTAGTTTAAAAATTTCTATGTTTTTTTGTTTAAAAGTGTATTACCAACAGCACATTGTAAGCACTTATTTTTATTACAATACTCATCTTTTAGTTGAAGCAATCCTTGAGATTGCAAAGCCGAAGTTGACACTTTTTTTAATGCATTAAATTTCTCAACAATACTATTTTTTTCTGAAGATATGTCTTGTATTAGTTTTATAATATCACCATCTACTTGTTTGCCTTGATACTTTACATAAGCGAATTTTATTGGGATAATAGTATTAATCATTAGTAAATCTATAAACGCTTTGCTAAGTTTCTTTTTTATTTTTTTCGAAGTTTTATCAAATGTGTAATGTGATTCCCAAAACGATGATGTTTCTACAGAAAAAAGCATATAAAAATCTTTAGTAGAATTTATTTCATTAATTTTTGAAAACAAGTTTTGCTCATTATTATATAAACTTGCTAATTGCGATAAGCGAATGGTAGGAAAATTTGATGGTCGCAATCTAAAAAACTGAATAGGTATTACATTTTGACTTGATAGTGTAAATTTCTGCTTTAAAAATTGAAATTCTTTAGTTAAACTTTGAAAGTAAGCGTCTTCAACATTGATATTTAATAGATTGGCTTGTCCGAAAAACAAAGCCTCTAAACTCGTTTGATTGTTTTGTAGTTTTCTAACTATTGAAAAATCTGTTGAGCTTGCTAAACTTAAAAACGCATCGGCATTTACTTTTAGCCCGAAATTTTTAGCTAGCATTTTAAACAAAACAGCTTCCCAATCATTTTTTGATGCTTTTAATAATTGATGAATGTCTTCAGATTTTCGTTCTAAGCGTTCAAAGTATAATCGTTCTAACCAATTTTGCATCATAAAATCGTCAATACTTTCAAAATCGTGCTCACAATTAATCCACTTATTCGTTTTAGAAAATAATAACTGGTAATTATTTAATGCTGATTTAGATATATAATCTTTCAGCTCTAAAGTTGCTATTACTGAATTATCCTTTCTGTAAACATTGGTATCGTGTTCCCAAACAACATGTAA
The DNA here is from genome assembly GCF_000789235.1 of Wocania ichthyoenteri Th78. GTDB lineage: Bacteria > Bacteroidota > Bacteroidia > Flavobacteriales > Flavobacteriaceae > Wocania_A > Wocania_A ichthyoenteri. Next base: position 635,725 of record NZ_KN525716.1, read on the forward strand.
AATAACATTATCGTAAGCTTTATCTAACTCATGATTATGCAAAAACCAATCGGATGATTTGATATGAATTTCTACATTTCCTGCCCAAAGCTGATTTTCAATTTTAAGTTGTGCATTAAAAAAATCTGGTCCAGCATTACTATTATGTTGCCCAACCGAAACTATAGAAATCTCTTCTCCGTTTGTGCCTTTTAAATGATTAACATTAAACTTTTTATGTTGCCAGATATAATGTATAAAATTTTCTTGCATGCATTAAATATAAAATTACCTTATACAAGTACCAAATTGCAAATCGTTATTCTTTAATAAATTCAATAAATTTGCAAAAACTATTATATATGGAGCAACTTACTTTAACTACACCTGCACTCTTATTCTCAGCTATTTCGTTAATTATGCTGGCTTACACCAATAGGTTTTTGGCTTATGCATCAATAATAAGAAACTTGCACGATAAGTATATCCAAAAAAAAGACTCTGTTTTAATTGCTCAAATAAAGAATATTAAACAACGCTTGTACTTAACACGGTCTATGCAAATTTTTGGTATTAGTAGCTTGTTGCTTTGTGTATTAACTATGCTTTTAATTTATATACAACAACATAACATTGCGGTATGGGTTTTTGGTTTTGCACTACTTTTATTAATAATATCACTAGGTCTTTTAATTATAGAGATACAAATCTCGGTAAAAGCTTTAGAGCATCATATTAGTGATATTGAGAATAACTAATATTAATATATCATGATAAAAACGATTCTAATTATTCTAAATCTTATAATATTACAAACCACTATGACTCTTTTTAATTTTAATTCTAAAAGTAATATTAACAATTGGCGTATTGTTAATGATGTTGTTATGGGTGGCCGTTCTAATGGAGAGTTTTCAATTAATAAAAATGAAAATGGTTTTTTTAAAGGTTATGTTTCTTTAGAGAATAATGGTGGGTTTTCTATGCTAGAATATGCATTTGATACAAAAGATGTATCTCGCTTTTCCAAAACTATAATTAAATTAAAAGGAGATGGTAAAACCTATCAGTTCAGAATAAAAACTAATAATATTGATTCCTATTCCTATATAAAATCTTTTACTACTAATGGAGAGTGGCAACTTATAGAAATACCGTTTAACACGATGCATCCTGCTTTTAGAGGCAGAAAATTAGATGCTCCAAATTACCCAGGGAAACAAGCAGAAATGATTGCATTTTTAATTGGGAATAAAAAAAATGAAGCTTTTAAATTAGAGATTGATAACATTATTTTAAAATAGAGTATTTACTTATTCTAAATATTCAACTTTAAATGAGTAATTATGTCGAAATTACTTAAATCGAACCTTCAAAAATCTTCACCAAAAAATACCAAACAATTAAATTATCTTTGTACCTCTTAACACGATACCATGCGCATAGATATTATAACTGTTTTACCAGAATTACTTAAAAGTCCGTTTGAAGCTTCTATTTTAAAACGTGCTATAGATGCGGGTTTAGTAGAAATTCATTTTCACAATCTACGCGATTATACCTCTGATAATTATAAATCTATTGACGACACCCAATTTGGTGGTGGCGCTGGTATGGTTATGATGGTTGAGCCCATAGACAAATGTATTTCTGCTTTAAAATCTAAACGTAAATACGACGAGGTTATTTACATGACACCAGATGGCGAAACCTTAAAACAAGGCATTGCTAACCAACTCTCATTAAAAGAAAATATTATTATTTTATGCGGGCATTATAAAGGAGTAGACCAACGTGTACGAGACCATTTTATTACACGAGAAATTTCTATTGGCGATTATGTACTGTCTGGTGGCGAGTTGGGGGCTGCAGTACTTTGTGATGCTATAATACGTCTAATTCCTGGAGTTTTAGGGAATGAAACCTCTGCTCTAACCGATTCGTTTCAAGATGGCTTACTAGCACCACCAATTTACACAAAACCTCGTGAGTATAAAGGTTGGAAAGTACCAGAATTATTATTTGGGGGTAACTTACCAGAAATTGAAAAATGGCGCGAAGAACAAGCGTATTTACGCACTAAAGAACGACGACCAGATTTGTTGGATGATTAACTTTTAAATAACACCTATAGAAAATATGGATAACACACAATTGCAGTTAGTAGCTGCTAGTATAGTTAGTGGTTTAGTACATTTAATTGTTCTTATAGCTTCAATAATCATGTTTGCAAAAAAGAGAACTATTGCCACGATTGTTTTACTTTTAGGTAGTGTTTTAACAAGTATTGGTTTTATTGGTGGTTTCATTTATAACGCAATAGCTGCAAGAAACGGAACTGAAGCCTTATTAGATGCCCAAGTAACACTTACTTTTTTTAATGCATTTTCTTTTTTTATTTTTGGGATTGGTTTGTTTTTATTGGCTTTAAATTTTAATAAGAAAAACTAATTCATATCAAGCTTATCAAAACAAGCAAGAAATATATAGCCCTATTGAATACTATAAAAAATGAATAAGTCAAAAAACTACGGCTTTTTAGTATATTTCTATAAGAAAAATCAATTATATTTACGGGATAACAACGATAAAAAAGTTACTATATCCTGACTTATTTACGGGATATGAAACCTAAAAATTACGATATAACAAGTTGTGTGTAATACAAAACAAAAAAGACTATGAAGGATAAATTTAATTGGGCAAACGCAGGAAATATCCCTTCTAAAGGATATAAATGTGGACATTGTGGGCATCAATTAGCATCTCAAGTCGGATATACTGGAACCGTACAAACATCCAGCCACAATAAAGTGCATATTTATATTTGTCATTTTTGTACACGCCCTACATTTTTTGACTATGGAAAACAAATACCAGGAGCAAAAATTGGAAACCCTATTTTGCATATAAGCAATCCAGATGTTGAAAAATTATTTTTAGAAGCTAATGATTGTTATACTATTGGAGCATATACATCAGCAGTAATCTGTTGCAGAAAATTATTAATGAATATTTCTGTTGAGCAAGGAGCAAAAGAAGGAAAAGGATTTGTTGATTACGTAAATTATTTAAATGACAATAATTTTATCCCACCCAATGGAAAAGAATGGGTAGATTCAATTAGAAAACTTGGAAACGAAGCAAATCATAAAATTGATTTTAAAACCGAAGAGGACTCAAAACTAATTTTGACCTTTACAGAAATGCTTTTAAGGTTTGTTTACGAAATGCCGGGATTAATGAAGGCGAGTATGAATATAGAGGTAGTTGACCCAAAAACTGAATAAGTACTACACACAACACTGGCTATAGTTCATTGCTTCTGACTTTCCTCTCGGAAAGTCCTCGCAAATTTGCTATCTTCGGTTTACGGCGGAAAATCCTCGCGGATTTTCACGCAACGAAACCATAGCCAAACACGTTATGTGCAAGTTGAAAAAACATTATGCTAAACAAAATTGAATTTTCAGATTTATACAGATTCCTAACATCTATAGGATTGATTTTTATAGCTTCTTCATTCATAATTCCTTGGTTGTTTATGAAACAGGAATTAGGTATAATATCATCAACAGACTACAATGGATTAATTCAATCATCGAAAGACCTTGTTGACAACAGAATTAGTTTGAATTTAATCGTAATTAAAGCTCTTCCACTTATTTCTATTGGATTATTCTTATTTGGGTGTTTATTAATTTTCATAGGTTTTAAAAAATGGAAGAAAAAACAAGATGGTATAGATGAAACAGACGGAATTAAGTTAGAGTTACTTCTAGCTACAAAGCAATTGGATTCAGAGGAAATTGATGAAAAAGCAGAAATGGAAGTACAAGAAGAAATTCAAGAAAGCACTTCAAACGAAGAAATAAAAGATGAGAAACCAAAAGCAAAAAGCAAAGAAGAAATTGAAAAACTAAAAACTAACTTAATCGGAATGGAAAAACTCTTTTATGATAAAATAATTGAGTTTAATTCATTTGCTTATGAGCCAAAAGCAAATGTAAAAATTGACGATAAATTTGAGGCTGATATTGTTTTAACACCAAATAATAAAAGGAAAAATCCAGATATAATTATTGAGGTTAAATATTTACAAACAAGATTAAATATGGACATTGTAAAAAAGTCTTTTAGCGCTTTGGTAAGAATGCGAAATCACATTTTTAATTCAAGTAAAAGAAGTCCTACTTTGATTTTAATAATGGTCTATCGTTCTGACATAGGAAATGCTGAAGAGATTCATAGATTCAAAAATGGAGTTGTTGAATACTTAAGTCAATTTAGTGTTGGCACCTTCAGACACTTTATATTGAATGAACAAGAAGCTGAAAATTTCAATATAAATACAATCATAAAATAAAAAACCAGCAGGTAACACGTGTATAATTCATTGCTAGTACTCGCCTACTTACGAAAATCCTAGCGGATTTTCTATTCGGTTTGTATTTGCTAAATTAGTTGCTGAAACACTCAACGAAATCATACACAAACACATTGTGGTGCATTTTAAAACCGTGCGTTCATTCAAAATTTCGGAGGTTAAATCATTTTAATATTACTTTGAAATTTTTATCCGTAATAAGTAAAATAATACCAGCAATACAACAATACAAAGCTGTGTAAAAGTGTTTATAATCATTATGTGCGAAATGAACCATTAATGCACCAATTGCGAATGGCAATAACCATAAAGTTGATATGTTTTTAACTTGATGCATCCAAAATCCAACAACTAAACCAATTACACCCAACAATTCGCCATAACCAATAAATAGAGTCCATATTTTCCCAAAACCAAAATTGCTCATATTTCCCATCATACTTTCCTTTTGAAAAACTTTGAAAAGACTTGCATAGCCAAATGCATAAATTAAATACCCATAAGAAATCCAATGGGCTACTTGTACTAAAATTTTCATATCTATTATAATTTTGTTCAAAAGTAATAGTTATATTTACAAATTGAAAGTACATACAAAATTGTATGATACTAACAAAAAAGTAAGAAATGAGAAAGACAACATCTACCAATACGATAAATAAGGAGCAATTAGAAGCAAATTGTGGAATTGCATATACAAACTCAATCTTAAGTGGTCGATGGAAACTTAGTATTCTAGCATTCTTATTGGATGAAAAAAAATTAAGGTATAGTGAATTAAGAAATAGATTAACCGGAGTTTCGGAAAGAATGCTAATAGCAAAACTTAAAGAATTACAAGCGGACGACTTGATAAATCGGATTTCTCATCCCGAAGTTCCACCAAGAGTAGAATATGAACTTTCTAAAAAAGGTAAGTCATTAGAAAGTATTTTAATACAAATGGCTAAATGGGGAACGAAAAATGCAACTTAAAACAGAAATACATAAAAAACGAACCGCCAACATGCGGATATAACAAACAAACTAATACTTAATTTTTTACAAAAAAGTTTTTTTAGCATTACCAAGCCCGTGTTAAGGATAGCAGCGGCATCCTTTTTTTAAATAATTAATACAAACTTTAATTTAGAACTTGTATTTAATAGATAGCCACGTCCTTCGTCCTCGCTATGACGTTAAAAAAAGATATAGCGAATAGCCTGACTTTTTGCTACCAAAACCTTAAATAATTAGCTCTAAGTTTTAAGCAAAAAGAAACACCAAAAAAATATAAATAAAAACGTTGCAGATTATTAATTAATAGTTATTTTTGCACCCAATTTCGGGTTAACCTCTGGCGAGAATCGTGAATGTTGTTCTGAATTAATTATAATTAAATTTAAAGATATGGAATCTTTAGTAAAATTTGTACAAGACGAATTTGTAACAAGAAAAGACTTACCAGAATTTGCAGCTGGAGACACTATTACAGTATTTTACGAAATTAGAGAGGGCGAAAAAGTTCGTACTCAGTTTTTTAGAGGTGTTGTAATTCAAAGAAGAGGATCTGGAACATCAGAAACTTTTACAATTAGAAAAATGTCTGGTACTATTGGTGTAGAGCGTATCTTCCCAGTTAATTTACCGGCATTACAAAAAATAGAAGTTAACAAACGTGGTAAAGTACGTAGAGCTAGAATTTACTACTTTAGAGGTCTTACTGGTAAAAAAGCTAGAATTACCGAGCGTAGACGTTAACATAGTAATATCATTTACGAAAGTACTTAAAAGCCTTGACAGATGTCAGGGCTTTTTTTATTAACTTTTGTTAATAAGTCTGGTTTATAAATAGTTGATATCTAATCGCTTAAAAAATTTGATTATTTAAAATGTGATTATATATTAGCAAAAGAAATTAATAACAACCTCTGGTTGGTTTCGTATAAAAGCGAATTTACATTAAGGTCTAAAATAGAGTAACGTTCTTTATATACAATTGTTTTTTGAGGTTTGGATGTGCCACGTGTATGCGTGAGTGAGCATAAAACCATGACGCTATAAAAAGTCCCACATACGCAAGTAGATGGTATCTAGTATAGCTGAAAGCTTGAAAAGTAGTAGTTAACGAAAGGGAATACTATAAATAGAGCAATGCGTTGGAGTTTCCCATACATGAAAATGGATGGCTAACAAAAAAGTATCAAGAAAAACAATTAACTGAAGCATTTTGGTAATAAGTCAATACATTTTGAAAATTACATCACGAAATGTTTCATTGAAATAATAGTACTTGAATTGAAAAGGTTTTATGAAAATTAAAACCGATTTAGTAGCAATACTAATAGATCACGTTATGTTATTTCAAAGAAAGCCATATCAGAGTAGATTAAATTCTATAGTGATATGGCTTTTGTTTTTTATAATTTCTACACTTCTATTTTATCATTTTCTTACAGACTTTAGCTTTTTTTATCATTCTAATAAATCATTTATAACCTGCTTGACTTCATCAATCAATTTAAAGGTTTTTAAAAGTCAATTTTTGTATATTCGCATCGCGAAAACGTTATCGTTAATTCTGCTCCTATTTAAGTAATAAATCTATAAAAAACACAAGGCGAATGTCTAAAATTATTTATACAAAAACTGATGAAGCGCCAGCTTTAGCAACCCGTTCTTTTTTACCAATAGTAAAAGCTTTTGTAAAGTCTTCTGGAATAAACATTGAAACTAAAGATATTTCTTTAGCAGCAAGAATTTTATCTACTTTTCCAGATTTTTTAAATGAAGACCAACGTGTTTCGGATGATTTAACATTTCTTGGCGAATTAGCAAAAAAACCTGAAGCTAATATTATAAAATTACCAAATATAAGCGCCTCAATTCCTCAGTTAATTGCCGCAATTACTGAGTTACAATCGCAAGGTTTTAATATTCCTAATTACCCAGATGAACCAAAAACAGATTCAGAAAAAGACATAAAATTACGCTACGATAAAATTAAAGGTAGTGCTGTAAATCCTGTTTTACGTGAAGGAAACTCAGATAGACGCGCCCCTAGAGCAGTAAAGAATTACGCTAAAAAGAATCCACATTCAATGGGTGCTTGGTCTAGTAATTCTAAAACACATGTGGCAACTATGAGCCATGGCGATTTTGCACACAATGAGAAATCTGTGACTTTAGAAGACGCTACAACTGTAAAAATAGAACATGTTGATGCTAACGGAAATACAACTATTCTAAAAGATAATTTGGCATTATTACCAGGAGAAATTATTGATGCCACAGTATTGAATAAAAAAGCTTTACTAAACTTTTTAGAAGAACAAATTGCTGATGCTAAAGAGAAAAATGTATTGCTTTCATTGCACATGAAAGCCACTATGATGAAGGTTTCAGACCCTATTATTTTTGGTCATGCGGTACGTACTTTCTTTAAAAATGTATTTGCAAAATACGAAGAAACATTTGAAGAAATTGGTGTTGATGTAAATAATGGATTTGGTAATTTACTAAGTAACCTTCAAGAATTACCAGAAACTAAACGCAAAGAAATTGAAGCTGATATTAAAGCTGCTTTTAAAAACGGTCCAGATTTAGCGATGGTAAATAGCGATAAAGGTATTACCAATTTACACGTACCGAGTGATGTCATTATTGATGCTTCAATGCCAGCAATGATTCGTACTTCTGGTAAAATGTGGAACGCAGAAGGTAAACAACAAGATACCAAAGCAGTAATTCCTGATAGTAGTTATGCAGGCATTTATACAGCAACTATAGATTTTTGTAAAAAACATGGAGCATTCGACCCAACAACAATGGGGACTGTTCCTAATGTTGGATTAATGGCTCAAAAAGCTGAAGAATACGGATCTCACGATAAAACTTTTGAAATGACTTCAAACGGAACGGTTCGTGTTATTGATACTTCCGGGACAGTTTTAATTGAACACACTGTTGAAACTGGAGATATTTGGAGAATGTGTCAAGTTAAAGATGCTCCTATTCAAGACTGGGTAAAATTAGCAGTGACAAGAGCTAGAGCTTCTCAAACTCCAGCAGTTTTCTGGTTAGATAAAAATAGAGCGCATGATGCCGAACTTATTAAAAAAGTAAATACGTATTTAAAAGATCACGATACTTCAGGATTAGATTTAAGAATCTTATCACCTATTGATGCTACAATTTTTACTTGTGAAAGATTAAAAGATGGAAAAGATACTATATCGGTTTCTGGTAATGTTTTACGAGATTATTTAACTGATTTGTTTCCAATTCTTGAAGTTGGTACAAGTGCAAAAATGTTATCTATTGTTCCGTTAATGAACGGTGGTGGATTATTTGAAACTGGTGCTGGTGGATCTGCACCAAAACATGTACAACAATTGTTAGAAGAAAATCATTTACGCTGGGATTCTTTAGGAGAATTTTTAGCACTCGCTGTGTCATTAGAGCATTTTAGCGAAGTAAATAATAATGCTAAAGCTAAAATACTAAGCGAAACTTTAGATGATGCGACCGAAAAATTATTAGAAAATAAGAAAGGTCCATCACGCAAAGCTGGAGAATTAGACAATAGAGGAAGTCATTTTTATTTAGCCATGTATTGGGCTCAAGAATTGGCAAGTCAAAATAATGATGCAACGTTAAAAGAAGAGTTCTCAATATTAGCAAAGCAATTAGCTGATAATGAAACGAACATCATTAATGAATTAACAGAAATTCAAGGAAAACCAATACATATTGGTGGTTACTATGAGCCAAACGAAGCTTTGATAAACCAAGCTATGCGACCAAGCAAAACGCTTAACAGTATCTTGTAACATACAATACATATCTTTTGTTAAAAGCTCCTAACCTTAGGAGCTTTTTTTATATTTTTATAAAAAAAGCTGAATGAAAAACTTTATGTTATGGCTTGTTATTGCCCTATCTTTATATAGTGCCTCTCTAAATGCTCAAGAAAAATTTACTTTAAGTGGCATTATTTCTGAAAAAAAAAGTAACGAGACCCTAATTGGTGTTAACATAATATTTCCAGAAACGGGAACAGGAACAACTACTAACGAATATGGTTTTTATTCCATCACTTTACCTAAAGGCACCTACTCTGTAATCATAAGTTACCTTGGCTACACAACTAAAACAGAAATTATAGAACTGAACAATGATATTTCCAAAAACATAAGTTTGGTTAACTCCCTCGAAAGTTTAGATGAAGTTATTATTACTAATAATATTGAAAAATTAAGCATAAACAAACCACAAATGAGTGTTAATACTTTAACCTCAAATACCATAAAAAAAATCCCCGTTGTTTTAGGCGAAGCAGATATTATTAAGGCTATCACTTTACTACCAGGTGTTACTAATGCTGGAGAAGCCTCATCTGGTTTTAATGTTAGAGGTGGTTCGGCAGATCAAAATTTAATTCTTTTAGACGAAGCAATTATTTACAATTCGTCACATTTATTTGGTTTCTTTTCGGTTTTTAATCCAGATGCCATTAAAGACCTTCGGTTATATAAAGGTGGTATACCTGCGAGATACGGCGGTCGCGTTTCATCTGTTTTAGATATTTATCAAAAAGAGGGAAATAGTAAAGCATTTAACCTAAATGGTGGTATTGGCATTGTTGCGAGTAGACTGCTTGCCGAAGGGCCTATTAAAAAAGACAAAGGCTCTTTTCTTTTTGGCGGCAGATCAAGTTATGCGCATTTATTTTTACCACTTTTCGATATTGAAAACATTGCTTATTTTTATGATTTAAACACAAAGCTGAGTTATAAAATAAACGACCGAAATAACATTTACTTATCAGGATATTTTGGTAGAGATGTGTTTAGAGTTGAAGACACTTTTGAAAACACTTATGGCAATTCTGTTTTAAATTTTAGATGGAATCATTTATTTTCAGACAAACTATTTTCTAATTTATCTTTAATTTATTCTGATTATTATTACAATTTAAAGCTAAATTTTGTTGAATTTGACTGGGTTTCTGGCATTCAGAATTTTAATTTAAAATATGATTTTAAATATTATTTAAACGATAAATTAAAACTTCAATACGGTTTAAATAGTATTTATTACAAATTTAATCCTGGAGAAATAAACCCAACTGTAGAGACTTCGGGAATTAATCCTTTTAAACTTATAGACAAGTATGCTTTTGAAAACGCATTGTATTTAGATGTTGAGCATAAGATTTCAAATAAATTAGCTCTATCCTATGGCTTAAGATTTAGCTCATTTTTTAGATTAGGACAAGACGAACTTAATATTTACAACAATAATCAACCTGTAGTTTTTAATGAAGATTTTCAGATATACGAAAAAGCAGACCCTATGGGTACAGAATCATTTAACCGTAGTAATGTTATTGCAAAATTCTTCAATTTAGAACCACGTTTTTCAGCAGCTTATCAAATTAATTTAAATAGTTCTGTAAAAGCGAGTTATAATCGAATGAGCCAATATTTACATCTATTATCAAATACAAACTCACCAACTCCACTAGATGTTTGGACCCCGAGTGGTAAATATGTAAAACCTCAATTATTAGATCAATTTGCTTTAGGCTACTTTAAAAATTTGAGCAATGATGAATATTCAATAGAAATTGAAGGTTTTTACAAAACCATAAAAAACAGAATAGACTATATTGATGGCGCAGATTTAATAGCAAACAACGCTATCGAACAGGTTATCCTTAACGGAAAAGCGAGAGCTTACGGATTAGAATTTCTATTAAGAAAAAATGAAGGCAGGTTTAAAGGTTGGTTGGCCTACACGCTTTCAAAATCTGAACAGCAAACAAAGGGCAGAACACCAAATGAGATAGGAATTAACAATGGTAATTGGTACAATACGCCTTACGACAAAACTCACGACATCTCTTTAACTGGAAGCTATAAACTAAATGATAAATGGGAGATTAACTCCAATTTTCTGTTCCAAACGGGTCAACCAGCAACATTTCCAAACGGGCAGTATATTTACAATGGTATTAATATTCCCAATTATGGTGCACGAAATAAAAACAGATTGCCAGCTTACAATCGATTAGATATTTCGTTAAAATATCAGCCAAAACAAGTAAAAAATAAAAACTGGCAAAGTCATTGGGTCTTTGGTATTTATAATATTTATAATCGCAGGAATGCACAATCAATAAATTTTAGTCAAAATACAACAACTGGATTTAACGAAGCTACTCGCTTATCAATTTTTGGAATAGTTCCTTCAATATCTTATAATTTTAAACTTTAAGCTTATGAAAAATTTAAAGAATTTTCATGAACACTTAATCAATATAACCATTATGAGGAAGAAATTAAAATGCCTATTTTTAATAAGCTTAATTATATTTTCTTGTGAAGATGTTATTCAAGTCGACCTTGAAACTGCTCAAACAAGATTAGTTATTGATGCCTCTTTAAACTGGCAAAAAGGCACTAGTGGTAATGAGCAATTTATAAAGCTTTCGCTAACAGCTCCATATTTTGGCAATACCATTCCGCCAGCAACAGGAGCTATTGTAACTATAACAGATTCAAATAACAATACATTTAATTTTACTGAAGAGGGAAATACTGGTATTTACACAAACAATACTTTTGCTCCTGTAATTAATAGGGAATACGCGCTAACTATTACCTATAATAACGAAGTTTACACAGCTACTGAAACATTAACACCAGTATCACCAATTGAGTATGTTGAGCAAAAAAACGACGGTGGTTTTACTGGCGATGAAATTGAAATAAAAGCCTTTTACACAGACCCAAAAGATATTGAAAATTTTTACTTATTCGAGTTTAGAAAACCAACTCTAAACACTATAAATCTTGAAGTATACGATGATGAATTCACAGATGGGAATCAAATATTCGCTTTTTATTCTGACGAAACCCTTACAAGCGGCGACCAATTAGAAATAAGAAACTACGGCATTTCAAGTCGTACATATAACTATTTAAACATTCTACTTCAACAAACCGATGACGAATCTGGCGACCCTTTTCAAACCCAGCCAGCTACAGTAAGAGGTAATTGCATAAATCAAACCAACCCGAATAACTATCCTTTGGGATATTTTAGAGTTGCAGAAACCCATGTTTTTACTTACACAATTGAATAATCTCCTTATTTTTATACTTGGCATAAAATTTGTGTGTTATTTCTTTAATAAAAATTATTAATAAAAAATAACACTGATTATTAGTAAAAATATAATTAATTAAAATTTTAAGATTTAATTAACCGTAAGAAATTATTGGTATACTATTTTTACTATAATTACAAATTTCACCAATCAAAAAAACCATCCAGCATGAATAAAAAAAGAATAGCCTATATAGTAGGTGCTATCGTTTTAATAATAATTGCCTATTCATATTTTAATTCCAATAATGATAAAGATGTTTCACTTACTGCCAAAGTAGTAAAAGGTACTTTTTTAAATGAAGTATTTATTTCTGGTGAAGCGCAATCTACAAGTTCAAAAAAAATTAACGGCCCAAGTAACGCAAGACGATTTAATATTTATCAAATAAAAATACAAGATTTAGTAGCAGAAGGTACTATTGTAAAAAAGGGAGACTATATTGGTAAATTAGATGCCTCTGAAGTTAATGGAAAAATTAATGAAGCACAATTAAATTTAGAAAAAGCTCAATCAAGATTCACACAACAACAATTGGATACCACTCTTACGCTAAAACAAGAGCGCAATTCTATAAAAGACTTATTATTTAATATTGAAGAGGATAGTTTAGAATTAGAGCGTTCAATATATGAGCCTCCAGCAACTATTAGATCATTAGAAAACAAGATTGAGAAAACTGCACGGGATTTAAAAGAAAAAAAAGCAGACTACTCAATAAAAAAGAGGCAAGCCAATGCAAAAATGATTGAAGTAGGTACTGAAGTTTCTAAAATCTCTAAACAAATAGAAGAATTATTACAATTACAAAAAGAGTTCACTATTTATTCAGATGATGCTGGTATGGTGACTTATGTAAAAGAGTGGAACGGCACAAAAAAGAAAGTAGGCTCTACTATATCACCTTGGGAACCCGCTATTGCTAGTTTACCAGATTTAACAAAAATGGAGTCGAAAACCTATAGTAATGAGGTTGATATAAGAAAGATAAAAAAAGACTTACCTGTAAAAATAGGTTTTGATGCTTTTCCAGATATAGAACTTGACGGAATTGTTACCGATGTTGCTAATGTAGGTGAAACTAAAGCAGGTTCAGATATTAAGCTTTTTCAGGTTTTAATAAAATTAAATGAAACAAATGAGAACATTAGACCTGGAATGACAACTTCAAACAAAATACTAATAGATCAAAAAAATAATGTTTTAATGATTCCATTAGAAGCCATTTTTGCTAATGATTCTATTAGCTATACATATGTAAAATCAGGATTATCAATCGATAAAAGACAAGTAGAATTAGGTCTGTCTAATAATGAAGTTGTAATTATAACAAAAGGATTGAAAGAAGATGATGTTGTTTATTTGAATAAACCAGAAGATACAGATAATAAAAGTATAACGCTATTAAAATAAGATGATAGATAAAATACTTTTAGAAAAACTAAAATCAACTTTTGGTGAAGCCTTTTGGTTTATTAAAACGAATAAGGTTAGAACTTTTTTAACCGCATTAGGAATTATTTTTGGTGTAGCTTCAGTAATTACTATGCTCGCCATAGGAAATGGTGCAGAAAAAGAAATATTAGCACAACTAGAATTAGTAGGTGTAAATAACATTGTGATTACCCCAATACCTGATGAAGAAGATGAAGACGCTAACGAAAGTGATGAGGATGCCAGTAAAACGGAATCAAAACGATTTTCTAAAGGCTTAGATATATTAGATGCAATAAGCGCTCAAAAAAACATTCCTAGCATTAAACTTGTTAGCCCAGAAATAATTTTGAATACCTATGTTATTAATAATGGTAGGCAAAATTCTGTTAAGCTCATTGGTATTTCTCCTGCCTTTTTTGAATCTTCTAATATTAGCTTAGAAAACGGTAAAAGTTTTTCAGACTATCAAATTAAGAATGCCTTACCAGTATGCATTATAGGCAAAAAAGTTGAGAAAAAATTATTTACTGGAGAAAGTGCTTTAGGAAAACAAATTAAAGTAAAAGATGTTTGGTTAAAAGTTATTGGTGTTATTGAAGAAAAATTAATCTCTGATAAAGCACAAGAAAACTTAGGCATAAGAGATTTGAATGAAGATGTTTATATACCTATAAATACATTTTTAGTACGCTATAAAGATCGAAAGATAATTAGTGATAAAATAGGTGCTCGAAATAGAAACCAAAATGGTCCAAAAAAAAGAATACCTAGAGGTAATTATCATCAAATAGATAAATTAACTGTACAGGTTTCAAATTCAAATGAGTTAAAAGCTACAGCTGAAGTTTTAAGTAAAATGCTAAAACGAAGACATAATGATGTTTTAGATTTTGAAATAGAAATCCCAATACAATTACTTAAACAGCAACAAAAAACTAAGCAAATATTTAATATAGTCTTAATCATTATAGCAGGAATATCGCTATTAATTGGAGGTATAGGTATTATGAATATCATGCTAGCTTCAGTATTAGAAAGAACCAAAGAAATAGGGATAATTAGAGCCATTGGAGCTACAGAAGAGGATGTTATATTACAGTTTTTATCAGAATCTGTACTTATTAGTGTTGGAGGGGGAATTATTGGGATTCTTCTTGGAGTTATAGGAGCTTATGTAATTGAAATAGTTTCAGGAATTGAAACTGTTTTATCTATAAATTCAATTATGATTTCATTCTTTATTGCTGTTGCTGTAGGATTAATATTTGGAATATTTCCAGCAAAAGCAGCCGCAAATAAAAAACCTATTCAAGCTTTAAGATCCGAATAATAAAATATGAAAAAAATACTCCTTATCATTATTATTGTTTTTCCATTATTCAATAATGCACAGTCAAAAAAACTAACACTTAATGAAGCGATTGAAATTGCTCGAAAAAAATCACCTGATTATAAAATTAATTTAAACAGAAACCAATCAAACTATTGGCGTTACAGACGTTATAAAGCAAGTTTTTTGCCTGAACTTAGACTAACTGCTACACTACCTGAATACCGAAATGCAGTACGCAGAATAACAAACGACACTGGACAAGATGTTTTTGTAACACAAAATCAATTGCTTATTGAAGGTGGTTTATCAATTTCTCAAAGTATACCATATACAGGAGGCACATTATCTGTCAATACAAACTTAGAACGTGTAGAATTATTTGGTCTTGACGATAATATTGGATATTCTGTTATTCCGTTTTCTATTAATTATTTTCAAAACTCAATATTATTTAACGAATTCAAATGGGATAAAAAAATTGAACCACTAATTTACGAAGAGTCCAAAAGAGATTTTATTGAAAATATGGAGCAAATATCTGTTAGTACATCCAATCGTTACTTTGATTTGCTAAAAGCACAAATGCAACTTGCTATTTCAGAAACTAACTTAAAAAACCAAGACACCTTATTTCAAATAGCAAAAGGGAGATATAGAATTGGAAAGATTGCTGAAAATGAACTATTACAAATGGAGTTAAGGTTCTTAAATTCAAAAAATAGAGTTACCACAAATACGGTTGAATTAAAAAGAGCATCACAAAATTTAGCACGATACTTAGAATTAGATACTGAAAATTTAAAATTAGATGTACCCGAACAACTACCCCTTTTTAATGTAGATATAGATAAAGCATTAAATGAAGCGCAGTCTAATAGAAAAGCGATTATAGAGTTTAGAAGAAAACGATTACAGGCCGAAAAAGAAGTAGCTTTTCAGAAAGGGAATAATAAATTACAATTGGGAATAAGAGCTAATTTTGGAATATCGCAAAATGGTGATGATTTTAATAACCTATTTAACAACTTTAACAAACAACAAAACGTTTCAGTATCTGTTGGCATCCCTATATTCGATTGGGGGGTCTCTAAATCAAGACGTAAAATGGCAGAAGCTAACTTAGATTTAACTAACAATAACATAAATCAAGACAAGCAAGAATTCGAGCAGGAAATATATTTACATGTATTAAACTGGTCTAATCAAAGAGATTTTTTATTCACAGCAGAAAAAGCTAAAGAGGTTTCAATGAAGCGATATGAAATTTCTAAAAAAAGGTATGTACTAAATAAAGTAACAATTACAGATTTAAATATTGCGTTAGAAGAAAGAGATAAGGCTGTATTTGAATACTTAAATTCTCTCGAAAAATTCTGGCGAGATTATTACATATTAAGACAGCTAACACTTTACGATTTTATTAATGATAAAAAAATAGAAGTTGAAGATATTCTTTTTGATTAAAACTCACTAATAATTCATACT
>NZ_KN525716.1:657500-878943 GCF_000789235.1 Wocania ichthyoenteri Th78
CAAATCTTGTTTCTTACACCCCATAAACCAAACAATGTGATTAATTAGATATCGCTCGTGGTGATTCTAATTAATCCATAAATATTATTTTAAAATTAGATAAATCTAATCTTATTTTTATGTATCTTTTTTCAATATGTCAATGAACTTTCTAATTATCAATTGATAATTGTTGTGGAGAATATCGGAGTCGAACCGATGACCTCCTGCGTGCAAGGCAGGCGCTCTAGCCAGCTGAGCTAATCCCCCGTTTCTTTAAGTTAACAGTCCACAGTCTGCAGTATGCAGTCGCTTGTTGCCGACTTTTTGGTGGATAGTTCTCTTCTAGAATTTCCTTTGTTATTATAGTAGTTAGTAGTCTCAGGCAGACTCGAACTGCCGACCTCTACATTATCAGTGTAGCGCTCTAACCAGCTGAGCTATGAGACTCTACTATATTTATATTTTAAATTAACAGCAATGAGAATAAACTATTTATTGTCTTAGTTTTATTTACTTCCTTTTAGTCGTCTTTCTCTAGAAAGGAGGTGTTCCAGCCGCACCTTCCGGTACGGCTACCTTGTTACGACTTAGCCCTAGTTACCAATTTTACCCTAGGCCGCTCCTTACGGTGACGGACTTCAGGCACTCCCAGCTTCCATGGCTTGACGGGCGGTGTGTACAAGGCCCGGGAACGTATTCACCGCATCATGGCTGATATGCGATTACTAGCGATTCCAGCTTCACGGAGTCGAGTTGCAGACTCCGATCCGAACTGTGATAGGGTTTATAGATTCGCTCCTGGTCGCCCAGTGGCTGCTCTCTGTCCCTACCATTGTAGCACGTGTGTAGCCCAGGACGTAAGGGCCGTGATGATTTGACGTCATCCCCACCTTCCTCACAGTTTGCACTGGCAGTCTTGTTAGAGTTCCCGACTTGACTCGCTGGCAACTAACAACAGGGGTTGCGCTCGTTATAGGACTTAACCTGACACCTCACGGCACGAGCTGACGACAACCATGCAGCACCTTGTAGATAGTCCGAAGAAATAGCTATCTCTAGCTAATGCAATCTACATTTAAGCCCTGGTAAGGTTCCTCGCGTATCATCGAATTAAACCACATGCTCCACCGCTTGTGCGGGCCCCCGTCAATTCCTTTGAGTTTCATTCTTGCGAACGTACTCCCCAGGTGGGATACTTATCACTTTCGCTTAGCCACTCAGTCCGAAAACCGAACAGCTAGTATCCATCGTTTACGGCGTGGACTACCAGGGTATCTAATCCTGTTCGCTCCCCACGCTTTCGTCCATCAGTGTCAGTTGATTATTAGTAATCTGCCTTCGCAATTGGTATTCTATGTAATATCTATGCATTTCACCGCTACACTACATATTCTAACTACTTCATAATAACTCAAGATAACCAGTATCAAAGGCAATTTTACAGTTGAGCTGCAAGATTTCACCTCTGACTTAATTATCCACCTACGGACCCTTTAAACCCAATGATTCCGGATAACGCTTGGATCCTCCGTATTACCGCGGCTGCTGGCACGGAGTTAGCCGATCCTTATTCTTACGGTACCGTCAAGCCACTACACGTAGTGGTGTTTCTTCCCGTATAAAAGCAGTTTACAACCCATAGGGCAGTCTTCCTGCACGCGGCATGGCTGGATCAGAGTTGCCTCCATTGTCCAATATTCCTCACTGCTGCCTCCCGTAGGAGTCTGGTCCGTGTCTCAGTACCAGTGTGGGGGATCCCCCTCTCAGGGCCCCTATCTATCGTTGCCATGGTGTGCCGTTACCACACCATCTAGCTAATAGAACGCATACTCATCTTTTGCCGTAACCTTTAATATAGTCTCCATGCGAAGTCTGCATACTATGAGGCATTAATCCAAATTTCTCTGGGCTATTCCTCAGCAAAAGGTAGATTGTATACGCGTTACGCACCCGTGCGCCGGTCGTCAGCAAGTAGCAAGCTACCTCTGTTACCCCTCGACTTGCATGTGTTAGGCCTGCCGCTAGCGTTCATCCTGAGCCAGGATCAAACTCTTCATCGTTAATTTTTGTGTGACACGCTTAAATAAATAAGGCATCAACTTTTAACAACTAATAGGAATTTCTAGTACTCAAAATGGTCTATTCTCTTTGTTTAAATCGTATCGTTTCCAATACGATTCTTACGCTGTCAATTCAATATGTTTATGAACTTTTTTTATCTTTTCTAATCTCGTTTCCTCGTTTAGCGGGTGCAAATATAAAACCCTTTTTTTAACTCCACAATACTTTTTTAATCTTTTTTTGAAAAAAGTTTTTAATCCCTTTTCTTTTTATTAAATCCGTACTTTGAATGAACTCTCGCCTTACAAACTACTGCCCGTTTTAGCGGCTGCAAACATACAACACATTTTCCGTTTCAAACAACCTTTTTTAATCTTTTTTTTATTCTTTTTTTACACTCCCTTTAACTTCCTTATTTACCGTTATTTACAATACGACCTTTTATTAAACAGTTAGAAAATTCGAGGTAAGATTGAAGCTTTTTGGAATAATGCTCGCGGGTTTTTGGTGCTAAAACATAAAGTACTGATGCTAATGTAATGGAATTGTCTATTCTTTCGTTTTGAAATTTTTGCTTTGTATCTGAAAAATTACATCCTACATAATTATAAAGATTCTTATTCTTTTATTGTGTTAATAGTCTTTGCGCGTAGATTGAATGGTTATTTATATAATGTCTGACCGATATGCAACCGTTAGGGATTGTAATAGATAGCACACAGCAAGGTATGAGCGAGAATTTGAAACAGAAAACCAGAACCAAAAGGGGAACGCCCATGAAAAAAAATTATACCTATATATATATTGTGTGGATTTATTTATACTAGTATCTTTGCAAACTGAATTTAATTTATTTTAATGATACATATAACATTACCTGATGGCAGTGTGAAAACGTTTGAAGAAAACGTTACACCAATGGATGTTGCTAAAAGCATAAGTGAAGGATTTGCTCGAAATGTGATTTCGGCTAATTTTAATGGTACAACTATAGAAACCGTGACACCATTAACCACTAATGGCTCTCTGATTTTATACACTTGGAGAGAGGACGCAGGTAAAACAGCTTTTTGGCACAGTAGCGCGCATGTTTTGGCTCAGGCTATTGAGGAATTATATCCTGATGCAAAACTTACTATTGGCCCAGCTATTGAAAGTGGGTTTTATTATGATGTAGATTTTGGTGAGCATGCGATATCTGAAAAAGATTTTAAAGCCATTGAAAACAAAATGTTGGAAATTGCTAGAGGAAAACACGATTTTAAAATGCGATCTGCAACTAAAGCAGAAGCATTAGCATTATATAAAGGCAATCCATTTAAAACGGAATTGATTGAAAACCTTGAAGATGGTACTATTACGTTTTGCGATCACTCTACATTTACTGATTTATGTCGTGGTGGACATATACCAAATACTGGCATTATAAAAGCAGTTAAAGTTTTAAGTGTAGCTGGTGCTTATTGGAGAGGCGATGAAAACAAGCCACAGTTAACTCGTGTTTATGGTATTTCGTTCCCTAAGCAAAAGGATCTTACCGAATATTTAGAAATGTTGGAAGAGGCTAAAAAGCGGGATCACAGAAAGCTTGGTAAAGAGTTGGAGTTATTTACATTTTCGCAAAAAGTAGGACAAGGCTTACCGCTTTGGTTACCAAAAGGCGCTGCATTACGTGAGCGTCTAGAGAATTTTTTAAAGGCTGCTCAAAAGAAAGCTGGCTACGAAATGGTAGTTACACCACATATTGGACAAAAAGAACTATATGTTACTTCTGGACACTATGAAAAATACGGTGCCGATAGTTTTCAGCCCATTAAGACTCCAAAAGAAGATGAAGAGTTTTTATTAAAACCAATGAATTGCCCACATCACTGTGAAATTTACAAGAGTTCTCAGTGGTCTTATAAAGATTTACCAAAGCGATTTGCAGAATTTGGCACCGTATATCGTTACGAACAAAGTGGCGAATTACATGGTTTAACTCGTGTGCGCGGTTTTACTCAAGATGATGCGCACTTGTTTTGTACTCCTAACCAATTGGATAAAGAATTTAAAGATGTTATAGACTTAGTGCTTTATGTTTTTGGTTCTTTAGGGTTTGAAAACTTTACAGCACAAGTTTCTGTAAGGGATCCAGAAAATCCAGACAAATATATTGGTGATGTTAAAAACTGGGAAAAAGCAGAACAAGCCATTATAAATGCAGCTACTGATAAAGGATTAGATTTTGTAATTGAAACTGGCGAGGCTGCCTTTTATGGTCCGAAGTTAGATTTTATGGTAAAAGATGCTTTAGGAAGACGTTGGCAACTTGGTACAATTCAAGTAGATTATAACTTACCAGAACGTTTTGAGTTAACTTACAAAGGCAGTGATAACGAATTACATAGACCCATCATGATTCACCGTGCACCATTTGGAAGTATGGAGCGTTTTGTAGCATTATTACTAGAACATACAGGTGGAAATTTTCCACTTTGGTTGATACCAATTCAAACAATTATATTATCTATTAGTGAGAAATATGAAAAATACTCTGAAAAAGTTTTAAATTTGCTAGAAAATAACGAAATTCGCGCCCTCGTAGACCATAGAAATGAAACTATAGGGAAAAAAATTCGTGAAGCCGAAATGCAGAAACACCCGTATATGATTATTATAGGGGAGCAAGAAGAACAAGAAGGCAAAATTACTGTGCGTCAGCATGGTGGAGAAGATTTAGGCATGATTTCTGTTGAAGCTTTCACTGAAATAATAAATGAGGATATTAAAAAAACATTAAAATCATTTTAAAAAAATAAGTTTAATTTAAAACCATAAAGCCATAGCAATTAGAAGAAGACAGCAACCTAGAAGGGTTTCACAAGAGGATAAACATAAGATTAACTCTAAGATTACAGCGCAAAAAGTACGCCTCGTTGGAGACAATGTAGAAATTGGTATTTATACCAAAGGTGATGCTATGAGAATAGCAAACGAGCAAGAATTAGATCTTGTAGAGATTTCACCAAATGCTGATCCTCCTGTTTGTAAGGTTATGGATTATAAAAAGTTTCTTTATGAGCAAAAGAAACGTGATAAGGCTTTAAAATCTAAAGCAACAAAAGTTATCATTAAAGAAATCCGCTTTGGTCCGCAAACTGATGATCATGATTATGATTTTAAAAAGAAGCATGCTGAAAAGTTCTTAAAAGAAGGTGCTAAATTAAAAGCCTTTGTGTTCTTTAAAGGACGATCAATCATATTTAAAGAACAAGGTCAGATTTTATTATTAAGATTAGCACAAGACCTTGAAGAATTTGGCAAAGTAGAGCAAATGCCTCGTTTAGAAGGTAAACGTATGACTATGTTTATTGCTCCAAAGAAATAATGCTTCGACTGCGCTCAGCGACCCAGAAGCACTATTGAAATAAAAAAAGATGCTGAAATAAGTTCAGTATTAAAGATAATTAAGCGAAATAATTAAAAACTAGGAGAAAAAATGCCTAAAATGAAAACAAAATCTAGTGCCAAAAAGCGTTTCAAGCTTACAGGTACTGGTAAGATTAAAAGAAAGCACGCTTTTAAGAGTCATATCTTAACAAAGAAATCTAAAAAGCGTAAGCTAGCGTTAACCCATGATACTTTAGTACATAAGGCTGACGAAAACAATGTTAAAACCATGTTACGTTTAAAGTAATACCGTTTTAACCGGTTAAAACAATTTATAAACCCTGGAGTTAGGCATATTTAAAGCGTCGATTTTTCGTCCGCCTACTACAAAAAACAATTAAAATTATGCCAAGATCAGTAAATTCTGTAGCAAAAAGAGCCAGAAGAAAAAAGGTGCTTAAGCAAGCAAAAGGTTACTTTGGAAGACGTAAAAACGTTTGGACAGTAGCAAAAAATGCGGTTGACAAAGCGATGCAATATTCGTATAGAGACCGTAGAAACAAAAAAAGAACATTCCGTGCATTATGGATTACGCGTATTAACGCAGGAGCTAGAGAACATGGTTTGTCTTATTCTCAATTTATGGGAAAATTAAAAGCTAATGATATTGAATTAAACCGTAAGGTTTTAGCAGATTTAGCTATGAATAACCCTGAAGCTTTTAAAGCTGTAGTAGAGAAAATTAAATAAGGCGTTTCGCCTATTGTAAAACATATTATTCGCTTAATAAAAATCCGATTCTTAATTGAATCGGATTTTTTTTTGTTTCTAATTTGCTAAAGCTCCCATTCAAAAAATAACTATCTTTAAAAATCAATTTAAACTATCAACCAATGCATCATTTTAAATTAATTTTATTATCCCTCCTTTTATCTAATTTAAATCTTCAAGCTCAGAAAAAAGAAAAAGAAAAATGGGATGTAAATAACCCTAAAGGCAATTGGGGTTTTAAAGAATTAAAACTTTCTACCAATGAAGGTACTTGGATGAATTTAGACATAAGTCCAGATGGAAAAAAAATAGCCTTTGATTTATTAGGCGATATTTATATTATGCCTATTGAAGGCGGTGATGCCAAATTACTTAGAGAAGGTTTGCCTTTTGAAATTCAACCGCGTTTTAATCCTGATGGTACAAAACTTTCTTTTACAAGTGACGCTGGTGGTGGCGACAACATTTGGACCATGAATATTGATGGTACTGATGCCAAACAGATAACTAAAGAAACTTTTAAATTATTAAATAATGCGATTTGGACACCAGATGGTAATTACTTAATTGCGCGTAAACATTTTACATCGCAACGTTCTGTTGGTGCGGGAGAAATGTGGATGTATCATATTACTGGTGGCGTTGGTTTACAATTAACCAAACGTAAAAACGATCAACAAGATGTAAATGAACCATCCATATCACCAAATGGCAAGCATTTATACTACAGTGAAGATGTTTACCCTGGTGGATTTTTTCAATATAATAAAGATCCTAATAGTCAGATTTACATAGTTAACCGCTACGATTTTAAAACTGGGAAAACAGAAAAAGTAATAGGTGGAGCTGGTGGAGCTGCAAGACCTCAAGTTTCTAGGGATGGTGAAAAACTAGCTTTTGTAAAACGTGTTAGAACAAAATCTGTTCTTTATATCCATGATTTAGAAACTAGTGAAGAATGGCCAATTTATGATGCTTTAGACAAAGATCAGCAAGAAGCATGGGCTATTTTTGGAGTATATCCTAATTTTAGTTGGATGCCTAACAACGAAGAACTTGTTTTCTGGTCTGGCGGAAAAATTAATAAGATAAATATTAATTCATTAGATGTTACAAACATCCCTTTTAAGGCTGAAGCATCAATAAAAATTGCAAAAGCTTTAGAGTTTGATACCCCTGTTGCTCCTGAGAATTTCACAGCAAAAACAATACGCAATACAGTAACATCTCCTGATGGTAAAACTATTATTTTTAGCGCTTTAGGACATCTTTGGACAAAAAAACTTCCAAACGGTAAACCCAAAAGACTTACTAATACTTCAAATTTTGAGTTTGAACCATCATTTTCTCCTAACGGAAAAGAAGTTGTTTATGTAACTTGGAATGATGAGCAACTTGGAAGTATCTATAAAACGAACATTAATAATGGTTCGTCATTAAAACTCACAAATACAAAAGGCATTTATAGAACACCTTCGTTTTCTAACGACGGAAATAAAATAGTGTATCGAAAGGAATCTGGAAATAGCGATCAAGGCTTTACATATACTAAAAAATCTGGTATTTATGTTATGGATTCTAACGGAGAAAATCCTCAATTCATTTTAAAAGAAGGAGCAAATCCTGTTTTTAATCTTGAGGGAAACAGAATTATTTATCAAACTGGAGGCACGTATTTTGGTAGTTTAACTAAAATGCTAAAAAGTGTTGATTTGAATGGAAAAGATGAAAAAACATTAGTATCGTCAAAATATGCAAATCAATTAGTCGTAAGTCCAGATAATAAATGGTTAGCATTTTCAAATTTACATAAAGCTTATATTGCTCCTTTGCCAAAATCTGGAAAAACGTTAAACTTCGATTTAAAGAAAGGTGCTAAATCATTCGTTCCTATCTCACAAGTATCAAAAGACGCTGGTGTAAGCATTCATTGGTCTAAAAATAGTGATAAAATTCATTGGACTTTAGGCGATGAATATTTTACAAACCATGTTTATGAACGTTTTACATTCTTAAAAAATTCACCAGATAGCATTCCGCCTATTACAGAAAAAGGTGTCAAAATTAATTTAGTTTCAAAAACCGATAAACCAAAAGGTGTTATTGCATTTACTGGAGCTAACATTATTACAATGGAGGACAGTAAAGTTATAAAAAATGGAACTATTATTATTCGAGAAAACAAAATTGAAGCTATTGGGGGTTCAGGAATTACTATTCCTTCAGAAGCTAAAATATATGATGTAAAAGGCAAAACCATAATGCCAGGTATTGTAGATGTACACGCTCATGTTGGCGGTTTTAGAGCTGGTATAACCACACAAAAACATTGGCAATTATATGCTAATTTAGCTTACGGTGTTACTACTTCACATGACCCTTCGGCGAATACTGAATCTATATTTACTTTATCAGAACTTATAAAAAATGGGCAAATGGTTGGTCCTAGACTATACTCTACTGGTGCCATTTTATACGGAGCAGATGGTGATTTTAAAGCTGTAATAAATAATTTAGATGATGCCCGATCTGCTATTCGTCGTACCAAAGCATTTGGTGCTTTGTCGGTAAAAAGTTATAATCAACCAAGAAGAAACCAACGACAACAAGTTATTCAAGCGGCTAGAGAAGAAGAAGTTTTTGTTGTACCAGAAGGGGGGTCTAATTTTTATCATAACATGAGTATGATTATGGATGGACATACAGGAATTGAACACAACATTCCGGTAACTAAAGTTTATAAAGATGTTTTAGAGTTATGGGGAACTAGTAGTACAGGGTACACACCTACACTTATTGTAAACTACGGTGGGTTAAATGGTGAATTTTATTTTTACGAACATGATAATGTTTGGAAAAATGAAAAACTACTTAAATATACACCTAGAAGTATTATTGATTCTCGTTCTCGCCATCGGATGAAAATACCACAAGAAGAATATGAAAACGGACATATTTTGGTTTCTAAAACTTGTAAAGCATTAACAGACGCAGGGGTTAAAGTTAACTTAGGTGCGCATGGGCAATTACAAGGTCTTGGAGCGCATTGGGAATTATGGATGCTTTCCCAAGGCGGCATGACCAATATGGAAGCCTTAAAAGCTGCCACAATAAATGGTGCAGATTATATTGGTGCGAGTAAAAATATAGGTTCTTTAGAGGTTGGTAAATTAGCAGATTTAATTGTAATGGATAAAAACCCTTTGGATAACATCCGAAATACTGAAAGTATTATTTACACTATGGTAAACGGAAGGTTATATGACACTGAAACGATGAATGAAATTGGAAATGAACCAAAAGAACGCTCAAAATTCTATTGGGAGAATAACAAATATAACAGCTCATTTCCGTGGCATGAAAACACAGAAACTATTGGTCATTGTAGTTGTAATTCTAAAAGCCACTAAAATATTTTTTATAAAGTTTACGCAACCATTAGCCTTTTTTTTCATCTATATATAAAATCCTAAAATATTTAAAATAAATGAAAAAGAGTGTAGTTCTAATTTTAAGTTGTTTTTTTATTTTTTCAAGTTGTTCTAATGATGGAGACCCTATAGATCCTCAAAAAATAAAATACTTGTGGCACTTAGTAAAAGTAACCGGTGGTGTTGCTGGAATAGATGAAGAATTTAATCTTGAAACTATTGTATGGGCTTTTAACGATGCAAACAAAACCCTTGTTGTTGAAAATAATAATGATGATGATACTATTGAAGATGGTTTAGATTCAGGAACTTATGAATACTCTGTTTTAGATGTAGATGGAAAAAACTATCTTACAGTAAATGATAATGAACTTGGAAGTTTTGAAATTTCTCAAAGTACATTAGTTATTAATCAAAATATAATGTCGACAGGCAACGGTGCTGATGGTTTTATTTACACATTCCAAAGAACCATTTTATTAGTGGATTAAGTTGTTTTTAAAATCAACTAACTTTTATTTATTTCATCGATAACAATACCACGGATGAAACTACTTATCTCTAGTGTCTTAAACAGTTTAACTATTTCTTTTTTGATAGTTTTTTATTCCTACTTTTATCAAAAAGATTAGTTATTACAATTTGAATTTTCTTGAGTATTTGTTTTTTGAAGCCATAATTAAACTCTTGTATTTTCTAAAACTTACAAAAAAATTATGTTTTCTGCTTTTTCTTTCTAGCAGCAGGAAACAAGACATTATTTAATATAAGCCGGTATCCTGGAGAAGTTGAGTGCAAATCTAATTCGGTTTTGGAGTCTCCTACTCTATGCTGATAATCTTCTGGGTCGTGACCACCATAAAAAGTAAAAAAACCTTTTCCTTTTATACCGTGAATATATTTTGCTTCTCCATTAGATTTATTTTCACCCATTACTAATACATTAGATTTTATTTCATCTCTTGTAAACGATGTTGTTTGCCCCATAAATCCTTTTACTAAAGCCGTGTGATTTTGACATAACATAGTTGGAATGGGGTCCCACTTAGCTGAGAATTCCATAAGCGAAAAATAATCCGTTGTTTTAGGAATCATCCGTTTTCTGGTCATATCTATTGAAGAAAATTCATAAATGTTCGGGCTTCTTTCTAAAGTATAATCTGTAAAAGCAAAGGTTTTATTATAGTCTATTTTATTTTGATACCCAGGCGTACTTCCATCGCCATCAAACATAGGCTCGCAAATATCGATACCTTCGGCAGACAATGCAATATCAAAACTATCAGTCGCACTGCACATAGCAAACATAAAACCACCTCCAATAACATAATCTCTAATTTTTAAAGCAACATCTAATTTTTCGTCCGAAACTTTACTATAGCCTAACTTTACAGCCAATGCTTCGGCTTCCTTTTTTTCTTGAATATACCAATTTGTAGCTCTATACGCGCCATAAAATTTACCAAACTGTCCCGTAAAATCTTCGTGGTGCAAATGCAACCAATCAAACAATAGCAAACCATCGTTTAAAACTTCTTCATCGTAAACGGTTTCATAAGGAATCTCTGCATATTGCAAAACCATAGTTACGGCATCGTCCCATGGTTGTTTTCCATAAGGTGTATAAACGGCTATTTTTGGTGCTTTTTCTAAAACTACAGCTTCCATATTTTTACTTGGACTGCTAATATCTTCTAGAATGCTTTCTGCTTTTGAATTAGAAATAACTTCAAACGACACCCCACGAATTTGACATTCACGCTGGATCTCCTCTGTGTCAGGCAATAAAAAAGAACCGCCACGATAATTAAGTAACCATTTTACTTTAAGCTGTTTATCAAGTGTCCAATAAGTTATTCCGTAAGCTTTTAAATGATTTTTTTGAGTTTCAGCATCCATCGGAACGAGAATGTAGGATGCAAATACATTAAATGAAATGAATAGGAATATAATGATTAACAGGGGCTTTTTCATAGACCGAAAGATAATCAAAATTTATTTTTAATATGAATAGTTTAACAGGAGTTTAATTCTTAAAACGGCACATCACTCTCATCATCATCATTAAAAGAACTACCAAATGCTTGATCTGGACTTGCTTTAAAATTGTCTGCTTTAAAGGTATCATCGTTTGCTGCAGCATTCATTTTAGAATGAAATTCGAAAGGTGAATCAAAATCATCTAAATTATCAAACTTACCTAAATGTCCAACAAATTTTAATCTAATATTTTCTAAACCACCGTTACGGTGTTTAGCAATAATAAATTCTGCTTGACCTTCAGTTGGAGAACGTTCATCGTCATCCCATTCATCAATTTTATAATATTCTGGTCTGTAAATAAACGATACAATATCGGCGTCTTGCTCAATTGCACCCGATTCACGTAAATCTGATAATAACGGTCGTTTACTTCCTCCACGGGTTTCAACAGCACGCGATAACTGTGATAATGCGATCACTGGAACATTCAACTCCTTTGCTAATGCTTTTAAATTTCTTGAAATCATCGAAATTTCTTGCTCTCGATTTCCGCCATGACTGCTTCCCCCAGTCATTAATTGTAAATAATCAATCATGATTAATTTTATACCGTGTTGCGATGATAAACGTCGTGCTTTTGCACGCAAATCGAAAATAGAAAGTGATGGTGTATCATCAATAAACAATGGTGCTTTTTCTAAACCTTTTACTTTTACGTTAAGTTGTTCCCACTCGTGTTTTTCTAGTTTTCCTGTACGTAATTTTTCAGAAGACAACCCGGTTTCACTAGAAATTAAACGGGTTATTAATTGTACTGAAGCCATCTCTAATGAAAAAAAAGCCACTGGAATATTTTGATCTACAGCAATATTTCTTGCCATAGATAATGTTAAAGCTGTTTTACCCATACCAGGACGGGCAGCAACAATAATTAAATCGGATGGTTGCCAACCCGATGTTAACTTATCGAGTTTATTAAACCCAGTTGGAATACCACTGAGTCCTTCTTTATTTGAAATTTCTTCAATTTTCTTTTTGGCTTGAATTACTAAATCTTGTGCCGTTTCACTCGATTTTTTAATATTTCCTTGAGTGACTTCGTATAATTTAGCTTCGGCTTTATCTAATAAATCAAAAACGTCCTTTGTTTCATCGTAAGAATCTTCAATAATTTCACTTGAAATTTTTATTAAACTACGCTGAATAAATTTTTGTAAAATAATACGTGCATGAAACTCGATATGTGCCGAAGATGATACTTTTTGAGTTAAAGAAATCAAATAAAAATCGCCACCAGATAACTCTAGCTTTGAGTTTTTCTTTAACTGTGTTGAAACGGTTAATAAGTCGACTGGTTCGCTATTTTCAAACAAATGAAAAATAGCTTCAAAAATATGTTGATGTGCTTCTTTGTAAAATGCTTCTGGACTCAAAATATCGATAACCTCATCAACTCCTTTTTTATCAATCATCATCGCTCCTAACACAACCTCTTCTAAATCAAGTGCTTGAGGCGGTATTTTTCCTTTTTCAAGACTAATAATAGTACTTTTATCTACTTTATATCCTTGGAGTTGGTTAGGTTGCTTCATAACTACGAAAGTAATTAAATTGAATGTGTTTTATTATGAAAAATGAATCTTGATTGTTAACCTGTCGTTAACAATTTAACTGTTAATAACTTACAAATATTGTCGATAACCATAAAAAAAATCTGAAGTTGTTAACTTCAGATTTTGCTATGTTATGGTTTTAAAAGGTTTACCCTTTATAAACTCCCATTTGTGCATATTTATCCATACGCTGGGACACTAAATCTTTTGGTGATAAGTTTTTAAGTGCCTCAAAAGTTTTTAAAATTGTTGCACTAACAGTTGTAAATGTTTTTTCTCTATCTCTATGAGCCCCACCAAGTGGTTCTTTAATAATTTCATCTACTAGCTTTAATTTTTTCATATCGCTAGCGGTTAGCTTTAAAGCATCTGCAGCTTGTTCTTTAAATTCCCAACTTCTCCAAAGAATAGAAGAACATGATTCTGGAGAAATTACTGAATACCAAGTATTTTCAAGCATAAGCACCTTATCGCCTACACCTATGCCTAATGCACCACCAGACGCACCTTCACCAACAACTATAGTTATAATAGGTACTTTTAAACGGGTCATTTCTAAAATATTTCTAGCAATAGCTTCTCCTTGTCCGCGTTCTTCTGCTTCTAAGCCAGGATAAGCTCCGGGTGTATCTAAAAGTGTAACTACTGGGATTCCGAATTTTTCGGCAGATTTCATTAAACGTAATGCTTTACGATACCCCTCAGGGTTAGCCATACCAAAATTTCTATATTGGCGTGTTTTAGTATTATAGCCTTTTTGTTGACCAATAAACATAAAACTCTGATCACCAATTTTACCTAAGCCACCAATCATGGCTTTATCATCTTTAAAACTTCTATCGCCATGGAGTTCTAAAAATGTACTACCACAAATGGCATTAATATAGTCCATAGTATATGGCCTATTAGGATGTCGCGATAATTGTACACGTTGCCAAGGCGTTAGGTTTTTATAAATATCTTTTTGGGTAACTTTTAATTTCTTTTCAATTTGTGAGCAAGTTTCAGTAACATCTACTTCACTTTCTTCTCCAATTACTCTGCATTTTAGTAACTGATCTTCTAGCTCTTTTATAGGTAATTCAAATTCTAAATATTCCATAAGAATTTTTGTTTCGACTGTTAATCTTGGTTAGGATACAAAATTACATATTTTATTTTGTTTTAAAATTACAAACAAAACGAAATAAAATTTTAATTTCACGAAATCTTAATTATCAAAATAGTATGATTTGAGTAAATATAAAAACTTTAATTTTGTTACACGGCTAAGAACGTTTTCTTTTTAATGTTCTTATATTTTTTAAAATCCCATTTAACATAACTGTTGCAATAATTACAAAGGCTCCATAATAAAACTCTGGAGTCATTTTTTCTTTTTCAGGAAAAAGGATAATGGCTAGTATAATACCGTAAATGGGCTCTAAATTATAAGTTAACACTACAGTATATGGGCTAATAAGTTTCATTACATAAACAGATGCAATAAAAGCATAAGCCGTACAAATGGATGCCAAAATGAAAAGGTAACCAAAATCTGAGGTGCTTAGATTGAAAAAATCGCCTGTAAATCCTTCACCAAAAAAGAGTATATAAATTGATATAAATAATACGCCACTTAAAAACTCATAAAATGAAATAACTGTAGCCGTACTTTGTTTTAAGAAACTCCCATTAAGGACTGCAAATAATGATGAAAAAAAGGCAGACGATATACCTAAAATAATACCATTAATATATTTAAATTCACTTTGTGTAATTACTAAAACTCCAATAATAACAAGTATTCCAAAAACAATCTCGTACCAAATAACAGCTCTTTTATAAATAATAGGCTCAATAAAAGAGGCAAAAAAAGCGCCTGTTGAAAACATCGCAAGTGTGATTGAAATATTGGATGCATCGATAGCTCCAAAAAAGGTAATCCAATGCAAAGCAATAATGATACCAGCTAATGAAAATTTAATAATGGTTTTAGGTGAGGCTCTTAATTTAACCTCGGCAATTTTGATATAAACAAGCATTAAAATGGATGCCATAACCATTCTAAACCAAACTAAAGCAATCGCATTTATTGTAATTAGCTCGCCTAAAATAGCTGTAAAACCTGCAATAAAAACTAAAAAATGAAGATGTAAATAGTTTTTAAGTTTAGCGTTTGGCATTGCGTAAAAGATATATTGCTAAAATACCAAAAATGATATTAGGAAACCACACTGCAATAATAGGTGGGAAATTTGACTGTTCTGCCATTACACCAAATATTTTATCGAAGAACACAAAAACCATGGCGATACATATACCTACAGCTAAATTAACCCCCATACCTCCTCGCCTTTTTATAGACGATACTGCTACTGCAATAATGGTTAAAATAAATACTGAAACTGGTAAACTCCATTTTCTATACAGTACCAATTGGTAGCGCCCAATATTTGAAGAACCACGTTTTTCTTCTTTATCAATAAAATCTGTTAATTCGTTATAAGAAAGCGTTTCTGCAATATATATAACAGGTGTTAAATCTTCAATATCAAAAGTAAATATAGTATCCTTCTTTGGAGCTCTTTCAATAATATCATCAAATTCACCAACCGTACGTTTTACATAATTTCGTAATTGATAAGTACTGTCTTTTTCAATATATTTTATAGTACTCGCATTTATTTTATATATAAGTTTATTGTCTTTAATATGCTCTAAAGTAAAATTACTGCCTTGCTTATTTTTAAGATCGAAGCTACTTACATAAATAAAATCGTTATCGTTAATTTGTCTAAAAACATTCTGGTTTTCGGCAACCTTCCTACCTTTTTTGAAATATTTATAACTAAAATCATTAAATCCTTGGCTAGCTTTTGGTGCTAAATACAAACCTAATATAAGTGCTAAAATTGCTACAAAAAAAGCACCAATTAAGTATGGTCTTAAAAATCTTGAGAACGATACTCCAGAGCTTAAAAAAGCAATAATTTCAGTATTGTTTGCCAATTTTGAGGTAAACCAAATAACTGATAAAAACAAAAACAACGGAAATAATAGATGTGCGAAGTAAATAGTGAAGTCTAACAGGTACAACATTACGGCATCAAAAGGCACTTCGTTTTCAAGAATTTTTCCAATTTTTTCTGCAAGATGCACTGTTATACCTATTGGAATAAACAATAGCAGCATCATAAAAAATGTAAACAAATAACGCTTTAATATGTACCAGTCGAGTATTTTCAATTCAATTTCATATTTATTTTTGAGAATAAAGAAAAGAGATTTTATAAATTAAACTCATTTCTTCTTTGTTCTATCTTCTCTTATCTAAAACCTTTTTTAAAGGCGGTTATTCATTTGTTTTACCATGTTATCTTTCCAAATTCTAAAATCTCCTACTAATATATGTTTTCTGGCTTCGCGAACCAACCACAAATAAAATCCTAAATTATGAATGGTCGCTATTTGTTTTCCTAACAATTCATTAACTGTAAATAAATGTCTTAAATAGGCTTTACTATATTCTGTATCAACGAACGTAATTCCCATCTCGTCAATGGGCGAAAAATCATCTGCCCATTTTAAATTCTTAATATTCATTGATCCATGTGCTGTAAACAACATTCCATTTCTGGCATTACGTGTTGGCATTACACAATCAAACATATCTACACCTAACGCAATATTTTCTAAAATATTGATTGGCGTACCAACGCCCATTAAATATCGTGGTTTATCTTTTGGAAGAATATCGGTTACAACTTCGGTCATGGCATACATTTCTTCGGCTGGCTCACCTACAGACAAACCTCCAATAGCATTACCAACAGCTCCAGAATTTGCAATATATTCAGCAGACTGCTTACGCAAATCTTTATACGTACTGCCTTGTACTATTGGAAAAAATGCTTGATTATAATCGTATTTTAATGGCGTTTTTTCTAAATGATTTATACAGCGGTCTAACCAACGATGTGTCATGTGCATCGAGCGTTTGGCATAATTATAATCACAAGGATATGGTGTACATTCATCAAAAGCCATAATAATATCTGCTCCAATAGTACGCTGAATTTCCATAACATTTTCTGGTGTGAACGTATGATAGCTTCCGTCTATATGAGATTTAAATTTTACACCTTCTTCTTTTATTTTTCTATTTGCAGAAAGTGAATATACTTGATATCCTCCAGAATCAGTTAAAATGTTTCTATCCCAATTCATAAATTTATGTAATCCACCAGCTTTTTCAATAATATGAGTTTGCGGACGTAGATATAAATGGTAAGTATTTCCAAGAATTATATCAGGATTAATTTCTTCTTTCAACTCACGCTGATGCACCCCTTTAACCGTAGCAACCGTACCAACAGGCATAAAAATAGGTGTTTCAATAACACCGTGGTCTGTAGTAATTTTTCCTGCTCTAGCTTTACTTTGAGAATCTTTAGCTTTTAATTCAAATGTCATAATCAAAAATCTGTCGTCGGCAAACCTACATATTTTTTTAATTCTAAATTAATTTTAATGCCTAATTATTGTAGGTTAACTGATTCCTGCTTAAAATAAAATATAGAAGTAAAGATAAATAACAAAACGGCTTATGCTCTTAAACATTTAATAAATTTTATACTTATAAAACATCTTTTACTAAGCGTAAAAACATTATTCATAATGAATTTCAAAATAAAATTTTCAATTGTTAGCAAATCATCATAATTCGTTAATAAATGCATCATTTCAATTTTGTTAAGGGTATTTAAAAGATTATTTTTGTCGCGCAAAAAACTAATAATTTAAACATGCCAAACACACAACAATTAGAAGATTTAACAACGCAGGTTCGTCGAGATATTTTACGAATGGTGCATAAAGTAAATTCTGGTCACCCAGGTGGTTCATTAGGATGTGCAGAATTTTTTGTTGCACTTTACAGTGAAATTATGGATAGAAAAGACCATTTTGATATGGATGGTATTGGTGAAGACCTTTTCTTTTTATCAAACGGACATATCTCACCAGTTTATTACAGTGTGTTAGCAAGAACAGGTTATTTTTCTGTAGATGAATTAAACACATTTAGATTGATTAATTCGCGTTTACAAGGTCACCCTACTACACACGAAGGTTTAGAAGGTATTCGTATCGCTTCTGGTTCATTAGGCCAAGGCATGAGTGTAGCTTTAGGAGCAGCCCAAGCAAAAAAATTAAATGGCGATACCCATTTAGTGTATTCTTTACATGGTGATGGTGAATTGCAAGAAGGTCAGAATTGGGAAGCTATTATGTATGCATCAGCTAAAAAAGTAGACAATATAATTGCTACTGTAGATTTAAACGAAAAGCAAATTGATGGTGCTACAGATGATGTTTTACCAATGGGAAGTATTAAAGCTAAGTTTGAAGCTTTTGATTGGACTGTTATAGAAATTGAAGAAGGTAATAATATTGAGGCTATTTTAAAAGGGATGAATAAAGCTAAAGCAGAAACAGGCAAAGGAAAACCTGTATGTGTTTTATTAAAAACCATGATGGGTAATGGTGTTGATTTTATGATGCACACTCATGCGTGGCATGGTAAAGCTCCAAACGATGAGCAATTAGCTAGTGCTTTATCTCAAAATGTAGAAACTTTAGGCGACTATTAACCATCAATCCAAAGAAAAATGAAAACATATACATACACAGAAAAAAAAGATACACGAAGCGGTTTTGGTGCTGGATTAACAGAACTTGGTAGAACTAACCCTAATGTTGTAGCACTTTGTGCCGATTTAATTGGATCTTTAAAAATGGATCAATTTATTAAAGAAAACCCAGAGCGTTTCTTTCAAATTGGTATAGCAGAAGCAAATATGATGGGCATTGCAGCTGGTTTAACTATTGGAGGAAAAATTCCTTTTACTGGAACGTTTGCAAACTTTTCAACAGGTCGCGTTTACGATCAAATACGTCAATCTATTGCATATTCAGGTAAAAATGTGAAAATATGTGCATCGCATGCAGGCTTAACTTTGGGCGAAGACGGAGCAACACATCAAATTCTTGAAGATATTGGATTAATGAAAATGCTTCCGGGTATGACAGTGATTAATACCTGCGATTATAATCAAACCAAAGCTGCTACTATTGCTATTGCAGAACACGACGGACCAGTATACTTACGATTCGGACGACCTGCAGTTCCTATTTTTACTCCAGAAAATCAAAAATTTGAAATTGGTAAAGCCGTAAATCTTACTGAAGGGACAGATGTTACAATTGTAGCCACAGGTCATTTAGTTTGGGAGGCTTTAGAAGCTTCAAAAGTATTACATGAAAAAGGAATTTCTGCTGAAGTAATAAATATTCACACCATTAAACCACTAGATGAAAAAACTATTTTAGATTCTGTTGCAAAAACTGGTTGTGTAGTTACTGCCGAAGAGCATAATTTTTTAGGTGGTTTAGGAGAAAGTGTTGCAAGAACTTTAGCATTACACAAACCAACACCACAAGAGTTTGTAGCTACTAATGATACTTTTGGAGAATCAGGTACACCAGCTCAACTTATGGAAAAGTATGGTTTAAACAGTGCAACTATAATTGAAAAAGTACAGGCTGTTATTAAAAGAAAATAACAATACTATAATTTAGAAAAGGGTTCTTTTATTCAGTTAAAAGAACCCTTTTTATTTTAAAATAAATATTTATTAAAGAAATATTTTTCGTTTGGCAACGTTTTTGATATTATACTCGAAATCACAAAAAACGAACAATTATGAAGAATTCATTTTTTATTACCTTATTATTTTTAGTATTAATATCTACAGCTACTTACGCTCAAACTGCTAGTGGCTTTGGTTTTAAAGCAGGTTTAAATTACAATGCGAATGGCAATTATTTTGAGTCTGTAAGTAACAATGCCGAAAATCCTGACAGAAATATTGGGTATCACCTTGGGGTATTTGGAAAATTTGGAAAGCAAGTTTATTTTAAACCCGAGCTCGTTTACACGAGCACAAAAAGTGATTATGCAAATGATGACTTTAAAATGCAAAAAATTGATGCTCCTTTATTAGTAGGTCTAAAAGTTTTAGGTCCTATTAGTGTTTTTGGAGGGCCATCATTTCAATATATATTAGACTCTGAGTTTGATGGAATCTCTATTAACGATATTGATAACGATTTATCTGTTGGACTAAACTTTGGCATAGGTCTTAACCTAAACAAACTTGGCATAGATGTAAGATACGAAAGAGGATTTAGCAATAACGAAGCTAAATTTTTAGAAAACAATAATGTAGGAACAAGTAGATTAGACACACGTCCAGATCAGTTAATTTTAAGTTTATCACTTATTCTTTAAGCATAATAGATAATATTTTAAATAAAAAACCTCGCTAATAGCGAGGTTTTTTAGAACTAGTCAACAAAAAACTTTATATACCCTTATTCGTTGTAGTTTATCGCAATGTCTTTATCAAGATAATCATCAAGACCATCACTATTAGAATCTTTAATTGTAACAGTCTTTAAGGTTATAACACCTTCACTTTCGGATCTGCTAATTTTAAACTCTTTAGCACCGAGAACGGGTTCTTCTTCTCCCTGGTTGGTATCAATAATATATGTTTTAGACTCAAGCTCATTAATTGTTGGTACACCATCTCCATCATCATCTAAATCAAAATAATTAGGAATATTATCTGAGTCTGTATCATCTCCATCTTTAGTATCTGCATCAGTGTTTATAGTAAATTCGCCATCACCATTTAAGTCTTCAATATAAGAAGGCACACCATCATTATCATGGTCATTCTCGGCTATTTGTAACAAATCAAACTTAAAAGCAATTGATGTATATGATGGAATTCCACCTGTAGCATTACTAAAATATCCTAGCCCTGAAGGTAAAAACATGACACCTACACCATGATTCATAAAATCAACTGTTCCGTCTCCATTATTAGCAAACGTTTCAGCCCCTTTAAAATATGGCATTACTTTTCTCCATCCTGGAACTAACGATACTAAATCAAAATCTACTGGTGTTACGGCACTATCAAAAACTTTATTATCTAATGTAAAACCTTCATAGCTTACGCGAATTTGGTCTGAGAACTTAGGAGATTCTCCACCAGCACTTGGGTTTAAATCCAGAATGTAAAACTCATAAGCAGTATCAGAAAAAGTTACAGTTTTTAACTCAACTGCATCCATTAATAATTTGTTATTATCTGGATCTGGCACAACACCATCAGACGGAAGCTCGCTAATTATTAAATCTGAAGTACTTGGGTCTGGGTTAGATACAAATGCACTAGCATTATAATAATGTCCGTTTAAATATTTAACTAAAGAATCTTTGTCTTTAGCTTGTTGCTCTGTTCGGTCTCTTAACTCAACCAAAGTAATATTATCGCCTCCGTCATCTTTATTACAAGATAAAAACCCAACTACTAAACATAAAAAAGATAAAGCTATTTTTCCTTTTCTCATTATTAACTATTTTTGAGGCGCAAGATACAATTTTAATATAGTTTTGCACAACAACATTAACGTAGTTTTTAGAATAATTGTATGCGTATAGACAAGTATTTATGGTGTATTAGGTATTACAAAACCAGATCGATTGCAACAACGGCTTGTAAAAAAGGTCAGGTTAAAGTTAATAACAATGTTGTTAAACCAAGCAGAGAGGTATTTGCACAAGATATTATTGAGTTAAGAAAAAATCAAATTAATTATAAATTGAAGGTTAATGATATTCCTGAGAGTAGAATTGGCGCTAAATTGGTTGATATTTACAGAACAGATATAACACCTAAAGGACAGTTTGAAGCCCAAGAACTCTTAAAGTATGCAAAGGATTATTACAGAAAAAAAGGTGTTGGTAGGCCTACAAAAAAAGACAGAAGAGATATTGATGATTTTACTGAAGAAAATGAGTAATTTTAAGCTTTAATTTAACTTACAGAGATTATGACAGCAAAGAATAATGTGATTTTAACACACAACGAAATTAATCATAAAATAAGACGCATAGCTTTTCAGATATACGAAAGCAATGTTAACGAAACTGAGGTTATTTTAGCTGGAATTGGTAGTAATGGCTATATACTTGCAAAAAAATTAAAAACAGTACTCAGCAAAATTTCAGATATTAATCCAATACTTTGTAAAGTAAGTATTGATAAAAAAAATCCTTCAGTAGAAATAAAAACATCTATCTCTGCAAATGATTATAAAAATAAATCTTTAGTTTTAATAGATGATGTTTTAAACTCTGGCACTACACTAATTTATAGTGTAAAACATTTTTTAAATGTGCCATTAAAACAATTTAAGACTGCTGTTTTGGTAAATAGAAATCATAAAAAATATCCTGTTAAAGCAGATTTTAAAGGTATTTCATTATCTACCTCCTTACACGAACATGTAAGTGTGGTTTTAGAAGGTAAAAACTTTGAAGCTGTTTTAGAGTAGTTGAAAAAGTAAATCTTCAATAATTTCATGCCCCGTTTTATTATCTGTTGAAATAGTTTTTTTAGCTTGATTATAAAACTGTGAGCGCTCAAATAAATGCTTTCCTATAAATTCAGAAAGTAAATCGTCAGTTTTAATATGTGCAATTAAAGGACGCTTAGCTTTTTCGTTTTTCAATCTACTAACCAAAGTTGGTATTGATGCTTTTAAATAAATGCTAACTACATCATCATGTTTTAATACAACATCCATGTTATTACCATAACAAGGTGTGCCACCTCCTAAAGATAAAATAAGCTTTGCTTTGCTCTTTAAAATATCATTTAAATATTGGGTTTCCTTTTTTCTAAAATATATTTCCCCTTTCAATTTAAAGATATCACTAATCTCTGCATTCTCTTTTTCTTCAATATAATCATCTAAATCAATAAAACTATAGTTTAATGTTTTAGCTAAAATCTTACCTAAAGTAGACTTTCCAGAAGCCATATATCCAATTAAAACTATGATCATTATTTCGCTATAAATTGATTATTAAAAACATACGTTTAAGAGGTGCAAAAAAACGAAAATTTATTTAAAAAAAGTATTGTTTTATTAATTAAACATTTTATATTTGCACCCGCTAACGGTAATAAGGTTGGCACTATTTAAATAATGACCTGGTAGCTCAGTTGGTAGAGCATCTCCCTTTTAAGGAGAGGGTCCTGGGTTCGAGCCCCAGCCCGGTCACTTAAAATCAACTAAAAAGCCCCAAAACGTATGTTTATGGGCTTTTTTCATTTTAATTAATATCAATTATTAGCAGTAAATAGGTGCGTTAATCGGTGCGTCTTTTTTAAAATAAAAACACGCACCGAATAGAACTTAAAACTCTAATTTATAAGTATTTACAACTAAAATTTAATATATATCATTTCGCAGTATCTCAAAGATCAATCAATATATTTACACTAATTAATAATTACTAGTGTAATATTTACTCTTGACGTTGTAACGAGGGTAATATTTTAGTATATTTACCTTTGTTAAAGAAACGAGTGTAATTTTTACTCCTGTTAATCATGACTACTTTTAAAAAAAACAAACCTTATAATAGTTTACCTCTATTACCTCCAAAAATCGCATTGGAAACTACAAAAGTTTTACGTAAAACTATTGAAGCAAGTAGAGCATTAGCTCAACTTAATGGTAGACTAACAAATTTACCCAATCCGACACTATTTTTAGATACAATCCATTTACAGGAGGCAAAAGCAAGTTCTGAAATTGAAAACATTATTACTACCAATGATGATTTATATAAGGCAATAGTGGCTGATAAAAAGTTTGACAACCCAGCTACCAAAGAAGTTATAAGTTACAAAGAGGCTCTATGGAATGGGTTGAAAGCTATTGAAAATCGCCCTTTTATATCGACTAATTTGTGTATTGACATCGTACAAAGTATTAAGAAAAACACCGCTGGTATTAGAACGACTCCAGGAACTGCTCTTAAAAATGTTAAGGGTGAAACTATTTATACACCTCCTACCGGTGAGACTATTATTAGGGATAAATTGGAAAACCTTGAGGCCTTTATTAATGGAAAAGGTACTATTGACCCTTTAATTAAAATGGCATTGATGCATTACCAATTTGAAGCTATACATCCTTTTAGTGATGGTAATGGTAGAACAGGTCGTATTTTATTATTGCTTTATTTAAAAACGGCAAACCTTTTAGATACGCCCGCATTATTTTTAAGCGAGTTCATCATTAAAAATAAAACGGATTACTATATGAAGCTACGAAATGTTACGGAACATCAAGATTGGGAAGCATGGATATTGTATATGCTTGAAATGATTGTTTTCACTGCTAACAAAGCTCTGAAACGTTTAAACATGGTTACAGAGCTCATTCAAGTGATGTCTGAAGAAATAAAAATTTCATTACCTAAGGTGTATTCAAAGGAATTAGTAGAAATATTATTTAGATTACCTTATACCAAACGTCAATTTTTAATAGATGCTAAATTAGGTACGCCAAAAACTATTGGCAATTACTTAATTGAATTAGAAAAAGCAGGGTTTTTAATTTCTGAAAAAATAGGTAAAGAAAAACTATATCTTAATCATAGATTAATGGCTATTTTGGAGAAAAATTGATATTGGCTAAGGTGCGTGAATCGGTGCCTATATTTGTGAAGTACGTTTTATACTTTTGAATATC
The DNA here is from genome assembly GCF_000789235.1 of Wocania ichthyoenteri Th78. Taxonomy (GTDB): domain Bacteria; phylum Bacteroidota; class Bacteroidia; order Flavobacteriales; family Flavobacteriaceae; genus Wocania_A; species Wocania_A ichthyoenteri. The sequence continues at coordinate 682,381 of NZ_KN525716.1, forward strand.
AATTGTTTAAAAAATAGGTTCGAACCCTGCCCAACTTAACTCTAAATCTCGCAATCTTATGTCCAAGCTACTATAGTAAGTCCACTAATGATTGTTTACACAAAATGATACACCGCTCTGTTAAACAATGCATATTACTTATTTTACTTTCTAGGGCTTTGAGATTATGCTCTAGATCTGATAACAGTTTGTAGTAGGCTTCCAAACTCCAATTTTTATGATTAATAATTTATTTATGTCATAGTGTACATTGTTTTTAAGGAGAACTATTATTGCTATTATATTCTGTCTTTACTTAGTAATACTACTTTATGTTGTTTTAAAAATTCTTTTAACAGGATTAGCGCCTATGCATTGTCCGAGATGTAAAAAGGTATAGTGATTTATTTTTTCTTGTGCTTTTTGGTTCTAATTTCTTTATTTTCGATGTCGAAACCTATATGTAAATGCTTCTTGCTTTGTTGTTAAGTTTTATACTTAATAGTGCTAGAAGTGGATTCAATAATTTATGATTCATTGATTTAAAAATCATGAATGGTTCTTTATATTTTTATTTAAAATTAATAGATACAACACTAAAGGTGCAAGCCAATTAGATCCTCTTTCTATAAATGCCCAAATAGGCTCACCTGAAATAGGTCTAATTAGTGCTGCAGAAAACGCCCATATTACTGTCCATAAAACAAGATATCTATTAGGTCTTAGCAAAATAATTAATGCTATTATAATATCTAAAGCACCAATATAAAAAATTAGCTCATCTGAAATTTCTCTAGAGAACCCAACAGTTTCAAGATAAACTAACCAATGTTCATTACCTTTTATAGCAACAATCCCATGTCCAAAAAAAGTTAAAAACACACTCGTTCTTAAAAGGAGTTCTAATAATTTACTAATGTCCTTTTTTTCTGTTTCAAACTTTTTTAATAACACCTTGCTTATTTTAAATTTTCTTAATACCATTAATACATACTAAAAATCAGTCTTCTTTTTGTTTCTTATTATACTCTTTCATCCCTTTAACATCTTTAAATTTATTAAGCATAAGATTTTTATGTATTCTATAATTGATATTCATCCAAAACCCTTCATCCCATAAAGGATCCATTAAACCAGATTCCCATGCTTCCAATTCATCTGTTAAATCGTCATAAGTTTTTGGAGCTAACTTAGACAAATCGAAAGTCTCTCCTAGGTCATTTTTTAAATTATACATTCTACTTCCAAAACTGTCTAATCTAATAAGTTTTTCATTTCCAATTCGAACTGCTGCCGTATTTAATTTTCTCCAAAATAATTTTTTATGGGGATCCCCTTTTTTATTGCCCTTCAAATAAGGCAACAAGTTTACGCCGTCCAATTCTAAATTACTATTAATGCTCGCAGCAGCAATGGCTGTAGTAAAAATATCTAATGACGAGGTTAATCCGTCAAAAGAAATGTTCTCTTTTATTTTGTTTTTCCAACTTACAACAAAAGGAACTCTATGCCCTCCTTCATATTTATTACCCTTAAAACCTTTTAAAATTCCATTATTAGATTGGTTGGTGGTTGCACCTCCATTATCACTTAAAAAGAATATAAGCGTATTCTCCAATTGCTTTGTAGTTTCTAATTTAGCAATCAATTTTCCAATATTCTCATCTAAAGACCAAGTCATAGCAGCCAATTTTTGCCTTGGATGATTTTGAAACATTTTCAGGTGTTCTGGCTTAGCTTCCATTGGAGTATGTACGGCATTATAAGCTAAGTACATAAAAAATGGCTCATATTTATTTTCTTCAATGTATGTTAAAGCTTTATTAGTTAACACATCTGTTAGATAGCCTTTAAATTTTTGCCGAACACCGTTATGTTGTAGCATATTCTTTTCAGTAGGATTATCTATCGGAAAATAAGATCTACTTCCCGATAAAAATCCATAAAAATCATCAAAACCTCTTTCATTAGGATGATCATCTTCATTATATCCTAAATGCCATTTTCCTAATGCAATAGTTCTATAATGGCTATTTTTAAAAACATTTGCTAAAGTTGGCACACCATTCGGTAGACCAATTTCTCCAGATTCTTTATTCCCTGTTCCATTCGCTTCAAAACCAAATCGTTGTTGATACCTTCCTGTTAACATACCTGCTCTTGAAGGTGCGCATACAGACGCAGAAACATGTGCATCGGTAAAGACAATTCCATTTTTGGCCAGATTATCTATATTAGGGGTTTGTAAATCTTTACATCCCATAAAGCCAAAGTCTGCATATCCGGCATCGTCAATAAGAATTACTATTATATTTGGTTGCTTTGATTCATTTATCTGTCCAAAACAATAAGATTTTGGAATTGTAAATAGTACAACTAAAAAAAAACAAATTTTTAAATTCATATAAGGTGGTTTTAATTAAGAATACAGATTTGGCTCACTATCAGTCTAGACATATAATTAAGGAACTCTATCTAATAAAAAAATCAACTTTGAATTATGTAGATTTTTTCAGGACTAAACAGGTTTGTTGGAAGTTTGATAAGCTTAGGTTTTTATCAAATTAAAAAACATTTTCCGTTGATACCTCGATGGATCTGCTTCGGACTAGTTCATTTAAATAGTCAATATTTCCAATTGATTATATTTTAAGTGTTTACCGAAATTTTACTTTCTAAAATTTATAAACGTTTATTTTTCTATAGTAAAAGTGTCAAATATTTCTCCTGTAAAAGAGTTATATGCATTAAGTTTCAATGTTTTTCCATCAATTGAAAACACACCAAAACTAGGTACGTGCTCTGCATGGGCTACTATATTTCCGTCTTTGCAATTCTTTTGATTAGTTGGATCCGCATGCCATCTTTCGTTTATTTTACCTCCAGCACCAATGGTTATTGAAATAAATCTATCTTTTAAATGGCCATAAGAAGAATGATCAATAGAAGCATTTACATCTACATTTCCATTAGCATCAAAAGGTTTTAATCTTTCATATGTATGTGCGTGACCATTTAATACTAAGTCCACATTATTACTGGTGAAAATTTGGTATAAATTCATTACATGCTCATAATCTTTTTTATAGGTACATGTTTTTCCATTGTGATGTAAATACACAATAATCCAATCGTATTTTACTTTTTGCTCTTTTAATGTTTCTTTTAACCATGCTACTTGTTCTTCTCTATTGTATAACCCCCCATTATGTGAGTCTAATCCAATAAATAGTGCGTTCGAATAAGTAAAGTAAAAATAATGTTCATTACCTGGTAATGACCACTCTTTTTCAAAATTCTTTTCTGGGTCTGATCGCCAATCATGATTTCCTACTACAGGATAAAAAGGTGTGTTTTTAAAAACCTTTTCAAAAGGTTTAAATAACTGACTGTCATACATACTACTTTCGCCCTTTGGGTATACAATATCACCAAGTCCTAAGCCAAAATCTGGTTTTATTTTTAATTCTGTAATTCTATTTGCTGGTTCTTTAGCAAAACTTTTAGGTAGTACATCACCTATATCACCTAAGGCATAAAAATTAAAGGCTGTTTTAGTATTGTTAGGTGAAGTTTTAAAATAATAATCTTTGCCACCTGCCAACAAATAGCCATTAGAATAAATGTTATAATAATATGTTGTTTTAGGATTAAGGTTTTTGATAACAACTTCATTAAATATACTTCCTTCGTGGCTAATTAAAGTACCCGTTACTAAAGATTTTTTTGCTTTATTTGCCTCGTAAAATTCGACTTGGCATTTTTCTACAATAGTGTCAGTTTTCCATGTAACTGTTACAGTTGTTGGCCTTACCATTTGCAAATAAGGTTGACGTAAAAGCGTTGGTTTTTCGCCATAGGCTTCAATTAGTATAGACCTGACTGCTTGTCGGTGTGTTACCTTACAAGATGATAGTAAAATTACTAATAGCATTGCTGAGAAAAGAGTTGATTTACTCATAATTAGTGATATATCTTCCTATTATTAGCTGTTTTAAATTATCTAGTATTTAATTAAAAGAGAATGTATGCTTAGCATACATTCTCTTTTTTAAAACTAAAACTAAAATTAAAACGTACAATTATTTAATTGTATCCTGGGTTTTCTTTTATTCTTGTATCTGCAATAATTTCAAGGCCAAATGCATAGTAATAATTTCGTTCTGTATGAGACCTTATTCTTCCTTTATCTCCATCAGCTATAGCAATAGTATAGGTGTCATTGTCAAAATCATATCTAAAATGCATTCTATGCCTAACAACCCCATCTAATTCCTGAACCGCAATTCTCCAACGTCTTAAATCCCAAAACACATGTGATTCAAAAGCCAATTCCACTCTTCTCTCATGTCTAATGGCATCTTCAGTAATTTCTCCTATTGATAAAGCCGGCATACCCGCACGATCTCTTAAATCATTTATTGTAGCAGCCATATCTCCATTAGGATCCCCTAAATAATAGGCGGCTTCAACATAGTTTAAATAAATTTCACCTAATCTAAATATGAGATAATCGCTCCCAGAAGTATCATTGGTCAAGAAACCTATTGTTTCATCCGAACGCTTTTTAACTAGTAAAGCCGTAGGGTTACTCCCTGCGCTTATATTTCTTCTTGGTCCAGCTCCTGGCCAGCCGTTAGAGCCTGGTATAATAAATGTATTACTTGTAGAAGTTTCTCTAAGACCAGAATTTGGATCTGTATAATCTGTGCTTCTATGAAAATAGACTTGCGTTCCTCTCCATTTCGTTCCAGGATAAAAAATAGAGGCCCGCATACGAGGATCTCTTTGTTCAAAATACCAATCGGGGTCTATAGGAGTAGTATCGTCATACATTGCTCTATCCACCATACCTGAGGAGCCATCAATAAAGTCAAATTGTTCCAATGTTTCCAAATAGACGGGGAAATTAGAATTCCAACCAAATCCATACCCATCTGGGTTAGCTAAATAATCCCAAGAATGTGCTTTTCCTGAATCTACATTCCACTCTTCAACAAAAATAGCTTCTGGGTTATTATTTTCATCTACAAACATTTTTTCAAAATTTAAAGATGGGTCTGCCTCTTTACGATAAAGTGAAAATGACCCTTCAAACATAATTTCTCTTGATGCAGTTAATGATTGTTGATAATAACTATTGGCATCACTATTTGGAAACCCAAGTAATCCATCCATTTGTTGCGTACCAAAATTAGCTACAGAGGCGGCATATAACATTGCTCTACTTTTTAAAGCTAATGCGGCCCATCTATTTACACGTCCTTTTATAGAGCTTGAAGGCAATATATCAACAATAGCATCCATTTCAGAACCTATAAAATCATATATTTCCTTTTCAGAATTACGAGGAATAAATAGATCTTCTTCTGGAGTATTAACAGGGAGTGCTTTTGTAGCTAGAGGAACACCTCCATAACGTTTGACCATTTCAAAATAAGTAAAAGCTCTAATAAACCTAGCCTCTGCAACTTTAATTGCTACAAAATCTGGATCTAAAACTGTAGATTCAGGCACCTTCTCAATAAATACATTCATCTCTCGTATATCATCATAAGGCCAATATTCTAAAGCTCCAGCCCCATTATTCTCATCAAAAATACGACCGACAGCACCACCAAATGGTGTTTGCCAAGGCGCAAAATTTCTAGCTTCACCGCCAAAACCATTTATTAAATTTTGATTGTTGTTAGACTGTCCACCTCGAGGTTCAAACAGAGCCTCATCATAAATCTCAGTAAGAAATGCATCTACTAAACTTTCGTCATCAAAAACAATATCTTCTGATATAATGTCTGAGGGTGTTAAGCTAAAAGGGTCTTCACAAGCAGTAAAAAAAAGTCCAAAAGCAAAGGCTAGACTAAAATAATTTATATATATTTTCATAGTATTAATTTTTTAAAAAGTTATATTCATACCCAATGTATAGCTACGTACCACTGGTAAATCACTTGAAGGATTACCTTCTGCCGATTCAGGGTCAAAAGAGTTCTTATAAATACCTAAATTACTAAATGTGAACAAGTTTTCTGCTCCCAAGTACAATTGAAGATCCTTAATTCCAACCTTATTAATAACCTCTTTTGGTAAGTTATAACTAAGGTTTAAAGATTTTAATCTTACAAAGGTTACATCCTTTCTCCAAAAATCTGAGTTCAAATTATTATTACTACTTCCTGTAGCGGTAATAGCTGGTAATTGAGCATTTGGATTAATGTTTATATCTGGGTTATTGGGATCTGGTTGCCATCTTAAATCATAATGATATGACAAAGGTATTGACGTATTTGAAAATGCTTTTCGAGCTGCTCCTGAAATGTTTATACTATATCTGGAAGCGCCTTGAAATAGCATATCAAAACTAAAATTCTTATATTTTGCACCTAAATTTAACCCAAAAATAATCTCTGGTAAATCATCTTCAAAGGCAATTACATCTTGGTCTCTAAAGTTTATTTCTCCGTCATTATTCCTATCTATATATTTAATATCTCCGGGGCGTAATGTTGAATTACCTTGTGTATCTTGGTCTACTGAATGGTTATCTATTTCTTGTTGTGACATAAAAATACCATCAGATTTGTAACCGAAATTACGATTTGCCCATTGTCCTCTTCTATCATTAATCCTTATTTGGTCCTCATCAGTAAATTCTTCCTGATCAAAAACTTTATCAAACTTCCTTCTTGTATATGTGAAATTTGGAGAGATGTTAAGTTTTAAATCACCAATGGTTTGTAAAAAGTTTAATTTAAGATCAATTCCTCTATTATTTTCTGTATTTAAATTAACTAATGGTAAGTTACCCCCAAATGTGGAAGGTATGTCTGCTGTATTTGGTCTGAGAAGATTTGTTCGTTCTCTATAATAAACATCAGCTTCTAGTTGCAATCTATTATTTAAAAAATTAGCTTCTATACCCACATTATAACTCGTAGCTTCTTCCCATGTAAGCCTTGGATTAGCCAGCCCCAGGGTACGTATAGCCTGATATGTAGTCGTGTCAAACAAATAGCTTCCAGATAAGCTATAACCTGTTAAATAATCAAAAGATCCTATACCACTAGCGCGAGCATCACCCGTTTCAGAATAAGATAATCTAAGTTTAAGATGATTGATAGCCTTACTCTCTTTTAAAAAGTTTTCTTTAGACATTACCCAACCTGCCGAAAAACTAGGAAAATACCCCCATCTTGCCGTTGGCGAAAATAGCACATCACCATCTGCTCTTAAAGTGGCCTGAAATAAATAACGGTCTTTATATCTATAATCAAATCGCCCTACTAAACTTTTTGAACCTATATTTGCTCCAGATGAGCCTCCTGTTGTTTGAAAATCTGTATTTCCAACAAAAATTTCAGGAATGGCAGTTGTAAGTAAATCTTCTCTACCTGCAGACAATGTTGAGAATTTTCTAGATCTACTTTCACCAAGTAAAAGACCTTTTACAAAATGATCACCGAATTCATTTTCATATTGTAATGATATAAGTGGGAAAATTTGATGCCTTCTGAGTTGACTTTCACTTATAGAACTAAGTCCTCCTGCAATGGCCTGCTCTATATAAGTTCCATCTATAGGGTTATACTCTACAAGTGGGTATTGTTTTCTTAAGTTTTTGGTATTTCTATTTAAAGAAATAACATTAAATTGGGTTTTCAATAGCAAACCATCAATCCCCGGAATTTTATAGTCTAATCCTATTTTACCTGAAAAGGTGTTATCAAATCTATTTGTAAACCCAAAAAAATCCTGATTGCTTTGTGTTATTGGATTCCGATCTGAAAAACCAGAATATGCCGCGCCTTGAGATGGATCGGGTAATTCAGTTGGATAAATCGGTTGTGCTGTTCTTAATTGTCCAAAAATATTATTAAGATCTGATGCTCTACTTCTAAAATCATGTCTGAAAGACAAATCTAAATTAAAACTTAAGCTTTCACTAACTTTAACATCTAAATTAGATCTTACATTATAACGAGAATAATCATGGTCTCTACTAGCAAAATAACTCTCTTGTTTTGTATATCCAGCGGACGTAAAATACTTAACATTTTCACCACCTCCAGATACGGATATACTATACTTTGTTAAAGGCGCATGATTAGAAATCAATCCATCTATCCAATTACCACCTTCAAAACCAGGAGCGCCAGACTGATAATTTGCTAGCTCCTCAGACGTAAACTGCAAAAAGCCATTACTATCTAGACTTGATAACGTTGGTAAAGGATCACCAGTTATTCTTGCTGATGCCGCTGCATCGTTAAAATCTGATTCTCTAGATAATTCTACAAATTGCCCCGCATTTACATGCTCGAAAAAAGAAGTAGCTTCTTGAAACGAAATCGAATTGCTAAAGGTTATTCTTGGCTCTCCAGAACGACCTCTTTTTGTTGTTACTAAAATTACACCATTCGCCGCACGTGATCCGTAAATTGCTGCTGCTGCATCTTTTAAAATAGAAATAGTTTCTATATCATTTGGATCTATTCTAGAGAACCCCCCATCTATCTCTACCCCATCTACTAATATATAAGGCGTACCAAAACCTCTTATACTTATATCAACTCGCTCGTCACCTGGTAGTCCTGAGTTTTGTTTTGTAACAATACCTGGTATTCTACCGGTTAAGAGTGAGGTGGAGTTGGCTACAGGTACTAAATTAAGTTCCCTACTTTTAACGGTTCCAACTGCCCCCGTAAGATTTATCTTTTTTTCTGTACCATAACCTACAACAACAACCTCGCCTAGGTTTGCCACATCAGATTGCATTTGTACATTGATTGTAGTTTGACCATTAACAGCAATTTCTTGAGTTTTATACCCTAAATACGATATCACGATGGTAGAACTAGTGCTTATATTTAGTGTGTAATTCCCATCAAAATCTGTTTGATCACCATTTGTAGTGCCTTTTTCTATAACGGAAGCCCCTGGGAGCGGTATGTTATTTTCGTCTGTTACTTTTCCTGTAACAGTTTGACTTTGAGCATGTGTAAAGTGTATGATGCTCAGCATTAAAGTCATTAAACAAATAATATGTTTTTTCATAATCTAATTAGTTTTTAAATTGGTAATTTTTTTATAATCTATTATTTTTAAGTTAGTTATTTTTTTATCATAAATCGCTGTTTTTAAGTTAGTTAATTTGTTTTAATAAGAATCTTTCATCCAATTGAATGGTTTTCTTTTAATCCAGTTTCCTCTAGTAAAATCAGGGAAATCCTGTGGTTCTCCGTTGTTTTCTATAGAGAGTTCTGATAACGGAGTCACTGCACTCCACGCCGCAGCATCGTACGCATCCATTGGTGGAGCCACATTTTCCTTGGCTGATTCCACAAACGCATTCATTACAAAGAAATCTATACCTCCATGTCCTGCCTTTTTTGCTCCTGGACCATGTTTTTTCCACAATGGATGGTCATATTTTTCTAACCAAGAATCCATATCTTCCCAACCATGGCCTTTTGTTGTACCTTCTACATGAATTCGCTTTGTATGATGATCAAATTCTGAGATACCACTTACACCTTGTACCCTAAAGCCTAATGAATATGGTCTAGGCAGATTACAGTCATGTGTCACTATTATTGTTTCGCCCATGGCCGTTTCTATGGTACTGGTGATTACATCTCCTTGTTTCCACTTAATCTTGGCATTAGGGTGCTCTTTACCTCCTTCTGGGTGATTGATTATATAATTGTGTAACCCTAATGATTTTGATGCATGAGACGTTAAGGACACTAAACGATTTCCTCTATTTACATCAGCCATTACTGCTATTGGCCCAAGACCATGAGTTGGATACACATCAGCATTTCTCAATAGCGAATGTTGTGTACGCCATGCAGCTTCTGAGATTCCTTTCTCTCCAAATTCTACTCCACCACCATAGGCCTGCTTTCCATTGTTAAATTTCACGAACCTAAGATCATGCTGATAACCACACCTAAAGTGTGAAAGCTCCCCAAAGACATTTTGCTTTACCATATTCAATACTGCTAAAACATCTCTTCTGTAATTGACATTCTCTAAAATCATTAAATGAGAACCAGTTTCTTCATGGGTATTAACGAGATCCCAGCATTCTTCTAGGGTATTTGCTGCTGAGACTTCCAATCCTGTGTATTTACCAGCTCGCATAGAATCGACTGCCATTCTAGTGTGCCATAACCATGGTGTTGAAATTACAACTGCATCAACCTCTTTCAAATCAAGTAGATTTAAGTAGTCCTTATCGTCTTTTCCAAATATTTTCGGTTTACTCTTCCGTGACTTGCTTATTTTATTGAGTGAAATTTCTATTCTGCTTGGGTCTATGTCGCAAATTGCTGTGACCAGCACATCATCTCTTTTCAATAAATTATTCAAATGATTTGTCCCCCTTAAACCAACACCTATAACTCCAACCCTTAACCTGTTCGAATTGTTTTTTGTACCTCCAAAACTCATGTTTGGTGCTAGGATTATTCCAGCTCCAGTAATTGCTGACTTCTTTATAAAATTTCTCCTTCTATTCATCTATTTTAATAGTTTATATTATTATAATTTATAGTGTTAAATTTCTAATTAATTCAAATTTAAATAGACTCAGAATTAACCTTTATTTAATAACAATCGTTAAGCTTACCGACTGGTTTTAATATGTTTACGCAGATAATGAGACAAAATTGAATGAAAAAATTCTAAACTAAGTGTACATTTTTAACATAGTATGGTTAAATTTTAAGCATAACGTTTAAAATTTAAAATTAACCTTACATCGGTGTCCAAGATTGAACAATTCTGAAAAAATAAATTAGTAATTTTGTCTGTACCACCCTTACGATCCACATCAAGTAAAATAGAGCTATGCTTATAAATCAAATTCATAACCTTATGATATTACTTAGAATAAAATCTTCCTTAAATACCTGTATTTGGATTCTTTTATGTGTGCAACTATCTGCACAAAACAGAATGAACTTTGATCATTTAGCTCCTAAGCTGGATAATCAAGTCATTCGAGTAAACAAAAGTATTCAAGATACTTTGGGCTATATTTGGTTTTCCAATAAAAAAGGTCTGTATAAATATGACGGATATAACTTAGCATTTACTCCGTTTTCTCATTATTTTGGAAAAGCCTTCTCCAATAGACAAAAAGTATATTTTAATAAAGATTTAAATGGAAATTTTTGGCTAGCTACTAATAGAGATTTACTAATGATTAATCTTGATGGAACTTATACATCTTTTAAAAAAGATATAGGAAACAAAGAAATTTCAGTTATTGAATCAAATGAAGATACCATTTATTTTGGAACAACACTTGGGGAGATCTACATTTATAATCACGATAAAAGCACATTTGAAAACCACACAACTCTACCGAAAGCAAATAAACAGCCGCAAACTATTTCAGGTTTAGTTTTCACGAAAGATGGGGAATTATGGATTAACACTGATGTAGGGAATATTTATAATTTATTAATTAAAAATAATGAGCTGATTCCGCTAAAAACTCCTTTTACCAATACTAGTACTAATACCAATCAAGTTAAACTCGTATCAGATAAAAAAGGGAAACTCTGGATTGCTACAGAATTATATGGCTTATTTCAATATGATATTCGGACAAAAGCTTTTAAAGAGTTTAGTGCCCCTAATGCTGGGAATAACTCCAAATACCCTATGTACTTATCCTTGTTTTGTGATAGAAATGGTGCTATTTGGGCCGGTACTGACGGAGATGGTCTTTTTAAAATAGATTCTGAAAAAGGTAGTATTTATACGTTCAAACATAATAAATCGAACAGGTTTTCAATAAGCGATAATTCGATTACACATATCAATGAAGATTCCTTTGGAAATTTATGGCTTATAGATAAAAAAGGGGTTGTAAATGTTTTGCCGTATAATAATTCTAAAATAAAATATTATAGTGGATCTAATAATAATACTCCGACAGTTTCATTATCTGTTTTAAAAGCTTCTGATGAATCTTTGTGGATTGGTACAGATGGTGAAGGAATTAGTAGAGTCTTTTCAGATGGAAATTCTATACAATATTCAAATTTTAGTAAAGGAAATAATTATTTTGATGGGAGATATATTTTACAGGTTACAGAAGCGACCAATAAGAATATTTGGATAGCTACTTATCAAAATGGTTTATTTGTTTATGATAATAAGTTAAATAAGTTCAATAAAGTTGAATTAAAAGATGAATTTGGAAAACCATATCTACATATCCGTTTTGTTTTTAAGGATTCGAAAAATAGAATTTGGGCAGGTCATAGGGATGGAATTCATTTGTTAGATGAAAATCAAAATATAATCACAAATTTTAATTTTAAGTCTAATGAATTATCGGGAAAAATTTTAGGAAATATTATAGAAACCAAGAATGGTGAAATTTGGTTAAGTAGTAATCAAGGAGATTTATACTTTTTTGAAGAAAATAACAGTAAAATTGAAAATTCTAATTTTAAAAAAATTAATTATCACAATGATAGCGAAAATAACGACTATAATATTACCCATATGTCTGAGGACATTGAGGGAAACATATGGCTTATTATAAAATCGGATTTTTTAATTCGTTTAAATATTAAGGACTACAGTTATGAATCATATGAAAATAAAGAAAACATAAAAGATATTGGGTTTCATAATATCATTGTTGATGATTCTAATAGATTATGGTTGGGTGGTAGTAATGGTCTGCACCAATATATACCACAAACAGAAACTATAAAATCATTTTATGAGGTTGATGGTTTACAAGGAAATGTATTTACAAGGTTAGGAGCTTATAAAGATAAAGCTGGAGTATTATATTTTGCAGGAAACAAAGGAGTGTCAAGTTTTGATCCTGATAATATTACAGAAAAAAACACCCCTTCAGCAAACTTGTTTATTAATCAAATAGATGTACTTAATAGACCTGCAAATACAATAATTCCCGATCAACTTATTGGCGGAGTGGAAAAGGTAAAGTCCCTAAAACTAAAGCCGAACCAATCCTCTTTTTCATTTCAATTCTCAGTGATTGAAAATGTCTTAAATTCTAATTTTTATTACACTTATCGCTTACAAGGGTTTGATAAGGAATGGATTGTTCCGCGTGAAGGACGGGTTGCCACATACACAAATATTCCTCCTGGTGATTATACCTTTGAAGTTAAGGCCGGTTCTAAAAAAGGGATATGGGATATTAATCCTAAAAAAATTAATATCAATATAGCTCTACCTATTTGGAAAAGACCATGGGCATATGTGATATATTCTATGATTTTAATATTATTTATTTATGCCATTTATAAATGGGTAAGCCTTAAGAAAAAATTTGTTAGAGAAGAGCTCAATCATAAAAATGAAAATGAACTTTATGCATTGAAAATGAACTTTTTTGCAAAAATGTCACACGAAATTCAAACACCTTTAACTTTAATATTGGGTCCCATTGAAAACTTACTTGAAAGTGCTATTAATAGTGGAAATACCATTCAAAAACAGCGCCTATCAATGATTTTAAATAACGCCAAAAGATTATCAAAAATTGTTTTTCAACTTACAACATTTAGAAACAAAGAACTAAGTCAACTCAGGTTGAGGGTTACTAAAGATAATATAATTACGGATTTAAAAAACATAACAGCATCATTCAAAGAACAAGCAGATTTTAGAAAAATAAATTTCAGATGCTATTATCCAGACACAGAATTAATGGTTTGGTATGACAAGGATAAAATAGAGCATATATTCTATAACTTACTTGCCAACGCTTTTAAATTTACTCCCAAAGAAGGAACTATTGATTTCGATGTTAAGATTTTAGATTCTCAAAATATTATTAAAATATCGGTAACAGATTCTGGCCCTGGCATATCAAAAGATGAATTATCTAATATTTTTAAATTATTTTATCAATCTGATATTGGTAAGAAAAATATTGGAACAGGAATAGGTTTGGCTTTGACAAAAGAGCTCGTTAAACTACATAAGGGAAGGATTGAAGTTGAATCTGCCTCTGAAAAAGGAACATGTTTTTCAGTCTACCTGTCTACCAATGAAGATGAATTTCCAGATGAACAAAAGATTTTTGATATACCAAAAAACAAAATCATAGAAAGTAGCGACTCGGAACTATTAGATAATACGGATAGTAAACTTTTAGAAAAAACTATCCTTATTGTTGAGGATAATTATGAAATGCAAATTTTTCTGGAAGATATTTTTAAAAATCAATATAACATTTTATTAGCAAATGATGGAGAAGAAGGCTTGTATCTTGCAAAAAAACACCTACCTGATCTAATTATTAGTGACATTATGATGCCTAATAAAGATGGACTAGAAATGTGTAACGCATTAATAAAAAATAAGGTGACATCACACATTCCAATTATTTTACTTACCGCAAAAGAATCACCTAAAGCAAAATTATTAGGGTTAATGTCAGGAGCCATTGAGTACATCAATAAGCCTTTTAATTCTAATGAGCTTGTTTTTAGTGTTCACAACATTATATCAAGAAGTGAAAAGCTGCTGTCAAAATACAAAACTGATTTAATTAGCACTCCAAAACAGACTAAGGCAATATCTCCAGAAGATGCTTTTTTACAAAATGTTATGGCTATTATTGAAATGGAATATAAAAATCCTAATTTTAAACTAGAAGAAATTTCGGATTCGCTAAATATGAGTTACTCAACAATATATAGAAAATTCCAATCTATTACCGGAAAAACATTGGTTGATTTTGTACGGTCTGTTCGTTTAAAAAAAGCTGCTATATTAATTATTAAATATAATTATTCAATATCTGAGGCCACATACTTGGTAGGTTTAAATGATCCAAAATATTTTACAAAATGTTTTAAAAAACAATTTAATATGACTCCTGGAAAATTTAAAAAGCAATCACAGATAAATGGAGCAGATGCACTAATAGAAAAGTATAATTTGGAACAAATGGGATTTGAAATAAATTAATTCTAATCATAATAAAACACCTTGCAGTTTATAACGATCTAACTGTTTCGTTTAAGAGGATTAACTAAAAACTGAGCAGATACATAAGGAGATACATTTGTTAATTATGCACTTCCTTTTTAATTTTTCGGATATAAAGCAGTAACTATTCTTGTTTAGACTCGCAACAAATAGTTAGACAAATTCCCTTAGACCTTTACAACATTTTTTATTTGATAAAATTCTAATTTCATTGCTTTATACATTTTTCGTAATTATTTTACCGTTAAAAAGCCTGGTTCTGGATTTTCGCAAATTATTCGAGTTGTTGATGCTCTCTATTTATAGAATAGTAACACTTGAACAAACACAGACTCGTTTGCTAATTCTTTAATATTTTTTTCCTGATAACTTAATCGGACAGTTTCTGATTTAAATTATGTGCTATAACTCGTTTTTTCATTATTCTAATGATATTTGTTTTAATAGTTTATGCCCAAGTAAATGCAATAACCCCAATTAGTTATTTGAATAAAATGAACAATGAAATCTATAAAGTTATGAAAGTGGTCAAGATTCCAAAAAAGAACACTAGTTATGCTTAAAAATTCTACTTATAATTTTAGTTATAATAGTAATATTGTGTTAGTATAAAATTTAATAAATTCATGAAGAAAAACACACTAATTAATTTACTGTCCTACTTTATTTTATTTAATATTGGAATAACCCTCTTTAATTGTACTACTAAAAAAGAACAAACTTTCAAAAGCGATTTTGGTTCAAGAAAAGCTCGAACATGGGTAGGACCAGAATACTGGACAAACCCTATGCAAGATTGGCAAATACGCAATGGTGAATTAGAATGCCTAGTAAGTAAGCCTAATAGAAATACACATATACTAACAAGAAAACTAGATAAAGTTCTAGGAAATCTAACTATGAAAGTTAGGATAAAGCTTTTTGATGCTGATACTACAATTTTAAGGGAAAACTGGGTAGGTTTTAGTATTGGTTCAAAAGGTGAATTTAATGACTATCGTGACAGTGCTGTTTTTGGAAAAGGCCTAGATATAGGGGTTACGACTAGAGGAAACTTATTTATAGATAAACTTCCAGAAGAGAATCGAGTAAATACTGAAATTCAAAAAGCATTATTTAATGGAATTATTTTAGAATTGGATCTTGTGTTTTCTAAACCTAACCTTTTATTTGAAGCAGGGGCTTATAGGTTAGTCGTATCACTTAAGGATGGCCAAACTGGAAAATTAATTTCTACCCTAACTAAAAATAATGTTTCTCCTGAAGCATTAACTGGAGACTTAGTATTAGTAAGTCATTTTAATTATAAAGGAGAAAAAGCAAATAAAAAGAGTGTGTCGTTTAAAGATTGGGAAATTTCCGGAAGTAAGGTCTCGACTCATAATAATTATGTTTTTGGACCAATTTTATTTTCTCAATACACATTAAGTAGAGGCACTATGAAATTGACTGCGCAAATGGCTCCAGTTACAGTAGATGAAGAAAAGGTAGAACTACAAATAAAAAAAGAAGGAAAAGAGTGGGAAACCATTAAAAAAGCAGACATACATAAACATGCGCGTACAGCTACATTTAAAGTTAATAACTGGGATTTTAAAGAAGATATTCCTTATCGATTAACATATAAAGTTGACAAAGGAGCTAATGTTTCTAAAGAAACGTTTTACTGGGAGGGAACTATAAGAAAAGACCCTGTAGATAAAGATCAAATTGCAGTTGCAGGTTTTACAGGTAATGATCATTTAGGATTTCCTAATACAGACATTACAGATCAAATTAAATATCAGAACCCAGATGTACTCTTCTTTTCTGGAGACCAACTATATGAAACATCAGGGGGGTTTGGAGCTCAACGTTTTCCAGATGACAAAGCCATGTTAGATTATTTACGTAAATGGTATATGTATGGATGGGCCTTTAGAGATGTTATGAAGGACAGGCCAACGGTAAGTATTACAGATGATCATGATGTGTATCATGGTAATATTTGGGGAGAAGGAGGCCGAGATATTCCAGACTCGTTAGGCCAGGGGTCTAATGCGCAAGATTATGGAGGGTATAAAATGTCTCCTAATTGGGTAAATATGGTAGAACGAACACAAACTAGTCATTTGCCAGATCCTTACGATCCAACACCTGTAGAGCAAGGTATTGGAACTTACTATACCGATATGGTTTATGGAGGGATTAGTTTTGCTATTCTTGAAGATAGAAAATTTAAATCAGCCCCAAAGGCCATGCTACCTAAAGCTGATATTTTTAATGGATGGACAAGAAATAAAGCATTCAATATAAAAAAAGAAGGTGATATAGCTGGAGCAAAAATGTTAGGAGAAAGACAATTATTGTTTTTAGAAAACTGGGTATCAAATTGGGATTATCAAGCGCAAATGAAAATGTTACTATCTCAAACTATTTTTGCAAATGTGGCAACCCTGCCTAAAGCAGCTCTTACAGATGTTGTTGTACCTACATTAAGAATTATGAATAAAGGAGATTACCCTCCAGATGATGTTTCTGTAGCAGATTTAGATTCTAACGGATGGCCGCAAGCAGGAAGAAATAAAGCTGTAAAAATAATTAGAAAAGGTTTCGTGTTTCATTTAGCAGGAGACCAACATTTAGGTTCAACCATTCAATATGGTACTGATACATGGAATGATGCTGGTTTTGCACTATGTGTTCCTTCAATTTCTAATCATTGGCCTCGTCGTTGGTACCCTTCAGTAGAAGGACAAAATAGAGACTTGGAGCAACCTAAGTATACAGGAGAATATAAAGATGGTTTTGGAAATAAAATGACAGTACATGCAGTATCTAATCCTACTTTTACAAATAAAAAGCCCTCAAAACTTCATGATAGAGCTACAGGCTACGGAATTGTAAGGTTAAATAAGAAAAGTAGAGATATTACATTAGAATGCTGGCCAAGGTTTGCAAATCCTAAAATGGGAAATACAGAACAATATGAAGGATGGCCAATTACAATAAATCAAGTAGATAATTATGGTAGAAAGCCTTTAGGGTATTTACCGGAAATAAAAATAGAAGGTTTAAAAAATCCAGTAATTCAAATCATTAATGAATCCAGTAAAGAACTTGTTTACTCGCTTCGTATTAAAGAGCAATCCTTTAAACCAAAAGTGTTCAATATTAATAGCACGTATACTGTAAAAGTAGGAGAACCAGATACAGATACATGGAAAGAAAAGAATAGTATTACAATTAGTGATGGAGAAATTAACTTTAAATTTTAATAATAATGATAAATAAAAAAAACGTTTATCAGCTTGTTATATTTTTTTCTATAACATTAGTTTTAATGGGGAGTTGTGTGAATTCACAAAAAGTGAATTCATTTACTATTGAGGATTTACATATTTCCATTCCTTTTGCAGCAAACAGCTGGATGGATAATAACCCTGATAAAATGCGTTCAAAAAAATCCAATTCCAATATTCAAAATTGGACAGATGGAACTAAAAAAATAAAATCTTACTTTAAAACAGATAAAACAGGTCAATTACATTTAGCGTTAAAAGCAAAAGTTGATCAAGGAGGCTCTAAACTAAAAGTAACATTAAATGGTGTTTCAAAAGACATAGAGCTTAAAAGTACTCATTTAGATACGGTAATAGTTGGAACATTCGATGTTAAACAAATAGGATATCAGTCTATAGAAATAGAGCGATTAAATAAAAAGAGTGAAGCATCTATCGTTATTGATCAATTAATGATAGGAGGAGATGCTACAATAGGAAATTTGTATTATATAAAGGATGATGTATATTGGGGAAGAAGAGGGCCATCTGTACATTTAAAATATCCAATACCAGAAGCAGCAAGTGATATCGAATGGTTTTATAGTGAAATTACAGTACCTAAAGACAATGATATTGTAGGGTCTTATTTTATGGCTAACGGGTTTAAAGAGGGGTATTTTGGAATGCAAGTAAACTCAGAGACTGAGAGAAGGTTTCTGTTTTCGGTATGGAGTCCATATAAAACGAATAACCCAAGCGAAATTCCAAAAGACCAGCGAATAACATTATTGAAAAAAGGAAAAGATGTGATCGCAGGAAAATTTGGGCATGAAGGATCCGGAGGGCAAAGTTATCGTAAATATCTATGGAAAGCAGATACCACATATAAGTTTTTGTTGAAAGGTGTTCCATCAATAAATAATTCTACAGATTATACTGCTTTTGTTTTTGCTCCCGAAGTAGGGAAATGGGAATTAATGGTAAGTTTCAGGCGTCCAAAGACGACGACCTATTTAAAGCGCTTTCATTCATTTTTAGAAAACTTTCAACCAGAAATGGGAGATAAAACTAGAAAAGCATTTTATACAAATCAATGGGTTTATGATACTAAAGATAGTTGGTATAGCATAACAAATACTCAGTTTGCAGCAGATGCTACTGCGAAAAAAAATGCCCGACTCGATTATTCAGGAGGGGTAGAAAACAATAAGTTTTTCTTAGAAAATTGTGGGTTTTTTAATCACACTACCGCTATTAACTCTGTTTTCAAAATAGAAACAACTAAAAAGGAAGAAGCACCAAATATAGATTTTCATTTACTGGAAGGTTTAATAGAATAATAAACTTATGAAAAATAACAAAACAATACAAAGATTAGCATGTATACTATTGATCACATTAAATAGCTTTGGTCAAGAAATTAATGTGTGGGATTATATTGAAAACGAACAAGTTATAAGCGAAAACAAAGAGCCTTCGCATGCAACGTTTACGTCTTATACAACAGTAGAAGACCTTGAGTTAAACACCCCTAACTTTAAACAATCACTAGATGGTTTGTGGAAATTTAAATGGGTTCGTGTACCTACGGACAGACCTACAATTTTTATGAACCCTGATGAAGACCTTAGTGGTTGGGACGACATTAAGGTGCCGTCAAATTGGGAAGTAGAAGGCTATGGTGTCCCTATATATGTAAACCATCAATATGAATTTGCCGATAACAGAGCACGTGTTTCAAAAGATATTGAATTTACAGATCCAGAATCAAGTAGATCAACACCAAAATATCCAGGAAAAGTTCCTCATGATTATAATCCAGTGGGGTCTTACCGAAGGGACTTTACCATAACAAAGGACTGGAATGAAAAAGAAATATTTTTGCACATTGGAGCCATGAAATCTGGAGGTTTTGTATGGCTTAATGGACAGTATGTAGGCTATTCACAAGGAAGCAAATTGCCAGCAGAGTTTAATATTAGCAAACATGTAAAACCTGGAAAAAATACAGTTGCCCTACAGATATTTAGATGGACAGATGGCTCTTACCTAGAATGCCAGGATTTTTGGAGAATAAGTGGTATTGAGAGAAGCGTATATATTTATGCGCAGCCCAAAGTTAGAATTAAAGATTTTGAAGTCGTTTCTACATTAGATAAAGCTTATACCAATGGACTATTCAATTTAGATGTAGAATTAAAAAACCATTTAAATAAAGAAGAAAAGGTTAAAGTTACTTACAAAATATTAGATAATAATAAAGTAATAAAAGAAGCAAGCCAAGATATATTAATTGACAAAAATAAATCGAATACAGTCTCATTTAAAAACCAATTAAATGATGTAAAACAATGGAATGCAGAACATCCCTATTTATACCAATTAATAATTGAAATTAGAGATAAAAAAGGACAACTGTTAGAAACAACCTCTAATTTAATAGGCTTTAGAAGTGTAGAGATTAAACAAGGCCTTTTATTAGTTAACGGGCAACGCATTACATTAAAAGGCGTAAATACCCAAGAACATAATCCAGAAACAGGTCATGTGATTTCTAAAGCACAAATAGTAACAGATATAAAACTTTGGAAAGAGAATAATATAAATGCCGTACGATTGAGCCATTATCCCCAGCCAGACATGTTCTATGAATTATGTGATTTATATGGGATCTATGTCGTAGATGAAGCGAATATAGAATCGCATGGTATGTATTATGGAAAGTATTCATTAGCAAAGAATGAAGCTTGGGAAAACCAACATGTAGATAGAATGGTTCGTATGGTAGAACGCGATAAAAATCATCCATCAATAATTATATGGTCAATGGGTAATGAGGCTGGGAATGGCGTCAATTTTTATGCAGGTTATAAAGCCATTAAAGCTGCAGATAAAACCAAGAGACCTGTGCAATACGAACGTCCCTATAAAGACCATGATGGTAATTTATTTGATATGGATTGGAATACAGATATTATTGTGCCACAATACCCCTCTCCAGCACAATTTGAAGAAGTTGGAAAAAGCAAAACAGATAGACCATATATACCAAGTGAATATGCACATGCTATGGGTAATAGTACAGGGAATTTTCAAGATTATTGGGATGTAATAGAACAGTATGATAATTTACAAGGCGGGTTTATTTGGGATTGGGTAGATCAATCTATTTGGAAAACAAATGAAAAGGGAGAACGGTTTTATGCCTATGGAGGCGATTTTGGTGAAAATATGCCTACAGAAAATAGTTTTTTGAATAACGGTATTGTTTTTCCAGATCGTACCCCCCAACCCGGACTATATGAAGTAAAAAAAGCCCATGAGTATATTAACTTTAAAGATAAGGGTATTAATAGGTATAATGAATTGAGGGTGTTAATAGAAAATCTTTATGATTTTACCAATTTAAACCAATTCGATTTTATAGCAACAATAAAAGCAGACGGAACCGTGTTAAAAACGATTCCTATTGAAACTATAAATGTAGAAACGCATACTGGAAAATTGATACGTTTATCATTAGAAAATTTAGATTATCAAACCAATACCGAGTATTTTGTTGAAATTTCTGCAATAACAAAAAGGAATTGGGGGATGTTACCTAAGGGTTTTGAGGTAGCTCACGAACAATTTAGATTAGATAATTTTTATAAATATAAAAAAGCACCAATTGATAATGGGACCAAATTAAATGTTGAAAAAAAGGGAGAAACAATTCGTGTTTTTAATGCTTCAGTAGAGCTGATATTCAGTAAAGATAAAGGACGATTAACCTCTTATAAATATAAAGGAAACGAACTAATAAAAGATGGTCAAGGGCCAAAACCAAACTTTTGGAGAGCTGTGACTGACAATGATGCTGGAAATAAAATGTATAGAAATAATATTAAATGGAAAGAAGCGTCCTTATTCTCTAAAGTCGAAACAATTACCGCAAACACCATTAACGAAAACTTAATAGAATTGAAAGTAGTATATCACTTACCAGGTGTAAACACAAAAATTTATAGTACCTATCGCATTAAAGGAAATGGAATCGTTGAAGTAGAAAACATTCTAGACAAAACGGATTATCAAGCAGATATTCCAAGAATAGGCATGCGTATGCAATTACCAAAACAGTATAATCAAATGACTTATTTTGGAAGGGGACCTTGGGAAAATTATAAAGACAGGAACGTGTCTGCATTTGTAGATCTTTATACGTCTGATGTAAAAGACCAATACGTTCCATACATAAGACCACAAGAAAATGGCTATAAAACGGATGTAAGGTGGGTTGCTTTATCTAACAAAACAGGAAACGGATTACTTATAGTATCAAAAGACATTAAAAAAGGGTTAGGGATAAGTGCTTTACATATGACAAATGAAACTTTTGACATGTCTGAGACCCTAGATTATGGAAATGCTTCAAAAAAAGAAATTGAACACCGAATAGATGGTGTTCCTGAGTTTAATAAAAGCAAACATACCATAGATGTTAAAGAACAAGACTTAGTACAATTAAATATAGATTTAGAACAAAGAGGCGTTGCAGGCAACAATAGTTGGGGAGCAAAACCAGAGGAGAGGTATCTTATTAAAGGAAATATTGCTCATAGTTATACATATTACTTGGTGCCTTTTTCCGAAAATACCACAGAAGAATTAATTGAAATTAGTAGGCGGTTTTAAAAAAATTAGATAAAATGAAATTTAAACTACCTGTTTTAATTGTGTTATTATTTGGTACGGTATCGTGCGTTGCGCATACAGTAAAAGACGGCAATCCTCCAAATATAATTGTTTTTTTGGTAGATGATATGGGATTAATGGATACTTCAGTACCATTTATGACAGATACGGAAGGTAATCTTGTAAAGTATCCGTTGAATGATTATTATCGAACACCCCATATGGAGAACCTAGCAAGACAAGGGGTGAGGTTTACAAATTTTTATGCGCATTCAGTTTGCTCTCCTACACGCGCTTCAATTTTAACAGGACAGAACTCGGCACGTCATGGTGTAACTAATTGGATTAATTCAGAAAACAATAATAGAACAGAATTTGGACCACAAAATTGGAACTGGAAGGGGTTGACGAAAGAATCTGTAACGCTGCCACGAGTATTACGGCAGAATGGTTATAAAACCATTCATGTAGGTAAAGCCCATTTTGGTCCCTTTGGTAGTGAAGGAGAAAACCCCCTTAATCTTGGCTTTGATGTTAATATTGCCGGGAGCTCCATTGGACAACCAGGTAGTTATTATGGTTTGGATGGTTTCGGGTATATTAAAGGTAATAAAAAAAGAGCAGTACCAGGTTTAGAGAAATACCATGGTAAAGATATATTTTTGACAGAAGCATTGACACTAGAAGCCAATTTAGCTATATCTAAAGCCAAGGAAGAAAAGAAACCATTTTTTCTTTATATGGCCCATTATGCCGTACATGCGCCTTTTCAGCCTGATGCTCGTTTTGCTAATCAATACAAGAATTCAGGTAAATCTGAAAAAGCACAGGCATACGCAACTTTAATTGAAGGGATTGATAAATCGTTGGGTGATATTATTCAACATGTAAAAAGTTTAGGGTTAGGAGAGAATACAATAATCTTCTTTTTGGGAGATAATGGCTCAGATGCACCCTTACCCATTATAGATGATTACAGTAGCTCATCACCACTAAAAGGAAAAAAGGGCAATCATTGGGAAGGGGGGATGCGAGTTCCGTTTATTGCTTCGTGGGTTACGCCAAATGAAAAAGAATTTTGGCAAAAGAAATTGCCTATAGCTCGTAATACAATACAACATCAGCAAGGTACAATTTTAGATGTGTTTCCTACAATTAGTAAATTACTTAGTTTACCATTTCCCAAAGACCATATTTTAGATGGATTTAACCTTGAAAATCAACTTAAAGGTCAGAAAAATATTGAAAGAAATGAGTTGTTTCTTAATCATTTTCCACATGGTAATCATCGTTCAAATTATTTTACAAGTTTAGTTAAAGCAGATTGGAAAATTATCTATCATTATCAAATTGAAGGTCCACCACATTGTGAATTGTTCAACTTGAAAGAAGATCCATTTGAAACAAATAACTTAATTAATGAAAACCCTGAACAGTTAAAAATTATGATGGAAATCCTTGCTGACGAAATAATTAAAAAGAAAGCGCTCTATCCTGAAAAAAGAAAGGAGCCTTTGAAGCTGATTATGCCAAATGTTTATTAGAAGATTCCTTCTATTAAATTATTTACTGTTTAAAGCTACATCAACAAATACAGGCAAATGATCGCTACATATTTGTTCGAATTTGGCTAGAGATTCATTATAGTGTTCTGGTCTAATAACGTATGATAATTTGTTTGCTACACGAGACCATGCAATATTAGAAGCATAAATATGATCGATATTCGAATTTCCTCGAGTAACAGTCCCCTTTTTATCAGGTTTCTTAATCAAGTACAATAATTTATTTTCATTCTTAGATTGAATGGCTGTGTGTGGATATTGACCAGGTTTACCATTCATATCACCCACTAAAAAAATAGATTTAGGATAAGTCCCATCTTTTAACATTTTTTCAACCAATTCACGATAAAAACTCCCTTGAGCCTTTCTGTGCTTATCTGCTTTTACACTATTACGTGGATAAGAATGAGTGCTTATTACAGTAAACGATTTACTATCTTTGGCATTAGGTTTAAAAATTCCTGAAAAAGGAGGTCTATTAGTATAGCGGTATCCTTCAATCCAAGCCTTATATTCTATGCAGGTTACTTTGGATGTGTTCCATATTAAGCAAGTTTCATCTTCTTGAGTGCGACCAACATCCCAACCTGCTTCTGGATTGACTTTCCATTCTGGACCAAGCAGTTTAACAAGTTGATGCATGCGTTCATTATTTTGAATCTCTTGTAAAGCAATTACCGAAGCATCCCAGTTTATAATACGCTCTGCCATAATTTTTAAGTTCAACATCTGTACGCAATGGTGTGCGACTTCCCAAAAACTGAATATTCCAAGTAACCACACGAATATGATCATTGGAAACCTCAAAGGGAATTGTACTTTTTTGAGCAGCTAATGGAAAAATTGTTATTAAAAATAAGAAAAACCAATATTTTTCATCAGGCTAATATGGAAGTCTTGAAGAATGCTAATTTTATTTGTAATCATAATGGTTAATTTTTTTGATTTAACATTTTTAATTATTGTAAAACAGTCTTTATTTAATCGCAATTTTTTCATAACCTATATTTTTCCTGTCGCTCTCGGAGAAGATGCTGATCGCCTTTTTTAAGATATCACGTTCTAACTGCATATCTTTTAATTGTTTCTTCAAGTTGGCAATCTCACGTTGTTCTTCTATTAATTTTGGCTTGCCGCGTCCTGGAAAACTGTTTTTAGCATATTCACTAAATTCTCTTCGCCAACGACTCAGTACGGAGGAAGGAATATCTAATTCTCTGTATACTTGGGCTATACTGCCTCTAGAATAACTTAATTCTATAGCTTTTTTCTTAAAGTCTGTGGTGTAATTTCTTTTGCGTTTTGACATAATTCAAAGGTAAATTATGTGCTATAATTCCCTTAACCTAATGTCCAGTCAAATATAGTATGTCCAATTTTTTTCGCCAAGATTTTTTGTCCTCAAAATTAAAACGTGTTTGACCCATCCTATCGATCAAGGTATCACACACCCTTAGGGTAGATAGGAAAACTTATGCTGGGCTTGGTGCTTTATAAAGCATTCTTTATCATGGCCTTGATTTCAGGCACCTTACTTCTTTTTGCCAATTGCCAAGTAGTTCTTCCTTCAGGATCAAGTAAATCAAGCGGTGCATTGTATTTCAAGGCAAGTTCTACCATGCGAGGATTCTTTGTTTTGATAGCCTCATGGATTACACATTTTCCATTTTTGCCAACGGCATTTACATTTGCCCCATTTTTAAAATAAAACTCGGCAATATCATATTTTCTGGCACGTAATGAAATCAACAATGGTGTTTTCATATCGTAAGGAGTAGATTCCATGTCGGCACCATAGCTAAGCAATAATTTAACCAACTCTACGGAACCTCCTTGAGAAGCATACCTTATAGGTTGCCGGTCTATCGCCCATACTACTTTTGATTTCCAATTTACATCGGCACCTTTTTCCAATAAAATCTTTACACTCTCTACTGAGTTTGTCATACAGCCCACTACTATGGCAGGCACGCCAGATCTGTTCGGTACGTTTACGTCCACGCCATTACTCAAAAGTAGGTTGACCGCAGTAGTGTCATTTTTGAATACAGCTATCCAAAGGGGTGTAAGCCCGTTTCTGGTCTGCTTTTCGATATCTAGACCGTTCTTGATTTCTTTTTCTAATCTTTGGTGGTCTTTTTTCTCAAGTAATTCAAAAATATCTTGGCCAAATAGGCTTGAACTAACAAATAGTAAGACAATAGGGATTTTAAGTATACTTCTCATTTTTATATATTTAGTTTATTAAAGCTAATATTTATACAACCGCTGGTTGAGGTTTTAATATACTCTTAATTATTATTGGATTAAGATTATGCGAAACCGATTCCAAGAGCTTTGTATTGTTTTTAAAATTGTTATGTTGCTGTAGACGGAAACAGGTCGTATTGTTTCAAAGGAAATGTGCTTCCACAAAATGTATTGTAGGCCATAACTCTAAGCTTGTCGTTTGTTGGTAAGTCAGGCTCTTTATCAAATTGGCTACCCAACAATGAGTTGGGCTGCCCAACTATATTTAAAATATCATTTTTTTGATAGTATAAACATAGCAATACGGTGATGGCAACTAAAAATAATGCATCAAAGAGCGTTTTTAAATGTTTCAGCTTTTTATTAGTGTTCATAATTTAATTCTTTTTTATAAAACTTACTTTTTTTGCTCTAAATAGCGCTTATAGTTGGCTTTTAATCCTTTCCAACATTCCGCTTTTTCCTTAAAGGTACCTGCCGACTCAAAAAGGAACGGCCCGTCATAGCCAACAGTGACCAGACCATCAATTAGCTCATTCCAATTTATAACTCCCTTTCCTGGCAACCAATGACGTTCGTTGACACGGTCATAATCTGCTGCATGCATGGTAGCTACATAAGGTCCTATCTCTTCAACAAACTGTTCATGGGTATCATGCAGTAAATGGTTTGTATCAATACATACTTGCAGGCCTTTAACTTTTAAAAGAAATAACAAATCCTGATTGGTGTTACCGAGACATTCCCTTGGCATGCACTCAATGGTGTATCTGGCGTTATATTTAGCGGCATGCTTTACCAATTTTTTAAGTGATTTTTTACAGGCTGCTAATGTTGCATCCCTATCCTCATCGGCCACATTTCCAAAACCAGGGTGCATAACAAATTTTTCAAGCTCTAATTTCTTACAGGCATCCATAATTCTAGTGACTTCTTCTATAGCTATTTTTCTTGTAGCCTCATCTGTATGGGAAACATCAATGCCATCTCCGTAAGGTATGTGTACAGACCATGCGTTGATATTGTACTTTTTTAGTATTGGCACTACAGAGTCTATTTTTGCCAATACCCTGTTAAGATCCTCATCTGTCCTTATCCTACCAATACCAAACTCGACATCGGTAAATCCTGCATCTTTCAACTCTGCTGCCGTTTTTTCGTTCATTCTCATTAAGCTCGTAGATGTAGCAAGTCGCCAACTTTCAACAATTTTGATTTTATCATTCATCGAATTAAATCCGAATGATGAAAACAACAAAATACCCACCAACAATACCTTGAATTGATTTTCTTTATTCATATTTACTATTTTTAGTTAAAATTATATTAGATATACTATTTAAATTTGCTAGAAGCCAATCGCTTTTTTTAAGGTTTTGCGCCTTTTAATTTTTTATATCGAACTTAGATTATAGAGGCAATCGATTTAAATTTCCGTCTAGTTTTATTACTTCTTTAAGTTTCATTTTAATCTGTACTGTTTTATCATTATAGCGTATTTTGCAAACACCTCCAGTATTCGATTTAATTCTAACAGATACTAATTCACCATCATTCCATTCTATATCAATAGTATAATTCCCTCTAGCTTTCAGACCTTTCACAGATCCTTTATTCCATACTTTTGGGAGAGCCGGCAATAGATGAGCTTCTTCATTTTGTGATTGCAATAACATTTCCGAAATACCTGCAGCTGTTCCAAAATTTCCATCAATTTGAAATGGTGGATGCAAACAAAATAAATTATTTGCTGTTCTATATCTTAACATATTTTCTAGTAGCTTGTGAGCTCGATCTCCATTTAAAAATCGGGCCCATAAGTTTATTTTCCAACCGATACTCCATCCTGTAGATCTATCTCCTCTAAATTCAAGTGATTTAATGGCTGCATCTGCTAATTTAGGTGTTATTATAGGGTTAATTTGTCTGCCCGGATATACTCCAAATAAATGTGAAACATGTCTATGTTGATTTTCTGGGTCATCTCTATCTTCTTTCCATTCTTGCAACTGCCCATGTTGCCCAATACGATCTGGACTAATCTTTTTGGACATATTTTTCCATTTTTTTGCAAGATCTAAATCTACTTGTAATATGGTTGCGGCTTCTGAAGCAAACTGTAATGCTTCTCTAGCCATTTGATGGTCCATAGTTGCGCCAACAGAAACTTTTCCATGTTCAGGAGACCAAGATGGGTTTGAAACTAAAGTGCCATCTTCTGGATCTTCTACTAAATAATCAGTTAGAAATTGTGCTTGGCCTTTTAAAATGGGATACCCCATTTCTTTTAGATACTTCTTATCCATTGTAAATTCATAATGACCCCATATATGTTGTGTTAACCAAGCACCACTCAATGGAAAATAAGACCAAAACATATAATTCCCATTATTAGGAGCTGTAAAGCCATAAGCATTTGTTGTAATATTTGAGTTCCAACCATCTGCATTAAAGTAAGCTTTTGCAGTTCTTCTTCCTTCTTTACTTAAATTTTCAATAAATTTAAGCATAGGTATATTACACTCACTAAGGTTTGCTTGTTCTGCATTCCAATAATTCATCTGAAGGTTTATGTTTAGATGATAATCTGCTTGCCATGCAGGAACTATTTCGTTACTCCATATGCCTTGAAGATTTGCTGGCAAATTGCCTGCTCTGGATGAGCTAATAAGCAAATATCTTCCATAATTATAGTATAATTCCTCTAATCCATTATCAGTCGCGTTTACTTTATATGCGTCTAACCTTTCATCTGTAGGTATATTGCTTTTATCTCCTCCATTTAAATTTAGCTTTACTCTGCCATACAATCTACTGTAATCTGCTATGTGGTTTTCAAATAATTTCTGGTACGTTTTTTTAGCTGTTTCGGCTATTATATTTTTTGTATTCCTAATTGGGTTTTCACCAGAATAGAAAGGAGGTTCTAATTTATAATCGGTATCAGAACTTAATAAAAAGACAACTTCGTCAGCTTGTGTTATTTGTATTTTATCACCAACACTTTTTATATTCCCTCCCTTTACTTTTACCTTTATTCTAGATACTAAAGGCATATTATTATACTCTAAGTTTCCTTCAAATAAGACCTCATTGTTTGAATAAATTGTTTTGTTCTTATGCGGGGAATTTATACAAAAAACTATATTTTGTTGCCCTGCTTTATTTGCTGAAAACTTAATAACCATTACTTGATCTGGATAAGAAACAAAATACCTACGTGAAAAAAGGGCATCATTATATTTAAAATCGACACCAGATATGCCCTTCTCCATATCAATAAATCGCTTGTAATCTACTACTTTATTATCCTCTATTCCTGTTTTGAAATAGCATTCTCCAAAAGTTTGATATTTTCCAAAATACGGGTTATCCATTTCACTATTCTCATAAGTGCCTTTTAAATGTTTAGAGGCTAAAGCTTCTGCCTCGTCGTATTTTTTTTCGAAAACCAATTTTCTTATTGCCGGTAATTGTTTCCAACCACCTGATTTATCTGAAGGATGATATCCTTTAACACGAGGACCGCCTTCCCAAACAGTTTTTTCATTAAATTGAATGCGTTCCTCTTCTATACCTCCAAATACCATGGCTCCAATAGAACCATTTCCAATAGGTAGTGCATAATTCTCCCAAGCTGGATCGGGATTACTTTTATGCCTTCTGTTAAGACTTTCTTTTAGCCAACTTTCTTTTCCTTCATTACTAGCAGGTTTATCGTACCATAATAAATTCTCTTGAGCATAACTAGAAATGAAAAAAAGAGAGACTAAGAATAATTGAAAGTGTTTCATATTAGATTTTTTCTGATAAATATCGAGACGGAGACTCGAGGAATTCTTTAGATTAAATAGTCTTAAAATTTATGTCTAAGTAAATGTATTAACTCTAATTGGTTGCTCCTTTGATAAGTCCACTTAAGTTTCAGATCGATACCACAAATTTAAACTAAGAAACTATGTTTACACAAACCCAATAATATTCGCTAGTAATTAGCAAAGATTATTGGGTTTGTATAACAATTTTTAATTTTTAATTTCGAAATCAGACACCACCGGTAAATGGTCAAAAGACACTTGGCCATCAAGTGGTTGATTTGGATTCTTAGCACTATCATTGCGTTTTAATCCAAAACGATCGAGTGTTTTTTGATCTAAAACTAGAGTATTCAATATAAAACTATTTGTCATTTCCAATGCGCCTCCAGAAAACAGCATATGATCAATTGACTCTCCTGTAATTTTTACTGAATCACCTGCGAATATTGCAGACCCACAAGTAATACGATTATTACTCTCTAATTGATAAGGTCTCTTATCTTTTAATTTTGGTTCATATGAATCGGATTCTCCAATTGATGAATTAAGAGAGCTAATAATTTTGTAAGGATGCCCATTGTATGAGGTATTATAGTCACCAGCTACCAAAACCATTGAATTTGAAGGAACCTCAGGCACTTCACCTCTCTTAACTTTATTGATAAGATCTACCACAAGTTTAGCATTCTTGGCCCGACCTTCACGAGGAGAGGATGGTAAATGCACATTGAACATTAATAAATCTTCTTTTGAAATGCTATCAGGAAGATCTATTAAAACTGCTAGAGAGAGAGATAATTTCTGAGACCATTTAATTGGGTACTTACTAAGTACAAGTTGCCTTTGAACTTTGTTTTTAGCAGAATACCATTTTTCAGAAGTCATTTTATTAACATACTCCACTATTCCTTCTTCAGTTGCCAATGTACTATCCCTGTGAACCCACGCCTCTTGTATAGACATTATATCTGGCTCAAATGCATTATATAATCTAACAAAATTAGGAATTCTATTTTTAACGTTCTGTCTTAAATTACCAACACTTGGAGCATCACCATTATCTAGAGGAAACATACTACCACAAAATGTATTGTAAGCCATTACTCTTAACTTGTCATCTTGAGATAAGTGATGTGCGTCTTCTAATGAGTTGTCCGATGAAAGATTTACTGGATCATTTTTATTGCCAGCATTATTTCTTTGATAAGAAAATAAGAACAAAGAAATTACAATTAATAATAGGAAAGGTATTCTCTTTGATTGTTTGTTGTTTTTATTCATAATAATGATTTTTTATTAGTAAAAAGTTTTTCTAATTGAATGTCTCAAAATTGATAAACAGTAAAACTGTTATAATAATTCAAAAAACATAATGACTGGGTATAATCTATTTACATAGACACAAGTGCAAAATTGAATGAATAAATCCTAAACTAAGTGCACATTTTTAGCTTTATAGGGTTAATTTTTAAGCATAAAGTTTAAAATAAAATATTACACTTACATACCTGCCCGTTTATGAATAATTCCGAAAAAATAAATTAGTGATATTGTCCATGTCATTCTTAAAATCTATATTATATCCATTTAAACTTGTTTTATCAACTTCAAATAGCCATTCATCTGGGTTTTTATTTTGGCCTCCAACCGTTTTAGCAATGCAAAGCACTATCAATGTTATATTAATTTCTTTATTTGATGTGAAATTGTTTTGTACTGGCAATTTATCATGTTAATGCCTTTAAAAGTTCTCTTTTTGCTGACACTAAACATCAACAAGACGGACCATAGAGATATTTCACTGGTTTCATTAGATAAGACTATAGCTACTTTCTCACCTGTTATATTTCCTCTAACTTTCAAAGGTTTTACAGTTTTAAGTTCAAAATCCTTTTACGGTTCTATTGCATCTATTAAAAAGACTAAAATCACTCTGTAAATATTCCAATTAGGCAGTTAATGAATAACGGCGTTAAATAATTTCTATTAAAAATAGTATATGTAAGTACATTAACTATCTTTGAATTTTGAATGCAATTGCATTCATTTAAGTTCATTTAATTTTTAAAATACAGTAAGGTGCGTTAATCGGTGCCTATATGTGCATATTCTTGTGAAGTTGACCCATGTATTCCTATTTAAATTGAGCATAGTAAACCAGGTCCAAAAAGTGTGTGTTTCAACATTTTAAAAGTATTAAATTTTCTGTTATAATTGTTGTCTTTTTTTTCTCATCGATTCCCCTTTTAAATCAATTCTATGAGCTGAGTGTACCAATCGGTCTAAAATAGCATCTGCGATGGTTTGTTCTCCAATGATTTCATGCCAGTTAATCACAGGTAATTGCGAAGCAATGACGGTTGATTTCTTCCCATGTCTATCTTCAATAATTTCCATGAATGCCTGTCTTTTAGTGTTGTCGAGTTGCTGCAACCCAAAATCATCAAGTATAATGAGGTCTTGTTTTTCTATTCTATCAATTTCTTTTAAATAAGAACCATCAGCTTTGGCACTTTTAAGCTTCCCAAAGAGTTTGTTGATATTATAATATTTAACTTTATAACCTAAAGTACACGCTTGGTATCCTAAGGCAGAAGCAATAAAACTCTTCCCTACACCTGTGCTTCCTGTAATAAGGATGTTTTCTTTATTTTTAATGAAATCACCTGATATAAATCGCATTAATTGATTTTTATCAACACTTCTTCCATTATTAAAAATAATTTCTTCCGTACTGGCTTTGTATCTAAACCTAGCTGATTTGGTTAATCGCTCGATTTTTCTGTTTTGCTTATCATCCCATTCAGCTTGTATTAAAAAAGCAATGAGTTCGTCATTGGTATAATCAACACCAGTTGTTTCTAATGTTGTTGTAAATGCGCCATGCATGCCATAAAGCCTTAAGAGCTTCATCTGTTTTTTTGCAAATCCTTTTCTTCAATTAGTTTTATTAACCTTTTATTTTTGTAATTTTTAGCCATATCATAGGCAGAATACATGTTTTGTTCCATGGCCTTTTCATGGTAATTAGCTCCATTATCAATAAGTAATTCAACAAAATCAGTATTACCATAAAATATAGCCCAATGCAATGGAGCTGCATTATTAATTACATCTTTATGGTTTATTAGAACACCATTACTAATAAGTAATTCTCCAATAGAGGCATGGCCTCCAACTGCAGCTCCAATTAATGAAGTTAATTGATATTCTTGATCTGTTTTATTAGCATCTGCTCCTTCTTTCAACAAATATTGAACAACATCAACATGACCAAAACGCGATGCCCAAGTAAGAGGCGTCTGCCCAACTCTATTAATACAGTTTATATCTGCACCATT
This sequence comes from Wocania ichthyoenteri Th78, assembly GCF_000789235.1. Classification (GTDB taxonomy): domain Bacteria; phylum Bacteroidota; class Bacteroidia; order Flavobacteriales; family Flavobacteriaceae; genus Wocania_A; species Wocania_A ichthyoenteri. The sequence goes on from NZ_KN525716.1 coordinate 716,277, forward strand.
ATCAATCAAAAAACTAACCATCTCTAAATTCCCCTTTTGTGATGCTAGCTGTAACATGGGAATTCCTATTTCATCTTTTAAATTGGGAGAAACCCCTTTTTTAAATAACTTTTTAAGAGCATTATAATTTTCCTCATTAAGTGCCTTAACGAACTTTTCCTCATTTTTTGAAAGCATTTTTGCTTGTTTAATGGATCTGAACACATCAGCTACCGAATCATCATGCCACAACCTTTGAGAAACATCTAAAGCTGTTCCATGCTTGCTCTTAATGCTAAGGTCAGTACCATTTTTAATAAGCAATTTCATAACAGCAATATGACCATAAAAAGTTGCCCAGTTCAAAGCGTGATCTTTATTAACGTCCAATTGATTAATATTTTCGTTATTTTCAATCAATAGCTTACACAACTCTATATTCCCTGTAGAAGCGGCGTACATTAATGGTGTGCCCTTTAGTCCTTTTTTTTCTGCCAAATTAATATTAGCTCCTCTTTTTATAAGAGCTTTTACTTCATCTAATTTTTTACTTGAAACAGCTATTATTAATGCTGTTTTCCCGTTTTCATCAAATGTGTTTATATCTATAATAGAGTCTTGTGCTCTTGTTTGATGTATGTTTATAAGGCAAATAAGAATTAGCATGTAGCTCGTTAATTTCTTAGTTTTATGATTAAAGAATTGGAATAAAATGTAGGTTTAATGTTCAATTTTATAATGCTCATAATTATTTATTTTACTTTTTTCAGTATAATTTATTTGCCTAAGGCTAGTCCTATAATTTATTTTCAAGAAATTCGCTTAATGGCTTTATGGAATCTTCAAACGCTTCCTCTTGAACAAAATGCCCGCAATTGAATTCAATTATTTTTGCATTTTTAAGAACGTTCTTCCACCTTATAAGTTCTTCTTTTTTTATAAATTGATCTTTTGCTATTAGATAAAGCATCATTGGAATGGTAATCTATAAATCAACTAATATTAAAATAAAATGTTAGGTACATTATCATTGTCAACTAAATAGAATAATATTAATAATACCATTGGAATAATTTCAGGTATAAAGTATAGCGTTAATTTTTTAGTTAAACATTTCACTTTTAAGAATTGAACAAAAACCATAAAACACTATGCTTTAATTGCTTACGCACTTACAGTTTAAATATAATCTTGAAAAGTTTTCTTTGGCATAAACGTATGTTGGTTCTATATTAAAGGAATCTGTATCTTTTTTATTATAGATATGCAACCCAATTAGATGCCGTTGCAAACCATCTTCAGGTTTTTTGTAATATGTTTTCATAGTATCAGAACTTGTCCAGTAAAATCCAATTTGTTCATTCCAGTTTACTTTTCGGGATGCACTTGAAAGTCCACCAAGCTTAAAGCCATATTTGTCCAGCTCTTTTTTACTAACAATCTTCCCTCCTAGTTCATTATGTGTTCCTTTCATTTCCTTAACTAATAATTTGAACTCCTGTATTGTAATTGGATGGAAACCTTCAGGACAAGCATCCATTGCAGAATCATAACTATAATATGCTCCATATTTTTCAAAATAATCTTTGATTTTTAATGAGTGAGTTCGATTTGCTGAAGAATCTTCAAAAATAAATTTTAAATTTTCCTTGAGCCATGTTTTGTTTCCAACTCTAATAGTATGATAAACTACATTATCTCTGCTGTCAACAAACATATTGACTGCAAAAAATAAAGTAACTGATAGCAAAATTATTTTTTTCATTTCTATATTGTTTTGTAATTAACTTAACTTTTAATAAGCTTATTTCTCATAAGACACAAGGCTTCATTAATTAAACATTAATTGAAGAACTTCATTATAAATATTAATTCTCGCTTGGTTTTCGTATGAACCGCTATTTACAAGTAATACAAATGTTTTATCACTTTCTGGGAAATATTGTGCAATACTCAAAAACCCATCAATGCCTCCTGTGTGTCCAACAGAGTTACCATAAGTCGTTTGGTTATACTCCAAGCCATAACCATTTTGAAAGTGCCCGAAATCTTCATCTACCCAATCTTGTGGCAATGCAAACCAATTTATCATTTCGTTTAATGAATTTTCAGAAATTAGGTTTTTATTGAACAAGCCCTCAAAAAATAATCCTAAATCGTATGCATTCATTGCAATCCCTCCGTCTGCAGTCCCTAATTCATCTTTATATAGAAACTGACTCTCGACATACTGACCATTACCATATAAATCTACATAACCTTTCACTGTGTCATCACTTATAGGATTATTTGCACTATAGTAACCACTACTTAAATTTAATGGATTAAATATTTTTTCATCGTAGATATCTTCAAGTAGTTGTCCTGAAATACGCTCTAATATAATCCCTAATAATAAGTAATTAGAATTTGAGTACTCGTAGGTCTCGCCTATAGCATTTGTAGCGTCTTGATTAAAAGCATATTTAATAATATCATATTGTGTCCAATTATTATAAACTTCATTTATGCGATCTAATTCGTAATTTATGGTATAATAATCAGGAATACCACTAGTATGATTTAATAAATGCTTTATTTTAGCTTCTTTACTATTTGTCAATTTATTATAAATTGATATTGGTAAATAATCTTTAGCTTTGTCTTCTAAGCTCAATACTCCTTGATCTATATATTTAAAAATTGCTGCTGCGGTAAATGATTTTGTTATGCTCGCAATTAAAAACCGATGGCAAGGTTTTATATCTACATTTGAAGCAATATCTGCTTTACCAACAGCACCGACCCAAATGCCATCATCATCTCTTATCATTAATGATGCACCAACGAGTCCTAGTCTTTGATTTCTATTTAAAATCTCTTGATATAATGCTGCCTTTGGGTGTGAGAACATTTCTTCTGGAATAATACTCTGACAACTATACTTATCTTCACTGAATGTTTCTGGTTTTTCACAGGATAAAAAAGTGAGCGCTATAAAAATTATGATGTATTTATTAGTTTTCATAGTTTATTTTTTAAAATTATACTTGATTCCCAGTTTTAAAAATGAATGTGGAACAAATGGAATTCCATTTGCAAATGGCGTTTCTCCCATAAGTTCATATTTTATAAATGGTTTAACTCTTCCTGAACTTAAAACCGTAATGCCTAAACCAGCATTTGCAATAGCATGAGGTCTTCCAGTTTGGTTAATTTTCTCAAAATCACCATTATTATTTTGTTCGTAAAGATGTCCTGGGTAAAATGTATGCATATAGCCTAATCCACCATGCAAATCAATTGCCAAAACATCCTGAAGTTTTATCCCAAATGAATAATCTCCTCTCAAATAAAAAGCCGTTTCAACTTTTTTGTGATAATAGCCTCCTGCATAAATATTGAATTCAGAAAAAAAGTATTTTCTGTCTTTCTTTTTTAGGGTCATACCAATTTCTCCCCCTGGATTAAAATTGTTAAACCCTTTTGCCTTGTAATGAATGTTTTCATTCATAATTGAAATGGATAGTTGTTTATTGTCTTGAGCATTTATAGTAGTTGAAATAAATACAGCTGCGACTATAATTAATTTTTTCATTTAATGATTATTGTTAAAAATTTGAATATTTTTGGTTAACTAAATATGTCTTTACTTTTCATAGTAAGTCGATTTTGTGTCAACTTAATTCAGGACGAGACAAAAGATTTAAACAAAATAGTTGATGGATGATAAGCCTTTTTACCAACAACATCGTCAATTTGATGTCTGCAACTAGCTCCAGAAGCAGCAATGATAATGTCATCATCTATATTTCTGATTTTTGGAAATAATGTATCTTCTCCGATTTTAACGCTTATATCGAAATGCTCTTTTTCATAACCAAATGATCCTGCCATTCCACAGCAACCCGAATTAATAATGGTTACTTTATAATTTTCAGGAATTGACAGCACTTTAAATGTCGGCTCCATGCTACTTAAAGCCTTTTGGTGACAGTGGCCGTGCACTTTTATGACTTGTGCCTCTTTTGTAAACTGATTGGACGAAATATTGTTTTTTTTAAATTCACGCAATAAAAACTCTTCTATTGTGAACGTGTTTTTTGCAATTTTTTCTGCAGAAACCTTATCAGAAGCTAATCTCAAATATTCATCTCTAAATGATAATATAGCAGAAGGTTCTATGCCTATTAATGGCTTATCTTCTGTAATATGGTCTTTAAAAAAATTGACATTAATATCAGTGATTTTCTTTGCCTTGTTTAAGACACCTTTAGAAATAGCGCTTCTGCCGCTTTCTTTATGGTTGGTTATATTCACTTTATAACCCAATTTTGTTAACAGTTCCATGGTATCTTTTCCAATAGCAACATCATAATAATTAACAAATTCGTCAATAAAAAGAAACACTTCACCTTTTTTATTTGGAAGATTTCTAAATCTCTTTTCATTCTTTCTGTACCAACTTTGAAAAGTTGAATTAGATAATTTTGGAATACTTCTTTTTGTGGAAATGCCCATTATTTTCTTTGTGGTATTGGCATTTAATATATAATTGGTAAGAGACGGGGCAAGACTTCCTATCTTGTTTAATTTTACATTATGTGCAAATATTTTTGATCTAAATGGGATACCATTCTCCTTATGGTATTGATGTAAAAACTCTGTTTTTAAGGAAGATACATCAACGTTACTTGGACATTCACTTGCACATGCTTTACAGCTTATACATAAGTCAAATATGTCATGGAGTTCTTCATGATTGAATTTATTCTTCTTCTCAGAAGTGGTCAGAAACTCTCTAAGCGCATTTGCTCTGGCACGTGTTGTATCTTTTTCTTTTCTTGTTGCTCTATAACTAGGACACATAGTACCGCCAGATTCGGGTAGTTTTCTACAATCACCCGAGCCGTTGCATTTTTCAGCAGCTCTTAAAATCCCTAAACTATCTGAAAAGTCTTGAATCGTTTCAATTGCTGGTTCTTCTCTATCAATTTCATATCGAAGGTTTTTATCCATTGGAAATGGATCAATGATTTTACCTCTATTAAAAATATTATTTGGATCAAAGGACTGCTTTATTCTTTTTAGAAGGGCATAATTTTTATCACCTATCATTTTTGGAATAAATTCCGCTCTTACAATACCGTCACCATGCTCTCCACTAAAAGACCCTCCATATTTTTTCACCAATTGGGCAGTCTTATTTGTTATTTCCCTAAACAGGGCAACATCTTCTTGCTTTTTTAAATTAAGAATTGGGCGTAAATGCAATTCGCCTGCACCAGCATGGGCATAGTAAACAGCTTCTTGACCAAATTCTTTCATCATTTGGGAAAACTCAGATATATAATCTGGTAAATCCTTTACTTCAACAGCTGTATCTTCAATACAGGCAACCGCTTTATCATCACCAACAATATTTCCTAGTAAACCCAGTCCAGCTTTACGAAGTTCTAAAGCTTGATATATTTCAGTGCCCGTAAGTTTTGGATAAGCATATCCTAATTTGTTTTTTTTTAAATCTAAAATTAATGCATTAGCCAACATATTAGATTCGTCCTCATCATTTGTACAGATTTCAAACATTAATATGGCTTTTGGGTCACCTTCTACAAAAAACCTGTTTTTAAGCTGTTCTCTATTGTTTTTAGTGCAGTCTAAGATTGTTTTATCCATCAACTCACAAGTATAAAGGTCATGTTCCATAGCAATAACAACAGCTGCCATACTTTCTTGAATACTCTTAAAATGACCAGCCACAACGATATTATTTGAAGGTGGTAAATCATCTAATTGTAACTTTATTTCTGTTGTAAATGCTAGAGTCCCTTCGCTACCAGTTAATAATTTTGATAAGTTTACAAATGAATCATTTCCTCCAAATAACTTTGATTTAAGTAGTTCATCAACCGCATAACCACTATTCCTTCTGTGAATGGAACTCTTCGGGTATTTCTTTTTAATTTCTAATTGATTATCAACATTATTAAGTTCGTTGTAAATAGATTTATAAATAGTGCTCTCTAAAGAATCGCCATCCATTTTCGAGAAAAAGTCTTCACTTTTAAGATCGTTAAAAACAACTTCAGAGCCATCGCTTAATATAGTTTTAAGTTCAATGACTTTATCTCTGGTAACACCATATTTTATAGAGGTTGTTCCTGAAGAATTATTCCCTACCATGCCACCAATCATACATCTATTACTTGTTGAAGTATTGGGTCCAAAAAAAAGATTATAAGGTGCCAAAAAATCATTCAATTCATCTCTAATAACCCCAGGTTGTATAGTAACTGTTTTACTTTTTTCATCAAAGCCTAGTATCTTTGTGAAATATTTTGAAATGTCTACAATAAGACCATCTCCAACACATTGCCCCGCTAAGGAAGTGCCAGCTGCTCTAGGTATAAGAGGGACGCTATTTTTTGAAGCAAAATCAATTAATGTTTTTAAATCTTGACTGTTTTTAGGATATACTACACCTAAAGGCAATTTTCTATAAACGGAGGCATCGGTTGAATAAATAAGCTTATGCAACAAATCGATATGCATCTCACCATTTATCTTTTTTTTCAATTCTGCTAATAGTTTCCTCATATTAGGGTCTTTATTTCTCCTTTATGCAGTTGTTATAGAAATGTCAGCCAATTAATCACATCACCGTACTTAAAACTTGAATTGACCTTATTGTTTTATCGCAATCATCGATATTTCCACATTAACATATTTGGGTAAGTTCGAAACCTCTATTGTTTCTCTGGCAGGCGCAGTTTCACTATTAAAATAACTACCATAAACCTCATTTATATCAGAAAACTGCTTCATATCCTTAATGAAAATAGATGTCTTTATAACATCTTCAAATGACATACCTGCTTCTGATAAAATAGCTTGTAAATTTTCCATACACTTTTCCGTTTCGTGTTTTATAGTTTTATCTACTACTTCACCCGTTTGGGAATCTATAGGTAATTGACCTGAGATATACAATATGTTATTGACTAACATGGCTTGGTTATAAGGCCCAATTGGAGCCGGAGCATTTGTTGTGTTAATTATTTTTTTCATATTTATTTTTTAAACATTCTATTTAAATTCATTAAACTCTAAATTCATTCAATTATTTTCGGTAAAAACTAAACTATTTGCGACCTTTCTTTCCCCTTCATGATCAAATATTTCATTATCGCTTGGATAATTTAAGACCCCCTTCGATTCACCAACATTAACCCATAATGTAGAAGACCCTCCTCCGTCTAAATTAATAGCTGCATTACATCCCAGCGATTTCATCATCAAACTTAACTCCCGTATAGTCATCCCAGATGCTTCTTGACGATAACCATCAACAACAAAAAGAAATAATTTATTCTTTGAAATCCCCAAAGCTGAACGTGCATGTCTATCAGTAATAAATGGAATGTTATCCTGCTCTAATATATTTCCTTGCCATATTAATAAAGGACCAGAAGAAAGAATCGTATTATAATTTTTGACAGTCTCCCAACCTGCCATAGGTTTTTTGAGAATATGCAACGATTCATTAGCATCAATGGCAATAGCGCCTTCATCTAACATTGGCAAAAACAATAATTCTTCTGGATCCGGCTTAGAGTTGTTAATTAAAGTATCATTTCTTTTAAAGTAACATACGGAACCACCATTATCTATATCAAAAAAATTTCCATTTATGGCGAACATTCCATTTAATTTGCTACCCCATGTTGAAGGTTTAATAAACTTTTTACCATCAAATACAACTATAGGTTTTAGATTCATTATTCTTAAATCTATTTCTAATACATTTATTGTTTGTTTAGAATTAAAAAGTTCTTGTTTTAAAATGCTTTTATGAATTATACCTTCATTCAATTCTTTATTATCCCAAACTATATTAACATGTTTTTGAGTTTTAGTGTAATTTGTTTTACAATTAATCAATAATAAAAAGATAAACAAAAGACTAAACTGTTTAATTAACATATGTATCATTTATACTTAATTTTATTTTTATTGTAACCAGGACCACGGATTATTTCCCCAGGAAAAATATTTTGATGTTTCCCATCATCCAAAGCCATTTTTCCGTTAATTATCACATTCTTCATCCCAGTACTATATTGGTGAGGGTTAGCATAGGTTGCTTTATCATTTATTTCATCCAAATCAAATACTAAAACATCGGCGTGCCATCCTTCCAAAATGGCTCCTCGCTTCTCAATACCAAAATTTATAGCAGGTGACAACGTTAATTTACCAATAGCTTCTTCAAGAGAAATAACCTTTTCATCTCTAACATACTTTCCCAATAATCTTGAAAAATTACCATAAGCCCTTGGATGAGGGTTTGAATTAAGAGCATCTCCTTCGGGCGCTACAGCATATGAATCAGAACAAAAAGTCATATAAGGTAGCTTGATTTTCTTCTTAACATTCTCTTCAGACATTAAAAAATATACGGCATTTACATCCTCTTTATTTCTAATGATTAGTTCCACTATAGTTTCTTCAGGACTTAGGTTTAAAGATTTAGAAATTTCTAATAAACTTTTTCCAGTATACTGCTTAAGACTCTCTTCTTTAAATCCTGTAACCAATATTTTTTCAGGATCCCCAACCGCAGTAAAAAAGTTTTCCCACTCTCCATTAACACTTCTTATTTCTTTTAATATTAAATGTCTTAGGTTTTTATCTTTTAACCTATTTAACCATTCATCAAATCCGCCTTTTTTAACCCAAGGAGGCATACAAGCGTTAAGTCCCGTTGCTGCTGCGGTATATGCATACATATCAGTTGTTATTTTTAATCCATTGGCATTAGCAGAATCTATTTTCTTTATAACATGGTCCAATTTGTTCCAATTGGTCTTACCCGCTGCCTTTAAATGATAAATTTCACCTCTAATGTTAGCTTTTTCTACAACCTCAATAAACTCATTTACTGCAGACTCAAAATCATTTCCTTCGCTTCTTATATGAGATGTATAAATTCCTCCGTAGTTACTGACTATTTTAGCCAATTCAATTAATTCTTCTGTGGATGCGTAATTAGCTGGTGTATAAATTAAAGCTGAGGAAAGCCCCAAAGCCCCTTCTAACATTGATTGTTCAACCAAATTTTTCATTTTATTCAATTCCTCTTTATTTGGAACGATACTATCACTCCCTAATACATTGATTCTAATCGTTGTAGCTCCCACCATTGATCCAATGTTTTGTGTAACACCTTTACTTTTAGAATATTCTAAAAATTCCCCCAATGTTTTCCAGTATGGATGTTCCCATTCTTTTTGCATAGATTCGTTCAAAGGACCTCTGGAAATGCCTTCACCAAAAACCTCTGTAGTAACTCCTTGTACTAAATCACTCATACCCCTGCCATCTTCAAGAAGTGAAAGATCTGCCCAGCTTAATACATTTATAAATCCAGGAGAAACTTCCAATCCTTTGGCATCGATAACCCTTTTTGCTGTCTTTTTCTCTAAATCTCCAATTTTAATTATAAGACCATCCTTAATTCCTATGTCAGAAATATATGGTTCACTTTGAAGACCGTCATATATAGTTCCCTTTCTTATAATAATATCGTAGTGAATATCTTTATTACAGGAAAATAAACCAACGAATAATAAAATCAATACTATACTTTTATTCATAAATAAAATTTTTAAAGAAATTAATATCTACCGAATCATTAACATTATGATTACGTATATTTAAATATCGTTTAGCTGCGATATACTTTTTATACTCTTTAAGACTAAAATCCGGTTTGGTTGAATCTAAACTATTTACTTTCACCATACCTTCTCCAGAAGCATGAATGAACTTACTTTGACCAAGTGAAATACCAACATGATTAATCTTTATTTTATCCTTTTCCCTTCGCCCGAAAAAAATCAAATCACCTTTTTCCATTGCACTAAAGTTGCCAATAGAATCAATAAAAACTCCTTTTCTAAATTGTTGCGAAGCATCCCTTGGCAACCTTCCGCCATTAAAAAAATAAATAAACTGAGTAAAACCGCTACAATCGACTCCTTTGTATGTCGATCCGCCCCATAAGTATGGAATGCCAATAAATTGATTTGCTAATTGTATAATATTAGTTCCGTTTAGGTCCAGTGAAGATTTCCATTCCTCAAAATCTCTTGTATTCTCTTTTAATACCATTGCTTTTCTCCCATCAGGATATTCAATCTCATGGTGCTTATCAAGTGAACTAGAACTTAGTTTTAAAATATTGCCTGCAGTAAGATTTGATATAACCGGTGAATCAACTCCAATTTCTTTATATGAAAAACAAAATGGATTCGTAATGATTACTTTTGGATTTAAAGTCCATTCCTTAAATTCGGCTCTATCCATTGAAATAATTGATTCCTTATTTATCCAACCAATATAATTGTCTCCAGTCTGAACTCTTAACCAACCATCTTCATTCATTAAAATCAAAACAGGATGGCCTAGTAATATTTGCGAACTAAGTTCAGCACTGTGATCAGGAATAGCTCTTATATTTCCAACTGAGACATTGCAGACCCCATATATTCTATTGGTAGAATTAAATTCAGGAACCAGATTTACAAAATTGTTTACCTCAATAAAATTCTTTAATCTCTCTTTAATATCTAAAAAAGCATTCTTTGAAGTAGTCACACCAGTTAAATTAATGATATCTTGGTCTTCATCAATAACTAATTCATATAATTCATTTTTTGAATCATTAATATGTAGTTTCTTAACTTCTTCAATTGTCACTTCTAATTTATTCATCACGGTTTTATTATGATTCGAACATTGAATATTCATATAAATAACAAAAGTTACCAATACAGTATTTCTTAATTCAAAAAACATACTTTAAAATTTTATTTATTTTCAAAAGATTTCTTTTACACTTATTCCAAGTCCCGAACCTTGAGGTACTTTTATTAATCCATTTTCATAGATGAGTCCTGATGCCAAATCATCGTTAAGCAATAATGGACCATCTAGATCCCCAAAATCAGCAAAACTTAGCAAGGGTAAAGCAGCGGCAGTTGCGATTGTCGATTCAACCATGCAGCCTATCATTATTTTTATGTTTTTATTCTTAGCTATTTCTATCATTTTCATTGCTGGAGTTATACCGCCGCATTTAGCTAATTTTATATTAATTCCGTTAAAAACTTTTGCGCATTTTTCAACATCCTCTAATATGATGCAGCTCTCATCAGCAATAATTGGTAAATGAGCTTTTGAACTAAGCTCTTCCATTTCTACATAATTATCAGATTTTAAGGGCTGTTCAATAAAAATGACACCAAGACTTTTTAACTCTTTAGATTTATAAATAGATTCATTTAAACCCCAAGCGCAATTTGCATCGACTATAAAATCAGCATTTGAAATTTTTCTTAAGCCTTCAATAATCTCGATATCATTTTCAGTTCCCAATTTTACCTTATATAAAGGCCATTTATTATCTCTAATTTGCCTTGTCATCATTTCTAAAGAATTGATTCCGATTGTATAACTAGTTGGGTAGCCATTCTTACTAGCACCGAGCATTTGATGTATAGAAATACCCTGTAATTTACCCATTAAGTCATAGGCTGCAGCATCTAGGGCACTTAGTACAAAATAATTATCATGTAGTATAGCCTTTAATTGAATCCAAAATAATTCTGGATTCACAAAATCTATTCTCTCGATGAAGTCTTTATTAATGGCCAAACAATTAACAATATCATTAGTAGTTATATTATAATAGCTATTAGCACTAACCTCTCCATAGCCTTTAAATCCTTTATGTGAAAGTTCAACGATAACTGTCTTCCTTTTAGAGTAACTATGTCTTGATATACTAAACTTTTGCTTAAGTTCAATCTCCTTTATTGTCCATTTTAAATACATATCAAAAACGTTCAATAGAATAAAATGATGAATCGAGATGCAGCCTTTGACCAATAATGATTTCTGAAATTAACTTCCCTGTGGCTGACCCCATACTCATTCCTAACATATTATGCCCACAACCTAAAATTAAATTACTATATTTTCTTGATCGCGATATTATTGGCAGTCCGTCAGGAGTCATTGAGCGCCAACCCCACCATTCTTCAATTATGTTATTATTGTATGGATTAATTAAATATTCCTCGCTTGAAGTTTTCAAAGCCTCTAATCTTCTTCTGTTTAAACCTTTTTGATATCCGGAAAACTCCATAGTCCCTCCCAACCTGTAGCCCTTATTACCCCAAGGTGTAGCAACTGTTTTCCTTTCTTGTAAAATACATGGTATTTTTGGAGCTCCAACAGGGCTATCCATAGTGATACTGTAACCTTTTCCCGGTACAATAGGAATATTGATTTCAAGTGTTTTTAGTAGTTTGGGTGATAATGCCCCAGAACATATTATCAAATTATCTGACTTTATTCTATGGTTTTCTAAGGATACACCTAAGACCTTATCATTAGTTGTATCTATTTTCTGTACTTCGATATCATTTAAAAATTTAACACCTTTATCAATTAGTATCTGAGTTAATTCAGATATTAGTTTGTCAGGTTTTAGATGCCCATCCATTTCATATAACCATCCGCCATAGATATCTTCTTTAATTGCTGGTTCCTTTTTAATAAGTTCACTACCAACAAATGATTTAGCGTTTAAACCGATTTCTCTTTTAGTATACCCTATATTCTTAGCCATATGATTGAATGTACTTTCTTTTTTACACACAAATAAAATCCCTTCTTCTTTCCAACCACAATCTATATTATGCTTAATGAACATCTCTTGGTATAGTTTTTTAGAGCTTTCCATTAACTGATACCGACCAATCATGGATTTATGAATCTGAGTATTATTGGTTTTCAAGGTAAAATTTACAAACCATTTTAAAAGAGAAGGGTCTAATCTCGGTTTAATATAGAACGGAGAGTTAGATTTAAGTATCCAAACAAGAGCCTTTTTCATTAAATGTAGATCATTTAATGGTAAAGCATGGCTAGGACTAATTAAACCACAATTACCATGTGAAGCAGCCTCAATTTTGGGCCCTTTATCTATTATAGTAACATTACACCCTTTCTCTACTAAATAATAAGCAGTACAAAGCCCAATAATACCCCCTCCAACTATAAGCTGTTCGGCATGCACGTAATTCATATAACACAAATAAATTATTAAACTAGTGCCCCAGAAATGGGGCACTTGATCAAAAAAATTAAAACTAAACTAACTCAAAAACTAACCTTTTATTCCTCTATATCCCACCATACTTTTTTAATCATATAGTCACTATCATTTCCACCAATACGCTCTACTTCGGCTGGATTGTATTGAATTTCTGTCGAGAACACTTCCATTCGTCTTATCCATTCTCCTCCAAAAGCAGCATTAGGATTATCTGGTTGCTGTAGAGCTGGGTATATATTTGTACTATAATCATGACGTCTCATATCAACCCAAATTTCAGGGTTAAACCCAAGAGACAAATATTTCTGCATCATAATGTGGCTTAGTGTTAAAGAAGCAGTTGTTTGTGGAAATACAGTGGGATTTGCTAAATAAGCATCAATATCTACCTGAGATACTCCTACTTTTAGCATATTAGCAATTACGCCAGATTCTAACGCACTTAAAGCACGATTTTTATTATCTGCTAAAAAGGCTGCTTCAGCTTCTATAAATTTTACTTCTTCAAACGTCATCAAAGGATAAGGGGTTGTATCAGTGGTATAATATTTCCCAAAAGTAGGACTAACCATGTCTGCATTCATACCATCTAAGGTATTCCCATCTTTGACTCCTCTATATTCTCCGTCAGCTGCTGCTGTATTAACAATGAAGTTAATTCTTGGATCTTCAACACCACCTAAATTATCTCCTTTTAAATAATCAACAACTGTTTTATGCCAAAATGTACTGTAACCTCCATAACCGTCTGAACTCCCTGTTGGTCCCCAAGGATTAGATTGCTCCCAAGCTCCTGAGTAAACAAATCCAGCATCATCTGTTGTACTTGTAAAACCCTGATCTACAAGACTCAAAACTTCAGAAGGGTCATAGTAGGATTTTTTAGTTAAGTGATTTAGCAATCTAGCCTTTAAACTATATCCAAAACGAATCCATTTATTCAGATCTCCATTATACATAATATCGCCTTCAGATAATGGTCTAAAATTATTATTACTTTGAAGATCCGAAATACCTTCATCACATAAATTTAGTAATTCTCTATATACAAATTCTCCATCATCAAACTTAGGTTGACTAACCCCTTTAAAAGCATCTGTATAATACACATCACCAAAAAAATCTACAGTTACACTGAACGCAAAAGCTTTTATAAGTTTTCCTGCTCCTCTATAATGAAGCGAACCTTCTTCTTCTGCAAACTGCATCATTAATTCATTGTTAGACCCTACACGCCAATAATTGTTTTGAAACGAATAATTAGTCCATGCAAAAGTAGACCAGTCGTTAGGTACTCCCCAAGTAAAAGAACGATGCTGTGTAATTGTTGTAGTAACGAATGATGTTAGCCCCATCATATTCATAGTTCCGTCTATAACACTTGGCATCATTTTATCTGGTGTTGTTGACGTAGGTCCATTAGGATCTTCATTAATATCAAAGAAGTCATTGGAGCAAGATTGAAATACAATTGCCAAAAAAGCAATTGCCAATATATTTTTAATAATTTTCATAACATTATTTTTAAAATGAAACATTAATTCCTAAAGACACACCTTTTGTCGTAGGTGTACCTGCATAGTCTATACCAATAGAACCAGTGCCTCTAACACCTGCTCCACCGGAATCTACTTCTGGATCACTTCCTGAATAATCAGTAAACAAAAGCAAGTTTTTACCTGTAAGATTCAATGAAGCACTTTTAATTGGCAACTTGCTAATTATGCTTTCAGGTAAATTGTAATTAAGAGAAATATATCTTAGCCTTACCCAGCTTCCATCTTCAATGAAATTTTGAGCATTTCTTGCATATATGTTTTGATAATAATTTTGGTCTAAAACAACTTGTTGAGTGTTAGGTGATCCATCAGCTAAAACTCCATCAAAGACTGTAGTGGCACCTCTATCAATTGTTTTAGTGCTTAAACCGCTTTTAACTAACTCATGCTCAGTACCATTAAATATATCCCCTCCTTGTCTGAAATCAAATAAAAATGATAAACCAAAATCTTTATATTTAAAAGTATTCGTAATACCTCCAATCCAATCTGGCTCTCGATTAGCATTTAAGTTTTGATTAGTAAGAACTATAGGGTACCCGTCTGCTCCTATAACTAAATCACCATTATCGTTACGTTGCCAAGAAGAACCTTCTAATCCAAAAAATGTTTCTCCAACAAAAGATGCTCCTTGAGCTAAACCAGAAACAGTTATAGCATCAGATTGCACAAAAAGAGGTAACTCTGAAGGAAGGCTTACTAATTTACTTTTGTTAGTACTCCAATTAACATTTACATTCCAACTAAAATTGTTATTTCTTATTGACACGGCATTAAGAGCAATTTCATATCCTTCATTCTCTACTGTACCACCATTTACTAATAAGAATACAAAACCAGCTCCTTGGCTTACTCTAGGTTGTGTGATTTGGTCATTACTCTCTATGTTATAATATGTAAAATCAACTCCCAATTTATTCTTAAAGAATCTAAGGTCTGTCCCTATTTCAAAAGATGCGGTTGTTTCAGGTTTTAAAAATGGATTATTACCAAAAAATCCGGTTCTAAAACCTCCTCCAGTACCAGGATTGTTTTCTAAACTAGAAGCAAGTTTATGTGCTGGTGCATCTTTACCTACTTCTGCCCATGTTCCCCTTATTTTACCATAAGAAAGTAACGATTCTTCTCCTAAATCTAAAAGCTCAGAAAATACCAGACTTGCCCCTACAGAAGGATAAAAGAAGCTTCTATTTTGCCTAGGCAAAGTAGATGTCCAGTCATTACGCCCTGTAAAGCTTAAAAAAGCAATTCTTTTATAGTCAAATTGTAAACTACCGAATGCACTTACAATACGCTTTCTAGTTATAAACTGATCTGATAAAACATTACTTGTATTTCTAATTCCTACAAAATCTGAATTATTAAAATCAGTCCCAAAAAGCGTAGTAGTACTAGTATTAGTCCATTCCACATTATTACCCAATAATAGGGTGGAGTTTAAACCATCTACTATTTCTTTATTTAAAGTGAAAATTAAATTTGAAGTTTTAATTTTACTAGAATTTTCTGATAAAAACAGCCCTCCGTCTTGGTTTCCTGTTAAAGTAGTTCCAGGAGTACGCAATCCTTCAAAATGCTGATTATAAAAATCTAAACCGTATTTATAAGAAATGTTTAACCAATTAAAAGGATCATAGCTCATGTTGTATAGACCAATGAAACGATCTAATTTGTCCTTATTAGTATTGTTACGAGCCGACCAAATAGGGTTATCTATTGACCCAAAATTTCTCGGGCTATTATCTGCGTTTAGATAGTTTCTCACATCATCATTTTTAGGCCAATTGATTAAACCAATCATTACTCCACCTGAACCTCCTAACACACCAGGACCTTCTAAGGGTTTCAAACTATTAGAATTAGTATAATTAGCGGAACCGCCAATAGTCAAATTTTTTAATACCTTAGTATTGCCTTTAATTTTTACTGTAGTTCTATCATAATCCGTATTAGGAATAATTCCTTTTTGATCAGTTCTTGAGCCACTAAAGTAAAATGTTGCACTTTCAGAACCTCCACTAGCACTCAAATTATGAGTTGTTAAATCACCCGTAGTAAAAAAATTATCAAAATTGTTATACGCAGTTCCACTAAGAGCTGGTCCCCATGATAAATGAGTATCAGTATCAACCCCACCTATTCCTTGTTGAAAAGCACTTTGAGTATCTGGAACTTGATTTACAGACATAGTCTCAAACGTGCTACTATAATTAAATTTGGTTACACCACTTTTTCCACTTTTTGTAGTAATAATAATAGCTCCATTAGAAGCCCTTATGCCATACAATGCTGCTGCAGCTGGACCTTTTAGCACAGAAATAGATTCAATATCTGATGGATTTATATCTAACGCGCGATTAGAATTTGATACAGTTCTTGCCAATTGTCCACTTGCACCGATTGGTTCCCCAAGAGTTTCATTATCTATTGGAAGTCCATCAATAACGAATAAGGGCTGATTATTACCATCAATAGACGTACCTCCTCTTATTAGAATGCTAGATGAAGCTCCTGGAGTGCCTCCAGAACTTGTTACTTGTACCCCAGCAATTTGTCCCTGCAAAGTATTTGCAACATTAGGCTGTTGAGATTCTTCAATTACATCTCCTTTTATTGTTTGCACAGCATAACCTAAAGAACGTTTTTGTTCTTTTCTTCCAAACGAAGTAACGACAACTTCATTTAAAACAGCTATATCTTCCTTCAAAACAACATCAATCTCACTTCGATTTGTTACTACAACTTCTTCAGAAATCATTCCAACATAAGAAAATACAAGGACTGCATTATCACTTGACACTGTTATGGAGTAATTCCCATCAAAATCTGTTGTTGCTCCATTAGATGTTCCTTTCTCAAGTACAGTCGCACCTGCCAAGGGCAATCCATCATCTGTAGAAACCTTACCCTTGATAGTTAGTTGATAATTATTTTTATCAGTTAAATCCTTAATTGTTAAACTTTTAATTTGAGCATCTAAATCTCCAGTAGCATCATTTCTATTTTCAAAAAAAGAAGTGTTTTCAGCTTTTTTATTAATTTGTTCTTTAATAACAATATGTGTCCCCACTTGCTCGAATGTCATATTTGTAAACTTCAAGACAAACTTTAGCACACTACTTACAGACGAATCAGTAAATGACTTAGTCACATTTTGAGAATTTTCAAATTTTTTCGGATTATATATTAATCTAAAACCACTTGTGTTTTCTATTTTCTGTAAGGCTTGTTCAATTGGTTCTTTTTTAAATTTAATATTTACATAAGTGTCATCAATATTCTGCCCTATACTTTCGTGAGCAAAAATTGAAGTTATTAAACCAAAAAAAACAAAGAGATGTAAGGAGAGTTTCATGAGGTATTTGATAGATTTACTAGAAATCTTAAAAATATTTTTCATAATTTTGTAGTATTCGTTAGTACTAATTAAATGCCATTGGCGTGGCGTTTGATTAAAATGAGCCGGAAGAATCATCTTCCGGTTTTTTTTGTAATTGTTGAGTTATTTCATATTTAAGTGGGTTTTTAAGTTATTTAGTCATTACAAGATTTTCCAGATATTTTTATTTTACCGTCTTTAATTTCATAATCAAATTTTTGTGCTGAACTCAATAAATCCAAAGCTTTAAAAATTGTAACATTACTTTCAATATTAGCTGTATAAACACATTGTTTTAACTGTGGATTAATAAACTCAAATTTCACATTATACCATTCCTCAAAGCTCTTAGAAATAGAAAGCAGCGTTTGATTATTAAATTTCAACTTGTCTTCATGCCAAACGATTTTACTAAATTGTTTTTTATAGCTATTATCTTGTGTTTTATTATAAACCAATTGATCATTAGGTAATAATATTTGTTTATTAGTATTATTATTGTTCTTAGATTTTTTATCCACAACTGCTACCTTCCCTTCCTTTACTGAGATAATTATAGAATCTTTTTGACTTCTAGCATCTACATTAAAACTTGTGCCTAAAACCTCAATATCTAAATCTTCTGTATGTACAATAAAAGGTTTATCTTTATTCTTAGTGATTTCAAAAAAAGCTTCGCCTTTCAAAAAAACCTCTCTCTTGTTACCATCAAAACTCTTAGGGTATTTTAATTCACTAGATGAATTTAGCACTACGACACTTCCATCTGTTAAAACAATGCGGGATCTTAAAGCATGATCAGTTACTTTCATGTTTAAATCATTACCATGAATTGAGTAATAAGATAAAATTCCAATAGAGATAAAAATTAAAATAGACGCCGCAATACGAATACTCTGGATATTTTTATTAAACCAATTTAATTTTTTTACTTTAATAACGTTTTCAAATATCCTCTTTCCTAATAAATTCATTTCTGCTTCATCCAAATTCAGATGCTCTGAGCCTGATGACTTTTCTAGACCGTCATACCAAATCTCAACAATTTCCCTTTCTCTTTCTGAACAAATTCCAGAAAGGTAATTCTTAATCATTAGCTCTGTAACTTTATTTTTCATGTGAATTGATAAATATAATTAGTAAGTCAGTTCAAAATCAAAAACCCCCTATATGCCTTTAATCTTTTTATGTTTTCTTATATAAAAAGGTTTGTTATTTTTAGAGTATAAATAATGATAAAACCTCTTTAAGATGAAGTCTTAAAACCTTAATAGCTTTAGTAATTTGATTTTCAACTGTTTTTGGTGATATCTCAAGCTTTTTTGCTATTTCCTTGTTAGATAAATTTTCATATCTACTCAATCTAAAAACCTCAGCACACCTATTTGGCAGATTATTAACCTCATTCTCAATTGCAGTATATAACTCATTATAGGCTACAAGTCTTTCAGTATTATAACTATTAATATTTTTGATTTTTGATTTTTCAGCAGAGTACTTTCTTCTAACATTTATTGCATTAAAATGATTTATAATTACATACTTTAGTGCAGTATGAAGGTATGCGGATAACTTTTTACTTAAAATAATTTTTTCTCTTCTAACCCATAGATTAGTAAAAATATCTTGAATTATATTTTCACAAATATCTTTATCTCCAATTTTAGAATATGCAATCCTGAACAAATTTAACCAATAGCGATTATATAGTTCTTTGTATGCAGAATGATTTCCGTTTTGCATTAAAAGAACTAACTCCTCGTCTGATATGGTTTTTATATTATCGGAATTCAAAGCTACATTTTAAGGATTAAATATAATAAACTTAACATTGATCTAAAACATTTTTAACAGAACCATATTTTGAAAGAAGTCTATAAGCCTCGATGTCATCAATATTGAGCTCTTCCATAATAATACCTACTCCTCTGTTTATCAACTTTTTATTGTTAAGCGCCATATTCACCATTTTATTTCCTTTTACCTTTCCCATTTTTATCATAATAGCGGTCGAAATCATATTAAGAACTAATTTTTGTGCTGTTCCTGCCTTCATTCGAGAACTACCTGTTAAAAACTCTGGACCCACAACGACTTCAATAGCGAGATCAACTAATTCAGAAATAGGTGCATTTCTATTACACGACATGGATCCAGTGTAAAGACCTTCATCCTTAGCCTTTTTAAGAGTGCCGAGAACATAAGGTGTTGTGCCAGATGCAGCGATTCCTAAAAGACTATCTTTAGAATTCACATTTTCACTTTGTAAATCCTTCCATCCCTGATCCTTATCGTCCTCAGAATTTTCAACGGCGGTTTGAATAGCTTTCTCTCCTCCCGCTATAAGACCAACGATCATATCTTTTGAAACTCCGAAGGTTGGAGGACATTCTGAAGCATCAAGGATTCCCAACCTTCCACTAGTTCCTGCTCCAATATAAAACAATCGTCCACCACGACTCATCCGATCTACAACTTGGTTAACAAATATGGTGATTGATGAAATTTGCTTTTCAACTGCATATGCAACCTTTTTATCTTCATTATTAATATTTAGCAGCATGAGGTTTGTATCCATTTTCTCTAAATTTTTATAACTTGATTCTTGTTCTGTTGTTTTAATAAAATGTTCCATAATTACATATTAAATTTTCATGCCTATAATATAAAGCAAAGGCATATATCAATTAAAAATTAGGTATTACTTTTAACTTACAACCATATTTATAGTAATATCCGCTTAATTTGTTTAACATTTGGTTGAATAAAATTATTTAAAAATTGATTTTGAAAATAGCGCTTTATCTTTGATCATAAGCAGCAAGAAAAAAGTTATTAATCCATTAATAGGCAGCACCAGAAAACCTATATTAAAATTCAAGAAATCCAAAGTAAATTCACTAATACCGAATGTTAAAATGGGAGATAAAATACAGATAAAAGGAACCTTAGTTTCTTTAATTCTATAATTTGTAACTAAACCAAAAGTAAATAACCCCAATAAAGGACCATAAGTATAACCAGCCGCTAATAGAGCATAGTTTATAATACTATCATCCTTAATATAATAGAAGCACAGTATGATGATTAAAACCACAAAAACCACAACCATGTGAATTTGTTTCCTTAGCTTCTTTGGATTTTTCTTTACTTTAAAAAATAAATCTTGATATGCAGAAGTTGTAAGTGCCGTCATAGATGAATCTGCACTTGAAAAAGATGCGGCAATGACACCTAGTAAAAATATGATTCCAATCCATTCAGGAGTATGTTCTAATGCCAGAGTACCATATATTTGATCCGTATTAATGAATTCTCCCGAAACATCTTTTGGAAAAGAAATATTTCTGAATTTAATAAATTCAAAAAGTAAAAACCCCAAGATTAAGAACAATAGATTAGTTAAAAACAAAGCGATACTAAAAAATAATATATTTTTTTGTGACTCTTTTATGGATTTACAAGCAAGTGATTTTTGCATCATATTTTGATCTAGTCCAGTCATAGAAATTGCAATGAACACCCCTGCAATAAATTGTTTGAAAAAATTTGAGCCCTCATTAAACTCCCAATTAAAAACTAATTCGGGCAATTGAGATATCAGAATATTGGATAAATCGACAGAAGTAACATTGATCTGATCCATTATATATATCAACATGGTAAATAAGGCTATTAAAATAAATAACGTTTGTAGCGTATCTGTATAAATTATGGTTTTAATACCACCATTTTTTGTATACAACCAAATAAAAAATAATATAAAGATAACAGTAGCTTCAAACGGAATATTCAGGTTGTCAAATAATATTTTTTGAAGCACTAAGGCCACAATTAACAACCTCAATGACGCACCTACCGCCTGAGAAACTAAAAAGAAAATAGCTCCTGCTTTTTGTGAAGTTCTACCGAACCTGTTACCCAAATACTCATAAATGGAAACTAATTTAAGTTTGTAGTATAATGGAATTAATATATAGCTAATTACAGTATAGCCAACCATATAGCCAATTACTATCTGTAAATAGTAAAAGTTGTTGTTACCGACTTCTCCTGGAACAGAAATAAAAGTGATTCCGGATAGTGAGGCACCTATCATTCCAAATGCAACAAGGCTCCATTTGGCGTCACGATTAGACGTGAAAAATAAATCATTATTACTCTCCTTGTCGCTTGATAAATATGCAATCAATAAAAGTATTGATATGTATATAATAAAAATTGCAACCCCTATTGACGTCCGCATACTTCAAAAGACAGTTTAAATTGAACATCGAAAAAAGGCGACTTAAATATAGTCTTAATAAACACATGGAATTTGGGAATGAGAAAATCATTTTTGAGTAGATACAGCAGACTACTCTTAGATTTCCTAAAATCTAAACTAGTTAACATTATTTGGCGTAATTCGTTAATACTCATTCTACATATAACATGTAGAATATTTTTAAATAATCTTTAATTTAGGGTTTATCAATTGGTGACCATGATACATTCTGAGAAGCCCATTTATACACTTTAAAATACACAGTAGTGTTCGTGTTATGAACCCCCTTTATTTTATGAATTTTATTTTGAATCATATCCACCATTTGAACATTATCCTTACATAATACATTAATTTCAATTTGATAGTTTCCTGATATCAATGCTAAAAATCTAACATCACTAATTTTCATAAGTGCTGTTACCACCTTATTAAGTTCCAAGGCAGGTTTTACCTCAATATTTACTCTAGCATATGAATTAAATCCAGCCTTAAGTGGATCAGTCCAGCTTATAATATGAATTATTTTATCACGTACTAATCTATTGTATCTATTACTAACTGTTCCAACGGCCAAATTTAACTTTCCCGCTATCTCAGAAAAAGATTTTCTACCATCGTTTTGTAATTCTGAAATAATTTTAACATCAATAGTGTCAATTGAGAAGCTATTTCTATCCATTTAAAAATTTATCAATGCACAATATTATGAAATAATTTTAATAATTCACATATTAAATGAAATATTTCCAATAATTATAGCTAAAACGTAATTTTTTTAAATTTATTCACATTGTTGATCTATCAACTAAACTGATAAAAACCATTATTCAAAATTTGTTATTTACATAAAAAAACTAAGATAACACCTTTATGCCCCACCTTAAATGTCTTTAAATTTGAAGTAGTTAATAAATCTTCTGGTCTAGAGCCTTAATAATTATTCTTTAGCTCAAAAATAGGGGCTTTATAGATTTGAACTGACTTATAATATAACCAAACTAGCATTGAAGTCCATGAGAATTATTTGCTATTTACATTAATAAAAAATCGTATTCATTAACTATCATAGTGGATATCTTGTATGAACCCAAAAACACCAAATCTAGTATTTATAAATGATTGATGGAGTTTCTCTAAATACTAGCCAAAAAAGGATTTAAATACAATGTTTCAGGTTACCAACTGGTTAAATCCACACAAGCTATAATATGAAATTAGTCTGTAAAGAATAGAAAAAACTTGATACTGTTTTTCGATACGGGTATCGATTAAGTCAACAATTAATAACACTAAAGGTCAACTATGGATTTGAAAATAAAAGATCTAATCAAAATAACTGTTATGGTACGAAAATTATTATTGTTTTTAATATTATTTACATTCACTTTTGCCCTATTTGAAGCATGCCAAAATAAACCGCCAGAGGCCGATAAAATTATTATTAACGCAAAAATATGGACTGGGAATGACAAACAGATTACTGCACAAGCCATGGCTATAAAAGGGGATTCAATACTAGCAATAGGAAACAATGAAGATATTTATAAATACAAACACTCTAATTCCAAAATAATTGACTTTAAAAATGCTTTTGTTACACCAGGTTTTATAGACTCTCATGTACATCTAATGCAATCAGGACATAGTCTTTCGAGTGTTCAACTCAGACTGGCAAATTCAAAAAGAGCATTCACTAATACTATTGAATCTTATATACAAGATAAGGATCCGGGCACATGGATTTTGGAAGGGAATTGGGATCATACTCTTTGGGGTGGTGAGCTACCACATAAAGAATGGATAGATAGCTTTTCAAAGAATAATCCTGTTTTCATTTGCCGATTAGATGGACATATGGGATTAGCAAATTCCTTGGCTTTAGAATTAGCTGGTATAGACAAGAACACATTAGATATTGAGGGTGGAACTATTGTTCGAAATGAAGACGGAACACCTACGGGAATCCTAAAGGATAATGCCATGTTCCTCGTACTTGATAAAATCCCATCATACAGTAAAAATCAAAATAGAAAAGCTTTGGCAGAAGCCACTGAATATCTGTTTTCGAATGGTGTAACATCAGTACATGACATGGGTACCATTAGTGACTACCAAACGTATCAAACGGCACAGCGTGAAGGTGCATTAGATTTAAGGATTTATTCGGTAATGCCCTTAGACAAATGGCATGAAGTGAAAGAACTTGTTCATAAACATGGCAAAGGAGATAAGTGGCTTCAAATAGGAGGTCTAAAAGGTTTTGTTGATGGATCACTTGGATCACATACTGCAGCATTTGAAAACCCCTACATAGATACCCCAGACGATTCAGGGTTCTTTGTAAATGACGAGTCATATTTGTACAAGTGCATCTCAAATGCTGATAAATCTGGACTTCAAGTTATGATTCACGCCATTGGTGATAAAGCCATCAACTCACTTTTAAATCTGTATGAGACCATTTCAAAAGAAAACAACTTACAAGACAAGAGGTTTAGAATTGAACATGCCCAACACATCTCGGAAAAGGACATTGCTAGATTTTCAAAATTGAATATTATTCCTAGCATGCAACCATATCACGCAATTGATGACGGAAGATGGGCAGAAAAATTAATTGGTCCTAAACGTATAAAAACCACATATGCCTTCAAATCGCTTATAGATTCAGGTGCCTTGATAGCCTTTGGAAGTGATTGGTCCGTAGCTCCAGCAAATCCCATAGAGGGAATTTATGCAGCCGTGACCAGAAGAACTCTAGATGACAAAAATCCTAACGGTTGGGTTCCTGAGCAAAAAATAACCGTAGAACAATCCTTATTAGCATATACAAAGAATGCTGCTTATGCAGCTTTTAACGAGTATAAAACTGGCACCCTTGAACCAGGTAAATTAGCAGATTTTGTTGTTTTAAGTGACAATTTGATGGCAATAGATCCTAAAAAACTAAATAAAGTAAAAGTATTAAAGACCTATGTTGGTGGTAAAAAAGTTTTTGATATAAGTGAAAAATAAAAACATCGAATTATGTAATTACCATTTACCTAAAAAACAATTTAAAGTCTAGTCTCGAATAGCGGCTATTAGAATAAAATAACAATCAATAAAGTAATTAAAACATATCCTATGCGTCTATCTTGCAATGCAGCCATATCTAAAGGTAACGGTACATTTTCTATAGAAACTATTGACATAGAAAAACCTGAGGATGAAGAAGTTATAATACAAATAAAAGCGGCCAGTCTGTGCCATACAGATCTTAATTCTTTACATTGGGGTAAACCTTTGGTCATGGGACACGAAGGTTCAGGGATCGTTACTCAAATTGGCAAAAAAGTTAGAAGTGTAGCTATTGGAGATCCTGTTATTTTAAACTGGGCAACTCCCTGCGGACATTGCTATCAATGCCATAAAGAAAACGAACATCTTTGTGAAAACAACTCTCCTGTTATTGCAGGTTCCAATGGGTATAACTCTGGTCACGCACATTTAGAAGGAACTAAATGGAAAGGACAACCTATATTGCGGTCTTTTAATATTGGAACACTTTCAGAATATACTTTAGTTAAAGAGATTGCAGTTGTAAAAAATCCTTTGCCGAATATGTCACATGCATCAGCTAGTATGATAAGCTGTGGCGTTATGACTGGATTTGGTTCGGTTATGAATGTTGCTAAAATAACGGCTCAAGATTCCACAGTTGTTATAGGTGCAGGTGGTGTTGGCTTAAATATTATTCAAGCGGCTAAGCTGTGTAAGTCCAAAATGATCGTGGCCATTGATGTCCATGAAAATCGTTTAGCAATGGCTAAAGAATTTGGGGCAACTCATACGATATTAGCAAGTAAAGACGATAACGGGCTTATCAAGACTTCACAGGAAGTAAGAACATTAACTAATGGCAGAGGAGCAGACTATGCTTTTGAATGTACAGGCATACCCAAACTTGGAGCGGCACCTCTTGCGATGATTCGAAATGCAGGAACCGCTATACAGGTCAGTGGCATTGAAGAGCAGGTATTAATAGATATGACTTTGTTTGAATGGGACAAAAAGTATATAAATCCTTTGTATGGCCAGTGCAAACCTCAAACAGACTTTCCTAAAATCATTGAATACTATAAACAAGGAAAGTTAATGCTCGATGATATGGTTAGCAAAACTTACTCAATCGATCAATTACAAGACGCTTTTGATGATATGGAGTCTGGTAAAACAGCAAAAGGAGTCATTGTTTTTAATTAATGGATCACCATGGGTAAGTCTAAATTTAAATCAACAGAAATATCAAACCCTGAGTTCGAAAGTAATAATCTTCGTTTTATTACCGTAAAAACTCCAAATTTAAAAGGAAGAGGAGATATCTGTGTATTTGTGCCTCCACTAAAAAACTTAAAAGACATCCCTATAGTTACACTATTACACGGTGTTTATGCAAGTGCTTGGGCTTGGCCATTTAAAACGGGGGTTCATCTCAAAGCTTGGGACATGATGCAAAAGAACATAATCAACCCTATGGTTTTGGTGATGCCTTCAGATGGCTTATGGGGTGATGGATCTGCATATTTACCTCATAACGGATTTAATTTTGAGCAATGGATTACCGAGGATGTTATCGAAGGCATAATAGAGAACATCGATATGACTAGCAATAAATCAAGTTTATACATTTCTGGCTTATCTATGGGAGGATATGGTGCACTCAGATTAGGTGCCAAATATCATAAAAAATACAAAGCCATTTCAGCCCATTCATCCCTTACAAATATTGACCAAATGCATTTGTTTGTTGAAGAAGATATCACATTATATAATCAATCTGGTAAAGAAGAAACCGCTATTATTGAAATCATGTTAAAGCACAAAAACAAATTACCACATATTAGATTTGATTGCGGTAAAAATGATATAATGATAGCGCATAATAGACTATTACATCAGCAACTAGAAAAAGCACAGGTGCCACATAAATTCTATGAATATGATGGCGTTCATGAATGGAAGTACTGGGAAAAACACATTAAGGATACATTAATATTCTTCAATCAATTTAACAATTAA
This sequence comes from Wocania ichthyoenteri Th78, assembly GCF_000789235.1. Lineage (GTDB taxonomy): Bacteria > Bacteroidota > Bacteroidia > Flavobacteriales > Flavobacteriaceae > Wocania_A > Wocania_A ichthyoenteri. Next base: position 743,693 of record NZ_KN525716.1, read on the forward strand.
AATAAACGAGTTATGTCTAAAATTAAAGATTTATCTAAAGTTCATGGTTTAATTTCTGATTTTTTTAAGTGGCCAGAAACATCCCAAGAATGGGAACAATACAAACTGTCCAACGAACAGGTCGCTTTTTTCAAAGAGTTTGGTTATTTAGCCAATATAAAACTACTTGAAGAATGGCAAGTTGACCAACTCAATGAAGAACTTGCAAAGATTCAGGATCCAAATCATCCTGGTAATGATTTATTTCATGAATTCCACACCAATGAATCTACAGATCCAAACAAAACTCTTTTTCATTCATTGGGACACTGGCGCGTGACTCCAGGTTTTCACGACGTTAATTGGAATCCCGCTTTTGTTATGGCGGCTAGTCAATTACTAGACAATCGCTCCGTACGCTTTTGGCACGATCAGTTATTCTGTAAGCCAGCCAAACATGGTGGTGTTGTCGCGTGGCATCAAGACTATTCCTATTGGACTCGAACCGTTAAAATGCAGCACCTAACTTGTTGGACTGCACTAGATGATGCAAACAAAAGTAATGGATGCCTACAATATATCCCAAAAAGCCATACGTGGGGTCTACTAGACAAACCTGTTTTAACCGGTCCCATGGATGAGTTTAAGAATTTCCTAAATGATGAACAGAAATCAGCATTCAAAAACAAAGTTGCCGTAGAGATAAAAAAAGGACATGCTTCATTTCATCACCCTCTTATGGTACATGGATCTTATGAAAATAGTTCAGAATTCTCACGACGTGCCTTTGTGTTAAACGTATTTGCAGATGGGACAGTTTCAGATTCAAACGATCCCTTATTAAAAGGTGTTCCAATAGTCAAAAAAGGGAATAAAATGGAAGGTCAATTTTTTCCTTTATTATTAGATACTGCTAAGTTTTAATAAAGTACCACCTGAAGAAATAAAAAACAAAAAAAGAGCGGTATATCCGCTCTTTTTAATGATAATAACTTATTCTATTAATTCTTTAACAACTTTCCTGTTTGAATGTTGTTACCTATTCTTAATTTATAAACATAAAGTCCTTTCTTTACTTTTCTGTTACTACTATCACTAGCGTTCCAAATAATATGATTCTTGCCTTTATTATTACCGGTTACTTCTACCTCCTTAATCTTAATCCCTTGTAAGTTATAAATTTCTAGTTTCACATAGGTATCATCTTCAGGCACATCATATGCTAATGTCACTTCATCTTCAAAAGTATTTGGGTAAGCCTTAGCTATACTGACTTTAGATTCATTTAAGTTAGCGGTATAAGCACTCTTATTTGTACCACCAGAATAAGGGTCAAATCTTAGGGATAAGTCATCTATAGCAAAATCACTACCATTAGCAATACAATTAGTTGAATAAATTGTAATAGTTACACTATCGTTCGCATGTATATTTGGAAAATCAAATGAAACCAACCCCCAATCACAAGTGGTCATATTTGGGATAAAACTTCCTGCGTAAACCTGTCCAACGCCATTATCAAAATTGTAATAAAATTCCAGCTCAGGAAGCTGAGATGTTGAACTCACATCCAAGACATTGGTTACTCGGCACTGAAATTTCACTAATCCGAAATTTGCTGGTATGGTTGTCTCTTGCTGCCATACAATTTTTTGATCACAGTTTGAAGTATCAAAAGTGTTTACAATCATAATATTGCCGAAATCTCTGGTAGGGTCACCACAACTAGCAAATCCGGAATGAAATGAGGAAGCGTAAGGTTGTATGCCATATTTACCCTCATCATTTCCAGTATTATTATAGTCTGTATTAAAATTTAATGCTGTTAAATCCTCAAAGTCACCATTCTCTAATAAATTACAATTTGAAACATTAACGTTAAAAAAGTCAGAGTAGAAGATCTCAGCACCTTTTTCAAGTTTTACTCGAAAACTCTCATTTCCAGCCAAACTACTAAAGTCTGCATCTTCCCAGCTATAAAACCCGTCATCATTAGTACTCCCCAATGACAAGGATCCACTATTGTTTCCCTCAATAGTTATCTCAACAAATCCAGATAAAGGGTCATTAGAAATCCAATTTATAAATAGTGGTGTCCCATTACATGCCACACTTGTAAGTGCATTTGGTGATTGTATTAGAATAGAAGGAACAGTAGACACAAAAGGCGAATTACTTACCTTTTTTCTGAACCCCATGAAATTTGGTATTTTCCGGTAAGGTACTGGATAAAAAAGTGAGTTTCCACTTGGAGTAAACCATGTAGACGACCCTCCTCCATCTATTACTGCCATATTCCCCTCAGTTATTGACGGAGAAACAGAAATTAGTTTGGATTTAAGGATGTCAATACTGTGATCACCAGGTTCGAAAATCCGTTCTCCTATTATTAATAAAGTTTCTTTACCAGCAAAGGCATCATTATCTATTGCTGTCAATAATGTAAACCTATTACCATCAGACATATCTGAAACGCTGTACAATTGCACATCAAAATCTGAACTAGGGCTAAAATTACCTATTTCAACATCATTCTCATTAAATTTTAGAGTTTTTGGGCCTTCGAAAGTAGATCCTCCTCCTGTTAAAACAGGTTCAGAAGATGAGTATTTTATTGCTGTAGATAATTGAGTCACAAAACTATTTGATTCAAAAAAGGATAAATTGACCATTCCACGGTATTCAGTACCAGTAAATCCAGAATACCTTGAATAGGCTGCAGGGTGATAATACTTTTGAAAAGTGGGACTATAAGCATTTTGAATACTTGTTCCTGAAGGCTTTCCCATTTGAGCAATGCCGCCATTAAAAATATCAATTTGAATACAATTTAAATTAATGACATACATATATGTTTCATAGTCATAAGGATCAGTAGTATTATAACGGTATAAATCGACGCCATCTCCTGTTGATTCTTGAATGGTCCAGTCTGAAATCGGTGGAACAAAGGAACTACCACATTGTGCTATCATTTTAGATGTATATAGCATACTAAAAAAAACCATTAAAGTTTTACTTATTCTAATTAATTTTAATTTCATAATTTGTCGTTTTTTTGATTAATATATAGTAATAGGTCAAGTCAAACTTAAAAATCCCCTACTTACCTATTAATTTTAAACTAGTTTCAATTAAAAAGTCAAGATAATCAACATGCTTTTTAAGAAAACATTTAGCCAATAGACTCAATTATTAGAACCAAATTGAATCCTTAATTCTCCCAACTAAAAACAAAAAGCCTTCAAGTTTGGCAGTTTTTTCCTTGGTCTTTGTAATTCATAATCATAAATGATTTGACCTAATTTTTCAAAAAATGGCAAACCATCGGTTTCATAAGCATAGTTATTGTCATCATAAATTTGATTATTATTAACATTAATTACAGCAGAAACAAAAAATTCTATTTTGTTTTTCAAATCTATGATATAGGCATTATCAACTAAAAACCCATAAGCTGCACCTGCTTTATTAAAAATTTTAATATAATCTGGAATCTTTACATCAGAATTTCCAAACATAAAATATTTAACTCGGGAGTCTTTATAGCTATTAACTGGTTTACCATAACCTGACTCTCTTGGTAACATTGACATATATTTATATAAAAATTTATAATCTGAAGAAGCCAGCAATAACTTTGAATTACTAGCATTAACTTTTGGAAACATAAGTTTTTTCAAGAATTCATGTTGATTACTAATCCCAAATTTACTCTTAACATTAAAATCCTTTGGGCTCATAATAAGCGAATCATTATCATAATAACCCACGCCTTTCTTTAAAGATACTTTATCAAAATATAAATGATCTTTTTTCAATGGTTTATAATAAACAGTATCTCCGTTTTTCTTTAAAAAAACTACTGGATTTGTGTAACTATTTTGAGTTACGGTAAACGGTGTAGATAATCTATGCCTAATATTCACTTGATTGTAGCCTAATGTTTTCAACCTTTTATTAATATATTCAGGTCCAAGAAACTCATAGAGCCTGTTAAAAGCATTATTATCGCTATAAATAAGCATTTTTTTAATATGATCTGCAACAGTGGGAAACCCTTGTTTCGTAGTTTTATCTTGATACATTCTAGTTTGACCAGCATAGGCACTATCATTCTGCATAATAGTATACTTGTTCAACTTTCTTTTCTCAAGTAAATGAAGTTTTTCTAATGCCAGTACAGCTACTGGTAGTTTTACAGTACTTGCAGGGTAAAAATAATTTAAGGAGTCCTCTTGAAATAAGTACGTAGAAAAAATAGGACTATTACCTCTAGTTCTATCCACTTTAGTATAAATAATCTGAATTTCATAAGTATTATTCTTACCAAAATACTTATTATAAAATGTTGTGTCTTGTTTCAATAATGTTTCTAAAAAGACATTTTTTTTCTTATTTTCATCAACTGTTTTCTGTGCAAAACAACTTGTATATAAGAAAACAGCAATTGAAAATAAAAGAGGTTTTGTTTTCATTGTTTATCTATTTTAATGGCTAAAGAATATTTCTGTTGAATAATTGCAAAACTGTTTTATTAAATAATTGATATGGATAAAAACCATATTGTAGTTTGGTTACATTGGCCACATAGGATGTGATTACAAACCTACTCAATTATAATACCTATTCCTGATTTATACCTGCTATCAATATCAAATGGTAAAGTCCCCAAACTGGGTGATTTTCCAAAAATCATATCAGCTGATGTTTCTTCAAGAAAGTCATGATTTTGATATGTTAAAACAATACTCTCAGCTTGTTCGAGATTATCAAACTTTTTAAGTGCGTAAGCATTCAAAAATGCCACAACAATGGTCTGATTGTCTGCACATACTTGATGAACTATTCTGGTAGTTGCATCAGCGATACCATAATCGTCAGTACTTAATACTGATTCACTGTGAATCCCTAGTATCACTTTATCATAAGATTTTAGTTTATTTAGTATACTGTCTGTTTCTTTTAAACTTGAATTATAAGGAATCAAATAGTGATCCATATCAGTATGCTTTGAAAGTCTTTTTTGAAATATTGTAAGGCTATCAACCCCTACAGATAAAGAAGCTATTTTTAAGGAATCTAAGTTTCGCATTGGAATAGCATTGTCTTTATTCGACAAAGTCGTAATAGCATGTTCAAATAATTTTCTAGTGATATGGGTATATTTAACATTATTAAGATCATCATGTAATCCATCAATATTTATAGAATCCATACTATCTAAACCGACCCATTTTTTAAGTTTTAATACGCTTTTACATTTAGAATCAATAACATCTTGAGATATGATGCCCGCTTTAACAGCCTCTTCAATTTTATTAATTCCCAGATTAATATCTTCTGAAAACAATAAAACATCATTCCCCGCCAATAAGGCTTTAACTTCAATATCACCTGGGGCAAAATATTTAGTGACCCCTTTCATATTCAAGGCATCCGTAAATACAAGTCCCTTGAATCCTAATTTAGATTTCAGCAAATCTTTTATAATTTCTGGTGATAAAGTAGAGGGAATATTCTTTTTGTTTTTTTGTAGATTAGGTACATTTAAATGTGCAACCATAACACTACCTGCCCCTTTATTAATTAAATTTTTAAAGGGGAATAACTCCAAAGAATCCATCCGCTTCATATCATGTGTCAAAACTGGTAGATCTAAATGTGAATCGGTATTTGTATCACCATGACCTGGAAAATGTTTAATATTGGCTAAAATATTTTTACTGTGCAATCCTATCATATATTGATAAGACTTTTCTGTTACATTGTATTTATTACTCCCAAATGACCTAAAATTAATTACCGGATTATCTGGATTATTATTAACATCAACGACGGGTGCTAAATTGATATGAACACCTAGTCTATTCATTTGTTCCCCAATAGCTGTACCCATATCATTAATAAGTTGATTATCAGATATGGCACCGAGAGTCATTTGATATGGATAATTTGAAATACTATCTAATCGCATCCCCATGCCCCATTCGGCATCCATAGAAATGATAAGTGGAACTTTCGAATTTTTTTGTAGCTTATTTGTTAGCTTTGCTTGACGTTCTGGACCGCCTTGAAAGAAAATAATTCCTCCTACTTTATCTTTACCTACTTCATTCATTAAAGAATCAACATATGATTCATCTCTATCCGAATAGGCCTGAATAAAAAAAAGTTGAGCAATTCTTTCTCTAGGAGATAACGATTTCATAATTCCATCTACCCATTTATCATTATCTTTAATTTTAGACAAAAAGTCAATATCTGCTTTTTGATTTTGTCCAAAACAATTCGCATAAATGCCGCTAAAAACAATTACAATAATTTTACTCCAATAATTCAATTTCATATTTAATGATTTAATGTTGCTAATTTTAACATACTCAGATTACAACTTCCAATAAAAACTAACAGGTTTTAACTTTGAGTTTCGGAAATTTTCTACTATGATTATGATAAAACTTTCTAAATATATTCTTATAACTAGTAAGTCAGTCTAACATAACAAAACCCCTATTAAGAATATTATTAATGTTTGTAAAACTCTCTAGCGATATATTTTTAATTCATCATCTTTTTTTTAGTTCATAAAAAAGTATACAATTAGATAAGAGATTGTCGCTAAACTATTAGTATGCATTTCTAATTCAAATTAATTTAGCAAGCCACTGGGAGAACTTTAAATAAAAACAATCGGACGTATTCCTATAACGGATATTTATAACAAGTAAATAACTGAAAAACAACAATTTACAAGTTTTTTGAGATAAATTTCAAAATCAAGATGTATCTAATTGATAATCAATAATATAAATAATAAATTCATCCATTATAGGGATAAGTGCTAAAACAATTGAAGTACAAATATTAAATTTAGGATATAAATAAGAAAACAATAAAAAATTGACTCAAAACAAGCTAAAACATATTATAAATGTTAAAGTTTTCATAAAAAGGGGCTAATTCGGTGTCACTAAATTTAAAGGGTCTTTTTAAGCCCTATAAATACTATAAAAATGAGATTTTGGATAGTTCCTCTTTATCTGGAAGGATTAAATTTTTCATTCATTATAAACATTATAGTACAAGTTATTTGTAAAACAAATTTGACTCCTATAGCTATTTGCTCATTAATATTTTTATTAAAGAAAAATATGTATATGTAATGGAAAATATTTATAACTATATTAATTATCTTTGAATTTTGAATGCAATTGCATTCAATTAAGTTCATTTAATTTTTAAGATACAACAAGGTGCGTTAATCGGTGCCTATATTTGTTAAACGTATATTAACTTTTTGAATATCAGCTATTTAAAATAAGTGTTCGAGCCCCAGCCCGGTCACTTAAAATCAACTAAAAAGCCCCAAAACGTATGTTTATGGGCTTTTTTCATTTTAATTAATATCAATTATTAGCAGTAAATAGGTGCGTTAATCGGTGCGTCTTTTTTAAAATAAAAACACGCACCGAATAGAACTTAAAACTCTAATTTATAAGTATTTACAACTAAAATTTAATATATATCATTTCGCAGTATCTCAAAGATCAATCAATATATTTACACTAATTAATAATTACTAGTGTAATATTTACTCTTGACGTTGTAACGAGGGTAATATTTTAGTATATTTACCTTTGTTAAAGAAACGAGTGTAATTTTTACTCCTGTTAATCATGACTACTTTTAAAAAAAACAAACCTTATAATAGTTTACCTCTATTACCTCCAAAAATCGCATTGGAAACTACAAAAGTTTTACGTAAAACTATTGAAGCAAGTAGAGCATTAGCTCAACTTAATGGTAGACTAACAAATTTACCCAATCCGACACTATTTTTAGATACCATTCATTTACAGGAGGCAAAAGCAAGTTCTGAAATTGAAAACATTATTACTACCAATGATGATTTATATAAGGCAATAGTGGCTGATAAAAAGTTTGACAACCCAGCTACCAAAGAAGTTATAAGTTACAAAGAGGCTCTATGGAATGGGTTGAAAGCTATTGAAAATCGCCCTTTTATATCGACTAATTTGTGTATTGACATCGTACAAAGTATTAAGAAAAACACCGCTGGTATTAGAACGACTCCAGGAACTGCTCTTAAAAATGTTAAGGGTGAAACTATTTATACACCTCCTACCGGTGAGACTATTATTAGGGATAAATTGGAAAACCTTGAGGCCTTTATTAATGGAAAAGGTACTATTGACCCTTTAATTAAAATGGCATTGATGCATTACCAATTTGAAGCTATACATCCTTTTAGTGATGGTAATGGTAGAACAGGTCGTATTTTATTATTGCTTTATTTAAAAACGGCAAACCTTTTAGATACGCCCGCATTATTTTTAAGCGAGTTCATCATTAAAAATAAAACGGATTACTATATGAAGCTACGAAATGTTACGGAACATCAAGATTGGGAAGCATGGATATTGTATATGCTTGAAATGATTGTTTTCACTGCTAACAAAGCTCTGAAACGTTTAAACATGGTTACAGAGCTCATTCAAGTGATGTCTGAAGAAATAAAAATTTCATTACCTAAGGTGTATTCAAAGGAATTAGTAGAAATATTATTTAGATTACCTTATACCAAACGTCAATTTTTAATAGATGCTAAATTAGGTACGCCAAAAACTATTGGCAATTACTTAATTGAATTAGAAAAAGCAGGGTTTTTAATTTCTGAAAAAATAGGTAAAGAAAAACTATATCTTAATCATAGATTAATGGCTATTTTGGAGAAAAATTGATATTGGCTAAGGTGCGTGAATCGGTGCCTATATTTGTGAAGTACGTTTTATACTTTTGAATATCAATTGTTTAAAAAATAGGTTCGAACCCTGCCCAACCCGAAGTCAAAACCTTTCTAATTTTATTACCCATACTGATTAATCAATAAATTGTTTTTATCGCAAGAAGAAATAAAATGAATTAGTATTACAAAAGTATTCCTTTAATAATATCTATAGTCTTTTTGACATCTTGTTCTAGCTTATCATAGTCTCTATTGGCTATAATGTCTTTAGATATTAATTTAGACCCCATCCCAACACATGTAACACCAGCATCAAACCAACCTTTTAAATTCTCTTCTGTTGGCGATACACCTCCTGTTGGCATAATACTTGTCCATGGCTGTGGCCCTTTTATTCCTTTTACAAATTTTGGTCCGTATAAATCTCCTGGAAATAGTTTTACTATTTCACAACCTAACTCTTCGGCTCTTGCTATTTCTGTTAAACTACCACACCCAGGTGACCAAAGTACTTTACGTCGGTTGCAAACTATAGCTATATCTTCTCTTAAAACTGGAGTGACAATAAAATTTGCGCCTAATGCCATATATAAAGACGCTGCTGCTCCATCAGTCACAGAACCTACACCCATAATCATTCCTGGTAATTCAGTTATGGCATATTTTGTTAACGCACCAAAAACCTCATAAGCGAAATCGCCTCGGGCAGTAAACTCCATTAATCGTGCTCCACCATCATAACAGGCTTTAAGCACATTTTTACTCAGTTCAATATCATTACTGAAAAACAAAGGAATCATACCTGTTTCTTTCATTCTCTGTGCTACTTCTATTCTTGTAAATTGTGCCATTATCTGTTAGTTATTTTTTAATTCCAATTTAATATGTCACGAAAATTATAATTCTCTGGGTTGTTGATATAATCCTTTGCAGCATCATAATCTTGTTCTTCTATATAAAAAAGATTGTTCATAAATAATTGTGCCATATCTGATTCTATATCTACAAGTCGAGGAGGAACCTTACCATTCTCATCTTCAAAATCTTTAAGGTATAATGGTGTGATATCTCCATTTGAATTTGCACTAACAATACAGCCAGTTTCTCCTTGTGCGAAAAGTTTTTTTACACCAATTGCTAGCAAAGTACAAAGTGTAATATCGAAAGCGATTGGGTTACAACAACGCAATTCATAACCTATTTCTACAGGACGTGTCTTAATATTAATATCCAATTCCTTTAACTTTAACTGAAGCAGGTAATTAAAAATATGTGATTTATTTACATTTCCTAATTCAGGATGTCCATGATCATCATAGGTAAAGTTAATACCTGAGTTTTTAATTTCTTCTTCATCCATAAAATGAAACACTCCTTCGCTAACTAAAGCCACACCGTAATTAATATTTTGAATTTTACTTTTAATTATTGAGGAAATTATTAGATTAATCAATTTATCAAAAGTAATTTTCGTTTTATTAAACATTTCAGGGATAATCATCATAGGGAAGTGACATGCCGAAGCGATGCCAAAGGCTAGATGACCAGCAGAACGTCCCATCGTTGAAATGACAAACCAATTTTCACTAGTTCTGGCATCTTCATAAATCGTATTACCTATTCGAACTCCTTCATTTTTTGCAGTATGGAAACCAAACGTTGGGTTTCTATCTGGCAAGGGTAAATCATTATCTATCGTCTTAGGGACGTGAATATGAGAAATCTCAACATCGCTTTTTAATAAAAACTTTGTTAACCTATTGGCGGTAGACGCTGTATCATCACCACCAATGGTAACTAATAATTTAACATTTTGTTTTTTGAAAAAGTCAGACTTAAAACTGGAGTCTTTAGGTTTAAATCGACTCATAATAAGTGTGGAACCGCCTCTGCTAAAAATTCTGTCTGCATGAGCAAAATCAAATTCTTTAATTTCAGGCGCTTCTGAAAACAATCCTTTGTAACCATAATGTACACCTAAAACTCTAAAATCATCTTTAAGAAAAGTTTTAGCAAGTGTACTAATAACGGCGTTAATACCAGGTGCTGGTCCTCCGCCACAAATAATTACTATTGATTTTTTCATATTAAAAAAGATGCAACCAATAATGAATTAGGTTATTATCTTCTGATATTGAATTTAACGTGCTACTCTTCCAGAAGCATCGCCTCCCATTAATTTTTCTACTTCTGCAACTGTTACCAAATTAGCATCGCCTTTAATGGTGTGCTTTAAACATGAAGCAGCTACTGCAAAATCTAAAGCGTTTTGGTCATTTTCTGGATATTTTAATAATCCATATATTAAACCTCCCATAAATGAATCGCCTCCACCTACTCTATCAACAATATCTGTTATTTGATATTGTCGAGTTTCATACATTTTTTTACCGTCGTATAAAACACCTGCCCATGTATTATGAGATGCCGAAATAGAACCTCTTAATGTTGTTATTACTTTTTTAGCCCTTGGGAATTTTTTCATCATTTGCTTACAAACTGATAAAAAAGCTTCAGCCTTTACGTCGTGTCCTTGAGTAGTAATATCTAATCCTTCTGGTTTAATTTCGAAATGTTTTTCTGCGTCTTCTTCATTTCCTAAAATAACATCACAGTATGATGTTAACTCAGTCATAATTGCTTCGCGATCTCCACCGTATTGCCATAGTTTTGCACGGTAATTTAAATCGGTAGAAATAGTAATACCTTTATCACTTGCAGCTTTTACAGCTTCTAGACAAACATCTGCAGCTCCTTGTGAAATGGCTGGTGTAATTCCCGTCCAATGAAACCATTCTACACCTTCAAAAATAACATCCCAATCTATCATTCCAGATTCTATTTCTGCAATGGCAGAATGCGCTCTATCGTAAACTACTTTACTCCCTCTAGAAACTGCTCCAGTTTCTAAAAAATAAATTCCTAAACGGTCACCTCCATAAACAATTTTATCTACACCAACACCGCGTTTGCGCATTTCCATCATAGCACATTCACCTATGTCATTTTTAGGTAAACGTGTAACAAAATCTACCGAAACTCCGTAATTTGCTAATGAAACGGCTACATTCGATTCTCCTCCACCATAAATAGCATCGAAATTATTGGCTTGTGAAAATCTTAAAAATCCTTGTGGAGCTAATCGCAACATGATTTCTCCAAATGTGACTACTTTACTCATTATCTATAAAAATTTCTAGTAATTAATTTTATATTCCCAAAGCTTGCCCACCGCCAATTTGGATAGTTTCTGCAGTTAAGAAAGCTGAATCATTACTTGCCAAGAATGAAACAACAGATGCTACATCTTCTGGTTGCCCTAATCTTCCTAACATAATATTGTTTGCCCAAGAAGCAAATACGTCTGGTTTAGTTGCTTTAATTTGTGCATGGAATGGTGTATCTATCGTACCAGGTGATACCGCATTTACTCTAATTCCATATTCAGCTAAATCTTTTGCTAATGCTCTGGTTATTGCATGAACACCAGCCTTAGATGTTCCATAGATTCCTGCTCCAGGTCCTCCTGCTGTCCATCCTGCGTTTGATGTATAGTTAATTATTGTAGCGTTTTCTCCTTTTTTAAGGAAAGGTATAGCAGCTCTAGAAGCAAAAAAGACTGAATCTAGATTTAAAGCCATTACAAATCTGTAAAAATCGGTTGTCATTTCTTCAAACCGAGACCGACCACCTAATCCACCAGCATTATTTACAAGAACATCAATTCTCCCGTACTTTTCACCAATTTTTGTGATGTTTGCAGTTACTTCTTCTTCTTTTGTAACATCGAATCCGTAATATTCTGCAGTAATGCCTTCTTTAGCAAGCTCTTCAACTCTTTTAGCTCCTGCTTCATCTTCGATACCATTTAATACAACAGTGTATCCATCTTTACCCAATCTTTTTGCTACAGCAAAACCAATTCCACCTGTAGCTCCAGTAATAATTGCTATTTTTCCGTTTATATTGCTCATCTTTTAATATTGTATTTTATTATGTTATATAATTTTTATCTTTTAATTTTTTGTGTTTACTACTAATTTTACTTTTTTGATTAAAAAGAAAATGGATAATACAGCTAGAACTACAGACAGAGTAATAGCTATGAATGCAGGCGTATATGATCCTCCTTTAGTTATACTACCAATAAACCAGTTCATTATAATAGGTGAAAATGCAGCTACAGTCCCAGCTAATCCTGCTAATGTACCTACTGATGGTCCTCTAAATAAATCGCTTGATAAAGTTTGAATATTACCTATGGCAAATTGAAATCCAAAAAGTGCTAACCCTGCTAGATAAATGAATGTCATATAATTAGAATCATTTACAAATAATATAATAGAAACAAAGCCAATTATTATTAAAATACTTCCTAACACTATACTTGCTTTCCTTCCAAAATCTACAGAAGTACGTTTTATTATTGCTTCCGTAAATAAGCCTCCTAATATTCCTCCAGCAGCAGCCATGAGATAAGAGATCCACATTGTTTTTCCTATTTCTTCTATACTTAGTCCAAATTTCGAATTCAGATAGATTGGCATCCAACCCGCAAAAAACCACCAAATAGGCTCTATGAAAAACCTACATAATAAAACTCCCCAAGGTTGTTTATAACTCAATATTTCGCCAACACCCAAACTTTTAGCGCCTTCAACAGCAATATCATTATTTTCTATTCGATCATTAAGTATCAAGTTTCTTTCGTCTTCAGTAATCCAAGGATGATTTTCTGGTTTTGATTTGTTTAAGATTAGCCAAGGAATAATCCAAAGTAATCCTAATCCACCTAATATTATGTAGGTAGACTTCCATCCAAATTGAGCATATAGAAAAACTATAATAACAGGAGCTATTACATTACCTATAGAAGCACCCGAGTTAAAAATCCCTTGTGCTAACGCTCTTTGTTTTACAGGAAACCATTCTCCATTACTTTTTACGGCACCAGGCCATAATCCTGCTTCTCCTAGTCCAAGTAAACCACGTACTATTGACAATGAAATTATTCCTCTTGCTACTGCATGAAAAGCTGCAGCTGCTGACCATACTACAATAGATACAACAAAACCAATTCTAGTACCGATTTTATCGTACAATCTTCCAGATAAAAATTTACTTGCAGCATACGTTATCATAAAAACATTAAGCATTAATGCATAATCAGAATTATCCATGCCAAGATCTTCACCCATTTGTGGCCATAATAATGCAAAAGCAGTTCTATCTATATAATTTATAACGGTTGCTATAAAAATTAATATAATAATCCACCAACGTATGCCTTTGATTTTCATAGTTTTAAATTTAAACGTTAGCATTCTACATAATTATTTAAATTATATACTAGAATGTAAAAACTTGTTTAGCTCATTAATTGCTAAACTTTAAATGTGAAGAAATGCTTTTATTGATTTCTTCCCTCCTAATCTTTTTATTTTGAAAAATAAAATCGTGCAACTCTATTTTTCAATTATTTTTATTTCTAACTGTAGCAGTATTGATATAATACACTAAAATGATCTTTCATTTTTTCTTTTGCCAAATCAGTTTTTTGCGCCTTAATGGCTTCATAAATTTCTGTGTGCTCCTTTATGCCTTTTACTGCTTGGTTTTTATCGCAAACATGGTACTTTTCAAAATCTATAATTATTTGAGGTGTTATTGTTAGCATGAATGTATTCATGGTACTATTTCTACTTGCTTTTGCTATAGCTAAATGAAATAGTAAATCTTCTTGTACTGCATCTTCTCCTAATAACGCTTTTGCTTCGTATGCATCTAACGTTTCTTTAATACGTATTAAATCATCTTCATTACGTCTTAACGCTGCCAATCGAACTGTTTTCAATTCTAGCAAAATTCTTGTTTCTACTAGTGATTTAAAATCTGGTGATTCTAATCTTAAAATATCTTCAATCATTCCATTCATAGCAACAACTCCAATATTTGCTACAAATGTTCCGCTTTGCGGAATAGACTTTAATAATCCATAAAATTCTAATTTTTGAATCGCATCACGAACATTGCTTCTACTAACTTCAAATTTATCAGACAGCATACGCTCTGATGGTAATTTGTCGCCAGGTTCTAAGTTTTTATAATTAATTAAATCTCTAATCTTAGCGATTATAGTATTTTGAGTTTCTCGATTGTCGCTTATTGTAAGTACCTCTAACTTCATATATTCTATTTATTTACTAGCCCCTCTTTAACTGGTTAACCAGAAATTATTGTTCAATTTAAAAAAACTTATGATTCTAAACTATTCTACTTATGATTTTAAATTGATTTTTATCAAATTATTAATGTGTTACTTCAAGTTTGTAATATTTAACTCTAGCAAATGCACTTTCTTGAGTTGTAACTAAATAGTTTCCTGCTTTAAAATAATTTTCAAAAACATTCCACTTTTGAATATGAACATTATCATAAACTACAGATTCCTTATCATTTAAAATTACTTCCATTTTTCCACTTTCCACTTTAACTTCCAAAGTAAATTTATCAAATCCTACTTCTTCAGAAAATGTATGTCCATCATCATCCTTCCACGAGCTTGTATAAAGTATTTCTGTATCTGATGCATTTAAATCTTTTAACTCTTTTGTTTTTACTCTCACTTTTCCATTATTCCAATAAATCTTCAGCATTGGTGGCGCATTATTATCATCCTCACCTATTAAATCGCGTTGTTCATTAGTTAGCCTACCATGAATTTGCATGATAATAGTTCTGTGGTAATTCCCTTGAGAATCTTTAGATATTTCATCCATTGACAAAGCCCCTTTCATATTACCTCCTTGAGGGAAAGTCCAGTTTGTTTTACCTCCATCACTTGGATTCATTAACTCTCTTAACTCAGTTCTTGAATACGATGAATTTGTTGTTGAAGCTCCAGGGTATGTATAAAATACTAATGCTCCATTTACAGAATCGTTGTAAAAAAATGGTTTTAATGTTTCGTTAGTTGCATAATCTATAATTTCCGGCGGTTTAACTTCTGTAGGATTGCCAATCGGTAATGTTACTTTCCAATTGTTTAAATCTATACTAGGCAAATTGTACGTTGGAGTTACCGGTTCTTCTTCTTTTTCTTCCTCATAAACTCCAACTGGTCTATCTTCAATCTCTGTGTTTTTGCTACAACAAATACAAAGCACGCCAAATACTACTATAAAATATAGTGGTTTCAGTATATGTGATATGTATTTTATTTTTTTCATTTTTGGCTTAATGACTTACTTCTAATTCGTAATACCTCACTTTTGAAAACGAACCTTCATCTCTGGATTGAAAATAGTTTCCTGCTTTAAAATAGTTTTCAAAAACACCCCATCTACGTATATGAATATTTTCGTAAACTTTATACTCATTTTTATTTAAAATAATGACCATTTTACCTTCTGAAACCTTAACTTCTAAAGTGAATTTTTTAAAACCTACTTCTTGCTCAAAATTAAAACCTTCGTCATTACCCCAAGCATCTTCATGTAAAATTTCTTCATCTGAAGCATTTAAATTTTTAAGTTCTTTTGTTTTTATTCTTACTTTACCTTTATCCCAATATATTTTTAACATTGGTGGTGCATTATTATCTTTTGCTCCTATTAAATCTCGCTGTTCGTTTGTTAAACGTCCATGTATTTGCATAATAATGGTTCTATGATATTTTCCTTCTGAATCTCTAGTGGTTTGATCCATAGCTAATTTACCTTTCATATAAGCACCTTGAGCAAAAGTCCAGTTTACATTATTGTTTCCAGGTACCATTTGTTCTCTAAGCTCAGAACGGGTATACTTGGTGTTTGCCGTTTTAGATTCTGTTGGCATGGCATGAAAAACGATAGCGCCTTTTGTTGAATCTATATACATATAGGGTTTAGCTTTTTCATTTTTTGCAAAACCCAAAATTTCTGGCGACTCAATCTCGTAAGGCTTCCCTTTTTCGTTAGTTACTGGCAATGTAACTTTCCAATGACTTAAATCTATATCAGGTAATCTTACTTTTCTTTTTTTCTTTTTCTTCTTCTTTTTTTCAATTTTAGATCCCGATTCTGTAACGCTACCTTTCTTAGTTTGACAAGTAGCGTTAACAGATAGAAATATTGTTAATATAAATACTAATAGTTCTTTTCGGAAAATCTTCATGTTTATCAATTTATTCAACTGGATCAACAACAACAGAGTCAACTCTTATTTCTTCTTCACCACTGTTCCATAAGAAACCTTTATCATCACTTGGCGTACCATCACCATTAACTCCTCTCATTACTAAAGCAACGCTAGAATTATTTCCTGTATTGAATGAATAACTATATGTGTTATAACCATCATCACCTGGGTTATCTACTACTCTAACTAAAAGATTATTATCAGCATCTTCCATCTGAGCTACAGAAGTATAACCAAAATCATCTTGAGGATATTCAGCAGCAGTAGCAAAATATGCTGGAGTATAACCAGATTCGTACCCTGAACCAGATAAAACCCTTATTTCAAGTTGACTAGGAAAGGTACCTGTTTCTATACCTTTAAAGGATGCAACTACTGTTATCGTATAATCTGTATTAGGTGTAATTTCAACCTCTTGATATGTTAAATCTTGCTCATCATTATCAAATTTAAGTACATTATCAGATCCTCCATTACCTGAAGAAGACTCTCCTTGTGCTCCTAAACTTTTATTAATCCAACCAGAACAAGCGCAGTCAGAACCAGAAGATTTAGGTAGCTTGTCAAAATCAGCATTAACAATCACTGGGGTTATAGCGGCTGGGGCAGGTGGCTCAACCACTTCTACGGTTAATGAAAATGTACTTGTTACACCTAATTTGTCTGAAGCTGTTAAAGTAACTGTATATGTTCCTTCTCCAGAAAAAGTATTTGCTCCATCAACTCCTGTTGATGTGTTTCCATCACCATAATCCCATGCGTAATCTGTAGCACTGCTTGATGTATTACCAAATGTCCAAGTTAAATAATCAGCAGTTACTGATGCTGAAAAACTAGCAGTTGGAGGTGTTGCATCTGCCTTTGAATTTGCTTCAGGCAAATCGTAAGACAGCCAATCTATTGTTGGATCGCAAGATGAAATTGTAACAACTGTTACCATTGCAAATACGCTAATAATCGCAGTATAAACTCGTTTTTTTATTTGATTTATATTTTTCATGTTTACTTTTTTTAAAGTTATAATCTATTAATACCCAGGATTCTGGTTCATTACTCCTTTACTTAAGTTTATTTCTCTTTGAGGAATTGGTAACAACAAGTCTGACGACGAGTAACCTAACCCGTTAGCTGCTGAAAATGCTGAAAACACAGATTCCGCTTCGCCAAATCGAACTAAATCAAAAAATCTATGGTTTTCAAATGCTAACTCTACACGTCTTTCTAATAATAATTCTGCTTTTGTAATCGTTCCATCATCATCATCAGCTAAACCTGCACGGTTTCTTACCATATTAAATGATGTCAAAGCATTCGAACTTGAAGTATCTGCACCTCCTGCCATAATAGCTTCAACATGCATTAATAATACATCTGCATAACGTAATACAATCCAATCATTTCCAGCTAAAGTAGCGTCAGAAACAAATGTTTTACCATCTGCCCCACCAGACTCTCCATTTGGAAGATATTTTACTACTTGATTTTGCGTAGGCTGAAAAGGATCTATTCTATAAGAATATTGTGCTCTATCTCCTCCAAAATCAGTTAAAGCGGTTACAGCATCTGTAGTTACATAATTAACACCACTGGTTCTTCCAACGGCATTCATCCATTCTGCTGAAAAATTTTGACTATCTGCACTTAAAGCTGATTCATAGCCAATTGCAAAAATAATCTCGCTATTTCTTTCGTTATAAAAGATATCATTAAAATTAGATTGTAGAACAAAACCACTACCCACTACATCTTCACAAAGTCCTTGAGCTAGAGAGTATTCTCCTATTGTTAAATATACCTTAGCTAACATTGCCTGAGCAGCAGCTTTTGAAGCTCTGGTTTTGTATGTATTATCTAGCCCTGCAACAGCGGTTATTAAATCACTAACAATTAGATTGTAAACTGTAGAAGTTGCTACTCTTGTATATTGAGTTTCAGTATCTAATGGTGGAATAACTTTATCTATTAATGGAATATCTCCAAATAGTCTCACTAAATTAAAATAAGCATACGCTCTATTAAATTTAGCTTCAGCTTCAAAAGCGGCAGCTGTGTTTGCATCTGCTATAACTCCTAAGCTTTCTAAAACAGTATTGGCTCTAAAAATAACGCTATAAAAGCTGGCATAATAATTTGCAACTATACCATTAGTAGCTTCCACATTATAAAACTCAAATTGTGCTGCTTCTCCTTCTTGACTTTTAGTTCTGGTATTATCGCTACGCATTTCAGTAAGATAAAACTCGTACTGAACCCCATGATTGTTATTTAAATTGTTGTCATTTACTCCTTGCAAAGCGTCATAAATACTGATTATTCCTGTTTCAACTTCACTTTCAGTCGTATAGTAAGATCCAGATGTAACGCCAGAACTAGGTATAGGTTCTAAAAAGTCACTACCACAAGAAGTAAAAATACTTCCTATCATTAGTAAAACTATATATTTTATTTGTTTCATAATATTTATATTATTTATTAAATGCATCTCCTTAAAAATCTAGATTTAAACCAAAAGATATGGTTCTAAAAATTGGCGATCCTGCTCTTTGATACCCATAAGTAGTGGGTGATTGTCTATCAATTGATTCAGGATTAAACCCTGTATAATTATCTGCTGTTTTATACATTAAGTTTTGTCCTGCTGCATATATTCTTAAACCTGAAATATTATACTTTGACAAGAAATCTTTTGAAAAATTATATCCAATATTTACATTACGTAACGCAATGTAAGACGCATCTTGAATAATATCATCAGTAAATATTTTTTGCTTTATAAACTGTTGATCTGGTGTGCTAGAAATAAAATCTTGAGCGCTATTAAATTGGTTGAAGATATATTGATCTCCCATATTTCTAATTTCTGCACCATGGCTTCCTTGGAACATAAAACTAAAATCAAAGTTTTTAAATTTAAACTCATTAGAAAAGCTCCATACTAGCTCTGGATATGGATCGCCTAAAGCAGCTTTATCTTCATCATCAATAATACCATCACCATTTAAATCCTTAACATACACATCTTGTGCTTCTCCTCCGATTGGATGATAAGGGTTTGATAAATATTCCAATGGAATATCTCTATCAACAACCCATCCGTAATATGTAGAAATAGGCTGGCCTTCTAAATTAATCCATTCTGCTGCCCTTTTTGGATCAACATTTTGTATTTGCCCATTTGAATCAGCAAAGTCTACAAGTGTATTTTTATTAGTTGTTGCAATTATTGTAGAGTTCCAACTAAAGTTTTCTGTAGCAACATTTTTTGTTCTTAATTCAAACTCGAAGCCTTCATTTTTAACCTCTCCTAAATTAACCAAAGCGCTAGAGAACCCTGTTGTTACTGATACTGGATTGTTTAAAAGTAACTGATCACTCGTTCTTTGATACCAATCTATTGATCCAGAAATTCTGTTGTTAAAAAGTCCAAAATCAATACCAGGATTAATTTCTACTAATCGTTCCCATTTTAATTCTGGGTTAGCAATATTTAATGGTGAGAAACCTGGTTGAACACTTCCACCTATACTAGATGTAGTTGCGTTTAATAAAGCTAAAGAGGGGTAATAATCTACCAAAATATTTCCCGTACTTAAAGCACTAGTACTACTACTAACATCTGGATCGACGCTACCTGTATTTAATCGGTCGTTACCAGTAACACCATAACTTGCTCTAAATTTTAAATTACTAATTACATCACTATCTTGAAGAAAGTCTTCATTAGATATATTCCATCCAACAGAAGCTGCGGGGAAATTACCGTATTTAAAGTCTGAACCAAAAATAGAACTTCCATCACGTCTAAAACTTATAGAAGCTAAATATTTATTATCGTATGCATAATTAATTCTAGATACATATGATATTCCGTTTTTTTCCCATTCAAAAGCATCAGCTGCAGATATTACTGATGCATTAGTAATTTGTTTAACAGCATCACTAGTGTATCCTGTTCCTGAAATGCTTGAGAAAAAACTATCTCTGGATTCAAAAACGACTCCAACTGTTGCACCAATATCATGATTCCCAATTGTTGTATTATAATTGAAGAAATTATCTGAAATTAAATATATTTCTCTTTGAGATATTTCACTCATTTGTGCTGCAGAAGCTCCATTTCTATTAGATTGAACTCCTTGCCATCTTGATCTTTTAGTATCTTGGTATGAACCTGACATTGTTGTTCTGAAACTCAGGCCTTCAATAATTTCATACTGCCCATAAAGACTACCAAACATTTTAAACTTTTTATCAAAACGCTCTCGCTCTAGCACTTTAGCAGCAGGATTGGTATTAGATGTATTACTTATATCTGTACCACCTGAAGCAACTGAAGCACCAGCATCTAAATCATAATCATCAAAATGACGCTGTGTTGCATAATCACCAATTTGTACATCAGGGTATTTAAATCTATTTACATACTGAATGGTATTTGCATCATGATATACTGGCAACCAATTTGTTTGTCTTAATATATCGTGTGTAGACCCATCAAAACGTCTTCTTTTTGTATAAGAAGGACTAAAACTAGCACCAATTTTAAACTTATCGCTTACTTTGGTGTCAACTTTAAGTCGCATCCCATATTTTTTAAAATTATCTGTTAACAAAACACCCTCATCATCAGAATAATTAATACTCGTTGTAAATTTTGTTTTATCATTTCCTCCTCTTAGCGAAAGTGAATGACTTGTGATGGTTCCTCCATCAAATATTACATCTTGCCAAGAACGATCTATACCTATAAGTTGTTTGTATCTAGTTCTATCAGAAATTACACCATTTGCAGCAAGTTCTGCTGCTGCTGTCTCAGCAATAGAGAACGTATACGCATCGCTATGTCTAGCTTCTTTAAAGCCAGTGAAAGTACTATAATTAATTCGCGCTTTCCCTTCAACACCTTCTTTCATACTTATCATAATAATTCCATTAGACCCCTTAGAACCATATATTGAAGATGATGCTGCATCTTTTAAAATCTCAAAAGATTTAACATCGTTCATATTTAAAGATCCTAAAAAATCTGAGTCTACAATAACTCCATCTACAACGATTAATGGCGTAGAATCGCCTGCCATAGAACCTACACCTCTAATGGTAATTGTTGGTGCTGCACCAGCTTCTCCATCGGTTGCTTGTATATTAACTCCAGATACTTGACCTACTAAGGCATCATCTACCCTAGAAACAGCAATCTGATCTAAATCATCATTAACGACTTTAGAAATTGAACCTGTTAAGTGTGATTTTTTTTGTGTTCCGTAACCAATAACAACAACTTCATCTAGTTTAGCCAAATCTTCAGCTAACGATATGTTTATTGCTGTTTGAGCATCTACAATTACTGTTTGAGATACAAACCCAACATATGAGAATTGTAATACTTCTCCCTTATTTACTTGAATTTGATAGTTTCCATCAAAATCAGTTGTTGTACCTCTAGAGGTATTTAATACTACAACATTTACTCCAGGAATAGGAATATTATCTGTTGCAGAAACAACAGCGCCTTTAATTAAGGTTCCATTCTGAGCAAATAAAGTAATATTGAATACCAATAATACTATTAAAAATAGCTTAGTTTTTAAATTCATAATTAGTTTTTTTATGTTTAAAGTTAATTAGTAGCCTTACTACTTTTGATTAGCTGTTAATTATTCAGCTAAAAATCACTTTACTAAAAACAACTGTTCTGATTAAATTTTTGTAATTTTGCAGAACACATGTTTTATGAAAGTAATACATGCTTGAGTTTTTACTTCCCTCCTAAAAGAAGTAAATCATTTAAAAGGATAGGCGTGCACCTGTCCTTTTTTTATTCAGTTTATTATCATTTAAAAAGGTGGATTTTTTGAAGGTTATACATTTAGTTTAGTTTTTTATAATTGGTTTACCAGATTGGTTTACCAAATATATACTAATTTTTTGTTAAAACAAATTAATTTCTAATTTTAACATCTCTATTCCATAAAATCTTCGCGGATTGGGCTAAATACATCAATTAATATTCCTTTTTCTGTACAAATTGCTCCATGCAAGATATTTGGTGAAATATACACTGAATCATCATAATCAAATAAAACTGTTTTTAACCTCTTGTAATTGTTAGCAGATTTTTTTCTTATGATTTATCTCCAAAATAGGATACCTCTCCTCCACTTAAGAAATCTTCTCTTACAGGGCTAAATGTGTCAATTAGCATCCCTTCTTCCAAACAAACAGCACTATGCATTAAATTAGGTTCAATATACACTCCATCTCCAGCTTCAACAATTTTCTTTTCTCCATCAATTTCAAATTCAAATTTACCTGAAACACAATAAGTAGCTTGTGTGTGAAAATGTTGGTGTGGAGAACCTAATGCTCCTTTCTCAAATTTCACTTGCACCATCATGATTTGGTTATCGTAACCTAAGAATTTTCTTGATACACCTCCACCAAGTTCTTCCCATTGCATGTCTTTTGTGATGACGTACTTTTCGCTAAATCTTTTCATAATTTTAATTGTTTTGTTTTATTTGAAATAATAAGAACCTGACCACTCATAATTCTTATGGTTTATTTTTAAGTTGTGTTTTGCTTCTTTTGAAGCTTCTGTATTTACAGTTATAAACAGTTTTGCATTACCATTTAGATTGGTGATTTGTATTGCTGTGTAAGTTTCAGTATCTAAAACCACTTTTAATTCTTTTAAACTACTATTTGAGTTTACTGCAGATTCTGTAATCGGACTATAACTTCCGTGTGCTTCAATTGCAGACACAAAAAGTGTGTTTTTAGCATTTTTTCGTCTTAACATTAAAGCTGCTTCTCTTCTTAAATTAAATTCTGGATCATTTGCTCCAATTCTTGTAAACAACAATTCATCATTAGTATTCGTTAGAGTTGTTAAGGTGTAAAACTTCCCTTTATTTAACCATGATAATTTACTATTGTCGCTAAACGCTTTTGCTGTGCCTTCTACAAATAGATGTTGATACCCGTTTTTGTCTCCCAAAGTAGTTAATGTTTTAGGCGTTTTGTAGTCAAAGTTTGTTTGTATTACTTGCCCTAAGAAGTAATACGGAAAGTCATATTTGTTTACTTTATTAGAAGTTACCTTCATAATATCTAACATATATGGTTTTTCAAAATCTTCGTCTTTTATAATTGCCATAGTACGAAGCATTTCTGTTCCTGGATATGCATTACTTTCTTTTGCACTTGCAACTTGAATGTTTTTATTTTCTGAAGAAAAATAGTTTAGTACCGAATGATGCTGACTTCCTATTTCATACTTCCCATTAAAATGAGAGGTTTCATTTTGTGTTACTGTATTATGTGCAATGGTTTGTTTTGCCCAAGTTTTGTTTTCCTTTAGATAATTTCCACCACCTTTTTGTTCGATATTAACAAATCGTGATAAGCCATAATCTTGAAGAATTTCTTCGCCTTTTTCATATAACGAATAAGATAACTTATCATAATGACCATGACTAGATCCTTGTGCAGCATATTTAAATACTAGCTCAATATCTTCATGTCGCAATATAGCAACACCTCCTTGTTCTCCATTCGGCCCATCGGAAAGGTTAATAGATTTTTTGTTGAAAGGCTCTGCTTTTCCATTTTTAATACCAAGCGCTACTGCTAAACCAGAATCGTCTAACAAAACACGATCTTGTTCTTTAGCTATGCTTAACAAACCTGGATCTTGTGTTCCAAAATGATACGAAATATCTACTGCTGTAACTAAAGCACTTGTGTAGTACGACATTCCTTTTTGACCATCGTTAAGCGGGAAAAAATCTCCATCGGCATCAGATAAATTCAACAATGCATTTATTGATTTTAGTAAAACACCATCTTTATATTCAAAGATTTTCAATTCTGGTCTTACGTTATGTAAACCTTCAGCAAAAATTAAAAAAGGATACATTGCATAACGCTGATAATATGGTCCTTCATTATAATAACCATCAGGGGAAAAAGGTTCTTCAATATTGGCCAAAAAACCAGCTTTACCATCTTTATTTAAAAATCCACCATCATCATCTTTTTCTTTAGTATCTAATTTTAAGTCTTTAATTCCATACAAAGCACGATCGATTAACTCTTGATCATCCATTACTAATCCAATCATTCCTACAGCTGCATTCCCCCAAGTACTATGGTTGTGGACTCTTTGGTAAAATTGCGGGCTATCTATTGAAATATGATCTGCAAACGGTTTAAATAAATTATTTTCTAACTTGTTTCGTTCTTCATCAGATAAATAATTATAGATACAATCGTATGCTTGACTTACATATACTAACCAATTAGAATCGTTTAAACATTGCCAAAATAATTTTCCTCTAGCGTATGATCTTGTTCTAGGATGCAATGGTAATGTTTTGTACAATTCCTCATATTGCATTAACATGTCTTTTACATATTTAGCATATTTTTCATCCTCTAAAATCTGATACAACAAACCAGCTTTTTGTAACACAAACCAATTACGTTTATGCTTAACATGAGTGTAACCTCCAGAATAATCTTTTGGAACAGGTACGTCTATTCCTGCTTCAATTTCAGCATCTATTTCAGCTTTAATAGTTTCCAATGTTTTATCAAAAATTGGAATATTACCCAATTGTGCTCTAATAGCTGTAACACCTTGAGCTGTTAGAATAAGTTTTGGGTGTTGTGATTGTGAAATAGAATCTGTTTTAGTTACAGATTCATCATTACAAGACACCACTAAACATATAATTGAAAAAAATACTAAGTAATTTTTAAGCTTCTTATACATACTTATTGTTTATAAGTTTAAATTGGTTAACCAATCTGGTAAACCAAATATACAATAATCATTTAACTATGAAAAATTAATTAAAAAAAATCACATGTTATACACACCACCATTAATATCTAATGTCGCCCCGGTTATAAAGCCATCGTATTCTGATGCTAGATACAAAACTGCTCTCGCTACATCATCTGCGTTACCTGCTCTTTGAATTGGAATACCAGCAGTAGTTGCCGCCGCAGATTCTTTTGTTGTATGTGTATTATGAAACGAAGTTCCAAGAATGAGACCAGGAGCAACAGCATTGACTCTTGTACCTTGAGGACCCAATTCTGTAGAAAGCGCTCTTGTTAGCGTTAAAATAGCTCCTTTACTTGTAGAATAGGCTAAAGATCCTGGGTGACCTCCTTTACGTCCAGCAAGCGATGCCAAATTAACAATACTACTGTTGTCCTTTTTTGCTAAATAAGGAGATGCAGCTCTGGTTACAAACATCATGGATGTAAGGTTGATATCCATTACCCTGCGCCAGAACTCCGTCTCTATGTCGTTTAACAACCTACGGGCTACAAGTGAACCCGCGTTATTGATTAGTATGTCCAAACTACCAAAAGCTTCCACTGTTTTTTCGACCAATGTATTCGCATCTACTTCTTTTGTTAAGTCCCCACTTATAGCAACTGCTTTTTGCCCTTTACTAGTTGCGTATTTTATCAATTGATTTGCAGTATCAGCACTGGAAAAATAGTGGATAGCGACATTGGCTCCGCTATCAATAAAGTGCTTGGTAATTGATTCACCTATGCCTTGAGCACCAGCTGTGATAAGAACATTTTTATCAGTTAATTTATCGTTGATTTTCATATTGTTTCTAAGTTAATTAATCATTTTTAGTAAAATAACCTTGATTAGATACAGAGGTTTCACTAACAGTTATACTTGCTTTTTGAAACCAAACTTCTGCATAGTTTCCATCTTCATATTGTTTTTTGATGTCTCCACCATGTGTTTCGGCTCCAGAGCACCAGTTTTTATTTACGGTTGGTGATTTGCCGTTGGTTTGATTATAAGCTCCAAGTTTAAAAAAACAGCCTTCACCTGTATAGGCTACTTTTCTTTCCACGCCATCCTGACCAATTGGTACAAACAATTCTTGAGTCTGCTGAGGAATATCAGTAGTAGTTGCATATTCTGATTCAATTAGGTTTTTCGTAAACGATTTAGTTTCATGCCCTTTACTCATAAATTTCAAGTTCATAATACCATCCTTAACTTCAATTTCATAACTAAATTCTTCGCCTAATGCAATCCCATCTTTAGGCTCTTCTGGATATGTGTTTTCCTCTTTTCCAACAACAGAAAAGTTATTTCCCCAAACAGCAGTTGAATAATCCCATCTTCCTGAATTATCATCACCTTCCGTATTGATTTCATAATGCCAAAAAACAGAACCTTTTGTATGACTAGGGAATTTCTTGTAGAATATTTTGAGCGGTTCATTCTCATGTCCATCTGCACTATGAATTTGTCCTACAACTACAGAATAAGAAGCCGCTACTCGAGCATCACCAGTAGTAGATACATTCATTACTTTAAGTGTAGCTGTCAATTTATCATTAGCAGTTTTTGGATACCACTTTTTAGTTTGAGCCAATTCAGTTCTTGTATTATTTGAGGTTCCATGTGTGTCTCCACCATTTGGTGTCTTAAAAACGATCCAATCGCTATTGCCATCATTTGCGGTATAAAAGAAATCTTTGTTTTCAAAATTATTTGCAACACCAGCATTTGAACCGTCTCCTAAAATCAATTTCCAATGATCAAAAAATGGAATTATGTCACTTGCATAAATGGTTTTTTTAGCAGTATTTGTACAACTATTAAGTATTAGAAAAACACCAAGAATCAAGAGCGTTGATACTGATGTAACAATCTTTTTATTCATTTTTTTATTGTTTTGTTTCATTTTTTTTGATCTCAATTAATTATTAGAAATAATTCAAAAGTGCTACTATACCATTATATGAAATCACTAAAGAAAAGAACAAGGCTGCATACAATCCAATATAAACACCTAAACTAGTTTTATAGTCTTTCATTACTTTATTACTCCTTAACATCAATATTATTCCGAGTATAACAATTGGCAATACAAATACATTAAATACTTGAGATAGAATTTGAATCTCTATTGGGTTTGCTCC
Source organism: Wocania ichthyoenteri Th78 (assembly GCF_000789235.1). Classification (GTDB taxonomy): domain Bacteria; phylum Bacteroidota; class Bacteroidia; order Flavobacteriales; family Flavobacteriaceae; genus Wocania_A; species Wocania_A ichthyoenteri. Next base: position 771,600 of record NZ_KN525716.1, read on the forward strand.
AAATGCAGGTCCAATTAAAGCAACTAAACAAGCAACAGCGGTTATAATTCTGAATTGCTTAGAATTAGTATCTAGTTCTCCCGACTGATAATCCGCAATCAATAATGGTGCTATTAACAGGCAAGGAAAAATGGATGACAACCCAGCACTTAATGCTCCAAAAAAGAAAATAGTTACTGCCCATTTACCAGCAACTGGTTCTAAGGTATTCGCCATATCCAGCACATGAGTAACCTCTTTGCCTTGGTAAAATAAAGCACCAGCAGCTACTGCCATTATAGTACCACTAATTACAAATATTAAAACAGCAGCTGTAATTGCATCTCTTTTTTGTTGGTTTAAATTTTTAATTGTCCATCCTTTTCCTTTTACAAATAGTGGACGAGATAAAAACGTTGCTGCAGCCATAGTGGTACCAACAAACGCAGCTACTAACATTTTACCTCCGTGTACATCTGGAATTGTAGGGATTAAGCCTTTAACTACATCTACTGAAAGTGGCTGAACAAAAAACAATGAAAGCAGGAATGACATACCCATTAGGGTAACAAAGATGACAAGTATCTTTTCAAAAAACGTATACTTACCTACCAACATTAACAAGTAGAAAATGACTATTACTACAATAGCAATTATTAAAACGGTCTCGTATTCATATCCATTTAAGCTTTCAAAATTTAACACCAATATTTCGAAAATAATATTTGATGAAATTCCTAGAATTCCCATTAAAGAGTTCCATTGTCCAAAGGTTACACCTATAATAATTAAGATGGCTAAAACTTTACCATACTTCAAATGTTTCTTAAAACCATACAAGGCTGTTTCTCCTGTTAATAAAGCATAGTTTCCATATGCAAACATCAATACTCCTGAAAACAAACAACTTAATAATAATACCCACAATAATTGCATATTAAATTTGCTGCCAGCAACAATCATAGAGGTTACACTACCTGTACCAATGGTATACCCAATAGCAAATATTCCAGGGCCAAAACCTAATATTATGGCTATAATTTTTTTAAGAAATGATTTATTAGTTGTTGATGCTTCCATAATACTAATTGTTAGTTTTAATTCCAGTTAGTGTGGTGACTATTTAATGAATCATCATCTAGTCTTTGATATGTGTGAGCTCCAAAATAATCACGCTGTGCTTGTATGATATTTGCTGAAGCATATGGTGTTGTAATCCCATTTAAAAACTGAATCGCTTCAGCCAAAGTTGGAGTTGCAATATCATTGAGCACACATTGCGATACTACTTTTTTAACTGCTGGTTTATAGTGATTAAGTAAATCTATAAATTGTGAATTGGTCAATATATTGGTTGTGCCCTTGAAGACTTCAACTAAGTTTTCCATCAATGAAGATCTAATAATACAGCCGTTTGTCCAGATTCGTGCTATTTCACTTAAATTTATATTCCAATTAAATTTATTAGAAGCTTCAGAAATTAGCTTGAAACCTTGATAATGGTTTATTATTCTTGCAAATTGATAGGCTTCTAAAATTTCAGATGAAGACAGATTTAATTCTGATGCAACTTCACTTTTAAAATTACTGTTAAGCTGAATTCTTTCGTCTTTAAAAAACGAAGTATATCTAGCAAATAACGCCGACGCTATTAAGGTACTTGGTACACCGAGTTCCGCTGAAGCAATAGTTGTCCAGTTTCCTGTGCCTTTATTTCCTGCTTTGTCAAGTATCTTATTAACTAGCCAATCGTTACCTTCTTTTTTTCTTAAAATATCTATTGTTATTTCTAGTAAATAGCTGTTTGCTGTGCTTTTCCAAGTTTCTAAAACATCAGCTATTTGGTCTAAATTTTGACCTGAAGTTTCTAAAATAGAACACACCTCAGCTAGCAATTGCATTTCTACATACTCCACACCATTATGCCCCATTTTTACAAAATGCCCGCTTCCTTCTGGCCCAACATAAGTACAACATGGTAAGTTGTTTTGGTCTTTTGCAGCAATTGTTTCTAGAAAAGGCTTCACGTTATTGTACGCCTCTAAATCTCCACTTGGCATTATTGATGGCCCATGTAATGCACCTTCTTCGCCTCCCGAAACTCCTGTTCCAACAAAATGAATGCCTTTGGATTTTAAATATTCAAAACGTTCTTTAGTTTTTAAATAATTAGAATTTCCACCATCAATTAAAATATCGTTTTTAGATAAATGCGGAAGTAAATCTTCAATCAGATAATCTATTGTTTTACCCGCATTAACCATGAGCATAATTTTTCTTGGTTGTTGTAATGACTTTACAAATGCAGCTATATCTTCAAAAGCAGAAGCTTCTGATAATTCAGAATATTTAGACTTAAAATCTTTAGCTATATTTTCTTCTATACCATCAACGTGTCTATTAAACATTGAAATATTAAACCCATTATTGGCAAAGTTTCTACATAAGCTTTTGCCCATGACTCCTAAACCAAATAATCCAAATTCTGATGTATTCACTAACTCGTTTTTTATAGTTTTTATAATATTCTCTGGTGCTAAACTAATATCAATTTGCAATGCTTTTTTAGGGTTTTCCAAAATATTAAATTGAGATTGTAGTAACTCTGAAGGCATAAAATGATCAGGTCTTTTATTAATTCTATTGTAAATCTGATTAAACGATCCAGACAAGTAAACCCATTTCGTTTTGCTTTCAATATCAAAACTTAAAATATCGCGATATGTTTGTTTTAATGCAGAACATACAATTATACAACTGTTTTTAGTCAATTGCTTTTTAGCTAAATCGTTTAAAGCTTCTAACCAATCTTGTCTGTCCTCATCATTTAACGGCTGACCATTAGCCATTTTTTTGATATTATTTTTAGAATGAAAATCGTCACCATCAAAAAAAGGAATATTTAATTCTTGGGCTAGCAATTTTCCAATAGTGCTTTTTCCACTTCCAGAAACACCCATTATGAAAATTACTTTTTTCAATGCTTTTTTGTTTTATTGATTGGGTATTGTATTTTCTCCCACGGTTGCTTCTTTAAACCAAACTTCTGCATAACTTCCGTTTGCATATTGCTTTGCGATATCGCCACCATAAATTTCTGATTTAGTAGATTTCCCATTAGCTTGATTATAAGCCCCTTGTTTAAAATATTGTATTTCGCCAGCATAGGCCATTTCACGTTCAACTCCACCACCTTTATCTCTATTTGCGTACACTTTTAAAACTTGCTCAGGAATATCTTCTCTAGATGCAAATTCTGATTTTATCAAACTTTTTGTAAACTGAACTGTTTTATGATTTTTATTAGTAAAAGTTAAATACATAATACCATTGTAAACATTTACTTCATAACTAAACTCTTCACCTAAGGCAATACCATCCTCTGGTTCTTTTGGGTATTCCGTTGGACTTGAACCAACATCAGAAAAATTATAACCCCAAACTGCAGTTGAATAATCAAATCTTCCAATATTATCACCTTTGGTATTGATTTCGTAATTCCAAAACACAGAGCCTTTTGTATGACCTGGGAACTTTTTATAGAAGATTTTTAACGGTTCATTTTCATGCCCTTCATCACTGTGAATTTGACCAACGACTACTGAATGTGAAGAGGAAACCCTTGCATCACCAGTTGTTGATACATGCTGAACTTTTAAAGTACCCGTTAATTTTCCGCCTTCTTCTGGAATCCAATGTTTTTTTTCTCCTAATTCTGTTCTGGTGTTACTTGATGTTCTTGAAGTAATACCAGAATTTGGTGTTTTATAAACTACCCAATCTGTATTGCCATCATTTTCAACATAAAAAAAGTCATCCTTTTGGAAATTAACTAAACTATCACAATATGTGCCATCACCTAAAAGGATTTTCCATTTATCCATAAATGGAATAACATCGCTTGGGTATTTAACCTGTTCTTTTATTTCGTTTTTTTTAAATGCCTTTGATTCTATTTTTGAATTGTTTTTACATGAAAAAACTATAAAAACTGGGACTATAATGATTAGTGATTTTTTCATTTTAAGGGTTTATATTACTATTTATAAGGTTCCTGCCAGCGCAGGAATAAATTAATACATCAATGTCATTACTAAGTTTTCTTCCGTCTTAATTTGTCCTGAATTGATGATTGTATTATCAGATTCTACATTATTTTTTGCTCCCCAAAGAATAGAAACAAACTTCACTTTATTGTTTTTAAATGTGTTATTGTTAATATTTACATTTACAATTCCATTATGATTTAGTAATCTTTTATTTTTCTCTTTTGCACCACAATTAATAAACGTACTATTTGTTACTAATAGGTTTCCACCAATAGTAGATTCGTCATAGCCGCCTCTGTAATAATCAATAACATTTGCTTTTACATTATTGAAGTTACAGTTGTTTATAGTTAAATATTCTGTATTATAATCTCCTTTATCATTTATTTCTTCAGATAGTTCTATACCATTCTCACAGTTAGAAATTGAAGTGTTTTCAAAAGTAATACTTTCTGCAAACGATTCTTTATAGCCTTTTAATACATAGTTAAAATCGCTTATTTCAGAACCAGAAACTGTTAAACCAAAGTGATTAGACATGTTTTCTTTTAAACTTGCAAATGCATAGTTTGAATTGTTCCCTTTTAAGATTATATTATTTACTATTATTTTTCCTTTAGGCTGTAATGAAAATAGAGGTGTGTTAGCTTCTCCAGAATAAACAAGTTGTGCTTTTGTTTCTCCTTTAGATTGAATAATAAGTGTTTTATTAATTACCAAAGATGTATCTAAACTGTAAACACCTTTAGCTAAAGCAATAACATCTCCATTATGTGCTTCATTTATTTTGGTTTGTATTTCCGAAACATTGGTAACATTATGTATTACAGGGTCTTTAACTTTTGCTTCGTTAGAAAACCAAGTAGTGCCATATTTGGACTTATCCAAAATATTTGGATTGGAAACATCAACTCCTACAACTGCACCAATACTTTTACTATTCTTCCTAGATGTACCGAATAAATCGTTTTCAATAGTGTTAAAACCGAAACCATTATAAGCTTCAACTTCGCTAGGAATTCCGATTGGAAGCATAATATTATCTGATACTTCCTTCAATTCTAAAGATGCTTCAACAATACCTCCATCAAAACCCTTAAACTTAACCCCCTTGTTATCTACTATATTGTTTTTAAAAGTGACTCCATCTGCTTTATCATTTTCAATAACTATATTTTCATTTCCTTTTTCATTGTACACAATATTATTAGCGACTGTAGTTCTAATGGCTCTTGCTGAACGAATTTCAGATTTTGGTAATACATCTGCTTGCGCAATATTTGTTCCTACACCAAATTGCCAAGGCGAACTACAATTTACATACGTATTATAGGCAACAACAACGTCAGTAACTTGATTGTAACGATTTAATGGTGATTTTGGAATTCCATTCATTACTGCCAATGGACTTCTGAAACTTTTCCCTTTTAAATTAAAGAAGTAGTTGTTGGTTACCCAATGCCCCGTATTAATAATACGAATTCCTCCATAATTTTCGTTTACACCATCACCTATAAAATAATTCCCGTCAATAGTCACATAATTTCCATGTCGAGTAACTAAAGAACCTTCACTTTTATAAAACACATTGTTTCTAAACTCATTAAAGTTTGTTTTACTAGAAATTATCTCAACCTCACCATTACACTCTTCGAACAAATTATTAGCAACCAAAGTATGGCTTGGTGACATTGATGTATAACTATCCCCCAATTGAATGGTTTCACCACTAGGACCTCCTTTTACAGGTCTTGGTCCAAAATGATTATTTACAATTTGATGATAATTATTAATACTTTCAATACCTGCTATATTAATTCTTACAGTTGGTCCTCTATTTGTTTTCCCAGCTATATAACAATTGCTTAACTCATTGTGTCTTCCCCAGAAATTTACCCATAAATCACTTTTATCTCGTTTTGGTTTATTGAAATCTTCGATAACACAATTAGTTAATTTACAGTTATTAGCTATTTCATCTAATGTATCTTTATGGCTTATTTTAAAATCAACTACAGCATTGGTTGGCGAATAACCATTTTTGAAATATAATCCTTCAGCAACCAAATATTCACCTCCGAATTTTAAATACGATTTACCCTCAATGCTAACTTTACCGGCTGTTTCAGCTTTTAGGGTTATTGGGTTATCTTTGGTTCCCTTACCTCTAAATTTAATTTCAACATCTTTCCAAATACCATTTGCTAATACAATTAGATCTCCTTCTTTACTGTTTTTAATTGCGTCGTTCAGTTCTTCAATATTAGCTACTTTAATTTCGCTTGTTTGTGTTTGTTGATTACAAGCCATTAATAAAACAACTAAGCTTAAGGCGAATATGGTTTTCTTCATGTGTTTATTTATTATGTATACAAAATTACTTGTAGTCATTTATGTTTTTCTATAAATTTATATATAACTCTTTAAATAGTTAATCTTTTATAAAACACTTTTAAAACTTCATTCGATTATTCAGGTATTTAAAAAAGCCTTTTAATAATTAAAAGGCTCTTAAATCAATCAAACTAATTCTAATCACTCAATTACTATTTTTTTAACTAGACTACTATTATCAGTATTTACTTTTAAAAGATAAATACCAATACTTAAATCTGATACATCCAATCTATTATTAACTAAATTATTTTCAGAAATTACTTTTTTACCAATAAGGCTATACATTTCTACAGAAGAAACTTTTACAATTTTTGATTCTATAGTTATAATATCTTTTACTGGATTTGGATAAATTTTAAAGTTTGAAGCTAAAACATCTTCAGTTGATAAAGTAGTATTTTGAGACGGATTAGCAGAACCTATATGATTTAATTCTGAACCAGCAAAGCTATTAGGGGTGCTTCGATTAGTTGTAGAGCTTAATACCCAATTTGGCACATTTCCTGACGGAATATCTCCACCAACCCAGTCTGATGTTGACTCATCATTTGTTACAACAGACCCTGTTGAATTTCCTATTCTAGCTGCATAATCGTATTGGGTTGTTGTTTGTATAACTGTTGCTCCAGCTGGAAACTTTAAAGTTCCTGTTGTTACTATAGCGTCTTCGGCAAATATAACATTGGCATAAGCAAACTCATCATGTGGTAAAGTACCGTCATCATCAGCAAATGAAATACCATCTAAAACTGTCCAACCAGCATAAACCGCCCCATCAGGTGTTCCGTCATCATCACTATCTATATCATCACTACTTGAAGGAGCCGTTGCAGACTGAATTAACAAATAAGTATGTGTTTGATCTTCTAAATTACCATCATTTAAATCTAAAACAACTGTTGCATCTGGGTCAACGGTATAAGGGTGGCCTGTTGCTAAAAGCACTAAATACCCATTTGATCCTAATGTCAATCCTGATAAATCCATGATATCAAATTCAATATCACCTGGACTATTACCGTCATCACCATCTCCATCAATTCCAACTAAATATGTTCCTGCTCCAATTGTCGCATTTGCAGCACCCCGAATTTCAATATATTCGTTTGGAGCATCAGTCCCTGGAGGGCTTATAAAGATTTCATTTATATAAAGTTGAGCGCTAACTAATTGGCTAGCAAACAATAAAGTAAAAAGTAATTTTGTTTTCATAATTTATTTTATAAAAATTAATATTAATTTTTATAACAAATGGCAGGAAAAAGTAGATTTATATTGGAAAACCAAATTGGTTTACCAGATTGGTTTTCCAAATATATATATTTATTAATCAAATTATTTTAACATAAAGCTTTAAAACAGATTATTAAATTTCTCAGTTGACCCTATATACTCATAATAATCTGATAATCAATTAATGGGAAACAATAAGCATTTTAGAACTATTTACACGACTATCGCTAGAAAAATTAATAATATATGTTCCGTTTGAAATTAATGATGTGTCTATTTCCGTAGAAGTAGAATTAATTGCTTTCTCAATAATTTTTCTACCATCCAGACTATAAATTTGCATAGTCTTGATTACATTATTTAAACTTTTAACATGTAATATATTTTTTGCTGGCATTGGATAAAGCACAATTTTGTTTTCTTGATTCACTTCATCTACAGATAAGCTTGAAGATCCATAAAATTCAATTTCACCAACTGCACTCCAAACACTTGTTCTAGTATCCCCAGTACTATTAAATCTTCCGTACCCCATTAATTTAACATAACGTGCATTTACGTCTGCAGTAATTTCATATTGATTAAAATCAGTTGTGCTAGTAGCCGTTAATAACAAATCCCCAGAAGTTGGTAACACCATTGTAAAATCTAAGGGGTCCGTTCCGGTTGTTGAAACCAAAACCTGGAAACCAAAAGCATCTGATTTATTTGTGGTGCTAAACTGTACTAAATCAAGACTATGTGTACTACCTAAATCATAAATAATATATTCTCCATCACCTTTAACACCGTCTACCACGGTACCATCATCTGCAGCCCAAACTGTACCATTATCTTTATCTAAAGTATTTGATGCATAATTAGTTTTACCACCTCCAACTTCTTCTTTTGAAAACGAATGAATTGTTACTGGATCTCCAGCTAAACCAGTATTAATAAGGTCATAAATATCTGTTAAATCTGCACCTTCTTGCGTAACAGTTAAAGTTCTTACAATATCATCGCCTCCTGGATCTTGAGTAAAAGTTACCATACCTACTCTACTACTTGTATTCACATTTTCTGTAACTGTAACCGAAACTGTTGCATTATCAGTACCCGAATTAGTATCAATAGATATCCATGCATCGTTAGATACTGCAGTCCAACTTACATTTGCATTAACTGAAACATCATAGCTAGCAGCAACTGAAGTAAGCGTTGACAGACTACTAACTGTTAAAGATTCTGGTATTACAATATTACAATCACCATCATTTATATTAGCGCCTAAATTATCTAAAAAACAAGCTCCAATTCCGTAACCAACCATAGCATCAGTTGTTGGTGCATAAACACCCATATCGGCACCTTTACCTACAGATCCTGTTCCTGAAAAAGTAATAATCTCATCCGAAGCAGTAGCCATAATTCCTGTCTCTTCAGCAAACCCTGCGTTTGTTTCACCCAAAGTAGTTCCTGTATAAACGTTTCCAGTATAAGTTAATGCTGTACCCATATCTGCATACGAAGTAGGCGTATCACCCGAAATAACGTCTGATAAATTTGGATCAGCAGCAGCAAAATAAATTAAGTTATTCGAAACTGTTCCTGTTGGATCGGTAGACCCTTTATCCGTATTATAAAACAAAGGCGCATTCGTATTTACAATCGAGTTATTAGAAATAGTAATATTTTCAGATTTTTGATAGCCGTTTGAAGTACCTGTAGCAGTACAAGTAACAGCAGCATTATCACCTCCTCCTATAAATGTTATACCATTATTCCATTTAGCTTGACTGTTTACGGTAATACAATCTTGAATATAATTATTAGTAATTGTATGGTTACTATCCGTAATTCTAATCCCTCCGGTACCATCAACGTCTTCTCCTAAAAAGTAATTTCCATCTACTGTAGCGCCAGAACCATGACGTAGAACTAAAGAGCCTCTACATCTTCTAAAAGTGTTATTCGTAAATATATTGTTTTTGCTTTTATTAGTGATGATTTCATTCTCTCCATCAGACTCAACGAAATAATTATTACTAACCGTAACATTGCTATTTACATTTTGATATTCACTAGTACCAATACGAATCGTTTCACTATCTCCAGAATTACTTAGCGTGTTATCAATTTTCTCATATCTATAGAAATAATTGTTGCTAATTGTATGACCAACTGTTGCACATCGATTGTCTTCAGCATTGTATTGATATTCTGCTAAAATCAAAGCACCTGCACTTACTTTATTCATGAAAGAACAATTAATTACAGTATTGTAAGTTCCGTAAAGCACAATCCACCTGTGTTTTGTGATAGAGCCATTCGCTATATCATCAGCCACGTCATCTGGATCTATTGCTAAGCCACCAATAGCACAATTTTGAATGGTACTATAATTAGCATAATCAGTGCCATTTCTGAATTGAATAAAATTGCTAGCTCCATAACCACCATCCCAATGAAAACCATCAACAACAACGTAATCACCACCAATATTCATTTGTAAACCACCGTTAAAAACAACGCCCCCCGGTGTTTCTGCTCTAAATACAATTGGATGGCCTGCTGTTCCATTACCAATAAAGTCTATGCGCTCATCAGTACTGTAAGTACCATTTGCCAATATAATTTCATCTCCTGGGCCATAAGTCTGATCCTCTAATGCTTCAGGATCTGAAATATTATAAGTGGTTTGAGAAAACACATTATAATTACTGAAAAGAATTAATGTAAAAATGCAACTTCTAAATAAAATCCCGCTTATTAAAGAACATAAGGTTTGAGCAATTTTCATTTTAGTTTAATTAAGTTAATTTTTGAAACAATTTCGCAGGTTAATTATAAATGAGTATTTTTGGAAAACCAAATTGGTTAACCAGATTGGTTTTCCAAATATAAATATATTTTGGTGCTTTACAAATAATTTTAATTAAAAACACTTAACGTCGTGAATAAGCTATCTAAGAAATTAAGAGAAAATCTAAAAAAGATAAGCACTGCAACTATAGCTACATGCTTATATAAAAAAGGGCTAAGAAATCAATTTATTCAAGATGTATTCCCTCTTAGTGCTTTAAAAGAAAATATGGTAGGAGAAGCTTTTACGTTAAGATATATTCCTGCACGAGAAGATTTAAACCCTATCACTGTATTTAAAGATCCTAAACATCCACAAAGAGTTGCTATTGAAACTTGCCCTGAAGGAGCTGTTTTAGTTATGGACAGCAGAAAAGATGCAAGAGCAGCATCAGCCGGTTCTATTTTAGTTACGCGCTTAATGAAACGAGGTGCAACAGGAATAGTAACCGATGGTGGTTTTAGAGACTCTGAAGAAATTGCTAATCTTAACTTTCACTCTTATCATCAAAGACCATCGGCTCCAACAAATCTTACGCTACATCAAGCTATAGACATTAATTCTCCTATAGGATGTGGAGATGTAGCAGTATTTCCTGGTGATATCATTGTAGGAGATAAAGATGGTGTCATAGTTATTCCTTTTAATATAGCTGAAGAAGTAGCTATTGAATGTGAAGCAATGACACGCTTTGAAGATTTTGTGTTAGAGCAAGTAAATAAAGGGCAATCTATATTAGGACTGTATCCACCAACAGACAAGCAAACTTTAGTTGACTTTGAGAAGTGGAAGTAAAAGATTCAGGTTCTTACAGCTATTTCCCCATTAATATTTTTATTTTAATTGATTAAAAACGTGAATATGCATTAGAAAAATATTTATAAGTACCTCAACATTAACTATCTTTGGGTTTTGAATGCAATTGCATTCATTTAAGTTCATTTAATTTTTAAAATACAATAAGGTGCGTTAATCGGTGCCTATATGTGTTAAACACACATTAACTTTTTGAATATCAACTGTTTAAAATAGTAATTCGAGCCCCAGCCCGGTCACAAAAGCCTGAAAACTTAATGCTTTCAGGCTTTTTTATTTTAATCTCTTTCAGTTGGTATCAATTAATAGCATCAAATATGATTACTAGTATAATTTAAATACAGAATTTAATTAGAAAATTAACAAAGTAGGAAGAGCCCAGCTAAGTATAAAATCGTATAAACCCGTTGTGCATTTTAAATAATGCTGATTTTTATATTGTTTATTTTTCTATCAAAGACAAATTTGTTAATGTATTGAATTACAGTTAGCGAAGTTATTTTAGATATTATTCTGGTCTTAAAGCCTTCAAAAGACTTAGCGTAGTTGCGTCTTATCATGAATTGGTCACACAGTTGAGAAAATAAAGTTTCTATCCTCTTTCTCGATTTTCTAAAAATGTACGGTTGTTTTTTGTAATTGTTTTGATTATTTCTCATCGGTGTATTTAGCTTTATGTTACAAGTATCAAACAAGTTAAGTTGAATTTCTGCGGATAAATAACCTCTATCACCAATTAAAGTGCAATTGCTAATTTGTGCTTTAATATCTTTAAGATAATTCACATCATGAACAGATGCCGGACTCAAATCTATACTCTGAAAAATACCGCTAACAGAACAAATAGCATGTAATTTATACCCATAATAATTAGCACTTTGAGAAGCACAATAACCTTTGTCTGGAAAGACATAAGTAGCTTCTTTACATATTCTTGAACGAGAACTTCTTGATAGCTTACAAACCTCTAAAGGCATACTATCTACAATGAAATAGTCTTCAAATTCATTAAAATGAGTAGCCAATTTTAAACGTATTGCATCAATATGATTTGCTAACTTTCTTCTTCTACGATTATAAACACTGCGGTTAATTTTTGATGAAATGACATCAGGAAGTTGTCTAAATAGGTTACTCTCACTATCTATACCCATATATTCTGATGTAAGGCTTAGGCTTACCAACTCCAAATCACTCAGTTTGGGTTGTCGTCTTTGATAAGCTAAAAGCTGCTCTTTTGATATTTTTCTTAATACTTCCAATATTCTTTCGTAATTTGCATTTAAGTTGTTCATAATTAATGTTTTATCGCTAAAACAAGTTACTGATTATCAGTAAGATGGACAACTTTTTTCTTTTAAATCATAATGCACAACGGGTTATAATAATAATTTAGCCGCATAGTCTCTTAACTAATTGTCCGTTATTTTGTTGCAAGTTCACTTTCAGGCTTTTTCATTTTACTTACTTTTCAAATAGGTGCGTGTTTTTTTAAATCGAAAAAGGATTGAGATGCTCTTTTCTCAATTATATGATTAACTTAACACAAGACGTAACTATCCTATTCAAAACTAGAATAACACCTAATATAATTGCCTTAATAACAGCATAATATAATTTAATAAATTTATCTTCAACAGAGACATTAGTAATATTAAAATCAACATTATTTAAAATGTACAATGGGTTAACACTATAATTTATTGACTTTAAAAAGATAAATTTAACTACTGTACTCTAAGCTATTCATTTTATTGTAGTTACAACATAAATATCAATAAAATAGTCCATTAAATGACGTTTTTTGTCTATTGTAATAATACAACTAACATCATAATTTAGTAAGACAATTTTATTACACTGAATTTCTCAGTAAAGTAGTGTTTCTCAGTAAAAATTCTAAAGGCTGTAAACATTACTTTGAGTATTTAAAATTAATATTATTAACAAATTAAACATCTCAAAATTATGAAAAAAATTACGTTTACGCTTTTTGGACTATTAATTGTGTTTGGCTTGTCGTCCAGTACATCAAAAATAGAGAATACTTCTATTGAAGCTGAATATCTTCGCCCTCCTCTTCTAACAATTGAAGCTGAGACAGGAACACTTTCAGGGACTGCGGATGTATTTACTGGTTGTGGTCCTGCCTCAGGAGATATTGTGAGATTAGGGGGTGCGCAAGGAGTTCCAGATGGCTTAGGAACTCTAACATTTAACAATGTTAATGTTGCTACAGCTGGTACCTATACTTTAAACATCAATCACATGTATAAAAATGTAGATACTAAACATAGGCTTACAATAAACGGTACACCAGAAATAATAACATTAGCAGCAACTGCAGGATGGTGTTATAACGGAGCTCCACCAGAAGACCAAAAAATGTTGATTACTTTAGTAGCTGGAGACAATACTATTGCTATAGAAGCAGATCCAACTGACCCTGATTTAGGAACGGCAGGTGCTTTTATTGACCTAATATCTCTTGAAGAGGGGGATACTCTTGGAGTTGATACTTTCGAAAAGAATAATGATGTATTGATTTATCCAACTTTAGTTGATAATACTATGAAAATTAAATCAGCTTTAAATCTAACAGGTTTATATATTTCTGATATGTCGGGTAGAACAGTTAAAACATTTAGTGCTAAAGGTCAAAAGGAATATAATTTAGAAACACTTAGCTCTGGTATTTATTTTGCAAACATCGTTGTAGATTCTAAACGTTCGGTTCATAAATTTATTAAAAAATAAATTTATCTCTTTTAATATCTATCTATAATAAAAACCTGGAGAATAATTATTCCATTATTTTTCAGGTTTTTTATTAACTCAATTTATTGCGCAGTAAATAACACTCCTTTATCTTTTATTTACTAAATGTTAATTATTTAGTTTTAGTGATAATATTTTACAAATAATAAGCATGTGAGTGAGTATTATTTCAATTTAAAAGACCTTCATATCTTTTCAAAATATTTTATATTTTTTTATATCGACCTCTCACGTTAAATTATTTTAAAGAATATACAATGACTAAAAAATTATACTTCTTATTTTTTTTAATACTATCAAGTTTCTACATTAACGCACAACAAACTGTTGGTTTATTTACTTATACAGCAGAAGCAAGAGAAGGCTACACCCTATTTGCACCTATGTCAAGTAATAATACTTTTTTAATTGATAATTGTGGCGAAAAAGTTCATAGTTGGCCATCTGTATATAACCCTGGTGTTTCTACTTATTTGCTAGAAAACGGTATTTTACTTCGTGCTGGTAACGTAACAAACCCCACTTTTACTTCTGCCGGTGGAGAAGGTGGAATTATTGAAATGATAGATTGGAATGGAAATGTCATTTGGGATTATACACTTTCTAGTGCAACCCAATGTATGCATCACGATATAACATATTTGCCAAATGGAAATATACTAGCCATTGTTTGGGATTTATATACATCGCAACAAGTATTAGATGCAGGGGGAACGTATGGAGGCAACTCATTATGGTCAGAAAAAATTATAGAAATACAACCAGATTTAGTAAATGGTGGTGGAACTATTATTTGGGAATGGAATGTTTGGGATCATTTAATTCAAGACGAAAACCCAACAAAACCAAATTATGGCGTAGTTGGCAATAACCCTAGACGTATTGATTTAAACTATCCGCATGGAGCTGTATCTGGGGATTGGTTGCATATTAACGGGATAGATTACAATGAAGATTTAGACCAAATAATGCTTAGTATTTATACTTTTAATGAGATATGGGTAATCGATCATTCCACAACTACCTTAGAAGCTGCAGGAAGTACAGGTGGAAATTCTGGTTTGGGTGGCGATTTACTTTTTCGTTGGGGAAATCCAGAAGCATATAATCAAGGAACTGTTGCAAATAAAAAATTATTTAGACAACACCATCCGCATTGGATAGAAAACGGTTTAATTGATGAAGGTAAAATAATGGTATTCAATAATAAAGTAGGTACTGTACCCAATCAAGAATATTCTACAGTTAATATTATTGAGCCTATATTCAACGCCTCTGGCGGTTATGAAATTCAAAACGATACATTTTTGCCAACCGAATTTTATTGGACGTTCAAGGAAGAGAATCCGTCAGATTTTTATTCAGGGTTTGTTTCGGGAGCACAAAGACTAGAAAATGGCAATACACTAATTTGTGAAGGTGCTTTTGGAAGATTTTTTGAAATTAATCCAATGGAGGAAATTGTTTGGGAATATATTAACCCTGTTGGGCCTACAATCACAAACCAAGGTGATGCACCAACACAAAATGTTGTTTTTAGAGCAACAAAACATCCTTCAGGTTTTGCAGCATTTATTGGTAAAGACTTAACACCACAAGGCTATATAGAAACCGGTTCAACATTTAGTTGTGATATACTGCTTTCAAATAATGAAGTTCCATACAACAATGATTTTATTGTATTTCCAAATCCAGCATCAAGTTACTTTAACATTAAATCAACCGTAAAAGTAGAAAAATTGTCCGTTTACGACATAAGTGGTAAACGAGTAAAAGAATTTATAATAAATGGTACAGAAGCAAAAATAAATTGCTCAAATCTTTATAAAGGGCTTTACATTCTAAAAACTCATTTGATAAATGGCATAGTAAAGAACACCAAACTTATTATTGATTAATATTAAAAAAACCTTTTTATATAGCGTTGTAGATAAATATTATCAGTAACAAACTAATTTCATTTTTATTGTTTGGTTGACTATTTCAAAATTAGTTAACAATAACTTTAAAAGTTTGTTTTTCTTTTTCATTACTAAGTGTTAATAATAAAATACCTTGTTGTGATATTTTGTAACTAAAATCTTTTTGTTCAAATATAGAAATCACTTTTGAAAAAATTGTTTTACCATCAATAGTAGTAACGGAAAAATTAATGGGTTCAGAAGTATTAAAAGCAGATAAATCAATTTTTAATTTTTCGTTTTTTTTTATTGGATTTGGGTAGTATTGAATAGTCTTGTTATCATTAAATGATTTATTTGATAGTGGAGCTAAGTCAAACCACTTTCTAATTTCCTGAACAACTACAGCATGCCCTTTTTCGTTTACATGATATTGATGAGCAAAATAGCTTGAAAGATCGACTCCAGCATTTGCTAAATCCTGAAATGCCTTAAAACTATCCACTAACCCTACATGGTGCAATGCTGCCAAATCTCTAATCTGAGCAGCTAGAACTGCCAATGGGCTTTGCTCATCTAACAAATTCTCGCTCGTAATGGGCGTAGGAGTCATCAACATGACTTTACAACCGGAGGCAAGTGCATCCTGTATCATTTTAGTCCAAGCAGCTTCAGAACGAGCTAAACTTAATCTACGGTCGTTTATGGCGTAATCAATAAATACAACATCTGGACGCATAGTTAATACTTCAGAACCAAATCTTAACTCACCTTGTTCAGAATCCTCACCTCCTATTGAGGTTGTAATGGTGTTAATAACAGCTTTATTAAACGTTCCTTTCAAATTTGCTAAAGTAAGGTAAGGATAAGCTTGTAACGTATGTACATTGGGTGTTGCAAAATAACCTGTGGGTACACTGTGTCCGTGAAATACTAAATTCATAGTTTTGTTGTTTGGCCATCCTTTTTGGAACTCAGAAATGATAGGACTCAAGTACGTGGTACGATCGGCAACTTGTGACTGTACATTACTATAAAATGCAAATACGATGACTAAGATTATAATTTTCTTTGTTTTCATGAATACTGGTCATTAATTGTTTTAGTGATAATTATAATTTAAAAGAGGCATGTGTTATTTAAATTTTAATTATAATTTTAAAATCATAATTCTTTAATGACTTTAAAACCTAACATATAAGTGCAATTTACAATTAACCATTTGCTACAACCATAGACAAAAACAAGATAATGATGGACAATTTAACTATTGAAGAAAGGTTTTTATTAAAGAATGGTTGTAGTATCCGGCCAATTAAGAAGTGGATTGTTTATAAGGAAATAATTAATGATTTATTTGTATTCTAATATATACCATCATTTCAAAAAATACCCCAAGAGTACAAAAGGATAAATACTTATTTTTTTACAACTTGTTTCTTAAATATTGGTTCTCATATAACATTTTATATTTTGAAGGTGGCATTCCTATTAGTTTACTAAATGCTCTTGAGAAATAATATTGATCTTTAAAGCCTACTTTTAGTGATATTTCTTTAATTGTCAAATCAGTAAAGTATAAATATTGGCAGGATTTTTGGATTTTGATGTTGTTAAAATATTTTATCGGTGAAAACCCTGTTTTTTTTTTAAAGAGTTCCGTATATCTGGATACTGACAAATTTTGTTGTAATGCTAAATCTTCGACTTTAAAGATTTCTTTAATATGCTTATTTAAAAAAGTTATGGATTGGCTAATAGGATCTGTATTTAGAAAAGAGGGACTTGGTTCTATATGGTAAATTATAGAACTTAGTAAATGATAAAAATTAATATTTGTTATTTCAATGTTTTTACTCTCAAAATTGTTCTCTAAAGTATCAATCATTTCAATCATTTTTTTTAATCTACTTTCATTAAGAGGTATTTTACCCACATGCATTTTTACTTCATCTAAATACCTTGAATACAAAATATCTGATTTTTCTCCAAAAAAATGAGCCCAATAAATAGTCCAAGGTTGTTTTTCAGAACTTTTATAATGATGTGAAATACCTGGAGGTATTATTATATATGTGTTTGGAATTAACTCAAAGTTTTTATTATTAATAACTACTTCGCCAGAACCTTCTGTACAATAGAGCCATATATATTCCTTACAACCAAACTTCCGCTTCCTATCATGATGAATAGCATGTGGGTAATATCCTATAGCTGTCAAATAAAAATCTGAAATCAATGAATTAGCTACTATCTCTTTTCTAATATTAGGAGGAATAGTAATCATTTTTTGGCCTATAAAGCCTTCCTTGATTTTTTGTGTTTCTAATGAAGAATCCATATTAATGTTTATTTAAAAAAATATCGACATTAAATCACCCTATTGCCAAGTCATTACAATGCAAAAATGTTTTTATGTAAAACTCTTTTAATTTAAAACTCATGACTTTATAAAACGATGCTTAATGTTTATAAACATTAAGCATCGTTATGATATTTCTAATATTAGTGTGTAATCATTTTTAAAATAAACTTACCTTGAACTGTATGTTTATAACAAAATTTCATCTATTTCGAAGGACATATTAGAATCACTCAAACTGTTCTCCAAATTAAGTAGTACAAATCAAAAAAGTACCAACTTGGTATTAATCTTCTTCTAATAAATTATATCCTTTTACTATCTTTTTGTACTGTTTATAATTTTCGGTTTTTATTTCTAAAATATATATCCCATTTGAAAGATTGGAGGTATTAATACTTACTTTATTATTGGTATCTATCTTTTTCGAAATAACCGTTCTTCCATTAATATCAATAAGTTTTATGTGAGCATTTTTACTTTGATTATCAATAAACCCTCCAATATTTAAAGTATCCATAAAAGGTATCGGGTATACTTTTAAATCAATAAGATCATTATTTTCACTTTCTATTGATAAAGAAGTTTTAGATGGAGATTTGGCAGTACTTTGATTTCCTACTATAACATTAATTTCTGCAGCAGAGGTATGATTAGTTCCACTTACATTAGATAGGGTTTTAAAACGAAGATAACTTCCTGTTTTTGGTGTAAAATTAACGGTCTTCAAGTTCGCATTGTTAGCAAAAGTTCCTGATGCTACTGCAGTCCCCCAATTTGAAGGATTATCACTTACATATATTTCGTACTGAGATACTCTTCCATTTACATTGCCATCTTGCCTTGGCAAGTAAGTAAAACCTTCTACCTCAAAGGTACCATCAAGATACAATTGTATTTCATGAGGTTGCGGATCTGAACCTCCAGCCCATTTGGTATGCCAGATTGTATTATTAGCCCCATCAATGGCATTAATAGCTTTACCATCTGATCCTACTGTTTCTTCACTATCTACATAATATACAGATAGTATTGGTGATGCAGGTCCTTTTATCACATCAATTTCTGCTGCTGTTGTGAAATTTTTTCCATCAACCTCAGAAAGTGAGCGAAATCTAACATAACTTCCATTTTTTGGTGTAAAATTAACTGTTTTCAAACTAGCATCATTAGCAAAAATACCAGAAGCCACAGCTGCTCCCCAATTTAAAGGATCGTTACTTACATATACTTCATACTGGGATACTCTTCCATTTGTATTACCATCTTGACGCGGTAGATATGTAAATGCGGAAACTGAAAAAGTACCTCCAAGATTCAATTGTATTTCATGAGGTTGAGGATCTGCCCCTCCAGCCCATTTAGTGTGCCAGATTGTAGTATTAACTCCATCAATGGCATTAATAGCTTTACCATCTGACCCTACTGTTTCTTCACTATCTACATAATGAACTGAAGTTTCTACAATGCGCTTAACAAAGTTCGTTAATGTCTGTGTGCTAGTTCCCCTTGAGTCTGTTACTGTTAAGGTTACATCAAAACTATCCCCTGATGCGTTAGAATAATCAACTACAGGTCTTTCACTTGTTGAAGTGGAAGGAGTTCCTCCTGGAAAACTCCAAAGGTATGTGGCGGCTATATCTGCTACTGAATAGTCTGCAAATTTAACTGTAGGATTGTTTACGCTAAAGGTATTTCGGTCTGCTGTGATATTCGCTTTTGGAGCTGTTAATTCAATTAAATCATTCTCCCATAATCCTCTTGAGGTACCTAAACGTAATTTCCCTTTTGCATAATTAATAAACATAAAAGCCGCTTTACAGGCTGGCATGCCACTTCCAAATAATGCCCAATTTGACATTCCATTTTTCCTATAATATACCCCTAAGCCAGTTCCAATATATAATATGTCGTCACTACCTCTTTGGTAAATTATAGAATATATATGCTGATTAGGAAGTCCTGTTGAAAAATCGCTCCATGTTACCCCTCCATCAGTAGATTTAATTACTTTAGTGGTATTTGTTGCTCCTCTTAAAGTAACCCACAGGTGATTAGGATTTTGATCGCTCACTGCAAGACGCCATAAAGCATTAGTACCTATTAAAGACGCCGGAGGATTAACCTCAGTCCATGTAGCACCTTCATCTGTAGATTTAATCACTCTATTAGGATCTACTACAGCATATACATAATTGGCATCTGCAAAACTAGATTTTACAGCAACGGCATTTCTACGCTCTGCTTCAAAGCTTTTAATAACTTCCCAACTGGATGCATTATTGGTTGATTTAGCCAACTTATAGGTCTTGTTTCTATCTCCATAATCGCTACCATAAATTGTATAATATTGATGAGGGTGAAACTCAAGATTATCTAATGTTATATAACCCAGTTCAATCCCTAAGTTTTGCATTTGATGACCCGTTTTTCCTGTTAAAGATCTTTTAACGCGCTCGTGCCCCCAAGGGTGGTTATACATATATTGATCATCAATGGGATTAACATTTGCCGCCATAGCATCAGCTCCATTTACAGCAATCCAACCTCCGTACACATTATCATCTCTATAACATATTTTATTATGGTTTAACCCAACAGCCATGACATCATTTTTAAAAGACTGACTGTAGCCCCAAAGCTCTTGGACACCTAGTCCATCACTTTTATCCTTAACAACAGTCATCCCTTTATCTGCAGAATAATAAACGCCTCCATCATTTGAATTCCATATATGATCTCCAACAATAGAAAGACCATGATGATCTCCATGCACTCCTTTATGTGCATTATTGGATTGATAATTATCATATTGATTACCAGTTACCACATTACCAGACCTGTCATAACTCCATGTAGCTCCGCCATCTGTACTTATCTTTAGTTTATTTGCTGCGCATGCTAAAAAGTTTTCATCTGTTTCTGAAACTGTAAAAGCAAAATTCCATGTTATTTGAGCTAAATGCGCACCTTCATATAAAAAGTCTGAAGATCCTACGGCATTTTCCAAAGGACTACTGGAACTTCCGCAGCATTTTTTTGTAAAAGAGGACCCGCTATCTGACGATTTAAAAAAAGATATCTTATCATTGGTTCCACCTCCGTTAAAAGCAATAGCTATGTATACTACATTATTGTTAGCTGGTGTGGTTGCAATTCTTGCACGGTGAGAAACAATATTATAATCAGACGGAAAACCATTGTTAATGGTAGAAAAAGTACTACCACTATTGGTTGATCTTTTAAAATTAATCCAACTAGTAGATGTAGATTCTTCTAGAATATAAACGGTTTCAGGAGTTCCAGGTTTTATACGCATGTCCCAAATCTTTTTTGATGTTTGATATTTTTGAACCCAAGAATTACCTCCGTCAGTAGATTTATATAAAGTATATGTACCTTGATAGTCAGTTGTTGCATAAACTACGTTGCTATTGGTAGTTGATACATCTAGCCAATTTAAACTTCCATATTTATTTGGTTTAACCATTCTTAAATTAGTGTATGACCAATTTATACCACCATTTGTCGATTTAACAACTCCTATATCGGTATTGGCGTATACAATTTGTGAATTCTGCTGACTATAAATGATTTCATTTACCCATTCTACTTCTGGAACATTACCAGAAACAAATGTATAGTCATTTCCGCTATTATTTGTATGCCATATACCTGCTTTAGCTGCCCCTATCAAAACAGAACTCGTATTACTAGGATTTATACGTATAGACCTTACTACACCACTTCCTCCATTATCTTGGGTACTATTCCAATTTAAAAATAACTGGGACCATTGATTCCCATTTTGTGCTTCAACAAAAAAGACTGTTAACAGGAAAAATAAATATATTACTTTTTTCATTTATTTGATTATTTAAAGATAAGTTCAGTTTTAAATATGAATAATTAAGGGTATTCAATTATCCCTTTTAGGAACCTTTAAAGCTAAATATGTCTGAGTTTGAAACATTCCCTTGAGTATCTATAGTTTTCACTCTCCAGTAATACGTTTTACCTGCTCCGACAATTACATTATTCAAGATTGTTTCAGTAATTTCTGTTTTATATTCTGCTGGGGAAGTTGTTTCTCCAAAATACACATTATAACTCTCAATATCATTATCAACATCACTTCCACTCCATTCCAATGTTATGTTACCACTTGCCACATCTGCACCCCTAATAGGACTTACTGCTTCTGCTGGAAAAGGTGCATATGATGAAATACCCTCACCTGCATTAAAAAATTTCCAGACTGGGCTTTCTGCTGTTTTAGATGATTCATTTGATCGTGAAACTACAGACCAAGAATATGGATTCCCTCTTTTTAGTTTTATAGAAATATTATTTTCTACCGTTGAATGACCAGTAGTAGTTCCAGTATTTAAATCTTTTAATTTTAAATTATAACTATCGGTATAGTTTCCTTTATTCCACTGAAACTTAACGGTACTTTCAGTAGATGTTATGCTAGTTCCTTCTGTACACTCACTATTTACATTAGGAAATACAAGTGTAGCAGCAGTTGGATCATTCACAACAGGAGTTGGGTCTTGACTATTATCGTCTCCTTTACTACATGTAAAAAGAGCACATACACTAAAAAACAATATGATATTTTTTAGCTGTTTATAAGACATATATTTTAGTAGTTTCATTTTTTTAGGATTTTTAAAATAGACATGTTTGTTGCTGTTTCTAGTTTTACGGTATATATACCACTATCAAAGTGAGTCCCATCAATTATAATAGTGTTATTGCTAACGGGTAAATGTCTAGATTGAATTAGCTTACCAGTAATAGAGTATATATTAACTGAAACCATTTCTGAAGAATCATCTCCAATATTAACAGATAGATAATCTGTAAAAGGGTTGGGATATGCTATTGCTTTATCTGATACTAAAATTGATTTTTCAAAAACCCCTTGACAATCTTTATCTGTAGCTACATGAATGGAATTCATCCCGTTTGATAAATCCAATGTAACTTCAGAACTTAATGTTTTAGTTATTATCCCATTTAAGTTGATAATATATGCTTTACCATTAGCTAGTTTTAATGAAATTGTTTTTTTACTAGTATTTACCTTTGATAACACAGATAAATCTGAAGGTTGCGTTATAACAATATCATAACATCTCTTAAAATCAGTTTCAGGAATATTTTTTATTGTAATGCATACATTATAAGTTCCAGACTGTAAGTTTGCAAACTCAACTTCGTTAGCAAACTCTAAAGTGCTAGTACTTCCATTTCCAGTTATGGTTGCAATATAATCATGTGTCTCTACCGCAGTTATAATAATTTTTCCATTATCACTATTTCTACAGGTTTCTCCAATGGTTTGTATAGCAAAGTTATTGGCAGGTAGCACAAACAAACTGCAACCCATTTCATTCACAGGATCGTTTAATGGAGTTTCTGGACATGTATCATTGACATCTAATACACCATCGTTATCGTCATCATCGTCACAAGCATCCCCTAATCCATCACCATCAAAATCAGCTTGATCTGGATTATCTATCCCAGGACAATTATCACTTATACAACCTATTAATGTTAATTCTACCGCTGAAGCCCACTCGCCGCCATTTACCTCAGAAAGCGCTTTTAACCTCATATACCTTCCATTAACAGGCGTATCAAATGTTACTGTTTGTTTAGCACTTGTATTCTCGAAAACTCCAATATGCGCAGGTTCTCCCCAATTATTTTTATCGTAACTAAAATATAATTCATAATCCTTTATTCTTCCATTTTCGCCGCTTGCTCTTGGAGAATATATAAACTCACTAATACTATATGAATTTCCTAGATCAATTTGAATTTCATGAGGATATGGGTCTCTAGTTGGGCTCCAACGCGTATGCCACATCGTTGATTCATTTCCATCAAAAGCCATTGTTGCTGAATACCCAGGTGCAATATTAGCTTGTTCGCTATCGACATATATTAACGACCATTCTGATTTTGGTAATTCGGCAGGGTTATTACAGTCGGTAATAGAAGGACAAGTTGTTGTTGTTACCATGTTCTCTATTTCTTTAACATAATCAACACCATTTTGAGTTACTGTTAATTTTACTGTGTACGAACCTGGAGCTCCTAATATAACTTCTGGGTTTCTTATATTAGGATTACTAATATATGTTGGAGCCGGAGTTATTTCCCATTTCCAACTTGCTCCTTCATGATTTAAAATGGAATGATCATCAAAATGCAAAACATCATCCATACATTTGTTTGATACATTTTCTACCCAAGGGTTTACTATTGGCGTAAAATTTTGTTCTTGTAAGGGCGTTTCCCAAACACCTCCACCACCAGCTAATCTTATTTTTCCATCTCTATAAAAGGGAATTGCTGCTCTAATTCTAAAATTACCTGGATAATTATTAGCAAATAAACTCCAATCTGACATAGAACTTTTTCTATAATACACTTCAGATTGATTTCCAGAACTAGATGTGTTAAATAGATATATTAAATCTTCTCCACTTGTGGTTGGCTGAATTACTAGTTTTTTTGTGTGTCCATTTACTGTACCTGTTATATTTGTCCAAGTATCTCCACCATTAACTGATTTAAAAACTGAACCTATGGTATTCGTCTGATTTCCGTTTGAATAACAAGCATAAATAGTATTTTCATCATAAGGCGAAATCACAAGACTGGTTCTACCATTCATCTTACTTCCTCCATTAGAATTATTACTTAACGAGGGTTTATGCACCCAAGTAACACCTAGATCATCGCTTCTATATAACCCAGAACCGTTAATATCTGCATAAATTACATTAGGGTTACTAAAACTCATTTGTATGCAAAGTACTGTACCAGAAAAAGTATATAAAGATTCAAAAGTTTCACCCATATCTGTACTTTTCCAAATACTATTCCCCTGACCTAAAAATAAAATTTCAAAATAATTAGGATGGTGTATTAAATCGCTTCTTCTTCCTCCATATTCAAGCATGTTTGGATATTTGGTAAATTTAAATCTTCCTTCAGCTTGAGATTCAGCTGTTGGTGGTAAAATCCAACCTGCCCCAAGATCATTAAAAGCAGCGTGCCTGCTTTTGCCTTGTAACACCCATCCTGTTGCAGACTCGCCTCCTCCCATTCTAAGCGTTTTACCATTATAAAAATCTGCCAAAGCCATATTTCCATTATGATAGCGTCCTCCAACAACAATATCTTCATTCCAACCTTGATCAAACCCCCACATAGCAGAACCTACCAATCCATTAATTCTAGGCTGAAAATTGGTTTCGAAAGCATCTGTTGAAAAGCTCATACCTCCATCTGTAGCTACCCAAACCGAATTATCAGGTAACCATTTTATATCTTGCATGTCTGGATGGATACTAAACCTTCCAAAATACCCTCCAATAGCATCAAACTGATTACCCCCATTGGTTGTTTTAAATAAAGTAAGTGTTCCTACAAAGAACTCATCTGCGTTAATTGGAGAAATTTCCAAAACCAAATCGTAATAACCTTGCCCATTATTATATTTAAATGTTGATGTGTTACAATCAATTACTTTAGTCCAGGTCCAGTTAGTTCCGTTTAAAATACCTTTATATAAAAAAGGTGTGTTATTTTCACTTAACATGGTAACCAACAACATATTTGAATTAGCTGGTGTTACTGCTATTAGCCCTCCGCTAATATCTGCTATTGTTGGAAAACCAGATACAACAGAAAAATTATCACCTCCATCTGTGGATTCTAAAATCTCAAAATTCCCTGAATCACCTTTAACTATCGAATAAATTCTATTGTTATTATTTGGTTGAAACTCTATATCATAAGCTCTTTTTGAGTTTTTTTGCACCCATGATGTACCAGCATCCATTGAAACGTAAATTCCTTTATTAGAAGATACAATCAACTTATTATGGTTATTAGGATCTATAATTATATGATTTGCTGCAAACGCCGTCCCAGGTTGAAGCATTGGTATCCAAGTAACCCCTCCATCTGTAGTTTTATGTATTTGATTTCCTCCTGAAACATAAACAATATCAGGATTTACAGGATGTATTAATACATCAAGTACTGCAGAAAAAAGATAATTAGGCGCCAGCATTGTCCAATTTTGACCCCCGTCAATAGTTTTATTAACATATGCTGTTTCTGTACCTGCGTAAATTATATTAGGATCCCCTTGAAATACATCAAACGAGTATACATTTACTTGCCAAGGAGCAACAGGAGGAATTACAGAGCCGTTAGAACCTTTTCTAAAAAAAGTGTTTTTAGGACCTAAAAATGACCAATTAGAGTTGGAATTATCGAACGTTTTTTGTTGTTTAGTTTTTACAACTTTTTTAGATAGATTATTTTCTGGTAATATTATTCTACCACTAGAATCTACATAATCAGCAACAACTCTACTCCAAATTTTATAATAACGGATAATAGCACTTTTTTCACTTTCATTATTTTTCATGTACGCTTTGTATTTACTATCAATTTCGTTAAAATTAATAGGGTATGCATACAATAATTTTGCCCAATCAGGCAAGTTTTCATTAAAAGTTGGTTTATAATCAGTAATAACCCCTAGTAGTTCATCGTAAGAGGTTATGTGTGTTTGTGCATAACTCTTCGAGATAACAAAAAAAGAAATTGCTATAATTAAATAATTACATAATTTTTTCATAATTAAAAAATAAGGTTTTAAAATAATTATAGGATTAATTTTTAACCCTATAATTATATATTATAATTAATTTTCTAGACCAAAACATTTAATTCTGCAAAGAATGTAGCATAACTTCTTTCTTCTAAAACCATAAACTTTATGTATCTACCTTTTGTTATACATCGTTTTAGTTCCATGCATCATTATTATTAGTCTTAACCTAATTTCTATCAATTATTTTATCAGCTAAATAAGGCTATTGTGTCTCGATAACATCAAAAAAAATCAATAGATCTTCTTTCCAATTTAATTTATTTAATAGAACAGATTGAAATTATATTGGTGTTACTGAATAAATTTTAGCCCATGAGTTTCCATATACATCAGTAGTTGTAATCTCAATATTCTGAGTTCCATTTTCCATGGGTGTAATAGTATATGTTCCAACTGTACTATTAGATGTTATACTTTTATTTACAGGGTTACCAGCGACAGTATTTTTAAAATTAAATATTACATCTAAATTTTCTGAATTTTGCCAATCGACCTTAACACCTCCTGAGACTGGTTGAAAAGTAACGCTATTCAATATTGTTTCAAGCTTTAATGGATGATTAATAGTATTCCAATCTGAACTAAATTGATCAATACTTGTTTCCATACCATTTTCATCTGCAAGCGTTGGCACATAAAAAGTTCTGTATTGTATTGGTTTTGTAATGTCTAATTGTTCAATACTAATAGAATTAGTATCATTAGCAATTATATCTACAACTTCTACATTGCTCAAATTGGTATACTTTAATTCCGTATTACGCACAAGATCATCACTTAATTTAAAAGTAACATCAGCTTTTGCATCGCTTTTATAAGAGAATGTGTTTGTAGCTCTTGGGTTTAAACTTGATCTGAAATTTTCACCATAGACAGTACCAAAAACTACAGTTTTAATTGAAACATTACCACTTGTCTCTTTTGAAACAACTTCAAAAGTATACGATTTTTCTTCAAGATTATCAATAATAAACTCTAATGCATCTGTTTGATTTTGAGATTTTGTATATGGGAAAATTTCATTATTTTCTCTATTATTCCAGTACACTATAATTTCATTTACATTAAATGCATTAGAAATGTATCCTTCAATTTTCAATCTATTATTTCCTGAATATGTTTTTAATGAATCTACTTTGTTTGAATATTGAACTTCACCATCTTCAATATACTTTTGGTGAAACTCATAAGTATCATTACAAGAACTAAAAACAAAAACCATTAATAAAACAATTGATGCTATATAATATTTAAATAATTTCATTATTTATATTTTTATTATTAATTAGAAATACTTCCCCAAAATGATAGTTCAGATAAATTGATATAACCTGACCCATCCCATGTCTCATGAACGGCTAAACGGAAATATCTAATTTCTACCGGATCGTCAAAAGTGAATTCATCGCCTGATAAAAAGCTAGCAATATCTTCATCGGTTTTTTGACCCAGAGGCAATCCTGAAGGTTTAACAGATAAACACTCTTTTAATAAAATCCAATCTTCTAGATTTCCATCTTCACCAGGTACCTCTTTAGAACCATATACATCGTATCTTTTTGGGTTACCGTGAGTAAATGCAAAATTTTGCTCATTAAGGGACCTTTGATATAGTTTAAATCTGCTTAATGTAACAAGACTTCCTAAATCAATTGTCATTATGCTAGGTCTTGGTACATTACCAGCTTGTGTATGTGCATAATTGGTGAAATCATTATCGAGAAGGTTTTCTATAGAACCTCCCCAATTAGCCCAATTATCATCATTTTGTAAAGGTCTTCTAAGCATTTTACTTTTATCTAAAAGCTCTTCAAATAATGGTGTTAATAATTTATCAGGAGTTGAAGGATATATTGTATCAGAATAATTATCGTAACGATCTCTAATAACCGCAGCAAATTTAGTAGGAACTGATGCATAACCTCTTAAAGAAACTTTGTTTGTTTTTAGTGATGTATATTCTGTTCTAACTTTTACTAAATCTCCATATTGGTCTTCTGCCAATAATTCAACAGATATTGGTGCATTTAAGTCATTTTCCCAAGTAAATTTAGCACCTCCAAAATCTGCAACAATATCTATTGTTTGTTGAATTGCAAATACGGGAGGTGTTAGAGGAGATACTGTAAAAACTACTGGTTCAGAAGCAACTTCTGAACGCGTAACTGTATAAACTTTTATCGTTTTTTCATTTGTATCTCCAAATCCTAATATTTGAATATTGTTATTAAAAATTGAAGTTTTAACCTCTGCTAGGTTTCCAGCTGAATTTGTATATACAGCTTTAACATATAACAAATCTTTACCAGCAGGCAAATCATACGTTATATCAACCCCTCCATTAATAGGTGTAAACGCTAAGTTTTCAACCTTTGGAGGTATTAACGAGCTTTTAGAAATTGGCTCGTGTTCATTTTCTTCACACCCAATAAATAAAAGTAAAATTGGGATTATAAGTACTATTATTTTAAGTTTCATATACATTTTTTTTAAAAGTTAATAAGATAATTACCATCCTGGGTTTTGAATTATTGAAGGTGTATTAATAATTTCAGATTCTGGTATTGGCCATAAATAATCTCTTTCTGTAAAACTTGTATTAAATATTGTTTTTACCGTATAATAATTTGTTGCACTATTCTCAAGAACGTTCCACCCTTTTATTAATCCATTCATGTAATTTTTTGCCAATTTCCATCTTCTTAAATCCCAAAATCTACCGCCTTCAAATGCCATTTCAATCATTCTCTCTTGTTGAATTATACTTCTCATTCCGTCTTTAACTAAAGGTTTTCCTGGGTTTGAAGAAAAATTTTGCCAACTTGATACAACGCCATCTAATCCAGCTCTTTCTCGAACTAAATCTATATAAGTATACACGTCACTTGTAGGACCATTAAATTCATTTAAAGCTTCTGCATAATATAAGTATAAGTCCGCCAATCTAATTATTGGAAATGGATACCTTTTTACACCAAATGTCCTTCCATCTTGTACAACCGTTTTTATGTTAACCAATTTTTTTGGCCAATAACCGGTTACTGAATATCCCGAAATATCTGCTACAGACGCAAACTCTCCTAACCTAGCGCGTATATACCAAGGATTATCATCACTATCTTCTCTTCCGTTTCCAAACCATGTTGCTCTATCGAAAGATAAATCTGAATAAAAACGAGTTTCTCTATCAAAGTTTAAAACGGCCGTTTCTTGCCCTGGTTCTATTTGATACTTTTCAGTGGTCAATGCTTGTCTTAAATTGTATCTATTATTATAGTCATACGTAACATCTTCATTAATTGGTACACCATTTTTTGAATAGTATGTTTCTGCAATTCTTAAAGTTGGAGCATGTCTTGCCGCTACTACATAACCTATTGTATATGCATACAACTTAGTCATAGATTCACTTTGTATTGACCCTGTATAATCTGTATGCCCCCATATAAGCTCTGGATTCCAAGGCTCAGTAACTCTACCTCTTAAAGCGGCAGTTAACAATGTTACATCTGATTGTGGAAAAGGGTTTATATAATCACTTTTTTTATAAAGTCTAAGCCCTGCTTCATGGCAAATATCTATAGCTTCTTTACAAGCTGTAGCCGCCATTTGCCATTTTTCAGCAGAATATGTTAAAGGGAATAAAGGCTCCCCTTCTGCATTTAAAAAATCTTGATATACACTATTCCCATTAAATAAAGGGCTTGCATAAGTCATTAAAACTCTAGCTTTAATTGCTGCGGCAATTGGTTTAGTTATTCTTCCTAAATCAAGACTTTCAAATTGAAGGGTTAGTGGTAAATCTGCAATTGCTTTATCCATTAAATCAATAATATAAGGCACTACTTCATCTACTGGTTTTCTTACAGGTTTTAAATTTAAATTAGTATCACCTACCTCAACTGCTTCATCGCTTATTACAATTGGGCCATACATTTTAAACAAATAAAAATGAAAATAAGCTTTTAAAAAATTAACTTCGGCTATCCAAACTCTTTTCTCATAAGCATCCATCCCTAACACATCTTCAATTTTATTTAAAAATATATTACAATTTCTAATCCCAACATATAAATCTCTTACACTGCTTCCAGTCCACTTATCGTCATAAGGATTTGTTGCATTTTGAAACCCTTGAGCAATTCTAACACCAGTTCTATTTTGTAGTGCTGTTGGATACCAAATTTCATCACCTGCATTTAATGCAGGATTATTTACACTTCCAGGAGAAGGTATTGCAGAATAAATAGTAACTAAAAATTTTTGTGCATTATACCTGTTTGAAAAAGCATTGTCTATTGTTGCTACATTATCAGGTACCACATCTAAATAATCTTTTTCGCAAGAAGTAAATATACTTGCAATTAAAATTAATCCTATATATATATTATTTTTCATATTCTATGTTTTTAAAAAGAAATATTTACACCTAAATTATACACTCTCTGATTTGGATAGCCTAATCCATTACCTGCCAATTCAGCATCCCATAATTTAAATTTACTTATTGCAAATAAATTAGTGCCACTTACATAAAACCTTACTTTTTCCATTTTAAGTTTAGATACCAGTTTATCTGATAAGCTATAACCTATTTCAGCTGACTTCATTCTAATAAAAGCACCATCTTGCATAAACCAAGTACTTGTTTGTTGATTATTTGGTATATGTGATGTAGATAACCTTGGCCATAATGCATATAAATCTCTATTTGTTTCAGACCAATGGCTATCTGCATACGCTTTTAATAATTGATTTTGTTGAATATATGATGTACCTGCCTCTCCAAATTCTACAAATGGAGCTGTTGCTTGTGGATTAATCCAAAAAGAAGAATTAGCAGCGCCTTGAAAGAAAGTAGAAATATCAAACCCTTTAAAACCAAAAGAAATGCCAGCACCATAAACTATTTCTGGAACTGTAGGATTTCCTATAGGAACTCTATCTAATCCAGAAATTTTGCCATCTCTATTAATATCTTTATACTTAATATCGCCACCCGTATACTCTCCAAAAGTCTGTTCTGGAGAATTATTTACTTCTGCTTGATCTACAAACAAACGTTCAGCAACATACCCCCAAACTTGATTAATTGGTTGCCCAACACGTGATAACCAAGGTGTTGCAGAATAATCTGGCTCTTCAATTTTTGTAATTTCGTTAGTTGCATATGTGAAATTACCTCTAAATTGCATCCAGGCTCCACTATTAAAACTTTCTGTATATACAAGAGAAGCATCAATACCATGGCTAGTAGCTTCTCCAATATTTGCTCTAACATTAGCTTGTAGCCCTAATGATGATGGTAAAACTCTATTTGCTAAAATATTTGATCTATTCTCTTTAAAAACATCAACTTCTAAATCAATATTATTAAATAAACCTAATTCTAAACCAACATTCATTTTTTTTGCAGTCTCCCATGTTATTTGATCATTTGCATAACGTTGAATGGAAACACCCGATAAAAAATTATTAAAATCCTCACCTGTTACATAACTCCCTAATCCATCATTTAGACTTACTCTTGACAAGTAAAAAAATCTATCATTAGGACCACCAATTTGATCGTTTCCAACTAAACCATACGACCCTTTAATTTTTAATTTAGTAACTACATCTTTTATAGGCTCAAAGAATTTTTCATCTGAAGCCATCCATCCTAAGGCTAAGGAAGGAAAGAATCCCCAACGATTATTTTTCGCAAATCTTTCAGAACCATTATATCCAAAACTAATCTCTGCAAAATACTTTTGTGCTCTGGCGTAGGTAAAACGACCTGACATTCCCATATTTCTATATGGAAGTGATTTTTCTAGGGTTCCTTGATTTGAAAACAACCTATTGTTAAGTGTAAATACTAACAAACCACTTACCTCATTTTTATCATCAATTTCTTTATTATATGAAATATTTGATTCTACGTATGCTGAAGAAGTTATCAATTTAGTTCCTTCATTATAATCTAAATATTCAGTTCCTCTTTCTTCATTTAAAAGGTTAAATGAAATTGTTCCTGTATCTCTATTTAATGTTGGCGAATAATAATATGGGTTGTAAAACCTGTTAACAGAATAAAAAGATTGTTTAGTTTGATTATACATCAATTTAAGATGTAATCCTTCGGTTATAAAACTAAAATCTTGATTAAATTCTAATTGAGCAATAACTTTAGAATTGGTACCTTCTCTATAACCACTTACCATTTCTGCGTAAGGATTTAAAAAGTTTCCATCACGATGGTTACCAAATAAAATATGATTTGTAAATTCATGCTCTGCATCTTTATCATAAAAAGGTCTAAAATTAACTGGATTACTATGTACTACCATTTTATAAATTTCAGCTCCACCTTGTCTTGGACCGTTATAATCTTCAAAACTCACATTAAAATTAAGTTTTAGCTTAGATGTTTCAGTTAAATTTATATTTGTTGAAGAACGAAAATTATATTGTTTAAAATCAATATTACTATTAAAGTCATTAATTTTTGGAACTTCTAGTATACCATTATCTTGGCTTGCTGCCATAGACACATAATAGCGTGCTGTTTTACCCCCACCATTCAAACTAAAATTAAAACGCTTATTTATTGTATAATCTTTAAACAGTTCTTTATGCCAATCTGTAGTTGGATATAAAACTGGATTTGCACCTGCAATAGTGTTTTCGATTTTCTCTAAAGAATAAGGTAATAATCCAAGTGGGTCACGTGTTCTAACCGCTTCATTACCTAATTTCATATACGTAATTGGATCTGCTAATTCGATATTTTGCGTTGGCATTGAAGAAGAATACTCAACCCTAGCTGAAATTCTAACTGGCCCTTCAACACCTTCTTTAGTCGTTACAAAAATAACACCATTAGCTCCTCTAGCTCCATATAATGCTGTTGCAGATGCATCTTTCATTATAGAAAACTCTGCAATATCATCTGGATGTAATCTACGTAAATCGTCAATAGTTAATTCAACTCCATCAATTAAAATTAAAGGACTTGATGCATATCCAAAAGTTGTAACACCTCTAACAAAAAATTCTGCATTATCACTTCCTGGTTCTCCACCTCTTTGATATGATATTAAACCTGGAACTCTTCCTGCCAAGGATGTAGTTAAATTACTTGACGGAATTTTAAGTTCAGAGGGTTTTATTGTAGTCATTGAGACTATTACATTTTTCTTTTTTTGTTTACCAAAGCTTACTAAAACTACTTCATCTAACTCATCTGCCGATTCTTCTAAAGTAACATTTATAATTTTTTGATTGTTAATTGGAATCTCTTGCGATGCAAAGCCTAAAAAGGAGAAAACCAAAACAGAGTTAGGATCCTTTACTTTCAAAGAATAATTTCCATCAAAATCGGTCGAAGTACCATTTTTAGTTCCCTTAACCAAAACAGTTACACCAATTAATGGCACATTTGTTACATCTACAACATTTCCATTAATAGTATATTGCTGCTCTTTTACTTCTTCTTGTTTGTCAGGGACTTTCTCTTTTATTTTTTTTGTTAAGAATATTTGTGTATCAATAACATTAAAAACGGTTGTAGTTTTATTAAATACTCTTTGCAAAATAGAGGTTACATTTTCTTTTTTAGCCTTAACCGAAACAAGCCGATTTAGATCTACATCCTTTATTTTATATATAAAACGAAAATCACTTTTACTCTCTATAATATCTATTAATTGTTCTACTTTTATATTATTTAAATCCAAAGAAATTTTAGTAATCTGCGAATATGATGTATTAGCCTGAACTGTAAATAATGTAACAAACAAAAATAAGGCACTTAACTTCATTTTAAGGTTGGATTTTAAATGTAGGCGATATTCTTTCTTTTTATAAAGAATTTTTTTCATACTTTTAAGTTTTAGTTGTGGTTAATTTTTAATCACTTATTTCAAACCAAAAACTGGCTTCAACAGTTTTTGGTTTTTTTTTATTACATAAGTAATTTTTAATAGAAAATAGTTGCAATTGTCTGTTTTGCTGCATAGGCATATTAATTATTGGATGGTTATATGATTATTATCAATCACAAAATCTATATTATATGTCATGTTTAAATATTCTAACACCCTTTGAATAGGCACATCTTTAAAACTTGCATTAAATATTTCATTTGCTAACACTTTATCATTAATTGTTATTGACACATTATAATGACGCTCTAGTTTTTTAAGAATGTTTTCGAAAGTCATATCTCTAAAAACAAGTTCTCCATGTATCCAAGATGTATAAATACTTGTAATTACAGGTTTTGTATCTATTTGTTTATCCTTTTTATTAAAACTTCCTTTCATACCAGGAATCAGTAAAACCTTATCAGATTTATTTAATTCAGTAATATCATCTGTTTTATACATACTAACTGACCCTTCTACTAACACAACGTCGGTAATAGTATCTTCAGGATACGTAGATACATTAAATTTTGTACCGTAAACTTCTACGTTAAGACCATTATTATTTACAACAAACAAATGTTCTTTATCTGTAGCGACATCAAAATAAGCTTCTCCCTCTAAAAAAACCTCCCTACTATAACCTTCTAAAAACTTAATAGGGTATTTAATAGACGTACCAGCATTTAAATACACCTTTGTTCCATCAGACAACAACAATTGAAATGTCTTTCCGTAAGGAATACTTAAAATATTATATGTAAGCTCATTAGTTTTTAAAGCATTTGAATAAGCTATACTACTCTTTACTTGTTTACCCACAACATTCCCTTCCTCGTTAACTAGTTCTTGAGATTCTTTCGTATCAATAATCTTTATTGCACCATTATCTAACTGAAGAGTAATAGAAGTTTTTGGAACCAGTTCTTGGTCTAGATTCAATGTATTTGAAAAATAATTATTTTGATATAATACACCTACTGCAATAAAACTAATAAATAGTGCAGCTATGCTTAAAGACTTAATAATAAATCTCTTTTTTTTGCTTTGAGACACTAAACTTTTTCTTTTTTTATCATACCCCCCCCTTATGTTCTCATAAATTCTAAAAGATGCTTTTTCATCAATTTCAGACAACTCATTAACAGAAAGATTATTTATCTCCTCAACAGAAGGCATATCATATGTGCTAAATTCACTTTGATTATTAAAGAAGCTAACAAGTATTTCTTTTTCTGCCTTTGTGCAAGTATTTAAAGCATGTTTTTTAAGTAAATTTCTAATATATGGGTCTGTGTTCATTCTTTTAAAATACTAATTAAAGTTTTCTATATATAATACAATTGAAAACCTGTCGAATACCACTCCAATATCTTTTTTTTTATTCTTTTTTTAATCTACCAGCACTAAAAAAACTTAAGTAATTGATTTTTAATAGAATAAAATGATTCGGATAAGAATAAAAAACTAAAAAAATTGAAGGTTTATGAGAAAAAAGAAAAGAGAAAAAGAAAAGTGATATCACTATGGGTGTATAAAAAGTCTCTTATTGAGTCAAGGGCTCTACTCATTTGATTTTTAACTGTATTTTTTGATATTCCTAACTCTTTACTAATTTGGTCATAGCTCATGTCTTCTTTTCTAGAGAGTTCAAAGATACGTTTTCGCTTAGGTGGCAAATTATTAATTGCTTGTTGTTGTAATTTTTCACAGTAAATTTCATCAAATAAAACGTCTGTAGAATTGTAATACGTTGATTTTTCATAAAAGACACTCTCCCTCATTCTTCTATCATTAGCAGCTTTATGCAAAAAATTAATCGTTAAATTACGAGTGATAGTAAAAATATAAGACTTAAAAGATAAATCTGGATTAAGGTTTTCTCGGGTTAGCCAAACTTTTAGAAATACGTCTTGCACAATTTCCTCAGCGTATACCTTTTCCTTAAGCATTTTCTTGCTATAGTTATAAACATCATTCTTATAATGATTAAATAATTTTAGAAAAGCACTTTCATTGCTATTTGCAACTTCTGTTACTAAAAATATTTCATTAAAAAAATTTGTTTTACACATTAATTTTTAAATAATTCGAGGAAGTGCTATTTTTTTTTAACTAAAAACTTATTATCCTTCTAAATTTATTTATTACTATGAGATCGTTAGGTGTAATTGTTTAAAAACGTCAAAACCGACAAAAAATCATTATCGAAAACGAATTACTTCCAAATTCATCAAGTCAAATCCTAAATTTACAATCACTTACTCTTGGGTCAATGATATTAATATAAACAGTTAATTAAACTCATTGAGCATTTTAATTTATTGAGTACGTATTGAATAACAACTTTTATTCAAAATTTACAATGGATTCACAAATTGCAAACTATGGCAATTTATATAAATAGTTTGTTACAAAACATGCACAATTTATGCGTAAACATGGATTATATTACTTTTTTTAAAAATATTTATGTTCTTTGTAATATCTGGGAGAAATCTTCATTGTCATTCTAAATATTCTAGAAAAATAAAACGGGTCGTCGTACCACTTCACTACTAATTTCAGAAATTTGCCTATTAGAAAAAATAAGTAACTGAAAGGCGTGCTATACTTTATGGTGTATAAAATAATCTATTAAATTAGGATTGTGTTTTTAATTTGAACATTTTTAGAAGAATTAAGAATGAGACAATTTAAAAGTGTGAGCTAATTCTTGAAGAATAAAATTCTTTCGTAGTTTTCATTAAAATTGTACAACGAAAGTTAATTTGACATATTTAGGTATAATCTCAAGGTTTACAATTCGTCAACAATAAATGTAAAAATTAGTAGACAACCTATAAATACTCATATTCGGGTCATAAATCCAAACTCAGACTGGTCACAAAAACCATTTCAAAATTATTAAAAGAATCTGAAGATTAAGACTTTCAGCCTTTTCATTTTAACCAATTTCAATTGTCATCTATTATTAGTATCAAAAAAGTAAATTATCTAGTACGTGTGTGTGTGTTTAAAAACAACTGAAGAATCATATATAATTTTAAAGTATTTAAACATCCTTCTTAATTATTAGGTACTCTACTATGTTACAAAACATAAACTGTGTATCCTTAATTTACAAATAAGAGATTTTACAAATCAAATAAACTTGGTAGCCATAAACTCAATTCTGAAAAATAGGTTACTAAAAATAGTGCTACTATCATTGCTATAAATAGCGGCAATAATGGTTTTATAACTTTTTCTATCGTGGTATTTGCAATCCCTACGCCTACAAATAGTACTGAACCTACAGGAGGTGTACATAGACCTATACTTAAATTCATAACCATTATAATTCCAAACTGAATAGGATCCATCCCTAATTCTACTATAATTGGCAAAAATATTGGGGTGAAAATTAATACTGCTGGTGTCATGTCCATAAAAATGCCGACAAACAATAATATTAAATTGATAATCAAAAGAATAATAACGGGGTTATCGCTTACCGTTAATAATACCGAACTAATACTTTGAGGAATATTCTCGTAAGACATCACCCAAGACATACTCATTGATGCACCAATTAAAAGCATTACAATAGCTGTTGTACCACAAGAGTCTAATAATATTTGCGGTAGGTCTTTATATCTTATTTCTTTATAAATAAACCCTAAAATTAGCGTATATAAGACGGCTATTGCTGAAGCTTCTGTAGCTGTAAAAATGCCAACAACAATGCCACCAATAACTACTACTAATAACATTAAACTAGGAAATGCTCTTACAAAAGTTCTTACTACTTCCTTTAAAGTACTTCTTTTACCTACTTTATAACCTTTCTTTTTTGCCCAAAAAGATGCAACTATCATAAGAAATAGTCCAGTAATAATACCTGGAATATATCCCGCTAAAAATAACGCAGCAATGGATACGCCTCCACTTGCTAATGAATATACAATAAGCACATTACTGGGTGGGATAATTAATCCTGTGGTTGATGATGTTATATTTACTGCAGCTCCAAATTCTTTTGAATAGCCTTCTTTTTCCATTTCTGGACCTAAAATACTTCCCATAGCCGATGCTGATGCCATGGCAGAACCTGCAATAGCACCCATTAACATAGCAGCTATTACATTAATTAAAGCTAATCCCCCAGGAAGTGAACCAACTAAAGTTTTAGCAAAATCGATTAAACGATGTGCTATACCTCCTTTGTTCATGAGTTGTCCAGAGAGAACAAAAAACGGAATAGCCAATAAAGCAAAACTGTCTAAGCCTGTCGCCATACGTTGAGACACTGTTGTAAGTGCTGGAAGCATTGAAATACTTGTCATCATAGTTAACAACGATGAAATTGCAATACTCCATGCAACTGGAACACCAATTAGCAATAAACCAATAAAACTAAGTACTAAAACGAGTATAGGTAAATATTCCATTATAATTGCTTATTAATAATATCAGAAAGTTTGTAATAAATAATTAAAATACCACTTATAGGAATAACTAAATACACCACCGCCAAGGGTATTTGTAAGGCTGGTGAATACTGTCCCAAAGTAAATGTAATATATACTAGACGCAGTCCGCCAACTATTAATGCGAAAAAACAAAACACAATAATTATCCAATTAATGAATATCTTTAATTTTATTTGACCTTCTTTATTTAGTTTTGCAGGTAATAAATCGATGGCCACATGCATGCGTCGCCCAGAAATATAAGCTGCTCCTAATACACCAACCCAAATCATAAGATAACGTGCTAACTCATCAGTAAATGAACTAGGACTACCCACTACAAATCTGGTAAATACTTGCCACAGCACGTTAACTACCATAACTGCCATAATAATAGCAAGTACCATCCCTAAAATGCAATCTACTCTTTTTCTTAATTCCATAGCTATTGACTTTCTTGAATCCTTTTAATAAGACTATATATTTGTGCATCATCTTTATAGGATTCATATACAGATTCTACTTTGTCTTTAAATAATGATTTATCTGGTTTTACAACTTCGACTCCAGCTTTTTTAACAGCCTCTAATGCCTCAAATTCCGACTTAGCCCATAATTCTCTTTGATATTTTACTGAGGTATCCACAGCTTTTTGCAACCAAGATTGTTCATCATTAGATAAACTCTCCCATAAGTGAGTACTTATAATTAGCACATCTGGAATAGTTGTATGTTCATCTAAAGCAAAATATTTGCAGACTTCATAGTGCCTAGACAGATAAAACGTTGGAGGATTATTTTCTGCACCATCAACAACGCCTTGCTGCAATGCTGTATATAACTCTCCAGAAGAAATTGGTGTTGGCGAACCACCAAGACTGCTTACCATATTCATGGCAGTAGCACTTTCCATAACTCTTATTTTTAAACCTTCAAGATCTTTTGGTG
The DNA here is from genome assembly GCF_000789235.1 of Wocania ichthyoenteri Th78. Lineage (GTDB taxonomy): Bacteria > Bacteroidota > Bacteroidia > Flavobacteriales > Flavobacteriaceae > Wocania_A > Wocania_A ichthyoenteri. Next base: position 811,988 of record NZ_KN525716.1, read on the forward strand.
TTTCTATTGGTTTTTCTTTAGTATAAAAACTTCTACTTCCAGCATCGTAATATCCTAAACCTTTTAGCCAATATTTTTGTCCACCATCCAACAACTCTTTACCAATATTACCATCTAAAACATTAAATATATGTGAGCGATCTTTAAATAAAAAAGGCAAACCAAACACTTTCATATTTGGTGAAAAATTTTCCATAACAGCAGCAGATACTTTGGTCATATCTAAACTGCCTATTTGTAGTAATTCCAAACATTGTCGCTCTGACCCTAGTTGTTGATTTGGGTATATTTCTAATTTTAATTTTCCTTCAGAGTTTTTTTCGAGTTCTTCACCCATAAGCTCCATAGCTTTATGCACAGGGTGGCTCATATCCAATCCATGAGCTAATTTTATTGTTTTTCCTTTTTGTAACGTTTCACAGGAATTGAAAGATAAAATTAGAAAAGAGAAAATGAATGCCGAAAATAATTTTTTTTTTATATACATTAACTTATTGGTATAACAGTCTTGTAATCATTTTTATAACTTATTAAAGTGAATTTAAAATTAACTCTCTTTAATTATGGTAAATATATAAAAAATAACATACAAATACAATCGATTGTATTTGTATGTTATTTATACCAGATTTTTAAGTTCATTAATAACTAGCTTGTCAGTAATGCTGTTAAAAATTAATTTTATAAACTATTCTTTAATAATATAGTAAAGTGCTAAAGGCGCCATAAAATTAGCTCCTCGTTCTATAAAAGCCCAAATAGATTCTCCTGATATTGGACGAATTAAAGCTGTTAAAAAGCACCAAAAAATTGCCCAAATTACGATTTGCTTATAAGGTTTTAGTAAAACAAATATTGCAACGACAATATCTAAGCAACCAATATAAGTGATTAAACTTTGAGCTATTTCTGTTGGAATATAAACCGTTTCTAAATATTTTATCCAATTAGGATTACCTTGAATAGCAAAAATACCATGACCTAAAAAGGTCATAAAAACACCTATTCTTAAAGTCCATTCAATTAATTTTAAGTTTGATTTTTTCATTAAAATTTTTGGGAATTTATTTTAACCGACTAACTTTAAAATTTTCAATTATCATATGGTTATTTACTGTCCTAAATCCAAAATATCCGTTTGTATAAGGCGCAGGATCGTTAATTTCAAATATAATTTCTCCATCTCTAGAATAACTTGTGTAATTATCTTTTACAACTATCTCAATTTGCATTTTTTTATTAGCAGTAATCATAAACTTTTTGTCAGATAAATCGTGTGCTGATAACAATGGTCGTTCAATATTTCCATTGTATCTTCTAAATCTTGTTTTGGTATTATGATGTCCACCATAGCCTACATAATACAATTTTAAATGGTGGTAATTAGGAAAATAACCATCACGATTTTTCGAGTCTTCAAAAAAGTTATCTGGATTTTTAGGATCGTTTGCCATCCAAAAGCAATTCATATCGGAGACTCTATCGTACATACCTCCTTCATCTACAACGGTAATATCATATTCAATTTTTATATGACCTTTTAGCTTATTTTGAAACCATATAGTGCAGCCTTTAGCATCAATAACTTCTAAAAGATTATTTTTAAATACTGCTTTTCCGTGAGGCTGTTGTTCAACAATCCAGTTTTTCGAGTCATTCAAAGCATCTTTATAAATAACCCATTTTGGAGCACAGCTACTTAACGATATAAAAAATATAAATAATGTAATGCGAAACAAATTCATGAAAACTATTTAATAGGGTATATCGAACAATTCATTTGATTGCATGGTGCTATTACTCGGTAATTTAGCATTTTTTAAAAACTTTTTATCATTAGTTTGTTTGCACCAATTGATTAATTTAAGACGAAATTCGTTAATATTTTGCAAATATTCTTCATAATTAATAAGATTATTTATTTCATACGGATCATTTTCTAAATCAAAAAGCTGTTCTCTATGTTTGCCCCAATTATAAATGACGTATTTGTAACGTTTACTTATTAATGCTCTTCCTAGAGTTCCGTGTGCTTCCTTACCTTCAAATTTGGTTTCAACCACAATATAATCGTGGTTTTTATAGTTCTTTTTATCTTCAATAAGTCGTTTAATACTTTTGCCTAAAAGTTCATCAGAAATAGAAATTCCTGCATAGTCCAAAATTGTTGGATATAAATCTAATCCATTAGAAATTAAAGTCGTATTTATTATTTCTTCGGAAGTATTTTTATTTTTATAATTGATAATAAAAGGCACTCTTATACTTTCTTGAAACAGAGCTGTTTTTTGATTCCATCCATGTGATGCATTCCCATCGCCATGGTCGCTAGTAAAAATAACAACCGTATTTTCTCGTAAACCTAAACTATCAATAGCATCAATAATCTTACCTATTTCTTTATCTACCTTTTCAACTAATCTGTAATAAGCATATCGGTATTGACGCCAATCTTCTTCGGTATAATTTTTAGTAGGATATACTTTTACAGAAGCGTTTTGCTCTATTTGCAAAGCTTCAGGAAAGGTTTCAGATTTTTTAAAATTAACTGGTAATTCTGGTGTTTCGTTTAAAGGAACTGATGGAATATTTCCATAAGGCAAAGGTTGGTTTCTTGCCCATTCACAGATGTTATGCGGATTATCAAAAGATGCTACTAAAAAGAAAGGTTGTGTTTTATCTTGTCTTGATTTTAAATAGTTAATCGCCTTTTCTGCTAATGGAATATCTCCAAAATCTGCTATTTTTTCAAAACCATTACCTTCAACCATTGTGGCTTCGTGGGCGTGCCATTTTCCGCCGTAGGCGCAATCATAACCAGCTTGTTTTAAAACATGACCCAGTCCTCTTTGCTTGTCTTTGGACTGCATCTTTTTATCGTCTTTTTCGTTGGAGTTTACGCCTAAATTATGAGGCATTTTGCCAGTAAACATACTAGAGCGCGAAGGTGTACACAACGGAAATGTAACATAGGCATTATTAAAACGGACGCCTGTTTTTGCCAACTTATCTAAATTTGGCGTGCTTAGATTTAAGTTTCCTGCAATACTTAAAGCTTCGGCTTGATGTTGATCTGTCATAATCAAAACAATGTTGGGTTGGTTTTGATTTGAAATAACATCTTTTTCAATTTTTAATTTCTTATCACTTTGCTTACAAGATGATATCAAAATACCAATTAAAAATAAAAATGATATTATTCTATTTTGCCTCATAATTACAGTTTGTTATGCAACCACTTCTGCTTCATTTTACGCCATTCTTTTAAGCTTTTACAAATCCATTTTGGAGTTTTTCCCAAACGGTGTTTTAATTGCGCTTCGTACAAAGATTCTGGTAATACTTTGTTTCCTAAACTTTCTAAATAACCAATATTAGCTTCATTAAACGTTGTTTTAGAACCATGTAAGCCAACAATTATGGGGTTTACCACAGAAAAACCCCAATATATTCCTTTACCTGAAAGGCTCCAAAAATTATAATCAGAAACCGTGTCGCCTACTCGCTTATAGTTCCAAAGTGTTAATCCTTTTAAATGATGTGGCTCATTTTTATAAAACCCTCCATGATTAGTCATTTTTGCAGCTTCATATAAATCGACCAAATTATTTTTAGGAATATCAGCATGCGAATCCCAACCTTGTTTTGGTGTTTGTACACGCCAAATGACTGAGCCAGAAGTTTTATGAGACATGGCTGCTCCGTGAAACTGACCGTAATTTGTAGCATCGTTAATTAAGCCTGTTAAAACTCTGTTAGATTGTGTCACGTTAGTTAATTTGTGCCCGCTGTTACCTTCAATTAACAACATTAAAACAGAAGAAGCATAGCTATTATTTATAGAAACTGCACCTGTAATATTACTAAATCTACATCGTCTCACCCAAGAATTTGCTACACTTTGCATTGCAATTATAGACCAAGCATTATCGTGCAAAAAATCTTTATGGTGTACAAAAGTGTCATTAAAGTTTGCCTTAAAAAAGATATCCTCTACACCAACACTTTCTAAAGGATAAAAGGGTTTTACTTGCCAAGTATAATTAATATTTATAGAATTTACTAAAGGATCTTTTAGCGTAATCTTATTTCCAGAAATACTTTTTATCTCATGGTTTTCAATAAATGTTACACCTTTTTCGATTACCTTTTCCCAATGCGGACGTGGATTTTTACCATCTAAAGCTTCTTTGACTGCATCCAAATTATAAGGCATTTCTAATTGAAGGTATTTAATATCTTTAAATAAATTTGCGTTTTCTACTTCAATTACAAAATCGCCTTCTTTAGCATTTTTTATGATGTTTGTTTTTTCTTTTACTTCTACTTTAGAGATAAAATTGAACATATAACTCACTTTCCATTCTGGTTCGTCAGGAGTTCTTTGCAACATGTGGCTTTTCATGTTAATTACTGTTCCATTTTTACCCAAACCACTTCCTTTTAAAATAATATTAGAAGACGTTACAGTAATCGGATTTGTTCTTTTAGGTCTTACATTTACTAAGAATTCTCCTTTTGGAAAAAACACAATGCCGCCTTTATTCTTTTCAGCAGCGTTTATTGTAGCCTGAATTGCGTCTTGATCTGAAATGGAATCATTAGGAATAGCTCCAAAATGAACTATGTTAAAAATTTTTAAATGTTTGAACTTTTCAGGAATTCCTACTTCTCCTAATTGATAACCTGCATACGAATAATCAAAAAGCGTTGGTATTTCAAGATTTGAAATTTCACTTGTAAATTTTTTCCAAATTTTTGCTTTTTCTTGTCCGAAAGTATTAAATATTAGGAAACAAAAAATAAATAGAAAATGATATTTTGAAAATCTTAATAGCATAGTAATTCGAAATGTCTGGTCGAGCGCAGTCGAGACTTATTTTATTAGTTCTTAAGTTTATTTACCTCTCGACTGCGCTCGAGGAGACAATAAAATCAAATTCTACAGCTTCATCAATATAATTTCATGTGACATACCATCTTTTAATTCTAAACTAATAATAGTTTCATCTTTAGAATTATCAACAGCAAGTACTTTATCCGAAATTGAAGTTGTCCATTTTCCATTTACTGTAATTGTAAATTTTACAGACTGACTATAATTTCTGAATTTCCCTTTTTGATATTCAGGAAAATTTAAATCAGGCTGCACAACACTTAACGTCACTTTTTGTGCTCCATCTTCTTTAGCCATTATTAAAGCTGATTTAGAAACTGTTTTTAAAATACCATTTTCTAAATTGTTATTAGCTTCAAAAATAACATAACCAGTAGTATTTCTTTTTAAATCTTTTGCAATATGAGCCACACTATCTGCACGTAAAATGGCGTAAGATTTATCATTTTTTATGCGTTTACTAAAATTATTTATTTCTGCTTCATTGTTAAAAGGATAAATAACATACTGATAATTACTGTTTTTAGGAGCTAAACCATGATTAATCCATGCCGAAGCATAATTACCTTCGGTTTCTTTCACACCTTTTCCTTTAGGATTCATTTTTCCTGTATTTACAGAGTATTTATTGTGATACGAATTTTGTTTTTCCTTTTTGAAATTAATGGCATGATTCGATAACATATGATACGCATTTCCGTAAGGATCTATAATCCAGTTTTTTGTTTCAGCGTTTTCAGCTAATTCGCTTTTAATAGGAAATTTTGTTATTTTTTTTGATGGTATGTAGATGGGATCTTTATTGTCTTGCAAAAAAGTTTGAAACAGATTGGTTTGCGTTGGATTTTTTTCGTCAATACTTGAAATGCCTGTACCGATACAAATGAGTTTATCACCAAAAGAAAACACCGATTTTTTAGCTTTTAATTTTCCAGGGAAACCAACTTTGGTTTCTGGTCCATCTGCATTTGAGCCTTTACCTTCATTTAAAATCATTCCAAAAATACCGTTATTATCTAACGTTGCAGTTCCAGCAAAAAACTCATTAGACCGAAACATAATTAATGGCATTTTCGCTTCTAATTCTTCTAATGGCAAATAAATAATGGTTGCTCCTGGATAACGATTCCAATCCCAACCTTCTTGCCTAAAACCGCTTCCCTTTTCGCCTTTATTGTTTAATAATTGTATGGTTCCGTTTGCTGGATATCTTCCATATCTATTAGAAGCAACGTAAATTTCTGAAGCCCAAACATATTTACTGTAACCTTTAATAATTGCTGCCCAATCATTGTCTCTTTTAACAGCAGTTGCCGCATAAGGAAAGGTATAAAAACCAGATAATCGTTCTTTATTAATATCATTTACTTCCGTAAATAAAGACGTGTTTAATATATCATCTTTACCCCAAAGTCTTAAATATGCAGCTGCGACATCTTTATCTATTTCAGATTTCCCATCTGGACTTCCTGCATACGCCATTAATAAAAATTCTTCTTTTAAAGATTTTATGCCATTGCCCTCTAATGGATGCCGACCTGCATTACCAAAACCCCAATCAAATTTCTGACTATAAATTCTAGATGCCAAAAATGCCTTTTTAAAGTTTTCGTGTCCTTCGGTTCGTAACCTAAATCTTGTTCTTGCCAAAGTTCTTATAACTTTTGGAACGGTTTGAAAAGCACCAATACCATAAGCTGGATAATGCCCGTTATGATGCCACGATGTACCATCTACTTTAAATCCCCATTCTTCATTTTGTTGTGCCAAAGTAATAGACATATATTTTGAATATGCACTTAATAATGCGGCTTGCTTTTCTTGAGATTCTAATAAAAAAATGAGCATTAAATGATAATATGATTGTGTGTTTAAATAATCAATATTTACATGGAATTCACTCTCATCATCTAGCAACATTCCTAAATTAAACAACCAATGCAAGCTACTGCCAACCTCTTGTAATAAACCTTCGTTATACAATAATTGACGCATCACAAAAAAAGCTTCGGTGATTTCTCGAACATTATATCCAATATGATGTCTTGTACCGCCATTTGAACCTGCTTGCCAACCTTGATCTAAAAAATATTTTGTTCCTGAAAGAAACATGTTTTCTATTTCTGCCTTTTCTGATAGGTTTGCTCTATCGTAAAAATTTGCTAGTTTTTTTAATACTTTTCCCAGGCTTTGAACATCGTTAAATTTATCAGCGCCTTGTTGATTTTTATCATAATACGATTGCTCTCTTTTAAATGTTAATGGCGGTCCTGTAACTGTTTTTCCGTTATCATTCAAACGTAATTCGGCATACATATCTCTAAGTGAGTTTATGTACACTTTGTATTTTTTTGCTATGGTTAAATCGGCATCTATAAGCTGTTCAAACTTTTTTAAATCTAGTCTCACAGCCATAGAAATTGGTTTAGCTTCTAAATTTTTAATGCGATTATAATTACTGATTAATGGCATCCAATGGTCATCGCTTAAATTCAAATTTGATTTTATGAAGGGTACAATTTCATCTGGATATTGATGTCTGTCATCTTGATATTGAGAAAAAATAATATCATCAAAAAATAAAGTTCCGCTTTTTGATGTTGTTGAAATTTTGAAATAATTATAATCAACAGCAGCTCCTTTTTTTGGTGCGTTTCCTTGCATTTCGTAGAAAGGCACCCAAATAGTACGCCAACCTTTAAAGTTTAATGTAATATCAAACCAAACTTCTTTTTTATCATCTTTTTCATAAGAAACTGTAATGCTTCCATTTTGAGGAATCTCATTATAAATAGCCATTTGCAACGTTGGGCTTGCCGGAAAATGATCGCCGTATGCTAAAGGGCTTTCGTCTTGTGTTAAGAATTTAAAATTTGAGGTACCAAAAGAGGCTTCATCTGTCCAAGTCCATTGTAACGATTTATTTCCAAATTTAAAATGGTTTTCGCTCGTAGATAAGCTACTATTTGTTGTTTTATATTCATTTAAAACAGCATCTTTTTCAAAAGATGCTACTGCTGGCATTTTATTGTTTTGAGAATAACTAATTGTACAAATTAAGATTGCAAAAACTGAAAGCATCTTAATTTTATTCGATAAGGAAATTAATATATTCATGTTTAAAAAAGTTTAGACTAATCGTATTGTAATAAATTTGACAAATCTCTTGCCGTTTATTTAGTAAAATCGAAAACTAACGTGTTGCTATTATTTTTTGAGGTATTTATATGTTGCTGTTGTTTGCTAACATTTTTATCCGGCTCTGAAACTGTTACAGTAAAACTACCATATTTTGGAACTTTCGGTATAAACGTATCCCCTTTTATTCTAATGGTGTAAAGTACATTTTTACTAGCTTCATCAATAACCTGCACTACAGGATTAGTTAATCCTTTTACCTTAATTTCTGGTAATATTGTGTTCCATGCTGCACCAAAATTATCCGTTTGGTTAATGGTTATTGGCCAACCCATATATTGTTCTGAATCGCCTTTTTCTGGATTTGCACCACGAGGCCAACATTCCATTTTAATAGTTCTTTCATTTTTATTAAAGCGAACGATACCATAACCAGCGGCTCTATCGTGTAATTCTGATGGTTGCTTGTTTGTATACAACGGATTTGAAATAGCTTCAACAGTTATTTTATTTGTAAAACCATCTTCAAATTGTCCTGTATATTTAGGGAAACCTGCTTTTCTATTTTTTCCTTCAAACATAGGATACCATCTACGAGGCCAATAATTAGAAATTGATGGTACACAAAACGCATAGCCACTATCATTAAAATTATCAACACCATATTGAATGGTGCTTCCTAAATGCTGATCGCCAGCTAAATGAAATGTAAACCCTTTGCGAATGGCTTTAATACCATTATCTCGTCCAGTTTGCGGCCAACCGTTAGAATCCATATCGGTTACTGGCATATCGTTTTCTGGGTATTCGCCAGCATTTAATATCCTTAAAGTTGGTACAACAGCATCTGTCATGGCTTCTTCTGGTAAAGTGGCTACGTTTGCAAAAATGGTTTGTGATAATAGCACTTTCATTTCTGCACCATAGCTCCAATCTGAAGACCATTCATTTAAAAACTTTAATTGTCTTTCTCCTAATAGCTTTGCTGATGGCACATCTGCATTTTTAATATTATAGGTTTTATTTTGAGGCCAACCGTTTACAATTTCTGCTTCTGGCAATAATGTTTTTGGTGCCGATTTAAACTTTCTATCTTCAATAATGGCAAAACTTACGTTCCCATAATTCATTTGTGTGTAATATACGCCTATACCTCTTTCAACGGGAGTTGCATCATACGGATCTGGTAAGTGGCTCGTTTGCGTTCGCTCTACCATATTTACCCATTCTGGAGGCATTCTATAACCACCACTATCTTGAATTTCTGTTCTTGTTCCGCCTTTCTGAGAGGCTTTTCCGTTTTCTCCCCAAATATTACCCATATATACATCGTGGTCGTCTGTAATTACAACTGCAGGAGTATTTTTTAATAAGTCTCTATATGCCCAACCGTACATGTACCACTTTCGTAAATAATCTAAAGTGGCTATGTTAAAAGGTTCTCGTTGGATGCCGTAGCCACCTACAGGTTCGTAAATCTGGTCGCCAGAAAAGAATAATACATCTGGGTTTTGATATTTTACTTGACTTACAATATCGTTATTTGGGAAACCTAAATCGTTGTTTCCTGTAAAACCTGCAATCACAAGATTAGTTTTATCTTTTGGGTTTTTTTGAATAACACCTTCCCAATAATATGTTTTGGTTTTATTATTTGCTTCGTTTAAAGTGTATGCTAATCTGTAATTGTGTGATTTAGAATCATCCCAATTTTCTAATTTGAATCTAGCAGTACGTGCTTCGACATCTATTAGAGATTTAGAAATGGTTTTCCAAGTATTATTTTCTTCAATTTGAAATTCAACGTTCTTATCAGCATTATCATCTGGTGCCATTTGCGCTGTTATTTTTAAAATATCGCGACTTAAAGTGTATTGAGAAAACATAATTGGACCAAAAGACCGGTCATCATGTTTTGTTATTTTACTTCCCTTTATTTCCCAATCTTGAAACCAAACACTTTTTTTATTGATGATTTCTCCCCCATTTTTATTCTCAAAATTACTTACCAAAACTAAATCGCCAGTAAGTTGCTCCGGAGAAATATCTGTTTTAGAAATATGACTTAATGTTTTTCCAGTTTCAATATCAATCACAGAAAAATCTATGGTATATTTATTTTGATTAAAACTTACCAAAATTTTTACATCAATTCCTTTATTTAAGGCATTTATAACAGCAGCATTTTTTTGATTTGGACTTGGCTCGCCAATAAACAACGCTCCGTTAGTACAAACACCAATATTTATACCTTTACCAAAAACGGCGTTATCTCTATAATCGTTAAACTGCCCTTTTGAACCTATACTAAAACCAGCCCAATTTTTATTTAGGTTTGAAACTTCATCGTTAAAAAACCCCAAACGAACCTTCATTTCTAAATCACCTTTTTTCTCAGAAAGTTGTCTTGTTAGTAAATGTATATTTCTATTTTCATTACTTACTAAACATTCCATTTTATTATTGGCTACTTGCCAATCTTGCATAGGATTTGCCCAATACTCAGGACCAATAAAAGTTCGGGACGCTATGTTTGTAAAATCACTTTTAAAATCAACACTAAGTTTATCTTGATTTTCGCAACTTACTATTAGTAATAAAAACACTATGAAAAGCGGTAATTTAACAGTCATAAATTGCTCTTTTAACAAATAAAAAATATAGAATATACTTAATTTCATTAGATGAGTCTTATTTTAAATTTTGATACTTTTCTAACCAAGGATCTTTTTTTTCTTCTAAATTTTTCAATAATTCTGAATGCAATCTTTTTTCTGTGGCATCGTCTTTACCTATTAAGTTTGTTTTTTGATACGAATCATTTTCATTGTCATACAAAAACTTACGCTCTACATTTTTGTTATCGATGGTAATAACATACGTATGCTTGTGCGTTCTTATACCTCTGTGACCAGATTCTGGTTGCCCCTCTAAAATGAAATAATATAATGCTGATGTTGGTTTATCGCCTTTATCTGTTAAAATTATTGATGATAAATCTTTACCATCTAAATTGGTTGGAATACCATCTGTAGCTTCTACCAAATTTAAAAGCGTTGGCATAATATCTGTGGCACTAACAATTAAATCATTTTTTTGATTGCCTCTAATTTTCTTTGGCCACTTTATTATAAAAGGCACATTTATAGCTTCTTCAAACCACACATTTTTTGACATTAAACCGTGACTCCCCATCATTTCACCATGATCTGAAGTAATAACAACTATAGTATTCTCTTCTAAACCTTCTTCTTTTAATGTTTTTAAAACACGTCCAATTTGCTCATCAACACCAGTAACCATTGCAAAATGATTTCTTACATGCTCTTGGGCTAAATGTGTTCGCTTTCTTGTCGCTCCTGAATGGAATAACAAATCCTCAGCATCGGTGTCCAAATCCACATTATCTCTTACCAATAATTCATCTAATGATTTGTCTTTATAATACTTTAAGTATTTTTCTGGGACATATTGATAAGGTGGGTGTGGTGGATTTACAGACCAAAATAGTGCAAAAGGCTTATTGGCACTTCTAGTTTTTGCTAATGGATTTTTAATATAATCTATAATTACATCAGCTTCGTGTTTTGGAGACCATTCATTTACATATGTTATATCTTCTTCTTTGGCATTATTTATCCAATAATGGGGTGTATTATGTTGATCGAAAGTACCGTAAGCATACCAAAAATTAAAACCATGTCGTAATTCTTTTGGTTGATAGGCATCCCAAAGTACGGTATCTTTTCCTTGAATTGGTGGTGGAGACGTTAAATGCAATTTCCCAACGTAGCCAGCATCATACCCATTTTTCACTAAAACATCAGAAATACTAACATCCTCTTTTTGCCAAGAATTATTGTATTTATGACGGTTAGAATTACTATTACTTAATACAGAATTATTATAAGGTAATTTTCCCGTCATTAGCATACCACGATAAGGGCTACATAATGGATAATTGCTTATAGCATTAGAAATAACCATACCTTCTTTTCCTAATTGATCTAAATTGGGTGTATACACAGGATCTTGATTATTTATACCAACGGCAGCATTTCTAAACTGATCTGGAAAAATAAATAATATATTAGGTTTCTCATTTTTGATTTTTTGAGAACTTGAGTTACACGACATAAATAGTGTTGATACACATATTATTAAAAGGCCCTTTAAATAATTCATTGATAGTAAACGTAAAATTTATTTTTTTTCTTGTATTTTTTTTAATCTCGATAAAGCTTCAATATAGTAGTAATCTGCATAAATTAAAGCCACATCTATTTCATGTCCTAAAGATTTAGCTCCAGTAGAGTGTAATAAGAAAGAATCTGCTTTACCAACCGCGGAATATTTATCTGAGCCTAACGAATTTAGCATTTTTATAGCAGCATTAAAATATTTTTTCTGATCTTCTTTACTTTCTACTAAGGTACTTAAATCTAATAACGCAGAAGCTACAACTGCTGCTGCTGAGGCATCTTTTTCTTCTTTTGGATTGTCCTGAATATCAAAATCCCAACAAGGCACCATATCTTCTGGAAGTAACGATAAGTATTTATCTGTTATTTTTTGGGCAAAATCTAAAAACTTTTTGTCTTTGGTCTCTTTATACACCATGGTATATCCATAAACGCCCCATGCTTGCCCGCGAGACCACCTGCTATTGTCTGCATAACCTTGCTTTGTGTGTCTGTTTAAAACATTACCGTTAACAGAATCGTATTCTAAAACATGCCATGACGTATAATCATCTCTAAAATGTTTTTTCATGGTTGTTTCAGCATGTTTTACCGCAATATCATAAAACTCTTTATCACTACCATTTTTAGCTGCCCAAAACAACAACTCTAAATTCAACATATTATCTATAATAGTAATATGCTGTTTCCAACGTGGGTGCATTTTGTTAGACCAAGATTTTATAGTGCCAACATTTAGGTTAAACCGACTTGCTAGTGAGTTTGCTGATGTTAATAGAATGTCTTTATATGCTGCTTTATTTCCAATTTCGTATCCTTTCCCATAAGCTGGAAACATCATAAAACCGATATCATGATGCTCTGTTATTGTTTTAAAATCTTCAAAAACCTCTGTACGTTTTATAGCTTCATTTTTCCATTTTTCATTTCCAGTTATATCGTATGCATACCATAATATTCCTGGATAAAAACCAGAAGTCCAAACTAATTTATCATTTGGCACTTGTTTCCATTCCGTTGAATCTGTATCTATTAAACGAGGATGTTTAGTAAGATCAGTTAATTTTGGTACTGCAATTTCTAATTGATTTTCGCAATCATCAATTTGTTTTTGTAAATCTATTTCAATTTTATTTTTAGAAACGACAGTAGTTTCATCAGCTTTATTTGAGTTTTTACAACCTACAAAACTCACGAGACAGGTTAAAAGAAGTATTTTAAATCGCATGGATATATTTTTAAATTATATTATTAAAAGTGCCTCCTAATTATTAATTGTATGCAGCACAGTAACAAAGATTGCTTAAATAATAAAAAAAGTTGTGGGTATGATTGTTCATTAAAGCGGTTATATCTGTTCATTTTAACCTTATTTAAGAGGCAATAGCTAATAAACTAAAAACCTCAACTTAATTTTACTTAGCAGTTGAGGTCTTTAATATGAAATTGTTCCTGTTATACTATTCTACAATAACTTTCTTTGTTAAAACGCCACCTTTTAGGGATCCTAGTTTTAGGAAATATAATCCTTTAGAAAAATTTGAAACATCTATAGGATTTGTATTGTTAGATCTATATACCTCTTTACCAATTACATTATAAAGTGAAGTATTCTTAATATTAATACTATTATCTAATTTCTTTATATTTAAAAATTGACTAGCTGGGTTTGGATATGTTGCAATACCTTCTTCTAATACGTTATCTTTAGTTCCCAAAACTGTAGGCTGAGCAATAAACTGCAAATCTGAAATATAAAAAGTACCATTTCTATTAGAACCACTATAAGCACTAGCACTACCTTGATAACGCATAGCAAGAGTAACCGTTGATCCGTTTGCACCATTAGCATAAGACGTAAGATCGACTACTCCTTTTACATACTTTCTTCCATCTGAACTATCACCAAACTTTCCTGAATGTAATGGTAGCGCATTCCAAGTAGCTGTTGAAACATCTCCAGCATAATCAATTGAAACCATCATTGTAATGGTTGCTATATCACCATCGCCATATCTTCTCTCTGTCCAAAATGTAGCATATTTATAAGTGTCTGTAACTTCTATAAGAGCATTAGCACTTGTTAAATCTAAAGTTGTAAAAACTGCATAAGCATCAACAGCAAAGTTAGTTGTACCATTATCTCCTCTCGTAGTAATACATCTTTGTTCATTAGCATTTCCATTTGGAATTCTATTTGCAGGCCTATCAACTGAAGGATCAAAAAGATTATTACTATCCGCTAAATCTGGCACATCACCTGCCCTATTTAAGATATTCCCAGCCGCAGTATGCCCTCCATCTGATACAATATCTTGTGTAAAACCTCTAGCAGTAGTAGCATACCTAAAATCCTCATAGTATACAATTGTTTGTGCATAGGAATTAATGCCCATCATACTAATGGCGGTTAGTAAAATAATTTTTAAAGTAATTTTTTTCATAATAGTCAATTGTTTTAAAGTTAATATTTAGTATAATGTTTTGAATATCATAAAATTAAGAATGATTTATTGTTTTTTAAAGGGGATACTTGTTCAAAAAAAGGGTGTTAACTAACCAATTACAAAAAATATAAATTGTTCTAATAAAACACATATTCGTTTCTATATAAAAATCCCTAAAAATCTATATTATTAAAATACAGATCTTTAGGGATACTCAAACAAACTATTAATTTAATCAGTTACTGTAATAGTATACTCTTGTACTTTTTCTTGTTGCCCATGTATGGTTTCATTATTACCAATAAATGTTATGGTATATGTTCCTGCTTTTGTATAGATGTACTCAAAAGTTTTGAGTTTTTCAGAATACGTTTTTAATGGCTCTCCTTTATCCGGACTTACTTTTGTTAAGTTAATAGCACCAGTAATTAACCAATCTTCATTCACTATCCATTCTCCACCTACTTTAACTTGCCCTCTCATTCTCCATAATCCATTTGTACCTTTACCACTATCCCAATACCATTTATTTGCATTCCAACCAGACACTACCCCTTGTGCATCAACAGTTTTAAAACCTGGATCACTTTCTGTAGCTACCGTGAGTGGAGCTGGTGCATCTGCCACATCCATTTGGATATTCAAATCGTCTATATACCATTCTGATGGCCTAGTAGCTGTAACATCACAAAAATATTTAAATCCAAAATAAATAGAATTTCCATCGGCTAAATCTGTAATATCAACAACGCCTGATTCTTGTAACGTAAAATCATACAATGTAGAAATATTAAATCTGTCAGAAATATCTACCCAAGTGGCACTATTAACGCCTTCAACTGTACCACTACCATCATAATCTTTTGAATAAACTAGAGATAAATTACCTGTAGCATTAGCGCCTAATCCCCATTTTTGTGAGTTTAAAAAGGACATGGTTACCGTACCATCGGCATTGGTTCTATCTCTAAATTTGTATTGATGCTGAAAATCGCCAGCATAGAAATATAAAAAGTTAGGCGCATTATTTACTGTAAACTGTACAGGTTCGCCTACTTTGGCTGTTGCATTAAAAGTAACTTCAAAATTTGGAGCATTGACTTCTTCTAGGTCTTCACAACTCTGAAATCCTAAGGTTACAAGAAGCAACATTGTTAATATATAAACTGTTTTTTTCATTTAGAATGTTTTTATAATTATTATATCTTATTACCTATTACCAACCCGTGGTTTGCTTTAAATTTGTATTTACACCCAATTCTTGTTCTGGAATTGGCAGTATATAATGTTTGCTTGGATTAAAATCATTATATCCATCAAAATAATCAAATGACGGATTCATTGTATTTACTCTTGGAGTGCTATTGACAGGCACATCACCAAATACTGGAATATCGTTTGAATCTAATTCAAATGTGCCAAAAGTTGTCCAATCTTCATTAGTAAAAGTAGGATCAGCAGCTAAGTTTTCCATAGTCGTTTTCGTTTCATTCACTTTTTGCTCTAATAGTCCCCATCTTACCAAATCGTATTTACGCTGTCCTTCAAAGCATAATTCCAATAAACGCTCTTCTTGGATAGCGCCATCTGAAATCACTGTTAAAGGTGTAGCTTTCGCTCTATTTCTAACACTATTAACAGCGTTTAATGCATCTGTAGAACCTGGTGTTATTTTATTTACTGCTTCTGCGTATATTAAATACATCTCAGACAAGCGTACCACTGGCCAATGATGAGACCCATAACTAGTATTGGTAGTGTTTGGCTCTAAATATCTACGGTATTTTGATGCTGGGTACTGAAACTGACTATTTATAAGCCCTAATTCACAGTTATTATTTCTTTGACCAAAATACGGAAGCGTGTTCCATAAGCCTCTTTCGTCATCAGGATCTGCTCTGTATTTTAAAACCAAAGTAATGGTAGCATAAGTTAATCCAAAACCTTTACCTTTTAAATCGTCAGCTCCATTAGGACATGCTTCATCATCAAACCTTATTCCAAATGCTGACCCTATTTTAGAGGATTGATTTGAGTCTAAATCTGCAAATGAAAACCCTATTTGAAATAACGTTTCCTTAGTTTCATAGTTACCTCTTGCCAATTCATTAAAAATATCTGCATAACTAGGGTTTAATTCATGATATGAATCGTCAATAACTTTCTTACTCCAATCTCTTGCTTTCTCATAAGCTCCAGACTCATTAAAAGGTGCACTTGCCATGTATAAATACGCTCTAGCCAATAAACCTCTAGCTGCACTTTTACTTGCTCTTCCTCCCACAGCTTCTGCGGCAGTAGGCAAATACTGTTCTGCAAATTCTAAATCTGCAACAATTTGTTTGTACACATCAATACCAGCTGTTCTTGGTAATAATTGTTTGTTAGTTTCTTCTAAAGGCATTGGTATTCCTTGAACGCCACCAAATGCTTTTTGTAAATCAAAATACAGATACGCTCTTAAAAAACGACCTTCTGCTATAAACTCTTCTTTCACACTGGTTTCTAAAGATGAATTTTCAAGACCAACTATTAGTGTGTTTGTGGCAGAAATCCCTTCGTAATATGTGCCCCATATATCTCTTAACATAGGTTCTGAAGCAGTAAAATTATTTTTACGCATGTCTCGTGCTCCTTTTCTATTATAGAAGCCTTCATCTGTCCAATTTGTTGGATATTGTGCATTAATTACAGCTTCTCTATATACTGAAACCACACGACTATATGCTCCTGCTAACCCCGCTAAAGCACCAGCTGGTGTATTGTATAGGGTTTCAGAGGTGATATTGTCATTTTGTGATATTTCTAATTGATCGTCACAGCCTTGTAGTATAAAGGCGGTAAGGATTGTTATTACTATGAATTTTATTTTCATGATCTATTTTTTTTAAAATGAAACATTTAAACCTAAACTGAATGTTCTATGCTTTGGATAAGCCGAATAATCAATACCTGGAGTAATTAATGAATTTGCTACCGACACCTCTGGATCAAAACCAGAATAGTCTGTCCAAGTGATTAGGTTTTGCCCCGACAGGTACAATTCTAAACTGTTCAGCTTTAATTTCTCTAAAACATCTTTAGAAAAATTATAAGAAAAATTAACAGTTTTTAATCTTAAATATGAACCATCTTCTACCACACGGGATGAAATATCTTGAAAACCTTGACCTCCTGCCCGATGCATACTAGTATTTTGGTTTTCTGGAGTCCATCTATTTAGTGTTGTTGCTAATTGGTTTTGGCCTCCATTAATCATCCCCTCAAGCACCAATCGGTTTGCATTTAATACATCATTTCCGTATGACCATTGTAAAAACGTACTCAACTGGAAATTTTTAAAAGTAAAGGTATTCCCAAAACCTCCAAAATGTTTAGGTAATGCATTTCCTATAATGGTCTTGTCGGCTCCAGTAATTTCTCCATCATTATTCAAATCTTTATATTTTTCATCTCCTGGTTGGTGGCTTCTGTAACTAGGTTGCCCTGAAAGCAAGGTATGGGTGGAAGCATCTGGATCGTAATTTTCAAAATCAGATGGTTGGTATACCCCATCAGATACATATCCAAACATATTACCTAACGCTTGACCTTCTTCAACAAGAAATTGATTAGTACTTAACAATCTGTAGTAATTAGGTTGACCAAAAATTGGTTTTCCATCTGGTAAAGACACAATGGTATTTTGATTGAAAGAAATATTAAAGTCTGAAGTCCATTTAAAATTTTTGATAGAAATATTAACAGTGTTCAAACTAATTTCTAAACCTTTATTTCTTACTTGTCCAGTATTAGTCCATACAGACTGAAATCCTTGAGATAAAGCAGTATCGGCATTTATAAGAAGATCATTAGTATCTTTCTGGTAAGCCTCAACTAATATAGATAATCTGTCATTAAAAAAGCCCATATCTAAACCAACATTATACTGCTCTGTAGTCTCCCAAAACAAATTTGGATTGGCGCCAAAACTTGTAGGGCGTTGTCCTTGAACTGTTTGTCCGCCAAAAAAGTAAGACGCATCTCTATCTGTTAAAAACTCAAATCTTGCAGAACCAGGAATTCTATCATTACCTGTTTTACCGTAACCTGCTTTAAACTTTAATTGCGAGAACACATTTAAGTTTTTAACAAAATCTTCTTTATCTGCATTCCATGATACCGCTGCCGATGGAAAATATCCAATTCTATTTTTTTCAGGAAAAGCAGAAGACCCATCACGTCTTAAAGAGGCCGTAAATAAATACTTTCCTTTATATCCATAATTAAACCTTCCTAGTACAGAAAAAATTCTTGATTCGTCTGTACCGCTAATATCATCAGAACTATCTAACGTTCCTCCATCTAAAGAATTGATTCCTAAGTTTTCAAGATATTGTGGAATGTCTATGGATCTGAAACGTGTTCTAGAAGTTTTTCTAATATTTAAAGTAACCCCTAATAATGCATCAAAGGAATGATTATTAACTTTCTTTTTAAAATCTAAAGTATTCACTGTAGAGAAGTTTCTCCATTTTTGCTCATCTAAAGAACCATTTATACCATCTATTTTACTTAATAATCGACCATAAACCGTTTGGCTATTATTAAAAATACCTGTATTTCTAAATTGACGGTTAAAACTTGCTCTTGTTTCGAATCTGAAAGCTGGTGAAATTTTATATTTCAATCTTAAGTTTGCGATAAACTGATCGTTTTCTCTTTTTCTATATTCGTTATTTAAAGATACTATTGGATGCCAAACTACAATATTAAAAGCATCAAAATCTTCACTTACCTGATCTAAAGGATCAAACCCCGCTGGGTAATCTATAAATTTATTTGCTACATTACTGTAAGTTACTAAACTCCTTAAAAATGAATAGGATGAATTTCCTTCTGTATCAAGCCCTTCTTGAGTATAATTAGTATAAAGGACATCAATGGTAGCATCCAATTTATCGCTAATTTTATGGTTTACGGTCATTCTTCCGTTAAGCCTATTATATTCTGATTTTAATAAAGATCCTTGATCTTCCACCGCATTTATTGAGGCATTCAATCTTGTTTTATCACCACCGCTTGATATATTAAGTTTATGGGTTTTTGAATAGGCGGTTCTAAAGGCTTCATCTTGCCAGTTTCTGCCTGTTGCTCCAACATAATCTTCAAGATCACCAACCCGTACACTTTGACCTAAACCTTCATCAAAAACCGAAAACCATCGGGCTGCCGTACTATTCTCATTAATTTCTGAAGAGAGTTTTATATATTCATATGGTTCTAATACATCTAATGTTTTTGAAACATTTTTTACATCCAATCGTGTTTCGTAAGAAATTTTTGTTTTCCCAGATTTAGCTCGCTTTGTTGTAATAATGATAACACCATTGGCACCACGAACCCCATATATGGCTGTTGCCGAAGCATCTTTTAAAACGGTCATGGTTTCAATATCCGAAGGATCTACAAGACCTGGGTTAAAGTTTTCAATAATAAACCCGTCCATTACATATAATGGAGAGTTATCTCCATTTACCGTGTTACCACCTCTGATAACAATGTCCATGCCTGCTCCAGGTTCGCCACCGCCAGCACTTACTTGAACCCCAGCAACTCGTCCTGCTAAAGCTTCATCAAAGTTGGCAACCGGTGCTTCGGTAAGTTTGTCCATTTTCACTGTAGCTACAGAACCTGTGACATCTTTTTTCTGTACAGAACCATAACCAATTACAACAATATCATCTAATTGCTGTAAGTCTGGATTTAATTTAATATCTACTTTAGTTTGATTTGTGATTGCTACCACAACTGTTTTATATCCTATATAGCTAAAACTTAAGGAAGCTCCTTCGTTTACCTGTATAGAATATTTGCCGTCAAAATCTGTTGTTGCACCATTTAACGTTCCAGTTTCTACAACATTTGCTCCTGGAAGTGGCACCCCAATTTCATCAGTAATTGTACCTGTAATATTTTTTACTTGTGCATAAGTAGAGAAGCTACACAATGCTCCACATAAAATCATAAGAAGTATGATTCTACTACCTTTTGGCTTTGTTAAAAATAGCTTGAAATGATTCTTCATTATTTGTTATTTAAATTTGATTATACTGTTAGTAGTTTAGTTTCTGATGTAAATGTATAATCTAATTACATTATAATAGGGGGAAAAAAAGCTCTTTTAGAAGCGGCTAGCTGTTCATTTTATATGTAAACTAACCATTAAACCTTGAATGTTACAATGAGTTTACAGGACTTCCTTCTAAATACTAAATACTTCTAGGTATTTAGTTTTGAATTATTATCTCTATACTGTGAGGGCAATACATTAAATAATTTCTTAAACGATTTTCTAAAATGCTTCAAATCATTAAAACCTAAATCGAAAGCAATTTCAGAAATATTCATATCCGATTTACTTATCAATTGTGCTGCACGTTTAAGTTTTATGGTTTTAATGAATTCTGAAATAGACTGATCTGTTAATGCTTTTAATTTTCTATACAATACAGAACGACTTGTTCCCATCTCTTCAATAAACTTTGCTATTGAAAACTCAGAGCTTGATATGTTTTGTTCAACAATTTCTATAGCTTTTTTCAAGAACATCTCGTCTGCTGATGTTACTGTAAGTTCTTTAGGTTGGAGGATTATATCTTTTTTAAACTTATTTATTAAGTTTTTTCTAGATTTTAATAAATTAATCACTCTAACTTCTAAAATATTAGCGTCAAATGGTTTTGTAATATAAGTATCCGCACCTATTTGATATCCAGATTTTTGATCTTCTTGAGAGGTTTTTGCAGTAAGTAAAATTACAGGAATATGGCTTGTTTTTATGTTTGTTTTAATTTCGTTACACATTTCCATACCATCCATAATGGGCATCATCACATCGCTTATTATCAAATCTATATCATGATTTTTAGCAACCTCAATGGCATTTTTGCCATTTTCAGCATCAAAAACATTGTACTTATTTAAGAAAATAGATTTAATAAATGTTCTTACCTCAACATTATCTTCAACAATTAAAATAGTTGATAAAGATTTATCTATCGGTTTATCTTCTATCTGTTGCAACTGTTCTTTGTGTGCAATAACTGCTTTATCAACATAGGCTGCTTTTTCTAGGTTAAACATGTTATTTTCTTGTACAGTATTTACGCTTTTTACCATTTGCTCGCTACTCAAATGCGTATGTCCTAAAGGTAATTTAACAGTAAAAGATGTCCCTTTGTTTTCGTTGCTTTTAACTTTAATAGTGCCTTTATGTAACTCTACAAGGTTTTTTGTTAACGATAATCCTATTCCTGTTCCCGAGCGTTCTCCTAATTGGTAAAATCTATCGAAAATAAACTTCTTGTTGACTCTAGATATACCTCTACCATTATCTGTAACTTTTAGCTTAACATAATTATTAGATTTTTCAGTAATTGATATATCCAATGTTATTTTACCGCCTTCTGGAGTAAACTTAAAAGCGTTGGATAGTAAATTGAATATGATTTTTTTGAGTTTGGTTTGATCGAACCAAACTTCGATAGCATCACTTGTTGATATTAATAAAAATTCTATGTTTTTTGCTCTTGCTAATTCATCAAATGCCAATTTAATATCGTTTACAAACGGTATAATATTACTTTTAGATGCTGCTAAAAGGAGTTTTCCAGATTCGCTTTTTCTAAAATCTAAAAGCTGATTTATTAACTCCATTAATGTACTAGCATTTCTGTACATTATTTCATGTTGTTTTTTAACAAAATCGTCTTTATTTTCTGTTTTTAACAACCTTTCAAGTGGCCCTAAAATAAGTGTAAGTGGTGTTCTAAAATCATGTGATATGTTGGTAAATAATTCTAGTTTTAATTTGTTTACCTCTTCAATCCTTTCTTTTTCAAGACGTTCTTGTTTTAACTCATTTCTTTCTTTTATTCTTACTAAACTGTATTTTAGGATAAGTAAACCTAAACCTGTTAACACAATTATATATAGTAAATACGCCCACCACGTTAACCAAGGCGCAGGAAGAATAGTAATAGGTATAGTTGCTCCTTTTTCGTTCCATAACCCATCATTGTTAGAGGCTTTTACTTTAAAAACATAGTCGCCTTCGTCTAAATTAGTATAAGTTGCAGATTTTTTGTTTCCTATATAATTCCAATCAGAATCAAAGCCTTCTAACTTATAAGCATACTGATTTTTATTTGGTTGAGAATAGCTTAACGCTACAAAATCGAAATTAAAATCATTTTGCTTATGTTTTAGTGTTATGCGATCGGTTGAATCTGTTATATTTAAATACGGTTTATTATTAACTTTAAAAGATGTAATAGTAACTGGTGGCACAAAAGTATTCTCGACAATATCATTAGGATTAAAAACATTAAAACCATTAGCTCCACCAAATAGTAACTCCCCTTTTTTATTTTTTAAATAGGCCCCATAGTTAAATTCGTTACTTTGTAACCCATCAGATTCGTTAAAGTTTTTAATTTGAAAAGATTGTGAATTAATCCTACTTAATCCATAGTTTGTACTTAACCAAATATAGTTATGATTATCTGGAACAATACCATAAATTACGTCATTAGGTAAACCTTTAGATGTATCAAATTTAATAGTTTCTTGAGTGGTTGTATTATAATAATACAAACCATCACCTTCAGTTCCTATCCAAAGATTTTTATTGTTATCTTCATAAACAGAAAGGACTGCGTCAGAGATTTGTGAACCTTTTTTATCTAAATAATTAATTTTAGATAATTGTTTAGTTTTAATATTAATTTTTGACAACCCATTGCTACCCCCTATTAAAAGTTCGTTTTTATTAGATGCTTTTGCTATTTTATATATTAATTTCCCTACTAAACTTAAAGTATCTTTTATTCTAGTAATTGTATTTGTTTTATTGTTTAAAACATTTAATCCACCACCAGAAGTTCCTATCCATATATTATTTTCATAATCTTCAAATAATGAAATAATTCTATTATTACTTAAGCTATTAGTATTATTAGGATTGTTTTTAAATCTTTTGAATTTGAATGGAATTTTTTTTGGATTTAAAAAATTTAGGCCTTCGTCATGCGTACCAATCCAGAAATTACCATCATAATCTTGAATCATGGCTTTTACGTTATTAGCACTCAAGCTATTTAAGTTATTAAGATTGTTTGTGTAGTACTCGAAAACACCAGTTTTTTTATTATAAACATTAATACCTCCCCCTTCTGTACCTATCCATAAATTATTGTTTTCATCTTCAATAATCGAGCTAACTACTTTGTAATTAAGCTTTGTATTATTAGTTCCAGATGTAAAATGTTTGAATATATCATAGCTTCTGTCATAATAACTAATCCCCCCAGCATAAGTACCTATCCAAATATCACCTTTAATATCTTGGTAAATTTTATAAATGGAGTTTTGACTTAAACTATTTGGATTGTTTTCGTCATGTATAAAATGTGATATTGAATTTTTGTTTTGATTTAGAACATAAAGACCATTATATGTTCCAACCCAAAGATTTCCTAAATAATCTTCACATATACTACGAACATGATTATTAATTGCTTTCTTTTTTTGAGATTTTAAAGTAAAAGGTTCAAACGAATTATTATCCCTATTTAAAAATGCTAATCCGTTTTTAAAGCCCAACCAAATGTTATTATTTTTATCTTGATAAAGTACTGAAACATTATTTTCATTAAGTTCTGCTACAAAATTTTCTGGGTAAGAATAATGTTTAGCAACCTGTGTGTTTAAATTGTATACTCCAATATGCTCTGTGGTTTTTATCCACAACTCGTTGTTGCTACTAATTAATAAAGCCCTAGTTGGTGTATTAAATAGTTTTTTGCCAGAGTGTTTATAAGTAACCTCAACAAAGGCACCCTTTTTGGTATCAAATTTTTTAATTCCTAAATTAGTCCCTAGCCACAAATACGCATCTTTATCTTCAACAATGGTCCAAACTTCAAAATTATCTAAGTCTCTTTCCTTGGTATCGATTACATAGCGTTCAAATGAATTTGTTTCTAAATTAAATTTGTTAAGACCATTAATAGTACCAACCCATAAATTTCCTTTTGCATCTTCAAACAATGCTTTTATAAAATTGTGGCTTAAAGTTGTGCTGTCTTGAGAATTTTGCCTAAAAACCTTAAACTCATTGCCATCGTATTTATTTAATCCATCGCGTGTTCCAAACCACAGAAACCCTTTTTTATCTTGTAAAATAGACAACACAGAACTTTGAGACAATCCTTCTTTTAAAGAAAAATTCTTAAATTTTAAAGCTTTATAATTATTTTCTTGCTCTTGTTCTTGACTAGAAACAAAACCAATAAATAAACAAAAAAGCATCAAAGCTATGTGTCTCTTTAATGTCATTTTTTTGATGATTGACGTTCTATTAAATTTGAATCCATTATTATGGTTTGCGAGTTCAGAAGACCGTTTTCATTTTTTATATGTTTTAACAATAAGTCTGTTGCTTTTTTACCCATTTCAAACCCTGGTTGATTAATAGTTGTTAAAGCAGGATTAATAACTGTTGAAATAGGCTCGTTACTAAAACCAACAATAGCAACATCATCTGGTATTTTTACTCCTTTATCTGTTAAGTACTTTATAGCAGCAATGGCAGCAACATCATTTGCCGAAAAAATACTGTCAAACTCTAAATTACTATCTAAAAGCTTTTTTGCGTTTTCAAAGCCATCATTTTCCATTAATCTAGAACTTATTACATATTCCTTCCTGTAAGGGATGTTATTTTTATTTAAGGCTTCCTTATAACCTTTAAATCTATTTTTATATATTTCTAATTCTTGTGGTCCAGAAAAATGAACAATATTTTTACACCCCTTACTAATTAAGTGTTGGGTAGCATCAAAACCACCTTTAAAATCATCAATTAGTACATTATTAGTTTCTGGAATATTACAATGTCTATCAAAAAAAACCAAAGGGATACCTCCATTTTTTAAACCTTGCATATGGTTATAATCCATCGTTTCCATGGATATAGAAATTAGCACACCATCTACTCTATTAGCAACCAAAGTATCAATTATTTTTTTTTCTCTCTCTAATTGTTCTAATGATTGACATATTAAAACATTATAACCTGCTTGATAAGCAGTTTCTTCAACACCTTGAATTACTGATGAAAAGAAATGACGCGATATTCTAGGAACAACAACACCTATAGTATTAGTAACTCTTTTACGCAAGTTTGATGCCAACACATTACGTTGATACCCCATTTCAGACGCTGTATTTAAAATGAGTGTCTTTGTTTTTTTAGACACGCGTTCGCTATCATTTAATGCTCTAGATACTGTAGAACTATCAATCCCTAAGTGTTTAGAAATATCGTGAATTGTTATTTTATTTTTTTTCATCTATAATAAAACTAATTAAAAACTTTCACTAGTTTGAATATTTATCTCGTTTAACTAAAGAATCTCCGCTCCATATTTTTACACTGGTCCAATCTTCAGCTGAGGATATCCAAAACGAATGATTCTCTGGAAGTCCTAAAGGTAAAAAACCTAGTGAAGTTAAGTATAAACTTCCTGTAGATATATAAGGTTCTGCCATATCTGGTTGATAGCCATAAACTCCAATTTGTAACCATCCGTTTTCATCATAAAGTCCTTTAGCACTTTGCAGTTTTTTTAAAACAGCCGTTAAACCAGATCGCACTTGACCCTCTGATAGTTTAGCAGGTAGCTTTTCTAATAAAGCTAATTGAGATAAGGCTTGAAATGCACCAAATCTATAGACTGTTGATCTACCAACAATAGGAAATGTGCCTATTGGAGATATTTGTCTTTCTAAAATTTCACCATAACGTTGTGCCCTTTTTAAAACCACTTCGTATAAGGGTTTAAGTTTATGTGGTGTTCCCTGAAGTTCCCTTAAAACATCTATTAGCATTGGGTGAATAACAAACGAATTGTAGTAATCCCAATGATAATATTTACCATCAGCATATAAGCCATCCCCAACATACCACTCCATGTGTTTTTGCAATGCATATTCAATTCTTACATAATCTACATCATCAGTAAACTTTATCATAAATGCTTCTACAGATGCCGCAAACAATAGCCAATTATTGTAAGGTATGTTCGAAATAGTTCTGGTTTTTTTGAATGCTTCAATTACCATGTTTTTGGTATCATCATTTAACGGTTTCCACATTTGATTGGGTGCCCTTATAAAGGCTTGTGCTAAAAAAGCAGCATCAACCAAGGGCTGATTTCCATTAGAAAAATTCATATAATCACTAGAGTTAGGGTCTACAGCATTACGTATTGCTTTATGTGTTAACTTTATATATTTTTTTCTTAATTTGCCTTCATTTGTATCATCTACTCCTAATTCTAACCACGGTGCCATACCAGCCATTAATCTGCCAAAAGCTTCTAAATGTGCAAAAGAACTTCGATCTCCATATTCAAAACTAGCCTGTTCTGTAGGCATCTTTTCTTTAAGCTTTCCTTCACTTAATGATACTAACACGGGATCTGCCATTTTTACTAATTCATTAATCCAAATAGCTCTATCATTCTGAGCAAAATTTAGAAGAGGAGTCATAGACAGTAATACTAAAACAAGTCTCTTTTTCATGTGTTTATATTTATCGCTTTTCAATTGTTGCATTTAACCTATTGTGATACCCTATTTTAGAGTTTTACTTCTGTATAATGCTTCTAAAAAATAGTAATCAGCATAGTTCAAAGGCACGTCAATTTCTACACCATGCGGTATACTCCCAACAGAGTGTTTAAGTAAAAATCCTTTATTTGTTTCTATCTCTGCTAAATAATCTGAAGAACTCAAACTATACATAATTTCATCTGCAAAATCTAAATAGGCTTCTTTATCATCTTTCACAAAAGTACTTAATTCATATAAGGCCGATGCTGCTATTGATGCAGCCGAAGCATCTCTTGGTGTCTCCTTTTCTTTTGGCACATCATAATCCCAATAAGGCACCTTATCTTCAGGAAGTTGAGGATGATTTTTTATAAAATCGGCTATTTTAATGGCTTGCTCAAGGTATTTTTCGTCCTTTGTTTCTCTATAACAAACCGTAAAACCATAAAGTCCCCATGCTTGCCCTCTTGCCCATGCCGATTCATCTGCATAGCCTTGCGCTGTGTTTCGAGCTACAATATCCCCAGTTTCTTTATTATAATCTAATACATGATATGAACTAAAATCATCTCTATAATGGTTTTTTATTGTATTATCGGCATGTGATGTAGCAATATCAGAATATTTTGGATCTCCACTAATTTTTGTAGCATGAAAAAGTAATTCTAAATTCATCATGTTATCTATAATTACAGGGCAATCCCATTTTTCATTAGAATTCCAAGATTGAATAATTCCTGCCCCTGGACGGAAACGAGAAGATAACGATTTAGCTGTTTGTACTATTATTTTATTAAAATCTTCAGATGGAGCTACTTTCATAGCATTTCCATAGCTGCATTCTATTATAAATCCCACATCATGATTTCCTTTCCAATATTGAATAGTGTCTAGTTTCTTTGTGTATTGCATTGCTCTATTTTTCCATTTAGAATCTCCAGTTAGTGCATGTAAATACCACAAAGACCCTGGATAGAATCCACTAGTCCAATCATAATTATAAACCAATCTAATTTTATCGCTCTCAATCGTCCTTGGAAACCTATTTTTATTATCTAATTGTGAACTTGTAGTATCATACAAATAATCATATTGATTAGTTGCTTTTGCAATTATTGTTTCTCTAATATCTGAAAAGGAAGTGTTCTTAGCACAACTACCACAAAGTAGTATAAGAAGAAGAATTGAATAAAGGTTTCTCATAATATATATTAATTTGATTTCCAACAAAGTTAAGAAATAATATTTTAAAATCCAATCGATTGTATTTTAAAATATTTTATTTACTTTTACAAAAAATTTATTTATTCAATTAGTTATGAGCACTCAATATCAAGTTAGATACGCAGCTTCACCGCAAGACGTTAAAAGTTATAATACCAATAGATTACGTGATGAATTTTTAATTCAAAATTTAATGGAGAATGACCAAATAAATTTGGTGTACTCTCATTACGATAGATATATTACCGGAGGGGTTGTTCCTGTTTCTAAAAAAGTAGCATTGGAAAGCATAGACCCTCTGAAATCTGAATATTTCTTAGAAAGAAGAGAATTAGGAATTATCAATGTAGGGGGCAAGGGTAGTATCATTGTAAATGATGAAACATTTGAATTAGAGTATAAGGAAGCCTTATACATAGGTAGAGAAAACGAATCTGTGGTATTTTGTAGCGAGGACGCTTTAAATCCTGCAAAATTCTATATAAACTCTACTCCTGCTCACAAAACTTTTCCAATTAAAAAAATTAGTCAAAATGATGCTGAAATTGTAGAACTAGGTGTTTTAGAAACTGCTAATGCACGTACCATTAGAAAATTAATAGTAAACAGTTTAGTTGAAACTTGTCAATTACAAATGGGAATGACGGAGTTAAAAACAGGGAGTGTTTGGAATACCATGCCAGCACACGTTCATGACCGTAGAATGGAAGTCTATTTTTATTTTGAAGTGCCCGAAGACCAAGCGGTATGCCATTTTATGGGCGAACCTACTGAAACTAGACATATTTGGATGCAAAATAATCAAGCAGTGATTTCACCTCCTTGGTCCATTCATTCT
The DNA here is from genome assembly GCF_000789235.1 of Wocania ichthyoenteri Th78. Lineage (GTDB taxonomy): Bacteria > Bacteroidota > Bacteroidia > Flavobacteriales > Flavobacteriaceae > Wocania_A > Wocania_A ichthyoenteri. Next base: position 841,394 of record NZ_KN525716.1, read on the forward strand.
GGTTCTGGAACAAGCAACTACATTTTTATCTGGGGAATGGCAGGTGAAAACCTAGACTACGGTGATATGGATCATTGTAAAATAAACGAATTAAAATAAATTAAAAAATTACATATTATGTCAACTCAATTATTCGATTTAACAGGAAAAATAGCATTAGTAACAGGTGCTGTACATGGGCTAGGAATGGCCATGGCAAAAGGTTTAGGAAATGCGGGAGCTATAATTGTAGTAAATAATCATACGAGAGAAGCTTTAGACGAAGCTGTTGCTGAATATAAATCATGTGGTTTAAATGCTTATGGTTATGTGTTTGATGTAACCGATGATAAAGCCGTAGAAACTACTATAGCAAAAATTGAAGCTGAAGTTGGTCCTATTGATATTTTAGTAAACAACGCTGGAATTATTAAAAGAACACCAATTGTTGACATGGAAACAGTAGATTTTGAGCAAGTTATAAAAGTAGACCTAATTGGCCCTTTTATTGTATCAAAATACGTCGCCAAAGGCATGATTAAAAGAGGTGGTGGAAAAATAATTAATATCTGTTCTATGATGAGTGAACTAGGTAGAGATACTGTTAGTGCTTATGCCGCCGCAAAAGGCGGGCTTAAAATGTTAACGCGAAGTATGGCTACAGAATGGGCTAAATTTAATATTCAAACCAATGGTATTGGACCAGGGTATTTTGCTACAAGCCAAACTGCTCCTATTCGAGTTGACGGACACCCGTTTAACGAATTTATTATTAAAAGAACGCCTGCCGCTCGTTGGGGTGACCCTGAGGATTTACAAGGTGCAGCTATATTTTTAGCCTCTAAAGCTAGTGATTTTGTTAACGGGCATATTGTATATGTTGATGGCGGAATTTTGGCAACCATTGGTAAGCCTGCTAACGAATAATAAAAATAAACTCATGAAACGACTTAGTAAATCAATTTTGTTTTTTTCAACTTTAGTGTTGCTTTGTTCTTGTACTAAAAAGGAGAAAACAACAACAATTAGCGTTAAAAATACGCTTGACGTTGAAAGAACTTTTGAAACTGTAGAATTGACCAAATCTTTTCTAAAAGTTAAGGAGCTTTCTAATATCGGCATTCTAAATATTGAAACTAATACTTTAGAGTTAATCCAAACTGTAGATAATGATGATGATGGTGTTTTAGATGTTATTTTATTTCAACCAAAAATTAAAGCCAATTCGGATGCTACATTTAAAATAGTTACCATCACTGAAGCAGAAAAACTTACTGCGCCAGAATTATGTTATTCTCGTTTTGTACCAGAACGCACCGATGATTATACCTGGGAAAACAATAAAGTAGCGTTTCGTGTTTATGGCCCCACAGCTCAAAAAATGATTGAAGATAAGGTTCCTGGAGGAACACTATCTAGTGGTGTTGATGCTTGGTTAAAAAGAGTTGAACACCCAATAATTAATAATTGGTATAAAAAAGAGACAGAAACCGAGGGTACTTATCACGAAGATACTGGTGAAGGGCTAGATAATTTTCATGTTGGCATAAGCCGTGGTGTTGGCGGTATTGCAGCAAAAATTGATACGACATATTACTATTCTAAAAATTACATAAAATGGCGCACTATAACTACTGGCCCATTGCGAACTAGTTTTTATTTAGAATATGAAAATTGGGATGCTGCTGGAAACACCGTTAAAGAATCAAAAATAATTAGTTTAGATTTAGGTCAGAATTTTTCAAAATTTACTACTTCACTAGAAGGTATTAAAAATATTTCAGCAGGATTAACTTTACATGAAAAAGACGGAGAAGTTACTGGTAATAGAAACAAAGGATGGGTAAGCTATTGGCAACCTCATGCTGACTCTGAATTAGGAACTGCCATTATTGCATCAAAAGATTATTTTGTTGATTTTGAAACGTATAATAGTGAAGTAAAAGACCTAAGTAATGCTTATGCTCATCTTAATATAATAAACAATCAAGTAGTCTATTACGCAGGTTTTGGATGGAAAAAGAGCGGTCAATTTAATTCTAAGCAAGATTGGGAAAACTATTTAAATGCTTTTTCTGAAAGAATAAACACTCCTTTGGAAGTTTCACTTAAAAAACAATAACCATTAAAATTATTAAATTTAAAATCCGTTTTTATTCTAAGAATAAAAACGGATTTTTTGTTATAGAAAATTAATTAATAATTTCCTGAGTTGTTTATTCCTGATGGTAAAGTTATAGCATCAATATTATTATTAAATACACCGCCACTACCTGCGTTGAAATCTGATGCATCAACAGGTGTTCCTATTTTAATTCTTCCGTTAGGGAGACTATTGTTAGCTATCCTAATTGAGTATTCTGAAAAGCTTGAGCTTGATGTGTTTCTCCAATACCCAATACCGTGATATATATCATTAGTTGAACTAGACACATTAATAGTATTTCCATCAATAACTACATTTTTTAAAAATGGATTAGAAGGATTGTTACTATATACATACAATAGTATACCAGATGTATTTAGTGTATTATCTGTAATGGTAAGGTTCTGCCCATTTCTAGCTTTTATAGCACCTCCTGAAGCGTTTGTTGGCCATCCAGATATGGTATTATCTATTATATCTAACCCATCAAAACTGTGTGCGTAAATACCATGATCTGTTTCACTAGTATTAACCCACGATGCTTTTCTTTCTATAGTGTTCCCACTTATTGTAGTGCCATCACTGTTATCATTTATGGCTGTTACAAAATACCCAGTGCTGCCACCATCTCCAAATGTATTATTGGTAATACTGGTATTTGTACTTCCAGATGTATAAACACCTCGACCACTATTTCCGCTTCGTCTTTTAAATACACAACCCCTAACCTCTATATTTGTACAATTATTTAACTGAATGTAAGCATCAGCTGTATAGCCTTTATCTGTACCCGATTTTCGTTTGCCATAATCAAATATGCAATAACGAAACTTAGTGTTATCAGCATTTACAAATTTCAATCTAATATTTCGAAACTGAATGCCATATACATCAATGTCATCATTATTTGATGATATATATTGTTCTAGCATTTGAGAAGGCGAAGACGTTTGAGCATCAAAAATAGGTGTTGTTGAAGTTTTCTTCTTAATATAAACACCATTTCTAAAATTTAATCTTCCGCTAATAGTATATGTACCAGCTTCAACTTCAACTGTATCTCCACTACTGGCTGATGCTAATACAGCATTTAATTGAGAAAAGGTCATTCCGTTAGTAATAGTGTAAGTAGTTCCTGCTGGTGGAGGTCCAGGTGGAGGTGCCTGTAATTCATCATTATTAATTAATTCATTTTTTGCTTCCTCTGCTTGTAGTTCTTCAGAATTAGAATCACATGAAAAAATTGTAATTAAGCTAAATAAAATAAGTGAAAAAATAGTTTTTAAATTTTTCATAATAAATAATAGTTACTTGATTAATAATTAGTTAGTAAAATATAAACCTAAATTTACACACACACGATTAAAAAAACAGGGTGTTAACTAATCAAAATAGAGTATGTTTCTGCTCAAAAAAAAGGATTGAAAATTAATTCAACCCCCTCTATTACAATAAAAATTAATAAACTATGTATTTCTATAATATTATATAGACTTATCTAAGAAAACAAACGTATAAGGATTCTTTATTAAACGATAGTAATGAGTTAAGCTCATCCAACTAATTAACAGGTATTAATGTGATTTTTACACTAAACTAACGTACTATAATTTTTTTCGTTATAATTATTCCATTTTGAGCCTCCTTGATTTTTAAAAAGTATATACCTTTAGCTATTTTTGAAACATCAATATTATTAACCTTCTTACTACTACACACTTCCTTTCCCGTTATATTAAATAAAGATACAGAATGCATCTGAAATGAGTTATTAGCAACGTGGATATGGAGCGTATTAGAAACTGGGTTTGGGTATACTTTTATTAAAATTTCTGCTTCAAAAGACTCATTTGATAAAGCTGCACTCGACACAAAGTATTTAACATCAGAAATATAAAACGTGCCATTTCTATTTGTTGGAGACCAAGCAGACGGACTACTTGTGTATTTAAAGGCTAAAGTAAATGCTGTACTCGTATAAGCCGAAATATCTAAAACAGATTCAATATAAGTTTGTGCATTTAGACCAGATGTTGCAATTTGATTTAGGCTTGAGGTGACATTAGTCCAATTAGCAGTAGTAACATTGTTGGTATAATTAGTAGAAACAAATACTTCTAAAGCCGAAATACCTCCATTGGCGTACCTTTGCTCTGTCCAAAAGCTTACATACTTATAAGTATCGTCAACACTTATATATGGGTTATTGGTTGAAACATCTACTGTTTGCATCACTACCCAAGCTTCCAATTCATAATTAGTATTAGAAGAAGTCCCTACGATAGAAAGCGCCCTTTGGTCTCTTAGCTGATTTACTGGAATTCTGTTTACAGGTCGTGTGACTGTAAACTCGTTATTAGAATCTGCTGCATCAGGAATATCACTCACTCGCTTTCCTATTTGAGCTTCATCTTGAGAATCAGGATTTTCTATGACCTGAACGGAGTATCCTTGATTTGCAGCTCCGAAATCTTCATAATGAAAAAGAGGATAAAAAGGACTAGGAGCATCTTCATTAATCCAACTTGGTAACGTCCCTAAACGATATTCTAATTGATGCTCATATAAAGATTCTTCGTCAACATGTGTACCTTGAGATTCATTTTCTTGATATTGATTTGTTTCTGTTGACATAGTAAATCCTTCCAATCCTGATATAATCGGCATCAAAAATTTAGCATATTTCGTTTCAGAATTTGGTCTCCAAGATTTCACACCTGAACTTTGATACGATACACCTTCAAAATTCCACAACACCATATGTCTTAGGTGGTTTGGTAACGCTCCTGCTGACCCTCCTTGTTGAAAGAAGAAACCACCCTTACAAAAATCAAACAAAGTAGACCTTGGTTGACTTGCATGAATTTCCATACCTGAATTTCCGTTTTGTGGACTCTCATTTCTCCAAAGAACATTTCCAATAGACACCGCATTTACACCACACCCGTGCCAAATACCCAACGTATTATCAATATTTTTACCAATAAAACATCCCGTTGCAGAGTTTGTTACTATATAATTATGCCCTGGATTTCCTGTATATGTATTATTTAAAGCTGTACAATATGCAGAAAATTTAAACTGTGCCACTTGAGACATATCTGAAAATTCTACATTTGAAATCCACCCATTTATAACATGGTTAAATTGAATACCGCTCCATCCTGACGAACTTAAATACGCATGTGGTCCACTTACTGGTTCTCCTGGATATAATTCTTGTGGTGCTCTATGATGTATATGATTATATGTAAAACCTCCAGTATATTTTAAATCTTGAATTCCTACTTCTTCAAGCGCCTTGAAATTATTAATTTTCCAATTGTAAGTAGCATTAACTTCTCTGTGAATTGGTTCTTTAAACGTAATAGTGTTACCACTTTTACTAACAACTTTATGAATCTCCCTAACTTCTACACCATCATTAACAATCTTTAAATTCTGTGGTTCAAAAAGGTCTGCTGTGGTATATGGTGAAAGTTCTTCAGTTAACAATGCTGAATTAGTATCTTTAATATACATTTCTATCCATTGCCCTACAGAAATCCCTGAAGCATTGTTTACTTCTATGGAATAGGTGTCTCTGTCAGCATTTCCTGTTACATTTGTAATAAAATTGTTTGCAGAATCCTCTCCATTCCAAAACATAAATAAATATGGGCAAACCCAATCTTTAGTTGCCATATCTGGATGCGTGGTATTATCTTTTTGATATAACTCAGTACCTCCTATTCCAGATCCACTTCCTTTAATTACAATATTACTTTTTGATATTCTTATAACTTCACTTAAATCATCAATATTCCCATCATTCACTACAAATCTCCCAGGAGGAAAAAAAATAATACCACCATTTGGATTTGCTTCTGCGGCAGCAATAGCAGCCATAATTGCTGATTTATCAGAAATACCATCATTAGCTATAGCACCATAAGTGGCATCTGTAACATTGTAAGTTTGTTGTGTAAATGAATTTGGCAAACCAACCTCTCCATTATGATATCCTGCATAACTAAATGTTGGTAATATAGGTACGGTGCTATTAACTTGAGCATCTGTCCAGTTTTGATATAAGGTGCTTGGGTTTTGCGCTTCTAACTGTATTTGAAATAGAAATAAGCAAAACAGTGTAAAACGTAGAATAACATTCATAATAATGCGGGTTAATAACAATTATTTATTAGAATCAAATTTACAAATGAACCCAAATACTATACAGGTATAAACAGACCAAAAAAGGGGGTATTTTAAGTTGAGCTCAATTATTAATTCAAACAAAACTTAACACTGTTAAAAAGCTAACAATAAAACACCAATCTGTTTAAACAAAATAATTTGGAACTTAGCCGCTAAAACGATTAGAATGAATATAATTTCTATAATTTTTTAGCTTATTTTGATATAGTAAACATCAACAATGATTATATTTGATTTTTAAATGCAATAGCATTCATTCAAGTTCATTTAATTTTTAAAATACAAATAAGACGCGTTAATCGCGCTTATACTTGTTAAGCATAGTTCACTTAACTTTTCTATTTTATACACTTTATTTTTGCGCACGTGGCGGAATTGGTAGACGCGCTGGCTTGAGGGGCCAGTATCCGTTTAGGATGTGGAAGTTCGAATCTTCTCGTGCGCACTTTTACTTAAAAAACTATTCTTCAATTAACTTAACTCTTCTATTTCATTAAATTTTTATCAATTTATTAATTATTATCATTACTTTTGTCTAACATAAATTGATTATTAATGAACAATATTCAGATTAACTTCAGTATAAAAGACTTAGAAAATCTTACTGGTATAAAAGCTCATACTATAAGAATCTGGGAAAAACGATATAATTTACTTAGTCCGAATAGAACAGAAACTAACATTAGAAATTACAGTTTAACTAGCTTACAAAAGCTATTAAATATATCTTATCTAAATAATAATGGACTTAAAGTCTCTAAAATTGCTAATTTAAAAGAAGAAGAAATACCTATAAAAGTTAGAGAAATTGCATCTAGAGCAAAAGTTGAAGACCATGCCATTAATGCTTTAAAAATGGCAATGATTAATTTTGATCAAGTTCTTTTTTACAGTACATACAATAACCTACTAGAAAACAAAACCTTTAGTGAAATATTCTATACTGTATTTTTACCTTTATTAAACGAAATTGGTTTACTATGGCAAACAAGCACCATTACACCTGCACACGAACATTTTTTATCCATACACATAAAGCAAAAAATTCTATTAAATATTGAAAGATTACAAAGTTTAGAACCAAAACCAAAATCTAAAACCTTTGTTCTCTTTTTACCAGAGAATGAAATTCATGATATTGGATTACTATTTGTAAATTATCAATTAAGAAGCAAAGGTTACCACACTATTTTTCTTGGAGAAAGCGTGCCTATGGACAGTCTAATAAACTTACTTGAGTTTTTTGATAACATTACATTTGTATCTTATTTTACAGTATATCCTGAAGCTGAAAATATTCAAAACTATATTAATAAATTTAATGAGTTACTTTTAAAAAATACATCTTCTGATTTTAGGATTTTAGGATCAAAATTATCTTCAGTTGAACTATATAATCTACCAGAAAAAGTTAAAACCTACAATTCAATAGAAAGTTTAGTTAAAGATTTATAAATATTATTATAATATTGTTTAGCATTTTTGTATATTTGTTAAACAAATGAAACAAACTATAAATATAATTGGTTCCGGGTTTTCTTCTCTAGCAGCATCTTGCTACTTAGCAAAAGCTGGTTGTAATGTAACAATATTTGAAAAAAATGCAACTATAGGTGGTCGTGCAAGACAACTTAAAAAAGATGGATTTGTTTTTGATATTGGTCCAACTTGGTATTGGATGCCTGATGTTTTTGAACGATTTTTTTCAGATTTCAACAAAAAACCTTCAGAATATTATGCTTTAGAAAAGCTAAATCCTGCTTATAGCGTTTATTATGGTAAAGACGATTTTATAACCATTGAAGACACACTAGAAAAAATCACAAAAGCCTTTGAAAAAGAGGAATCTGGTAGCTCTAAAAAATTAAATAAGTTTATAAAAGACGCTAAAGATAATTATGAGGTTGCTATAAAAGATTTAGTCTACAACCCAGGAATTTCTCCGTTAGAGCTTATTACACCTACAACTATAAAAAAAATAAATCAATTTTTTAGCACCATTAAAAGAGATGTTAGAAAAGAATTTAAAAATGACAGATTAATTAAAATCTTAGAATTTCCTGTTTTATTTTTAGGAGCAAAACCTAGCGATACACCATCGTTTTATAGTTTTATGAATTATGCCGATTTTGGCTTAGGTACTTTTCATCCAAAAAAAGGGATGTATCAAGTTATATTAGCTATTGAAAGTTTAGCAAAAGAACTTGGAGTAAATATTAAAACCGAATCACCAATTGATAAAATTATAGTTGAAAATGGAGAAGCTAGAGGCATCATTTCAAACGGTAAAACCTATCTGTCAGATATTGTGTTAAGTGGTGCAGATTATCATCATACCGAAACACTTTTAGACAAACCGTACAGACAATATTCAGAAAAATATTGGAGCAAAAAAACATTCGCCCCTTCTTCTCTTTTATTCTATGTTGGGTTTAATAAAAAATTAAAACATGTAAATCACCACACTTTGTTTTTTGATGTTGATTTTGAAACGCATGCCAAAGCCATTTACGATACCCCTAAGTGGCCAGAAAATCCACTTTTTTATGCTAGTTTCCCAAGTAAAACGGACTCTAGTAGTGCTCCCGAAGGAAAAGAAGCTGGTATATTTTTAATTCCGTTAGCACCAGGTATTGAAGATACACAAGAACTTAGAGACCAGTATTTTGAAAAAATTATATCTCGATTTGAGAATTTAACTTCTCAACATGTAAAAAATGATATTATATTTAAAGAAAGTTTTTGTTTAAACGATTTTATAAAAGATTATAACTCTTATAAAGGTAATGCTTATGGTATGGCTAATACATTATCACAAACAGCCTTTTTAAGACCCAAATTAAAAAGTAAAAAAGTGAAAAATTTATTTTTTACTGGACAATTAACTGTACCTGGTCCTGGAGTACCACCATCGTTAATATCAGGGAAATTGGCAGCAAATTTAATTACTAAACATCATAGTTAAAACATATGAAATCACTTTTTGATACCGTTTCTTATAACTCAAGCAAGCTTGTAACTAAAACCTATAGTACATCTTTTTCATTAGCTACAAAAATGCTTTATTCTAGTATCAGATCTCATATTTATAATATTTATGGTTTTGTGCGTTTTGCAGATGAAATTGTAGATTCTTTTCACGATTATAACAAAGAAGAACTTTTTAATAGATTTAATGAAGATTTAGAACTTGCTTTAAAAAATAAAATTAGCTTAAATCCTATATTAAATTCATTTCAACATACTTACCATAAGTACAACATCGATAAGGATTTAGTAGATGCTTTTATGAATAGCATGAGAACAGATTTATACAAAACTAAATATTTAACCGAAGAAGAATTCAAGGCATACATTTATGGATCGGCTGATGTTGTTGGGCTAATGTGCTTAAAGGTATTTGTCAAAGGTGATAACGAAAAATATAATGAGCTAAAGGAAACTGCTATGGCTTTGGGTTCTGCTTTTCAAAAAGTGAACTTTTTAAGAGATCTAAAAGCAGATTTTGAAGGTTTAAAGAGAAGTTATTTTCCAAATACCGATTTAAAAAATCTGGACGAAACTTCAAAACAAAAGATAATTGACGACATAGAGTTAGATTTCGAAAAAGGATTAATTGGCATAAAAAAACTACCCAACGAAGCTAAATTTGGTGTATTTATGGCATACAGATATTACAGACAGTTATTGAAAAAATTAAAAAAAACACCAGCCTTACAAATTAAAAATGCACGTATTAGAGTCTCAAATCCTAAAAAAGTTGAACTTTTAATGCGCAGTTATATAAAATATCAACTAAAATTAATGTAATTTTAAGCATGCAAACTTTACTTTGGATACTTGTTTTTTTAAGTACTTATTGCTTTATGGAATTTATGGCGTGGTTTACTCATAAATATGTAATGCATGGCTTTCTGTGGAGTTTACATAAAGATCACCACAAAAAAGACCACGACAGTTGGTTTGAGCGTAATGATGCTTTTTTTATTTTTTACGCTATAGTTAGTATTACATTTTTTTTACTTTGGAAGTATAACGGTTTGTGGATTGGTCTGCCCATAGGAATAGGCATTTTTGCTTACGGTTTATCATATTTTATTGTGCACGATATTTTTATACACCAACGTTTTAAACTCTTTAGAAATGCCAATAATTGGTATGCAAAAGGTGTAAGACGCGCTCATAAAATACATCATAAACATTTAGGAAAAGAAAAAGGTGAATGCTTCGGAATGCTGTTTGTGCCTTTTAAATATTTTAAAAAGTAAACTTTTTGTTTTAGATGTCTAATAATACCCATTTCGATTACATTATCATAGGAAATGGTTTAGCGGGTTTACAACTGGCTTTAAAAATGGCTTCCAATGCTTTTTTTGATAATAAGCAAATTGCGTTAATTGATTCTTCTAAAAAAAACGTTAATGATAAAACTTGGAGTTTTTGGGAAACAGAACCTTCGCAATGGAATAATATCAGCCATAAATCTTGGAACAAAGCCTCAGTTATCACTTCAAAAAAAACAATCGATTTGGAGCTTAAACCTTATACATATAAATCTATTCGTTCTATTGATTTTTATAAAGAAGCTAAAAATCGCCTTAAACAAAATCCTAATATTCATTTTATAATAGACAGCGTAAAATCGGTTAAAGAAGAAAACGACAACGTATTTATAACGACCAAAGAAAATACTTTTACGACTTCTCATGCTTTTGATAGTCGAATTCCTGAAAATTTTTCAGAATATTCGAAACAAAGCATTTCCATAACACAACATTTTAAAGGATGGGTTATTAAAACTAAAACCGATGTTTTTGATGATAGTAAAGTTATTATGATGGATTATCGTTTAAAAGACGGCAATCAAACTACATTCACTTATGTATTACCTTTCTCTAAAACCGAAGCTTTAGTAGAGTTTACTTATTTTACTGAACAACTTGTAAATGACGAAAGTTACGATGAATACATCAAAAATTATATAAAAGAGTATTTAAAAATTGATAGTTATATTATTATTGAAACCGAAACTGGGCAAATACCAATGACTAATTTTCCTTTTGATAAATACAACACAAAACGCATTACTAAAATTGGTACTGGTGGTGGTTGGGTAAAAGGATCAACAGGTTACTCATTTAAACACACCGAAAAAAAAGTTGCTAAAATTATTGAGAATATTAAAGTTAACAAAACACCTTCAAATAATTTATTTAAAAGAAAATACAAGTTTTACGATAAAGTATTTTTAAAGGTTTTAAAAGATGAAAACCATAAAGGTGAATGGATTTTTCAACAGTTTTATGCTAAAAATTCAGTGGAGACCATGTTTAAATTTCTTGATGAAGAATCTACTTTTTTTGAAGAATTAAAAATTATGTGGTCACTATCTTCTTGGAGTTTTATAAAAGCATTTTTAAAACACTTTAGCAAAACATCATTTTAATAAATCGTCTATAGTCTGTCTAACCGAATCACTATTCCAATTGGCAGCCCCCGTTTTATCAATAACAACCTTGCCTTCTTTATCGATTAAAAGCGTTCTTGGAATACCTCTTACATTAAAGAACTCTGATTTTGAAGCTTCGTTATAAACTTTAAAAGTATAGTTGTTCTTTTCTAAAAATGAATTAATAGTTTTAAACGATTCATCTGAAACAAATACAAATTCAATCTTATTATTATAGTCATTATAAAGTTTTTGAAGACTCGGCATTTCTGCAATACATGGCGGACACCACGTTGCCCAAAAGTTTACTAATACAACTTTTTCTTTAGTGTCTTCAAAATTGAGAATTGTTCCGCTTTCATTTTTAAGCTTCCAATTGTAGTCTGTTATACTAGATTGCTTATTCTCATTTATTACTGGCGGACTAATTAGCGCCAATCCTTTTTGTAAAAATACTTGTATAGGTTTTCGTGTTTGCGGAATTAATAAAACCGCAAAAACAATTAAAAAAATTATATTATTCCTTTTTGATTTGGTAATCTTCATAAGTCTTAAATAAAAAAAGCATAGTTTCTAAGTCGAAACTATGCTTCAAATCTAACAAAAACAAAGTATTTAAAATACTTTTTATCTAGATACTGTTCCTGCTAAAGAAACAACTGGGCCAGTTCCCATATTTAAAACAGTATGATTCATCACATCTGTAGGAACTACATGAGCTAAAGGCTTTAATGTAAATGGTGCTGGACTATTATCTGGGCTTGGCTCAACAGAAATTACTATGGTTGCGCCTTTTAAATCTGTTGGAAAAGTAACCCCGGCTGGTGCATTTTGTAAAAAGTCTTCTCCAGGAAAAAATCCATCTGCTCCATTTGGTGCTGGTAAAGGTTCGCTACCACTAAACGGAGCTGCATCATCGGTTGCTGCAACTTTTGTAAATGTTCCAGTACTTAACGGCTTACCGTCTACTACAGCCCAACCTTCGTACTTCCAGCCTTCAGGTAGTTCTGGCAAACTTAATCCAGCAACAGGAGGTGGTGCATTGGTGTTATCTAAAAACCAAACGCCACTAGCTTCGTTAGTATCATCCATATCTGTTGGAGTTGCTAAAATATACTTTCCAGAAGCTGTACTAAAATCAGCAACAATACCTTTAGAGCTTACAGCAGCAGATTTACCAGAAAAATCCCCAGCTAAAATTTTTGTCGCAGCTGGAGCAGGGTCTGAATCTACTTTAGGTTCTATTGAAAGTACAAATTTTGTAGCCTTTGCCAATTGAGCTGCGTCAACAATAAAAGTTTGCGGAAATGCAACTGAAGAAAAAGTTCCTGTAGAAACTGGAGCTCCATCTACAATAATCCAACCTTCGTAAACATAATCGCTACCTAATTCTTCTAAACCTGTTAAGTTTAAAGTTAAACCAGCAGTAGTTAGTTCATCATCATTACTACAAGATGTAGTTAAAATTCCTATTGCTAATATTGCAAAAAACATTTTTTTTATCATCGCTATTTTTTTAAAATTATTTATATTTCAAAAGTATAGCACAATAATTTTATAAAATGTTAGCCATCTAACATTAAGCAATTTTTTTATGAATTCTTATTTCTTTTCTTGAAAACTCGATAACTTTCTCTTCTTTTAACTCATTTAAAAGAATATTTAAAGTAGGTCGAGATGTGCCGATTAGTGAAGCTATATCTTTTTGAGTATAAGGGTGATTTATAACTTTATCTCCAGTTTTTTCGCAGTCGTAACAATAATCTGAACATAACTCATCTAAAAATTCAACAAGTCGTGTTTTAGCATCTTTAAATAATAATAACTGAAGTCGACGTTCTAATTTCTTTAATTTGAAACCAATAACTTTATATATTTTAAAACTAAAAGTTTGATTATTTCGCATTAAATCATGCATAGTATCTACTGATATTGGACAAATACTTGTAGTATTATCAATAGATTGGGCAAACTCTTCTCTAATAGATTCTCCTAAAATAGCGGTTTCTCCAAACAATTCGCCGCGAGTTAAAATAGCTTTAACGACTTCATCTCCTGCTTCGCTATAATAACCAATCTTTACTTTTCCTTTTTCTATAAGATATACTTTATTTGCTGAGTCTTCTTCAAAATATATATAGTCTTTCTTTTTGTAGGCATCAAAATCATGCTCAGCTTTGTAGGCTTTAAACTTATGGGGACATAATACTTTAAAAAGATTCACATCATCAAAGAACCAAAGTGATTTCATTTTGCAAATAGTTTTTGTTAGTGTTTTAAGGTCGCTTTTAGGTTTAACTCCTTACAAAATAAGGCGTAAAAAAACCTCCGTTTATAGAGGTTTTTTTTTATATAAAAATATGTCCCGTCCTGAAATAGCGATACACTAAAACTTTAGTGTAATGAAAACATCAGAAAACACAGGTTACGTTAAGCGTACCCAAAAAGATTACTCCCTTTCTTTTAAACTAGAAGTTGTCCAAGAAATAGAGCAAGGATTTCTAACTAGAAGCCAAGCACGTGACAAATATGGCATTCAAGCTGGTTCGACCATTACCAGATGGTTAAAAAAATATGGTAACTTTGACTGGCAAGAACAAATCTCCACCAGTATGTCTACAACTCCCGAGCAACGTATTTTAGAATTAGAACAGCAAGTAAAACTATTAGAAAAGCAGAAAGCAAGAGCTGAATATCTAGCAGAACGCGCAGATAAAAAAGTGATTCTTTTTGATATGATGGTTGATATGGTCGAAAAGGAATATAATATTGATGTTAGAAAAAATTACAATCCCGAGTTATTGACCGCTTCAAAGAAGCCCACAAAGAAACAGTAGTTTCTACCTGTTATTTACTCGGGATTGATAGACAGGTTTACTATAGGTCGATACAATCCAAAAGACAAAAACAAAGTGTTGCCCAAAAAGTAATAGCACTAGTGCAATCCGTTCGCATATCCATGCCAAATCTTGGAACTCGAAAGCTTTATCATATACTGAAAACACAATTAACAGCTTTAAATATTGGTAGAGATAAACTCTTTAGAATACTAAGAGCAAACCATTTACTTATAAAACCAAAACGAAGTTATCATGTTACAACAGACTCACATCATCGTTTTAGAAAACACAAAAACTTAATAAGTACTTTAGAAATTAAAAAACCAGAACAAGTTTGGGTTAGTGATATCACATACACAGGAAACAGAAAAAATCCATCTTATCTCGCTTTGGTTACAGATGCTTATTCTAAGAAGATTGTAGGGTATAATGTATCTAACAGTTTAAATGCATCTGGTTCTATATTAGCTTTGGAAATGGCTATTAAAAACAGAAAATATAAACAAAAAGGTTTGATTCATCATTCTGATAGAGGTTTACAATACTGTTCTGATGACTATCAAGAAAAACTAAAAGATAACTTTATAAAACCAAGTATGACTGAACAATATGATCCTTATGAAAATGCTATCGCAGAACGTATAAATGGTATTTTAAAACAAGAATTTGGTATAGCGAAACACAATGTGGATTTAAAGCTAAGGATCATTTTAATTAAAAATGCAATAAAAATTTACAATAAAAAAAGACCGCATTGGTCTAACAACATGTTAACTCCAATACAAATGCATCAACAAAACACTTTAAAACCAAAACGATATAAATCAAAAAACCTGAACAATAGTAATATTGTTCAGGTTTAATTTATAAATTTAATCCTTTATTAATCTGTATCGATTATTTAGGACTAGACAATAATTAATTTGCATTACTCTTCTTCATCATGAATTTTTACCTCATTATTTTCATCATCTAAAAGACTTAGCATATTATGTTGATGTAATAAATTATACCATTGCAAAACCTTTTTGATGTCGCTTGCATATACTCTATCTTCATCATAGTCTGGCAAAACATCAAAAAAATATTCTTCTAATTTATCTTTGCTATCTTTTGGCTTAACACTTGTTTGCCCTCCCTTTTCTTTATCTTTAATAGTAGTGAAAACTTGTCTTAAAGGAACCTCTTCTGTTAATGTATAAATAGCTATTTCGCTTAAAACACTAACATTTTGTTGTACACTTACAGATATACGTTTATTATCTATTAACGATTCTGCTACAAAACCGCCTCTTGTTTGTGCTATTAGTTTATACAAACCTGGTTTCCCAGAAATAGCTAATACTTTATCTAAACCCATAAATTATTTTTTTTTTAAAAGTGGCAAATATCAATTGTTTAATAATATAGTGCAACTATTATCGTTTCTTTTTTTGATCAGGAAAACGCATTCTGTAATCAACATTAATTTTTCCTTTTGATATATTATTTAGCTTTCCTTTTATTAAACGCTTTTTTAAACTCGATAATTTATCGGTAAATAATATGCCTTCAATGTGGTCGTATTCGTGTTGAATTACTCTAGCAATTAAACCTTCAAAAACTTCGGTGTGTTTTTTAAAATGCTCATCAACATATTCAACCGTAATTTTTGGTTTTCTAAATACATCTTCTCTAACATCTGGAATACTTAAACAGCCTTCGTTAAAAGCCCATTCGTCGCCTTCTTCTTTAATTATTTTAGCATTTATAAAAACACGTTTAAAATCTTTTAATGCATTTTGCTCATCTTCTGAAAGCTCTTCATCTTCAGAAAAAGGTGTGGTATCGACTAAAAACAGACGAATTGGTAATCCTATTTGTGGTGCAGCTAAACCAACACCAAAAGCGTTGTACATAGTCTCGAACATGTTTTCTAAAAGCATATCTAAATTCGGATATTCTTTTGTAATATCTGTGCTTTTCTTCTTTAAAACTGGGTCACCATAGGCTACAATTGGTAAAATCATTACGGTTACATTATTTAATTTTTGCAAAAATACAATACTTAATATTTATGGGAAGTATTTATGCTTAAAAATACATCTTTTATAAAACTATTTAGAGTATAGATAGCTTTGCAAAATAAGAGTTGCACTAATTTCATCAATTAGGGCTTTATTTTTACGTTGTTGCTTTTTTAAACCACTATCAATCATGGTTTGAAATGCCATTTTGGAGGTAAAACGTTCATCAACTCTTAATATAGGAATATTTGGAAATTGTTTTTTAAGTTTTATTAAAAATGGTTGAATTAGTATTTCGCTTTCAGAAGCTGTATTATCCATCTGTTTAGGTTCTCCTACTAAAAACAATTCAACCTTTTCTTTATTTACATAGTCTTTTAAAAACGCGATAAGCTCTTTAGTATAAACTGTAGTAAGTCCAGAGGCAATAATCTGTAACTCATCCGTTACTGCTATTCCTGTACGTTTCATACCATAATCTATTGCTAAAATACGAGCCATAATTAATTTTATTCAAAAATAGTGTATTAAAATAAAAAAGACTGCCTTTACAGACAGTCTCTTAAATAATTTAACCTTAATTATTAATATTTGAACTTTATTTTTATGCTACTTTAGCTTTATTTATTTTAGGAAATAACCATTTAATATTTTCAACCTTTCTTACACGGTTTAAATATACTCTAATATCACTATTAGTTTTTGCTACATTTTCTTTTACTTCAACAGTATTAGTTTTAGTTTCCTCTTTATTTACTACATTATTATCACTTTTAATAGTAACAGTAACATCTTCATCATTATCAGAAACTGTAATAGTATTTTCAGTTTCAACTTTTACTACATTGTCTTGTGCACTTGCAAAAGAAAAAGAAAGTAATAAAATTAATAATATGTAAATATTTGTTTTCATCAGATTTGGTTTCGTTTAATGGTTCAAATATAGAAGTGCATTAAAGCTTAACCCAATAAATTAGTTGTAACACATTGAATTTTCGTTTATTAGAAAACGGTAGGACTTCTGCCGATGAATAGTTGAACGGCGTGTTTTTAACTACTAAATACGCTTAAAATGTATTTCATCGATTTATTTATTTCCTTAAAAGTGAAAATCGTCTTTAATTTTTTGAAAAATTCACTTTATAAGGCTAAAATTTTTACCATATACGCAATCTATATTATAGACATTTCACGCTTTATTTTGAATCTTAGACATTATATTTGCTTAAAATATAAATACCAATGACAGAATTACAACAAACCATTGAAAACGCTTGGAACAATAGAGAACTTTTAAAAGAAAAAGCTACTACGATCGCCATTAGAAGCGTTATTGATTTATTAGATAAAGGCGAATTACGAGTTGCTGAGCCTATAGCAAACGGATGGCAGGTTAACGAATGGGTTAAAAAAGCTGTTGTTTTATACTTTCCTATACAAAAAATGGAAACTATTGAGGCTGGCCCTATGGAGTTTCATGATAAAATACCATTAAAAAGGGGTTATGCTGAAAAAGGAATCCGTGTTGTGCCACATGCCGTTGCACGTCACGGAGCCTACATTTCCAGCGGTACCATATTAATGCCGAGTTATGTAAATATTGGCGCCTATGTTGATGAAGGCACTATGGTTGACACTTGGGCAACTGTTGGTAGTTGTGCACAAATTGGCAAAAACGTACACTTATCTGGTGGTGTTGGTATTGGTGGCGTTTTAGAACCTTTACAAGCTGCTCCAGTAATTATTGAGGATAATGCTTTTATAGGCAGTCGCTGTATTGTTGTTGAAGGCGTTCGTGTAGAAACCGAAGCGGTTTTAGGTGCTGGTGTTGTTTTAACTATGAGTACAAAAATAATTGATGTAACTGGAGATGAACCTATTGAGTACAAAGGAAAAGTTCCTGCGCGTTCTGTGGTTATTCCTGGTAGTTATGCAAAAGAATTTGCTGCTGGTAGTTATAATGTGCCTTGTGCTTTAATAATTGGCAAACGTAAAGAAAGCACAAATAAGAAAACATCGCTTAATGATGCATTGCGTGAGCACAATGTTGCGGTATAAATTTTAAAGCTTCAAAAACTAAATTCTAAATTCCAATGCGTATAAAATTGGAATTTGGAATTTTTTGTTTGTAATTTGGTGATGGAATGAAAATTTTAGTCATACAGCAGAAAATGATTGGCGATGTGCTTACAAGCAGTATACTGTTTGAGGCGCTTAGACAGAAATACCCAAATGCCCAATTGGACTATTTGATTAACGAGCATACTTTTCCTGTTGTAGAGCACCATCCGTTTATTGATAATTTTATTTTTTTTACCAAGGAAGCCGAAAGCAGTAAAAAAGCGCTTTTTAAGCTCGTAAAATCAATTAGAAAAAAAGAATACGATATTGTCATTGATGTCTATTCAAAACTTTCAAGTAATTTGATTACGGCTTTTTCTAAAGCAAAAACCAAAATTTCTTATTATAAATATTATAGCTCGCTCTTCTATCATCATAATATAAAAAGACAACAAAGCACTAATGGAAAATCTGGCTTAGCCATTATTAATAGAATGCAGTTGTTACAGCCTTTAGGAATTGAAGCAACATCAATTAAACCAAAAATCTATTTAACCGATAGCGAAATTTCGAATAGCAAACGTTTTTTAGAAAAACATCAAATAGATTTAAACAAACAGTTGTTTATGATTAGCGTTTTGGGTAGTGGCGATAATAAAACCTATCCGTTTCCTTATATGGCAAAAGTTATTGATGCCATTGTTGAGAAAACCAGTGCACAAATTCTGTTTAATTACATTCCAAAACAAGAAACACAAGCTAAAGCGATTTTAAATTTATGCAAAACCAAAAAGCATATTAAATTTCATGTTTTCGGGAAAAGTTTAAGGGGATTTTTAGCGATAACGCATCATTGCGATGCGGTAATAGGCAACGAAGGTGGAGCTATAAATATGGCGAAAGCATTAAATATTAAAACCTTTGCCATTTATTCCCCGTGGATTGACAAAGCGTCGTGGAATCTTTTTGAAGATGAAAACAACCTAAGTGTGCATTTAAAAGATTACATGCCCGAGTTGTACACAAAACCCGAAAAGGAATACAAAAATGAAGCATCAGCTTTATATCAAAAATTTAAACCCGAATTGTTTATTTATAAACTTGAGGATTTTTTAGTGTCATACCAAATTTAACTCTTCAAAGTCTCCAAAGCTTTTTTTACAGCAGTTTCAACAAATTGTCCTTGCATCACTTTTTCTTGAACTTTCAAAACATTGGTTTTCATGGTTTTATAATCAGATTCTGTTACGTTTTCTAAAATAGCATTCAAATCCTTTAAATTAGAAACCGCAATGCCCACCTTATTTTCAACTATAAAACTGGCAATAGCGGCTTTGTCCCATACAATAACAGGTAGTCCGCACAATAAATACAATGAAGTTTTATGCGGATTGTTATATTTTAAATATTCGCCTAAATCACCACTACAAGCTTCGGTTGAAATACCATCCCACACCAAACCAAAATCGGCTTCAATTTTATGTGCAATTTGATCGGAAGGAAAAGCACCTTCATAAAAAATAACAGATTCTTCTTCACTCACTTTTCGTTTACTTCCATCAAAACCAATACCGTATAATTTTAAATTATACTTGCTGTTTCCTAAAACATCAAAATCGAAAATATACGCGTTTTTACCTTCGCCAAAGCCACCAGCGTAAGCAATATTGTATGTATCTTTTTTAATTCTGTTTATATTCTGGATTGGTTTTTCTTCAGAAACATAATCGAAAATACCCAAAACCACGATAGGTATTGTTGTGCCTTGATTTAAAAACCATTGCTTCATAGAATCGTTGTGCACAATTATAACATCGGAGCACACTATTTTAGACAGTTCCTTTTCAACATCTTTTACCCGTCCTTTTAAGCATCTTACATCGTGTACAATCGTAATTATTTTACAGCGTTTGAATTTCGCAAAAAACAAGATTAGTTTTCTAAATTTATTATTGGGATATTGCGTGCAGATTGTCGACTTAAACGGCAAACGTAACAAAGCTATTGTAATTCCAAGAAAATTCTTTATCGTTCCAATAGCAGAACTAGGGATAGACGATTGTTTAAACCCAAGGTTTTTAAACCCTAAGTTTTGCAATGATATTTCGCAATCGGTTTTTGCTTTTCCTGCGGCATTAAATAACGACTTATAATTTCTGGAAATGTAATACATAAAGGCTAAAAAGTTTTGTTTAGGAAATTAATATTCTAGTTTTGTTAAAAATATAAAAGTATGCAAAAGTATGATTATTTAATTGTTGGTGCCGGATTATTTGGCTGCGTATTTGCGCACGAAGCCACCAAAGCTGGAAAAAAATGCTTGGTTATCGATAAAAGAAACCATGTGGGAGGCAATGTGTACTGTGAAAATGTGGACGGTATTAACGTACATAAATACGGCGCCCATATTTTTCATACCAACGATAAACAGATTTGGGATTATGTAAACCAATTTGCGGAATTTAATAATTATGTGAATTCCCCCGTTTCAATTTCTAAAGAAAAACTGTACAATTTGCCTTTTAACATGAACACCTTTTACCAGTTATGGGGCACAAAAACACCCAATGAAGCTAAAAAAATTATAGAAAGCCAGATAAAAGAATACGGTTTTAAAAATCCGAAAAACCTAGAAGAGCAAGCCTTATCTTTAATAGGAAAGGACGTTTACGAAACGCTGATAAAAGAATACACCGAAAAGCAATGGGGCAAAAAAGCAACCGAACTTCCTGCCTTTATTATTAAACGCTTACCCGTGCGTTATACCTTTAACAACAACTATTTTAACGATAAATATCAGGGTATTCCCATAGGTGGTTACAACAAAATTATTGATGGTTTATTGGAAGGTATTGAAACAAAAACCAATGTTGATTTTTTTGAAAATAAAGAAGCATTAAGCAAATTAGCTTCAAAAATTGTGTACACCGGAAAAATAGACGAATTCTATAATTATAAGTTCGGGAATTTAGAATACCGCTCGCTGCGCTTTGAAAACACGCGTTTGGAAAAAGAAAACCACCAAGGCAATGCCGTAGTAAATTATAACGATGGTGATATTCCGTACACCCGAATTATCGAGCATAAACATTTCGAATTTGGCAAACAAAACCATACCGTTATAACCAAAGAATTCCCCGAACAATGGACAAAAGAAAAAGAAGCCTACTACCCTATTAATAACGACGACAATCAAAATAAATATCAGCAATACAAAGTCCTGTCGCTACAAGAAAACAACGTTGTTTTTGGTGGTAGACTTGCCGAATATAAGTATTACGACATGCATCAAATAATAGCTTCGGCACTACAAAAAGTTAAAAAGGAACTCAATAAATAATGCTTTTAAATCTTTACTTCTAAATTGAAGAATTCTAAAAAAATATCGGCTTTACTTATCACGTATAACGAAATCAACCACATTGAAGCCGTTATAAACAATATTAGTTTTGCTGACGAAATTATAGTTATAGATTCTATTAGTACAGACGGAACGCTTGAAAAGTTAGCTGAATTTAAACACGTTACCACCATAAAACGCAAATTTAAAAACTTTGCAGACCAAAGGAATTTTGCCTTACAACAAGCCACTCACGATTGGGTTTTGTTTATTGATGCCGATGAATGCTTAACCGGTAAATTAAAAACCGAAATAACTGCAACAGTTAACAATCCCACCGATATTGCGGCATTTATGGTTAAACGCTTGTATTATTTTAAGAAAAAAAGAATCCGTTTTAGCGGCTTTCAAACCGATACCACTTACCGGTTATTCAAAAGAAACAAGGTTAAATATATTGAGGACAAAATAGTACACGAAATGCCCAAAATTGATGGCAAAAGCGGTATTTTAAAACACAATATGTTGCATTATTGCTTTGATAGCGCTGCCCACTATAAAGCAAAAATGGAGCACTATGCAAGCCTTAAAGCTTTAGAGCTTTTTAAAAAAGGCAAAAAAGCCAACACTTTCCATTTTATATTTAGGCCATTTTACAAGTTTGTGGTAAACTATGTTTTTAGGCTTGGTTTTTTAGATGGAATAGCTGGTTTTCAAATTTGTTATTTAAGTGCTTATGGGGTTTATTACCGCTATAAAGAACTTCAAAAACTCAATAGGTCTTCCAAAATTTAAACTTCTTTTTTAAACGTCTTTTTCGGTGGTATTTTTCTTGAAAAGCTTCGGTTTCGTACCACATTAAATTAAAAATGGTCTCGTAGTTTTCTCCAGAACATTTGGCGTATTCATCACTCATCACCTCTACCATCGATTTATGGATGGTTAATTTTGAGAAATTTTTAATCCGGGTTTCAAAATCCAAATCCTTAAACTCCATGCGGTTTAAATCCACCAAATAAAAATCGTAACCTTTTTCGGTTTTTTTAATTAACGTGTTTCCTGGGGAATGGTCTAAAAAATGAACCCCTTTTTCGTGCAAATCGAATGTA
The DNA here is from genome assembly GCF_000789235.1 of Wocania ichthyoenteri Th78. Classification (GTDB taxonomy): domain Bacteria; phylum Bacteroidota; class Bacteroidia; order Flavobacteriales; family Flavobacteriaceae; genus Wocania_A; species Wocania_A ichthyoenteri. The sequence goes on from NZ_KN525716.1 coordinate 864,521, forward strand.
AATCGTGTAAAGGCTCTGAGAATGGCATCGTAATTTGGAATGTTAAAATCGGTTGTTAATTCCCGATACGTATAATCACAATCAATCTGCTCGCTTATATAATAGCTTTTTTTGAATAAAAAAGGAGTTTTAAATTCGTAATACGCCACAGGGTGCGGAGTGCCGATGTTTAAATCTTTCAGCTTATTGGCGTATTCAAATGAGCGTTGCGCTTTGCTTTTTCTAAAAAAACGATACGCGATTTGATTGATTAGATTCGGCACTTTAAACGATTTAACGTTAATCGTTTCATCACCCAATTGAAATAATTTGAGTGAATTTCTTTCTTGATTGCCAAAATCTTCACCAAGCACATCAAAATTTTCGATGAAATTATCCAACTCGCTTTCAAACGATTTATACGCTTTATGAATCACTTTTTTCATAAGGCAATATTACAATTACTTTTTTCTTTTAAAAAATCTAAAGCATTTCATACATATATTTATTTACTTTGTAAAAAAGAGATATGCAGAATATTTTTTTAGAATCGCATAATATTAAAAACCAACATTTTGGCTTTGGTCAATTTAATTATCATTTAATAAAAGGGCTATATAACGCAAATATTGAGGACTTTAAAATAACGCTTCACGCCAAAGACACCCATATTTTAAAGGAAGAATTCGGTACTTATTTTAACTATAAAAAATACTATTCGTTACGACGACACAAAGCTTTTAGAATAAGAAAAAAATACGATTTATGGCATTGTTTAAATCAGAATATTAAGATTGAACCACATCACGATATGCCATATATGCTCACGGTACACGATGTTAATTTTATTGATGAAGTTTCAAGCGATTTAAACCACGAAAGAAACATAAAATTTCAAAATAAACTCAATAGAAGCGGTGCTATTACTTACATTTCGGACTATGCAAAACAATCGACTCATCAATATTTTAAAGTACCAAATGTACCAGAATTCGTTATTTATAACGGCAACCCGATTATCGATATTGAAATTCCCGAAAACCATAAGCCGAAATTAACTTCCAAAAAACCGTATCTATTTAGCATTGGCGAATTTACCGAACGTAAAAATTTCCATGCCTTGATTGACATGTTAGCGTTTTTGCCAGACTACGATTTAATCCTTTCGGGCAACAACAATACGGGGTATGCTAGTGGCAGATTGCAAGACACCATTAAAAAGTTAAAACTGGAAAACCGTGTCATTATTACCGGAAAAATATCCGAACTAGACAAACAATATTACATGCAAAACTGCGATGGGTTTGTGTTTCCGTCGTTGCGCGAAGGTTTTGGTATTCCGCCCATAGAAGCCATGCGTTTTGGGAAACCCGTTTTTCTATCAAACAACACGTCGTTACCCGAAATTGGCGGCGAACACGCTTTTTATTGGAATCATTTCGAACCCACTTACATGGCCAAAGTTTTAAAAGAAGGTTTAAATATTTTCAATAAAAACAAAACCGAATTATCCCAAAATTACGTAAAACACGCCAAAAGCTTTAATTGGAATGACGCCGCAAAACAATATATTGAGGTTTATAAAAGCATTTTATTTAAAAAGTAAATCCTAAATTTGCTACCTAACCATTAAAAAAGCCCATAATGATTTTTAAAATAATTATTGCAGTTATCCTATTGGCAGTCTTGATTCACTATGCCATAAAATTCGCAAAACACAAATCATTATATCCGTTTATGCCTTTTAAATATAATTTCAGAAGACGCAGAATAACTTTTGCAAAAACACTTAAACTACTGGACGAAAGAAAAGTTAAAACTATTATTGAAACCGGCACTTCCAGAGAAGGGTTGAATAACACCAAAGGCGATGGTGGCGCGACCATAGTTTTTGGAAAATGGGCGCAGCAAAACCATGCCAAAATGCACTCTGTTGATATTAGCGAAGATTCGGTAAAAGGCTCACAAAGCGAAGTTGATAACCAAAATTTAAACGATACGGTTACTGTGCATTTAAACGATTCGTTAGCGTTTCTTAAAACCTTTGATGAACCCGTAGATTTCTTGTATTTGGATAGTTACGACTATTCAAAAACCGATACGGAGATTCAAATGAAAAGTCAGGAACATCACTTAAAAGAATTTAAAACCATCGAAGATAAATTGCATAAAGATTCCATTGTGCTTATCGACGATTGCGGATTACCTGGTGGCGGAAAGGGCAAAACCGTAATCGCATATATGCTTGAAAAAAACTGGAAAATTTTAATTGACGCCTATCAAGTTTTATTGGTAAAAAAAGAAAGTCTTTCATAAATTTTTTGATGAATACCGAGATTAAAAACGCACTACAAGTCTTAAAAAACGGTGGACTTATACTCTATCCAACCGATACCGTTTGGGGCATTGGTTGTGATGCCACGAACCCTGAAGCGGTTAAAAAAGTGTACAAACTAAAACAGCGTGAGGACAGCAAAGCCTTAATTTGTTTGGTAGCCGATGATAGAATGCTTAAAAAATATGTAAAAAAAATACCCGAAGCCGCATATAGCATCATCGATATTTCTGAAAAACCAATCACTATAATTTATGATGATGCTCAAAATTTAGCTTCAAATTTAATTGCTGACGATGGCACTATCGCTATTAGGATTCCAGATGACGAATTTTGCTATCAATTATCAAGAAAACTTAATGGTGCAATCGTTTCAACTTCGGCAAATATTAGTAATAAACCAACTCCAAAATCGTTTAAAGAAATAGCTCCAGCCATTTTAAAAGGTGTAGACTATGTTGTAAATTTGCATCACGAAAAAATCTGCGACAAACCCTCCTCAATTATTAAATTGAGCAATAGCGGGATTATTAAGGTGATTCGAGAGTAAAAACAGCCACTAATACACGAATATTTATGTCTAAAATTATTTATAAAGACGAAAGCTATGCTATAGTTGGGGTTTTATTTGAAGTTTATAATAATTTGGGAAGTGGTTTTTCAGAAATTGTTTATAAAGATGCTATCGAATACGAATTTAAAAGTTTAAATATTCCATTTCAAAGAGAAAAAGAATTTAGCGTTGCGTATAAAGACACTTTACTAAAACATAAATTTTACGCAGATTTTGTGGTTTTTGATAAAATTATTTTAGAAATAAAATCGACAGAAAACCTAAACGACAAGCATACTACTCAATGCATAAATTACTTAAAAGTATCACAATGTAAACTCGCTATTTTAGCAAATTTTCACAAAGATTTATTAGACCATAAAAGAATCGTTTTATAAAAACATTCGTGGATTCGTGGCAACAAAAAAAATGAATTATAAAGAAGCATTATATCATCCCATTTTTAAGATTATATCGCAATCGGCTAATGAGCTACAACTCGACAGCTTTGTTATTGGGGGTTTTGTACGCGACCATATTTTAAAGCGTGGCGCTGCCAAAGACATTGATATTGTAGCCATTGGCAGTGGGATTGAACTCGCTAAACAAGTCGCCAAAAACTTGCCCAATAAACCCAAGGTTCAAATCTTTAAAACGTACGGAACAGCAATGCTTAGGTATGATGATATTGAAATAGAGTTTGTTGGTGCAAGAAAAGAATCTTATAACGAAAATAGCAGAAATCCTATTGTGGAAAATGGCTCTTTAGAAGACGACCAAAACCGTCGTGATTTTACAATTAATGCTCTAGCATTAGATTTAAGCGAAACTAAATTTGGTGATTTACTCGATCCGTTTAATGGGATAGACGATTTAAAAAATCAAATTATAAAAACACCTTTAAATCCAGATATTACTTATAGTGATGACCCCTTACGAATGATGCGCGCCATAAGATTTGCCACACAACTCAATTTTAAAATTGAGGATGAATCATTAAAATCTATTTCAAAAAACTGTCATCGTATTAAAATTATAACCAACGAACGGATTGTTGTAGAATTAAATAAAATTTTGGAAAGCGAAACGCCGTCAACAGGGTTTTTACTATTAGAAAAAACCGGATTGCTACAGCACATTCTACCAGAACTTACGGCTTTAAAAGGTATTGACGAAATTGAAGGTCAACGTCATAAAGATAATTTTTATCACACTTTAGAAGTTGTCGATAATATTGCAAAACATACTGACAACCTTTGGTTGCGTTGGGCCGCTTTATTACACGATATTGGTAAAGCACCAACAAAAAAGTTTAGCAAAAAAGTAGGTTGGACATTTCATGGTCATGAATTTGAAGGTTCAAAAATGGTGTATCATTTATTTAAGCGATTGAAAATGCCATTAAATGATAAAATGAAATTTGTTCAAAAAATGGTATTTATGAGCTCTCGCCCAATCGTGCTTTCTCAAGATATGGCAACCGATTCTGCGGTGCGTCGCTTGGTTTTTGATGCTGGAGATTATGTTGAAGATTTAATGACACTTTGCGAAGCAGACATTACCACAAAAAATCCAAAAAAATTCAACAAATATCATAACAACTTTAAAATAGTACGAGATAAAATTATTGAGGTTGAAGCACGTGATCACGTACGTAATTTTCAACCACCAATTTCTGGCGAAGAAATTATGAAAACATTCAACTTAAAACCATCGCGCGAAATTGGTGTGATTAAAGAAACTATAAAAGAAGCCATTTTAGAAGGCGATATTCCAAATGAATATGAAGCTGCATATCAACTCATGTTAAAAGAAGGAAAGCGTTTAGGCCTAAAAGCATCAAATTAATTATGCTAAAATTAATTAGAACAAATTTTGACAATAAAGACTTTATAAATTTAGTAAAAAAACTAGATGATTATTTAACTTTTGTTGATGGCGATGAGCATGATTTTTACAATCAGTACAATAATATAGATGTTTTAAATAATGTAATTGTAGCCTATTCTAATAGTATTCCTGTTGGTTGTGGTGCTTTTAAAGCGTTTAACACAAATACTGTTGAAATAAAGCGCATGTATACAAATTCTGAAAACAGAGGCGAAGGTATTGCATCTAAAATTTTAAAAGAATTGGAGATTTGGAGCAATGAATTGGGTTATAATTATTGTGTTTTAGAAACTGGTATCCGTCAAGTGGAAGCTGTTCAGTTTTACAAAAAAAATAATTATACTATCATTCCAAATTTCGAACCATACAAGAATGTAGAAAACAGCTTATGCTTTAAAAAAGATTTGATTTAATATACTATTGTCTCCTCGAGCGCAGTCGAGAGGTTTTTAGCAATAAATTAATGAGGTCTCGACTGCGCTCGACCTGACAAAAAATGAAAAAAGACAACAAAAAAGTTATTTATTGGTTACTTACAGGATGTATTCTTATTTTTATAATGGTGATTGTAGGTGGCATAACTAGGCTAACAGATTCGGGTTTATCTATTTCAAATTACAAATTAATAACAGGTACTATTCCACCGCTTAACGAAACCGAATGGCAAAACGCTTTTGAATTATATCAACAATATCCGGAGTATCAAAAATTACATTCTCACTTCACAATTGATGATTTTAAAAGCATTTATTTTTGGGAATGGCTACATAGACTAATTGGCAGAGTTATAGGTTTAGTGTTTATCATTCCGTTCTTATATTTTCTTATAACTAAACAGCTCTCAAAAAAAACCATTAAAAAATGTTTGGTCTTATTGGTTCTTGGTGGCTTTCAAGGGTTTTTAGGCTGGTACATGGTTAAAAGTGGTTTGGTAGATATGCCAGATGTTAGTCATTACCGTTTAGCTGCACATTTAACAACGGCTTTCCTTACTTTTGCTGCCACACTTTGGGTCGCTTTAGATTTGTTTTATCCTAATAAAAAACCAACAAATATTAAGTTTAGAAATCTTATAATAATTAGTTACTTAATTCTTATTATTCAAATTATTTACGGTGCTTTTGTAGCTGGTTTAAAAGCGGGTTTACTGCATAACCATTGGCCTTTAATGAATGAAAATAAATTTATGCATCACACAGTTTATATACTCGAACCCTTTTATAAAAACCTTATTGAAAACCCAAGTGGCATTCAGTTTATTCACAGAATTTTAGCGTATTTTGTGGTGATTTCTATTTTAATATTATGGTATAAAACTCGTAAAATGGCAATTACAAAACTTCAAAAAAGAGGCATAAATACATTATTAATTTTGGTAGCTTTTCAATTTCTATTAGGCATTTTTACTATATTATATGCTGTACCGCTATGGTTAGGAGTAGCTCATCAAATAGGAGCATTTTTCCTTTTAAGCGCCATGACATTTACCTTGCATCGTTTCAGCAAATAATACAAAAAGACTTATCTTTGCATCAATAATTTTTCAGAATGATTTACAGATTTAGAGTTATACTTGATAATGATACCGAAGAGGATATTTTTCGCGATTTAGAAATCCGAGAAACAGACACGCTAGAAGATTTACACAATATTATCACACAATCTTTTGGATTTGATGGCTCTGAAATGGCATCATTTTATTTAAGTAATGATACTTGGGAGCAAGGTGAAGAAATTTCGTTATTCGATTTAAGTGAAGATGCTTCAGCTCGCCTAATGAATGAAACTAGCATCAATGATGTTGTACATGAAATACAACCTAAACTAATTTATGTTTACGACTTTTTAAGCATGTGGACGTTTTATGTTGAATTAGCCGAAATAGTTGATGAAACTGAAGGACACGATTACCCAAATCTTATGTTTGTTCAGGGTCAAGTACCAGAAAATGCTCCAGAAAAATTATTTGAAGCTGATGATGATGATGATGATTTTGACGAGTTTGAAGACGGTATTGATGTAGATGATTATGAGGATTTAGACTTTAACGAAAACTGGAATTAATACTACGTTTTTTTCTTAAATTTTCCAGATTTACATTTTCATAGTTCCGTGTTAAATATTCCAAAGAATATTTAAGGATTTGTCCCATATTTTTACTTCGCTTAAAATTCACATCTTGTGTATGTTCAAATACTTTCATTTTTAAAGAATCAATATTTTCATCTTTTGAAATTGAGTCTTCAATCATACATTTTAATAATCTATTTATTCTTTTGTGAAAACTTTTTAAACGTTTCACCAAAATAGAACGCTCTTCAATTTTATATTGATCGATTGATGGCTTTTGAATAATTCCTGAAACCAATTCAACCATTTTTATATTCTCTTTAAAAAACTGCGGTCTGTAAATATTAAACTTACCCTCATAAGATTGTTGATCAAAATCAATCGCCCGGATTTTGTAAACAACATGGTCAAAATCATGAGTGGGTACAATAACATAGTTATAAGAACGCATATCTCCCAAAAGTCTTATCATACAGCGTTCGTTAAACTTAACAAACTCCTTAGCTATTTGTGCTTTTTCAGATTTAGTACAATTTGGTAGCATATTTTTTATAAACTCATCACCAGGTATTCCTGCAATATGCTCTTCTATTAATGTGTTTTTGTATATTAAAAAATTCAAATTATAAGGTGATAGCATATGCTCTAATTCTAAACCATACACCCGAGAAGCATCAGCTGTTTTTATATAAAAGTAAGTGTAATTGTCATTTAAAATATTTCTAATTTTAATTCTAAAGGGTTTCGAATTTCCGAACGTACAAAAATCAATGGCATCAACATTTAAAAAAGGTAAAATATCATCATTACCATCAGAATGCAAGATTGTATATACTTTTTTTAACGATAAATCTATTTCTTCTCTTTCAAATTCGTTGTAATAAACGCGTATCCATAAAGTATCATTATCATCTTTATCATAAACTACTATTGAGCCCTGAAAACGCAACAAATCATCATAAAAAATAGGTATTTTTATATTTCTATTATACCTAGAAAGATAATCGTGTAATTTGGTGGTTACAGGAAATGAAGGTTTCTTTTTTGATATTTTTAAATCTTGCATACTTTATAAACTTATTCAAAGTAAAGAAATTTTATTCACTTAGATTCCCGTATCCGCTAGAATGACAATTTAAACGTAAACCTCAATATTGCTATTGATGAATTTTTATTCAATTTAAAGCTTTTATTAATAACCTTGTAACAAAATAAGTTAAGCATCGTCATACTTTAATAACTAACCTTGTTGATATTTTTCAGCAAACAAAACAATTCATCTTGGAACCAATACTTACAATTAACAACCTTACCAAAAAATTTGGCTACTTAACTGCTGTAAAAGATTTATCGTTTACTATTAACAAAGGTAACGTTTATGGGATTTTAGGACCTAACGGAAGCGGAAAATCTACCACTCTAGGTATTGTTTTAAATGTTGTTAATAAAACACAAGGTGATTTTAAATGGTTTGACGGACAAACTACGACACATGATGCATTAAAAAAAGTAGGTGCTATAATTGAGCGACCAAACTTTTACCCTTACATGACGGCAACTCAGAATTTAAAACTGGTTTGTAAAATTAAGGGAGTTGATTATAGCAAAGTTGAAGAAAAGCTTGAAATTGTCGGCTTATTAGAACGAAAAGATAGCAAGTTTAAAACCTATTCTTTAGGTATGAAACAGCGTTTAGCGATTGCCTCTGCATTATTAAACGATCCAGAAATTTTAATTTTAGATGAACCTACAAACGGATTAGACCCACAAGGGATTCATCAAATTAGAGAAATTATTAAGCAGATTGCTGCAAAAGGAACCACTATTTTATTGGCATCTCATCTTTTAGATGAAGTTGAAAAAGTATGTTCCCATGTTGTTGTGTTACGTAAAGGTGTAAAATTATATTCAGGTCGTGTTGACGAAATGATTTCTAGTCACGGTTTTTTTGAATTAAAATGCAATAAGCCAAATGACTTAATTAAACTTTTAGAAAATAATGCATCATTCAAATCAATTAAAGAAAAAGATGGCTTAATCACTGCTTTTTTAAATAAACCCATGAAGTCTGAAGATTTCAACAAATATCTTTTTGAAAAAGGCATTATACTTACCCATTTAGTGCAACGTAAAGAAAGTTTAGAAGAACAATTTTTACAATTAACAGATAATAACTAATACCAACCAAAATATACTAACTCTATGTTACGTCTTTTAAATTTAGAATTACAAAAATTACTACTTAATAGAACCAGTAAAATACTCATTTTTGTATCGTTTATTTTACCATTCTTTGTCATATTATTATCTTCTTTGAAAATTAATGTATTTGGTTTTTTTACTTTAGAACTTGGTGAGTTAGGCATTTTTAACTTCCCTATGATATGGCATTTAACAACTTTCTTTGCTTCTCAATTTAAATTCTTTTTTGCTATTGTAGTAGTAAGTATGATTGGTAATGAGTATAGCAACAAGACTATTAAACAGAACCTAATTGATGGATTAAGTAAAAAGGAATTCATATTATCTAAATTTTATACCATCATATTCTTTTCATTAGTTTCTACAGTTTTAATAGGGTTAATTTCGCTATGTATAGGGTTATACTATTCTAGCTATACTGAAGTTTCAATTATTTTTAGAGAAACTGAATTCATACTAGCCTATTTTGTGAAACTTATTGCTTTTTTTAGCTTGTGTTTGTTTTTTGGAATGCTTGTAAAACGTTCTGCTTTTGCCCTTGCCTTTTTATTCATTTTATTTATTCTAGAATGGATTTTATTTGGATTAATGGCATGGAAATTAAATGCAGATACAGCAGAGAAAATTCAAAATTTCTTTCCATTAAAATCAATTTACAAATTAATAGACCAACCGTTTCAACGTATAGCAATGACTAAGTTTCCTGACAAAGCAGAAATAGCATACGACTATGCAGTCCATTGGTACGAATTTGCCATAGTAATTGCTTGGACTGCTCTATTTATCTTTTTATCGTACAGATTATTAAAAAAGCGAGATTTGTAATATCTTTGATAGCTATCGCTATTGAAAGATGAAAAAAATTGCCATATTCGTATTTGCCTGCTTTGCCAGCATAAATAGTTTTGCCCAAAGCGAAGCTGCCAATTGGTATTTTGGCTATGGTGGTGGTATCAAATTCAATCAAAATAACAATACGATTTCTTCTGTAAATGATGGTCAATTATTTACTAACGAGGGTTGTGCATCAATATCAGACAGTTCTGGAAATCTATTGTTTTACACAGATGGGACAAGAGTTTGGAATAAAAACCATGCTACCATGATGAATGGTTTGGGTTTGTTTGGCGATTCGTCTAGTACACAATCTGCTATTATTGTTCCTAAACCAGATGATGAAAATATTTATTACATTTTTACTGTAGATAATAACCTTGACGGTAATAATTACGGTTTAAACTATTCTGAGGTTGATATATCCCAAGATGGAGGTTTGGGAGCTGTTACAACCAAAAACACAAATTTACTCCAACGCTGTTCAGAAAAAATTACGGCAGTTTTAAAAGATTGTATAACAAAATCTATTTGGGTACTAACCTTTGCTCCAGAAAATGGAAGCATAGGTAACTATAATACATTTTATGCTTTTGAAGTTAATGGTTTAGGCGTCAATAATACACCAGTAGCCTCTCCATTTATTCTTAATATTAGTGATGCAAGGGGCTATTTAAAATTATCACCAGACGGCACAAAAGTTGCAAATGCTAATGTAAGCGATGGGTTGTATATATATGATTTTGATGTGTCTACAGGAATTGTAAGCAATCAAAACGAATTATATATTAGCGGAGAAAATGCTTTCACTTACGGCGTAGAATTTTCTCCAGATAGCCAATTACTTTATGCGCATACATCAAATGATTTTTTTGATAGAGAAAACCCAAGTAATAATAATGATCCGTCCTATCACTCTTCATCATTACTCCAATATAATCTTTTAGCAGCAGATATTCAATCCTCCGTAGTTATTATAGACGACAGGCAATTATACAGAGGTGGTTTGCAACTCGGACCTAATGGAAAAATATATAGAGCATTAAGTGCCACTTATAATGAAGGGTTGCCATATTTAGGAGTTATTAATAATCCTAATAGCTTAGGTACGTCTTGTAACTATCAACATAATGCTATTAATGTTTCACCAAATAATTCCTCCCAAGGACTACCCCCTTTTATTGCTTCTTTTTTTAACGAACAAATTGATATTATTAAAAATGGAAAAAGCAGTACTAACCTCTCACTTTGTGTTAATGATAAATATACGCTAGCTGCTGAATATATAACTGGAGCTACATACACTTGGACGCGTGATGGAGATTCGCTGCCTGAAAGTGAATTTGATTTAGAAATTGATTCTACAGGTCATTACGAAGTTTATATTGACCCAAATAATGGAGATTGTGCCATTCAAGGAGAAGCCTATGTAATTTTTAACGAAAACCCCGAAGCCTTTAATGCAAACCTATTACAATGTGATGAAGATGTTACTGTTGATGGACTCACACTGTTTAATCTCAATCAAGCAAACACAATTTTAACTAATAACGGTATTAATCTTTCAACAAAATTCTATACAGATTCAGCTAGAACCAATGAGGTTGATGGAAATTCTTTTACCAACACATCTAATCCGCAAACTATTTATGTAGATGTTATTAATGACAGTACAGGATGCTCTTCACCTTCAGAGTTAACTCTTAATGTTAGTGTTACAGACTCTGAAGATACCGAACTAGTTGAATGTGATAATGATGGAACCGAAGATGGATTTTTCAACTTTAATTTAAGCGATGCCGATAGTGACATAGTTGCAGGACTTCCCTCAGGGTTATCAATCTCTTATTTCGAAACTTATGATGATGCTTTACTTGAAACAAATAATTTAGGAAGCACATTTACAAACACAAACCCATACTCTCAAACTATTTATGCCCGTGTTGAAAACGCTAATAATTGTTATGGTATAAGTGAAGTTGTTTTAACCGTAAACGAATTACCAGATATTGAAACTGAAGCTTTAGCATACTACTGCCTTAATGATTATCCGAAGAGAACCACTTCTTTAAATGCAGCAGTTATAAATGATAATCCTTCCAATTATACCTATAACTGGTCCACTGGAGAAAACACCTATCAAATAGATATTAATGAAGCGGGAACTTACACCGTAACGGTTACCAATACAAATGGTTGCACAAAACAACGAACCGTTACCATAGAACCTTCAAACATAGCAACTTTTGAAACTATTGAAATCGTTGATGCTACTCAAAACAATACCATTACCGTTTTAGTTTCTGGTGAAGGTGTTTATGAATACCGATTACTTGATGAAAACAATATAGTATACGTACCTTATCAGGAAAGTAATACGTTCGAAAATGTGTATCCAGGTATTTATACTATAACTGTTAGAGATATTAAAAATAGCTGTGGCACAGTGCAAAATCCAATTTCAGTTATTGGTTTTCCCAAATTTTTTACGCCCAATAACGATGGCGTACACGATACTTGGCAAGTAATTGGTATCTCTAATATGTTTCAGCCCAATACCAATATCCTTATTTATAACAGGTTTGGTAAATTAATTAAACAATTAAATCCATTGGGTAGTGGTTGGGACGGGCTATTTAATGGTCAAAAACTGCCAGCCGACGATTATTGGTTTGCTGTAACTCTGCAAGATGGAAGAATTTTAAAAAATCATTTCACTCTAAAATATTAATCTTTGAAATTAGCCTTAAAAATATCTGTCTTAATTATTTTTTTATTGTGTTACAATAATACGCTAGGTCAACAACCAACGGATTGCATTGATGCCGTAATTGCTTGTGGAAATTCAAACGTTAACTTAAATGTAAGTGGTGTTGGCACTCAAGAATTAAGCGGATCAAACACATGCTCAAGTCAAGAAAACAATAGTGTTTGGTTAAAAGTTACTTTAGTAACTAGTGGCACATTAGGTTTTACATTAACCCCAAATAGCACCGCTATTACAGAAGATTATGATTTTTTTGTGTTCGGACCAAATGCAACCTGTGGCAATATTGGACAAGCCATTCGGTGTTCTACTACTAATCCTTCAGCCGCCAATCAAGGAAACAACTTAACTGGAATGAATGATTCTGCAAGTGATACTGCCGAAGGCCCAGGTGCAGATGGCGATAGTTTTGTAAAGTGGTTAGATGTGCTAGCAGGAGAAACTTATTATATAGTCATAGATAGACCAATTGGCAATAGCCCTTTTAGCTTACAATGGACAGGAACTGCACAGTTTTCTGATCCTCCTTCAGATGAGTCAGGAACAAATGGTATGCCATTAAATTTAGAAAGTTGCGATGTAGTTACTCCTTTTGATAATGGCTTTACAACTTTTAACCTAACAGACAATACAAGTTTAATTGCAGGAACACAAAGCGATGTTACCATAACTTATCACGAAAATATAAGTGATGCTAATATTGGAATAAACGAACTAAGCAGTCCATATACAAACATTAATAACCCTCAAACCATTCATGCTAGAATTACAAATAATACCACAGGGTGTTTTGAGTTGACCAACTTTCAATTGAATGTTAATCTAGGTCCAAATTTTTCGCAACCAATAGATTACGAACTATGTGACGATTCAGCAGATAGAAACAATACTAACGGACGAGTTATTTTTGATTTATCATCTAAAAATCCTGAAATTTTAAATGGTCAAAACCCTTCTGATATTAATATTACGTATCATACTTCGCAATTAAATGCCGAAACGCGAGCAAACCCTTTACCAAATGCTTATTATAATTCAACACCATTCAACGAACAACTTTTTGTTAGAGTTGAAGATGCCTTAAACCCTGATTGTAAAAGTGTAACTCCATTAAATTTAGTCGTACATCTAAACCCCGAAGCCTTTAACGACACCCTGTTACAATGCGACGAAGACGGTGCTATAGATGAACGCACTATTTTCAATCTCAATCAAGCTAATACTGTTTTAACTAATGGTGTCGCTGGATTATCAACAAAATTTTATACAGACTCTGCCAGAACTATTGAAGCCGACGGTAATGCATTTACCAACACATCTAATCCGCAAACTATTTATGTAGATGTTATTAATGACAGTACAGGATGCTCTTCACCTTCAGAGTTAACTCTTAATGTTAGTGTTACAGACTCTGAAGATACCGAACTAGTTGAATGTGATAATGATGGCACCGAAGATGGCTATTTTAATTTTATTTTAACTAATGCAGATAGTGACATAGTTGCAGGACTTCCCTCAGGGTTATCAATCTCTTATTTCGAAACTTATGATGATGCTTTACTTGAAACAAATAATTTAGGAAGCACATTTACAAACACAAACCCATACTCTCAAACTATTTATGCCCGTGTTGAAAACGCTAATAATTGTTATGGTATAAGTGAAGTTGTTTTAACCGTAAACGAATTACCAGATATTGAAACTGAAGCTTTAGCATACTACTGCCTTAATGATTATCCGAAGAGAACCACTTCTTTAAATGCAGCAGTTATAAATGATAATCCTTCTAATTA
>NZ_KN525716.1:880828-898060 GCF_000789235.1 Wocania ichthyoenteri Th78
GGGAACTTACACCGTAACGGTTACCAATACAAATGGTTGCACAAAACAACGAACCGTTACCATAGAACCTTCAAACATAGCAACTTTTGAAACTATTGAAATCGTTGATGCTACTCAAAACAATACCATTACCGTTTTAGTTTCTGGTGAAGGTGTTTATGAATACCGATTACTTGATGAAAATAATATAGTATACGCACCTTATCAGGAAAGTAATACGTTCGAAAATGTGTATCCAGGTATTTACACTATAACTGTTAGAGATATTAAAAATAGCTGTGGCACAGTGCAAAACCCAATTTCAGTTATTGGTTTTCCCAAATTTTTTACGCCCAATAACGATGGCGTACACGATACTTGGCAAGTAATTGGTATCTCTAATATGTTTCAGCCCAATACCAATATCCTTATTTATAACAGGTTTGGTAAATTAATTAAACAATTAAATCCATTGGGTAGTGGTTGGGACGGGCTATTTAATGGTCAAAAACTGCCAGCCGACGATTATTGGTTTGCTGTAACTCTGCAAGATGGAAGAATTTTAAAAAATCATTTCACTCTAAAATATTAATCTTTGAAATTAGCCTTAAAAATATCTGTCTTAATTATTTTTTTATTGTGTTACAATAATACGCTAGGTCAACAACCAACGGATTGCATTGATGCCGTAATTGCTTGTGGAAATTCAAACGTTAACTTAAATGTAAGTGGTGTTGGCACTCAAGAATTAAGCGGATCAAACACATGCTCAAGTCAAGAAAACAATAGTGTTTGGTTAAAAGTTACTTTAGTAACTAGTGGCACATTAGGTTTTACATTAACCCCAAATAGCACCGCTATTACAGAAGATTATGATTTTTTTGTGTTCGGACCAAATGCAACCTGTGGCAATATTGGACAAGCCATTCGGTGTTCTACTACTAATCCTTCAGCCGCCAATCAAGGAAACAACTTAACTGGAATGAATGATTCTGCAAGTGATACTGCCGAAGGCCCAGGTGCAGATGGCGATAGTTTTGTAAAGTGGTTAGATGTGCTAGCAGGAGAAACTTATTATATAGTCATAGATAGACCAATTGGCAATAGCCCTTTTAGCTTACAATGGACAGGAACTGCACAGTTTTCTGATCCTCCTTCAGATGAGTCAGGAACAAATGGTATGCCATTAAATTTAGAAAGTTGCGATGTAGTTACTCCTTTTGATAATGGCTTTACAACTTTTAACCTAACAGACAATACAAGTTTAATTGCAGGAACACAAAGCGATGTTACCATAACTTATCACGAAAATATAAGTGATGCTAATATTGGAATAAACGAACTAAGCAGTCCATATACAAACATTAATAACCCTCAAACCATTCATGCTAGAATTACAAATAATACCACAGGGTGTTTTGAGTTGACCAACTTTCAATTGAATGTTAATCTAGGTCCAAATTTTTCGCAACCAATAGATTACGAACTATGTGACGATTCAGCAGATAGAAACAATACTAACGGACGAGTTATTTTTGATTTATCATCTAAAAATCCTGAAATTTTAAATGGTCAAAACCCTTCTGATATTAATATTACGTATCATACTTCGCAATTAAATGCCGAAACGCGAGCAAACCCTTTACCAAATGCTTATTATAATTCAACACCATTCAACGAACAACTTTTTGTTAGAGTTGAAGATGCCTTAAACCCTGATTGTAAAAGTGTAACTCCATTAAATTTAGTCGTACATCTAAACCCCGAAGCCTTTAACGACACCCTGTTACAATGCGACGAAGACGGTGCTATAGATGAACGCACTATTTTCAATCTCAATCAAGCTAATACTGTTTTAACTAATGGTGTCGCTGGATTATCAACAAAATTTTATACAGACTCTGCCAGAACTATTGAAGCCGACGGTAATGCATTTACCAACACATCTAATCCGCAAACTATTTATGTAGATGTTATTAATGACAGTACAGGATGCTCTTCACCTTCAGAGTTAACTCTTAATGTTAGTGTTACAGACTCTGAAGATACCGAACTAGTTGAATGTGATAATGATGGCACCGAAGATGGCTATTTTAATTTTATTTTAACTAATGCAGATAGTGACATAGTTGCAGGACTTCCCTCAGGGTTATCAATCTCTTATTTCGAAACTTATGATGATGCTTTACTTGAAACAAATAATTTAGGAAGCACATTTACAAACACAAACCCATACTCTCAAACTATTTATGCCCGTGTTGAAAACGCTAATAATTGTTATGGTATAAGTGAAGTTGTTTTAACCGTAAACGAATTACCAGATATTGAAACTGAAGCTTTAGCATACTACTGCCTTAATGATTATCCGAAGAGAACCACTTCTTTAAATGCAGCAGTTATAAATGATAATCCTTCTAATTACACCTATAACTGGTCTACTGGCGAGAATACTTATGCTATTAATATTAATGAAGTGGGAACTTACACCGTAACGGTTACCAATACAAATGGTTGCACAAAACAACGAACCGTTACCATAGAACCTTCAAACATAGCAACTTTTGAAACTATTGAAATCGTTGATGCTACTCAAAACAATACCATTACCGTTTTAGTTTCTGGTGAAGGTGTTTATGAATACCGATTACTTGATGAAAACAATATAGTATACGTACCTTATCAGGAAAGTAATACGTTCGAAAATGTGTATCCAGGTATTTATACTATAACTGTTAGAGATATTAAAAATAGCTGTGGCACAGTGCAAAATCCAATTTCAGTTATTGGTTTTCCCAAATTTTTTACGCCCAATAACGATGGCGTACACGATACTTGGCAAGTAATTGGTATCTCTAATATGTTTCAGCCCAATACCAATATCCTTATTTATAACAGGTTTGGTAAATTAATTAAACAATTAAATCCACTGGGTAGTGGTTGGGACGGGTTATTTAATGGTCAAAAACTGCCAGCCGACGATTATTGGTTTGCTGTAACTCTGCAAGATGGCAGGGTTTTTAAAAATCATTTTACTTTAAAATATTAATAAACAAATCATGAGAACCAATTAAAAATGTATTTTGTCGGATATATTTTGCATTTCATCTGAAAAAAGTCTATTTTTCGCAATAAATTCAGTTTGTAAATTAATTGAGTTTTCCAAATAAATAAAGAAACCTACTGCTATGAAATTTGTTAACTACTTAATAGGAATACTTTTGCTATGGGGTAGTTATGCATTTTCTCAGCAAATCTCAGTTGATGATTCTGTCGGTTTACAACAACTTATTGAAGATAACCTAGTACAGAACAGCTGTGTAGAAATTACCAATATCACATCATCTGTAAATGGTACTGCTAGTGGGTTTTCAAGTTATGCTCAGTTTGATCGTGCGAGTTCAAACTTTCCTTTTCAAAATGGTATTATGCTTTCTACTGGTAATGCTACTTCTGGTGGAAACGGTGTTACTACACCAACATTAAGTGAAGGCTCAACTATATGGGGAACCGACCCAGATTTAGAGACCGCTTTAGGTGTTTCTAATACCTTAAATGCCACATCTATTGAGTTTGACATTGTATCCATTTCAAGTCAACTGCAATTTAATTATTTATTAGCTTCAGAAGAATATTTTGGAATTAATCCATGTCAACTTTCTGATGGCTTTGCGTTTTTAATTAAAGAAACTGGCAGTACGCTACCCTATCAAAATATCGCTTTAGTTCCTGGCACCTCAACACCGGTGAATACGAACACTATTCATGATGAAATTTTTGGTGTTTGTCCTGCTCAAAACGATCAGTATTTTGATGGCTATAATGTTGGAGATACCAATTATAATGGTAGAACTACAGTGTTAACAGCTGCAACCACAATAACGCCCTATGTACAATATCATATAAAATTGGTGATTGCTGATCAAACCGATGGTTCTTATGATTCTGCTGTTTTTATTGAAGGTAATAGTTTTAAAATTTTAGATTTAGGCGAAGATGTTTCTACATGCGCGCCTTCTGTAACATTAGACGCCGATATAGAAAATCCGTTGGCTACTTATGCTTGGTTTTTAGATAATAGCCCTATTACTAATACTAACCCTTTACCATATTTATTAAATGCAACTCAAGACGGAACTTACAGAGTTGAAGTTACTGTAGACTTAAATGGCAATGCCTGTGTTGAAACTGATGAAGTAGTAATTGTTTTAAATACCGAAGAACCTATTAATCTCATTTCAGATTATTTCTTATGTGATGATACTAGCGGTGATGAGACAGAAATATTTAATCTCTCCACTAAAAACACAGAGGTAATAAACAATATTCCTTTTACAAATTATTCGTTTTCTTATCATCTATCCGATGCTGATGCAAGAAATAATGCAAACAGTATTTCAGGGAATTTTTCTAACACTATCAATCCACAACCAATCTTTGTTAGAATTCAAGATTTAGATTCAGGCTGCTATGGTTTTACTACATTCAATTTACTAGTAAACCCAGTGCCAAATGTAACAGATCCAACAGATTTAGAGATTTGCGATACCGATACCGAACCAG
Organism: Wocania ichthyoenteri Th78; assembly: GCF_000789235.1. Taxonomy (GTDB): domain Bacteria; phylum Bacteroidota; class Bacteroidia; order Flavobacteriales; family Flavobacteriaceae; genus Wocania_A; species Wocania_A ichthyoenteri. The sequence continues at coordinate 885,368 of NZ_KN525716.1, forward strand.
ATGGCCATACCGTTATCGATTTAACACAAAAAGATAACGAAATTACAGGAGGACAAAGTAATTTAATTGTTAGTTATCATTACAGTGCAGTTGATGCAGATAGTGGTGCAAACCCGATTCCTGTACCATATGTAAACACAAACACGCCCACAGAAATCGTGTATGTAAGGGTTATAGATACACAAACGGGTTGTGTAAATACATCGTCTTTAACAATTAATATTACAACAAGCCCAATAGTTAATAGAGATACTCAATATTTGGATGCTTGCGATACCGACCATGATGGTAGTGCCGATTTTGATTTAACACAAGTAATCAATGATGTTTTAGACGGTTTAGACCCTACAACGGTAACCATTACATTCCACGAAACGCTACCCGATGCACAATCTGGAGATAACCCAGTAGCAGACGAAACCAATTATCAATACCAAAACGCCGTAATAGAACCTGGTTCAACGACGCTTTATATAAGAATTGAAGACAATAACACAGGTTGCGCCTCAATTGTCCCACTTGAACCTCATACCAATTTACTACTGACAGGGACAGATACAGGAGATTTTGCTTTATGTGATAATAATGATGATGACAATGATACTTTAGAGTTTGATTTAACTACTGTTGCTCTATATATTGCTAACGAGCTTCCTAATATTGCTGTTACTTTTTATGATACTGAAACTAATAGAGATACCAACAACCCTATAGATGATAGTGTATTATATACTGCTACCAGCCCCACAACATTATATATTAAGATAGATGATATTGCTAGTGGCTGTTCTGATTTTTCTGAAATAACATTATTGGTAAATCCAGTATTACTATTTAATCCCGCAGACCCAATACCCTATTGCGATACCGATGACGATGGCATTGTTAGTATCGACATGGAATCGTTAGATAATACCGTAACTGGAGGAAATCCAAACTTTGAAGTAAGGTACTATCCAACAAATACTGATGCTGAAAATAACACCGACCAGTTACCGCCATTTTACACCAATACGGCAATGGTAGAAACCATTTACGCACGTATAGAAAATATAGATACGGGATGTGCTACAATAAATCCTTTCGAGATTCAAATTAATCTTGCGCCAGCAGCTACATCGCCAAATCCTGAAATAATTTGTGATAATGATAACAATCCTCAGGATGGATTTTCAATCATCAATCTTGATGCTACTATTCCAGAAGTTGTAGCAGATCCAACCGGACTTATCATCGGTTTTTTTACCTCTTATAATGATGCCGATAATGATGTAGACCCGATTACAGAAAGAACCAATTATAACGCCAATACACAAACCGTTTACATTCGTGTTGAAAATGATGATAGTTTAAGTTGTTATAATATTGTTGAATATGAAATTACAGTAAACACACTACCCATAATTCCTAATTTAACACCTTTTCAAATATGTAACGATGATGGATCGCCTACCGCCTATTTTTTAATGGTTGATAAAGATGTCGAAATTTTAAACGGCCAAACCGGAAAAGAAGTCTATTATTTTGAAGATGCAGGTTTTACAACGCCTATTGATAAAGATAATGATTTTCAAAACTCTTCAAATCCACAAACGATATATGTTCGTGTTGAGAATATTACAGACCCAACCTGTTTCGCAACATCATCATTCACATTGCAAGTATCGTCAGATCCTGTTTACAACACAGACTTCGATCCTTATTTAATTTGTGATGATATTACAAACGACCAAGAGCATGTTTTTAATCTAGATGAAAAAAGAGATGAAATATCTCAAGGATCAACAGACCTAATCATTTCATTTCATTTAACTCAATCTGACGCAGAAGATAATTTAAACCCACAACCAACAGCATACACCAACATTTCTAATCCACAAACCCTTTATGTAAGAATAGAAAGTAGCGCCTCATTTTGTTATGTGGTTGAAGAATTAGGGATTAATATTATTGCATCACCAGACATTACACAAGCTTCACCTTTTGAAAGTTGCGCAACAGATTATAGCGGATCTGTTATATTTAATTTAGAAGATGCCGATTTTCAAATTAATGATAGATTACAAAACAACCTCATAACCAATTACTTTGAAGACTTTGAAGATATAAACCAAAGTGATGGTTTAGATAATAGTAATGAAATTACAGATCCTACAAATTACCTATCAAATACGAGAACGATCTATATTAAAGTTGCCAATACATTAACAAGGTGTTTTAGTGTAATACCTTTAGATTTAGTGGTAGTTCCTCCACCAGCTACAAACGCCATTGGCACTATAGAAATTTGCGATAACGATACCGACACTTTTGATTTAACAACCGTTGATGCTTTAATAGTTAACGACCCAAATACTGTAGACATATCGTATCATAATACTCAAACTGATGCCGATAATAATCAAAACCCAATTGGAAATACGTTCAATTATACAGCAAGTAATCATACTATTTATGTAAGAGTTAACGATCCGCTTATTAATTGCCCAATAACAGTATCTTTCAATTTACAAATAAATCAAAATCCTATTGCAAATACAGCTCCAGATTTAGTAGCATGTGATGACGATTTTGATGGCTTTTTTGAATTTGATTTATCGGCAAACGCCAATACTATAATAGGTTCTCAAAATGCGTCAATACATACAGTAACTTATTATAGCGACGCAACAAATGCCGAAACAGCAAGTAATGCACTACCAAATTTACACGCCGCTTTTGATGGTGAAATTATTTTTGCGCGCATTCAAAATAATAATACAGGATGTTTTAGCGTATCGCAATTTGCCACTCGAATAAATCCGTTGCCAGTAATTCCTATCGAAGATGTAGTGCCACTTTGTATAAACGATTTGCCTTTGATTATTAGTGCCGATACAGGCAACCCCAACGATACCTATTTATGGTCGACTGGAGAAACGTCTACCGAAATTCTTTTAAATGACGCTGGTGATATTGGCGATTATTGGGTAACCGTTACAACACCTTATGTTATAGGTTCAGATTGCTCTTACACCAAAAATTTCACAGTTATTGAATCTGAAGATGCTACCATTAATTTTACAACAAAAGTTGATTTTGCAGACCCCAATAGCATTACCGTAGATGTTAGTGGTATTGGCGATTATGTATTTATTTTAGATGATGGCGAACCACAAACATCAAACGTTTTTGAGAATGTAACCTTTGGTTTACATATAGTAACTATACGCGATTTAAACGGTTGTAAAGACGTAACTACTGAAGTTGTAGTTATCGATATTCCTAAATTTGTAACCCCAAATAACGACGGTACTTTTGATACGTGGCATATTGTCGGCATACAAGAAATACCTGGCACTGTGGTTTACATTTATAATAGACATGGGAAGTTATTAAAAACACTACCGCATACATCTATAGGTTGGGATGGAACTTTTAACGGGCAAAATATGCCATCAGACGATTATTGGTTTGTTGCTAAAATTATTCAAAATAACGAAGCTTTTGATATTAGAGGTCATTTTGCTTTAAAGCGTTAAAACATCATGCATAACGCCTTAACATAAATATTATTCACTTCATCTTAAATAATTAAACCTTTAAAGTTTTTCTAAGTCTTATTTAATTAAATACTATATTTTAGTTGTTTACTTTATTACACATGAGTTAATATATTTACAATGAGTCGTTTTACTTATGCTAAAATTTTATTTGCATTTCTATTTCTTTTAATAGGTAGTCAAGGGTTTTCTCAATTAAGTAAAACACATTATATTCCGCCATTAACAAATGCTGAATTTGGCAATGCAAACCCAGAGCAGCAATACATATATTTATCTACCCCAAGCGGTTCGGATATTCCATATACAATAAAACCTGTTGGCCAACCCACTTCAAATTATATTATAGGAAATGTTTCGAGTACAAACCCACAAGAAATATTTTTAGGCACAGGAAATGGGCAATTATTTATGCCTTCAAATCAAACCAGCGTTGTAACAAATAATAAAGGCTATATTATTGAAGCCGAAGGTACTATTTATGTTTCTGTAAGAATGAATGCTGGCGGAGGCGCGCAAGCTGGAGCTTTGGTTAGTAAAGGACTGACTGCTTTGGGCACAACATTTAGAGTGGGTAGTTTTACAAATGAAAACCCACAAAGTAATTATTTGAATTTTGTTTCGGTAATGGCTACCGAAGATAATACACAGGTTACATTTAGCAATCTTCCGAGTGGATTAATTATAAAAAACTATACGGGGACAACACCTGTTAATGTTACTTTAAACGAAGGTGAAAGCTATACCATAGCCACAAATAGTTTAGATAGTGCAATTAATAGAGACGGACTTATTGGTTGCTTAGTAAGTTCGGACAAAAATATTGTAGTAAACTGTGGCTCTGCAAATGGGAGCTTTAGTAATGGAAATGGACGAGATTATGGTATCGATCAAATTGTTGACCTCTCAAAAGTAGGAACAGAATATATATTTGTTAAAGGCGACGGCACAAACGCATGGGAAAATGTTTTAATTGTTGCCCACACCAATAACACCTCAATAAGTATAAATGGAAACGCAGCTCTAGCAACTATTAATGCAGGCGAATATTATTTAATTGAAGGCAACCAATATAGCACTGTTGGTAATATGTATGTTGAAACTTCACAACCCGTTTTTGCATATCAAGGTATTGGGGCAACTACAAGTGAAGCTAATCAGGGTATGTTTTTTGTACCACCTTTAAGTTGCGAAACACGTGGGAATTTAGATAATATCGCAAATATTGAAGATATTGGCAGCACAACTTACACGGGTGGTATTTCTATTGTTACCAAAGTTGCAGCAACTGTAACTATAAATAATACGGCTATTTCAAGCTTTTCAACTATTGGTCCAAGTACAGTTTTAGGCAAACCAGATTATGTAACTTATAAAGTACTCGGTCTTTTTGGTAATGTTTCTGTTCAAAGTTCTGACGAATTATACTGTGCTTATTTTAATTATAATGGCGCTGCAACGTCTGGAAGTTTTTATTCTGGTTTTCCTTCGGCTCCAGAAATTAACTTTGATGCGCAGTTTGTAACCTTAGGAAACTGTATTCCTAACATCACATTATCTGCCGCCAATACTCAAAATTTTGATAGTTTTGAATGGTGGTTTGACGACGGAACAGGTGCTGGTTTTGTAAATACAAATATTAGCACACCAGATTTTACGCCTACAATTCCCGGAAAATATAAGCTAATCGGTATTGTGACTTGCTCTGGTTTAACGCTCGAATCTGTTGAAGTTCCTGTAAGTATTTGTCCAGACGATATTGATAATGATGGTATTATTGATAATTTAGATATTGATAACGATAACGATGGCATTTTAAATTGTACTGAATCTAAAGGCGATGTAATACTCAATTTATCAAATATAAATTCACCTCAACTCCTTTTTCAAGATGGGTCTGTTAATTCAACAATAGCCACGGCAACATTTACTCAAAATAACAGCTCTGGAAATACAACAAATACTTTAACAGGAACAAACCTTGGGAATTTTACAAGTCAAGTTCAACCTGCAAATAGTGCAGAAAGTAATTACAGTCTTTCATTTACTGAATCTATAAACGTAAAATTTATGGAAAACCTTTCTGTAAATCATATACAAACTGATGGCGAATTTTTTATAGCAAAAATATTGCCTGTAAATAAAAACATAACATTAATCGATCCTGATAATCACTTATTAGTCGACTCCAATTTTGATGGTATTTTTGAAACTGGTATCACTCAAATTTCAGGTTCAGAAATTCATTTTAAAATAAACCCATCTTCAACTGGTAATATACCTTATCAATTTTTTGCAAATCAAGTTGATGGGTTTTCATTCATTCATAAATTAACGAACACTACTACATCTTCAAGTTTTAGTGGCAACTTATTGTTAACCTGCTTTAAAAATGATAATGATTTTGATGGCATTAAAGATGAATTAGATTTGGATAGCGATAATGATGGCATCCCCGATTTTATAGAAAATACGGGTGAGCTAATTGTATTTACAGCAAATGATGATGATTTAGATGGTTTAGATGATGCTTACGACCCGCCTATGGAACCAATAGATACTGATGCAGATGGTGTTCCCGATTATTTAGACTTAGACAGCGATAACGACGGTATAACAGATTTAATTGAAACGGGACAATTAGGATTATTATCTGATACCGATTTAAACGGAATTGTTGACGGGCCAAATATTGGGGTTAACGGATGGGATGACAATGCCGAAACAACTCCAGACAGTAACTTAATCGGTTACACCTTGAACGATTTTGATACAGATACTATTTTTAGTTATCTTGATGAAGATTCTGATGGTGATGGCTGTAGTGATGTTATTGAAGCTGGTTTTTCTGATGCTAATAACGATAATTATTTAGGTGACAATAATGTTGTTGTGGATTTAACATCCGATTTTAATACCGGTCAAGGATTAGTTACTAATGCTATAGATGGATACACATTACCTAATAGTGCTTATCTAGATTTTGCACCACTATCTATTAGTACACAACCAGAAAACACTGAGGTTTGTTTGTTATCTTCTAATACAATATCAGTAGTTTCCCCAGAAGCAGAAACTTACCAATGGGAAGTAAGTACATATGGTATAAATTGGACTCTAATTACAGACAACATAAATTATAGTGGCTCTTTAACATCTAACCTAACACTTACAAATACGCCTCAATCATTTAACAATTATCAATACAGAGTAAACTTAAATAGAAGTGGAAATAGTTGTGGATTTTATTCTGATCCTGTGGTTCTAACAGTATTACCATTACCTATTTTAAATTCGCCTAACACCTATTCTCAATGTGATGACGAAACTAATGATGGACGCGCCTTATTTAATTTAACATTAGATAATATAAAAGCAGAAATTGACCCAGACTATATAGCTAAAAACCTAATATTCTCTTATTACTTAGATAGTGGTGCAAACACCCCTATTAATAATCCTCAAAATTATCAAAATTTAACACCTTTCACTCCAGAAACAGTTTGGATAGGTATTGAAGACACTAATGGTTGTTTTGATATAGTTTCAATAACTTTAGAAGTAAATCCTTCTAGTGCTGCGTTAAACTCTTACAATCCACAACCTAAATACTTATGTGATGATGGTTTAGATAATAGAGATGATATTTCTACTTTTGATTTCTCTGATATTAGAGATTATATTTCTAATACCATTTTTTCAACATTTAATGTAACTGTACATTTTTATGAAAGTCAATTAGATGCCGAATTAGAAACCTATGAGATTCTAGATATAACTAATCATCAAAACACAAACAGCCCTAAGTCACAAGATATTTGGGTTCGTGTAAAAAGTGATTTGGGTAATAATTGCCTAGGACTAGAAGGATTCCCAAACTTTTTAAATGTTGAAGCATTACCAACAGCAAACCCTGTGAGTATTCAAAGACAATGTGATTTTGACACAAGTGATGCAGTAGTAACTTTTCCTTTTGACACATCTCAAATAGAAACAGATTTACTTAATGGTCAATCATTAGCCAATGTCTCTGTAAGTTATACTTTTTTAGATATTACTGGTACACAAGTTACAGCATCTAGTTTACCAAATCCTTTTTTAACATCAAGTCAAATTATAGATATCAGAGTTACTAATAATACTACTAACGATCCTAATGGACCATGTTATGATGAAACTACGCTTGAATTTATTGTAGATGATCAACCCGTTGCTAACCCTATAGCTACTCAAATTGTATGTGATGGTGATGCTGGCGATGTTGATGATGATGGCTATTTTCCGTTTGATACCTCTTCTTTTGAAAACACAATAAAAGGATCTCAAACAGGAATGGATATATTTTTCAATTATATTGATGAAAATGGTCCTTCAATTACCAATAGCACAACACTACCTAATCCGTTTATTTCACAAAATCAAACAATAACTGTAGATCTTGTAAACCCAATAAATACAAATTGTATTGCTTCTACAAACATAAGATTTATAGTAAATCCGCTACCAGAATTTTCAGTAGATACACCAAGAATTGTATGCTCTTCAGACCCAACTTTTAATATTGTTTTAGATGTTTTTGGTACTAACGTAACTGAAACTTTTAATTATGAATGGACTTGGACCAATTTAGATGGCACAATAATAAATCAGTTCATTTCAAATGATGAAGAGATTACAGTTTCAAACCCAGGAATCTATTCAATTACATTATCAAACACCGATGGCACTGGATGCTCAAGAACTAGAGAAATATTTGTTGATGCTTCAGAATTAGCTAACATTACGCAAGATGATGTTACTATTGTTGACCTTTCTGAAAACAATTCTGTTACTATTGATACAACTAATTTGGGAATAGGAGATTACGAATTTGGATTAAGAGAAGAAGGCTCGCCTTTTATAGTATATCAAGATGATCCATTTTTTAATAATGTAAAAGCTGGTTTTTATACGATCTACATAAAAGATGAAATCTGTGGCGTTGAAACACTACCAATTTCTGTTATTGGGCACGCTAAGTTTTTTACACCTAATGGAGATGGCACAAATGATATCTGGAAAATAAAGGGAATTAATAGTAAATTTCAACCAAATAGTGTCATTTTTGTATATGACAGATATGGAAAATTAATCAAACAATTATCTGCGCAGTCAGATGGTTGGGATGGTACTTTTAATGGTAAATTATTAAATACCGATGATTATTGGTTTAAAGTCTTTCTTCAAGATGGACGACAATTTATGGGGCATTTCACTTTAAAACGATAACATATATATTTTGATTAATTTTGCGAAATGAAATTTAAAATCGATTCAGAATTTAATCCTACTGGCGATCAGCCTCAAGCTATAAAACAATTAGTTAATGGTATAAATACTGATGAAAAATATCAAACTCTACTTGGTGTTACAGGTTCTGGCAAAACCTTTACGGTAGCGAATGTTATTGAAGAAGTGCAACGACCAACCTTAGTTTTAGCACACAACAAAACACTTGCAGCTCAATTATACTCTGAGTTTAAACAGTTTTTTCCAAATAATGCGGTCGAGTATTTTGTATCGTATTACGACTACTATCAACCCGAAGCTTATATTCCTGTTTCTGGAGTTTATATAGAAAAAGATTTATCGATAAATGAAGAAATTGAAAAAATGCGTTTAAGCGCCACTTCTTCTCTACTCTCTGGCAGAAGAGATGTACTAGTTGTAGCTTCCGTTTCTTGTATTTATGGTATTGGGAATCCAGTTGAATTTCAAAAAAATGTTGTCGCCTTAAAACGAGATCAAGTCATTTCAAGAACAAAATTATTACATCAATTAGTACAAAGTTTATATTCGCGTACCGAAGCCGATTTTAAGCACGGAAACTTCAGAATTAAAGGCGATACCGTTGATATATTTCCAAGTTACGCCGATGATGCTTTCAGAATTCATTTTTTTGGAGATGAAATTGAAGATATAGAATCCTTTAATATTCAAACCAATGAGGTTATAGAAAAATATGATCAACTGACTATTTATCCAGCAAACATGTTTGTAACCTCACCAGATGTTTTGCAAGGTGCTATTAAAAACATTCAAGATGATTTAGTAAAGCAACATGATTATTTCAAAGAAATCGGCAAACATTTAGAAGCTAAACGATTAAAAGAACGTACCGAATTCGATTTAGAAATGATACGCGAATTAGGCTATTGCTCTGGTATTGAAAACTACTCACGCTATTTGGACCAAAGACTTCCAGGAACGAGACCCTTCTGTTTATTGGATTATTTTCCAGATGATTATTTAATGATTGTAGATGAAAGTCACGTTACTATTTCACAAGTACATGCCATGTATGGAGGAGACAGAAGCAGAAAAGAAAATTTGGTAGAATATGGTTTTAGATTGCCAGCAGCAATGGATAATCGTCCCTTAAAATTTGAAGAATTTGAAGCGATTCAAAATCAAGTTATTTATGTAAGTGCTACACCAGCCGATTATGAATTACAAAAAACAGATGGTATTTACGTAGAACAAGTAATTCGTCCAACAGGTTTATTAGATCCTATTATTGAAGTACGCCCAAGTTTAAATCAGATTGATGATTTAATTGAAGAAATTCAACAACGTGTTGAAAAAGACGAACGCACCTTGGTAACTACACTTACTAAACGAATGGCAGAAGAATTGACTAAATATTTAGATAGAATTCAAATACGTTGCCGTTATATTCATAGTGATGTGGATACTTTAGAACGTGTTGAAATTATGCAAGATTTACGTAAAGGCTTGTTTGATGTTTTAGTTGGTGTAAACTTACTGCGTGAAGGTTTAGATTTACCCGAAGTATCACTTGTTGCTATTTTAGATGCCGATAAAGAAGGGTTTTTACGTTCTGCGCGTTCACTTACACAAACCGTTGGTAGAGCCGCAAGAAACCTTAATGGGAAAGCCATTATGTATGCCGATAAAATTACTAAAAGCATGCAAAAAACAATAGACGAAACCGAGTACAGACGTGAAAAACAAATTGCATACAATACCAAACACAATCTAGTACCTAAAGCATTGAACAAAAGTTTAGATAATGCTTTATCAAAAAACTCGGTAAGCACTTATAGTTATGAACTGGAAGCTTTAAAAGCTGCTGAACCAGAAAGTGAATATTTAAGTAAACCAGAACTGGAAAAGAAAATTCGAGATAAGCGAAAAACTATGGAAGAAGCCGCAAAAGCACTAGACTTTATTGTAGCTGCTAAATTGAGAGACGAGATTAAAAATTACCAGAATAAACTAGAAAAGCTAAAAGTATAAACTTTTAGCTTTTCTATATCTAACAAGCGCTATAAAAATTAACACTTCAAACTCTTCTTAAAAAAGAAAATACTTGTTAGACAAATGGATTAATTATACTGTGTTTTAAAAATGTCTATTAATACATCTGGTGGCACAATTTTATTTGGAAAACTTTCCATCAAATATAAAACCTTAGTTATTGATTCGTGACTTAATCCCATTCGAAGACCAAAATTATAAAGCTTTATAACACCAGCAGAATTATTTTCTTCACCGTATTCTTGCTCAATATTCATTAATAAAACTAATCTATGAAACTGAACAATACGCTCGCTATGCGATTTTAAATGTGTATAAGTAACAGGGTGTTCTATTAAATATTCGAAATCTTCACGAGATATTTCAAGCTGTTTTGCAACACCTAACAAAAAGTTATATTCTATATTTTTTATGTCTTTATCGTACTTTGCAAAAGCAATCATCTCAGATAAAAGACTCAATTTTTCTACTCTATTAACCATGCTTAAAGGGATAAATTAATTACAATATAAAGTTACACAGAACAGTTATTTAATAATCGTAGATATAATGTAACTTATCGAAAAATGGAACGTATTTGGTCGTGATTTTTATTTACTTCATCAATAGTAGTCTTTTGTTCACCTAATAAAATTGCATTTCATCATTTTTACCTATACAATTTTAATAATTAGAATCCAAACTAAACTACTGAAATACAATGAAATACGATATTGCATTTCACTTTTCAAATACTATCATTAAAAAACAATATTTAGGTATCTTTACAAAAGTTTAAAAACGCTAAGATAGTATTGGGTTTTAATTAGAATCGACGAAATACAAGCAAAAAGAATACAATAGATATGACAAATAACGATATTTTAAAAAAATTACGTGTAGCACTAAAATTAAGAGATGATGATATTATAAAAATTTTAAGTCTAGTTGATTTTAGAATTTCTAAAAGTGAACTAGGAGCTTTTTTCAGAAAAGAAGATCATCCAAAATATATGGAATGTGGTGATCAAATTTTACGAAATTTTTTGAACGGTCTAGTTATTCATTTACGAGGGCCAATGCCAAAAAAAGGAGAAAACAAAACATAAAAAAAGAGCAATGATTAAATCATTGCTCTTTTTTTATTTATTTGTCCCGTCCTGAAATAGCGATACACTAAAACTTTAGTGTAATGAAAACATCAGAAAACACAGGTTACGTTAAGCGTACCCAAAAAGATTACTCCCTTTCTTTTAAACTAGAAGTTGTCCAAGAAATAGAGCAAGGATTTCTAACTAGAAGCCAAGCACGTGACAAATATGGCATTCAAGCTGGTTCGACCATTACCAGATGGTTAAAAAAATATGGTAACTTTGACTGGCAAGAACAAATCTCCACCAGTATGTCTACAACTCCCGAGCAACGTATTTTAGAATTAGAACAGCAAGTAAAACTATTAGAAAAGCAGAAAGCAAGAGCTGAATATCTAGCAGAACGCGCAGATAAAAAAGTGATTCTTTTTGATATGATGGTTGATATGGTCGAAAAGGAATATAATATTGATGTTAGAAAAAATTACAATCCCGAGTTATTGACCGCTTCAAAGAAGCCCACAAAGAAACAGTAGTTTCTACCTGTTATTTACTCGGGATTGATAGACAGGTTTACTATAGGTCGATACAATCCAAAAGACAAAAACAAAGTGTTGCCCAAAAAGTAATAGCACTAGTGCAATCCGTTCGCATATCCATGCCAAATCTTGGAACTCGAAAGCTTTATCATATACTGAAAACACAATTAACAGCTTTAAATATTGGTAGAGATAAACTCTTTAGAATACTAAGAGCAAACC
>NZ_KN525716.1:898070-1165352 GCF_000789235.1 Wocania ichthyoenteri Th78
TCGCTTTTAATTATGGCACATCAATTTAAATGCATCTGGTTCTATATTAGCTTTGGAAATGGCTATTAAAAACAGAAAATATAAACAAAAAGGTTTGATTCATCATTCTGATAGAGGTTTACAATACTGTTCTGATGACTATCAAGAAAAACTAAAAGATAACTTTATAAAACCAAGTATGACTGAACAATATGATCCTTATGAAAATGCTATCGCAGAACGTATAAATGGTATTTTAAAACAAGAATTTGGTATAGCGAAACACAATGTGGATTTAAAGCTAAGGATCATTTTAATTAAAAATGCAATAAAAATTTACAATAAAAAAAGACCGCATTGGTCTAACAACATGTTAACTCCAATACAAATGCATCAACAAAACACTTTAAAACCAAAACGATATAAATCAAAAAACCTGAACAATAGTAATATTGTTCAGGTTTAATTTATAAATTTAATCCTTTATTAATCTGTATCGATTATTTAGGACTAGACAATTTAAGACTCTTCGACTAGGTTTAAAGTGACATTGTTCAAATTAACCTAATACTTGTTGTACTTTATCTGCAGCTTCTTGAAATTCGGTAGCACTCATTACATCTAAACCAGAATTATCAATTAACTCTTTTGCAATGTCTGCATTGGTTCCTTGTAAACGTACAATAATAGGCACATTAATGTTCCCCATATTCTTATAAGCATCAATAACACCTTGAGCCACACGATCGCAACGTACTATACCTCCAAAAATATTAATTAAAATGGCTTTTACAGCTGGGTCTTTTAATATAATTTTAAAAGCTGCTTCAACACGAGCTGCATCGGCAGTACCACCTACATCTAAAAAGTTTGCTGGCTCACCACCTGCTTGCTTTATTAAATCCATAGTTGCCATTGCTAGTCCAGCACCATTTACCATACAACCAACGTTACCATCTAAATCTACATAATTTAAACCTAGTTCTCCAGCTTCAACTTCAATAGCGCTTTCTTCACGTATATCGCGTAAATCAACGTAATTCTTATGTCTGTATAAGGCATTATCATCAATGGTAACCTTAGCATCAACAGCCATTATTTTATTATCACTTGTTTTTAAAACTGGATTTATTTCGAACAAAGACGAATCCGATTTTACATAAGCCATATAAAGATTAGTAACAAACTTTGTCATTTCTTTAAATGCCAATCCAGACAGTCCTAAGTTAAAAGCAATACGTCTTGCTTGAAAGGGCATTAAACCTACAGACGGATCAACTTCTTCTGTAAATATTAAATGTGGTGTTTCTTCAGCTACTGTTTCAATATCCATTCCGCCTTCAGTAGAATACATAATCATATTACGCCCAGTACCACGGTTTAATAATACCGACATATAAAATTCATTGGTTTCGGTTTCGCCTGGGTAATACACATCTTCAGCTATTAAAACTTGGTGTACTTTCTTTCCTTCAGCAGAAGTTTGAGGAGTAATTAAATTCATCCCAATAATCTGTCCAGCTATGGTTTCTACCTCTTGCAAGTTTTTAGCAAGCTTAACACCTCCACCTTTACCACGTCCTCCAGCATGAACTTGAGCTTTAATTACATGCCAACTCGTACCAGTTTCTTGTGTTAATTGTTTTGCAGCTGCAACAGCTTCTTGTGCATTTTGGGCTACAATACCGCGTTGTATACGTACTCCAAAAGTGCTTAATATTTCTTTACCTTGATATTCGTGTAAATTCATAACTTGCTTAATAGTTTAAGATGCGCAAATGTAAATAATAGCTATTAATTACGCTAATATTTTATTTAGGAATGAAGAAAATTAAAGTTGCAACAACTAAGTTGTTAAATATTAAACATTTTGTTTAATTTGATTAATTTTGTGATTATTAATTTTATTTTGAAAATAATAAAATATCTTTGAAAAAAATAATGTTGTACTTATGACTAATAACCAGTTGCTAAACATAGCGAAAGAATACGGAAGCCCTGTTTACGTTTATGATGCTGAAAAAATTACAGCGCAATATAATCGCTTAACTAGTGCTTTTAAAAGTGTTAAGACTTTAAAGTTAAATTATGCTGTAAAAGCTTTATCAAATATTTCTATATTAAAATTATTTAAACGTTTAGGTTCTGGGATTGATACTGTTTCAATTCAAGAATTACAACTTGGTTTAGCTGCAGGTTTTTCGCCTGAAGAAATAATTTTCACACCTAATGGCGTGTCGTTAGCAGAAATTGAAGAAGCAGCAAAACTAGGTGTTCAAATAAATATTGATAACCTAGCTATTTTAGAGCAATTTGGTACAAAGCATCCAAATATTCCTGTTTGTATACGTATCAACCCTCATGTTATGGCTGGAGGGAATAGTAATATTTCTGTAGGGCATATAGATTCTAAGTTTGGTATTTCCATCCATCAAATTCCACATTTATTGCGTATTGTAGAAAATACCAAAATGACTATTAATGGCATTCACATGCATACAGGTAGTGATATTTTAGATATAGATGTGTTTTTATATGCCAGCGAAATACTTTTTGAAACCGCTAAAGCATTTAAAAATTTAGACTTTATAGATTTTGGATCTGGTTTTAAAGTACCTTATAAGGTTGGAGATATAGAAACCAATATTGAAGAATTAGGAAAAAAACTATCTTCTAAATTCAATCAATTTTGTAAAGACTATGGCAAAGAATTAACCTTAGCTTTCGAACCTGGAAAATTTTTAGTTAGTGAATCTGGTAGATTTTTAACAACCGTAAATGCAGTAAAACAAACGACTTCAACGGTTTTTGCTCAAGTTGACTCTGGGTTTAATCATTTAATTCGCCCCATGTTTTATGGGTCGCATCATGATATAACAAACCTATCTAACCCTGACGGACGCGAGCGTTTTTATACGGTTGTAGGTTACATTTGTGAAACGGATACTTTTGGAAACAATCGTCGTATTAATGAAATAAATGAAGGCGATATATTATGCTTTAAAAACGCAGGTGCATACTGCTTTTCTATGGCGAGTAACTACAATTCACGTTATCGTCCAGCAGAAGTTTTATGGTACAATAACAAAGCACATTTAATACGAAAAAGAGAAACTTTTGATGATATTTTGAAAAATCAGGTAGAAGTTGATTTCTCAACTAAAAAAGAAAAAGAATTGGTTAAATAAAAGACAACTCTAACAAAATAAATAATAATAATATATAATCAACCCTGTATCTGTCCGTTAAAATAGATACAGGGTTTTATTTTAAAAACTCTAACGAAAAACTAAAGTAAGAATAAAAAATCGACCTATTTTTGAGCAAATGACAATATTTTAATGAATTTCACTAACCCATTAGTTTATGGTGTTCCATGTTTTCT
The DNA here is from genome assembly GCF_000789235.1 of Wocania ichthyoenteri Th78. Taxonomy (GTDB): domain Bacteria; phylum Bacteroidota; class Bacteroidia; order Flavobacteriales; family Flavobacteriaceae; genus Wocania_A; species Wocania_A ichthyoenteri. The sequence goes on from NZ_KN525716.1 coordinate 901,435, forward strand.
TGGTCTTATCCTCCTAGAATTAGCATATAGCAAACATAATAACAAAAAAAAAGATTTATATAATTGGAAAGATTTATCAGCTAGTCTTACAATGGGTATAGGCTCAACCATTATTGCTCCTCTTACTAAAACTATTGCAGCCATTGTTCTATTTAATTATGTTTACGATGTTTTTAATCCAGAAATAGATGGTATTCGTACTAACATTATGGGTTGGAAATCTTTTGGTTATGCATGGTACATATGGCTTATTTGTCAATTGCTAGATGACTTTAGTTATTATTGGTTTCACAGACAAAACCATAATGTACGCTTACTTTGGGCTGCTCATATTGTACACCATTCTTCAAATAAATTTAATTTAGGCACCGCAGTAAGAAATGGTTGGTTTACTATTTTTTATAAACCTTTTTTTTATATGTGGATTCCTGCTCTTGGTTTTCCTCCAGAAATGCTTGTTGTATGCTTAGGCATTGAAGCTTTATGGCAATTTCAACTACATTCTGCTTTTATACCTAAAATGGGGGTTGTTGAAAGAGTATTTAACACCCATACCATGCATCAAGTACATCATGCACAAAATGTAGAATACATGGATAAAAATCATGGTGGCTTTCTGAATATTTTTGACAGACTTTTTGGCACTTGGAAAGAACTTGACGACACTATAGATATAAAATATGGAGTTTCTCACCCACCTAACTCATATAATCCATTAGTTATTTTAACACATGAATATAAAGATATCTGGAACGACATGAAAAAGTCTAAAAACTGGTATCATAAATTTATGTATGCTTTTGGAGCCCCAGGTTGGAGTCATGATGGAAGTACACTAACCATAAAGCAACAGCAAAAACAATTAAAAAATTCTTAATAAATATTAAACATTTTTTTTTATTTATAACTTATTTAATGACCATTTCACAATATGTTTGTTAATTACTGAAAAATACATTAATATTATAAGATAATTCCCTGAGTCTTTTTTTTGTTAATAACAATATAATGAAAGACAACATGAAGAAACCAAATTATAGATGTTTCAACAAGAAACAAAATCTATTTTTTATATTCCCATCTGCTTTTCTTTCATTTTAATAGCATACCTTATTATTGATTAAAATTAAATTTTAATCAATACATATTAACCAACCAAAAACCAATCATAATGAAAAATTCCTTCACACTTTTTATTTTTTTACTCGTACTCTGTATGACATCTTGTTATAATTCCAAAGTTGAAAACAACATTAAAATGTACTCAAATGTCTGGGACGAAGTGATAAACAATGGAAATCTAGATGAGATTAATGGCACTAATTTTGATAAAGATATCACTCTCGTTTATAGTCCAGAAAGCATTGTTGGTATTGAGAATTTTAAAGCTTACTACAGAAATTTTACTACAGGATTTTCGGATGTAAAATTTACTATTGTTGATTTATTCGGGCAAGATGATAAGCTTGTAAAACATTGGAAATTTGTTGGAAAACATACAGGTGATTTTTTTGGTATGTCAGCCACAGGAAATATAGTAAATGTAGAAGGCACAACACTAGTAAAAATGAAAGATGGAAAAATTGCTCAAGAGCAAGATTTTATGGATAATATGGTATTTATGCAGCAATTAGGAATCGTATCATCACCAGAAAACGTTTCTATTATAGAAAAACTTTACAACGATTTTAAAACAGGTGATATTCCTGCAGTTGGGGCAGTTATGGACACCAAAATTGTATGGAATGAAGCCGAAAATTTTCCATTTGCAGATGGCAACCCATATATAGGTTTTGATGCTATAAGAAAAGGTGTTTTTGCTAGAATTGGAAGTGATTGGGAATATTGGAATCTTACTGATATTAACTTAAATGAAATGGCAAACAACAAGGTTTTAGCAACGGGTCGTTATCAAGCAAAATACAAAAAAAATGGTGCTGTTATAAATTTACAAATGGCTCATTTATGGACTCTTAAAGACGGAAAAATAATAAGCTTTCAGCAATATGCTGATACAAAAGGAATAGTTGACGTTATGAAGAAGTAATTTTAAAATATATAAATGTTGATATTAAAATCGACCAGAATAGAATCCATAGATATTTTAAGAGGTCTAGTAATGATTATTATGGCATTAGACCATGTTAGAGATTATTTTCATTATGGATCATTTTTTACAGATCCCTCAAATTTGGAAACCACAACACCTTTCTTATTTTTCACACGCTTTATAACTCATTTCTGTGCACCGGTATTTATATTTCTAGCAGGAACTTCAGCGTTTTTATATGGAAGCAAAAAAACAAAACCAGAACTTTTTAAATTTTTATTTACAAGAGGTTTATGGCTAATTTTTCTTGCCTTTGTAGTAAATAATTTTGTTTGGAAATTTGATATTACCAATAGTTTTGTCATTCTTCAAGTTATTTGGGCTATAGGATTGTGTATGTTACTATTATCATTCATCATTTTTTTCCCTATCAGAGTATTACTCATTATAGGTTTAATATTAGTTACCGGTCATAATTATTTAGATAATATAGTTGTTCAGGGTACAAGTTTCAAATCTATAATTTGGTATATATTACATCAAGAAAAGTTTATTAATATTGGTAATACACTTTTTGTTTTTAAATACCCTATAATACCTTGGTTTGGATTAATTATTTTAGGCTATTGTTTTGGTACGTTTTATAAAAAAGGTTTTGATATTATTTTACGTAAAAAATGGCTACTCTATTTAGGATTTGGTGCTACTGTATTATTCTTCTTAATTAGAGGTGTAAATATATATGGTGACTTAGTTCCATGGCAAATACAAGATACTACTACAAAAACGATGTTGTCATTTTTTAGTGTTACCAAATATCCGCCTTCACTTTCATATTTATTAATAACTATCGGTCCTTCGTTGTTGTTTTTATACAGTATAGAACGTGTTAAAAATAAAATAACAGATTTCTTTTTAGTTTTTGGTCGCGTTCCGTTGTTTTACTATTTCTTGCATGTTTTGGTTATTCATGTATTTGCAATAATTGGCATACTAATTTTTGGAGGTGAGTGGAAAGACATGATACTAACTGCCGAAGTATTCCAAAATGCAAAACTTATAAATTACGGTTATTCGCTTTTTGTAGTATATATGGTTTGGATTGGTATTATAGCACTACTCTACTTTCCGAGTAAAAAATATATGATTTACAAAGCTACTAATAAAGATAAATGGTGGTTGAGTTATTTGTAGTTCGCTTTTAATTATGGCACATCAATTGTTTAAAAGCTTATAGTTTTTTAAGGATTGATTTATTCAAGTATAACCGAAGCCGGAAAAGGACAAATGCTTGTTGGCAGTGCTATTGTTTTTGGCTACGGTGTTATTGGCACTTTTATTAGCTTATAACTTAAAAAAATAATGGTTTACTCGCTTTAATTATTGTAGCATCATTTGCATATTTCTATATTAAATATCAAAAATGTCAAGAAGAAAATGAATACGATAGTTTTTATATTGCTGCTACACCACCTTGGTTAGTGCCAGATCATTTAAAATTAATGATAAAATTCTTCAACTAATGACTAAAAATTAATCTGTTTTAATAATTTTATATGTGCCTTGTTTACCAGTTTCACTCTCAATCTTTACAAAATATATACCATTTGATAAACGGCTTAAATCTATTGTATTATTATTACTAACCTTATTTTTTAATAATTGTCCGTAAGTATTAAGAACCAATATATTATTTAATTTCAGAGAATTAGGGTTAGATATTTTAATAATACCTGTACTTGGGTTTGGATATAAAACTATATTTTGTTTTATATAACCATCATCAACAGACAGGTAAGCACTATATTTACTTAAAATATATTCAATAAGACTTTTACGCTGCATGTCATTAGAAACACTTTCAATTGCAAATGACAAATATTCTACTCCACCTTGCGCAGTTGTAGAACTTACACCTGCAACTCCCGTTGAAGAAGAAATTCCACTGTAAGTAAAAATATTTACAGAGCCATTAATTGGCTTTATTAAATCTGGATATCTAGCATCTAAAATATCATTTGGGTTTTGTACTAAATTATAACTAGCACTATTATTATCATTAACAATATAGTTTAATGGTGTTGGATTGTCTGCAACATAATCTGCTTTTAAAACTGTATTATAAAATACTTTATCGGCAGCTGTAGATTGTGCTCCTCTGGCTAAATCCCAACCTAGTTCGTTTCCAGAAACTATAAATACTCCATCTGCATCTATAAAGTCTGAAACTTTAGTTTGTTCACTACTGCTAAAAGTTTCATCCGCGGTACTTTCATCTAACAACATCCATATAACAAATTTAAAATCACTTAAATTCACAAGTCCGTTTAATACAGCATCATTAGTTGCAGACGAAAATGTATGCCCTAATTGTGTCATCGGATAGTCGTATTGCTCAATAGCATCAAAATTAGCATTTGAAGCTCTTCTTTCTACACCATCAATAATTAAAAATTGAGATATATATGAACTTGGTATGGCTGCAACTACTTCAGATAAGTTAGATGAACCATTACTATTAATCGCTTCAACTTTAAAATAATAAACAACTCCTTCGGCTAAACCTGTTATTGGAATTGTTGTAGATGCAGATTCTGTTACTTTACTAAAAGTTAAATTATCTGTACTTATATAAACACCATAGCTAGTTGCTGTATCCACAGAGCTAAAATGAATATCGACACTTGAACCGCCACTACGAATAGCGCTAAACGATTTAGGTATTGATGGCACACTATTACTAGATATATAACACGAATAACTTGCTACACTACTACGAATACTTGAAATTTGACTATATAAATTAGCCCCTGGACAAAGCGTAGCTGTACAGTTAGATGATGGATAATCATCTTTTCCTGTTCTGTGACCTGACAGATGATCTATAGATCCTAAAGCTGTTACATTACTACTTGCTTCTATATCTATACCTTTATCTGTAGCTTCCCAAGCGATAAAATCTTTTAATGCTTGTATACCTGCAGAAGACGGCGTAGCCGTTTCATAATTCCCTATAAAACAAATCCCAGAAGATGTTCCATTCATACATGGTGAATGCGCTCCTCGCACTCTATCTCCTCTCCCTTCATAAATAACTCCATTTGGGTCAATAAGCCAGTTATAACCTATATCGTTCCAGCCATTTGTATTAACGTGAAAATCCCAATAACCACGAACAACGGCAGCATAATCTGAACTAGAAGTATCAGATGCCGAATGATGCACTACAACATGTGTTGGACTTATGGTTGAAGGACTATTATTTTTTGGGCACGTACCATCTGGACACCAATCTAATCTATCTTGAAAAACAGGTTGTAAACAGCTAGCAAAAACCCTACTTACTGTTGTTGGATTTGTGACAGCGTTTTTTGTACTCTCATAGGTATTTGTGAATTCTGGAAAAAACATTCTAAAAACAAATTTAGACTTAGCAGCCTTATCTGTTTTAAACTGAATACTTTCAAATGCACTTTCTAAATAAGCAGGTGCATAAACTTTTCTATCAAAAGTTTCTCCATCATGTGAATCATTAAATACAATCCATTTTCCCCATACATTATTATTTTTCACTCTATAATACACCGCATTACTAAATTCTAAATCCTTAGTATAAGCGCTTAACATAACAAAAGGAGACGTGTTATTATAACTAATTAAATGTGTTTTACTTTTAGTATTGCCTTTATTTCCATTTTCAATACTTGAAAACTGCAAGGGGATTTCAATGCTTTTATCTTGTGAGAAAGACACAAAAGTAAAAACAAAAAAAACAAATAACGAAATGCGGCTAATTTTAAATGCTGAAGTATTTTTTTTCATAATTATGTTATTATTAAGTAAAACGAATACTAAAATTAATCTATTATATCAGATAAATTTATAATAACAGTTGAAACGCAAATAAAAACGATAAAAAATGCAAAAAAAATGCAAAAAATACGGCAATACCAAGTCAAATACAGCAAATTAAGACAAAATACAGCAAATAACCTGTTAATAATTTGCAAAAGTGTATTCAATAATACTAATCCATCAATTTGCCTCTAAAAACACTAACTTTAGAATTAAACGGATTTCCAGAAGCACGACGAAGCATAACCACTTGCCCACAATGCCAAAGGGCATCTGCAATTGGACCGTTTATTATATTCCAAAACGGAAATCTATCGTTATCATATTTAGAAATATCATCTGATGCTCTTAAAATATTTGAGACTTTTTTAATATTCAACAAAGTCTGTTTTCTTTTTTCATTAAAAGACAATTCGTTAGCATCTTTTTTTCTTTCTTCGCTAGAAATAGAATTCAGAATAAAATTAGATAAACCAAAAATATGATCAATCGTTTCTGCACTTGTTCGTCCACTTTCACTGGGTTTATAATTTAAGTCTTCTGGTCGTAATCCTTCAGTTGCCCAATAATACCTAAATCCTAAACCATCAACCATTCTAGCTGTAACAGTTCCTGCAGTATAAGTTTCTGGATGTTCTGGAATTTCATAATACGGCAATTCCTCCTCACTTTGTGCCATAATTGTTGAAGTAAATACTATTAATAATATTAAAATTATTTTTTTCATCTGTTAATGTTTATTGTTCTTTAGCTCACATATAATAAGTACTAATTTTTTATTGCTTTTTGATTAGGAATAGGATTAACACCATATTTATCAAACAAATATATTAGTGAAGTCATAGTTGCTGCCCCTAATTCTAACTCGCGTTTATTAACATGTTCAAATGTGTCATTACTAGCATGATGATGGTCAAAATAGCGTTGCGAATCTGGGCGCAAACCAGCTAGCACCACAGCATCCGTTTTTAAAGGACCAATATCTGCGCCTCCATAACCTTTTTCAAAATAATGAATTAAATAAGGTTTAAATAAAGGTTTCCAATTTAAGACTTGATTAAAATTGGCATCACTACAATCGAAACTAAAACCACGAGGTGTAAACCCGCCAGAGTCACTTTCAAGAGCAAAAACATGGTTTTCGCCTTTTTGTTTGGCAACTTCAGCATATTTGTTGCCACCACGTAATCCGTTTTCTTCATTCATAAATAACACGACTCTAATACTGCGCTTTGGTTTTATTCCAGATTCTTTAAGAAGCCTTAAAACATCCATAGACTGTACAACACCAGCACCATCGTCATGCGACCCATCACCTAAATCCCACGAATCTAAATGCCCACCAACTATCATATACTCGCTAGGGAATTCACTACCAGTAATCTCGCCAATAACATTATACGATAACACATCTTTTAGTTGTTTACAGCTTTGCTTAAAATAAAAACTTATGGATTTATCTAGTTCCAGCATTGTACTTAACAATTCTGCATCGTTTGTACTAATTGCCGCAGAAGGAATTCGTTTTTCGTTAGGTAAATCGCCGTAACTCATAGCGCCTGTGTGCGGGTAATCGTCTAATCTTAAACTCATTGAGCGCACAATAACACCAACTGCTCCATATTTAGAGGCCTCAACTGCTCCAGAATAACGCTGATTTACACAACCACCATAGGCTTCAAATGTGCTAATCAATTCGGGTTGCATGGGTCTATTATAGAATACTATTTTTCCTTTAATTTTTTCTTCGCCCAAAGCTTTTAATTCTTCAAACGTTTTAACCTCAACAATATTTGCTTTTATACCTAGTGGGTTTGTTGCCACAGAACCGCCTAATGCACAAATATTAACGGTGGTAGTTTTTGCTGTTTCGAAACCTTTTGATTTTGTTTCTATATAAGCATATTCTTTTGCACCACGAACCCATTTTGGCACCATAACAGGTTGTAACCAAACTTTATCTAATCCTAGTTTCTCTAGTTCCTCTTTGGTATAAGCCACTGCTTTTTCGGCATTTAATGAGCCAGATAACCTTCCTCCTATTTGGTTTGAAAGATGATTTAACCAATCGTAACTTTTACCATTTGTTAAAGATTGCGTATAAATTTCTCTTATAACTTGTTCATCAGTTTGTGAGTTGGATTGAATTGATAATAATATGGCTAAAATAAAAATGAATGGTCTTAAATGAATCATATATATATTTTTGATTTAAATATACTATTTATTGAAAGTTGAGTGCTAACTTTAAACATAAATTTGTGTTAATTACATGCTGCAGGTGCGTTAACGATTGAACGGCATGTTTGAAATCCTTTTTGCTTTTTTCGCAAAAAGATTGAGTAGTGAAAGCGTGTTAAAAAGTCCAAAAACGACTACTCGTTGTTTAACTGATTTATGTATTCATCTAAATTTGCTTTTACTTTATCGTCTAATTCTGGTTCTTGAATATCGGTGTATTTGCTTAAGGTATCGTACATGATTTTGGCAACAATATAGCGTGCTGTAGATTTATCGTTTGCTGGAATATTATACCATGGCGCATGTGGCTTTGATGTTCTATTTATAGCATCTTCATAACAGTCTTGATATTTATCCCAAAGGGCTCGCTCTTTTAAATCGTCTGGAGAAAACTTCCAATGTTTTTCCTTTTTATTTAATCGACGGAGTAATCTGTTTTTTTGCTCGTCTTTTGAAAGATTCAAATAAAACTTAAATATAATGGTACCATTTTCGGCTATGTGCTTTTCAAAATTATTGATTTGCTCAAATCGTTTATCCCAGAACTTATCATCGATATCGTCAATTGAGTTAACCGATGGAATCTTTTCATTTAATATATAATTTGGGTGAACACGTGTTACTAACACGTTTTCGTAATGTGTCCTATTAAAAATAGCAAATTTACCGCGTTCGGGCAATGCGACGTAATGGCGCCATAAATAATCGTGACCCAACTCCAAATCGGTTGGCACTTTAAAACTATGCGAAATAACGCCTCTTGCATTAAAATTTTTAAAAACCTCGCGTATTAAACTATCTTTTCCAGAAGTGTCCATACCTTGTATGCACACTAAAACAGCATACTTATCGTGTGCATACATAGTATTTTGTAGCTTCCCAAGTTTTTTACTTACAAATTGTAAGGCGTTTACTAAATCGTCTTTTGAAGCGTCTAAACGATAACTAGAAGGTTGCTCGCTTAATTTTATTTTTGATGTGATTTTAAAATCGCTGGTATCAATAGTTTTCAAAATGTATGGTATTTATTATCGTTTTTAAATATATAAAAATGAAAATCAATTTTCCCTTTATTGGCATTATTTGTTTCTATTATGTTTTTTATTTTAAACCCTAATAATTGCATTACTTCGTTTTACTAAAATTAAAAGAAATGAATAAATCTGTAATTATACAAGGAAGCGCAAGACCCAAAGGTGATACTAATACTATTGTAAATTATATGGCTTTAAAAGGTGGTTTTGATGTAATTGATTTATACTCGAAAAATATTGGACATTACGATTATGAATACAAAAACACTAATGATGATTTTATTGAAATTATGACAAGCATTATTAAAAATTACGATACTATAATTTTTGCAACGCCAGTTTATTGGTACACCATGAGTGGTCATATAAAAGTATTTTTCGATCGAATTTCTGACTTAATAAGAATACATAAAGCCCTTGGCAGAAAACTACGTGGTAAAAATATAGCTATGATAAGTACTAGTAACAGCAATGATTTAGTTCGCGGTTTTAATATGCCATTTGTTGAATCTGCAAACTATTTAGGGATGAATTATTTAGGAGATATACATACTTGGGTTGAGAATAACTATATTCCAAATGAAGTTAAAAACATTATAAATGACTTTATTGAAAATAAGTTAAATACATAAATTCGACGAACGACACAGTTGTCCCCTTGGTTTTTAATATATTCGTCATACCCTACTTAATTTTAACCCCAAATTTTATGAATAATTATTACTTCCTTTTATTTTTTGTAGCTACTTTAAACATTAGCGGACAAACAGCCAATTGCGATGACGCCAACTCGTATCTTGTTAATGCATATTCGCATGTTAAGGATGCATATGACTCTAATAATATAAGCCATTTAAAATATTATGCTAACAGATCGTTGGAAGCTTTTAAGCTTTCGAAAAAAACATTAAAAGATTGTGGCTGCGAAACTGCATTAAACTTAGCTAACAAAAGTATAGATTTACTTGCTAAGGTTGAAGGTACAGAAACTTTTGAAGATGGTCGTTTTTTTGTTAAACGCGCCAGAGACACAAGTAAAGAAAGTGTTATTGAAATTGATAAATGCTCTTATTCTAATAGCTCTGATTCTAATAATTCTGATGTTGCTAAAACTAATAAAAGTACTGAGCTTTCCGATTTACAAAATGAACAATTAAAATTAAAACAACAGCAAGAGGCACTGAAGCTTAAAGAAAATCAAATAAAACAAAAATTAGCACAACAAGAAGAAAAAGCTTTGATGCTTAAAAAAGAACAATTGGTAATTTCTTATAAAATGGCAATTACAGAAAACATTAAAACATACAACGATGCTTTAAAAATTTGTGATTGTAAACATAACATTTTAAAAGAAGTAGATTCATCAATCGACATATCAAAAAAAAGTATTGAAGCCATAAGAACTTATTATATAGACAATCTTAAAACACAAGCTTCAAATTATTTATCGCAACTTAATTTATGTAAAAAGTAGATTTATTAAAAGACCTATTTGGTTTTTAATAGTTCTGTTTATTTACTAGCAAACATCTTAACGTCACTTTCACTAACCTCACTTCCACCAAGTATAATTAGGCGTTCTACAACATTTCGAAGTTCTCGAATATTTCCCGTCCAATCGTAATCTTGTAACAGATTGACAGCTTTATCAGAAAATATTTTTTTGGCTGTACCTTGTTCACTAGCTATCTTATCAGAAAAATAATTAATAAGTAAAGGAATATCGTCTCGTCTTTCATTTAAAGCAGGTACTTGAATTAAAATAACTGCTAGTCTGTGATACAAATCTTCTCTAAATCTCCCTTCTTTTATTTCCTTTTTTAAATCTTTATTGGTCGCTGCAACTACACGTACATCAACTTTAATGTCTTTATCGCTACCAACGCGTTGAATACGACTTTCTTGTAATGCGCGTAATACTTTAGCTTGCGCAGAAAGACTCATATCTCCTATTTCATCTAAAAAAATAGTACCACTATTTGCTGCTTCAAACTTTCCTGCTCGGTCTTTATTAGCACTTGTAAAAGCACCTTTTACGTGACCAAATAATTCACTTTCAATTAATTCGCTTGGTATGGCAGCACAATTAACTTCTATCATTGGTCCTTTTGAACGCTCACTTTTTTGATGCAACCAATGCGCAACTAATTCTTTTCCTGTTCCGTTTGGACCAGTAATAAGCACTCGAGCATCTGTTTGTGCTACTTTTTCAATAATATCTTTTATATGAGAAATGGCTTTACTTTCTCCTATCATTTGAAAATTCTTGCTTACTTTCTTTTTAAGCAATTTGTTTTCAACCACAAGTTCTTTTCTATCTAAAGCATTTCTAACGGTATTAAGCAGCCTGTTTAAATCTGGTGGTTTCGATATGTAATCAAAAGCCCCTAAACGCATGGTATTTACAGCTGTATCTAAATCGCCATGACCAGAAATCATAACCATTGGTATTTCTGGTTTAATTTTTTTTGTAGCTTCCAACACTTCAACACCATCCATTTTTGGCATTTTTATATCGCATAATACCAAATCGAAATCGTCGTTCTTTATTTTTTCAATGCCAACTAATCCATCTTCGGCTTCTTCAACTTGATAAGTGTCATTTTCTTCAGAAAGAATTTTTACTAAAACTCTTCTAATGGCTGCTTCATCTTCTATTATTAATATTTTAGGCATATTTATATTTTAAATTTAAGTCCGGTTCTTAAATAAAACGCATTTACATCGTCTAATTTAAAAATTTCATCTCTATTTTCATTTCGTAACACATTATTTAATCTGAAAGTATAACCTGTATACATATAAGCGACTAAATGTTTAGTAAAGCAATATTCGTACCCCAATCCTCCAATGGCAACAGATAATGAAATATGATCTACATTTTCTCCATTTACAACCGAGGGCTCTTGTAAGTGAGCTAAGTAACCATCTAACCCCACAAAGGCTTGTAAATTATTTTTTTTATTAAATGTGTATTTTAAATTAGACTTTGGCACTCCAGCATTAAAACTCCACTTATCATTAATTTCTCTATAATAACTTACAAACGGTAACGGAAATGGCAAGCCTGTAGTGGCATTGTAGGTTAACCCAAGAATTAATCGATATGGACGTTTTATGCTTTCATCTTTTGTTCTATCATTAATAAGATATAGTCCACCATTAATAAAGTAATCGTCTGAAGTTAATGATTTTGATAAAGTGGAAGCTATTCTTGGATTAAATTTTACACCAAACCGCCATTTTTCATTCCACTTAAAAGTATAACCAATATTTAAATCTATAATGTGAATTTTATTTAAAGTAGAAGTATTAAAAGGGTAATTATCTTCTAAATTAAGTAAAACCCGGTTGTATTCTGCTCCAACAATTAAATAAGCATCCTCTTTAACTTCAATAGGGTAATTAATAAGAGCTCTTAATCTGGTGTATTGGTCTTCTGATTTATTTTTTGGAATAAAAGAATATTCTAATCTTGCCAAATCTGTGAGTTGTGCATTTGAAAATTGACATACAAAAATTAGAAATAACATATATATCCATTTCAATTCTTGCTTTATCATATTTAATATTATACTTTTTTAAAAAATTTAACTCTACTCTGTTTTTTGAATAATATGTACATCGCGTTGCGGAAATGGAATAGTTATATTGTTTTCTCTAAATAATTTATCTATTTCAAATCGAATATCGCTTTTAGGAAATTGTGCTTTAAAACTATCGTTAATAGTGAAGACTATTTTAAAGTTTAATGAGCTATCTCCAAAATCTGTAAATACCACTGTAGGTTCTGGTTGGCTAATAACATCTGGATGTGTGCTAGCTACTTGTAACAATAATTTTTTAACCAATTGCACATCGCTACCATAAGCCACACCAACGTTTACAGATTCTCTAGTTGTTGAGCCGTTTTGTGTCCAATTATACAAGCTGTTTGTTAAATATAAATGGTTAGGAATCACCAGTACTTTATTATCAATGGTTACTGCTCGCGTTGTACGTAATTTAATTTCTTCAACGCGACCTACCTTACCTTCAATTTCAATAATATCGCCAACATGAACTGACTGATCTATGAGTATAAAAATACCAGAGATAATGTCTTGAAATAAGGTTTGCAATGCTAAACCTATTCCTATTAATAAAGCCGCAGAAGCAGCAAAAATTGCTGTAACATTAATACCAATAGAGTCGAAAACAACTAGCATTACAATTATATAAATTACCCATCTTCCAAAAGAAAAAACAGTTGTGAATTTTGCTTTATCATCGGCTGGCATATTCTTGGTAACAAGTTTTTTAACCCATCTTAAAATATATGTTGTTGCTACTATTACAAAAAGTACTAGTAAAACATATTTAACCTTAAGTATTACATCGTGAGCATCATCACCAGTTCCATAAGTAAAATTGATGATTTTAAATTCAAGAAATTCTACAAGTTTTTCCCACAACGAACTTTCGGTAATTACATCACCTATTGATTCTGCTTCTTTTTCAATTTTATCTGTTATTTTATCTTGCATTTAATACTTAATCCATTTTATTAATTCTTTATAACTTGGTTTTTTTCCATACATTAAAATACCCACTCTATAAATTTTTGCTGCAAACCAAACGGTTAGCATAAATGTAGCAATTAATATTAGTAAGGACAAAAGTTGTTGCCATAAAGGCACACCAAAAGGTATACGCATTAACATAACCACTGGTGATGTTAATGGAATGAATGAAAATATGGTAGACACCGTACCATGCGGATCTTCAATAACTGTAAAAATACCTATATATACCGCCAGTATTAATGGCATTAAAATAGGTAACATAAATTGTTGAGTATCGGTTTCATTATCAACTGCAGCGCCAATAGCAGCATAAAACGAGCTATATAATAAGTAGCCACTAATAAAAAATAAGATAAAGGCAATAATTAAATTTAAGATAGGCAAATTATAAAAAGCAGCTAAAATGTCTTGAACTTGCATATTAACCTCTGGATTCTCCATAGCTTGCTGCATCATGTCTTGCTGTGGTGATTGCGCCATATCAATTCCAAAAATTGCAGACACAATAGTCATTAAAACACCTCCTAAAATTAACCAAATTACAAATTGAGTAATACCAGCTAACGATGTACCAATAATTTTACCAAGCATTAACTGTACTGGTTTTACAGACGAAATTATGACCTCTATAATTCTGCTAGTCTTTTCTTCAATAACACTACGCATAATCATATTGCCATAAATAATAATAAACATAAACAACAAGTAGCCAGCAATACCACCAAAAATAAGTTTAACAACACTATCTATTTTAGATGTCTTTTCGCCTTCAAAACTTTCTTGAGCAAGGTTTACATTTATTTTTGAAGCCTTAATCATCTCAACATCTACACCTTTTTGCTGAAGTTTTAAATTTGTTAGTTTTTTTTCTATTTTAGATTCTAAGCTAGAAATTAATGATAACGATGGTGACTCTTCTGAATAAAACTTAATATGCTTTGATAGCACATCAAAATCATCAAATTTCCCAATATGTAGTAAACCATAATTAGAGGTTTCTTTAACTATGGCTTTAGCATCGCTTAAAGACATATTTTGTAAAATATGGTAAGTTGTGTTTTCTGTATCTTTAAAAACTTCTTTTACTATTCCAGACTCATCTAAAACAGAAATAACCCGTGTTTTATTATTATTTAACTGCGATAAATAAGCAACAACCGAGATAAGCGCTATCATAATAATAGGGCTTAAAATAGTCATAATTATAAATGATTTGTTTTTAACTTTTGTTAAATATTCACGCTTTATTATAAGTGGTAAATGGTTCATAAAAATTAATTATTCTTTACTGTTTGAATAAAAATATCGTTAACACTTGGAATTAATTCAACAAAATGAGAGACATTTCCTTTTGTTGTTAAATATGATAAAAAATCGTTTGGTTTATCGCCTTCGTTAAGCTTTATGTTTAGCTTCAACTCATCATCTAAAGTTTTAAAATTAGCATTCGAAACCCTAAATTTTTCTGACAATTCTTGTTGTAGAATGGTGTTCTCGTTTGTTTTAATGCCAACCTCATAAGTATTAGTTTTGTATTGACGTTTAACATCAACTAATTTACCATCTAAGATTTTATTAGATTGATGTATTAATGCAATATCATCACATAACTCTTCAACAGATTCCATACGGTGTGTTGAAAAAATAATAGTCGCCCCGTTTTCTCGTAAACGCAAAATTTCGTCTTTAATTAAATTAGCATTTATGGGGTCGAATCCCGAAAAAGGTTCATCGAAAATCAATAATTTTGGCTCGTGCAATACCGTTACTACAAACTGTATTTTTTGTGCCATGCCTTTTGATAATTCTTGGATTTTTTTATTCCACCAATCGCCAATTTCCAAACGGTCAAACCAATATTTTAATCGGGTTTTAGCTTCAGCCTTACTTAAGCCTTTTAATTGCGCTAAGTACAAAGCTTGCTCTCCTACTTTCATAGATTTATATAACCCACGTTCTTCTGGTAAATAACCAATATCCTTTATATGATTTTGATTTAGCAATTCACCATCTAAATGTACCGTACCAGTATCTGGCATGGTAATTTGATTAATGATTCGTATTAGTGTAGTTTTTCCTGCACCATTAGGCCCTAACAATCCAAAAATACTACCTTTTGGTACTTGAATAGAAACATTATTTAATGCTTTGAAATTACCGAAATTTTTAGAGACTGAATCAGCCACTAATAGATTATTCATTCAAAAAATTTTAGTGTTTAAAATAAGTATGGTAAATATATTAAATGTTACAACCAACATTTAAAATTAATTGATAAAACATATAGAAATTAGCTTTTAATACTAAAAACAAAACCCACCCTTAAAAAAATTAAGGATGGGAAAAAAATTGCTATGAAAAAGAAAAATTATCACTAAAGTTAATTAGTGATAGTCCAAATATAAGTTTTTTTTTGCAATTAATATAAAAACTATAAGAGAACTTTGTATTTTCTAATACTAAGAAAACATATCTTTTACCTTTTCAAAAAATGATTTATCTGAACTTTCTGGCTTCGGAGAAAAATGTTCATCATCTCTCATACTTTCAAAAAATTCTTTTTGTTGTTTATTTAATGTTTTAGGTGTCCAAACGTTTACATGCACTAAAAGATCGCCTTTTCCATACCCATTAATACTTGGAATTCCTTTTCCGCGTAAGCGCAAAATTTTACCCGATTGTACACCAGCTTCAACTTTTATACGCACTTTTCCTGTAACGGTATCAATCTCTTTTGAGGTGCCTAAAACCGCATCAGGATAACTTACATATAAATCGTAATGTAAATTATCGCCCTCGCGTTGTAATGTATCATGATCTTCTTCCTCGATAGCAACTAATAAATCGCCAGAAAAGCCATTTCCTGGAGCATCATTACCTTTTCCAGAGACTTTAAGCTGCATACCGTCTACTACACCTGCTGGTATTTTAATAGATACGGTTTCTTCTGCTACTTTTAAACCTTGTGCATCAGCATCGGCAGGTTTTTTGTCAATAGTTTGTCCTGCGCCTCCACAAACATTACATGGTGCCGAGGTTTGCATGCGTCCTAAAATAGTGTTTGTAATACGTGTAACTTGTCCGCTACCATTACAAGTAGAACAGGTTTTATAAGTGGTTCCTGGTGCTTGAACTTTACGTTTTACTTTAATTTTTTTCTCAACACCATTGGCTATTTCTTCGAGTGTTAGTTTAACTCTAATACGAAGGTTACTGCCTTTTACTCTGCGTTGACCACCGCCACCACCAAAGCCAGAAAATCCGCCGCCAAAACCACCACCAAAGATATCACCAAACTGACTGAATATATCGTCCATATTCATACCGCCACCACCAAAGCCACCACCGCCATTTTCAAAGGCTTGATGACCAAATTGATCGTAACGTGCTTTTTTATCAGCATCACTTAGCACCTCGTAAGCTTCGGCTGCTTCCTTAAATTTTGCTTCAGCGCCTTTATCGTCTGGATTTTTATCAGGGTGAAATTCAATCGCTTTTTTTCGGTATGCCTTTTTAATTTCGGCAGCACTAGCACCTTTACTTACTCCTAATATTTCGTAATAGTCTTTTTTAGCCATATCCTATCCTAAACCCTTTCCATACTTCGACTGCGCTCAGTACAAGCTGGAAAAGCTTTTTTAAATTAATTTTATTTATTGCCCAATTACAACTTTAGGAAAACGTATTATTTTTTCCCCTAGCTTATATCCTTTTTCTACAACATCAATGATTTTTCCTTTTAAATCGTCTGTTGGTGCTGGTATTTGCGTTATAGCTTCGTGGTTATCTGCATTGAAATCATCTCCTTTTTCAATTGCTATTGCAATTAAACCTTTTTGTTCTAATGTTTTTACTAATTTTTGGTAAATTAATAATACGCCTTTACGCAATTCTTCCGCTTCTTTATCTTCTTCAATATGTGTTAAAGCACGCTCAAAATCATCAAGAACTGGCAATAAGGTTTTCATGACATCCTCACTTGCTGTCGAAAATAATTCGATACGCTCCTTAGAGGTTCTTCGCTTATAATTTTCAAATTCTGCAAATAAACGCAAAAACTTATCTTTTTCTTGCTTTAATTCGTCTTGAAGCTTTTCTTCAACAGTTTGCTCTTCAACATCAACGGTTTCGGTTTGTACGTTTTCAACCTGTTCTTTCTCTATATCTTTTTTATCCTTTTTACCCATTGCAAAATTTAATTTATTCGAATACTAAAATAGGTTGGCAAAAGTACTGCCATTATTATAAAAATGTCAAAATGTCACGAAAAAAATTTAATATTTTTTTAGCAAAAAAGAGTAATCAATTAACTAATTTTACAACTTAACACTAAAAACATTGAAAATGAAAAAAAGTATTGCTACACTATTTACTATTGCAGCATTGGTTGTAAGTACAACTGGATGTAAAGACAAAGCTAAAGAAGCAAACACAAAAGAAGCTGAAACAGTAGCAACTACTGAAGCTACAGCCGAAAAATACACAGCTAACATAACCGAATCTACAATTGAGTGGAAAGGGTTTAAACCTACAGGCACTCATACCGGAACTATTAATTTAGAAAACGGAGTACTTAATTTAACCGATGGAAAAATTAACAGCGGTACGTTTTTAATTGATATGAAATCTATTGAGGTTACAGACATTCCTAAAGAAGATGAGTATAACGGAAAACTTGTTGGACATTTAAAAAATGCTGATTTTTTTGATGTTGAAAAATATCCAAGCGCCGCTTTTGAAATTACTGGTTTAAGTGAAGCAGAAGGAAAAACCATGTTATCTGGAAACTTAACACTTAAAGAAACTAAAAACAATGTTACATTTCCTGTAATGGTTACTAATACGGATGGCGCAGTAACATTAACTAGCGAAACGTTTACAATAGACCGCTCTAAATGGAATGTAAAATATGGCTCTAAGTCGTTTTTTGATGATTTAGGTGATAAGTTTATTAATGACGATATTGAATTAAAAATTACAGTTAAGGCTACAAAATCTTAAACTGAAATTTATTTTATTAAAAGCCACTTTGTTTACACAAAGTGGCTTTTTGTTTTTGGCTGCTATTTGACAATCTCATAAAAAATGTCGAAATTCGGTTTAACAATCGATAAAGTTCATCGAAACAGAGCTTTATCTTCACATTATGCTTCATAAAATCAACCATTAACCAATGATTAAATTCTTTAGAAAAATTAGACAAAAAATGCTGACCGAAAATAAATTCAGCAAGTATCTAATTTATACTATTGGAGAAATCATACTTGTTGTTATTGGAATTTTAATAGCACTTTCAATCAATAATCAGAATGAAAATAGAAAAAATCAAGAATTAGTTTCAATTTACAAAACCGAACTTATTAACGATTTATTATTGGATGTTAGTCATTTTAAATTTCATTTATCTCATGCAAAAGAAGAAAACAAAACTATTGATAGCTTAAGAACAATTCTTGAACGTCCAGACTCTAATGAAGACACTTTAAACAATATCATAAGACAAAGCTTGACTTATTTTAAAAGAGAACCATGGATAATGTTAGCCACAACTGAATATCCGCTTATTAGCGACAATACTTTTAAATCACTTCAGAATTCGGGTCAAATAACTTTGCTTGACAACAAACTGCAAGAGGAATTAGTTAGTTTTTATGGCTATACCCAAAAATAAACCTTTATGATTCAAGAAATAATAACGAATAAAAATGAAGTGTATTTTGACTATATAAACAATATTCCTGCAAAACAATCAAATGAAATGAATATTGTAAACTCAAATCTTTACAATAAGCTATGGTACAATGTTGACTGGAATTATGTACAGATTAAGTTTGTTAGTTTACTGAATACATATTATGAACGAAATTTAAAAACGAAATTTTTTAACGATATGCGACTTTATAAAACTAAAATAATGATTAACCAATTAAAATCTGACTTAAAAAAATAACGAAAGCACAATAAAGTATAGCCCATTGCGACTGAATTCCTAATCGAAATTCATTGCAATTTGTTATCTTTCGATTACGGCGGAAAGAATCCTAAAAATTTTTCCGCAACGAAACCATACACAAAATTGTTTAACATAACTTCAAAAAGCATCAATGAAAAAAATATACTCCGTTGAAGAATACATTGAAGAAAACGATCATTTTAGTGAAGCTTTAACTCTTTTACGAGATATAATAAACACAACCGAACTTGAAGAAACTGTAAAGTGGAGCGCACCTGTTTACAGTATAAACAATAAAAATGTAATTGGTTTGGGGGCTTTTAAAAACCATTTTGGAATTTGGTTTTTTAACGGTGTATTTTTAAAAGATGAGCACAAAATATTAGTAAACGCACAAGAAGAAAAAACAAAAGCCTTACGGCAAATGCGATTTGTATCGATTAATGATATTGATAAAAATATTGTTCTAGCCTATGTTAAAGAAGCCA
Source organism: Wocania ichthyoenteri Th78 (assembly GCF_000789235.1). Classification (GTDB taxonomy): domain Bacteria; phylum Bacteroidota; class Bacteroidia; order Flavobacteriales; family Flavobacteriaceae; genus Wocania_A; species Wocania_A ichthyoenteri. The sequence goes on from NZ_KN525716.1 coordinate 921,621, forward strand.
TAGAAAACCAAAAATTAGGTAAAGAAATTAAACCTGATAGAAGTAAAAAAGAAACGGTTATTCCGAAAGAATTAAAAGCTATTTTGGTAAACGATTTAAAAGTAAGTTTTAACAACTTATCCGCTTACAAACAACGTGAATATTGTGAATATATTAGTTCGGCAAAAAGAGAAGCGACCAAGAAAACACGTTTAGAGAAAATTAAGCCTATGATACTTCAAGGTGTTGGTTTAAACGATAAGTACAAAAATTGCTGATTTTAAAAGAGTAATGTTATTAACGAAGTATAAAGAGCAATCTAATAACTAAGAAACTTCTCATCGCTCGTTTCTCGCTCTGTCGGAATAACGAACCAAATGATAAGAACAAAAAAAGCTTCCAAAATAGGAAGCTTTTAAAATAATTAAAAAATGTATTATTTATTTAACTGTTGCTGGTGCGTTTAATTTACTACTCATCTCCATAGAAATAGCAGAGCGTTCAAACTTTATTTTACCAGACATGGTTTCAATAACACAGCTATTGTCTTTATCATTAAGCTCTAAAACTTTACCGTGCATACCACTTTTAGTAACTACTTTATCACCACGTTTTAATTCGGCTGCAAACTTTTTTTCTTTTTTAGCACGTTTCATTTGTGGTGCAATCATAAAAAAGTATATGACTACAAACATTAATACAAACGGCATAAATTGTCCTAAATCTCCCATTAACTATTATATTATTGTGCTGGTTTTACAGCTGGTTTAGCATTTGGATCTGGTTTTACAAAAGCTGAAATTTTTACAACTTCTGTTCCTTTTTCCGTATTTGCTGTTACTGTTACTGTTTTTGTTATTTTGTTTTGTCCGCTACCATTAAACTTTACCGTAAACTGTCCAGATTCACCAGCTGCTAATGGTTCTCTACTCCAATCTTTAGGAACTGTACAACCACAAGAACTTTTAATATCTGTAATAACTAATGGTGCATCGCCTGTGTTTTTATACTTAAACACCGTTTCTACTTGTGCTTTAGCTTCAATTTGACCAAAATCATGTTCTTTTTTATCAAACTCTAATTTTGGGAATTTTGAAGATACTGCATCCCTTTTTGCTGCAGCTGCCAAATTACTTTCTTCTATTTTTTTTGCTGCGTTTTCTTCTTTACATGATGTAAATGCAATTAAACACAACGTGCTTAATCCTAATATTACTTTTTTCATTTTAAATGTTTTTATCATTTTGGGATGTAAAAATAACAATTATTTAATCGATTAAAAACTTTTATTATACTCTTAACAGATTATTACATTAAGCCACGACTTATTACATTAAGCCACGACCTATTTTATTAAATTTTCCAGCGGTAGCATATTCTTTTACCAACTTATCTAAAATACCGTTTATAAAAATGCTGCTTTTAGGTGTTGAATACTCTTTAGCAATTTCTAAATATTCGTTAATAGTTACTTTTACAGGAATTGAAGAAAAATTTTGAAGTTCGCAAATTGCCATTTGAAGTAACACATAATCTACATTTGCAATACGATCGGCATCCCAATTCTGGGTTTTAAGTTCAATTTCTTTGTTTATTGCTGTTTTATTTAGTAGTGTTTTTTTAAACAAATCAATAGCAAATTGTTTATCCTCAACATCTTTATACAAATTAGGTGTAAAATGATTTTCGCTTGATGTTGTTTTAACTTTTCGTAATAACTTTAAAATAGTAGTATTTACTGTTGGAAGATCGTCTAACCATGTTAAATTTTTATCTTCCATATAATCGTAAAGTTTCTCGTTTGGAGCAATAACTTCTTTAAAAATATCCACTATAAAATCTTTATCTTCTTTAAAATCAGATACTTTAGTTTGCATATAATCTTTATACAAATCACTAGAAATGATAGCTTTAAATATAATATCTACATACTCGCTGTCTAAATTCCAATTGGTTATTTTATAACTTTCAAGTTGATTTTTTAATGGTAAATTGTTTTTAAGTATTTGCAACACTTGATTGTTAACAAATTTTCGGTTAGGATCTTTGTCTTCTTTAGTCGCTAAATGTTTTTTTTGTTTTTTTTGTAAATCGTTTTCAGCTCTTTTTTGTACTTCAAGAAGCAACGACATTAATAAAAGGTACAGGTTGTACATATTATCTATACTAAACAGTAAAAATTTCTGGTCTTTACTAAAATCGTCACTTTCTCCTCCTTTAAAAGCATACATAGTTTGCATTACTTTTACACGAATATGTCTTCTGTTTAGCATCATTACAAAGAACTTTAAATTAAAAAACGAAAATTATAGTGTTATTTCGTGCTGCAAAAATAATACTATTTTAAAAATAACACTTCATATTATAAACTAATTATCGCAATAATATTTAGGCTATTTTTAACAGTTCTCCTAATAAAGTAAAATCGATTAATGGTTTTAATCTATTATCTTTGTTTCTTCAAATTACATTTGCCTTTACACTTATTAAAGCAACGATTAGATTTATAAATGAAGGAACTTCAGCATTTAAACAAATACTTTTTAAAATACAAAACACACCTTTTAATAGGCAGCGTTATTACTGTAGTAGCCAGAATATTTTTGCTTTTTACACCACGTTATGTCAAGAAAATTTTTGTTACTATAGAAAGGTATTCAGACAACATCATCACAAAAGACGTTTTTAAAGCCGAATTAACAGAGGCTATTCTTTATATAATTGGAGCTGCCATAGTTGCTGGAATACTTACATTTTTTATGCGTCAAACCATAATAAATGTGTCGCGGTATATCGAATACGATTTAAAAAATGAAATTTACGCACAATACCAAAAGCTCTCTTTAAATTTCTATAAAAAAAATAGAACTGGTGATTTGATGAATCGAATAAGTGAAGACGTAGGTCGTGTACGTATGTACGCTGGTCCTGCATTAATGTATAGTATTAATACCATTACGCTTTTTGTAATTGTGTTAATTTACATGTTTAACGCTGCGCCTAAACTAGCTTTATTTACTATTGCTCCATTACCAATACTTTCTGTTGCTATATATAAACTAAGCCGAGAAATACACAAACGCAGTACCATTGTTCAAGAATATTTATCGAAACTTTCAACCTATACCCAAGAATCTTTTAGTGGCATTTCAGTTATAAAAGCCTATGGAATAGAACCTTTAACGTCAACAAATTTTGAAAACCTTTCGGCAACTAGTAAAGAGAAACAAATTAGTTTAGCCAAAGTGCAAGCGTTGTTTTTCCCGATGATGATTTTACTTATTGGGGCTAGTAATTTATTGGTAATTTATATTGGCGGTATGCAATATATAAATGGTGAAATTGAAAGTTTAGGTACTATTGCAGAGTTTATTATTTACGTAAATATGCTTACATGGCCAGTAGCTACTGTGGGTTGGGTAACCTCTATTGTGCAACAAGCCGAAGCCTCTCAAAAACGTATTAATGAGTTTTTAAAAATTGAACCAGAAATAAAGAATACTGTTAATAATCATACTGAAATTACTGGGGATATTGCTTTTAACAACGTGTTTTTTACTTATGATGACACCAATATTCAAGCTTTAAAAAATGTAAGTTTTAATGTTAAAGCTGGTGAAACACTTGCTATTTTAGGTAAGACAGGTTCTGGAAAATCTACTATTTTAGATTTAGTAGGTAGACTTTATGATATTGATGCTGGCTCAATTACTATAAACGATACTGAAATAAGTAAACTCAACCTTACCGATTTAAGAAACAGCATTGGTTATGTGCCACAAGACGCCTTTTTATTTTCTGATTCTATTAAAAATAACATAAGATTTGGTAAAGAAAATGCCACAGACAATGATGTTATTGAAGCTGCAAAAAATGCGCAAGTACATAAAAACATTATAAAATTCAATGAAGGTTATAACACCGTTTTAGGCGAGCGCGGAATTACACTTTCTGGTGGACAAAAACAACGTGTCTCTATAGCTCGAGCCATTATTAAGTCACCAAAAATTTTATTGTTTGATGATTGTTTATCAGCTGTTGATACCGAGACCGAAGAGAAAATACTCAAAAATTTAAACAAATTATCAAAAGGAAAAACAACTGTTATTGTAAGCCACAGAGTATCTTCTGCTAAAAATGCCGATAAAATTATTGTGTTAGAGGATGGTGAAATTATTCAAAAAGGGAATCATGACTCACTAATTAATGTAGAAGGTTATTATAAAGATTTGTATTTAAAACAATTAAGTGAAACAGACTCTAAATAAACTATATCTGCGGAAACACACGAAGTATTTGCAAGAAACTAATTTTGATTTCGAGATAAACCTGTGTGTATTCAAACCTTGTTTACCGAGTAAACTACCTGAATTTTAAATAGATACATCATTTTATTATTCAATTAAACATAATGAATATTTACATTTAAAAAAGAAAACTCATTATTTGTTGGTTAATATGTGATTTTTTTTAGATTTTTGATACAAATAATAGATAATTCAACAAATTTCTAAATAACTATGAATAATAATGATATGATGGAGAAAGAGGAGATTTTTTCTAAAGTACTAAGAGCTGGAAGACGCACCTATTTTTTTGATGTAAGAGCAACAAAAGCAGAAGATTATTATCTTACCATAACTGAGAGCAAGAAATTTACTAATGATGATGGATCTTATCATTATAAAAAACATAAAATATATATTTATAAAGAAGACTTTGCTGAGTTTAAGGACATTTTAGCAGAAATGACTGACTATATTATTAAAGAAAAAGGTGATGAAGTGATTAGCGAGCGTCATCAAAAAGACTTTAAAAAAGAATATGATAATACCCCTCGAGTTACTGAAGATGAATTAAAAACTCCTGAAAGCTTTACAGACATAGACTTCGACGATATATAAAAAATATCTATAAAATTAACAAAAACCGTTACATCTATATGTAGCGGTTTTTTTATATTTATAACCTAACTAACTCATAATGAATAGACTTATAATAGTTTTCTTTTTATCATCTTTAATAGCTACTTCACAAAACCATACAGACTTATCCTATTATCTTCCGCAAGACATCAATTATAACCAAAATATACCAACACCAGAGAGTGTTATTGGGCATCAAGTTGGAGAATGGCATGTAACACACGATAAGTTAGTACAATATATGCATGCACTAGCTAAAGCATCAGATAGAATAACCATAGAAGATAGAGGCAAAACTTTTGAAAATAGGCCACTACTATTACTAACTATTACTTCGGTTAAAAATCATGAAAACATTGATGCTATTAAAAAAAAGCATATTGATGCAACAAATAATAACGCTGTAGATATTAAAGATATGCCCATTGTGGTTTATCAAGGGTTTTCAATTCATGGAAACGAACCTAGTGGCTCTAATGCTAGTTTATTAGTGGCGTATTATTTAGCTGCTGCAAAAGGCAATTACATAAATGAATTGTTAGATAATACGGTTATATTATTAGACCCTTCTCTAAATCCAGATGGATTACAGCGTTTTGCTTATTGGGCAAATACAAATAAAAATATAAACTTAAATCCAGACCCAAATGATAGAGAATATAGTGAGGTTTGGCCTGGTGCAAGAACAAATCATTATTGGTTTGACATGAATCGTGATTGGCTACCTGTACAATTACCAGAATCTAGAGCTAGAATTGAAACGTTTCATAAATGGCTGCCAAATATTTTAACCGATCATCATGAAATGGGTACTAATGCTACATTTTTCTTTCAACCTGGTATTCCATCAAGAACACACCCTTTAACACCTAAATTAAATCAAGAATTAACTAAAAACATTGGCAATTTTCATGCAGAAGCTTTAAACAAAATTGGTTCGTTATATTACACCGAAGAAAGCTACGACGATTTCTACTATGGTAAAGGCTCTACTTTTCCAGACATTAACGGAGGTATTGGTATTTTGTTTGAACAAGCAAGCTCAAGAGGACACATGCAAGAAAGCGATAATGGCATTTTAACCTTTCCATTTACCATCAGAAACCAACTTACTACTGCATTATCTACTTTAAATGCTGCTAAAAATATGCGTGAAGACATTTTAAAGTATCAGCACGATTTCTATAAAAATGCCAGACAAGAAGGGATAAAAGAAGCTACTAAAGCTATTGTTTTTGGAGATGAAAAGGACGCTGCAAAAACCTTTCATTTAGCAGAAATACTAAGTCGTCATAAAATAAAATTTCATGAGATAAAACAAGATTTTACGGCAAATGGAAAACGTTTTAAAAAAGGATATAGTTATATCATCCCAAAAAATCAGAAAAATACACGTTTAATAAATGCCATGTTCGAAACACGCACCACGTTTCAAGATAGTTTGTTTTACGATATTTCTGCGTGGTCTTTTCCATTAGCTTTTAATGTAGATTATGCCGAAAATGTTTCAACAAATAATTTAGGAGAACAAGTCACTAATTTACAGCAAAATATAGGTAATGTTTCAAAACAAAGTGATTATGCTTATTTAATAGAATGGCATGAATACTATACACCAAAACTCCTGAATCAGTTATTAAATAAAGACATTCGTACTAAAGTGGCATTGAAGCAATTTAGCATGAATAATAAAGATTATGACTACGGCACGCTTTTAATTCCAGTACAAAATCAAAAACTAAATGGCACAGGTTTATATGCCTTTTTAAATAAATTAGCTAAAGAAAGTCATATACAAATTGATGCTGTAAAAACAGGTTTAACAAAGGGTATCGATTTAGGTAGCAGAAATTTTAAGACGCTAAAGAAGCCAGAAATTGCATTATTAGTTGGAGATGGTATTACATCTTACGATGCCGGCGAAATTTGGCACTTATTTGATACGCGTTATAATATCACAGCAACAAAACTAGATACAAAAACCATTGGTCGTGCAAATTTAAATCGATACAACACTATTGTTATTCCAAATATGAGGTCATTAAGTGAACCTAATACTAAAAAACTAAAAGCATGGGCAAAAAATGGAGGGACAATTATAGCCTACAGAAATACTGCAAAATGGCTTAAAGAAAAAGAATTCATTAAGTTAGATTTTGAAAAAACGAATGTGCCTGCAAAAAACATAAGCTTCGAAGAAAAAAGCGATTTTAATGGCGCACAGGTTATTGGGGGTGCTATTTTTGAAGCAAAACTAGACCGATCTCATCCTATAAACTTTGGATATAAAAATGATAAAATTCCATTATTTAGAAACACAACTGTTTTTATAAAAGCCGATTCTTTAAGCTACAACAACCCCATTAGGTATACTAAAAACCCGCTTTTAAGTGGTTATATTTCTAAACCAAACTTGGAAGTTTTATCTGAAACTGTTCCTGTTCAAATAAAAAAATTGGGCAAAGGTAAAGTGATTGTGTTTACTGACAATACCAATTTTAGAGCGTTTTGGTATGGCACAAATAAGTTGTTAATGAATGCTATTTTCTTTAGAAAAGAATTATAATTTAACGGCTAAAAGCGAAATTATTAAAACTGAAATAACATAAATTACTGCTATTTTAAAACTGAATAAAAAAAGCAGAGAAATTCCCATAATTAAAATATAAAAAGGGACTAAAGTTATGGCTATAGCAAATCTGAAAGTAGACATAAACTCAACTTCACCTATTTTGGGTTGTACAATAAACTTCCAAAGTAAATAAGGCAGAAGAATATTTAAAATTAATAAGCCTTTAAAAAATAATCGAATCCTTTTTATTTTAGGTTTTCTATTTGTTTCACAATTTTCAAAATGATTAGCAATACAATCATTTACAGTTTTTGGATTCAAAAAATCGACTTGCAAATTGTTTAAAGTCTTTATAATTTCATCATAATTATCTGATGGAATATGCGTTGTTAATTTTGAGATTTCAGATTGAACTCTAGCTTTTAATTTTGCAACATCTTCATTTCTATTTTCTGAGATAAAATCTTTCGCATTCATTGGTTCACCAAAATACATTGATACACTATCTGGAAACTTTTCAGCATTTTCAAAATTTAAACCCACAGGAATTAATTGTAAATCTGTTTCAGGATATCTTTCTAAAGTATCAAAAACAATACGAGTAAAACCCTTACTTAATGGCCTTACAGTACGTTTTAAATTATGGCTTCCTTCAGGAAAAATAACAATCGCTTTATTTTTATTTAAAAGACTTGTGCAGGTTTCAAAAATGGCATTATTATTTGATATGTTGCTCCAACCATCGCGAACTCTATACACAGGAAGCATTTGTAAACTATTTAAAATTTTGCTTGCCAAAGCCTTTTTAAAAACTGCGGCTCGGGTTAAAAAATAAGAAAATCTACCGCATTTAGTCGCAATTAATAAAGCGTCTAATAAAGCATTTTGGTGATTACTGAGTAATAAAATAGGTTTGCTTTTAGACACGTTTTTAATACCATAAGTTTTTATTTTTCTGAAATAAAAAAACATGCCAATACTTAAATACAATCGTACGCTATATAACCAGATAAAATTCAATATGATAAACTTGTTTTTTTATTAGACCAGTACCATGCTAATAATAACCCCGAAATGATATGCCAAACACCCCAAAATGCTGCTAAAATTGCCATACCTCCAATGCCATCAAAAAAAGTAAAAATAAGTAATAATCCTAAGCCAGAATTTTGAATACCAGTTTCTATAGCTAATGTTTTTTGATTTTTAAACGATAATTTAAATGCCTTAGCAACTAAAAACCCAATAATAATTGCTAATATATTATGGCTTATTCCTATTAATAATACATGATGAATGTAATTATTAAACACTTCTAAATTTTTAGAAAATGCAATAATTACAATGGCGATAAAAACGACAATAGATAATGGTTTTAAAACTTTAGAAAGTTTGTTAGCTAACGTTATGTTTTTAAATCTTAACAGCATTCCTAAAATTAAAGGAATGCCAAGAATAAGAAGAACAAGCTTTACTAACTCAAAAGGTTCTAATTGTATGCTTTTTAAAATTTCGGCAGTCGGCTGATATAAATTTCCGTAAAGTTGAAAATTAAAAGGCGTCATAATCATTGCCAAAAACGTAGCAAAAGCAGTTAAGCTTACAGATAACGCTGTGTTTCCCTTTGCTAAACTCGTCATAAAATTTGAAACATTTCCTCCTGGGCAAGCAGCAACCATAATCATTCCTAAAGCAATAGTCGGTTGTGGTTTTATAAGAAGTATGAACAAGAATGTAATAAAAGGCAATAAAACGAACTGAGATAAAATACCAATTAAAACAAGTTTTGGCTGCTTGATTAAGTTTTTAAAATCGGTTATAGAAACCCCTAACGCAACACCAAACATAACTAATGCAAGAGCGACATTTAAAACCCAAAGGGCATTTGTATCAAAATTTATTTGAATATTGTCGAGTTGTTGCATAGGTTAAGAAACAGGCGTACCGTTTTTAACGCTGTTTTCTGGATTTAAAAGCATAACATCTTTACCATTTACAGCACCTAAAACCAAACATTCGCTCATAAATTTAGCGATTTGCTTTTTAGGAAAATTGACAATTGCAACAATTTGTCGGTTTAGTAAATCTTCTTTAGAATACAAGGTTGTTATTTGTGCCGAAGATTTTTTAATACCCAAATCTCCAAAATCTATAGTGAGTTGGTAAGCAGGATATCGCGCTTCAGGAAAATCGTTTACCTCTGTAATAGTACCAATTCGTAAATCTACTTTCGTAAAGTCTTCAAAAGTTATAGTCTCGTTCATTTTTTAAAAATACAAATTATACCGAACTTTGAATAAAAACTTTTAAAATGGCACGAACACCTTCAAATATGCTTCCGTTAGGAACAATAGCTCCAGATTTTAATTTATTGGACACGGTTTCAAATAACATATTATCACTTCAAAATTTAAAAGGAAAAAACGCCACGGTAATTATGTTTATCTGCAACCATTGTCCGTTTGTAATTCATGTAAATTCTGAGGTGGTTTCCATAGCAAACGCTTACGCAGAAAAAGGCATTTCATTTATTGCGATATCTAGTAATGATGTAGTTAATTATCCGCAAGATTCTCCAGAAAACATGACCATTCATGCCAAAACTGAAAATTATCCGTTTCCGTATTTATACGATGAAACTCAAGAAATAGCAAAAGCTTATGATGCGGCTTGTACTCCAGATATTTATGTGTTTGATACTCATTTGAAATTGAATTACAGAGGACAATTGGACGATTCGCGACCAGGAAACGGACTGCCTGTTACAGGAAAAGATTTAAAACATGCATTAGATAGCTTGTTAGAAAATAAAAAAAATACACAAACGCAAAAACCAAGTATTGGCTGTAATATTAAGTGGAAAACCCCATCCTAAATCCTTCCCAGAGGAAGGTCTAGCAGTTTTTTAAAATTTTAATTGCCAAATCCCAATATTCTGCCATTCACCAAATTTTAAACCAACTTCTTTTAAATTGGCAACTTGCTCAAAACCAAATCTTTCGTGAAGTTTTACGCTGGCTTCATTTGGTATAGTAAGTACTCCTAAAACTGTATGCAAATTGATTTCTTTTAATAACCTTAATAATTCGGCATATAGTTTAGTTCCAACTTGCTTTCCGTGTGAATCATGCTTTACATAAACTGTAGATTCAACTACATAATTATAGGCTGGTTTGGGCCTGAATCTACTTCCGTAAGCGTATCCTAAAATCTTATCATTTTCTTCATAAACAATAATCGGGTATTCATCATTTATATGAATCAATTTATCCTTAAAAGCTTGAATTGACAATGGTTCTATATCGAACGTCACAGTTGTGTTTAACACATAATAGTTATAAATATCTAAAAGTACTTGGGTATCTTTTATGTGAAATGGTCTAATCAAAAAAATAAAAATTACTTTTTAACAATAACTCCGTCTTTATACACTTTTGTTTTAATAAGTTTTCCTTGTACATCGTATTCATTAAGCGTACCACTGCCATTAATAAAACTTCCTTTATCTAATGGCTTTCCTTCGCCATCAAAACAATTAATAACTTCACGAAGGCTACCAAAATCGCTATATAACTCCGTTTTATAAATTTCGCCATTGGTATGGTAATATAACCACTCTCCTCTTTTAGTATCTTGAGGCCATCTTTTTTTACCAATACTATACAGCTTTCCATTTTCATGGTATTGCTTGTAATTAAAATCTCTAGAAACGTGAACTTGTTCAGATTTTAAGTTTCCATTTTTAAAATAAACGTTTTTATTTTCAATATATCCATAACTCATTTCTGCTTTAACCCATAACTCTCCTGTTCTATAGTAATGTAAATAATCTTTTTCTAAATTATCGTCTTTATAAACTGAATTTATTTTTAAATTACCATTTATATAATACTCTTTTAAAACACCATTCTTTATTCCTTTTGAATAATTGGATATTTTTGCTGTTTTTCCATTAGAAAAATAACTAATTAATTCTCCGTCAATTTCACCATTTAAATATATACATTTAACTAAAAGTTCTTTATTTGGATGATAAGAAACATACTCACCATGAGCTTCTCCATTTTCATTATAATTCACCTTACTTTTTAAGTTTCCGTTATTATGGTAAGATTTATATTCTCCAACTTTTTTACCACTATTAAAATTAACTGTAGACTTTAATTTACCATCTTCATAATACGTTTTTAATAAGCCATGATATACATCATCCTTATAATTAACTAAAGCGGATAATTGACCACTTTCGTAGTATTCCTTACCAATTCCAAATCTTTTTCCTTTATAATAATAATCTATAAACTCTAAGTTTCCTGATGGATAATAATATTTGACTTCGCCAGTTAAGAGGCCTTCTTTTTCAGTGCCTTCCATTTTAACCGTACCATCATCATAGTACTCTTTATAGGGCGTCTGTGCCTGTATAGTGCCGTAAGCGATAATAATTAGTAATAGTATTTTAAGTTTCATTTGTTTTAAATTTAATCTATATCCAACTCTTCTGCTTTAATAAATTCTCAATATGTGCATAATGATGGTTACTATGCCACGCATAAATGCCTATGTTTTTTTTCAAAGGAACTTCAGTATTCGTTTCTGGATGAATAAAGCATTTGTTAAAATCATCTTCATGTAATGATTTTAATAAATAAACGAGTTTAAAATGAATCGCTTTTAAATGATTCAAAGACATTTCAATTGGTGCAGATTTAGAATCTTCAAGTTCTGCCCAACGCTCTTCGTAATATGCTTTTATAATTGGTTTGTCTTCGGTTAAAGCCCACTTAAAACGTGTATAGCTATGATGATGGCTATCGGACACATGATGGATTACTTGTCTAACAGTCCATCCTCCTGGTCTGTATTGAGTGTCTAATTGCTTATCTGACAAATTTTTAATTAGATTTTCTAATCGATTAGGAAAGTGTTCTAAAATTGAAATCCAACTTTCTATATGTTCTTTTGAAATGTTATTTGGGCAATCGAATTCTCCTATTGGATATTTTAGATTTTGTAGTTCTAAATTTGTCATGTATAAATATAAAAAAAGCACTCCAATTGAAGTGCTTTTCCTTATTTATTTTATTAATCCTTCTCTTCTACTACGCTAAGTACAAACTAACTCAGGCTAAAGAATCTACTCAACTTATTAAATAACAATCATTTATAATACCAATTAAAAAACACTTCGTCTTTGCTCAGTATAAGCGATTCTCTAACTTTTTAGAAGACAAAAGTCGTTCTCCACTTATTTTACATCCATTAATTCTACATCGAAAATTAAAGTGGCATCTGGTGGAATTACTCCACCTGCACCTGCACTACCGTAACCTAAATCGCTAGGTATTACTAAGCGTGCTTTATCTCCAACGTTTAATAAACAAATACCTTCGTCCCAACCAGGAATAACTTGTCCAACCCCAACAGGAAACTCTAAAGGCTGATTACGTTTGTATGAAGAATCAAATACTGTTCCATCAGTTAACTGACCTTTATAATGCACAGATACTGTTTTACCTTTTTCTGCTTTTGCTCCTTTACCTTCTTGAATGATTTGGTAACGCAAACCGCTATCGGTTTTATTAAACCCTGTAGCAATTTTATCTAATTCAGCATCAGCTAAAACTTTAGCCTTTGCTATTTTTTCTTCTCTTGAGCCTTCAAATGTTCTAAAAGCTTCAACAGCATTGTAAGCTACGGCATCAGCACCAATTCTAACAATTTCTAAACTTTCAATAATATCGCCTTGTGCAATGGTATCAACAACTTCTTGGCCTTGTGTTACTTTACCAAAAACAGTATGATTATTATCTAACCAAGGTGTTTCTATATGTGTTATAAAAAACTGACTTCCGTTAGTTCCTGGACCAGCATTTGCCATAGATAATACACCAGGTGCATCGTGTTTTAAATCTGGGTGAAACTCATCATCAAATTTATAACCAGGGTTACCAGAACCTGAACCTTGTGGGCAACCACCTTGAATCATAAAATCTGGAATTACTCTATGAAATTTTAAACCATCATAATATGGTGTGCCTTGAGGTTTTACCGAATTTTCTAAATTTCCTTCAGCTAAAGCAACAAAGTTACCTACTGTTCCTGGAGTTTTTTTGTATTCTAAAGCAACAAGAATTTCTCCTTTAGTTGTGTTAAATTTTGCGTATAATCCGTCTTGCATTGTTCTAATTTTTAAGAAAGTGCAAAGATAGGGAATGCAGTTACAAGTAGAAAAGTTATAAGTTAAAAAGTTTACTCTTAATATTAAAGGTATTAATTTGCTACTTCACTAATAAATTTAATACGGTATAAACGTAATTCTTCATCATCATAATCGCCATCAAACTCATTAATAGCGGCATCAATATCGTCAGATTCTGATTCCATAAAATAATCATGAATTTCTTCTTGTTGATCTTCGTCTAAAATCTCATCAATCCAATAATTAATATTAAGCTTAGTACCTGAATATACTATGGCTTCCATTTCTTTTATAAAGTCTTCCATAGACATCTTTTTAGACGAAGCAATATCATCTAAAGGTAATTTTCTATCAACATTTTGAATAATATATAACTTATTTGCAGAGTTACTTCCTGTAGATTTTACAACCAAATCGTCTGGACGAGTAATGTCGTTTTCTTCTACATATTTTGAAATAAGTTCGATAAAATCTTTACCATATTTTTTTGCTTTCCCATCGCCTACCCCATGAACGTTACTAAGCTCAGGTATAGAAATAGGATATTTTAAAGCCATATCTTCTAACGATGGATCTTGAAAAATCACGAAAGGAGGAACACCTAATTTTTTAGCATTCTTTTTACGTAAATCTTTAAGCATGCCCATTAAAACATTATCGGCTACTGCGCCACTACCCTTAACGGTAGTAATAACTGAACCATCTTCTTGCTCACCTTCAAAAATATGGTCTTCTGTCATCATAAAAGACACTGGTTTTTTTATAAAATCTCTACCAGAGTCTGTCAACTTTATAACACCATAAGTTTCAATATCTTTTTTTAGATAACCAGCAACCAGCACTTGTCTTAACAACGCCATCCAATATTTGTTATCGTGGTCTTTTCCTTTGCCAAAAAAGTCTTGTTCGTTGGTTTTATGTGAATTTATTAAGGCGTTTTCTTTTCCTATAAGTACGTTTACTAAATCTTTAGATTTATATTTTTCGTTGGTTTTTTGAATGGTTTCTAAAAGTAGTTTTGCATCATCTTTAGCCTCTTTTTGTTTTTTCGGATGTCGAACATTATCATCCATATCTCCACCTTCTCCTGTTTTATTGTCAAACTCTTCACCAAAATAATGTAAAATAAATTTTCTGCGAGATATAGATGTTTCTGCAAAAGCAACAACTTCTTGTAATAAAGCTTGTCCTATTTCTTGTTCGGCAACTGGCTTACCAGACATAAATTTTTCTAGCTTTTCAATGTCCTTATACGCATAATACGCTAAACAATGCCCTTCTCCACCATCGCGACCAGCACGACCAGTTTCTTGATAATAACTTTCTATACTTTTAGGAATATCGTGATGAATTACAAAGCGTACATCGGGTTTATCTATCCCCATCCCGAAGGCTATAGTAGCCACAACAACATCGACATCTTCCATAAGAAATTTATCCTGATGGCTCGATCTGGTTTTGGCATCTAAACCTGCATGATATGGTACTGCTTTAATACCGTTTACTTGTAAAACTTGTGCTAATTCCTCAACACGTTTTCTACTCAAACAATATACAATACCAGATTTTCCGTCGTTTTGTTTAATAAATCGAATAATATCAGCATCAACATTTTTTGTTTTTGGCCTAACTTCATAATATAAATTAGGTCTGTTAAAGGATGCTTTAAAAGTTGTAGCACCAGTAATACCTAAGTTTTTTATAATGTCTTCTTGTACTTTTGGCGTTGCCGTAGCGGTTAAACCAATAATAGGAATATCGTCTCCTATACGTCCTATTATATTTCGTAAATTTCTATATTCTGGTCTAAAATCATGTCCCCATTCACTTATACAATGTGCCTCATCAACAGCCATAAAAGATACTTTTACTGTTCGAAGAAAATCAACATTTTCCTCTTTGGTTAATGATTCTGGAGCTACATAAAGTAACTTGGTAATACCATTAACAATATCTTCTTTCACACGCTTTACTTCAGTTTTATTTAATGAAGAATTTAACACGTGCGCCACGCCTTCTTCGTTTGAAAGACCTCTAATAGCATCTACCTGATTTTTCATTAATGCAATTAAAGGAGACACCACTATGGCTGTACCTTCTTGCATTAACGCAGGTAGTTGATAACAAAGAGATTTTCCACCTCCTGTTGGCATAATTACGAATGTATGTTTTTTCGATAGAATACTTTCTACTACACCCTCTTGCAACCCTTTGAATTTATTAAACCCAAAATATTTTTTTAGTGCAGAATGAATGTCACTTTTTGTTGTTAACATTGATTAAATAAAAAATTAATTTACACGATAAAAATACACCAATACAAAGTATACTATTCTGTAATTTAGCAGCATATTTAGAGAACCCTCATGTTTTTTTTCGTTAGTTTTGTAACGTAATTCGAATTTACAATAAAAATTCAATATTGGCTAATCATTTAAAGATAACAAAATCTTTAAAGCATCAACAAAAAATAATAATAAATTTTGAAAGACAAAAATTCTATTATTGATACAGCAAAATACACCATTGAAATGGAAAGTAAAGCCATTTCTAACCTATCTAATCTAATAACCGATGATTTTGCTCATACCGTAAATCTTATTTACAACTCTAAAGGACGTGTAATTATTACAGGAATTGGCAAAAGTGCTATTATTGCAAACAAAATTGTAGCCACCTTAAATTCTACCGGTACTCCTGCTATTTTTATGCATGCTGCCGATGCGATTCATGGTGATTTAGGATTAATCCTTAAAGACGATGTCGTTATTTGCATTTCAAAAAGTGGAAACACACCAGAAATTAAAGTTTTAGTGCCCTTAATTAAAAGTGCAAAAAATAAAATGATTGCTATCACGGGTAATAAAGATTCGTTTTTAGGACAACAAGCAGATTTTGTTTTAAATGCTTATGTCGAGCAGGAAGCTTGCCCAAATAATTTAGCACCAACAACAAGCACTACAGCTCAATTGGTAATTGGCGATGCTCTTGCAGTTTGCTTATTAGAGCTACGTGGTTTTTCGAGTAACGATTTTGCTAAATATCACCCAGGTGGTGCTTTAGGAAAAAAGTTATATTTAAGAGTTCATGATATTTCATCTGTAAACCAAAAACCAAAGGTTAATTTAGATACGAGTATTAAAAATATTATTATTGAAATTACTGAAAAAATGCTAGGCGTTACAGCTGTAGTTGAAAATGAAAAAATTGTTGGTATAATTACCGATGGTGATTTACGTAGAATGCTAACCAAAGTTGATAATTTTTCTACTTTAACCGCTAAAGATATTATGAGTGCTAACCCAAAACATATTAATGTAGATGCTATGGCGGTTGATGCTTTAGAAATTATGGAAACTAACGGTATTTCGCAACTACTTGTTGAAGACAATGGCAATTACGCAGGTGTTGTACATTTACACGATTTAATAAAAGAAGGTATTATATAATGGCAAAAAAAGAGATTAATGAGATGTCTTTTTTAGATCATCTTGAAGATTTACGCTGGCATCTAATTCGCATTTGTGTTGCGGTTATTATAGTTGCCACTTTGGTTTTTATTTTTAGCCGATTTGTTTTCGACGAAATTATTTTTGCGCCATTGGAAATGAGTTTTCCTACCTATAAGTTTTTATGTGATGCAGCAAATTTTATAGGCGTAGACACTACGTTTTGTGCTGATGAAATGCCAATGATAATACAAAACCGTACGATGGCTGGACAGTTTTCAGCAGATATTTGGACAGCTATTTTAGGCGGTTTCATTATTTCATTTCCATACGTTATTTACCAATTATGGAAATTTATTAGTCCAGGTTTGCATTCAAACGAGCGTAAACATTCACGTGGTTTTATCATCATTTCATCACTCTTATTTTTTATTGGCGTATTATTTGGCTACTATATTGTAACACCTTTATCGCTTAACTTTTTAGCAAATTATAGTATTTCTAAAGTCGTAGATAATCAAATCGATATAAGCTCGTATATTGCCTTAGTTAGGTCTTCAGCTTTAGCCTCAGGATTAATTTTTGAGTTACCCATCATCATCTATTTTTTAACTAAAATAGGTTTAGTTACACCAGAAATATTAAGAAAATACAGAAAGTATGCTCTTGTTGTTGTACTAATCCTTTCAGCAATTATAACACCTCCAGATATTGCGAGTCAAGTTATTGTTGCTATTCCTATTTTAATATTATACCAAGTAAGTATTTATATTTCTAAAGTTGTAATTAGAAATCAAAAAAGAAAAGAAAAACAACATGTCTGATATCGTTACAGAATTTAATGAGTATCGGGAAAGAATGAACGATAAAATTCTTGCCGATAATAATAAAGTTATTAAACGCATCTTTAATTTAGATACAAACGCTTATGCGGAAGGTGCCTTAGATGTTAAAACCAAAGAGCTTTTAGGGTTAGTAGCTTCGGCTGTTTTACGTTGTGATGATTGTATTAAGTATCACATGGAAACCAGTTATAAATTAGGCTTAAAAAAAGAAGAAGTTGTTGAAGCCTTAAGTATCGCGACTTTGGTTGGTGGTACTATTGTTATTCCACATTTACGACGTGCTTACGAATTTTGGGACGCTTTAGAAGCCAATAGTAAATAGATTCTAGACCACTACGTTGTTAGGCATTAGAATAAAGACTACACAAAAAGATAAAATTCAGACATTCTGTTATAATAATGAACACGATTTTACTATTTTTAGCGTTCAGTATATAAAATTATGATTTTAAGAGCCGAAAATTTAATGAAGTCCTATAGCGGACGAAAAGTGGTAAAAGATGTTTCTCTTGAGGTAAATCAAGGTGAAATTGTTGGGCTTTTAGGACCAAATGGTGCTGGGAAAACAACCTCTTTTTACATGATTGTTGGTTTAATAAAACCTAATGGCGGACATATTTTTTTAGATAATACTGAAATTACTAAATATCCGATGTATAAACGTGCACAAAACGGTATTGGATATTTAGCACAAGAAGCTTCGGTATTTAGAAAACTTAGTATTGAAGATAATATTTTAAGTGTATTGCAACTTACTAAACTAAGTAAAAAACAGCAACACGATAAAATGGAATCGCTAATTGAAGAATTTGGTTTAGGACATATTCGTAAAAGCCGTGGCGATTTATTATCTGGTGGCGAGCGCAGACGAACCGAAATTGCGCGTGCACTTGCAACCGACCCTAGTTTTATTTTATTAGATGAGCCTTTTGCTGGTGTAGATCCTGTGGCGGTTGAAGATATTCAACGCATTGTAGCACAACTCACCAAAAAAAATATCGGTATTTTAATTACCGATCACAACGTTCAAGAAACTTTAGCGATTACCGATAGAACCTATTTAATGTTTGAAGGCGGTATTTTAAAAGCTGGAAAACCTGAAGAATTAGCCGAAGACGAAATGGTACGTAAAGTTTATTTAGGACAGAATTTTGAGCTTCGTAAGAAAAAGATTAGGGACTAAAGCCTAAGCCTTATTTGATTATTTTTTAGGATGAAAAGGGTCATTTTTATTATCATCTAGTTCAGCACCTAAAGCAAATATAAAATTTGGCTTATTTCTTATAATTACTAGACCTCTTGTTACACCTTCATAAAGACTTAATACAAATTGTCTTTTATCAATAGCATTATGATCTATTCCATGTTTAGTTACACCACCAGAGACACTTATATCTCCTGGTAATTTTATCATACCTCCTTCAATTACTAACCAACCTAAGCCTTTTTCGTCTATTATAATATTAGACTCAGTTTCCAAATCCAATAACGGATTTTTTCCATAAATTTTTACATTGTTTTTTTTTCCTTCATTCTGGTAAACAACTTTAAAACCTCCATTAGGAAAATATTTCATATACGGATTAAAATCAGTCTCATCAAAAAATTCTTTGTTTTCTGAATTAACTAAAACCTTTTCTGCTTTCTCATTTATCTCAGTCATTTTATGCTTTTCATTTATTTTTTCCAGATTATTCAAATATCTATCTCTTTTAGTCGCCAAATATCCAAAAAGCACAACTCCAATTCCACATAATACTGCACATATTGTATAAAACTGATACCAACTATCTTCCATCTTTATTTTTTTATTGTTAGCCATTCTTTATAATTAAATAATTAACACCACCAATCATTAATTCATAATTCATCTTCTATTCTATTCTTTAATGACTTTTCTTTTAAAAACAAATTTAAAACCCTTAACCACTAAAAGAGCAGTAAAACCAACCAACAATCCTAAAATAAAATCTCTTAAAATTGATGGTAATATTTCTAAAAAATGATGAAGCCATTCAATATTATGAACAAAAATACCACCTGCAACTAAAATTAGTGCAATAGTTCCAATCACTGATAAACTTTTAATAACAACAGGCAATGCATTAATTAAAAAGTTCCCAATAAATTTTGAAACGCTTTTTTCTTTATCACTTAATTTTACAAGTCGATAGCCAAAATCATCCATTCTAACTATAAGTGCTACAATACCATAAACCCCTACAGTTGCAATAACAGCAACAATGGAAACAACTAATATTTGAAACAAAATAGGCTTATCTAATACAGTACCTAAAGCAATAATTACAATTTCTACCGATAGAATAAAATCGGTTAAAATGGCTGATTTTATTTTACTTTTTTCGGCTTTTAAAACCTCAACTTCAGAAACGATTTCTTCATCAACTTTAACTTTAATGTGTTTATGTGGCACAAAAAAGTGATATATTTTTTCTACACCTTCAAAAGCTAAATACACACCACCTAATATTAAAGCCAACGTAACTGCCCATGGCGCAAAAGCACTAAGCAAAAAGGCAATGGGTAAAATAATTAATTTATTAAGGAAAGAACCTTTAGTAATTGCCCATAAAACAGGCAACTCTCTTGATGACACAAATCCTGTAGCTTTTTCGGCATTAACTGCTAAATCATCTCCCAAAATACCTGCTGTTTTTTTTGTACTTATTTTACTCATTACAACAACGTCGTCCATTAATGCCGCTATGTCGTCAAATAATGCAAAAAATCCTGATGCCATGTATTATTGTTTTGAAATTAAATTGTCTAAAACAGACATAGAAATATAAAGTAGAATAATTAATGGAATTGCAGCAAACTGCAATACAATTAAAAGCACAACACACAGTAGCATAAAAATATAACGTGTGGAATTGTTTTTAAAACTCCAATCTTTAAACTTTAAAGCGAATAGTTTAATGTTTGCATTTAATATCCAACAACTAAAAACAGTTAACCCAATTAAAAACCATCGATTAAGAATAATAGAATTAATCAAATCGTTATTCTGAAATTCCATAATTAAAGGAAGCGACACAATTAACAAAGTATTTGCTGGTGTTGGCAGGCCTTTAAAGTAGCTTTGCTGTTCTGTATCGATATTAAATTTTGCTAATCGGTAAGCTGATGCTAGGGTTATTAATAAACCTAATAAAGGTAAAACAAAGAAAAACTCAAAGTGTTCGAATTCAAAACCTATTGTTCTATTATATCCAATAGCATCTACAGTTTCTTGCCACGACGGACCAACCATCTGTAATAGCTTATACATCACAATTCCAGGAACCAATCCGCTAGTCACCATATCAGCAAGCGAGTCTAATTGTATACCTAAATCGCTTTGAAAGTTTAATTTTCTGGCAGCAAAGCCATCAAAAAAATCAAAGAAAATACCAAAAAACACAAATAAAGCTGCTGAAACAAAATTATTATTAACAGCCAAAATTACAGCAATACATCCACAAAATAGATTTAAAAGAGTTAATGCATTCGGAATATATCGCTTCATATTTATTATTTTAATACTGTAAAAATAACAAAGTATTTCGGTCTAAAACAAAGAAGAAACAATATTGTATTTATTTTGAAGTTTATTAGATGATAAATTATATGCATCTTTGTAAAAAATTGCGATTGAAAGCTAATATAACCACATTATTTTGTTTGTTATCAATAGCAGTATTTAGTCAAACCGTTAGAAAATACTCCAACGAGTTTATGAATATTGGTGTTGATGCTGCGGCTTTGGGTATGAGTAGCGCTGTTACATCTCATTCTGCCGATGTAAATGCTGGGTATTGGAATCCTGCAGGATTACTTGCTTTAGAAGACAATCAACTGGCATTAATGCACTCTAGTTATTTTGCTAATATAGCCAATTATGACTATGCAGCATTCGCCATGCCTTTAGATAATAGAAGTGCCGTTGGTATATCCCTAATTCGATTTGCTGTTGATGATATTTTAAATACCACTCAATTAATTGATGCCCAAGGCAATATTAATTACGATAGAATTAGTTTGTTCTCGACTGCTGATTATGGACTAACTTTTTCTTATGCTAGAAAGTTACCCGTTCAAGGACTTAATTACGGTATAAATGCGAAAATTATAAGACGAATTATTGGAGATTTTGCATCGTCTTGGGGTTTTGGTTTTGATGCTGGTGTACAATTTGAAACTAAAAACAATTGGAAATTTGGTGTTATGGCACGCGATATTACAACGACTTTTAATGCTTGGGCTATAGATGAAGAAGAATTCGCCAAAATACAAAACGCAGTTGCTGGACAAAACCAAGAATTACCAGAAACTACTGAAATTACAATACCAAAATTGCAAATAGGTATCTCAAAACTGGTAGACTTTAACTTTGATTATACCCTTTTAACATCGGTTAATTTGAATGTTCGATTTGAAGAAAATAACGATGTTATTTCATCATCATTCGCAAGTATAAATCCAGCTTTGGGTTTTGAGTTTGGGTATATCGATATGGTTTATTTACGTGCTGGCGTTGGTAATTTTCAGAATGAGTTACAAATTGATAATACCGAGCAATTAAGCTTTCAACCTAGTTTTGGTGTGGGTTTTAAATACAATGGTGTTCAAATAGATTATGCATTTACAGATATTGGTGATCAAAGTGTAGCTTTGTATTCTAATGTATTTTCATTAAAACTCGATTTAAGTATCTTTAGGTAATATTTATTTTATGCACAAAAAACTACTTTTTCTCTTTTTAACTTTATGTTTTGTATTAAATGCACAGCAAAATGTATTATCTGAGTTATCAGAAATCAGCGTACTGACCATTGGCCCTGGCACATCTTTAAATGATGCTTTTGGGCATAGTGCTTTGAGAATAAAGGATAAAATGAATAGAATTGATACAGTCTATGGATATGGAGCATTCAATTTTAACACACCTAATTTCTACCTAAAATTTGCTCAAGGAAAATTAAATTATTCTATTAGTAAAGATGATTTTCAAAGTTTTTTTCAGACTTACACTTATTTTAACAGAACGGTTAAAGAGCAAGTTCTAAATCTTTCGCAAACCGAAAAACAAAAGCTTTATAATTTTTTAGTAAATAATTATAAACCAGAAAACAGGGCGTATTTATATGAATTCTTTTTTGATAATTGCGCTACTAAAATTAAAGATGTTACCAACATTGCTTTAAATAATAGCATCTCTTTTAGTGAACCAGAAAACTTTCAGCAAGAAACTTTCAGGACTTTAATTCATAATAACCTCAACAGAAATTCTTGGGGAAGTTTAGGTATTGATGTGGCTTTAGGCTCCGTTATAGATAGAAAAGCGACTCCGGAAGAGCATATGTTTTTACCAGAGAATATTTATAGATTCTTTGAAAATGCTACTGTAAAAAATAGTAATAAACCTTTAGTTAAAGAAAGCAAAACACTTTACACTCAAAAAAACAATACCAACTCTAAATCTTTTATAACAAGTCCATTATTTATTTTTGGAATTATTGGTTTACTCATACTTTTCATCACATACAAGGATAGTAAAAGGCAAAAACAAAGTAAATGGTTAGATGTCACTTTATTTAGCCTTACAGGACTTATAGGTCTATTTATCTTATTGCTTTGGTTTGCTACCGACCACACCGGAACACACCAAAATTACAATTTACTTTGGGCATTTGCGCTTAACTTATTTATGATTCCTCAACTTCTAAAAAAGAAAACTAGTAATTGGTTTATTAAATATTTAAAGCTATTAGTCATTCTACTTTGTCTATTAACGCTACATTGGATTATTGGCGTGCAAGTATTTGCTATTGGATTGACACCTTTTTTAATAGCATTATTTGTTAGATATATTTACTTGATAAAAACACTTTAATGACTGTTTAGCAATAACTGAAGATAAATTACTAAATCACTGTCCTCTAAAAAATATCATAGTACTCAGCGTTTTTACAAGAATATTTGCATCTAGAAAAAAACTTCGATGTTTAATATAATACAAATCGTATTGCAGTTTAAGTAAGCTATCATCAACCGATGAGCCGTATCTAGTTTTTACTTGTGCCCAACCTGTTAATCCTGGTTTTATAATATGTCGTGTTTCGTAAAACGGAAGTACTTGAGATAATTCTCTAACAAAATAAGGGCGTTCTGGTCTTGGGCCAATCAAACTCATATCACCCATTAAAATATTCCAAAACTGTGGGATTTCATCTAGTCTTGAGTTTCGTAAAAACTTACCAAATGTTGTTATTCTAGCATCGTTCTTTTTTGCCCAAACCGCACCTTCTTTTTCAGCATTTTTTACCATGGTTCTGAACTTAATAATTCTAAAAAGGTTTCCATTTTTACCAATTCGTTCTTGAGAATAAAAAAGAGAACCTCGATTTGCAATACTATTTCCTAAAAGGATTAATGGCAACAAAATAATACCAGCAAAAATTCCAATTACAGAAATAATTAAGTCAAAAAAACGATGAAAAAATAAATATAATTTATTTTGATTGCTTCGACTAAACGGAAAATATTTATAAAAATCTTTTCCAACAAATTGAACAGGAATTCGCTGCATCATATCTTCATAAACCTGTGTATATTCTTTTATTGGAAAACCTCCTTCTAATAAGGTAATAAGATCTTTGTATATTGTTGATGTTATAGTTTCAGAATTATAACTAGCTATAACAACTTCGGAAATGTTTTCATCCTTGATAACCTGATAAATTTGCTTAGGGCTATATTCAACAATATCTTTAAACTTAACTTTATCAATTTTATTCGTTTCACAATTAATAAATCCAACTATTTTATAATTGGGATCGGCAATATTAAAAGCCTCGACAATAGATTCGATGTTTGATGTCTCGCCAACAATTAATACCTTTTTATAAAACCTTGGAGACACTACAAAGGTAATGTACGCTAGTCTCCAAACAATAAGCGCAAATAGTATAGCGAAATAAAAGTATAAAATTTGTAATCGGTTATCGGGTAATATAGGTGTGAAAAATGGTGTTAAAAAGTAGAACAAAACAGTAATGGATACTGTGAGTACAATGTTAGCAGAAACAGTTTCTATTTTGCTAGATTTTTGTAAATCGTATAACTCGAAAATAGTACCAAAAACGGAGATATAAAGCATTAAAACAAAAATCCAAGTCCAGTTTTCCTGTGTAATGGTAAAATAATTAAAATTGAATGTGTTACTCACAAAATATAATACACCAAGCACCGAAACGATATCGAATATTCTAAGCAGAACTTTACGTTCGGAAATATTAAAATGAATACTGCTATTAGACATTCTTAAAGCGTAATATTGAGAGACTATAAATATAGTAAGTAAATTTGATTAAGCCTTAATTATTTCAAGAGTTTAATCCATTGATTTTTAACTATATTCCAATCAAATTGTTCTGCTGTTTTTCTAGCAGAAATAACCATAGTTTTTATTTTTTCTGGTTGATTTTTAATCTCAATAATAGCTTGTACAAACGCCTCAACATTATTGGGTGGTATTAAAATACCATCCACTTCATTAGTTATTAAAAACGGAAGACCTCCAACATTTGTAGAAATAATAGGTAAACCCAACGCCATAGCTTCAATAACGCTTACAGGCATATTATCAAAATTTGTTGTATTTATAAAAACATTGAAGTTTTTTGATATACCAACCCATTCTTCTTTTTCTAGTTTTCCTGTAAAGATTACTTTTAGGTTTAATTTTTCAGCATATTTTTTGGTCTCTTCTAAACTTCCGTCATTATCTGGTCCAACCATACAAAGTTCTACATCGATATGTTTATCTTTTAAAGCTTTCAAAACTTGTATTGCCAATAATGGATTATAAATTTTTGAAAATGAACGCACCCATAATAACTTTATTTTATCAATATTTCGAATTTTAAATGGGTAGTTTTTAATTTCGATAGAATTTGGAATACAAACTAAATTTGAATACCCTAATGCTTCAAAACTAGATTGCATATATAATGATGGTGCTACATTTTTATATGCATTATTAAATATTAATTTTGATAACTTAGGGCAAGACTCTAAACGATTGGGCAAGTTACCTCCATGCAAAATTGGAATATATCTCAATTTAAGAAATCTACAAAACTGACTTACAAAAAAAGCGTAATAAAAATTTAAAGTGCTATAAGTATCTATTAAAACAAAATCTACTTTTTTTCGATATTTAATACAAGCCCAAAGCATATCAATCAATCTAAAAACAATGTTTTTTTTACTTGATACAGAAAACATCTTATGACACTCACGTATTAATAAAGGCTCCAGAACGTGTATAGGTGATTGATTGATTCTAAAACTATTTAATTTATTTCCTAT
Organism: Wocania ichthyoenteri Th78; assembly: GCF_000789235.1. GTDB lineage: Bacteria > Bacteroidota > Bacteroidia > Flavobacteriales > Flavobacteriaceae > Wocania_A > Wocania_A ichthyoenteri. The sequence continues at coordinate 947,969 of NZ_KN525716.1, forward strand.
ATATAGAAGCGTTTTCAAATACTTAAATTTTGTTTAATAATAACGTATACTATAATGTAATTTCTTTAGTTCTAGTATTAATTCTTTTCTTAGCACTACTTTTATAATTTATATTTAATAAACACAGACCATATATAAAAGCTGGAGCCGCAATACGCATTGAGGAGTGGTTAATTGTTAAAAACCAGAATAAGTAAAAGGAATAGAAATAAATATTCTTACGGTTTTTCATTCTAAATACTAATGGAGTAAATAATAAAACCATTAAAGCAAATACCCCCATAATACCATGCTCACCTAAAATCCTACTCATTTCATTATGTGAAGCAACATTTTCACCAGACTCCTCTGCTCTCAACTCTTTTAACTTACCCACACCTGTACCAAAAAAAGGGTTATTTAAAAAAATACTTATTTCACTGTTTAATAATTCTGATCTACCTGTAGTAATATCTTCTTTTTCTCTTCCAATAGCATCTTGATTAGCATAACGTTTATCAATTAATCCTAGAGTACTAATTGAACTAACAATCCAAACAAAAGCAAATAGACTTAAAATGATTACTATTGCCTTTACAATATTTAGTTTTCCTTTTACAGATGCATACCAATAATATACTCCAATAAAGGACAAAATACAAACTATTGCTACCAATATACCTCCTCTACTAAAAGTAATAATTGCACGATAAGACATTAGCCCAATAAGTAATATATTTAAAATTTTTGGTGAAAAACCTTTAGATTGAATAAGAAATCTTGAAACCAAAATAAATACGCCCAGTCCTAAAACTGTAGCTACCTGATTAGGACCAAACCCACCTGAAGCTTCAAAATTAGATTGTGTTCCTCTTAAAACATCCCTTACATTGGGAGAATATAAAAACAAATACAATGTCGTAGATAAAAGTGGAAGTAACATTGCCAACAAAACACGCTGTAAATTTTTAAGAGTAATAAACTTGTTATAGCAATATATAGCCGTAATACCTAAACAAACGGGACCACTAATATTAAAAGTAATGGCTGTTCGTACGTTTGTGCCTAAATTTAAAGTTGTAGATGCAATAATAATTCCTGGGATAAGAGCAAATAAATAAATAAAATAAATATAAACACCTCTATTTAAGCCTTTACCTAAAAGCATTCCTATTATTAAATATAATACAACAATATACTTGGAGGATTCATATAAGAAATTTCCTTGTGTCATCCTTAAAAAAACTTCAGCTCCTACAATATATGCACAGGATGTAAGAACTTCAACTGTTAAATCCTTTTTAGCAGCAGAAAAAATCTTAAATAAAAAAACCAGGAAAATTACCAAGAAATACACTTTAGATAGTGGGTTAAATAAATATATTCCAGCAGCAATTATTAAATGTGCAATGACCAATGTTATATATGCTTTTTCACTTTTTAGCATAAAACCTCTTTGTATATTTTAATAATAGATTTAACAATTAAGTCTTTTCCATATCGCTTGTAAACTTGATTATGTAAATTATTTCCAAGAGTTTCCCTTAAACTCTTTTCACATATTAATTCTGTAATAGCTTCTGATAAGGCTTTTTCATCTCCTGTTTCAACAAGTCTACCTAACCTATTATTTGCAATTACTTCTTTACACTGTCCAACATCTGTTGCTACAACAGGTAGCTTAGCTAAAGCGTACTCTAGCAAAGATAAAGGTAACCCCTCAGATTTAGATGACAAAACACCTATACTGGATTGCATTAATATATTATAAACATCTTTTCTACCCCCATAAACATGTATGCTATTAGCAAGTTCCAACTCATTTATTTTACACTTGATTTTTTTTGAATATGAGTCATTAAAATCTTTTCCAACTAAATGCAACGACCAATCAGGATATTGATATAAAACATTTTTAAAAGAATCAATCAGCATCTCATGCCCCTTTTGAGGTCTTAAATTTGCTAAACAAACAATTCTCTTACCTTTATTTCCCAATAGTAAAGTTGATTTTTTTTCTTCTAAATTTAAGTCAACAAAGTTTGAAATATAACTTACATTTTTAGTGTTTAAATTACGCTCTGCCCATGCTTTTAAACTAGAGTTGACAGATATTATGTGATTGAATTTATGGGATGCTAATTTTAATATTTTGACAGGGCGTTTATTTAAAAATTCGCTATTACCATAATGATCGTGCCATATTATTTTCAGCTTAGGATTAAAAATCTTAACCAAAACAGCTATAAAAAAAGAAGAGGAGTGTGCATGCATAATTTCAATATTATGTACCTTCAAATACAGTCGTAATTTATTAATAGCTTTAAAATCTATTTTGCTCTTTTTGCCCAAAAAAAGATACTCAACATTAGCATCAATATTTTCTTTTAAAATACCTTCTTTACGTGTAGTACAAATAAATGATTCAATATTTCTATCTATAAGTGCATTTGCAATATTAATTGCTACACGTTCTGCTCCTCCTGCATCTAAAGAATCTATTATTTGAATAACTTTCATTGAATTAAAGCAGTTTTGAAATTTCGTCTTCAAAAGCATCTAATGTATAATTCTGTGACCAATTTACAGCCTGACTTGAAATATTTATTAAATCCTTTTTCTCAATATAATTTATAATTTCTGAAACTGCAGCATCTAAATTAGGTTCAATTAATATCCCTCTACCACCATTATCTAACATATTTGGCAAGCAAGAAACCTTAGTTACAATTGGAATTGCACCAAAAAACATTGCTTCTGCTACTACTTTTGGCCACCCTTCGCTTTTAGATGGTAATAGTAAAAAGTGAGCGTTTTGTAATGCTTTCTTAACTACTATTTTTTCTTTATTTCCATGAAATAGGACTATTTTATCTAAATCATTATTTTTCACAAAAAGGCTAAGTTGAGACAGAAGAGCGCCATCACCATAAATATCAAAACTAACAGTGAGACCAGATTCTTTCAACTTTTTAATTATTTCTAAACAAAATAAAGGTCTTTTTCCTTCTACCAAACTACCAATGAAAACAAATTTTAAATGAGCACTATAATTTCTTTTATTAACCTCAACAATCTCACTTTTTTTATATGTTGCTGTAAAAAAGGGCTTGATATTTTTTGTTTGATTATTCCAGTCTCCATAAACTACTACAGTCATATTTTTTGTTAGCAATGTATTAGATAATAACCACTTTTGGAATCTATAAGACAAAGGTTGTTTGGCTTTCGGATCCCAATTTCCTGCATATTTGGCGGTTTTTGTCTTTTTTGGAAAAAACACTTGAACAAAACACCCCAAAAGCCCTATATTACCAGGGCATCTTAAGTGAATATGATCTGTGTTTTTACAGGCTCTAAAAAGAGCTATTATTATAAATGGAATTTTTAAAAAAGAACAGAAAATATTTGGTATAGAAATAAACGAAATTTCTGGAATGTTTATAAAGTTTAAATTATCATGTTTATAAGGCAAGGAAATATCTGCAACTTCTTCTTTAGCTAATGGTGCAATAACATCTACCTTCTCTACATATTTTAACCACAAATTCATTTCTCGAACATAAGGAGCATAACCAAAATATTGTTGCTTTTTTTTTATATGTTTAACATGTGTTATGATTAAAAACTTCATTAGATCGATTTATAGAACTCAATATTTTTGTTAACAATGGTATCTATATTAAATGTTTGCAATACAAATTTATTGGCCTGTTTTTCTATTTCAAGGCATTTTTCTGGATTTTCTATACACCATAAAATATTTTCGGCAATGCTATTAATATTGTAAGGGTCACATAATAAGCCTGTTTTTTTATGTTCTATGGTTTCTGTCCCTGGTCCAAGTTTCGAAAAAATAACCGTTTTTTTCATTGCCATAGCCTCTGGTGCTACTAATCCCTGAGTTTCCATTAAAGAAGGAAATACACATAATTTTGCCGATGCATATTTGGTTGCTAGCTCTACATAAGGAACTGTACCTTTAAATATTATATTTTTTGAAAACGCTCCAAGTTCTGGTATTACTTTCTCTTTTAGATATTCAACATAAGAAGTTCCATCTTTAAAAAACCAGTCTCTACCATATATTTCTAGTTTTATATTAGGGTAAGACGCATTCACTGTCTTCATTGCTAATATTAACTGTTTAATGCCTTTTTTCTCGCATATAGTACCTGCAAATAATATAGTATCATTGTTTACTTTAACTTCTGGTTTGGGTTTAAAAACTTCTAAATTTATTGGATATCTAATAATATCTATCTTTTTATTGTTGTAATCTAAATATTTAGAAGTATGCATTTTTACGTACTTTGATACTGCAATAAAAGCATCTGCTTTTTTAAAAGATCGTTTTTCTTGAAACCCTTTCCAAGAATCAACACCACGTTCTTCCGCTTCTGCGAAAAAATGATGACCTCCATGTAATCTAATAATATATTTTATTGGTTTTATTTTTTTTAGAAATGCTAAACCAAGCTCCGAAGTTTCTACAATATTTATTGGTGACTCTGTATGTAATTTTAATAATTGCCTGTTTATATATTTATAATTCAAAAACCATGTAAGCCCTTTTATTTTTCTTGGTTTTAGCCTGTAAATGCGAACACCATGATCTTCTTCTTCTTCGTATATTTTGGTATACACATTTATTCCTATTACATTAACTTTATATCCTTTTTTAACATAGGCTTTTCCAATGGTTTGAATAAATGTACCTATTCCGCCATGTGAAAATCCTTCTTTTGGGTATTCGTGTGTTATAAAGCAAATATGCATATATTATGGTAGTAAAAGTTTTGTAATAGTTTGTGTACTATTGTTATTAGGCTTATTAATAATTTTTAACCAATCTTTTGCTAAAGATTTTTTTTGCAACATAGCTTGTTCAAAAACCAAAAGAAAATCTTCTTTTGAATTAATCCAATATACAACATCTTTATACGGCATGCTTTTAAAATGCTGGTAATTGTATATGGTACTAACAGACCAGTTTTCATCTTTAGTTACATCATAATTCAGATAAGCAGCTGGGTTATCAAAAATAGCAAAATCATGTGCCATAGTTGATCCTACATTGATTACAAGATTACTATGTTTACAAATATTTGCCAATAGCTTTACATCATCATAATAAGGAAATAATTGTGTCCAAAATTTTTGAGTATTACTCCAAACAGGTTCGATTGGAACTATAAAATCAAACTTATTAATTATTGTATCATACCTCCCTGATAAATCTACAGGGCTTCTTCTAAAAATAACTTGCACTTTATTTTGAAAATTATTTCTCACAATAACCTCTGCTAAGTCCTCTAAATATTTAGGGTCGTATGGAGATGTTAACTTATCATCCCCTGAAAAACAAATGGTTGATTTATTTGTATCTAAACCGTAGTTGGTAAAAAATTCTTCTTTTGGTGTTAATAATGAATCCTTGTATAATTCAAACTGTGGTGTTCCTGTAACTATAATATTATCTTCTGAAATTTCAGGGTAATATTTTCTCATATCACCTTTCATATAATCAGACCAAACTATATATTTTTTAGTTCGAACTGACAATCTAGCTTTAACTAAATTATCCCAAGAATAAATGGCTCCAATTGTATCAATATTCAATACTTCGGCAGCCTTAAAAACAGGAATGGCATTTAAAGCTCTTTGATGAGTGCAGAAAATTATATCTGGTTGGATATCTAGCAAAAATTCTTTTTCAGAAGAAATACTTTTAAGTAATTGTTTTTGATAATAATTTTCAAAACACAATATGCTTTCATAGTTTTTACTTATTTGCTTACCTAAAAACTCCACGACTTTATAAAACCATTTCTGCAAACCTTTTTTTTTAGGTTTCCAATTTGAAAGTACTGTTGGGTTTTTGTCTAACTTAGCGTTATAAATTAATCTGCCATAGCATATTGATTCTCTTAAAAGCTTTTGTAAAACAGTTTCTTTATATTTTGATATAGTTTTTTTTGTTAATTGTATATTATGAAGCTTTTCAACTTCAATAATAGCTTCATCTGAAAGCGCGTGATAAACAACAAGTTCTATATTTTGCTTAATTAGGTTTGGTATTATTTCAGAAAACAAATAGTTTCTAATACCTGTTCCGTCTGGAACAACAAACATGACTTTTTTACACTTATTATTCACGTTTCAATTTTTTGTTTTATGAATATCTACAAACTGTTTTTGCTTGTTTAAATTCCATATAGCAGCTCCTAAAAGTGAATTCAAAAACAACTCAGCACTATTTCCATTTCCAAAACTAATAGTATCCTTTTTTACAACTTTAAATTCTGATAAAAGCGCATTAAGTATAGCCTCTTCACTATAAGATGTATTTATAATATGTGAATGTAAAGCTCTATTTTCTTGTCTGGTACCTACGTTGATTGTTGGAATACCATAATATGGCGCTTCGCGAATTCCTGCACTAGAATTGCCTATTATAAAAGTACTATGCTTCAGTAAAGTTAAAAAATACTCAAATCTTACTGATGGAAAAATTCTAAACCTTGAATTGCTTTCTAGACTTTTGTATGCACTTAATATTATTTCTGACCCTAAATCGTTATTAGGATATATTACCACATAATTTTTGTTATCCTTTAATAAGGCTTCTACAAAACTTTGCGCATAATCTTCCATTTTACTAAACTCTGTAGTTACTGGGTGAAACATTGCCAGAGCATAATTACTAAAAGGAATTTCGTAATATCTTTTTACTTCATCAATTGTGGGAAGTTTTTTAGAAAACATACTATCAACATCTGGCGAACCAATTATTTTAATACTATTATCTAATTCGCCCATTTGGATTAGACGTTTTTTAGCATTTTCGTTTGACACATAATGAATGTGACTCATTTTACTAACAGAATGTCTAATAAGCTCATCTACTGTACCGGATAGTTCTCCTCCTTCTACATGTGCTACTAAAATATTATTTAAAGCTCCTACAATAGCTCCAGCCATGGCTTCTACTCTATCACCATGTATAACAATTAGGTCTGGTTTGATTTTTTTTATATAACTTGAAAATCCTTCGATAGTTTTTGCCAAAGTTAAATCCATAGTAGCTTCTGATGTGTGATTTTCAAAAGCATGTGTATTAGAAAAATTACAACGCTCAATTTCTATAAGTGTATAACCATAGGTTTCCATAAGGTGCATACCCGTAACAAATACAAAAGGGTTAAAATCTTTATGATCCTCTAATATCTGAATAAGGGATTTTATTTTACCAAAATCGGCTCGTGTTCCTGTTAAAAAAACAATATTTTTCATTAATATTTATCTGGCTTATTATTTATAAAATATAGCTTAAATAACAAGCGCTTAATTATATAATACATATCTAAAAATGAATTTTTAATAACTTTAAAAACGTCACCAAAAAAACTTCTAATTATACTTTTATAGGTAATGTTGTTATGCCAAAGTTTGTAACTCCCAACAAGTTCATTTTTAAATCTAAAATGGTTTTCTCGCTTAGTCCGTTTAATATTATAGTTGAAAATTGACGGACAAAACTCAATATCAAATCCATTTTTTAGCACTCTAAGCGTCCATTCTTTATCTTCAAAAGTAGTTATATCTGCTTTAAACTGATGCGTTTCCCATACAGATTTATTAAATGCAGAACCACAAAAAATTAGACCTGCACCATTTGGATTATCTTTTGCCGAAATATTATTTATATACTTCGAATAATCATTGTGATTATGCAAGCATCTTACGCCTGCTAAATTTGAATTGTTTTCAAACTTGAGTTTAATTTGCTTAAAAAAATCATGACTAATTGGGTAAGCGTGAGCACTAAAAATAACAACTATATTATTTGACGCTAATTCTGCTGCTAAGTTTGCGCTTCCTCCATAGCTAAACTTTTTTATTGTATGAAATTTAGCTCCATATGTATTTGTAATCAACTCACTATCATCTGTTGATTCGTTATCTATTACTATTATTTCTGAAATATCTTCGCTGTATCTATTATTTAAATTTCTTAAAAGAAATTCTAAAGCTTTAGACTGGTTTTTATTTCTAATTACAACAGTTATATTATTTACCATTTAGCTATTCAGATTAATGAGTTCTTTTTTCCAATAATTAAAATCTATTAAATTTAAATGTTGCTTTCTTTTCTCATCAAGAATAGAGTATTCGAAATAATTATTATCAATTGTTTCGCTTAGTTTATTAAAAGACAATAAATTTCTTTTAGTTAAAACTCCTACTCCCCAATCTGTATCAAAACAAATTGAATTAAAATCTTTATGATGCCTAAATTTATAAAATGCTTTCCATGTTGTTCCATTCCATAATATTCCAGCTGGCGAATTTATAAATTGATAATCTTCTCTTTGATGGTGAATTGTAGGCGGATTACAATCGTGTAACACAATAAAACCATTTTCTTTAAGATAATGCATACTATTTATAATATCCTTCTCTACTTGAGATGAGATATGTAACCCATCTATAAACACTACATCAAACTTAATTGTATTATCTATTTTTTTTAACTCATTATTTTTGAGTTTGCTAAAAAACTCATCGGATGTGTATTTAAAATCTACTTGATTAGATTTAAATTCTAACTCTGGATCGACAGAATATTTATTTGGGCAGTTTATTTTATCAAAATTATTTCTGGGGTCTCTAACTCCTATTTCTAAATAATTGTTGCAATCTGTTAAGGTTAATAAAAAATTAATAATTTCAGTTCTAACAGGAGATTTTAATCTTTCAACATGAGATAGGTTTTTAGCATTAGCAAACTCCTTATCTGTTAAAAAACTTTTAACTTTTTTTAGCTTTTTTATAATTTTCATATTACAAATTAATATCAGAATATTTTATTTGCTCGTCAATATTTATATTTTTTGTTGCTTTTTTTCCTAAAATGTCCTTATAATTTTCTGCTAATATCTCACCTGTTCCAGGTCGTTTTACCCAAATATTATCTTCGGTAAAAATTTCGCCTTTTTTTATCTCTTTTATAGAACAAACTGTAGCAAATGCAAAATCTATAGTAACTTGCTCTTCTTTAGCTGGTGCTTTAATCCCTCCGCGCATTTGGGCAAGTTCTTTACTTCCAATTATTAAATCTTTACATTCTTGCTCGTCCATACTACAAACTATATCTGGTCCAGTGCGTTCTTTATGGTCTGTAAAATGACGCTCTAGTATGGATGCGCCTAAGGCAACTGCACCCAAACATGCATTATTGTTAAGTGTGTGGTCGCTCAAACCAATTACTTTATTTGGAAACGCTTCTTGTAATTGTTGCATTGCCCCAAACCTTACTAAACGAGGTGGTGTAGGATACAAATTGGTCGTGTGTAATAATGCTATAGGAGTTTCATTTTTTTCAAAAATAGCTACTGCTTTTTTTACGCTTTCTATGGTATTCATACCTGTACTTAATATCACAGGTTTTTTGAACTTTGCTATATGCTCCAAAAGTGGATAATTATTGCATTCTCCAGATCCAATCTTATAAGCCGAAACTTTCATTTTTTGAAGTCTATTGGCTGCTTCTCTTGAAAAAGGAGTTGATAAAAATATCATTCCTTTACTTTCTACATATGCTTTCAATTCTACTTCATCTTCTTCATTAAGTGCGCAACGTTCCATAATCTCATAAATAGAAACACTCGCATTACCAGGTATCACCTTTTTTGCCACAGCACTCATTTCATCTTCAACAATATGGGTTTGATGTTTTACTACCTCAGTTCCAGCTCTAGCTGCCGCATCTACCATTTCTTTAGCTATTTGCAAAGAACCTTCATGATTTATACCAATTTCAGCAATGACGAGAGGTGGATAATCTAATCCAATTTTTCTATCTTGTATTTTAATATATGGCTTACTCATTTGGGTAATTTTCTAAAACAAATTGTGCATACTTTAAATCTTCGTTAGTGTCAATATCTACTAATGCACAAGGATGGTTGACTATGAATGGACAGTTTTTACTTCCTAAAATAACATCGTTAAATATCAAGTCTGCTTTAGATATATATAATAACCCATTTTCAAAATATAAAGGTTCCATATCTTGACTTCGCTGACCCATTTTATAATTAAATGGTATAAAGTTTTCATTAACTATTTTTCCTAACTTTCGTTTACTGGAAGACACCGTCATAAGGCTATCGAAATTACCATCAACATATTTAGCATAGGCTTCCTTTAATAGTTCCTTTTGGCGTAACGGATTTGTTGGTTGTAAAAGTATTACATTATCTACTGTTTCATTTATAGTCTCTAATACATGTTTTAGAGCTGAAACTGTCGTAGAGAAATCTCCTGACAATTCTTCTGGTCTATCTATAACTTTAACTCCTAAATCTAACGCTAAAGATTTTATGTTTTCATCATTTGTAGACACGTAAATATCACTTATTATATCTCTATTAGCTTTAGCAAAATTTATACTATGGGTTGTTAAATGCACATCGCTAAGTATAAGCATATTTTTGTTAGGCAATCTTTTCGATCCCCCTCTAGCTGGTATTATGGCAATATTTTTAACTTTCATTAATGGCTTTAATAAATTTCCTCTCCCAATCATTATAATCCAAAATTTTGCTTGTCATGGTTTTATTTGGTCGTATTTTTCCAAAGTTAGTATCTTTTCTGGCTAAGTTAAATGCTTCTATCCAATTTTCTATATCATTTATTTTTTCAACTAAATAAACACGGTCTAAACCATTAAGAACTTCTGGTATTGCTCCTCTATTTGATGCAATAACAGCATTACCGCACTTTAAAGCTTCTACCATAGAAAGTCCAAACCCTTCATTATAAAAAGTAGTAAACATATAGTAATTACTGATTTTAAAATATGTTGCGACCTCTTCATTACTTACACGTCCAATATTATTAACTCTTGGATGATTATAAATACTATTACTCCCTACTATAATAACTTTTAAATCTCGGTGGTTTTTTAACACTTCTTCAATTATTTTATGAAAAACATGAATGCCTTTTTTGGGTCTATCGTTAGCTACCCATATCAATATTTCATCATTACCTACATATCCTTTTTCTTCTCTTTGTTTAGCAAATTCTTTTTCATCTAACGGAAAGAAAGTATTTGAATCTACTCCATTCCCAACAACTTTTGCTTTTGGGAATTTTTGTGGATACTTTTCTTTACTAAACTCATAACCTAACTGCGATAAAAATAATATTTTATCTACTTTGTGTAGTATCTCCTTTTTTAAATTAAGTTCAAATCCATGAAACGAAAAAACTATCTCTATTGGACATTTGTAGCTGTTCTTAGTTAACGTTATTGCTTCTAATAAATGAGGATCGTCCATAACAACAACAGTAATTTTGTTTGCCCTTTTTGATAAAAATTTAATTTTCTGAATATAATCTTTTGCAACCCAAAACTTTAAATTTAATCCTCTAACTTCTTTTCGCCAAATAATAAATCTCCTTTTTTTAGAATTAAGATACTTCTCGTTATAACTTGAAGGTGATAAAATATAATCAAAAAAAGTAGTATTTGCAGTCAGTTTAGATATTCTAGTTGTCCAACTACCTATTCCATTTGTTGGAAGTCTTGCACTACTAACCAATATTTTTAACGATTTATTCATTAATATGGCTGTTTTACACCCATATAGGCAAAATAATATTTCTTGAGTTTTTTAAAAAACAACTTATGAAGTAGTTTGCCTATTTTAAAGCTCATTGAGCCTAAGGACTTTGCTTTAGGAAGCATATCAATGCTATAATAAATACAGGGATTGTTTTCAATTTTGTCCAATTCATCATTCATCCAGAGTTCTATGGTATTTCCTAAATGATACGCATAATTCTCAATTGTTGCCAGCTTTAAAAATCCTGATACATCATTTGGTTTATCCAAGTACTCGCCTTCGCTTCCTCCAACAATTTTAAATTTACAATTTTCGTTTGGAGCTGCCGTAAATACTTCTGCTCTAAAAGTCACTACAAAATGACCACAACCAATTACGGCTTTTCCTTGTTTGTTTGAAAGTACTAGGTGCTTTTTCAAATGCGTTTCATTATACATTTTTCTACCAATGCTCTTTTCGAATTTTAAAAGTCCATCTGGATTATTTATTTCCTCAAAATTCAATTTTCCTTTAAAAAAAGCATAATAAATAGTGCTATTTAAATATTCACCTCGGTAGGCAATGCTACTTGGTACAGGTGACACCATACCACATTCAGGAAACGCTACCATCGTCTTTTCTACAGCTTGCTGCCAGTTAGGTAAAAACATAACGTCTGCATCAGAAATAGTTATTATAGGTTCTAAATTACTTTTAATTGCAGCATATAGTGCATTTACTTTTCCTAAGTTAATTTTGGAATTAAGTAATTGATCAACTTTATCATGTTCTCTATATAAGCTTTCCAAGTAACTAGTAACCTCAACACAACAATTATTATTTATAATCGAGATTCTAGTTTTTACGTGCACTGTTTTTAACAGTGATTGTATAGATAATTTTAAAATTTTTAAACCATCTTTAAAATAGGGTTCGGTTAGATTTGGAATATAGACAGGTATGACAACTCTATGATAAGCATCAACTTCTAAAATATTTTGTTCCTTCTCTGGATTATTTCCTATTCTCATAAAAATCAATAAGTAGCTTCAATCCTTCCTCTAAAGCTATTTGTTCTTTACCTAATAAAGCTTTCATTTTTGAAGTATCTGGGCATCTCCTAGCCATATCTCCTTCTTTTAAAGCTGGAGCATGTATAATTTCTGAATTTGAATTAGACACTCTAATAATAGTATTAGCTAATTCTAAAACAGTCATTTCTTTATCACTTCCTATATTAATTACTTCATTATGACATTTAGGGTCTTTCAATGCTTTAATGCAGGTTTCAATATTATCGTCTACAAAACAAAATGATCGCGTTTGCTGACCGTCTCCATAAATATAAATGGGCTCATTTTTTAAAGCGGCTTTTAAAAATTTAGGAATAACAAAATCTTCACTTTGATTTGGTCCATACGTATTAAAAAACCTAAAAATTGTATATTCCAGACCGTATTCTTGGTAGTAAGATTTAAAAAATGCTTCTCCAACATTTTTCACAATAGCATATGGTAATCTTGAATTTAAAGGTGTTGTTTGCTCGTTTTGTGGAATTTCAAAAGGTTCTCCATATACTTCAGAAGAACTTGAATAAAACACCCTTTTAACACAACTGTTTTTCGATAGTGATAGAATGTTCTTTATGCCTTCAATATCCTCTAACACCATCATTGGATTTTCTAACGTACGTTTTACGCCAACTACAGCCGCAAAATGAAATACATAATCAAAATTGAATCTTCCAAAAATGGGTACAATATCATTGTAGTTATTTACATTCGCTTTAATAAAAGTGACATTATCCTTTTTCGGGATTTTAGTTATAGAGCCTGTTAAAAAATTATCTACTATTACTATTTGGTTATTAATATCTTTAGATAATTCTAGTGTTAATGCACTTCCTATATTTCCTGCTCCACCAGTAATTAAATATTTGGTTACGCTCATGTAATTAACTTTTTAATAATTGTTTTTTGAACCCTAAAATTAACAAACCAAAATGGATTAATCTTGAACATGTTACCTATAGTTTTCCAAAAATTGATTTTAATCATTTTACTTTGCATTAAACAAAGATTTAGCATCAGTTTTTTATAAACATCCTTTTTAATAGTCTCTTTATTATAATAACGCTTTACTACATCAAACAAATATAACGGTAAAAAAATGTATTTCTCTTGATGGTTTGATACATTATTTTCGTGTTGTCTGTACCTAACAAGAGGCGCATCTATATAATAAAACTTGGTATGAAATGCACATCTAGACCAATACTCGACATCTTCTCCTGCATGTGGCATAATTTCATTGAAATAACCTACATCTTTAACAATTTCTTTTCTAATAAGAGGTGTGGAACTCATTATAGTCCAATTACCAATCATTTTAGTTAAAACGTCTCCATGCTTTACATTAGTGTGCCCTGGCTTTCCTATTATCTTTTCTAATTGTTTTCCTTCTCCATCAATTGTGCTACAATATGAGTGTACCAATCCAAAGTCTTTATTTTTATCTAAAATTTCAACCTGAGTTTCTATTTTATTAGGTAACCATAAATCATCATCATCAACAAATGCAATATAAGTACCTTTAGCATTATTAATTCCAATGTTTCTTGGTTTACATGGGCTTCCACTATTATCTATCTTTATATAACTAAGATTCTTATATTCACTGCATAATTTCTCATTTTCATCACCAGGTGTTCCATCATCTACTACAATAATTTCAATATTGCTATAGGTTTGAATAACAATACTATTTAAAGTTTCCTTTAAAAAGTGAGTGCGCTTATAGGTTGGTATAATAACAGAGACCAGTGGTTGCGACATTATTTAAGTATATTATAACTAAATCTTAGCGTAAATTTGAAACATTCCTTTAGACTTCTTAGCTTATAAAAACGCTTCAGGAAAAACATAAAATGGTGCTTTTTTAATTCTTTTGTGATTACTAAAAATACTTCATATTTTTTTAAGTTCTTAATAGCAATTGTTCTAGAAAATGTATTTTGTTTTTCTAAAACTAAATCTCTAAAAAATAGTCGTTTAGCATCTTTTTTCTTGTTATTTAATGTTCCTGAAATACTCTTTGAAGAGAGTCTGAACTTTAAATAAGCCTCATTGCAACTTACTATGTTTCGTCCGTTAGAAAACTCTAACCATGCCATATCATCACTACACCAAGCTAAAGGATAATCTCTAAAACCATACTTATTATAACTTGCTATGCTAAAAACATATTCCGAAAGACTACTGTGCTTACTCCCATAATACTTTTCTGTAAAGGCTTCTGCAGCCATTTGTGTTTTTGGATTATGTTGAATACTACCTAATGCGACACCCTTTTCATTAATTTTAAGTGTTGCAAAGCGAAGTAGCTTACTCTTTTGTAATTTAAGATTTGGTAATGCTCTATAAAAGCATTCAACAAAGTTTTCTGACAAACAATCATCATCACCTAAAATACAAGCCCAAGTTTCGTTGTTTATAAGCTTAAGACATCTATCCCATTGTTTAGTTAAGCTTTTACTGCCTAAATTATCGGCAAATCGATGGTATCTAATTGGTATATCGTTCTTGAATTTATCTACAAGATTATCTATAGACTGTTCACTAGCGTCGTCTCCTATATAAACCGTAAATCTTTTATCGGTTTGCTGCTGTAACGATAGTAATGTTTCTTCAAAAAAATCGTTTTTAAAATATGGTATAACAATAGCTAAAGCATTATTCATTTATCTATCCTTCAATTTTAATAACTCTTGCCATACTTTCACAATGCTTTCTTCTTCTTGCTTCATACTGTATTCGCTCTCAATAAATTTTGATGCTTCTAAACCTACTTTTGCCATTTTCTTTGGGTTACTATCAAAATCCAACATTACTTGCTCTAGTGTTTCGGCAAACTTTGTAACGTTTCTTTGTGGAACTTTATAAGTGATATTAGGCAAAAAATATTCTTCTCCTCCCTGTCCTGTATAACCAACAACTATACAACCACAACTCATAGCTTCAGCTGGTGGCATTCCAAATCCTTCTCTATGATTAAAGCTTAAGAAAACAGCGCTTTCTTTTAAAACTCCTGCTACTTCTTCTTCGTTCATTCCTTGAATTGAAACAATGTTCCAACCATCTAAAACACCTCTTATATCTAAAATATTCAGAATCTGCTCAGAGTCTTCTCTAAGTTTTCTAGGCATAAAAGCTATTTGCTTTTTTTTATTTGCCTGAAAAGAAAAAACATTTTTATCAATACCATATCTTACTCGATAAACTGGTTTCTCCACAAGAAAGCTTTCCACATAAGACACAGCATCGACTGAGGCTACAATAACACCTTGTAATCTATCTTGTTTATAGATTGATGTATTAGAATTGGCTTGATTTGGAATGCCATAACCTCTAAACGAATAGTAGCAATTTTGATTGTAAACTACCGTTTTTTGATCTTGAAAAACTGTATTAATAGCTTTTCCATAAAACTCTGGAAACACAATAATATCATCTGGATTTAGTACTAGTTTTTTATTATTAATAGATTTATCGTACTCTATCTCAGGTTTAAAAGTCTTTTTAACTAGTGTCTTAATTTTCTTTTTAAAATTGCTATTAGAGCTTTTATCTAGTTTAGCAACTATAGGATGCCAAACTACTGGAGTCTCATTTTTAAACCAATTAACTTTAAAATGTCTATGTCCATGAACCACATAAGCCTTAAGCCCTTTTTTATTTAAAACATCAACCTGTCTGTACAATTGCTTAATACCTCCTGCTGGTGTGTTTAAATCTGGGCTAATAAAATAGATATGGCTCATTATATATCTTTAACTATAATTAAAAGTATTGCTTTTTTTAATAAATACATATCCTTTGTTAAATACATTATACACAATTAAAACTATTAAAACCGAAGGTAAGTGTTTAAAAAAGTACTTGTTAAATATGTCTTTTCTACAGAAATGTCCTTTTAAATAATAATATGCCACAAATAATGATACTTTTCTGTTTTTTTCCATAGACTGTTGCATAAAAATTCTATGGATATCATGGAGTAAAAAAACACATGTCGTATGGTTAAGTTTTAGATTCTTATTTTTAAGAAAGGCATATCTCACACGCAAGCTAGAATATGCTTTTGCAAAAGCATTTGTTTTTGAATATGAAATACTATCATCATTGGCTATTACTTTAACTAAAACCTTAGACAAAATAGTATAGTTAGCATCTACTTGCATTACTTTTACATGAAAATCATATTCTTGGGATTGTTGTAAACTTTCATCAAAAACCAATTGATTTTCTTTTAAAAATACTGACTTATACATGACTGCATGTATTGGCCAAAAGGTTTTAAAACTTATATAATCGTTTATTCGATTATTAGACTCTAAAATGCCTCCATGAAATCCATCTATTATTTTTCCGTTTCTTGTAACCCATTCACTTTTACAAATACTATAATTAGCCTTTGTCGCTTGAATATTTTTTAGCTGCAATTCTAAATATTCTGGGCACATATAATCATCACTATCAAAAAAACCTATAAAGTCTCCTTTTGCCTGTTCTAACCCAAAATTTCTACATGCATTGGCTCCTTTAGGTTTATTTTTAGGTCTCTCAAGAAGTTTGAAACGCTTGTCCTCTATAACATAATTTTCAATTATTTTAATTGAATCATCATTAGAACCATCATCAACTATTAAACATTCCCAATTCGTATAGGTTTGCAATACAAGACTATTTAAAGTATCTTCTATAACACTAGCTCTATTGTAAGTAGGTATGATGATTGATATTAAAACGTTAGTATCCAATTTTAAGTTTATTTATTTAATAGCAAACATCGTTAGCCAAATCTCCTTTACTATTAATATTCCAAGAACTAGAGCTACTAGCTGTACTCATATAGAACTTCTGTTCTTCAGTTAAATTATCTATATCCATATACCAACCTCCATGCATCGCCATATATGGACTATTTGTTCGAATGGCATGGTAAAAATTATCTCTAAATGACCATATGTTTTTTGGAGGATACAACGCAAAAGTTGTATCTATACTAGATTGATAATCACCACTTTTCGTTTTAGTTTTCCAGAATCTATTTTCCCATTCTAAAATTTTTGTTTTATTGGGATTTGTATCAGGTATATCATCTGTTTTTAGGCTAAATCCAACTTTAGATAATTTCCAATTCTTATCTAATAGTTGTTTGAATTTTAAAACAAAATCATCTGGACAAGAATTTAAAGGGACAATATCTGGATCGGTAAGGACATAATAGCCTTTATTGTATTTATTAAATATTTCTTTTTGCTCCCAAAATACTCTGTGTCCAAAATTCTCGGTCAATCTATGTATTTCAACTTTATCCTTTAGCTCATCAAAATAGGTTAATAGAGGCTTGTAATTTGAGTTATTATCTACAATGACAATATTTGAGTATTCATTTTTTAAAAGAAAATTAATTAATTTCTTTAAATAAAAAAGTTGATTATAACTCACTATAATAATAGGTATGGACTTATAATTCTTGTTTTGTTTTACAGTTACTTTATTGAAATAGTTATTTATAAAACGGAAGTAGTAATATCTAGTTCTTTTTGATATTCTATGATTTTTAATACGCTTATAAATATTAAATAAAACTGTTTTCAACATTAAAAACTTTAAACTATTACTAGATAATTTATTTTATAACGACTCTATAAACTTATATTTTTTAGTACCTAAAACTAAAACACGTTTTGAGCCAACATATATGCCTTTGTATATAGTAATATTCAATTTTTTAAACAAGAGGAGTAGTTCTTTAACCGTGTCTTGTTCTCCCTGCCTATTGTAATCATCAAAAATAATCATAAACTCATCAGTTGCTTCAAAATG
Organism: Wocania ichthyoenteri Th78; assembly: GCF_000789235.1. GTDB lineage: Bacteria > Bacteroidota > Bacteroidia > Flavobacteriales > Flavobacteriaceae > Wocania_A > Wocania_A ichthyoenteri. The sequence continues at coordinate 966,456 of NZ_KN525716.1, forward strand.
TTTAGCTAGCTTTACTATATCATATCTTGAATAACGTGCGCTTCCAAATGGTCCATCTACTACATATAAATCAAACTTACTTTTTATGTATTTATCTAAGCCATCGTAAACATTAACAGAAAACCCATTAACTTCTTCTTTCTTTAGAGGACAAATAATTATTTCTGAGTGTGAAGATAAACCATGATTAGTTATAAAATGGTTTTTCCATTCATTACTCTCTTCAATAATTTTATGTGTGCTTTCTGTTAATTCATTTTTTAAAGTTGCATTAATAAATTTACTAGATTCCCCTAAGCCAAACTCAAGTATTTTTTTAGGTTTATAATCAGCTAGCACTCTATTCAATACATAAAAAAAAGCGTAATTACCTGCCCATCTCCCAATATTTAAAGGTAGTTCTTCTAACCATGCTCTACCTCTTATGCTATCGTGATACACATTTGCCCACTCGTTCTCTAATGTTGCATTTAAGATTTTACGGTCTCTTTGTCTAAACTCCTCTATTGTCTTTTTTATTTTTTGAAACATTTATCTTCTTATTGAAGTTTCATCTATTTAAGATACTCTTTATTTTTTTCTTTATCTGTTTTTTTGCTAGTTTAATATCATTGCTAACACTAAACTTTGGTTTATTAAAAGTAAAACTTTTAAGAGCCCCAAAAGCAAATATTTCCTTTCCTTTTACTTGATTCGATACATTGTTCCCGTGTATTACTTGAATCCACTGTGGTTTACTTGTTACGTTGATTTTTTTTAGATGTGTCCATTCGCCATGTTGATGTGCATAAACCGTTTCTATTGATTGATTATTCTGTACATTCTCTAAAAGGCTTATAAATGGATTTAATTTATAATTCATCTTACGCAACTTATTAACCTTTCCTATTTCTAGATTGTAGCCAATTGGCATCTCTAATATACATTTATAATCAACTAAGTTATTTTGCAATACTGCAACTGCATCATTAGAAAAAACATCATCGTTATCTAATCTTGTGGTAATAATAGCATCTAACTTTTTACCATGAATTTCTTCTAACAAATCTTTTGCTAAAGTATCTTGAAAATCTTGATAAGATTCTTTAAACTTAGGTGTGAAATTAGGAAACAAAGCACTTAGTTTTTCTATTTTTTCTTTATACAAATTTGGTGTTGAAGTATCAAAAAAAACCCACCATTCAAAGTTTTTATTAGTTTGACTTTTTAAAGAAGGAAAACAGTAATTTTCGAATAATTGAAATCTTTTCTTTAACCAATTATCGTCTAACACTTCGTTACCTAAACTGTCTTTATCCCACTTTTGGGATAAATTAAATCTAGTAATTATAAAGTGTTTGAATGTCACTGTACTAGCTGTTTTTTAAAATTAACGCTTTTAAAAACATTTTCCTTTTAACCACAAACTTAAAAAATTGATTAAAACCTAGGTTTGCATAATGTAGTTTCAACAAAAAATAAATATGATGAGGATTCAATAAATTATTGTTGACAATTAATTTCTCCATAAAGCTTAATATTTCAGTCCTTTTTTCAACTGGCAAAAATTCTATATGATCTTTACAAAAGTCTTTGTAAAACTGTATTGTAGCATCATTTTTTTCTTTTAAATTATTTTTATTCCCAGAAATACTTATAGACGAAACTCTTATTATAACTTTTGCATCATTTATTGTTTTTATTTGTTCTTTAAAAGAAAAATCTAACCAAGCTTTATCATCACTATGCCACCCTAAAGGATAATTTTTAAAACCTACTTTCTCATATATCGTTTTTTTAAAAATATACTCAGAAAGAGAGCTTCTTGTTTTTCCTTTAAATTTTCTATAAAAAGCATCAACACTATGCTCATATTGTGGATGTGTATATACTTCAGAAAATCTTTTCTCATCTGTATAAAGCATTTGAGATGAAAACTTATATAGGTTCGTTTTATCTTCTTTTTCTTTATACCATAGTTCTACCACATTGTTTTCTAATAAATCATCATCGCCCAGTATTAAAATCCACTTTTCGTTTTTAGTTAAACTTATACATCTGTCCCAATGTTGTGGTAATGATTTTTGTCCTAAGTTGCTATCAAACTTTTTATAATAAATTGGAAGATTTTTATTGAATTCTGCTATTATTTTCTCTGGATTATTTGGACTATTATCATTGCCAATATATACATTAAAGTCTTTATTTGTTTGACTTGCAAGCGAATGAAGTGTTTCTCTAAAAAACTCTATTTTATAATATGGAATAACAATTGCAAGTTCTTTAATAGCGTTCACTTTTATTTAAAAATTTTATCCTTTATTTTTCTAAAAATCTTTCTAGGATTATTGTAGTTTTTACTTAAAAAACTTTTTGTTTTAAACATCAAGTAAGCAAATCTATAAAACTTACTTTTTTCAAATGCAGTTTTATTATTTACATATCTATTTAAATTCTCCTTATAAAATTCCATTTTTTTATAAACACTATAAAAATTATTAGCTTGATATAAGGAATGTTGCCTGTACTCTAAAAAAGTGTTTTTAGCTTTTTCTGCTTTAAATCCTACTTCAATAATACGCTTAAACAAATTATAATCCTCTGCTTTTTCTGAAGTTTTATATCCTCCAGCCTTTATAAATGCACTTCTTTTATACATTGAAGATCCATGTATAAAATTAATTTCTGTTAAGTGTTTTTTTAATTTTTCGAAATCATCAAATACTGGGAAGTTAACCTTATAAATTCCTTCGCTATCTGCATCTGTTTTAAATTCTTCTTTTATTTTATTATAAGCTTCTTCTGCTCGTGCTCCAAAAAAAACATAATCGGTATAGGCTATTGCATTTTTTATATCTCTATCTAAGACTATACAACATTCTTCAACATAATTAGATAAAACTCTATTATCTGCTCCTAAAAAAAAGACATATTCATGTTCTGTTAGAGAAATTGCTTTATTAAAATGCTCAACTATACCTAAATTTGTGCTATTTCTATTATACTTAATTAGGTTTGGATAATTTTTTACATAATTTTCAGCAATTAGTTGAGTATCATCATTTGAGCAATCGTCTGATATTAAAATTTCATCTGGTACTATTGTTTGTTTTAAAACAGATTCTACTGCATCAATGAGATAATCTCCATAATTATAACTAGCAATTATACATGAAACTTTTTCTTTTTTAAATGTAGTGTTGTTTACTACTGTAATTCTATTAAAAACATATTTATCTATGTCATTTCCTTGATTACAGGAAACTGCTCCTTTAAATTTTTGTTTTACTAAATTAAGGACTGTATCATTATACTCTCCATGAGGATAGGCAAACCAATCGAAGCCATTATCATCTAAAGCCCTTATTTCAGCGGGAATTTGTAATTCGTTTTCAATAATTTTACTATCCTGAACTGTCTTTAAATTAATATGTGTTTTTGTATGCCATTGTAAACGTCCTCCTCCTTGTACTAATTCTTTTAATTCATTAATAGTTGTAAAAGGTGCATTAGGTTCAATACTATCAAACTCGTTATCTAATCCTATATAATCTGATGTAATAAAAAGCTCAAAAGGATAATTAAACTTCTTTAGGATTGGTAAAGCATATTCAAGTACGTTTTTATAAACTCCATCAAAAGTAATGACAACATGATTTGAGTTTTCGGGGTCATAATCTTTAAGAAACACTACTTCTTTACTCGATAATTCAACCATTTGTCGATAAAAATCGTTTACTTTAACCCACCACATTGTTGGTGAATTAGGATGTATTTTATGATACATTAAAATCATTTAATATATACTTCTAATTTATGATTATATGTTCTATATGGATATAGTATTTCTTTAGCTTTAAAATAAGGAAATTGACATTTGTACCAAGAATCAATATGCACAGAAATTAATGTGCCTCCTTTATTTAATAATTTATCAATAATTAAATAAATTAAACTAGAAGAGTTTCCTATATATTGAGGGTATAATACTCCAGTAATGACTATTAAATCAAAACTATTGTTTGAAAAATTGGTATTTAAATCAAAAATAGAACAACTTAAATAATTAATATGACTGTCTTTATTACTAGACTTAGCGTGCTTAATAGCTTCTTCCGAAATATCAACACCTACAATTTCTGTTCCTGGAAGTTGCTTAGTAACAAATCCTTGACCGCAGCCAATATCCAAAACTTTATTATACTTCTTACTGCGTAATTGTTTTAATAAATAATCAATCCTTTTTAAATCTTCAGCATTATTTTCATAGTTCCAAGGATCTTCTTTTTTGTGAAACTCATCTAATTCTGATAGTTTTTGTATCATTCTATATCCATTTATGGTCTACTACAATAACTCCCCAATTAGGATCAACTTGCTTCCCTGTGTTAAAATAATCATTTTCTTCAACATCGAAAATTAAAATTCTCTCAATATAATCGGCTAATCCATTTTCAGTTGAAATGAATGCATTAAGAATATACTTTCCTTTAACCAGCGGTAATTTAGAAATTTCGCATATAGCTCTAGTTCTATCAATAAACTGAATATCGTTTTTCAATTTGGTTGAAATACTAATAATTTTCGTCTCATCAACTTTCCAAACACTTAAACCTAATTCATTCACTTTAAAATTTCCTAAGTTTTTAAATTCAATTTCAACAGAAAATTTTTCTCCAGTTAAAATACTATTATTTAATATTGTTACTTTTTTAAGTAATGCATTCCCATTTCCAATTCTATCTTTTCTGTCTTCAATATTTTGCGAAGTATTTTTTAATGAATCAAATATGTATTTAGATATTCCTTCATCAACTTTACCTTGATAGGAAATATTACCATTTTCCAAAACTATTAATCTAGAGCATAAGTTTTTTACCGCTGCCATATTATGGCTTACAAATAAAACCGTACGCCCTTCACCTCTACTAATATCTTGCATTTTCCCGATAGCCTTTTTTTGAAACTCAGCATCTCCTACTGCTAACACCTCATCAATAACCAAAATATCTGGTTCTAAATGTGCCGCAACAGCAAAGGCTAAACGCACTGTCATTCCTGAAGAATAACGCTTTACAGGTGTATCTATATAACGTTCGCAACCAGAAAACTCAATAATCTCGTTAATTTTTGATTTAATTTCTGCTTTTGTCATTCCTAAAATCGCACCATTAAGATAAATATTTTCTCGTCCAGTCATTTCTGGATGAAAGCCTGTACCTACTTCTAAAAGTGATGCAATTCGCCCTTTTGTTTTTATTTCTCCTGTGGTAGGACTTGTTACTCTAGATAATATTTTTAATAAGGTTGATTTTCCTGCGCCATTCTTTCCTATAATACCTAAAACTTCGCCTTTTTTAACTTCAAAATTAATACCTTTTAATGCCCAAACATAGTCTGAAGTACCTTTTGTACTTCTATCGTTAACTTCTCCAATTTTTAAAAACGGATCTTCTTTCCCTCTTACTTTACTCCACCATCTATTTAGATCCTGACCTATAGTGTTAGCCCCTACAAGACCCAACTTATATTGTTTAGAAATGTTATTAACTTTTAAAATTACACTCATTATTAAACAGTATCTATAAAACTTTTTTCGGTTTTGTTAAACACAACTAAGCCTAACATAAAGGTGATTATACTAAATACTATAGCGTATGTAAATTTATTTACATCAAATATTTCAACTCCAAGAGTCATATGCCTAAATGATTCTATAATAATTGCAATAGGGTTATACTCTACTAACCAAACATATTCTGGTAATTCTTTTCTAAAAAATGATATTGGATACATTACTGCAGACCCATACATTAATAATTGCACGCCAAACTGTACTAAAAACGTTAAATCTCTATACTTAGTTGTCATTGAAGATATGAGCATTCCAAAACCCAAACCTAACAAAGCCATTACCAAAACAACTATGGGTAGTAGCACCAAATTCCAGTTGGGTAAAATAGACACATCTTCTAACAAGACATAGTATATATAAAAACCTATAAATACCATACATTGAATAGCAAATCTTAATAAATTAGAAATGACTACAGATAAAGGCATTATAACTCTTGGAAAATATACCTTTCCAAAAATGCCTTGATTTTTTGTAAACGTGTTAGATGTTCCTGTTAAGCAAAGTTTAAAATAATTCCAAGTAGTTATACCTGCAAGGTTGAATAAAAATGCTGGTATTCCATCTCCAGTTGGAATATTTGCTAGATTATTAAATATTAATGTAAAAATTACTGAAGTAAATAAAGGCTGAATTACATACCATAGAGGTCCTAATATCGTTTGCTTATATAAAGTAACAACGTCTCTTTTAACAAACAAAAATAACAAATCTTTATATCTCCAAATCTCTTTGAAATTGAAATCTATTAGCTTGTGTTTAGAAGATATTGTATATAACCATTGTTCTTTACTCAAGACATTTAATTTAATTTTATTCTGTTCAATTTTTTTATCCTGTTTTAAACTTATCAAGGATGCTAACTTCTCTTTAGCCAATTCTTTATTTTATTAAAAGTACTTGCCTTTTTAAGGTTTTCGTGATAAGCATTGCCATATAACCCATATCCGTAGCCATAACCATAGCCATAGCCATAATTATGGCTAGCTTTATGTTTATAAAAATTTAAAATGTAGCTTATATTTTTTAACTCTCCAGACTTATGTTTGGCATTAACCAACTCTAACATACCCTTTTTTGTATAATCTAATCTAATTACAAATAATGAGGCATCTGCATATTGTGATAATACCAATGCATCTGTAACTAACCCTAGTGGTGGTGAATCTAATACTATTATATCATAAATTTTTCTCAAATCTAAAATAAGCTCCTCCATTATATCACTCATTAATAATTCTGATGGGTTTGGAGGTATTGGACCAGAAGTAATAATATCCAAATTTTCAATATGGCTTTTAAAAGTAACCTCTTCTAAGGTTTTATCAGCAATAAAATAGTTTACTACACCCAACTCATTATCAATATTAAAGTCTCCAAAAATTTTAGGTTTTCGTAAATCTAAGCCTAGAAGAATTGTTTTTTTGCCAGACGCAGCATAAGCACTAGCTATATTAATTGAGCAAAATGTTTTTCCTTCTCCGCTTACAGACGAGGTAATCATGATTGTACGACCTCCTACTTTATCTAGCTTTTTATAGAAAAATTGTAAACTAGAGCGTATCGCTCTAAAAGCTTCGGCTACAGCCGATTTAGGTTTTTCATGAACTATTAAATTGTTATCATGATTATATTTACCTATAAGCCCTAAAACTGGTATATTTGATAAGCGTTTTACGTCTTCAGTTCCATGAATTGTATTATCTAATAAAAAAAGAACAAATAAAATTACTATTGGCAATGATAACCCAACAATTAGCGCCATCATATAATTTAAGTTTCTGTTAGGCCCAATCAAGCCTCCACCAATATCCTTAGCTTCATCTATTACAGAGATATCAGACACATTAGCAGCCTTTACTATTGCTGCCTCACTTCGCTTTGCTAAGTAAATATCGTAAGCCTCCTGACTTAAATTTAATTTTCTTTGTATTTTTAAATATTCCTGTTGATCTTCTGGCAAATCATTGAGCTTACTCTCTAAGGTAGCCCTTTTTTTATTGATCATTTGCAATTCAATTTGAATTGTCTCTTTAGTCGAAACTATAATTTCTAACAATACATTCTTTTCTGCATTTATTCTAGCGTCTAAATCTTTTAATGATGTAGAACCTTCTTGTACCAATTGTTCCAATTCTTGGCGTTCTATAGCTAACGTTGTAATTTTACCAACAGTCGCTATTATATTTCTTTCTTCAATACCTACTGAAGTTGGTGCAGCTATATTTGTGTAATTAGTTCTAGTACGTAAATAATTTTCAAGAAAATTTAAATACCTTAATTTAGATTGAATAGCATCTTTGTTAAAATCAAGTTCACTTACTTTTTCTGAAAGCTGTAACAACTCCTCATCAACATTAAATATTTTATTTTTTTGCCTAAAAGCATTCATAGTATCTGTCGCCGCCTTTAAATCAGTGTTTACTATACTTAGTGTGCTGTCTATAAATCTTATTGTATTAGTTGCGTATAAGTTTTTACGTTCTAATTCTGTTTTACTTAAAATCTGTGTAGTCGCATTTAGATAATCTACTATTTTAGCTTTATTAACACCCGATAAAGAAAGAATTAATACAGAAGATTCTTTTGAATATGACCTTGCCTTTATTTTAGCTTTGTAATCGTTCACGACAGCATCAAAACTCAAAAATTGAATAAAATATTCAGATTCTGGTACTATTTCTATATTAGATTTTCTTAAGAGTTTAAAGGAGGTAAAAGGTAAGTCAACTTGTTCTCCTATATCAAAAACCTTTTTAAAGCCCCCTTTAGTCACAGATACAGTCTGCATTAATTTATCACTGTATCTCTGTGTTCTTGCTAAGTTATTTTCAAAATCTATAACTAATTCATACTGATTTTCATTAATAAATCTAATCCCTATATATTTATTTAGTAGCTGCTCGCTATTTTTATTTATTTCAACTTTAAAGGGTGCATTTTTATAAATATCATCTTTTCTATATTTCCCTTCTTTCAAATATTTCACATAAAACTGTAAAGAATCGACTACTTTTTCGTTATGACTCCTAGTACTTAATGCAATTATAATTTTGCCTACTTTATCAGAAACGCCTCCCCAATTAAAAGAAATACTTGTATTGGTTGTGAAAAAGGGGTTTTGATCATTCTCAATCGAGATTAAAGAATTTAAACTATAAACATTTTGTTTTCTAACATTAATAGAATATGCAATTATTAACCCAACAATAACAAATAATGTTATAAGCTTCCAGAACTTCAAAATTTTAAAGAAAAAGCCTCGGATATCAAAGCTCATACTGCTAGGTTCCTTAAAATCAATACCTTCAATGTCATCGTAAGCCATGGCTATCTTCTATCTAAAAGTAAAATTGTTGTAGTAATTAATGATAAAACTGTAGCTATAGCTCCTATGTTTTGAATAGCTGTTGTTCCCGTACCCCAAGATTTTTGCTTTAATGGTTTTACGTAAATCATGTCGTTGGGTTGAATATAATAGTATGGAGAATTCATAACATTTGCATCGGTTAAATCGATATGAAATATTTTCTGTCCTTGCGGAAATTGCCTTATAATCAACACATCTTTTTTGTCACCAGTATCAAGTATATCACCTGAATTTGCAATCGCTTCAAAAACATTTACGCGCTCTTTAAATAATGTTTTTGTACCTGAGCTTCCAATTTCGCCCGTAGTAGTGTATTGTAATCCTGTAAGCTTTACGGTTACAAAAATATCATTTGCTGCTTTATACTCGGTCTCTAATAATTTTTTCTCAATAATTTGTTTTATCTCATTAGTGGTAAAACCTAGTACATTAATTTCACCTAGTTTAGGCATAAGTATGTTACCATGTAAATCTACAGTAAAGCCATCAAAATAAGCACGTTCTTCACTACTAGCATTCAAATCGCCTTCGCCAATAGGATTAAAAATGGTTACAGTTTCTTGCTTTGCTGCCTTAATCCTAATATTTAAAATATCATTAATTTGAACACGATATGCCCTTTGTTTTTCAACTATAACTTGAATAGAATCAGTTGCTGTACTTTTGTTTTGAAGATAAACAGTATCTTTATAAGGAACACAAGACACCATTACAGTATTTACAATTAAAAAAACAACTAAAAAATATCTCTTCATATTGAGGCACATTGATTTATCACAAATATAACTTTTCGTCTTGAACAATAAAACTAATAACGGCTTTTTTGGTTTTTTATCCGTTATTTGCAGAAAAAATATCCTTTGAATTATTTAACAGTAGAAAACATATCAAAATCTTACGGAGAATTAACGCTCTTTAAAGACATTTCTTTTAGTGTTCACAAAGATCAGAAAATAGCGTTTGTTGCCAAAAACGGAACAGGGAAAACATCCATATTAAATATCCTTTCTGGCGATGACCAAGCCGATTCTGGAAATATTATTTATAGAAAAGATATAAAAGTTTCCTTTCTCTCGCAAGACCCAAAGTTTGATGAAACTTTAACTATTGAAGACACTATTCTAGCAAGCGATAATCCTATTTTAAAAGTGATTTCAAATTACGAAAAGGCCCTTTTAAATCCAGATGATTCTGAAGCATATCAAACTGCTTTCGAAGCTATGGAACAATACCAAGCATGGGATTTCGAAACGCTTTACAAGCAAATTCTCTTCAAATTAAAACTTGAAAATTTAAGTCAAAAAGTAAACACGCTTTCTGGCGGACAAAAAAAGCGTCTCGCATTAGCCAATGCACTAATTAACAAACCTGATTTGTTGATTTTAGATGAGCCTACCAACCATTTAGATTTAGAAATGATTGAATGGTTAGAAGCCTTTTTCGCCAAAGAAAACATAACGCTTTTTATGGTGACGCACGATCGTTATTTTTTAGAGCGTGTGTGTAACGAAATAATAGAATTAGATGAAGGGCAATTATACAATTATAAAGGAAACTATTCCTATTATTTAGAAAAAAAAGAAGCTAGAATCGAGCAAGAAACTATTGAAACTGGAAAAGCCAAACAACTCTTTAAAAAAGAATTAACTTGGATGCGCCGCCAACCCAAAGCGCGTACCACAAAATCGAAATCAAGAATTAATGATTTTGCTGATATAAAGCATAGAGCTCATCAACGCAGAAACGACCACGAGGTACAGTTAGAATTAAATATGGAACGTTTAGGAAACAAAATTTTAGAGTTCCATAAAGTATCAAAAGCGTTTAAAGACAAAACCATACTTGATAAATTTGAATACACATTTCAAAAAGGCGAACGTGCGGGTATCATTGGTAAAAACGGTACAGGAAAAACCACGTTTTTAAACATTTTAACCCAAACCACGCTACCAGATTCTGGTAAGGTAATTAGAGGAGATACCGTAAAATTCGGTTATTATACCCAAGACGGCATCACCATAAAACCCGAGCAAAAAGTCATAGAGGTTATTCGCGAATTTGGAGACTATATTCCACTCAAAAAAGGGCGACAAATTAGCGCACAACAACTTTTAGAACGGTTTTTATTCAGCAGAAAAAAGCAACACGATTTTGTTGAAAAACTAAGCGGCGGTGAGCGTAAACGTTTATATTTATGTACGGTTTTAATTCAGAATCCAAACTTTTTAATTCTCGATGAACCTACGAATGATTTAGATATTGTTACATTAAATGTGCTAGAAAGTTTTCTTTTAGATTTTCCAGGATGCGTTATCGTGGTATCTCACGACAGGTACTTTATGGATAAAGTTGTAGACCATCTTTTTGTTTTTAAAGGCGATGGTGTTATTGAAGATTTTCCTGGAAATTATACAGATTATCGCATATACGAAGATAGCCAACCAGCTATATCTAGCATGAATACCGAGGATAAAAAAGATAAAAAAGCTTGGAAACAAAATGAAGCTAAAAAGCTGTCTTATAATGAAGAAAAAGAACTTAATAATATTGAAAGCAAACTAAAATCTTTAACTTTTGATAAAAAAGAATTAGAAAATAAATTCAACAATCAAGAACTTTCGCAAGATGAAATAAATAAACTATCTGAAGATTTACAAAAAATAATTAAAACTATTGAAACCAAAGAAGAACGCTGGTTTGAATTGTCTTCGAAATTAGAAGATTAAATAGTTCGCAGTGTTCAGTAGCAGTATTCAGTCAAAAAAATAAGTCAGTTCGAGTAAAATTCTAAGTCACGAAGAATTTAGTATCGAGAACAACTTAAAAGTATGTTTTACCAAATTATTCAATACATAAAATTTCTTTTAAAATCTACCAATCAACACGGTGTACACTCTCCTTTTGTTTATAATTTGGTCTCCAAATGTTTTTATAACAACAAAAATTATGATGCCTATAAAAGTCTTTTAAACTACAAAAAGACCCTTTTAAAAAACAAAACAAAAATTAAAGTAACCGATTTTGGTGTTGGCTCCCATGTTTTAAAACAAAACCAACGGCTCATTTCTGCAATGACTAAAAATGCTGGGACAACCTATAAAAGAGCAAAGCTTTTATATCGATTGGTTGGCTATTTTGAATTTGAAAACATATTAGAGTTAGGCACCTCATTAGGTGTAGCAACACATGCAATGCATTTAGCAAACCCAAAAGCAAATATTACAACAATTGAAGGTTGTCCGAATATTTCTGAATTTACTAAAAAGAATTTCAAAGATTATAAATTAAAAAACATCAATCTCATAAACGATAATTTTAATGATGCCATAAAAAATCTAGAACCCAATACCTACGACCTTATATTTTTCGATGGCAATCACCAAAAAGAAGCGACTTTACATTATTTTGAAACACTTTTACAAACCGCAAACAACAATTCTGTTTTTGTTTTTGACGATATTTATTGGAGCAAAGGCATGACTGAAGCTTGGAAAACTATTAAACAGCATCCCAAAGTAACGGTTACTATCGATACGTTTTTTTGGGGATTTGTATTTTTTAGGAAAGAGCAAGCTAAGGAGGATTTTGTTGTTAGGGTTTAGTTGTTTGTTGCGAAGTTGTTAAGCCGATTAGATTAATTTAAATTTAAAAATATGCATATATTTTGGTTCATCATTCCAGTTCTTATTATTGCTGGCATCTTTAAATTTAAAAAGGAAAAAAAGAAATTTGAAGCTAATTTTTATGAAGGATTGACCAATTCACAATTAAAAAATGAAGCAATAATACTATTAAATAAAATATCAAATAACCCGTTGTGCATTTTAAATAATGCTGATTTTTATATTGTTTATTTTTCTATCAAAGACAAATTTGTTAATGTATTGAATTACAGTTAGCGAAGTTATTTTAGATATTATTCTGGTCTTAAAGCCTTCAAAAGACTTAGCGTAGTTGCGTCTTATCATGAATTGGTCACACAGTTGAGAAAATAAAGTTTCTATCCTCTTTCTCGATTTTCTAAAAATGTACGGTTGTTTTTTGTAATTGTTTTGATTATTTCTCATCGGTGTATTTAGCTTTATGTTACAAGTATCAAACAAGTTAAGTTGAATTTCTGCGGATAAATAACCTCTATCACCAATTAAAGTGCAATTGCTAATTTGTGCTTTAATATCTTTAAGATAATTCACATCATGAACAGATGCCGGACTCAAATCTATACTCTGAAAAATACCGCTAACAGAACAAATAGCATGTAATTTATACCCATAATAATTAGCACTTTGAGAAGCACAATAACCTTTGTCTGGAAAGACATAAGTAGCTTCTTTACATATTCTTGAACGAGAACTTCTTGATAGCTTACAAACCTCTAAAGGCATACTATCTACAATGAAATAGTCTTCAAATTCATTAAAATGAGTAGCCAATTTTAAACGTATTGCATCAATATGATTTGCTAACTTTCTTCTTCTACGATTATAAACACTGCGGTTAATTTTTGATGAAATGACATCAGGAAGTTGTCTAAATAGGTTACTCTCACTATCTATACCCATATATTCTGATGTAAGGCTTAGGCTTACCAACTCCAAATCACTCAGTTTGGGTTGTCGTCTTTGATAAGCTAAAAGCTGCTCTTTTGATATTTTTCTTAATACTTCCAATATTCTTTCGTAATTTGCATTTAAGTTGTTCATAATTAATGTTTTATCGCTAAAACAAGTTACTGATTATCAGTAAGATGGACAACTTTTTTCTTTTAAATCATAATGCACAACGGGTTATAATAGTTTTGACGAAAAATCAAACTTCATTTATACAGACTACAAAAACATAAATCATTTTAAATTAGAAGTTCAAGAAACTTTAGCAAAAATAAAAAACAATAAGATTGATGAATTATTTCCAACTACCTCAATACAGACTCACAATTTTCTTTTCTATGAGCTAGCTAAAAAGAATGATTGGTCTGACAAACAAATAAAATTGATTAAAAATTTAGATTTGATAATTATTGAGTTTTCAATACGCCAAGGCATTTTACCAAAAAATTATCATTCGTGAATAAGTGGCAAAAAACTTTTAACTTTTAACTTTTAACTTTTAACTTGCGTAGCATGAAAATCTACACCAAAACGGGCGATAAAGGCACCACAGCATTATATGGAGGCACACGAGTTCCAAAACATCATATCCGTATTGAAAGCTACGGAACGGTTGATGAATTAAACTCGCATTTAGGTTTAATTCGCGATCAAGATATTAATCAGCATTATAAAGAGGTGTTGATGCATATTCAAGATAGATTGTTTACGGTTGGCGCTATTTTAGCTACCGATCCTGAAAAAGCCCTTTTAAAAAATGGGAAAGAACGCTTAAATATTGAAAAGATTTCTGCTGAAAACATTGAACGTTTAGAGCAGGAAATGGACACGATGAACGAAGCACTACCACCAATGACGCATTTTGTGTTACCTGGCGGGCATCAAACAGTGTCATTCTGTCACATAGCACGTTGTGTTTGTCGTAGAGCCGAACGTTTAGCATCTGCACTTAACGATTTAGAACCTTTTGAAGCGAATGCTTTAACGTACTTAAACCGTCTTTCTGACTATCTTTTTGTGTTGGCACGAAAGTTGTCTTCTGACTTACAAGCAAATGAAATTAAGTGGATTCCTGAGAAAAAGTGAAGCACGGAACTTGTAGACAGAAGTTAGAAGTACAATAGTTTAGTAAATTAAGATTCGACTGTATACTGGATACTGATGACTGTAAACTAGTCCGCGTTAGGGATTGCAGCGGCATCCTTTTAAAACTTGAATAAAATAAAAAATTGCTTGTGTACTTGAATTTGGCAGATTGCCACGTCCTTCGTCCTCGCAATAACGTTTTAAAAAGATATAGCGGAAAGCCCGACCCCTTTTTAGGGGTAACGCCCACTTCTCGATAGCTTTACTGAGCTTGTCGAAGTGCTATTCCAAAAAATATTGGAATAACTCGAAGTGATAAAACTCATTATTTTGCTACATTATTATTAACTCAGCAACGATAAATTTGCAAGGGTTTAGAGTACAAAAAGATACGTTCTTATAATTAATGATTAAATAATTCATTTTTTTCTTGTCTGTTTAAACTAAAAATTTATTTTTGCAAAAAAATTAAACGCAATAAAAAATGTATTGGACTTTAGAATTAGCATCGTATTTAAGTGATGCACCTTGGCCAGCAACCAAAGACGAATTAATAGATTACGCTATTAGAACTGGCGCACCGTTAGAAGTTGTAGAAAATTTACAGTCGATTGAAGACGAAGGCGATTCGTATGATTCGATTGAAGAAATTTGGTCTGATTATCCAACAGATGAAGATTACCTCTGGAACGAGGATGAATATTAATAAGCATAAAGAATAATTAAAAAGTCTCGATTTGAGACTTTTTTTTTGTCCTAATCTTTAAACAAAATGTATCTTTGAATGGCTTTTGTTTAAAGCTTAAAAACTAAATAAAAACAACTAGGACATCCTAGATAAACATAAAATATACACACATGAGTTTTTTAAATTCTGTATTGAAAGTATTTGTTGGAGACAAATCGAAACAAGATGTAAAAGCTTTAATGCCTTTAGTAGATAAAGTTAAAACCTTTGAAGCCGCTTTAGAAGCCTTATCGCATGACGAATTAAGAGATAAAACGGTCGAATTTAAAGCTATTATTGCCGAAACACGCAAGCCTTTTAATGAAAGAAAAGAAACACTTTTAAAAGAAGCTGAAGCTACTGAAGATATTGATAGACGGGAAGATATTTATCAAGAAGTCGATAAAATTGAAGACGAATCGTACGAAGCTGTTGAAAAAACATTAAACGATATTTTACCTGAAGCCTTTGCTGTGGTAAAAGAAACAGCAAAGCGTTTTGTAAACAACACTAATATTACAGTAACTGCTAACGAATTTGATAGAAGTCTATCTGGAGATAAAACGTATATAACACTTGATGGCGATAATGCCACTTGGTCAAACTCTTGGGATGCCGCAGGAAAACCCATTACTTGGGATATGGTGCATTACGATGTACAACTTATTGGGGGTGTAGCGATGCATCAAGGTAAAATTGCCGAAATGCAAACGGGAGAAGGTAAAACCTTAGTTGCTACATTACCTGTGTATTTAAATGCACTTACTGGTCGTGGTGTTCACTTAGTAACAGTAAACGATTATTTAGCAAAACGAGACAGTGCGTGGATGGCTCCTATTTTTGAATTCCACGGTTTGAGTGTAGATTGTATTGACTACCATCAACCAAACTCTGAAGCGCGTATAAAAGCTTATAATGCTGATATTACCTACGGAACTAACAACGAATTTGGTTTTGATTACTTGCGTGATAATATGGCACATTCGCCAGATGATTTGGTGCAACGCCCGCACCATTATGCGATTGTAGATGAGGTGGATTCGGTTTTAGTTGATGATGCGCGTACACCATTAATTATTTCTGGCCCCATTCCACAAGGCGAACGTCATGAATTTAACGAACTAAAACCTAAAGTTGATGATATTGTTTCGGTGCAACGTAAATATTTAACAGGTGTTTTAGCTGAAGCAAAAAAATTAATCAAAGCTGGTGATACTAAAGAAGGTGGTTTTCAATTATTGCGTGTGTATCGTGGTATACCTAAAAATAAAGCACTTATTAAATTTTTATCTGAAGAAGGTGTTAAGCTATTACTTCAAAAAACCGAAAATTTCTACATGCAGGATAACAACCGCGAAATGCCAAAGGTTGATGCAGAGTTATACTATGTTATTGAAGAAAAAAACAATCAAATTGAATTAACAGATAAAGGTATTGAATACATTTCTGGAAAAGATAATCCAGATTTTTTCATCTTACCAGAAATAGGAATTGAAGTTGCTAAAATTGAAGAGCAAGGTCTTTCTGCTGAAGAAGAAGCAAATCTTAAAGAAGAATTATTCAAAGAATTTGGTGTGAAATCGGAACGTATTCACACATTAAATCAATTATTAAAAGCCTATGCTTTATTTGAAAAAGACACACAATATGTGGTGATGGATAATAAAGTCATGATTGTTGATGAACAAACTGGTCGTATTATGGATGGTCGTCGATATTCTGATGGATTACACCAAGCGATTGAAGCCAAAGAAAATGTAAAAATTGAAGATGCTACACAAACCTTTGCTACAGTAACCCTTCAAAATTACTTTAGAATGTACCGTAAACTTTCTGGTATGACAGGTACTGCGGTTACAGAAGCTGGTGAGTTTTGGGAAATCTATAAATTAGATGTTGTTGAAATTCCAACAAACAGACCTATTGCTAGAGACGATAAAGAAGATTTAGTATATAAAACTAAACGCGAAAAATACAATGCGGTTATTGATGATGTCACACAATTATCTGAAGCTGGTCGCCCAGTTTTAATAGGAACAACATCGGTTGAAATTAGTGAATTACTTGGTAAAATGTTAAGCATCCGTAAAATACCACACAATGTATTAAATGCAAAACAGCATAAAAAAGAAGCCGAAATTGTAGATCAAGCTGGTAAAACAGGTCAAGTAACCATCGCAACCAATATGGCTGGTCGTGGAACAGATATTAAATTATCAGACGAGGTTAAAGCTGCTGGTGGTTTAGCTATTGTTGGTACAGAACGCCATGATTCTCGTCGTGTAGACAGACAATTACGTGGTCGTGCTGGTCGACAAGGAGATCCAGGAAGCTCTCAGTTTTATGTGTCATTAGACGATAATTTAATGCGTCTGTTTGGTAGTGAGCGTATTGCAAAAATGATGGATAAAATGGGATTAAAAGAAGGCGAAGTGATTCAGCATTCTATGATTTCAAAATCTATAGAGCGTGCTCAAAAAAAAGTGGAGGAAAATAACTTTGGCGTTCGTAAACGATTATTAGAATATGATGATGTTATGAATGCGCAACGTGAGGTGGTTTATAAACGTCGTCATCACGCACTATTTGGAGAACGCTTGCGTGTCGATTTAGCGAATATGATTTTTGATACATCAGAAGGCATAGCCGATACCAATAAAGGAGCAAACGACTATAAGAATTTTGAGTTTGAATTAATTCGCTATTTTTCAATGAGTTCGCCAATTACCGAAGCAGAATTTGGAAAACTTTCACCACAAGAAATCACCTCAAAAATTTATAATACCGCTTTCGATAATTACAAAGAAAAAATGGCTCGTAATGCAGACATTGCATTTCCTGTTATTAAAAATGTATATGAAACACAACGTGATAAATTTAAACGAATCGTGGTGCCGTTTACAGATGGTGTAAAAAGTTTAAATGTGGTTACAGACCTTGAAAAAGCATACGAATCTGGTGGTAAACAATTAATCACCGATTTTGAAAAGAACATTACACTTGCCATTATTGATGATGCTTGGAAAACGCATTTACGTAAAATGGATGAATTAAAACAATCAGTTCAATTAGCGGTACACGAGCAAAAAGATCCATTATTAATTTATAAATTTGAAGCTTTTGAGTTGTTTAAAGCGATGATTGACCAAGTTAATAAGGATGTAATTTCATTCTTATTTAAAGGAGAATTACCTCAAGAAACTCAAGACACCATTCAAGAAGCTAGACAAACACGTAAAAAGGAAAATCTAAAAACACAAAAAGACGAAATTCCTAATTTAGACGAACGTTCTGCACAAAACAGAGCAGCAGGAAATATACAACGCCAACAAGAGGTTGTTGAAACCATTGTACGTGATAGACCAAAAATTGGACGAAACGATCGTGTTACCATAAAACACGTTATGAATGGTGAAAACAAAACCGTAAAATACAAACAAGCCGAACCTTTAATTGCCAAAGGGGAATGGGTTTTGGTTGAGGATTAAATACTAAAATTTTTGAAACGTTTTGTATTCATATTCCTGATTATACTTTCAACTATCGAAAGTTATAGTCAGGATATTAAGTTTTCTAAAATAAAGAGTGATACTGCTACTACCTTTAATTTTGTTAACAAAACGTATGCCCCTCTCATTTTAAAAATTAAAAAAATAAAAGATTTTAAGTTTTTTATAAAAGAAGGGGAGACATTTTGTAATCCGCAAGATTCTTTAGTTAATGTTATAAATATTCCAAAACGCCTTTTCGAAAATGATTCCACATTTAAAACAAGCAATTATATTGATATATCGTATACTTTTGGAAAAAAATTAAACGAAGATTCTATTAAAGACCATTTATATGAATTACCGTTTCAAAAAAAGAAACGCTATAAAATCATTCAAGGGTTTAATGGTAAGTTTACTCATAGTTCTGCGCAATCACGTTATGCCATAGATTTCAAAATGCCAATTGGCGATACAGTTGTTGCAGCAAGACGTGGTTATGTAGTACAAGCAGTATCTCATTTTAAGAAACATGGCGGTAAAAGGTTTATATCTAAAGCAAATCAAATAATTATAATGCATGATGATGGTACTTTTGCATATTATGTACACTTAGATAAAGATGGAACGCTTGTAAAAGTAAACGATTATGTTGAAGCTAGTCAACCTATTGGAATTTCTGGTTTTACAGGTTACACCACTAAACCTCATTTGCATTTTGTAGTTAGGAATTACGATATGGCTATCCCAATTCAGTTTAAAAATAAAAAAGATATTGGTAAAAAGTCTGGTGTTTTGGTTAAGAATTAAATTCCTTTTAAATATTTTAGCATGAATAAAACTACTTCACTATTGCATAAAATAAACGAGTTAAAAATCTATTCAATTAACTTTGTAAAAATGTAAAACACAAACAAGCTGAACCTTTAATTGACAATTGCTAATGGGTTCTGGTTGAAGATTAATAACTAAGTTATATTATAAACCGTCAATACAGCAATGACGAGAAGTTTTAAAATCTTGATAGTCTTCTGTGAGGATTTTTTGTTTTCATTACGTAGGAAAAATTAATTATCTTTACGGGATAACAGTAACAAAAAACTTACTATATCCTGACTTATTTACGGGATATCGGTAATAAATGTTATTATATAACGAGTTGTACCCAATACGAGAAACCAATTGACCCAAGAAGAACAAATACTACTTAAAATTTTAGATGGAGTCCAAACTTGGGATGATATCAAACCGAAATTTGACGAATGGGTTAAAAAAGATAAAAAGCTTGGTGGAACTTTATTTGAGGTTTTTTGTAAATATTTCTTTCTCACTGAACCGACTTTCAAAGACGAATACAAAAATGTATGGCTTTTCAATGAAGTGCCATTTTCTTTTAAAGCAAATCTTGGTTTTTCAGATGTTGAATATGGAATTGACTTAATTCTTGAAAATGAAGATGGATTAATTGTTGGAGTACAAAGTAAATATAGAACATTAGTAGAAAGAAAAATATATTGGTCAAAAGATAAACTAGCCAATTTAGTTGCCTACGGCAACAAATGTGATAGATTAATCGTTTTTTCAAATGTTCAAGAAATAGATAACCAAACAGATAAATCAATAAATCAAAAAGTACTATTAGAACAATTAGATTCGATTGAAAATTCAACATTTAGAGATATTGAATCACTCTTAAAAGGATTAACACCAAATAACTTCAAGAAATTTAATCCTTTACCACATCAAAAATTAGCAATTAGTAAAGTTGATAAACACTTTGAAAATAATAATAGAGCTCAATTAATTTTACCATGTGGTGCAGGCAAATCACTTACATCATTATGGATAAAGGAAAAGTTAAATCCTGTAAACACGATTGTTCTAGTTCCATCTCTTGCATTGTTAAGGCAAATGAAAAATGAATGGGCTAGACACAAAAAAACTAAATACAAATACTTGTGTGTATGCTCTGAAAAAGACATCGACAGAGACGCTCAACTAACAGAATTTTCACTTGCCGAAATTGGTGGTAACGTTAGTTTGAATCCTACTACTATTGCAAACTTCTTAAAGAACAATAAAGTAAAGTCTAAAATAATTTTCAGTACATATCAATCATTACAAGAAGTAGAAAAAGCAACTAATTTGCTCGACAACTTTAAATTTGACCTAGCTATTTGCGATGAAGCACACAAGACATCAGGAAACAAACAAAAAGTATTCGGCATTATTCATGAAGATTTTAGAATTGGTGCAGTTAAAAGACTTTACATGACAGCAACACCAAGAGTTGCTTCTCAACAATTAAAAAATTTATTAGGAGATAAGATTAAATTCTTATACGACATGAGTAACGAAAGAGTTTTTGGAAAAGAAGCTCATAGAATGTCTTTTGCTGAAGCAATTCCTGATATTCTTTGTGATTACAAAATAATTGGCATCGGAGTTAGCGACAGAGAAGTTAAAAAATTTTTGGACCAAAGAAATTATGTTACTAATGATGAAACAATTGATGAATATGCCCATAATTATGCTCTGAAAATTGCAATGGAAAAGTATAAAGCATTTCATGCTTTATCATTCCATCATACCGTTCAGGGTTCAAAATCTTTTTCTGAACGTCATTCAAATCTTTTTGGCGATTCTATTTTTTCAAAATTCGTAAGCGGACACCAAAGTTCTGGTGTAAGACAATCAATATTAAAAGAATTTTCAAAAAGAGATATTGGTATAGTTGCAAATGCACGTTGTTTAACCGAAGGTGTTGATGTTCCAACAATTGATTTGATATATTTCTGCGACCCAAAAAACTCAAAGGTCAGTATTGTACAAGCAGCTGGTAGAGCATTAAGAAAAGATAGAACGGGTAAAAAAACTTTAGGATATATTGTTGTACCAATTTTTCATAAGCTAGAAGATGATATAGAAAAAGCAGTTGACCGAAGTGTTTTTAAAAATGTAATTCAAGTTATTCGCTCATTATGTGACCATGACGAAAGACTGCAAGCTGAAATAAATGATATTGCTTTTAAAAAGGGCAAGAAAAATAAAAATTCTAAAATAGAATTCTCATTTTCAAATGATGAAACTGAACGGATTATAAAACTAGTCGGCTTTAAAGAAAAATTAAAGACTTCTTTGTTTGACCAAATAATCGAAAAAACCAATGATAGTTGGGATTTAAGATATAGAGAGCTAAAAGAATATCATAATGCAAATAGTAATTCAGATGTTCCAGCACGTTATGAAAACAGAGCGTTAGGAACTTGGTGTGTTGCTCAAAGAGTGCGTTTTAATTCAGGGAAATTAAGTACAGTTGAAATCAAGAAGCTTGAAAAACTAGATTTTAAATTTAAACCTAGAGGCGACAATTTCAAATATTTCACTAATGCATTAATTAAATTCAAATCTAAACATAAACATTGTGATGTTCCAATTCATTCTGATGATTTTCCAAAATTAGGCAAACTCGTAAACAGATATCGTCACATCTACAAAAAAGGAGTTAAAAGACCTGATGGAAGTGTTTATTTAAAGTATATAGGTAAACTTAAAAAAGAAGATATCCAAAAACTTGAAAGTTTAGGTTTTAAATGGCAAGTTCGGAGAAGAAATTGGTTTGATTTTTACAAAGAAATCCAAGATTATTTCAATCAGAATAATAGTTTAAAAGGATTAGCGAGCGAAAATGAATCATTGTACCATTGGCTCTACAATAACCGCAAAAAATTAGATACTTTATCAAAATCTAAACGTGAAAAGCTTGAATTATTTGATATAAAGCCAATCAATGAAGATGATATAAATAAAGACCGTATTACATGGGATGAAAATTATATTCTTTTAAAAAATTTCAAAAAAGAATATGGTCATTTAGATTTATCTCGTTACCTACCAAAGTATAAAAAATTGCATAAATGGGTAAAATATCAAGTTAACGCAGAAAAAAACAACACACTATCAATTAATAGTGTAAATAAACTAATAAGCATTGGTTTAATAAAAAAAGATAAAAATAGTAACGGTCAGCAAGTACTGAATTTTGAAGAACCAAAAGAAATTGTTACAAAAGTTCTAATTAAAAATAATCGAAAAAGTTGGGACGGAAGATATAATGAATTAAAAGAATTTTTTGAAAAAAACAACCATTCCCATTACTTTAAAAGCCATGGTAATGCTACATTATACCATTGGGTTCTTGCTCAAAGAGTAGAGAAAAATAAAGGAAAATTAAGTCAAAATAAAATTAAAAAACTTGATGAAATTAATTTCGTTTGGGAGCCAGACAATATTGGAACTATGCCAGATGATGATAATTGGCTAAACCTTTTAATAAAATTACGTGAATATAAAGATGTATTTGGACATACAAACGTTTCACAAGTCGATAAAAATCCGGAATATAAGAAATTAGGTAAATGGTTGAATGAACAAAGAAATTATAAAAAAGGCAGAAAACTTGGAAAAAGAATAGTGTTTTTGAACGAAGAAAAAGAGGCATTACTCAATGGTTTAGGAATTATTTGGGATGTTAAAGAACATGAATGGAATCAAAGACTTGATGAATTAAAAAACTATTATGATGAATTCAACTCATGGAAAGTTCCTCTAAACGGAAAAAAATTCGGTGGATTAGGTCATTGGATTTACAGAATCAGAAAAAATGGAACTACCTCTGAAAGGGCTGAAAAGTTAAAGAATATTGGCTATGATGTGACTGAATTATTAATTAAGGACTAAAAAGTACTGGGTACAACACCGTGTATAATTAATGGCTAGTTTTCGCCTACTTACGAAAATCCTCGCGAATTTTCTATTCAGTTTTTATTTGCTAAATTAGGTGCTTAAACACGCCACTAATCATACACAAGACCGTTGCCACCAATTTGAATGAACATCAGAAATCCAATATATTCATTTAGTATAATAGTTTTCCTTTTCGGAATTTTCATATTCTTAATTATGGGATTTTGGGGAATTGGAGCTATACTTTGGTTGTTTGGAATTTATTCAATTTTAGTATTAACAAGTTTTTTACTTAAAAAATTCAAAGTCAAATACCGACAAATAATTGAATGGACTTTAATATTTATTTATGTTCTGTCCCACACTTTATACCATTTAAATTGGGACGTAGGAAGTGAAATTTATTTCACAAATGAAAATGAACCTTTTGTTGGAAAAAATCAGAGTTTTATAATAGTTTTCGGAATAGAAAACCAACCAAAACTCGAAAGCAATTACTTTACAAATAATAAAATACTTATTCCAGAAAATGGAATTTTACTAACTTCTTCAAAAAAGGAAACATTTAAGCATAGATATAGATTTCCTGTAGTTGGCAGTGGAGAAAAGTTTTCAGCCACCTACTTTGAGCAATATAATTGTTACGGAGAAAAAAATCACAAATTTAATTACGTTTTTGGAACAATAAGCGACTTGGGAGAAGTTGATTATAGATACAGAGATTCAATTGGAGATTTAATTTGTGAAAAACTCAAAAACGAAGATTTTAAAAACAATCTAAAAGCAGGTTATGAAAACGGAAATTATCTTGACCAAAAAGAGGTTTTAATAAATTATCAAAATTTGACTAAACTTCCTAACGGGCTTTTAGAGTTGAGAAATCTTGAGTATTTAAATGTGCATTCTAATAAACTGAAAGTTTTTCCTAAAAGTATTTTAGAGTTTCCGAAACTTAAAAGACTGACAATTGGATATAATGAAATTAAAACAATTCCTGAATGGATTGGCGGAATTAAAAGTTTAGAAAGCCTTGCAGTAAATGGAAATGATTTGACTTCAATTCCTGATACGTTATTGACTTTGCCGAAACTGAATTATTTACTAATAAGAGAAATTGATTTTAACGATTTGGAAATGAAAAGAACAATTGAAAAATTTGTACAAAAAGGAGTAAAAGTCCAATATGAATAAAAAAACTGGTGGCAACACCGTGTATAATTAATGGCTATTTCTCGCCTACTTACGAAAATCCTCGCGGATTTTCTATTAGGTTTTTATTTGCTAAATTAGGTGCTGAAACACGCCACTAATCATACACAAAACCGTTGTAGGTAATGCGGGAAACAACCGACTAAAGATAAAAATAGTTAGTAATAAATATTAAATTATATTTGCCTAATGGCAACAAGGATTGAAAATATAAATTCTGATATTATAAACTGGGCAATTACTCGAGCAGGTAATAGTCTAGAAGAATTTTATGCGGATAATCCTGATGTTTTAGATTGGATAGAAGGGAATAAAAAACCTACTATAAAACAATTAGAAAACTTCACTCATAAAGTTCACGTTCCTTTTGGATATATGTTTATGAATGAGCCACCAAAAGAAGAAATACCTATACCATTTTTCAGAACTGGAGCAGCACCTAGAGATAAAGTTTCTTTAAATGTTTATCATACTATCCAAATTATAAAAGACAGACAAAATTGGTTAACAAACTACTTACAAGAAAGTGAATATCCTGATTTAGATTTTGTTGGAAAATATAACGACAACTCTGATTATAAAGAGATTGCAAATGATATTAGGAATACTTTAAAATTACCTGTTAATTGGGCCAGTAAACTTGGTACTTGGGAACAAGCTTTAGATTATCTGACATTACAAATTGAGGAAATCGGAATAATCATCAATTTTAATGGAATTGTTGGAAATAATACTAGAAGAAAAATTTTAGTTGAAGAATGTAGAGGCTTTGTTCTAGTAAATAACAAAGCACCTTTTCTATTTATAAATTCCGCAGATGCAAAAGCTGCTCAAATGTTTACCTTAATACACGAAATTGCTCATATTTGGCTAGGAGAAAGTGCTGGTTTTGATAATAAACAAATGCTTCCCGCTGATGACCCAACGGAACTGTTATGTGATAAAGTTGCTGCTGAATTTTTAGTACCTGAAATATTCTTTAGAGAAAAATGGAATAACAGTCAAAATATAAAATATTTAAGTAGAGTTTTTAAAGTTAGTCCAATTGTAATTGCGAGAAGAGCATTAGATTTAGATTTAATATCTAAACCTTCTTTTTTTGAGTTTTACAACAATTATATAGCCGAATTTAAAAACAAAAAGGAGAACCAAAGTTCTGGTGGGAATTTTTATGCAACTGCTAAAAAGAGAATTAGTTTAAGATTTGCTAGTTATGTAAATAATGCAGTAAATGAAAACAATCTTTTATATAGAGATGCATATAAACTAACTAGTTTAAAGGGAAATACATACGAGAAGTTTATTAATGAATATCTATACCAAGTATGAGTAAATACATTGTAGATTCAAACTTCTTCATACAAGCTCATCGTTCAATTTATCCTCTTGATGTTGTTCAAAGTTTTTGGTTAAAAGTTAATGCCTTATCTCAAAATGGAACAATAGTAAGTATTGATAAAGTAAAAAAAGAGATTTATGACAATTCTTCTCACGAAGATGAACTTAAATTATGGTGTGATTCTAATTTACCAAACGATTTTTTTATTAATACTGATACTGTTCTTCAAAATTATATTTCGATTGTAAGTTGGACTAATTCAATGTCTCATCATTTCACACCAAATGCAATTCAGGAGTTTCTTGAAACTGATCTTGCAGACCCTTGGCTTATTGCTTTTGCTATGAGTAATAATTGGACTATTGTTACTTATGAAAAAAGCCAACCTGAAAGAAAAAATAGAATAAAAATACCTGAAGTCTGTAATCAATTTAATGTTAAACATATTGATACAATCCAAATGTTTAGAGAGTTAAACGAAAGTTTCTAAAGCACTACCTACAACAACGTATATAATTTATTGCTAGTTCTAGCCTACTTACGAAAATCCTCGCGGATTTTCTATTCGGTTTTTATTTGCTAAATTAGGTGCTTAAACACGCAACAAACCATATACAAGACCGTTGTAGTGACCCGTCCTGAATAAAGGCTACATAATTTTAAACATTATGTATAAAAATGACAAAGTAATTAGACGGTATTCAGAACCTTTTAAACTGAAAATTCTTGACGAACTTAGTAAAGGTAAGCACACAAAGAGCGAACTTTGTAAACTCTACTCTATTGCACCTACAACGGTCAATGAGTGGATTAAAAAGTACAATCGTAAAGACTTAATGAACACCAGAGTAAAAGTGGAAACTAAAGACGAAATATCTAGAATTAAAGCACTGCAAAAAGAGATTGAACAGCTTAAAAAACTACTGTATAAAAAGGATCTAGATGCTTTGGTATTAGATTCATATCTGGAAGTTGCTGCTGAAGATCTAGGTTACAAATCTGTTGCTGAGCTAAAAAAAAAGCTAAGCATAAAGCCTTAATCAAAGCTAAACAGAAATCTAAGGGATTTGCTTCTTTAAAAACTATAACTCATTGTTTTGGTCTTAAACGTGATGCGTATTATAAATACAAATCTAGAGCTGATAGGCGTTTAAAACTAGAACAACAGATTATAAACATAGTCAGTAAAAAACGTAAATCCCTTCCTAGAGAAGGCGTGCGTAAACTCAAAAAATCATTAGATAATGAATTTACTAAAGCCAACTTAAAAGTCGGTAGAGACACCCTATTTAACGTTCTTAGAAAACACAATATGCTTACACTTAGAAAGAAAACTAGCGCCAGAACAACAAATTCTTATCATCGTTTTTATAAGTATAATAACATGATAAAGGATATGAAAGTCACTAGATCAAATCAAGTTTGGGTATCTGATATTACATACATCAGAACAGTAAAAGGTTTTTGTTATCTGGCTTTAATTACAGACATGCATTCCAGAAAAATTGTTGGTTATGACCTTAGTGATAGCTTAGAACTTAAAGGATGTGTAAGAGCCCTTAATAAGGCCATTTATCAAGCTAAAAACATTAAACAGCTTGTTCATCATTCGGACAGAGGAATACAGTATTGTAGTAATGTATACACTCAAATACTTAAAAGAAAAAAGATAGGTATTAGTATGACTGAAGAAAATCATTGCTATGAAAACGCAATGGCAGAGCGTGTAAATGGAATCTTAAAAGACGAATTTTATCTCGACCAAACCTTTGATAACGTGACTCACGCTAAAAGAACCGCAAAAAATGCAATTAATTTATACAATGAAATAAGATTACATTTATCTTTAGACTATAAAACACCTAATATGGTATACAAATTATCAGCCTAAATTAAATTTTAACCTGTAGCCATATTTCAGGACAAGACAGCTGAAAAGCCAACGCGCAGTCAAGCACATTTCATTTTTTTCGTGCCTCAAAAAATAAAAAGAGCTTGCCTTTTCCCAACGCTCTTGTACGTTCATAAGATTGTTAAAAAACGGAGTGCGGAAAAATGGAATCTATCCTAAATTTTCTTTACTTTACAGATTGATTATGGATAAAAAATATTCGGACATAAAAGAGAAACTTCAAATCGTTGTAGACAAGAAAACTACTAATGATTTAGCACATTTAACACACTATTTTCAGAATCACAAAAATGGTGTTTCTCAATATTTCAGAACATCTGCAACTGAATATTTGACTGAACTTCACGAAGAATTGAATATTCTTCAAGAACCAGACTTTCAATATTATTTACCTATAAAATGGGATATTCCATTTCCACCAACTGAAAAACCAACATTTAAGTTTATCGATCTTTTTGCAGGAATTGGAGGAATAAGACTAGCATATCAAAATAATGGCGGAAAATGTGTTTTTACTAGCGAATGGGATACATACGCAAAAAAGACCTACGAAGCGAATTTTGGAGAAGTACCATTTGGAGACATTACTCAAATTTCAGAAAGAAATATTCCAGACCACGATATTTTATTAGGTGGTTTTCCTTGTCAACCTTTTTCAATCGCAGGAGTTTCAAAGAAAAATTCTTTAGGGAAAGCACACGGATTTTTGGATGAAACCCAAGGAACTTTATTTTTTGACATTGCAAGAATAATCAAACATAAAAAGCCAAAGGCTTTTATGCTTGAAAATGTGAAAAATCTAGTTTCTCACGATAAAAAGAAAACATTTAAAATCATAATTAGCACTTTAGAAAAGTTAGGATATAATGTTCACTATAAAATTCTAAATGGGAAACATTATGTTCCTCAAAATCGTGAACGAATCATTATAGTTGGTTTTAAAAAGACCGTTTTCAAAAGTAAAGAGACTTTTGAAATTCCCAACCCACAAGAATCTAATTTTGTTTTTAAAGATATACTTGAGCCAAAAGTGGATAACAAATATACTTTGTCTGATAAACTTTGGAATTATCTTCAAGAACATGCAAGAAAACACAAAGCCAAAGGAAATGGGTTTGGTTTTGGATTGACTGATTTAAATGGTATTTCAATAACTATTAGCGCGAGATATTATAAAGATGGTTCCGAGGTTTTAATTTTTGATTTGGGCGATACCCTAAAGGGTCGGGCTATCCGTTTCAATCTTTTTTTCGTGCCTCAAAAAAGGATTTCCACTTCTATCCCTATCGCATTAAAGCAAGTAGCATAATGGTAGATTATTCTGAAGTTTATATTTACTCTGACCAACCAACTACTTGTCCAAAATGTAGCGCAAGGTCAAAAGTTGTTTTAAACCTTTCTCATACAAATGATAAAACAGAGGTTCACTTATGCCCTGATAATGATTGCAATTATGAATTTGTAATGCAATATGATGAAGATTTTGATAATGCTTCACTATTATGAAAAAAGGACAAAAACTTTGGACGAGAGAAGAATCAATTTTAGCGATAAATCTTTATTGTAAATTACCTTTCGGTCGATTACATAGGTCTAATCCTCAAGTTATTCATTTAGCACAGTTAATAGGAAGAACACCAAGTTCAATAGCATACAAATTAGTTAATTTTGCTAGTCTTGACCCAAGTTTACAGGCAAGAGGAATTAAAGGTGCTTCAAATTCAAGTAAGTTGGACAAAGCTATTTGGGATGAATTTTACAATAACTGGGAAGAACTACCATTTGAAAGCGAGAAATTATTATCAAAATTTGAGAACAAATCAATAGAAGAACTTAATAATATTGACATTGAAAACCTACCTAAAGGTAAAACAAGAGAACAAGTAGTTAAAGTTAGAGTGAATCAATCCTTTTTTAGAAGTTCTATTCTAGCATCATACAATAGTACCTGCTGTATAACAGGTATAAATCAAAGTGAACTTTTAATTGCTGGACATATTAAACCTTGGAGTTTTGACGAGCAAAACAGATTAAATCCTAGAAACGGTATTGCCATTAATGCTTTACACGATAAAGCTTTTGAAACTGGATTAATTACTATTACACCCGATTACAAAATTAAAGTTTCTAATGTTTTGCTTAAACAGAAGAAAACTGATTCTCTTGAAAAATATTTCTTCCAATACGAGAATAAAGACATCTTTTTACCTTCAAAATTTTTACCTGATGTTGAATTTTTGAAATATCATAATGATAGCAGATTTCAGCGTTAAGGATAGAAGTGGAAAGCCCACAGCGAGGCACGAGCGAGGACTTGTAACGTATAGCCTGACCCTTTAGGGTAACGCCCAAAAAATTAGAAGCAGAATTAGGAGTTACGCCAAATGGCTATTCCGAACCTGATTTTATGGGTTGGGAAGTGAAGCAGTTTGGAGTTACTAATTTTAATCGTACCAAATCTAAAGTTATAACTTTAATGACACCTGAGCCAACTGATGGAATATATAAAACAGAAGGGATTGAATATTTTGTTAGGAATTACGGCTACAAAGATAAAAATGGTATTCCCGATAGATTAAATTTTGGAGGAGTACACAAAGTTGGGGAAAAACATCATCTTACAAATTTAACGATGCAATTAATCGGATTTGACGTTGAAAGTGGAAAAATACGTAACGCGAATGGCAGAATTGCACTATTAGACGAGAATGAAAATGAAGCAGCATCTTGGAGTTTTTCTTCAATGCTAAAACATTGGAACAGAAAACATAATCAAGCTTGTTATGTTCCATCATTGTCAGAAATTAAGCCCAAAAGAAAGTATAAATATGGTAATGAAATAATATTAGGGACTGGAACTGATTTTCAATTATTTCTATCCCAAATGGCTATTGGAAATATTTATTATGACCCAGGTATTAAATTGGAGAATGTATCTACCAAGCCAAAACCTAAGAAAAGAAGTCAGTTCAGAACAAAGTCTGGATTTTTACCGAATTTATATAAACAGAATGAAGTAATAGACATTGCGGAATAGCCAACGCTGAAAGCCATACACATTTACAGTAGCACCATCCAAGCTTCGCCAAAACTGTAAAAGAGTATGTCTTCGCCAACGCTAGCAAGTTTGCGGAAAAAAGCCAGCAGGTAACTAAGAACTGAGTTAAAAAACAAGCATTATTGAGCTAATTTTGAAACAAAGTTTTCATCATAAGGTCTTCCTGATTTTGCAATAGCAAAAGCTTGTTTTAATAGCTTATTTGCCACTGCTATTAATGCTAACTTTTTACTCTTTCCTTTAGTTACTATCCTTTCGCATAACTCTCTGCAAGCCTTGTTGTGTTTACAGGCTGAAAAAGCACATAAAAACAGTAGATTTCTTAATTTCTTATTCCCTACTTTACTAATCCTGCTCCGCCCTTTTACGCTACTACCTGATTCTCGTATAGTAGGTGTAATACCAACATAACTACATAACTGTGATGCCGTTTCAAACTTATAGAATCCATCGGTTACTACTATTAAAAATAAAGCGGTCTTTACGCCCATACCTGGGATACTTTTTAATAACGTTAATTGATATTGCTGGTCTTGTTTTACCAATTCTAGTAACCGTGCCTCCAAAACTTCTACTTCCTTGTTTAAATGCTTTAAATTCCGCTTTAAAGACCTATAAACAAACTTGGAGGGCACACCCAATACTTCTTCTCCTTTTAGCTTGTTCTTGGTGGCTGTTCTATGTTTTAGGTAACTATCCAATAACCTAAAGAGTTGTAAACACTCACTCTGAATATCTGTCAAGGCATTATACAATGGAACATCATTCATTTGCCCATATTCGCAGATAGCTTTTGCATCACTTTTGTCTGTCTTAACTTTGGCTAATTTCATCTGTATAAATCGCTTTACGGATAACGGATTTACTACAGGTACAAAAACACCTTCATGGTATAAAAACTGTGCTAAACGATAATGATAATAGCCTGTAGCTTCCATAACTAATAAAGCCCCTTGTGGTAAGCTCTTCAAAAAGCTTTTAAAACCTTGCTCATCATTTTTAAACTGATTATGTCCTGTCTTGGAACCATAAACATCAAAGACATTTTTACTAATGTCAATTCCGTAAATTTCGCTATATTTATTCATAAGAACTGTATTTTGGAAAGAACGAGCTACTGACGTTTCAACAACTTGAAATCGAGTTTTAATACTCACAGAACTGAACGAAATCTTAGTAGGAAAAGAGAGAGGGTTATCAATGTTGTCGAAGTCTTTGCTTCACCGTGTATACTAACCTTATTTCTCTCTTTTGTTCTTTCTATTTTATTATCTAAAATTAGAGATTGTAAACTTAAGACGTGTATAATTAATTGCTAGTTCTAGCCTACTTGGAAATTCCTTCGGGATTTCCTCTGGTTCGTTTTTGTTTATTAATTTAGTTGCTGAAACACGTAACGAAATTATACACAAACACGTTGTACCCAATTAAAAAATTTCGTTTAATTTCATAATTAGAGTTAAAATGATTGTATCTTTGATAGTATCAAATGATAGTATCATAAATGAAGCCACCTTACGAAATAACACCATCAATTTTAAAATTAATAACTTCCATTTCAGAAAAAATTGGTGAAGTAAATGCAAATTTATTGAACAAGCCTTCAACTAAATTAAGAAAACAGAATAGAATTAAAACTATTCATTCTTCTTTGAAAATTGAAGGGAACACACTTACTGAAGAACAAATAACTGCACTTCTAGAAAACAAGAGAGTTATTGGTCCAAAAAAAGATGTTGTTGAAGTTTTAAATGCAATTAAAATCTATGAAAATTTAGATTCATATAATCCTTCACAAGAAAAATCTTTTTTAAAAGCTCATCAAAACTTGATGGAAAGTCTGATTCAGGATGCTGGAAAATATAGATCCCAAAGTGTCGGAATTGTTAAAGGTTTAAAAGTAGAACATTTAGCACCTCCTTTTGAAAATGTTCCATACTTAATGAAAGATCTTTTTGAATACTTGCAAAAATCAGACGAAATAGAATTAATTAAAAGTTGTGTTTTCCATTACGAAATGGAATTTATACATCCTTTTTTAGATGGAAATGGTAGAATGGGACGATTGTGGCAAACTTTAATTTTAATGGAAAAATATCCAGTCTTTGAGTTTTTACCTTTTGAAACCTTAATTAGTAACGACCAAGAAAAATATTACAAAGCTTTAGCTGAAAGTGACAAATCTGGAAAATCAACAAAATTTATTGAATATATGTTAAGTGTAATTGATATTTCAATAAGCGATTTATTGGATTTCAACAATAGAACATTAAATGAAAATGATAGATTAGAGTATTTTGTTTCTTTGAATAAAACTGAGTTTACTAGAAAGAATTATATGGATGTTTTTAAAGATATTTCTTCAGCAACAGCTAGTAGAGATTTAAAAAAAGGTGTGGAACTAAATCTATTTGGGAAAATTGGAGAAAAGAATAAAACAATTTATAAATTAAAATAACTGGGCACAACATGCGGATATAACATTTAAAAAGATACAACCTCGACTATGCTCAAGACAAACTACCAGCCTAACCACTTGCTCTGAGCGTGTCACACTGAGTGCAGTCGAAGGGTTAGGGTAACGTAACGCCCAAAAAAATAAAAAAGAATTTCTGAAATTAGAGAAGAAAACACTACTGCATAACCACATTGCTGTACTTTGCATTAACCACAATGGTTTTGTTGGTTTCGGTGTTATTAGTAGTAAACGAAGATATGTTATTTTCTATAGGCTTTTCTGGGTGTTTAAAGCGTGTACGTGTGCCTTTATACTGCAAATTATAATTTACTTTTGGTAGTGTTATAACGGCATCACTATTTTGAAGAATAACGTTTAAGTTTGTAAATGTATCATCTATTTTTAAAATTTTAAGGTCGCCAATACTACCATCAATAATGGCACTACCCAATAAATTTTGTATTTCTATATTTGAAGAATTAGAAGTTAACACCAATTGCTTTACATTATTTAACTCTGCATTTTCAACGTGTTTTAAATTCAACTCTCCTAAATTCCAATGTGTTACATAAACTGGCGAATAAGAAGCATTAATGGAAGTTCTACTTCCATTAATGCTTAGTGCTGTAAATTTGGTATGCGATAAATCTGCTTCTAAATTTTCAATATTAGCAGCGAATTCTATTTCGCCATGTCTTACATTAACTTTTAATTTAGCGCCTTTTGGCATTTTAATTTTGATGGTTTTCTTAACTTTTGAGTTTGATTTTTTATTAACCAATCGTTCAATTAAAACACGACGCTCGTCTGATAGTTTTTTACGCTCTTTAGCATGCTTTTTATGTTCTTCTGTACGTGCTTTGTGGGTTTTGGCGTGTTCTTCAGCTCTTTCTTTATGCGCTTTTTGAGCTTCAGTTCGTTCTTTATGTGCTTCTAATCGTTCTGCTTGACCCTCCATTCGTTCTGCAAAACGTTTACCCCATGCTTCCATTTTTTTAGCATATTCTTCACTATCCCATTTGTTTTCAAACTTTTTAGCCCATGCTTCCATTTGCTTGCCATATTTCTCACCCCATTCTTTACCGAATTTTTCGCCCCATGCTTCCATTTTCTTTTCATAATCTTTACCAAACCTCTTTTCAAAATTTTTGGTATATTCTTCCAAATATTTTTCACCATCTTTTTTATAGGCTTTATAATCAAAATGGAATTGATGCACACCTTCTGGTAATTCAGGTAGTTCTGGCATTTCGGGTAACTCAGGTATTTCTGGTAAGTCTGGCATCTCGAAATGGAAATCGAAATTCATTTCTGGTAAATCTGCCAATTCATATTTTAATTCTTTCAATACGGCTTGTACAGCTTCACTATCTCCAGTATTACTATAAGCCCAAACTGTAGATGTATGCCCTTTGGTTTTTATTGAAACCATATCTTGCGATCCGTAAACATTTACACCCCAGTCTTTTAAGACTTCTTGCAATTCTTCTTTAGTTAAATCTTCGCTTTCAATGTAAGCTTCAATTTCTACTGTGCCTTTATTCCAAGTGTCGAATACAATGTTACAATGGCTTGTGTTTAAATCGATGGTAACATCTTTATCTACTTTAATAGATTGCGATACTTTAGTTAGTTTTTCTTGAGCATATAAACCGCTCGATATAAAAAACACCAAAGCAAATTGTTTTATTTTTATAATTGTCTTGTTCATTTTTTGATTTTTAGATGGATTGTTTTTCTTCTTCAATGTTATCATCAGAAGTTTTAAATACTTTTAATTGCGACCGTAAACGATGCAAAAGATTTAAACGAAATTTCAAATTATCAATTAATGCATTTACTGTTAATTCACTGGGTCCAGACTCAGTTAATTCTAACGATAAGCGTTGGTATTCTTTATCAAGCTCATCTAACTGTAATAAATAACCATCAAAAATAGCTTTAGTTTCTGGTGTATATTCCATTTTAGATAACTCCAAATTTATACTTGCCAAATAATAGTCTTCAACCTTTTTTAAACCTGGTGACACATCTCCCAAAGTTTTAGTTTCAACCGGATTAATTGTTGCAACCTCAATAGGCTTTTCTGTTTGAAAATAATTATACGCGCCAAAACTAAACCCTAAAAGCACCACTACACTAGCAGCTATTTGTAACCAATTAAAATTAGATTTTCGCTTTTTAGGAAATGCTTTATCTAGCTTTTCAAGAAATCTATCTTGATGATTTTTTGGCATCTTTTCGTTCAATACTTTATCATCCTTAAATAATTCTCTAATATCTCGTGCCATTTTTTTTAAGTGTTAACAGTTCTTGTAATTTTGCTTTACCTCTCGATAATTGTGTTCGTGATGCAACTTCCGTAATATTTATAATCTCCGAAATTTCTTGATGATCGTAACCTTCAATTAAATACAGCATCACCACATATTGGTATTTATCTGGTAAATTATTAATTGCCTTTTTTACATCATTTAATGTAATGGCATCTTCTACTAACCATTTGTCCTCAACTTCTGTATCAATAACTTTTAGATGCACCTCATCCAATTCAACAAGTTTTTGCTTTTTAGATTTTAAGAAATCAATACTTTTATTAACAACAATACGTTTTAACCATGCACCAAAAGTAACTTCTGCTTTATATTGATGCAGTTTAGAAAACGCTTTTATAAAGGCCTCTTGCACCACATCTTCGGCATCATTAGCATCTTTTAAAAATCGGTTTGCCACAATATACATCCCGTCGCAGTACTGGTTGTATAACTGCAATTGTGCTTTACGATTGTTTTGTTTACATTGTTCAATAATGTCAACTTTAAACATGCTAATTCTACTTTTGGTTTAAGTTAGTCATTATAAAAGACGACAAAAAAAGTGTCGTGTTGCAAAAATGAATGTTTTTTTCAGAATAATAAAAATTTGGGCGTTACCCTAGCCTTTCGACTACGCTCAAGATGGCAGGTCGGGCTATCCGCTATATCTTTTATTTGGTAACTTCGAGATCCTCAGTCACCAAATAAAAGGGTGTCGCTACTATCCTTAACGCGTGCTAATCTACAAATGACAGTGTTAAACAGCTATCGAAATTTCAATTTATGATGGCTATATATCATCTGTCATCCATCAAAAAAATAATTACACAACAAAGCTAAATAAATCTGCGTTTCAATTTTATTAATTATTACTTTTTAAAGTATCTTTAGCTCATAATAAATTACTCTCTATGAATACCTTTTTAAAACGCGTTTTATTTATATTATCATTTATTGCTTTAGGGCTTTTTTTATATTCTTATTTTGTTGAAAATATTTTCGCAAGTCGGTTAAGCCCTAAAGATACTGTAGAATTCAAGTTAAATGATTTAAAACTGGAGGTATTTTATAACAGACCATCGAAAAAAGACCGTGAAGTTTTTGGTGCATTGGTGCCATTTAATCAAGTATGGCGAACAGGTGCCAACGAAGCGACGACATTTGAAACCAATCAAACACTCGATGTTAATGGTATGCCTTTACCAAAAGGAAAATACACACTTTGGACTGTACCAAAAGATAGTGTTTGGACTGTAATATTTAACTCAAAGCAATATCCTTGGGGTGTTACTAACGAAATGAAACCGTATTGGGATCCTAATTACGATGTTTTAAATGTTGATATTCCCGTTGAAAAACTTGACACTACGGTTGAACAATTTACTATAGCCTTCGATAACTCAACAGATAACCTTTTTTTAACCTTGGCTTGGGATGATGTAAAAGTTTCAGTGCCGTTAAAATGAGTATTTAGTTGGCAGTAACCAGTTTATTATCACCTTTAAATTAAAAACAGCTGATTGAAATATTATTGTAAATTAGACAAACATTTGTGTATTCGTGGCAAAAGAAAAAAAATCAGCTTTAAAAGAAAATGAAGGCGTTTCTCAGTCAGAAATTACCAATAGCACTTCTATTAAAAACATAAAAAAGAAACGGAATACTAAAATCAACTCAAAAACTTTAGTAGCATCCATCTTAAAAAAAGATATAACGGCGTTAAGTAGAGCTATTACTTTAGTTGAAAGTAAAAACGTAGAGCATTTAGATATTGCAAATAGTATTATAAAACAGTGTTTACCACACGCTAACAACTCCATTAGAATAGGCATAACTGGTGTTCCTGGAGTTGGAAAAAGCACCTTTATTGAAACCTTTGGCAAACATTTAACCACTTTAGGAAAACGTGTTGCGGTTTTAGCAATTGACCCCAGTAGCTCGCTTACAAAAGGTAGCATTTTAGGCGATAAAACCCGAATGGAAGAATTAGTTAAAGACGAGAATGCGTATATCCGTCCGTCTGCATCAGGAAAATCGCTTGGTGGTGTTGCCAGAAAAACACGTGAAAGTATTATTTTATGTGAGGCTGCTGGTTTTGATGTTATTATTATTGAAACCGTTGGCGTTGGGCAAAGTGAAACTAGCGTACACAGTATGGTCGATTTCTTTTTATTATTGAAACTAGCTGGTGCTGGCGACGAACTACAAGGTATTAAGCGTGGTATTATAGAAATGGCAGATACTATTGCAATTAACAAAGCCGATGGCGATAATTTAAAACCTGCCAAACTTGCTAAGGTAGAATTCAACAGAGCTCTTCACCTCTACCCTCAAAAAAACTCGGATTGGCAACCTAAAGTAATGCTGTGCAGTGCAATAAAAAACGAAGGGATTGATACTATTTGGAATGTTATTAAAGAGTATATTGAAATCACTACTAAAAATAATTATTTCTACACCAAAAGAAATGAACAAAATAAGTTTTGGCTTATTCAAACCATTGAAGAGCAATTAAAATCTGATTTTTTTAACCGACCAGATATTAAAAAAGAGTTGGCAACACAATTACATTTAATAGAAAATAACAAAACCACCCCTTTTGCCGCTGCTTATTATTTGTTGAATCTTACGCACTAACATTTTACATATCGTTTTAAAAGATGCTTTGCTAATTTATAAAATAAAAACCCAGAAATGGCTCCAAAAGTTAATCCGCAAATAACATCCAGTGGATAATGCACGCCAACATAAATTCTGCTATATGCTAAAACAGCACTCCAAAACAATAAAATAAAAATGAGGTTTTTATAATACGTTTTAAGCATTAGTCCAGCGAATACAGCTACTGCCATTGAGTTTGATGCATGCCCAGAGAAGAAACCATATTTTCCACAACGTACTGCTATAAAACGCATTTGGTCTATTAAATCGGCTTCCCCACATGGTCGCGGACGCATAAAACCACGTTTAAAAACATTAGTTATTTGATCAGTAAACGTTATCATTAAAGCCACAACCAAAACAAAAATCAATAGAGATTTAGCTCCAAATTTTTTATATAACAGAAATAACAGAAAAGCATATAATGGTATTGATGCAAGTTTGTCTGTTATAACCAGCCATAAATTATCCCACGATTCGGCACCCAAGTTGTTTAAAAACAAAAAGAGTTCGGTGTCATATTCTAAAAGCTGATCTATCATTTATAGTTATAGGTTTAATCTTTATACTTTGCGATTTCATTGTCGTAAAACTCGGTAGCTAATTTTATGGCAGTTTCTGTTTCGGTTTCTAATTCTTTTTCATCATCTGCATCAAAATCTTCAAACCATTCTACTTCATCATCTTCAAGATTAATAATAAACCTAGGGAATTCCGTATGAATTACATAAATAGCATTTGGATATTCTGTATTATCACCGAGTATAAACTTTGGAAGTGTCATTTTTTGAAAATTATTAGTTATTAGACAAAATTAACTTTTTAGTTAGATAATTAAATCGAATATATAATAAAATAGCAGCTGTTGTTAAACCTGCTAGTAATCCTAACCAAATACCAAAACTTCCATAAGCTTCTTCTTTACCAAAAAACCAACTTATAGGGAAGCCAATTAGCCAATACGAAATAAAGGTAATAATAGTTGGTATTTTAACATCTTGCAATCCGCGTAAAGCACCTAAAACAACAACCTGAATACTATCACTTATTTGAAAAATTGCAGCAGCTATTAATAATTTTGAAGCAATTGAAACTACCTCGATATTATCAACTAAGTTTTTAGCATCGTCAAAATCGACATATATTTTTGGCAACTGAGTATGAAATGCGAAGAAAATAATGGCAAAACCGACAGCAAATATGGTTCCCATTAAAAATAGAGAAAATGCAATACGGCGTAACTCAAAATATTTTTTCAATCCTTTTTGATTACCAACTCTAACCATAGATGCTACACTTAACCCCATAGCAATCATAAACGTCATAGAAGACAAGTTTAGTGCAATTTGGTTTGCCGCTTGCGGGTTTTTACCTAATAGGCCACTTAACCATATTGCTGCAGTAAAAATAGCTACTTCAAAAAACATTTGCATTGCACTTGGAGCGCCTAGATTTATAATTTTTTTAAGCATTAATTTATTAAGCACAAAAAACTTGATATTGGTTACAAAGGTTTTCGATTTTTCTTTTCCTTTTAATAAAAACCATAAATACCAAACCATAATAAATCTTGATATTAAAGTCCCATAGGCAGCACCAACAATTCCTAATTCTGGAAATCCGAACTTTCCAAAAATCAAAATATAGTTTAAAAGCACATTTATAATATTTGCTAAAACAGTAGCATACATAGGGTATTTAGTCATAGATAATCCATCACTAAACTGTTTAAAACCTTGGAAAACTATAAGTGGAATTAATGAAAAAGCCACTAAATCTAAATACGGAATAGCCAATTCTACAACCTCAACAGGTTGCTTCATTAAATACATAAGTGGTTTTGCAAAAAATACAACTAGAAATAATAAAATACCTAAAACAGTACATAAAAATAAACCGTGTTTAAATGACGATTTCCCTTTAGCAAAATCCTCCTCCGCATCAGCTTCAGCAGCTAAAGGTGTTATGGCTGTTGAAAAACCAATACCCAAAGACATAGCAATAAACATAAAACTATTACCCAAAGATACAGCAGCAAGTTCTGCAGTTCCTAATTGACCAACCATAATATTGTCAATAAAGCTAACAAAAGTGTGCCCTAACATTCCTAGCATAACTGGTGCTGCCAATTGCCAATTGTATTTAAATTCTTTTGTGTAATTTTTTAATTGCATGATGCAAAAGTAAACTTATGCATTGTGTTTACCAATTTTGTAATATTCTTTTAAATGTTAATAACTCAATATAATTTTTAAACATTTTACAGAAGTATTTTCATACATTCGTCACGCTTTAAAAAGCATTCTCTAACTAACAATTTATAGCACTTAGAAACATAATAGCATTATTTTATAGGGATTAAAAATATTATGGCTTATCGTTTCATTATTAAGGAGGAAATTAATTTCCTCCTTTTTATTTCTAATTAACATTCCTTTTAGAATTTTGAATTATCACTTTTAGTATATTGTGATAAATACTGTTTTTTATGAAACATTTATTAATACTCTTTTTTACTTTCAATATCTTTTTTGGTTTTTCTCAACAAACCATTACTCCTTTTTTAGAAGATATTGTAAAACAATTTCCAAATGTAAGAGATATTGCCATTGCTCCTAACGGAAATGAAATTATGTTCTCTGCACAAAGTGTTATGGGAAATACATCGGCTATTATTACTATAACAAAAGAAAGCGGAGAATGGAGTAATCCCAAAGTAGCATCATTTTCTGGTCAGTTTTTCGATTTAGAGCCTTTCTTTTCTCACGATGGTTTAAAGCTTTATTTTGTATCGACAAGACCATTAGATCACTCAAACAATACACCCAAAGATTTTGATATTTGGTTTGTAGAGCGACATGATTTAAAAAGCAATTGGTCTAAACCAATAAATATGGGAAGCCCTATAAATACAGAACATGGAGAATTTTATCCATCAATAGCTAAAAATGGAAATTTTTACTTTACACGAGATAACCCTAAGTTAAAACAAAAGGATGATATTTATATGAGTGAAAACATTAATGGAAAATTAAATGAACCCAAAGTATTACCAAACACTATTAATTCTGAAGGATACGAATACAATGCGTTTATTGCTCCTGATGAATCTTACTTAATTTATGGCTGTTATAACAGAAAAGATGGTTTGGGTAGTGGCGATTTATATATAAGCTATAATACAATTGAGGGCTGGACAAAAGCTAAAAACTTAGGTGATAAAATAAATTCAACAAAAATGGATTATTGCCCATTTGTAGATATAAAAACCAACACCCTTTACTTTACAAGTAAATTAGATAACACAAAAACTAAATTTGAAAAACCTCAATCCATTGAAGATTTACTTGATGAATTTAACAAATACGATAATGGACTGAGTAGATTGTATAAGATTACTTTTAATTCTAATGCGTTTAAAAATTAATTTTAGACTCTTAGAAAATTAATTTTTGGAAAATACCTAATATTTTTTTCTTTATAAATTCTGTAAGAATTAATAAGAATCATTATGAAGTTAAAGCAATACATTACTACCACAAGAATCATCTGATTTCTCAAATTATTAATAATTATTGTTGGACTTATCACTCCAGTAGTATCTAATTTATTGGTCAATAATAATGCATTACAAATAAAGCCAACAGAAAAAATTATTATCCAAGTTATTTGAAAATTAATAATTGATTTCGCCAAAACATTTACATTTTTTAATTTATCTTTTTTAGAAATCCACATAATCAATGGAATAATTATACCTAATAATGGAAAAAACAAAAAAGAAAGAGCAGACAAATTTAAAGCCTGCAAGTAGCCCTTATCTTCTTGTAAAGTCCAATCAACTAACTCATCGGGTGTAACATTTAGTGCATTTGCTAATCGCTTAAAAGTATCACCTCGTGGTTCGGTTTCGCCATTTTCTATTCTTTGAATAGTTCTTAAACTTAAACCTGAAATTTCAGTTAACTCTTCTTGAGAAAACCCTTTTCTCTTTCTTAATTCTTTAACTCGGTTTGCTAAATTTTTGTTCTTCATTTTAGTAGTATAAATTATTTAGAACAAATGTAGTTTCCTGTTGTATGATTGATACCGTCAAGCATATGTCATTCTTACGTCATATACGCCAAACACAAATATTCAATTGAAAAATTATAGTTCAGAAACTTCTTTTTTAGCAATTTCAAATTCATTCATTATATCCTCAACTATTTTAGCCACAGGTTTTATATCGTGAATTAATCCTGCTATTTGCCCAATTTCTAATTCGCCTTCTTCTAAATCGCCTTCAAACATGCCATGTTTTGCTCGCGCTCGTCCTAATAACTCTTTTAATTGTTCTGGTGTTGGAGAAACTTTATATAATTGCTGAATATCGTTATAAAATTTATTCTTAATTAATCTTACAGGAGCTAATTCTTTCAAAGTTAATTGGGTATCGCCTTCTTTGGCATCAACAACAACTCGCTTAAAATCAATGTGTGCCGAACTTTCTTCACTAGCTACAAATCGGCTTCCTACTTGCACGCCATCGGCTCCTAGAATCATGGTTGCTAACATCGCTTTTCCTGTGGCAATTCCACCTGCAGCGATCAATGGAACTTTTATCTGCTCTTTAACCATAGGAATAAGTGCTAATGTTGTAGTTTCATCTCTACCGTTATGCCCACCAGCTTCAAAACCTTCAGCTACAATAGCGTCAACGCCTGCTTCTTGTGCTTTTAAAGCAAACTTAACACTACTTACTA
This sequence comes from Wocania ichthyoenteri Th78, assembly GCF_000789235.1. Lineage (GTDB taxonomy): Bacteria > Bacteroidota > Bacteroidia > Flavobacteriales > Flavobacteriaceae > Wocania_A > Wocania_A ichthyoenteri. The sequence continues at coordinate 1,009,794 of NZ_KN525716.1, forward strand.
CATGCGCAACGGTTATACCTTTATCTTGTAACCAAGATGTCCAAGTTTTTGGGTTTCCTGCTGAAGTGAAAACAATTTCAACCTCTTCTTCAACAATAATATCCATAATTTCCTGAATGTTCGGATACAACATTGGTACATTTACTCCAAACGGCTTTTGTGTTGCATTCTTACATTTTTGAATATGTTCACGTAATACTTCTGGGTACATGCTTCCAGCTCCAATTAGTCCTAAAACACCAGCGTTACTAGAAGCTGAAGCTAATTTCCATCCACTATTCCAAATCATTCCTGCTTGAATAATGGGATATTTAATGTTGAATAATTCGGTAATTTTATTTGGCATCTAATTCTTTATAAATTTAAAAGACTTTACGTTGTTTTTAGATTTAGCATTGATAATGTAAATGCCTTTTGATAATGAAGAAATATCAACCTGATTATTGGCACTATTAATTGAATACTGCAAAATCTGCTTGCCTAAAACATCAAAAAAGGTAATTGTTAACTTGTTTTCGATTGAAGGTATTTTAAAGTAAATAAACTCTTTTCCAGGATTAGGATAAATTGATATATCATTCATCTTTCCAAAATCATCAACCGATAATGAACTATTAAGTGCATCCATTAAATTAGGAATACCATAACCCAATTGAAAATCTGGAGTACTAAATTGAGAACCCGATTCTCGAACCAACTGCATAATTTCAGCATTCGTTTTATTTGGTAAGGCTTGCATTAAACATGCAATCCCACCAGCTAAAATTGGTGAACTAAATGATGTTCCATTATTAGTACCAATACTGTTACTAGGATTTATTACAGCAGACGACTGACCTTGAGCAACTACATCTGGCTTTTGAGAAGGCTGAGTAGCACTACCGACAGAGCTAAATGTGGCATAACTCCCAGCCGAATTTACAGCACCAATAGCTAATGTATATTGAGAATCGGCAGGCGCACCAACACCAGAATCCCCTTCATTACCAGCAGAAGTAACCAATAACAAACCTTTTTCAAAAGCAATGTTAGCTCCTTTAGTAATAAAAGCTGTATTACCATCCATTTGAGCTGAAGTATAACTGTAATTCGGGTAATTTGGAGAATAATCTTTATAACCCAAAGATGTGTTTATTAAATCTACCCCCAAGCTATCTGCTCGCTCAACAGCTTCAACCCAATAACTTTCTTCAATAGGGTTTTCGTCACTACTATCTTCAGTTATAAATAAATAATATGATGCATCTGGTGCAGTACCTACATAACTATTTAAAATATAACCAGCCATAGTACTTAAAACTTGAGTACCATGTGAACTGGAAGTATTAGCATAAACATCTGGGTTTCTGCTTACAAAATCATAACCCCCTAGTAAATCTCCAGCATCCCTTATACGCTGAAAAGCCCCCATTATATTCACATTTATAAATCCCGCATCAAGTATTGCAATCGTAACACCGTCGCCTGTATAATCTGCAACATGTAAATCATCAACATTAATCATATCTACTTGATTTTGAGTATTGCCATAAGTAAAATTTACAAATGCTTTTTCAACTTCAAATTTATCCTTGATTTTAAATATTGCTTTTTCTTTAATTATTTTAGTAGTATTTAAACTTTTATCAGCAAAATCAATGCGGTCTAAAAACGATGATGTTGATGGGTTTATTCGCAAATCATTTATATTGGTTTCAGTTCCCCTAATGTGTACCGCATTAAACCATTTAGACTTTGCCATAACTGTAATTCCCGTGGCATTTTTTAGTGCTGTAATATATAATTCGTTTACTGGAACGTCTCTAACATCAATTGTTACCCCGTGTTTAGCTTTTCTATCAATGGCCTTTTGGGTAAGAAATGCTGAAGGATCGTTAATGGGATACGTATCGGTAGGTTTGTCTGTTAAATATACCCAAGCATCTTCTTGTTGGGCAAATAAAAAAAACTGAAAATTTAAAATGCAAAAAAGGAATAATTTCTTCGCCATAATTGGTGTTTTATTGGCAATTTACGAAATTACTCCAGAACCTATTAATTCATCATTTAAATACCAAGCTACGAACTGCCCTTCGGTAATGGCAGATTGTAATGCTTCAAACTCAACATACAATCCACTGTCTACTTTGTGTAAAGTTGCTTTTTGAAGTGATTGACGGTAACGTATTCTAGCATTAACCTGCATAGTTTCATCAACTTTTAAAGCTAAATCTTCACGAACCCAATGCAATTCTTCATTAGTAACAAACAGGGCTTTTTTGTATAAACCTGGATGCGCTTTACCTTGTCCGGTATAAATTATATTCTCATTTACATCGGTATCAATTACAAATAAAGGTTCAACCGTTCCGCCAACAGCAAGCCCTTTACGTTGCCCTTTTGTAAAATAATGTGCCCCTTGATGTTTGCCAACAATTTTGCCGTCTTCTATTTTATAATCAATTTTTCTGGACAAATATTTTAGTTTTTCTTCTTCAGATTGAAATTCTGGAATCGTTTCATTAAAAAATTCCTGTTCTTTTGAAACCTCGACAATAACACCTTCTTTTGGTTTAAGTTGCTGCTGTAAAAAATCTGGTAGTTTTACTTTACCTATAAAGCAAAGTCCTTGAGAATCTTTCTTTTCAGCTGTAACTAAATCTAATTTAGTGGCTATATCTCTAACTTCTGGTTTTGTTAATTCGCCGATAGGAAATAACGATTTTGCCAATTGCTCTTGCGATAATTGGCATAAAAAATACGACTGATCTTTATTATCATCAACTCCAGCAAGTAATTGATAAATATCTTTACCATTTTTTTGAATAGTTCCTTTTCTGCAATAATGCCCCGTAGCAACATAATCTGCACCAAGTTCTAAAGCAATCTTCATAAAAACATCAAACTTAATCTCTCTATTACAAAGTACATCTGGGTTTGGTGTTCTGCCTTTTTCGTATTCGTTAAACATATAATCTACAATACGCTCTTTATATTGCTCGCTTAAATCTACTGTTTGAAAAGGTATTCCTAATTTTTCAGCAACTAACATGGCATCGTTACTATCGTCTAACCAAGGACATTCGTTAGAAATGGTAACAGAATCGTCATGCCAGTTTTTCATAAACAAACCTATAACCTCATACCCTTGCTGCTTTAACAAATAAGCTGCAACACTAGAGTCTACACCACCTGAAAGCCCTATTATTACTCGTTTCATAATTAAAAATTGGCTACAAAGATAAGCATAAATAAAGAAAATTAGAGTTTTTATAGCCTTATGAAAACATCGATGAAATACATTTTGTTTATTTTTTTCAAAAAAAGTTTGAACAAAATTTGAATTTATGTTTAACTTTTATTTATATTTGTTGAACAAAATAAAAATCATAAAAAAATGAAAACATTAACAGCATTAAAAAAAGTAGTACTGCTTACTCTAGTAGCAGCATTTTCACTCTCATGTAGTGATGACGATAATCCAGTTCTGTTTAAAGTACAAGATAACATTGTAGGGATAGCATCTGTTAATTCAGATCTAAGCAGTTTAGTAGCTGCATTACAACGTGCAGACCTTGTAGAAACATTAAACGGAAGTGAAAAATTTACCGTATTTGCACCAACAAATGAAGCATTTTCTAAATTTTTATCAGACAACGGTTTTGCAAGTTTGGATGATGTACCTGCGGATGTATTAAAACAAGTATTATTAAATCATGTAATCTCTGGAGATTTAAAATCATCTGGTTTAACTAAGGGGTACGGTAAAACTTTAGCAACAGAAGCATCTACTCAAAGCAATTTAAGTATTTACATAAACACTGCGTCTGGTGTTAATTTGAATGGCGTTTCAGATGTTGTAACTGCAGATATTGACGCGACAAACGGTGTTATCCATATAGTGGATGCTGTAATAGGTTTACCAACTGTTGTTGATTTTGCTTTAGCTGACAATACTTTTTCTATATTAGTATCAGCTCTAACTAGAAGCGATTTAACATTCGATTATGTTACCACGCTGTCAACTCCAAACGGTACAGCTCCTGCTCCATTTACAGTGTTTGCACCAACAAATGATGCCTTTGTAAGTTTATTATCAGAGCTTGGAGCATCATCTTTAGATGATATTGATGAACCAACTCTGAAAGCAACCTTAGATTTACACGCAGTAGCTGGTGCAAACGTACTTGCTTCAAATTTAACTGATAATATGACGGTAGCTACCTTAGGTGGCGATATAACAGCTAACGTAACTGGCGGCGCTACATTAACTGATTCAAACGGAAGAGTAAGCATGATAGTAGTTACAGATGTGCAAGCTGCTAACGGTGTTATACATGTAATTGATAAAGTAGTTTTACCAAAACTACCTGAAAATATAGTTAGTAAAGCTTATAATACTCCCGAATTAAGTATTCTATATGCTGCTTTACAGGCTGCTGATGGCGATTTAGCAAACGTACTTTCTGGAGAAGGTCCTTTTACAGTATTAGCTCCAACTAATGATGCCTTTGCAGCTTTTTTAACAGACAATAATTTTGCGGCTTTAGGTGATGTACCAACTGATGTTTTAGCACAAGTACTTTTAAACCATGTAATTGATGGAAGCGTAATGTCTACAGATTTAGTTGCCGCTGGATCTGGTTACACATCAACTATGGCAACAGGTGCAGGCGATAATAAAATGAGTATTTTTTATAATACTTCTAGCGGTGTACAATTTAATGGAATTTCAACAGTTTCAACTGCTGATGTAGAGGCGACTAATGGTGTAGTTCATATAGTTGATAAAGTAATAGGATTACCAACAGTTGTAGATCATGCTTTAGCAAATCCAAGCTTTAGCAATTTAGTTGCCGCTTTAGGTGCTGCCGATGGCGATTTAGTAAACGTATTAAGCGGAGCTGGACCATTTACAGTATTAGCACCAGACGATGCTGCATTTGCAACATTCTTAAACGGAACACCTTTGGCTAATGTACCTACTGATGCTCTATCTAATATATTATTAAACCATGTTTTAAGCGGCGTAACTATGTCAACCGATTTAGTTACTGCGGGTGCTGGATATACAAGCACGAATGCTACTGGTCCAGGAATGAGCAATTTAAGTTTATACTATAACACAGATAATGGTGTTGTTTTTAATGGTGTTTCTACTGTTGCTGCCGCCGATGTAGTTGCAAGCAATGGTATTATACATGCTGTTGATGCAGTAATAGGTATTCCAACTGTAGTAACATTTGCAGTGGCAGATCCTAATTTTTCAACTCTAGTTACTGCCCTAACTACATTAACTCCAACTACAGATTTTCCTGCAGTTTTATCAAGAACAGAAGGTATGAATGGTGATGGTATTAATCCGAATTTCACAGTGTTTGCACCAACTAATGCTGCTTTTGATGCGTTAGCAAGTATTCCAGAAGAAGCTGCGTTAACACAAGTATTATTGCATCATGTTATTGGAGGTGCAAATGTAACTTCTGGAGATTTAACTCCAAATGGAGATACTGTTGCTGCAAGTTTACAAGGCGACAACATTACGGTTACATTACCAGCAACTGGTGATAACATTGCTGATATTACCGATGGCGCTGGAAACTCTGATATTGGCATTGTAGCGGTAGATGTTCAGGCTGGTAATGGAGTAATACATGTAGTAAATAAAGTTTTACTACCAAGTAATTAAAAATAAAAAACAGCGATATAAAATGGTGAAGCTCTGCAACTTTAAAAGACACATACAATTTAACATTACCGCTGTTAATGTGAAATTAACAAATTGTATAACCAAAAGCTATTTTAGAGTTGCATTTCACCATAAACAAAATTAAAGTATTTGATTTAGTTAAGTTAGTTTGGTTATTAGATTGTAGACAGGGAAAATACTTGTCTATGAAAAAGAGGAGGCTGCCCATTAGGGCAGTCTCTATTTTTATTCCTTTTTAATGTACTTAGGTTTATAAGTAAAATCTTTTTTATCAATCAATTTACCATTTTCATAGTATTTCCAGATACCATGCTTCTTTCCTTTTTTATATTGCCCTTCTGTAATTAATTCACCTTTAGGATTATAATATTTTGAAACTCCGTGTAATTCTCCGTTCTCATAAATAAATTCTTTTAGAACAATATTCTTTTCCGAATACCAAACTGAAATACCATCTAATTTTCCGTTTTTATAGGTTTGCTTTTCAGCAATCTGTCCGTTTTCATAATACACAAAGCGTTCTCCATCTAAGACGCCTTTAGAATTGTAATGTTCTAATGTGAGTAAATTATCATTTCTATTTTGATAGTATTTCCATTCGCCTATATAGGTTTTTCCATTCATTTGTCCTTCGCTAATAAGCTTGCCTTTGGAAGATAAAAACTTTACATAAGCTTTATTGTCAGTTTTATTAAACTGTTTTGTCGCAGTTAAAACTGCTTTCTTTTTTATGTTTTTATAAAACTTAAACAACCCTATTTCTTTACCGTGAAAAAATTCGCCTTCGTACCTTAAAACATTGGTGTCTTGAAATGTTTTTTTCCAAATACCATGGCGTTTTCCGTTGGCATCAAATTGGTTTATACTTTGTGCAAAAGTTAGTGAGCTAATAAAAAACAATAAGTAAATAAATGTATGTTTCATTTTTTAATGATTTATGTAATACTAACGAAAAATATTATCAAAATGTATATTACAAAAAAGCTGCCAAACATTTAATTTGACAGCTTTTAAAGTTTTTAATGTGAATCTGAAATACTGAAATAAATTCAGCACAGGCGAGTTCAGATTAGCGAACACCAATTATTTATATTACTTACGTTTTTGTTGCGCTTGTTTTTGTTTTTCAGCCTGTTCCATCATTTCAGCCATTTTTTTCTGAAAACGACCTTGCTTTTTAGGCTTCTTTTTATTCTCTTGAATTTGTGCATGAATTTTATCTTCGTCAAGAATATAATTCTTAATCACTAATATAATTCCGATACTAATTAAGTTAGAAATGAAGTAGTATAAACTTAAACCTGATGCGTAGTTATTAAAGAAAAACAGCATCATTATTGGTGAGAAGTACATCATATACTTCATCATTTTACCCATATCTGGCATCCCTTCTTGTGTTGGTTGCGATGCCATTTGTTGGCCTGTTGTTAAACGCATATAAAAGAAAATAGCTATAGATGCCAATATTGGAAATAAACTAACATGGTCTCCATAAAATGGAATATGGAATGGTAATTCTGCAATGGTATCATAAGATGATAAATCTTTTACCCAAAGGAAGCTTTTTTGACGCAAATCGAAAGCCGATGGAAAAAATTGAAACAACGCATAAAATACAGGTAATTGTATTAGTGCTGGCATACAACCTGCCATTGGGCTCGCACCTGCTTTTGTTTGTAATGCTAAAGTTTCTTGTTGTGCTTTTGCTTTATTATTTTTATGTTTTTCGCGAATCTCATCTAACTCTGGCTTTAAAATTTTAAGTTTTGCCTGTGACAAAAACTGCTTGTATTGCACAAAAGACATAATCAGCTTTATCAATATTGTCATCACAATAATAGCAATCCCGTAAGGTAAAAAGCCTCCTAAAAACCCAAATAAAGGAATAAAAAGGTAACGGTTAATCCATCCAAAAATTCCCCAACCTAACGGTACAATTTCATCTAAATTTCTATTGTAACTATTTAATACTTTATAGTCACTTGGACCATAATACCAATCCATGGTCTTGTTTATTTCACCACCAGCTAGTTCTAAAGGTAATGTAGTAGTAAAAGCTTTAGTATATACAGTATCAATCTCTTCGTCTTGAACTAAATTTTGAGATAAAAATCTCCCTGTTTTAAAAGGCGCATCGGCTAATAATATGGATGTAAAGAAATGCTGTTTAAATGCTACATAACTTACATCTTCTGCGATATCTTCGGTACTTTCTTGTTGCCCTAGATAATCATCTTTACCATCTTCATACTCAAAAACAACCTCGGTATATCTATTCTCGTAAGAAATACTTTTTGCATGACGGTAGGTTTTTAAATTCCAATCTAAATTTACAGCTTGAGAACTATTAATAACATCGCTTAAACCTTGAGAACGGATGGTAAAATCCATCATGTAATCGCCTTCTTTAATCTCATAACGATATTCTAAAAATTTAGAATCTGATACTTTAAGCTTCATTGAAACTACTGTAATCTCTCCATTTTTTGCTACAGATGGCTCGAAATACAAATCTTTAGTATTTAGTGTTCTACTATCTAGCGTACCGAAATTGATATTGAAAGCGGCATTATTATCTTTTATCAAATAGATAGGAACTGAATCGAAATCTACAAATTTCTTTAATTTAACTTCTGACAGATACCCTCCTTTATTATTGAATTTCAAAGCTAATAAATCGCTTTCTACAACAGTTTCTTTATCTGATGCATTGGCTGCTGAATAAGCAAAAGCTCCTAATTTATTTTGTAGATTGATTAATTTTAAAGAATCTGAAACTGTTGGCACACTATAATCTTGGACAGTAGTTACCTTAGCTTCTTCTGGTATTTCAGCCTTCTTTTCAGCTTCAACTTGTTCTTGTTTTGCTTTTTCTTGAGCTTCTAATTCTTCTGGTGTTGGTTGGTTTTGCCAAAGCCAAAACATCATTATTCCAAAAATAAGCACGAAACCTATTATCGAATTAATGTCTAGTTTTTTTTCTTCCATATTTTAATTTGTGTCATTCTGATTAAAATGCAAAATCTCAAAATAAGATATTTTGCTTTACCCAATTATGACAAGCTTAATTTTATAATAAACAATATTACAACAGCAATTGATTAATCAATAAGCTATCCAACTTTAATTTTGTGCCATACTGACACCCTTTTTTCTTTTATGATTGTTTAATGCTGCCTTTACAAATGCCACGAACAATGGGTGCGGATTTGCAACTGTACTCTTATATTCTGGATGATATTGTACACCAACAAACCATGGGTGCTCAGGTATTTCAACAATTTCTACTAAACCTGTTTTTGGATTTAAACCCGTTGCAAACATACCTGCAGCTTCCAATTGTTCTTTGTAATTACTATTAAACTCGTAACGGTGTCTGTGACGCTCACTAATAGTCTCAGATTTATAAATATCTCGAACTTTGCTTCCCATTTTTAACTCACAATCCCAAGCTCCTAAACGCATGGTTCCTCCTTTATCTGTAATGGTTTTTTGTTCTTCCATTAAATCTATTACAGGATTTTTTGTAGTAGCACTCATCTCTGTAGAATCGGCATCCACTATGTTTAAAACATTTCGCGCAAATTCAATTACTGCCATTTGCATCCCTAAACAAATACCAAAAAATGGCACGTTATTTTCACGCACATATTTAACAGCATCAATTTTACCTTCAATACCACGTTCTCCAAAACCTGGAGCTACTAAAACGCCATCTAAATGCGACAGTTTTAATTTAGCGTTATCGCAATTTATATATTCTGAATGAACAGACTCTACATTCACTTTTACTTCATTTTCCGCACCTGCATGAATAAAAGCTTCTAAAATAGATTTATACGAATCTTGTAACTCAACATATTTGCCTATTAAACCAATGGTTATTTCTGATTTTGGATTTTTATGACGTGTTAAAAATTGATTCCATCTAGTTATATCTGGTGTTGTGCTTTTTAATGCTAATTTTTTAAGCACTACTTTATCTAAACCTTGTTCTAACATTAAGTTAGGTACATCGTAAATAGTAGATGCATCAATAGATTGAATTACAGCTTCTTCACGAACATTACAAAATAACGCTAATTTTTTACGCAAATCTTCAGGTAATTCATGCTCTGTTCTACAAACTAAAATATCTGCTTGCACTCCACTTTCCATCAATGTTTTTACACTATGCTGTGTGGGTTTTGTTTTTAATTCGCCCGCAGCTGAGAGGTATGGTACTAAAGTTAAATGTATAACTAAACCATTATTATCGCCTAAATCCCAACGTAATTGTCTTACTGCTTCTATGTATGGCAAGGATTCAATATCTCCAACGGTTCCTCCAATTTCGGTAATAACAATATCGTAATCGCCAGAATTCCCTAAAAGCTGTACACGATGTTTTATCTCGTCTGTAATATGGGGTACAACTTGTACGGTTTTACCTAAAAATTCACCTCTGCGTTCTTTTTCAATAACACTCTGGTAAATACGACCTGTAGTAACATTATTAGCTTGACTTGTAGGTACGTTTAAAAAACGCTCGTAATGCCCTAAATCTAAATCAGTTTCTGCACCATCTTCGGTTACGTAGCATTCTCCGTGCTCATAAGGATTTAATGTTCCTGGATCTACGTTAATGTATGGATCTAATTTTTGAATAGTTACTCTATATCCTTGTGCTTGTAATAGTTTAGCCAAAGATGCAGCAATTATGCCTTTTCCTAGAGAAGATGTAACACCACCGGTTACGAATATGTATTTTGTTGTAGTTGTCATGTTGCGCTTATAAACGCAGGCAAATTTACAAAATTTAAATAGTTATTTAGTTATTCTTATTAACAAAAAAGTCGTTTAAAAATTGGCAATCTTATAGCCTATCAATTCCTATAAAATCTATAGATATAATAATATCTTGAAGTTTAAAACATTTATCTATAATTTTATTTAAAACTTTCTTGACACATTTCTAATTCTTAATCGTCTTACTTTAAAATAAAGTAAAAAAAAATGCAATAGATTAAAAAAATTGCGTCTTTATAATAGAAGAGCCTTTAAAAAGAGTCTTTTAAATGAATCATCAATCAGAAAACAATAAAAAGCTTAATGCGTTTTTTAATGAGGAATACACATCTCTTAAAACTTATGTAAGCTCAAATATTAAGGCTAGTATTAACAGAGATGCGGAGGACATTATTCAAGATGTAGCTTTAAAACTGTTTACTGGTGCTGATAGATATTCTCCTATAAACAATGTGGCAAGTTTTGTTTACAGAGCACTAAAAAATAAGGTTATTGACGTCATGAGAACATCAAAGAAAAATAGAGTTGATTATGACACCCAAAATGAAAATAAGCTAATAGAATTTGCATCAATTATTTATGAATCTGCAGATAATTCATATCCTGAGCAAATGAAAGAAGCACTGAAATCAGCTATTTTAGGCTTAAAACCAGACTATAAAAATATTATTATAGCTATTGATTTTGAAGGTTATACTTACAAAGAGATTGAAAAAGAAACAGGTATTCCAATAGGCACTTTAATGTCTAGACGCCACAGAGCTATTTCGCTTTTGTACAAAAAATTGAAACATAAAAAAGAAATTATTAATTAAAACAAACAAACATGTCAAATTACTTTAAACATAAATTTCGCGGTAAATCTCCTGGAGAAATTATAGGAATGATAATTTTTGGAGGTATTTTTATAACTGGGTTAGCCATACTATTTGGTTTTATAATAATGTGGTTATGGAATTGGTTGATGCCTATGATATTTGGGCTTACAACCCTTACGTTTTGGGAAGCCGCTGGTATTTTTATACTCTTTAAAATATTGCTTGGTGGTTGTAATTTTGGTGGCGATGGTAATTCATCTAAAAAATCAAAACATTATTGTAATGAAGGTGGTAAAAGAGAATTTTCTAAATGGAAACATTATGACAGTTTCTGGAAAGAGGAAGGCAATAAAGCTTACGAAGAATATTTAGAGCGTATAAACAAAGAAGATATTTAAATGATTAATTTCTTTTACCAAAATAATACGTTGCATACAAAGCTTTTAATATTAAAAACTGATATTAAGACTAGTGAAAAAGTTAAAATTATAGAACCTTTTTTAAACAATCATTCTAGGATTATAAAATGGTCAATAGATATTGAAGATATAGATAATGTTTTAAAAATTGAGGTTAATTACAATTTGGAAGAGGAAGATTTAATTACCCAAATTAAGAAAATAGGATTCTATTGTGATACTTTAGCTGATTAATTATTAAATACGCAACTAATTAATAACCTAAGACACTTATCTAGGATACTTTTGCTTAATATTCCTAATTAAATCTTCAAGTCCATTTAATTTAAGTTCATAAACCTGTTTAAGCATATCACCTAATTTACCTTTAGGGAAGCCTTTATTATTATACCAGACAATATAGTATTCTGGCAAATCGATTAAGTAACGGTCTTTATATTTACCAAAAGGCATTTTGGTATGTGCCAGTTTTATTAAAAAATCTTTATCTGGAGTCATATTACTAGTCATACTTTAAACAGATTACCATATTTCAACTGCGCGCAATATAGGCTTCCATCCCTGATTCGCAATGTCTAGTTTGATTTATATTTTGAAAACTTTTCTAGTTCTTCCGCAATATAGGTTTTCCATTTTGCTTGGTTTTCAAAATGTCTTGAATAATTAGTTTCAGCATCATATTTATCTTGCATTACAGACAGCTCTTCGTTAATTGATTTATTAAGTTGCCGTAATTCATTCTTAATAGTATTTGATATTTTAAGCTGGCTAATTCGTTGCCTAAATTTACGCACATGTAGTTCGGTAATATTAAAATGCAATTGTTCGTGACCTAAAACATGATTATCTGCAACATTGGGTTTATACCACGATTGTTCTGGATAAAAATGACAAAACACCTCAGTTGTAAAGCTTATAACTTTTGAATCTGTTTCTCTTACCGAAAACCCAAATGAAATACCAGAAGCTGTAATAGCAACGGCACTTACTTTATAATTTGGTTCCCCTTTAAAATCTGCCCAAGATAGTTTGTAAGATTCATTCCAAGACATTGCAGGTTCGTCTTGAACACAAACAAAAAAACATAAAACAAATAATAATTTTATCACAGAAAAAATGAAGATTAAAAATAACAATTAGAGTATTTGGCTACTTACAATTCTTTTATGAGATTGCCGCAGTCGTGCCTCCTTCGCAATGATGTAAAACTAAAACGTTTCGCTTTAAAGCTTATTGTTTTACCTCAACGATTGTTAAATTTTGATATTTTACTAAATACACTGTATCATTATAATAACCACCAAAAAGTTTTTTTTTGTATGCAAACTTGTTTTCTACATATTCAGTTAGTGGTGCGTTATTAACAGACATGTATAGATCTGCTGAAGACACTATACGTAATACAACATCCATAGTCAAATCAAAGCCCTTAACTGCTGCACTATTTGGTGTTGTATTATAAAGTTTTTCATAACGTTTTACAAAAGCGTTATTATCGGTTTCGTTATACGATTTAGATGTGGTTGCATAAAGAAATTGTAATTTTGATAGATGCTCGTTAGAAACACCATCACTAGTAAAAGCATTATTCATGTTGGTAGTAACCAAGGTTATTTCTATAGCTTGAGTATTTGTTTTGGTGTTTTCTTCTTTAATTAATGAAGCTAAAATGCTTGTAACATTAGAAACAAAACCATCATCTTTTGTTTCTAAAAACACAATGTTTTTACCAGGTTTTAAAGCATCTTCTATATCTTGCTTAGTGACAAAAAACTTATCTACACCTTCCTTATCTTTTTTTGAATGAATTTGTTTTGCATGATTAAAATCTCTTTTTAAATCATTAGAGATTTGAGTGTGCTTTGAATCTGAAACAACAACTATGTTATTCGCCAGAGTATCAGCTTTCACATGATTAACTAAAGTACTTTTCAATTTATCATTTGGTGGTCTGGATTGAAATACATTATCGTATAATTTTAAATTCAATCCAATTGGAGAAACCACTGGTACATTATAGCTCCTTAATTTTAATGCAGCTTTTTCAAAAGTGTTTGGGGTTAATGGCCCTATTACAGCATTAACCGTTTCAAAATCATTTTCATCTATTATTTTTGACACTTCACCAACTTCATTCTTAGTATCATACACATCTACTTTAAGTGAAACACCTAAGGTTTTCAAAGAATCGATAGCCAATAAAACTCCTGAATAAAAATCTAATGAAGCATCTAAATAAGGGTCTTTAGTAATACTCTTTTTAGTATCATCAACAGTTCCAAAATCAACTCTATTTAACCTAAAAGGCAGCATAATGGCAATGCGTTTTGTATTAAAGTCTACAATGCTATCGGCTAAGTTAATATTGTTTGATTCTTCAATTGAAACAGCATCGGTAAAAGGTATTTTTAAAATCATACCTACTTTTAAACCACTTTCTGCTAACTCTGGATTTAAAGCTTCTAATTCTGCTTGTTCTAATCCTAATTTAAGCTTTAATCGATAAAAACCTTCTTTTGGTAATACTTTATAATAGCTATATTTTTCATCAACTTCCCGTTCTTTATCATCTTCAATATTTGGCACTATTATTTCCTGACCATCTTTTAAAACATCCCCCATTTCTGGATTAAGCTCTTCTAGCTCTTTAACCGACATTCCAAATTTATAAGCAATACGCCATTTACCTTCTTTGGGTTGGACAACGTAAGTTTTTGTAGGGTTTGCTTCAATCTCTTCAGTTATTTTAAATATAGGAATTTGTAGTTTATCACCTTTTCTAAGCGGATCTGCGTATAAAAATTTATTGTATTTTTTTATATCATCTTCAGATACATTGTACCTTTTTGCTAAACTATATAAGGTTTCTTTTCTTCTAGTTTTATGCTTTTTAAATCCCTGCAATTCTTTAACTATAACCATTTTAGGCTTTTTAGCCTTAGAAACTGGAATAATTAAAACCGTATTTGGTTTTAACTCCTTTTTGGCATCTGGATTTAATGCGTAAATATCTGATGGTGTTACAAAATATCTTTTTGCAATAGCTTCAATAGTTTCTCCTTTTTTAACTTGATGCGTACTGAAGTTTTGAGCATTAATTGTATTAAAACTAAATAGTAATAATAAACATAAAACGGTAAGAAATCTATTCATGTAATCTATTTTTAATTACGATAATAATACTTGTAATATCCTTAATACTTTTAATTATACATATAGTATGCCAAAAAGAATATGATATACAAAGACAATACTTTTTTAACTTACTTAATTATATACGAACATTTTGCATAAACCAGATAACTTTATTGATATAATCATGACACACAATTAATTAGCAAGTCACCAAATTATTCCCACTCAATGGTTGCAGGTGGTTTCGAGCTAATATCGTATACTACTCTATTAACGCCTTTTACTTTATTTATTATATCGTTTGACGTTTTTTGAAGAAACTCGTAAGGTAAGTTTACCCAATCGGCTGTCATACCATCGGTACTTTCTACAGCTCTAAGTGCTACACATTTTTCGTATGTACGCTCGTCGCCCATAACACCAACACTGTTTACAGGGAGTAACATGGCACCTGCTTGCCAAACTTTATCGTATAAGCCCCAAGATTTTAATCCGTTTATAAAAATAGCATCAACCTCTTGAAGAATACGTACTTTTTCGGCTGTAATATCGCCTAAAATTCGAATACCTAAACCTGGTCCTGGAAAAGGATGACGGCCTAAAAGTTCTGGGTCAATACCTAAAGTAGCACCAACGCGTCTTACTTCATCTTTAAAAATAGCGCGAAGTGGCTCCACAATTTTAAGTTTCATAAAATCTGGCAAACCACCAACATTATGATGACTTTTTATAGTTGCTGAAGGTCCACCAGTAGCAGATACACTTTCAATAACATCTGGATAAATAGTCCCTTGTGCCAACCATTTTACATCTTCTAATTTATGCGCTTCATCATCAAAAACCTCAATAAAAGAGTTTCCAATAGCTTTACGTTTTTTCTCTGGATCTTCAATACCCGCTAAAGCATCAAGAAATCGCTTTGATGCATCAACGCCTTTTACGTTAAGCCCCATGCCTTCATATTGTTTTAACACATTTTCGAACTCATTTTTTCGAAGCAAACCATTATTCACGAAAATGCAATACAGGTTTTTACCAATAGCTTTGTTTAATAAAACTGCAGCTACGGTAGAATCTACACCTCCAGAAAGTCCTAGAACCACTTTATCATTCCCTACTTTTTCTTGAATAGCTTCAACAGTTTCTTCAACAAAAGAATCTGGTGTCCAATCTTGTTTGAGTCCAGAAATACCAACTAAAAAATTCTCTAAAAGTTGTTTTCCATCGGTTGAATGATACACCTCTGGATGAAATTGAATAGCATAAGTTTGTTCGCCTTCAATTTTATAGGCTGCATTTTTAACATCGTTCGTACTCGCCAATAAAACAGCATTTGTTGGCAATTGTTTGATGGTGTCGCTATGACTCATCCAAACTTGACTTCCTTCTGAAATATTTGCGAAGAATAATTCATCATCTTTTATAAATGATAAATTTGCACGACCATACTCTCTTGTATTTGATGGCGCTACTTCTCCCCCAGAAAAGTGTGCTAGATATTGTGCTCCGTAACAAACAGCAAGTAATGGCTTTTTTGCTCTTATCACAGATAAATCTGGATGTAGAGCAGCTTCTCCTCTTACTGAAAATGGGCTGCCAGAAAGAATTACGGCTTTGTATTCTTCTACGTTTGTTGGAATTTTATTGAATGGGTGTATTTCGGAATATATGTTAAGTTCTCTAACTCTACGTGCAATAAGTTGTGTGTATTGCGATCCGAAGTCTAAAATTAATACCTTGTCGTGTTGCATGCGCAAAAGTAATAATTGATTTTATATTGACGAATTACCAATCCCTCTTTTTTTAACATTTTTTAAACCATGGAATCTAAAATCATTTCTATGTCATTTTCTGTAGTATCCGGGTTAATAAAACAGAAACGTGAAACGGTTTCAAAAGCATTACCATTTTTCCATTTTGTTGGTGTTACTAAAGCGAATCCTTTTCTATGATTTTCGTAAGTCCAATGCGTATAATCTTCTGGACTCCATCCTATTCTTCTATATAAAACGCATGATAAACTTGGTTCTCGCACTAACTCAACATGAGGATTTTTTTCAATCATTCTGCCAGCAATTTGTGCTAATTCAATACCACGTTCTATAGCTTCTTTATATCTATCAGTCCCATGAGTTGCTAATGAAAACCACAGAGGCAAACCTCTAACACGACGTGTTAATTGTATTTGGTAGTCGGTTGGGTTGAAACCATGCGCGCCTTCATCTTTAAAAATATCTAAATAAGACCCTTGTTGTGAGTGTGCTTGTTTTGCCAATTCTAGATTTTTATAAATAACTGCTCCACAATCGTAAGGCGAAAACATCCATTTATGCGGATCGATTGTAATACTATCTGCTTTTTCAATACCATTAAACAAATGTCTTACAGAATCGGCTGCTAAAGCGCCACCACCATAAGCAGCATCAACATGAAACCATAAATTTTCTTTTTCGCAAATAGAAGCAATACCTTCTAAATCATCAATAATTCCTGCATTGGTTGTTCCACCAGTACCAACAACTGCAAATAAACGCATGCGCTGATGCTCAGTTAAACCATCAATCGTTTTTTGTAACTCTGAGCCATACATTATATCCTCTGTATCTACCAATAAAATGTCAACATCGGCTACTTTTGCCATAGCTTTTATTGAAGAATGCGCACCTATGGATGCTATTATTAATCCTTTTTCTCCTTTAAACGCATCATTCTCTCTCCAGTGTTCACGCGCTGTAACAATTGCCGATAAGTTTGCAGCAGTCCCACCACTTGTAAAAACACCAAATGCACCTTTAGGCAAACCGGTTAAAGACACAATCCATTTCATGGCTTCATTTTCGCAAAAAATACCACCAGCACCTTCCATCCAATACGCACCATGTATACTTGATGCCGATGTTACCAAATCGAACATAATCGCTGCTCGTGTTGGAGCCGCTGGCACGAAAGCTAAATTTCTTGGATGATCTACAGGCACATTACTTTTCATTAAGTATTTTCTCCATTTTTTAAAAGCAACCTCGCCACCTATACCTTCTCTGGTAATGGTTTCTCCTACTAATGCTTTTAATTCTTCAGATTTTTTAGGCTTCCCTATTTTAGGGTTTGTAGATGAAATTCTATCTATGGTATATTTCATAACATCCATAGTCATTTCAACTAACTCTATATCTATTTTATGCATTTAATATTACATGTTTAGTATTAAAAAATCACCCTTTAGAGGTTGTAAACTTTTAATCAAATTAGGGATTAATTCTTCTCCATATTCTAAATAAAATTCTGAGAAATTTGTATTACGTTCTTGTAAACTACTTCCTGGAAATAAGGCTCTTTGAATATCAGTCATTCGAGAAACTTGGTCTGCTAACTTCTTTTTTTGAGCTTTTAACAGACGTTTTTCAAGATTATCTAATCCTTTTAATTGTTTTGTTTCTTGGGCTTTTATTGCTCCTAAAAATGATTTATCTGTTTGTTCGGCTAATTTATATAAATCTTCAAATTGTTTTTTAAGATATTCTTTTTGTTGAGAAAAGTCAATTTCAATATCAGAAATTTGTCTTACTTTTTTATTTATAAAAGCATTAGGCTTTAAAAAAATGTCTGTTTTTGAAATATTTAATTTTTCAAGTTTCTTATACTGATTTTCGGTTTGAATTAAAACCGAATTACGCAACAATAATATAGGAAACGGTACTTTTACTTTATTGAAAAATTCTTTTAACTGAAACCAATAAGCTAGCTCACCTCCCCCGCCAATATAACATAGATTTGGCAAAATAACTTCTTGATATAACGGACGCATAATCACATTTGGTGAAAAGCGTTCTGGATGATTTTTTACTTCATTTAAAATTTCATCTTTATTAAACGTGATATCTGTATTATTTACTTTGTAAACGTTGTCTTCAAAAACAATACGTTCGCGTAAATTTTCTTTTAAATAAAATAAATTAATCTCTCTGGGATTAACCTGAATATTATAACTTTTTTCAAGTTTGATATTGGTTTTTGAAACTTCAGTAAACGACGTTTGATTTAATAATTCATCTTCTATAAAAGGGATAAATTGCTTTTTTAAATCGGCATCATTAGCATCAATAATTACCAATTCATAATCCTTAAATAATTGGTTTGCTAAAAAACGTGTGGCATCCGTTAAGTTATCATGTTTTATATAAGCTTCTTCAAATAACTGCTTTAAATAATCGGCATTTTTACTGCTGCTTAATTCTTTTGAAAACAACTCAAAAACCTTATCTAATCCGTTGGTTGATAATTCGCCAACCGCACCATTTGATTGCTTATTCCACTGTACTTTTTTGCCTTCAAAATTGAAATAATTAATTTCTTCGAAATCGTGATCCTCGGTAGCCATCCAATACACAGGTACAAAATTGTATTTTGGGTATGCTTCTTTTAATACTTTTGAAAGGTTTATTGTTGAAATTATTTTATACAGAAAATATAAAGGTCCTGTGAATAAATTAAGCTGGTGTCCTGTGGTAATTGTAAAGGTATTCTCTGATTTTAATAATTCAATATTTTGAAGTGTGCCTTTTGATGCTTGAATATTTTGATATTGTTTTTTTAAAACTGAAGCTAAAACTATACGATGAGATTCTGAAACAAATTCAGAACGACGCTTTTCTTCTATTTGGTCTTTAAAATTTTCAAGCTTTGGAAAACGATTATAAGACGAATTTAATTCATTTTTTTCGTCTAAATAATCACAAATTAGTGGTGAAAAGTAACCAGTATCTCGAAACGGAATATAATTTTGCTGCATGTTTAATTTAAAAGCTATACAAATATACAGCTATTCAATTTTTATCATTCTAAAAAATACGTTAAAGCATTTGTCTTTTAATCAATATTTCAACACTCCATTTTTTATATCAAAATTGCATTATCCTTAACTTTTTAATAAAAATACACTATTAATTCATACAATTTTTAGTAATTTCACATAACGTCATCAAAATAAATCAATCATGAAAAATCAAAATTTCATATTAATCTATTCTTTTTTCCTATTCACTTTATTAAGTTGTAATAAATCTGGTGTTTTTGATGAACCCGATATTGCAGAACCAGGACCAAGAACTTATGAAAATATTCAAGAAGATTTTGAAAATATTGATTTTAAAACTGGACACAATGATGTAGACCTAGAAAATCTTGAGAATGATATTTGGAAGTTTAGAGTAGTAATGCCCGATGTAGATTTTACAAATAACAAGAGACCTCTAATTATTACTCTACATGGATGCGCTTCATGTGGTATATCTCCTGATTCGCATAAATTTACAGAGTGTTTAGCCGAAGTAGGGTTTGAATCTCTTGATGCCATTATTTTAAGCCCTAATAGCAATGGCAAACTATGGCCTACAATAGAAAATAATGAGCAAGTTAAAACTCTAGTAGATTTGGCATCTACATATCTTCCTGTAGACACAAATAAAATTGTAATACATGGTTATAGCGACGGAGGTAACGGAAGCTGGTTTTTTGCTGAAACACAATCTAACATATTTTCAGCATCCATTCCTATGGCAAGTCAATACAATACCACAAATAGTGGTATAGGCAGACAAATCCCTATTCCAGTATATGTTATTCATGGACAAGAAGATGCGCTATTCCCTGTAGAAAATGTCGAAAATTGGGTAAATGCTAGTATTGAATCTGGTAGTGATATTACAATGGTTGTAGCTCCAGATTTAACCCATAATGAACCTTGCGAATATGCATTCTATTTACAAGATGCTACTGATTGGTTAGTTAATCATGTTTGGAATTAAATTTAGTATAAGAAATAAAAAGCTTTAGAACCTGATAAATATATCAGGTTTTTTTATGTTATAAATTAAGTAAATTAGCTCTCAATTAATTCTCCATTATTTATGAAACAGTATTTAAGTAATTTTCTCTTATTAGCTTTTTTAGCATTTATATTTAATGCTAACTCTCAAAATCTTCAATCTCCTTCTGAATTTTTAGGGTACGATTTGGGTACTCAATTTTCAAGACACCATCAAGTAGTCGATTATTTTAAACATGTTTCCAATCAACTTCCAAATCAAATAAAGCTAGAAAAATATGGTGAAACTTACGAGCGCAGACCTCTGATGCTTGCTTATGTTTCATCCGAAGAAAATTTACATAACCTTGAAACTATCCGCCAAAATAACTTAAAAAATACTGGCATGAATAATGGCACACCAACAAATACTGATGTTGCAATTGTATGGTTAAGTTATAATGTTCATGGTAACGAAGCATCAAGTACAGAGGCTGCAATGAAAACGCTTTACAAGCTCTTAACCGAAAAACAAGAGTGGCTAAAAAACACTTTGGTAATAATTGATCCTTGCATAAATCCAGACGGACGCGATCGATACGCCAATTGGTATAACGAAACAGCTAGTAAGCCATACAATATCAATCAACAAGCCAGCGAACATAATGAGCCTTGGCCAGGTGGAAGACCAAACCATTATCTTTTTGATTTGAATAGAGATTGGGCTTGGGCAACACAAATTGAATCTGCTTCAAGACTTAAAATATACAACAAATGGTTGCCACATATTCATGTCGATTTTCATGAACAAGGGATTAATGAACCGTATTATTTTGCGCCAGCAGCAGAACCTTTTCATGAAATAATTACCAATTGGCAACGCTATTTTCAGACACAGATTGGGAAAAATCATGCTAAATATTTTGATGCGGCTGGCTGGCTTTATTTTACTAAAGAACGTTTCGATTTGCTCTATCCTAGTTATGGCGACACCTACCCAACCTACATGGGAGCTATTGGGATGACTTACGAGCAAGCCGGTCACGGACGTGCTGGATTAGGTATTTTAAATGATGAAGGCAACGTTTTAACTCTCGTTGATAGAATTGCGCATCATACAACTGCCGCCTTATCAACTGTTGAAATAGCTTCAAAAAATGCTGAAAAATTAAATATTGAGTTTAAAAAATTCTTTAATAATTCAAACTTAAAATATAAAAGTTATGTTTTAAATGGCAATTCAGATAAAATTGAATCCTTAAAAAACCTACTAGATAAACACGAGATTACTTATGGTTTTGCTCAAAGCGGAAAAGTTAGCGGTTATAATTATACTACGTCTTCACAAGGGCAAATAAATACATCATCGAACGATTTGGTGGTAAGCACTAATCAACCAAAGGGAAAAATGGTAAAAGTGCTTTTTGAACCTAATACCAAATTAAACGATTCTATAACTTATGATATTACGGCGTGGAGCATACCTTATGCTTACGGATTAAACGCTATTGCTAGTAAGAACTTAGTACGCTTTAACGCAACCAAACCAACAACTACAATAAACAACACCATTAGCAAAACTGCAACTGGTTATATTGTAAAATGGAATCATTTAAAAGATGCAGAATTTTTAGCGGACTTATTAAAGCAAAATATAAAAGTTAGATTTACCGAAAAGCCTTTAAAAACTGAAGAGAAATCCTTTAATAGAGGGTCTTTAATTATTGTAAGAGGTGATAATAAAAAGGTGGATAATTTCGATAATATCGTTTTAAAGTCGGCTAATACATATAATCGTGAACTACATGCTGTACAATCTGGGTTTTCTACAAGTGGCCCAGATTTTGGTTCGCCAGAAATTAAATTAGTTAACAAACAAAAAATCGCCATACTTTCTGGCAAAGGCACATCATCATTAAATTATGGCGCACTTTGGCACTTTTTCGAGCAGCAAATACATTACCCAATTACCTCAATTAACACTAATAACTTTAGCGGTTTAAATTTAAACAAATTTGATGTACTTATTATTCCTAGCGGGAATTACAAAAGTATTTTAAACGAAAAAGGTTTAGAGAAATTAAAATCATGGGTTACCAAAGGCGGAAAAGTAATTGCCATTAGTAATGCCTTAAAGGCTTTTGCTGACAAAAAAGGATTCAAGCTAAAAAAGAACGAAATCAACAAAAAAGAAAAAGATACCATTAACTTAATTCCTTACGCAAACCGAGAACGTGAAGCTATTAAAAACCTAATTTCTGGCGCTATTTTTAAAACAAAAGTAGATAATACACACCCAATGGCTTTTGGTTATAGTAATATATATTTTTCGCTTAAGTTGGGTAGTAGCCCGTATAAATTACTAAGTGATAATAATTTCAATGTGTCTTATTTAGACAATAACCCAACTCAAGTTTCTGGCTTTGCTGGAAGTAATACTTTAAAGAAATTAAACAACTCTTTAATTTTTGGAGAAGAACGTATTGGTAAAGGCAGCATGATTTATATGGTAGACGATGTTATGTTTAGAAGCTTTTGGGAAAACGGAAAACTGTTTTTAGTAAATGCCATTTTCTTTGTAAATAATAACGCGGTTGAGTTGTAGATTTAAAGACTTGACTTTGTAAAAAATTTCAGCTACCACCGTTTAGCTGCTAATATAAAACAACTTGTACTGAGTGGAGTCACAAAGTATTAAAACGATTTGATATCAGTTGAGCATTAAACGAAACACTCAATTAATTAATGAGCTACCTCTGCATACAAATCGAAATCTTCAGCTTCAATAATTTTTACATTTGCAAACTCCCCTGTTTTTAAATAGATTTTTGTTGCATCAATAAGAACTTCGTTATCTACATCGGGCGAATCGAATTCGGTACGTCCGATAAAATAATTTCCTTCTTTTCTATCAATAACCACTTTAAACTCCTGCCCTATTTTTTGCTGATTCAATTCCCAAGAAATCTGAGATTGAATTTCCATAATTTGGTTTGCTCTGTCAATTTTCACTTCTTCTGGCACATCATCTTCTAAATTATAAGCATGTGTGTTTTCTTCGTGAGAATAAGTAAAACATCCTAAACGCTCAAAACGCATGTCTTTGACCCAGTTTTTCAAAGTTTGAAAATCTGCTTCGGTTTCACCCGGATATCCAACAATAAGGGTGGTTCTAATCGTCATATTAGGAACAGCAGCTCTAAAATCTTTTAATAATTTAGTTGTTTTTTCTTGAGTTGTTCCGCGGCGCATACTTTTTAAAATAGCATCAGAAATATGTTGCAACGGAATATCTAAATAGTTACAAATTTTAGGCTCGCGATTCATCACGTCCAATACATCCATTGGGAATCCTGTTGGAAATGCATAATGCAAACGAATCCACTCCACACCTTCAACTTTTACTAAAGCTTCAAGAAGCTCTGCTAAATTTCGTTTTTTGTATAAATCGAGTCCGTAATAGGTTAAATCTTGTGCAATTAAAATGAGTTCTTTAACGCCATTCTCAGCTAATTTTTCAGCTTCAATAACAATATCTTCAATAGGCGTGCTTTTATGTTTTCCTCGCATTAAAGGAATGGCACAAAAACTACAAGGTCTGTCACAACCTTCAGCAATTTTTAAATAGGCATAATTTTTAGGTGTCGTCGTTAAACGCTCGCCAATAAGTTCGTGTTTATAATCGGCACCCAAAGCTCTTAGTAAACCGGGTAATTCTGTAGTCCCAAAATACTCGTCAACATTCGGAATTTCTTTAACTAAATCTGGCTTATAACGCTCACTTAAACAACCTGTTACAAACACCTTATCAACTTCGCCTTCTTCTTTTTTCTGAACGTATTCTAAAATCGTATTAACACTTTCTTCCTTTGCATTATTAATAAATCCACAGGTATTAATCACCACAATATTACCTTCTTCTTCATGTACAACCTCTTTATTGTTAGCTTTAAGTTGGCCCATTAATATTTCGCTGTCGTAAACATTTTTACTACAACCCAAGGTTACTACGTTTATTTTATTTTTTTTAAGAGTTTTTGTGCGCATACGTTCTATAAATCTGGGCGCAAAGATACGTAATACTTAATGATTAATGAATATTGAATAGCGACTACATAATTTTGACTTTTTAGAATAGATTCCCGTTTTCACGGGAATGACAATTTCATAAGGAAACTTCGAAGTTTGGCTTCGAAGCGTTTATTTTCAATTAAACCTTTCTTATATTTATACGTCTTAAATTAAAACCTGCTACTATGAAAAAGAAACTCTACCTTATTTTATTGGTAATTATATCTTTTTTTAATTGCTCATCAAATGATAATCCAATTGATGAAAACCCAATTCAAGACGAACTCTACTTTCCTCCAATAGACTCTGATGTATGGGAAACAAAGTCGATAGGTGATTTAGGGTGGAACGAAAGTGCATTACAACCGCTTTTAAATTATGTTGAAAGTAAAGGCACCAAAGCTTTTATTATTTTAAAAAATGGTCGCATAGTTGTTGAATGGTATGGCAATGGAGAAGATGAAGCCTCAAATTTAGCGTGGAATTCTGCCGCTAAAACACTAGTGGCTTTTACAACTGGTATTGCTCAACAAGAAGGCTTTTTAAATATTAATGATTCGTCAAAAGATTATTTAGGTAACGGCTGGTCTAATTTAACATCAGAACAAGAAGAAAGTATAAGTATTTGGAATCATTTAACCATGACTACTGGTTTAGATTATACTGTTTCTAATAATAATTGTACAGATCCAGAATGTTTTATTTATAAAAATGAATCTGGCAGTTTTTGGTTTTATCATAACGGAGCATATACCATATTGCATGATATTGTTGCTGGTGCTGTAAACACCGATTTTGATAGCTATTTTAATGATAAGTTGAAAAACAAAATTGGTATGCAAGGTGCTTGGATACCCTTTGGATATTACAAACTATACTATAGCAATGCTAGAAGTATGGCAAGATTTGGGCTATTAAACTTAAACAAAGGAACATGGAATAAAACAGCTATTCTAAATGATAGCAGCTATTTTGAAGCGATGACAAGTACATCGCAAGACTTAAATAAAGCGTATGGTTTTTTATGGTGGTTAAACGGAAAAGATAGTTATAGAAGCCCTAGTTTAACCTTGGAGTTTCAAGGACGATTAATCCCGAATGCTCCAGATGATTTAATTGCTGGTTTGGGTAAAAATGATCAAAAAATGTACATTATACCAAGTAAAAATCTTGTTATAATTAGAATGGGCGATGATGCTGGTGAAGCTTTATTAGGCCCTTCAAGTTTTGATAACGACCTTTGGGGAGAAATTAATAAACTGATTAACTAGTTGTAATTTTTTGGTGCTTTTCGCCTTTTGGAAACCTGCTCATACAAATAGGGCCAACTCAATAAATCATTTTCAGATAAGGGTTTACTAATAAACGTTAAACCTTTTGGCGCACCTTTTTCCGTGTAACCCATAGGCACCGTTATAGCAGGGTATTCAGCCACTGCAGCAAAACCTGCATGGTAATTATTTATAGATAAAAAACCATCTAAATTATGTTTTTTCATTGGTTTATCATAAAAGATTCTTCCATTAGTTTTTAATGTGTTTTTTATATTTTGAAACTCTCCATTGGTTGCACTGTCTGCTACAATGCCTTCAAATAGTTTTTGACCATAAGGCATAATATGAATTGAATCTTTTTTATTGAAATTAACAACATCCTTAACAGAGTTTACCTCTATTTCGTTATCTGCAAAGTTTGAAAGGTATTTAGGCAAATCGGTTTTCATGTCTAAGTTTAACAGCCTTAAAAAATTAGGTAAGTCAACTTTCTCTTCCTTTACTTCAATAATTATAGCATCTTTAGATTTTAAATCTGAAATAGCTTGAGCATATAACGAATCTTCTAACAACCTTTTAAATGCACCAAAACGTTTTCCTCTTAAATTGTCATTTGATGAAATATCACTATAAAAATTATTTTTCCATTTTTTATTAATCGATTTTGAATCCTTTTCATCAAAACCAAACATCGCATCTAATAAAATAGCATTATCCGTTACATTCTTAGTCATAGGTCCTGGTGTATCCAAAGTTGACGAAATAGGCACAATACCACTTCTACTTAATAACCCAATAGTTGGTTTTAAGCCCACTACCGAATTCTGACTTGAAGGCGATAAAATAGAACCCGATGTTTCGCTACCAACTGCTGCCACACAAAAATTAGCAGCAACAGCTACACCGCTACCTGAACTTGAGCCACCTGTGTCCAAAACGCGTCTTCCATAAGGATTTAGGGTTTGTCCTCCAATAGCACTATAACCACTTGGACAATCACCACAAAAGAAATACGCCCATTCGCTAAGGTTTGCTTTTCCTAAAATTAAAGCCCCTTGATTTTTTAACTGCTTTACAATAAAAGCATCTTCAGTTTTATTATTTTGTAGTGCTACAGCTCCTGCAGTTGTGGGCATTCCAGAAGTATTAATGTTATCTTTTAATAAAATGGGCATGCCAAAAACAGGATGTTTTAACATTCTATTTCTTAAATCGATGTCTTTTTGTTTGGATTCTGCTATTACGTTTGGATTTAATGAAATAACTGAATTAAGCGATAATTCATTTTCTCTATCAAACTTTCTAATACGATACAAATAGAATTTAGTAAGCAATTCATAAGATAATTTACCAGACGATATATGTTTTTGAAGTGTTGGAATATCTGCCTCTAAAATTAATGGTTTTAAATTATTATAAACCACCTCAGTAAAATTTTCTAAACCCTCTTCAAAAGGTTTCCAAATCTTACTATTATTAATATACTTAGAATCTAAAACCTTAAATTCTCTAAAGTCTTTTACTCCTATAGTATCTTCTACAATTGACGTTTCTGTTGATGAAACTTTAGAATTTTGATTTTTACAAGAAAAGATAAAAAAGGGTAATAGAAAGAAAATAGAAAATCTCATAATTAGTATTTTGAATAAAAATACTAATTAATTTGATGACTTAGTTTCTATCTTCAAGAAGAATAACGATTCCTGTCTTTGCAGAAATTTTACTTAAAAAACGAATCAACAAACTCAAATTTATTAAACACTTGCAAATCTTCAATACCTTCACCAACGCCGATATATTTTACAGGTATTTTAAATTGGTCTGAAATACCAATCACGACACCACCTTTAGCTGTTCCGTCAAGTTTTGTAACGGCCAAAGATGTCACTTCGGTTGCCGCAGTAAATTGTTTGGCTTGCTCAAAAGCATTTTGTCCTGTAGAACCATCTAAAACCAATAACACATCGTGTGGTGCATCTCCAACTACTTTTTGCATAACGCGTTTAACTTTGGTAAGCTCGTTCATTAAATTTACCTTGTTGTGTAAACGTCCTGCAGTATCAATAATAATAACATCGGCATTTTGATTAACTCCAGATTCTAAAGCATCAAAAGCAACTGATGCTGGATCGCTACCCATGTCTTGTCTAATCATTGGTACATCTACACGGTCTGCCCAAACTTGTAATTGGTCTATTGCAGCTGCTCTAAACGTATCGGCTGCTCCTAAAACTACTTTTAAACCTTGTTTTTTAAATTGATAAGCTAACTTACCTATTGTTGTTGTTTTACCAACACCATTAACACCAACAACCATTAATACATATGGTTTTTTGTTTTCAGGAATTGTAAATTCGGTGTCTTCGCCTGAGTTTGTTTCACTTAATAAACCTGCTATTTCTTCGCGAAGTATTTTATTAAGTTCATCTGTTCCTAAATATTTATCTTTTGCAACGCGTTCTTCTATACGTTCAATAACTTTTAGTGTGGTATTTACACCAACATCACTCGATACTAAAACCTCTTCAAGATTATCTAAAACTTCATCGTCTACTTTAGATTTTCCTGCTACGACTTTACTTAGTTTACCTAAAAAACTTGATTTAGATTTTTCTAACCCTTTGTCTAATGTTTCCTTTTTTTCTGATGAAAATATTTTTTTTAAAAAACTCATTAAAAATGTTTATTCGTTTGTCGTTAATTTGTTTAGAAGTTAAAACTTCTTTTTTGCGTTAGGGATTGAAGCGGCATCCTTTTTAAACAATTTAAAAGTGACATTGCTTATGAGAACTAAACTTTGGCAGATTGCCACGTCCTTTGTCCTCGCAATGACGTTTTAAAAAGATACAGCGAAAAGCCCGCCCCTTGTGGTAACGCTCAAATTAATATTGTCAATTTTCGCACCACTTTTTTTTACTGTAATTATGGCAGTAAATTTACTAAAATATAAGCATAAAAAAACTGCTTCCAAAATGAAAGCAGTTTATAATATTTTATGCAATTAGTTTTACTTTTTATTTAAAAAGTCGTTTACTAATTCTGGACTCATAATAGACTCAACAAACATGTAAGCTCCTGTTTTTGGAGACTTAACCATTTTTATAGCTTTTGTTAATCTTTTTGATCCTGTTTGTAATGATGCTACTGATTTCTTTGCCATGACTTATGCGTTGTTTGAAGTTTTCTAAAACTTCTAATTATTTAATTTCTTTATGAACTGTCATACGTTTAAGAATTGGATTAAATTTTTTAATCTCCATTCTATCTGGCGTATTTTTTTTATTTTTTGTAGTAATGTAACGCGAAGTTCCTGGTTGCCCAGACTCTTTATGCTCTGTACATTCTAATATTACTTGTATTCTGTTGCCTTTCTTTGCCATGTCTTTTTACTTATTAAATACAGCTATTATTTATAAAACCCTTTAGATTTTGCTTCCTTAATTGCTGCAGAAATACCAATTTTATTAATAGTTTTTAAAGCAGATGTTGAAACTTTTAAAGTTATCCAGCTTTCATCTTCTGGAATGTAAAAACGTTTCTTCACTAAATTCGCGTTAAATTTGCGTTTAGTTCTGTTCATTGCATGAGACACGTTGTTTCCAACCATTGCCTTCTTTCCTGTAAGTTCACAAACTCTTGACATTATTTATAACTTTAAATTTTTTGTTGCTTAAAATCGAGGTGCAAATATACAAATTCTTTGTATTATGGCAACCTAATTTTTATCTATTTTTTAAAATTTCTTTTTGAAGCATTTCGAATGCTTTATTTACCGCTTTATTTATCACTTTTACACGATGGTTTCCCATATTAAACTTTTCTGAAAACACATGGTTTTTTGTAGCTATGGCGATAAAAACAGTTCCAACCTCAGCATCAGCATCACCTTTTTCTGGACCAGCATTCCCTGTG
Source organism: Wocania ichthyoenteri Th78 (assembly GCF_000789235.1). Lineage (GTDB taxonomy): Bacteria > Bacteroidota > Bacteroidia > Flavobacteriales > Flavobacteriaceae > Wocania_A > Wocania_A ichthyoenteri. The sequence goes on from NZ_KN525716.1 coordinate 1,039,703, forward strand.
GTTGCTATAGCATAATCTGAATTAAATAATTGCAATGCATTTTTTGCCATAACCTCGACAACTTGAGCACTTACAACAGAATATACATCAATAATAGTTTTAGAAACCCCTAAGACATCAATCTTAGACTGGGTTGCATAAGTTACTAATCCTCCTTTAAAGTATGCAGATACTCCTGCATTTGCGGTAATGTGTTCTGCAATTTTTCCGCCTGTACAACTTTCGGCTACTGCAAGTGTTTTACCTAATTTAACTAATTGCTTTCCTAGAACCACTTCAATAGATGATTCTTCGTCTTCAAAACCATAAAACTCATCTTTAATTAATGGTAATAATTGATCTATTTGTTGCTGTACCTCATCTTTAATTTGTTGTTCATTAAATCCTTTTGCCGTTAATAGTAACCTAACCTTTCCTAAGTTTGGTAAATAGGCGAGTTTAATGTGTTTTGGCAAGGCATCTTCCCAAGTTTCTATTCTTGCGGCAAGCGAGCTTTCACCAACACCATAAACCAACAATGTTTTATGTAATATAAACGGGCAATTAAATGTGTCTTTTAATTTTGGAATAACCTCATTTTCCATTAAAGCTTTCATCTCAAAAGGTACACCTGGAAGTGATATAAAAACTTTGCCTTTAGCGGCAATCCACATACCAGGAGCACTACCTAATTTATTCATTAAAACTGTTGCTTTTGATGGCACTAAAGCTTGGTCTTTATTTACTTGTGCTAGTGGTTGTTTAATATATTGCTCCCATAAATGCTCAATATTTTTTAAAACTGAAGCATCACGTACTAATGTATCATCAAAATATTCTGCAATGGTTTTTTTGGTAATATCGTCTTTTGTTGGCCCTAATCCACCTGTTAAAATAATAATGTCTGCATTTTCTTTGGCTTCTTTTAACGCTTTAAGTATATGGGATTTATCATCTTGAATTGAAGTAATTTGATAAACTGAAACGCCTATTTTATTGAGTGCTTTAGCTATAAAAACCGAATTGGTATCTGTAACTTGCCCGATAAGCAACTCATCACCAATGGTAATTATTTCAGCCTGCATTATAAATTAAAATCGGATTTTATTTCTACCAATGCATTGTCAACAGCTGTAATAACAATATTTAGCTTATCGGTAATATCTAAATCTGTTTTAGTAAATTTCCCCCAATCTTGAACTTCTATTAAATCTTCAAGAATACCAAGTTCAAACAAATCTACTGTGGGTTTCATTTTATGAGCCGCTTGATATGCTTCTTGATAATCTTTTTCAGCTACTGCTTTCTTTAGTCGTTCTGCATCAACTGAAACTTCTTCTAAAAAAGTCTCTGCCAAGGTTGCAACAAAATCTTCGTCGTTGTCAGCTAATTCGCGTACTCTAAATAATTTGTAATGTTGTTCCATTTATTTTACTGTAATTGAAAACATTTCTTTGTCTTCTATAAATCCTTTTAATTTATCGTTAGCAATAACTTTGCCAACTCCTGCTGGCGTGCCTGTAAATATAATATCTCCAATCTTTAAAGTAAAATATTTTGAGACATATTCTATTATTTCATCAATTTTCCATAACATGTGGCTTGTATTTCCTTGCTGAACTATGGTGTCATTTTTTTGTAACGAAAATTTTATATCATCAACATTTCTAATAACATCAACCGAAAGCCAGTTCCCTACAACAGCAGCACCATCAAATGCTTTTGCTTTTTCCCAAGGCAACCCTTTGGCTTTTAACTGACTTTGTAAATCACGTGCTGTAAAATCAATACCCAACCCAATTTCTTTATAATACTTATGCGCAAATTTTTTATCAATATGTTTCCCTACCCTATTTATTTTAACCAAAATTTCAACTTCGTGATGCACATCATCTGAAAAATCTGGAATAAAAAAAGGCTGTTTTTTAAGAAGAATTGCTGTATCTGGTTTTATAAAAACGACTGGATCTGTTGGTTTTTCGTTTTCTAATTCTTTAATATGTTCAGTATAATTTCTTCCGATGCAAATTAACTTCATAACTTTTTATTAAGTGAGATTCCTGTCTTCGCAGGAATGACAAGATTACCCTAATTTATTATTAAAGCTTTTTAATTTTATGGCAGTTAGCACTTTTTTGGTGTACAACGGAAAATCAGCATTAAGCAACCAACCAAAATATCCGGGTTCTTTCTCTAAAACATCTGTTACCAATTTGCCTTTGTGTTTTCCGAAAGAAAAACATTCAATACCTTCTTTATTATAGGTTATAAATCCTGCAAAATCTGCAAACTTTTTTCGTGAGCTAAATTCAGCTAAAAATTTGGTGTCGTTTTCAAGGTCTTCGTATTTAGCAATTTGAGCTTTTAAAACCTCGTATGTCGCATTCGTATCTGCCTCGGCACTATGTGCGCCGTCTAAATTTTTATCGCAATAAAACTTATAAGCGGCACTTAATGTGCGTTGTTCCATTTTATGGAATATGGTTTGAATATCAATTGATAGGCAGTTTTTCATATCAAAATCTACCTCAGCACGTAGCATTTCTTCGGCTAAAAGCGGAATATCAAATCGGTTTGAATTAAAGCCTCCTAAATCAGAATCTTTAATGAGGTTATAAATCTCTTTTGCAAGCTCTTTAAACGTTGGTTTATCGGCAACATCAGCATCAGAAATACCATGAATCTCTGTAACTTCCTTTGGAATTGGCATTTCTGGATTTACCAACCACGTTTTACTTTCTTCTTTTCCGCTAGGGTACACTTTTAGTATCGAAATCTCAACAATACGGTCTTTGGTAATATTTATTCCTGTGGTTTCTAAATCGAAAAAACAGATGGGTTTTGTTAGATTTAATTGCATTAGCTATTTTTATTAAGCGTAAAGGTACTAAATTACTAAAGTGTAAAAAACAAAAAACCAACCGTTTTAATGGTTGGCTTTTATACTGTACTATTATATTGAGGTTCTTTGCTGCGCTCTGAATATCACTAAATTTCTCTATTACTATCCCAAGCTTCTAAATAATCCGCAACAGCTTTTACAAACTGTCCACCAAGTGCACCATTTACTACACGATGGTCGTAAGAATGCGACAAAAACATTTTATAACGAATACCAATAAAATCGCCTTCTGGCGTTTCAATAACTGCGGGCACTTTTCGTATAGCTCCTAAAGCTAAAATACCAACTTGTGGCTGATTAATAATTGGAGTTCCCATAATACTACCAAAGGTCCCCACATTAGTAACGGTATAAGTTCCTCCTTGAATATCGTCTGGTTTTAATTGGTTCAATCTAGCTCTGTTTGCTAAATCGTTAACCTGTTTGGTCATGCCTACTAAATTAAGTTGGTCTGCATTTTTAATAACTGGTACAATTAAATTACCATCGCCAAGAGCAGCAGCCATACCAAGGTTAATGTTTTTCTTTTTTATAATTTTATCTCCTTGAATAGAAATATTCATCATTGGAAAATCACGCAATGCTTTAGCAATGGCTTCCATAAAGATTGGCGTAAAGGTTAAATTTTCGCCTTCGCGCTTCATAAATCCATCTTTAACTTTCTTTCTCCAATTCCAAATTTTAGTTACATCGGCTTCAATAAAACTTTGAACGTGTGCCGAGGTTTGCGTAGATTCCACCATGTGATGAGCAATAAGTTTGCCCATTCTAGTCATTTCAATAATTTCATCTTCACCACTTGCAACAACCGATGTTGGTGCAGTTTTTTGCTGGGTCTCAGCTTTTGTGATAGGTTTTTTAGTTTCAGAAATTGATGCTACTTCTTTTTTAGTAGAACCTCTATTGTCTATATAATTTAAAACATCGTTTTTAGTTACACGTCCGTTTTTACCTGAACCAATAATCGCATCCAATTCATTTTGAGAAATACCCTCTTGCTTTGCTATGTTTTTAACTAGCGGCGAATAAAAACGATCTTCTTTTGAGCTAACTGGAGCAACAGTTTCTTTTGCAACCACTATTGTTTGTTCTACTTGTTCAACTGCTACTTCTTGTTTTTCGACTTCAGCAGTGGTAGATTGAATATTATCGATAGAATTTTCTCCTTCAGTTTCAATAATAGCAATGGTTTGTCCAACCTGAACAATATCATCTACATTAAAAAGCTTTTCAATTAAAATACCATCAACTTCACTTGGCACTTCACTATCTACTTTATCTGTAGCAATTTCTAAAACCGCTTCATCTAACTCGATAGTATCGCCAACCTCTTTTAACCAAGAAGTTATCGTTGCTTCAGCAACACTTTCTCCCATTTTTGGTAACTTAAGTTCAAACTTTGCCATATCTATAATGTAATCCTTAATTTTTAATTTCAGTTTGCAAAATTAATAAAAAAACATTGATTTTTTTAAACTATTTGCAATAAAAACTATTCTAAAACCACAACCTCTCCTCTGCTTATCGCATCGTCGCTCCCAAGTATAAAATTAGAATTTTCTGGTAATATTTTATAGGTTACATGTTTATTTTTCACACCATCTCCAACCATCTCAATAATTCTTTTATAGCCCAACCCTTTAGCATCAAAAATAACTTCAGTGTGCTCTTGAATATTTTTTAAATCTGATTTTAAAGTAACCTCGTTCTCCAAAGCAAATTTAAGCTTTTCATTAATTTGATTTGCAATTAAAACATATTTTTCAATAGTTTTAGTTTTTTTAACCGGTGTTTTTCTAAACACATAAACTAACCTTATACCAATCCAAACTAGCATATCAAAAAAAATATTTTTCTTAAAATGCTTTTTATAAAAAATCTGCATAGCGCCATAAAAACGACGTGCATAATATTTATCTCTTAATGTGCTTTCTCCTTTAAAATGAATGATTGTTGTATCACTGAAATAGTAATTATTATAACCTGATTTTAAAACTTTATATGATAAATCAATGTCTTCGCCATACATAAAATAATCTTCATCAAAACCGCCTACTTCATTATAAAGATCTCGTTTCATAAACATAAAAGCTCCAACTAACACATCTACTTTTCCACTTTCATTTTCATTCAAATGATTCGCATAATAGTCTTTAGAACTGCCTATTGATTTTTTAAAAGCAGCCCCTATATAAGGAACGTTTCGTTTACTTTCTGGTAAAAACTCTCCAACTCCATTTATTAATTTGCACCCTATAACCCCCAATTTTTCTTTATTTTGTGCAAAGCTTAAAAGTTTAGTGAAAGTGTCTTCGGCAACAACAGTATCTGGATTTAGTATACAAACATACTCACCTTTTGCTTGTGAAACACCTATATTATTGCCTTTTGAAAAGCCAAAATTTTCTTTATTTTTTATGAGTTTAATATTAGGGAATAATGTTTTTACCATATTGCAACTATCGTCTTCAGAATAATTATCGATTACAATAATTTCTGCATCAATATTTAAAACAGCTGCTTGTACACTTTTTAAACAGAGTTCTAAAAAGTAACGAACGTTATAATTTAGTATGACTATTGATAATTTCAAATTAATCTCATCTATTTAACTTTGCCCTTAAGCTTATGACTTCTAATTTATATGTAAAGAACCTTTACAAATTATATACTCTAAAATAACTTAATTGTTACAAAAAAACGACTACTCTTTCTATTATTCATCTTTAAAGTTAAAAACCCTAGTTTATAAAAATCAAACATATAAATATTAACAAATCCAATAGATAATAAATATTTAATTAGAGGCTTAAAAATTAAAAATATTCCTAAAATTATTTTTCTGATTTTATATAGCTTAAAATAGACTCTTAAAAGCACTACATCTTCTATAAAACTTTTATCATAATTTACATATTCAAGTATATCAACTAAATTACTAATAGCCTTTTCGGTATTATTAATATAATCAATATTATTGTCTAAACTGCCATTTAAAACTGGGTTGTTAGTATGATTTATTACAATGCTATTTTTTTTTAATTCAAATCCAAATAAAGTATCTTCATGACCATAATCAACAAGTCTTTCATCAAATGGAGTTTCTTCAAATATAGCCTTGTTAATTAAAAAATTATTGGTCATAAAAGATTTATTTTTACTTTGTTTTCTTATTAACCAGTTTTTATTTTCTCTTTTCAAACCACAAAGCCATCGAAGTCTCTTATTTCTTTTTGGTTTTACTTTTTTGTAAATGCTACCGCCATAAATTATACTGTATCGTCTTTCTTTTATTTCTTTAATATAATTTAACAAAAAATGATTTGAAATAATGATAGAATCACAGTCTAAAAAAAGCATGTTTTCAAACTTGGCATATTTAATAAATCTATTTCTTATAGCTGCTCTTCCAACATTTTTATCTAATTCAATATACACTTGATTTGCGCATACACTTTTATTTAATTCTTTAATTGAATTTTTAGAACAATCATCTATAAGAATTATTTCGGATGGCACTTTTAGAAGCAAAGCCTGTCTAGATAGCTCATTTACAAGTTTTGTGACTTTACAATTATAAATAGGAATACAAATTGAAATCATTAATCAATATTATAATTTTAAAGAAGTTTCAAACGGAATTCTATTCACAATACTTCTTCCTAAGGTAATCTCATCAGCATATTCTAATTCATCTCCAACCGAAATTCCACGCGCAATAGTTGATGTAATGACCTTATAATCTTGAATTTGCTTATATATATAAAAGTTGGTGGTATCGCCTTCCATTGTAGAGCTTAATGCGAAAATTAACTCCTTTACAATCCCTTGCTTTACTTTAGTTACTAGTGTTTCAATATTCAAATCGTGAGGACCAATACCATCCATTGGCGATATTTTTCCGCCTAAAACATGATACAATCCTTTAAAAGAGCTTGTATTTTCAATTGCCATAACATCTCTAACATCTTCAACGACACAAATAATAGTTTCATTTCTATTTGGATTAGCACATATTTCGCAAAGATTTATATCGCTAATATTATGGCAAGATTTACAAAATTTCACATTGCCTCGCATATTTTGTAAAGCCTCAGAAAGCATAGTGGTTTGTTCTTTAGGCTGCCTTAACATATGCAACACTAAACGCAATGCTGTACGCTTACCAATTCCTGGTAATTGAGACATTTCGTTAACAGCACGTTCTAGTAATTTTGAAGAAAACTCCATGGCTGCGAATTTACTATTTAGACCTGAATTTCACTAATTTTAAATATAAGACTTTTAACTATTGTGTACTACTATTTGGAAATTGAAATTTAATATTTGTACTTTGAAAACTTAAAAAATTGCTTTTTATATGACAGCCACACAAATACTACTACTCATTGCCGCCTATTTTGGCTTACTTATTCTAATATCTTATTTAACTGGAAAAGACGATAGTAACGACGTTTTTTTCAAAGCCAAAAAGCAATCGCCTTGGTATTTAGTCGCTTTTGGAATGATTGGTGCTTCCCTTTCAGGTGTTACTTTCATATCGGTTCCAGGAATGATTGGCGGTCAACAATTTGCCTACATGCAAGGCGTTTTTGGTTTTTTTGTGGGTTATTTATTTATTATATTAATATTGCTTCCGCTGTATTACAAACTCAACGTCACTTCAATTTATCAATATTTAGAGCAGCGTTTTGGCATAGTAAGTTATAAAACTGGTGCTTTTTTCTTCTTACTTTCTAGAGTAACTGGTGCATCATTTAGATTGTATTTAGTGGCTTTATCTATGCAATATATTGTTTTTGAAAAACTTGGTGTTCCGTTTTGGTTAACTGTTGTTATTTCAATTTTACTAATCTGGTTGTATACCAAAAGAGGAGGTATTAAGACTATTATCTGGACCGACACTTTACAAACCTTAGCGATGTTAGTTTCTGTGGGAGTTGGTATTTATCTAATAAATCAGAAATTAGATTTCACAGTAATTAGTATGTTAAAATCTGAATCGTTTTCGGCAAAAAGTCAAATTTTCTTTTTTGATGACCCTAATGCTACAACTTATTTCTGGAAATACTTTATTGGAGGTATATTTATAGCCATTGCCATGACTGGTTTAGACCAAGATATGATGCAAAAAAACTTGACTTGTAAAAACAAAAAAGACGCTCAAAAAAATATGTTTACCATGGCTACTTTAGTTATTGTAGTAAATTTTGCGTTTTTGTCTCTTGGTGCTTTACTGTTTATTTATGCCGATAAATTTAACTTGCAAATACCTGTTGTAAATGAGATAATAAGAACTGATTTATTATTCCCAGAAATTGCCATGAATCAAGGTTTAGGTAATACCTTATCTATAACATTTCTTATAGGTTTAATTGCAGCTGCTTATAGTAGTGCAGATAGTGCGTTAACATCATTAACCACATCGTTTTCAGTAGACTTTTTAAACATTGAGAAAAAACCAGAAGCAGAGCAAAAACCCTTGCGCAAAAAAGTACATATAGGAGTTTCTTTATTGCTAATACTTGTAGTTATTATATTCAATAACCTAGAAGGTAATGTGGTAAGTAATTTATTCAAATTTGCAACGTACACTTATGGTCCGCTATTGGGTTTATTCGCCTTTGGTATTTTAAGTAAGCGTCAAATAAAAGACAGCTATGCGTGGATTGTTGCACTACTATCTATTATACTAAGCTTTGTAATAACATCTTTACCAGAAAGTGTTATAGGTGCATATAAGTTTCATTGGGAAATATTACCACTAAATGGCATTATTACCTATTTAGGTTTAATATTGATTAGTAGAAAGCAAAACTAAAGAGCAGGCCACTTCAAACTCAATATTATTCTCTTTTAATATTTGATAAAATTCTGGGTTTTCAGTTCCTGGATTAAAAATAACACGATTAGGTTTTAAAGACACGATATAATCATAATACGCTACTTGCCGTTTAGGGTTTAAATATAAAGTTACTGTGTCTATATTTTTATATTGTTTTAATTCTGTGTCTATATACACACCTGCAACTTCTCCATTTTTTAGTCCAAAAGCTACAACTTCATAACCATTATTTACAAGTTTTTGAATTACAAAATTTGAATACCTATTTGGTTTTAATGAGACACCAAGCACTAATGTTTTTTTATTCATATGTTAAAAGGATGTTAATACTTATTAAATATAGTAACAGAATTAAAACTTAAGCGTCTACATTATATTACTTTTAATCAAAATATCAATCAAAAAACGATCAATCAAATGAAAAACTTATTTTTCGCTTGCTTATTATTATTCTCAATAACTACTCAAGCAAACTCCACAGATTCTGAAAACAATGCTGATAAAACCGGTACTATTTCAGGAAAAGTATTAGACGCAAAGTTAAAACAACCCTTACCATATGTAAATGTTATTATAAAAAATAATGCAGGAGAAACTTTAACAGGTGGTATTACTTTAGAAGATGGCTCTTTTGAAATTGAAAAAATAGCCGAAGGCAAAATTAAAATCAGCATCCAATATATAGGTTACAAAACCATAACAAAAGATGTAACAATTAGAAAAGACAATTATAAAGTTAATCTTGGCAATATTTTTTTAGAAGAAGAAGCTGAAGGTTTAGACGCAGTTACTGTTATTGCAGAAACCTCAACAATTCAACAAAAAGTAGACAGAAAAGTAATTACTATTGGTAAAGATTTAGCGGCAACTGGTAGTGCATCAGAACTCATGGTTGGTATTCCATCTGTAAGTGTCGATGCCCAAACTGGCGACATTAGTTTACGCGGTAACCAAAACGTTCGTGTTATGGTAGATGGTAAATTATCAAACATTCCAACGGCTCAATTACTAAAACAAATTCCTTCAACCGCTATTAAATCTATAGAGTTAATTACTAATCCATCAGCGAAATACAATCCTGAAGGTATGAGTGGTATTATAAATATAGTGCTTCATAAAAACACAATGGTAGGCTTTAATGGGAATCTAAGCTTAGGTTTAAGTCACGAAAAAGAAGCAAAATTTAATAGTGCTTTAAATATGAATTACCGTAACGGAAAGTTTAATTTATACGGTAGTTACAGTAATAACATTTCAAAAAATAGAAATCGCGGAAATGTTGCCAGACCCGAAAACAACTCAGAACAATTCTTTAAATTTTTAGACAAAAGACAATCTCATTTGTATAAAGCTGGTTTAGATTTTTATTTAGATGATAAAAACACCATGTCGTTTTTCACTACACAAAACACGTCTGATAGTAGCACCGAGGGCGTAACCGAAGCCTTGTTTTACAGCAATTCATCATTTAACCAAAGTCAAATTTTTCTTGCCGAAAGCAATAACATGTCATCTCAATATAATTTTGATTATAAGCATGATTTTTCTGACGATGGCCATAATATTGAATTAGAAGTTGACTACAATACATTTGAAGATGACACACCTGCAGATTTTAAATTTCTACTAGGCTCAAATGAAGATTATAAGGATTTTAATAATACAGATAGAAAAAGCACCACTGTAAATTTAGATTATGTAAACCCACTATCTGAAACTACAAAACTAGAATTAGGCTTACAAGCACGTTTATTTAATTCAGATATTGCATACTCGTCAACAGGAGAAACTTTGAATGATCAAGGCGTTTTAAGACCAACACCAAGTAATGATTTTGATTATACTAGAGACATTTATTCTGCTTACGCCACATTTAGTAAAAAGTTTGAAAAATGGACGTATCAAATAGGTATTCGTACAGAAAATGTTAAAGAAGATGCTTTGGCATTATCTTCGGAAGCGGCAAGTACAGAAACTTTTAAAAATGATTATTTCGAGTTGTATCCATCTGCTTTTATAACCTATTCTCCAAGTGAAAAAAACTCATACCAATTTAGTTATAGTCGACGAGTAGATCGTCCAGGAATTGGGCAAGTAAACCCAATTAAAGAATGGAGTACACCCTTAATATCTTCTTTTGGAAATATAGATTTAAGACCACAGTTTACAAACTCCATTGAAGCAAATTACACAAGAACTTTAAATAACAGAAAAGGGAGCGTTACTGGGGGTGTTTTTTACAGACTTATTTCTGATGAAATTAACAGAGCTTTATTTATAGACAGAACAGATGTAACCTCGGGTCGTATTATATTAACCCATGATAATTTTGATGATACTTCTGCCTATGGTATAGAATTATCCTCAAATTACAGACCAACAAAATGGTGGAGTATAAACGGAAGTTTCGACTTGTATTCACAAACCCAAAAAGGTATTGCTGAAAATTTAACAGCACCAATAGAAACTGCTACTATTAACGATATTGAAACTAATATTGATGAAGTTGATAATGTAGCGTGGAATTTTAGAATGTTTAATAATTTTAGTGTGAGCAAAACCTTAAGTTTTACTGCATTTGGATTTTATAGAGGAAAAAACAAAACGCTTCAATTTGATATGAAACCCATGTATTTTGTAAATCTAGGTTCACGTGTAAGTTTTGCGCAAGGTAAAGGTTCTTTTAGCCTAAATTTTAATGATGTATTAAATACTATGAAATTCGCTTTTGAGGGCACAAAACCATTTGAACAAATTGGTGAGTTTAATTGGGAAAGCCATACTGTACAGGCCACTTTATCATACCGTTTTGGTGGTGGAAAATATCGTGCTAAATCAAGAAAACAGCGTGATGATAACACAAAATCTGGAGGCGGAGGCTTCCTTTAAAATATAACATTTAATTACCTGCATAATAGTTGATGGTTAGTGTTACTGCAAGGTTATTAAATAAGAAAACCCAAAAGACATATCTTTTGGGTTTTTGTTTACATAATTGTTAACTTATTTTAAAAAAAGTGTTAAAAATGTTAAAATTTAATATTTAATGTAATAAATTTTAAAACTAATCGTTAAACGCACATACAATCACACGAAAAAATAATTATTTTAAGAGTTAGTCACCTTCATTTAATAAAATTTTCGTCAATCAAAGATTCGTATGATTAGAAAACTCGAAATATAATTTCGAGTTTTTTTATGCAAAAAAAAATTAAAACACTGATAATCTGTGTAATGAATTTAAAATTAATTCGTCCAAAATCATAACATTAGATATGGAAAGTATTTTTTATTTGAATTAGTCGTCAATAAAAGCATATAAATTGCTAAATGTTTAAAACAGAAACTCGAAATTGAAATTTCGAGTTTCTTATGTTTAAAGATGTTAAAAAATATAATAAAAGTAAGTTTTTTACGTCTTATATAATAGTTTGTATACTTAATACAAGTTTAAGGTGGTTAATAGTTGAAAAAACCAAAACGGTATGTTTTGGGTTTTTTGTTTTTTTTGAGTTAGGGATTGAGGTATACATTCGACTTCGCTCAGTACAGGTCTGTTGGAGCTCGCCGACGCAGGAGGAAGCGACTGCCCAAAGCCCGACCCCTTTTCGGGGTAACGCCCAAATGTTTTATTTTATTTGTTTACCATTTAATAATGGCACTTGCCCATGTAAAACCACTACCAAAAGCTGCAAGAACCACATTACCACCTGGTTTTATTTTGCCTTCTTCCCATGCTTCGGTTAAAGCAATAATTACAGATGCGGCGGTGGTATTACCATATTTTTGAATGTTATTAAAGACTTGGTCGTCTCTTAATGCAAATTTCTTTTGAATAAATTGAGCGATACGTAAATTGGCTTGATGAGGAATGAGCATATCTATATCTTCTTTATTGAGTCCGTTTTTTATTAAGCCTTCTATAATAACTTCACTAAAACGAACCACTGCGTGCTTAAAAACAAAAGTGCCATCCATATATGGAAAATAAGATAAATCTTCTTCTTTAGATTCTAATATTTGCGGTACCCAATGCTTAATGCTTGGCGATTCTACAATAAGTTTATCAGCATATTTGCCCTCGCTATGCAAATGTGTAGATAAAATGCCTTTTGTATTATCTTCTTCTCTAGATAGAACGCAAGCGCCCGCTCCATCACCAAAAATAACAGTAACACCTCGTCCTCTAGTAGTTTTATCTAATCCGTTAGAATGATATTCTGCACCTACAACCAGAACGTTTTTGTACATCCCCGTTTTTATAAATTGGTCGGCAACCGAAATAGCATAAACAAATCCAGAGCATTGGTTTCTAATATCAATAGCTCCCACGTTTTTCATATCTAATAAATCCTGAATTTGCACACCACAACCAGGAAAATAGTAATCTGGTGTCATAGTTGCAAAAACAATAAAATCAATATCATCTTTAGTTAATCCCGAACGCTCAATTGCCATCCTAGAGGCTTTTGCCCCCATAATTGCTGATGTGTCGTCAGTTCCTTCTTTTATCCATCTGCGCTCTTGTATACCTGTGCGTTCTTGTATCCAAGCATCATTGGTATCCATCATTTTAGACAAATCTTCATTAGTTACCACATTTTCTGGAACATATTTACCTAAGCCTATTATTTTTGAATTGTACATAGCTATCAATTTTTGAAAAACCAAAGTACAAAATTTAAAATTCAAATTACAATATTTAAAATTCCAAAAGCAGCTCTAAGAGTATTTTGGAATTTAGCAATCTTAGAATTTGTTTTTTTAAAGAAAAAAGTCGTGTCAGTTTGTCATATTTCATCAATTGGCATTTTTGTTGACTATTACTTTTGCAGTAATTGAAAATCAAGTTAAACAGTTTTCCGCCTTCGCGGAAAAGAAAAACAAATAAATTATTATGACAAAAGGAAATATTAATGTTTCGGTAGAGAATATCTTTCCTCTCATTAAAAAATTCTTGTATAGCGATCACGAAATCTTTTTACGTGAGCTTATTAGTAATGCTACAGATGCCACTTTAAAGTTGAAACATTTAACTAATGTTGGCGATGCTAAAGTAGAATACGGCAATCCTCAAATTGAACTTAAAATTGATAAAGACGGTAAAAAACTCCATATTATAGATCAAGGCTTAGGAATGACTGCTGATGAAGTTGAAAAATACATCAATCAAGTCGCGTTTTCTGGAGCTGAAGAGTTTTTAGATAAATATAAAGATTCTGCTAAAGATTCAGGGATTATTGGGCATTTTGGACTTGGTTTCTATTCTGCTTTTATGGTTGCTGAAAAAGTAGAGATTATTACAAAATCTTATAAAGACGAACCTGCAGCACATTGGACTTGTGATGGCTCTCCAGAATTCACTTTAGAAGCTTCAGATAAAACTGAAAGAGGTACAGAAATCATTCTTCATATTGCTGAAGACTCAACCGAGTTTTTAGAAGAGAGCAGAATTCGCGAGTTATTACAGAAATACAACAAGTTTATGCCTATTCCAATTAAATTTGGAACTAAAGAAATAAACGATCCAGAGCACGAGCCTAAAACAACAAAAGACAAAGACGGTAAAGAAACTACCGAACCACATAAACAAATTACGGTTGATAATATTATTAACAACCCTAATCCTGCATGGACAAAACAACCAGCCGATTTAAAAGATGAAGACTATAATAGTTTTTATAGAGAATTGTACCCCATGCAATTTGAAGAGCCATTATTTAACATTCACTTAAATGTAGATTATCCGTTCAATTTAACAGGGATTTTATATTTCCCTAAAATGACGAACGATTTAAACATTCAGAAAGATAAAATTCAACTGTATCAAAATCAAGTTTTTGTAACCGATAATGTTGAAGGTATTGTGCCAGAGTTTTTAACCATGTTACGTGGTGTTATTGATTCTCCAGATATTCCATTAAACGTTTCTCGCAGCTATTTACAAGCCGATGGTGCGGTTAAAAAGATTTCATCTTACATTACTAGAAAAGTTGCCGACAAATTAAAATCGTTATTCAACAATAACCGTGAAGATTTTGAAGCCAAATGGAACGATATTAAAATTGTTATTGAATATGGCATGCTTTCTGAAGAAAAATTCTTCGAAAAAGCAGATGCATTTGCACTTTACCCAACAGTTGATGGCAGCTATTTTACTTACGAAGAATTGGTAAATAAAATAAAAGCCAACCAAACCGATAAGGATGACAAAATGGTGATTCTTTATGCATCAAATAAAGATGAACAACACAGTTACATTGAAGCTGCAAAAGCTAAAGGTTACGAAGTATTACTTTTAGATTCGCCAATTGTATCACATTTAATGCAAAAACTAGAAACTACAAAAGAGAAAATAGCTTTTGTTCGTGTAGACTCAGACAATGTAGATAAGTTAATTCAGAAAGACGAAACTAAAATTTCTAAGTTAGACGAAGATCAAACTAAAGCTTTAGATGAATTGTTAAAAGAGGTTATCCCATCAGAAAAATTCATGGTACAGTTAGAACCTATGGATAGTGATGCTGCCCCGTTTATGATTACACAACCAGAATTTATGCGTAGGATGAAAGAAATGCAAGCCACAGGTGGCGGAGGCGGAATGAATATGTTTGGTAGTATGCCAGAAATGTACAACTTGGTTGTGAATACTAACTCTGAATTAGTTGGTGAAATTCTTGGTACAAAAACCAAAAAGAAACAAGAACGTTTAATTACACAAAGTTTAGATTTGGCTAGACTATCTCAAGGACTACTTAAAGGTGAAGAATTAACAAACTTTATTAAACGCAGTTATGATATGATAAAGTAATAAGTTGACGCGCTGATTCATTTTCAGCATCCTATTATAAATAAAAACCACTTTGTGAAAACAGAGTGGTTTTTTGTTTTTCCTAGCGTTTGACTTTGTCAGAAAAAAAAATGATAACTTCGTTTAAAATATTTTAAACGAACACTTCAAAAAACTAGTTCCAAATAATATGTAATATAACATGAGACCATTTAATTATATACTATTTCTCTTTATATGTATTAGTTTATATTCTCAAGAGAAAAAGCCAAATATATTGTTTATCATTTCTGACGATTTAACAGCCACGGCAGTCTCATCTTACGAAAACAAAACATGCCATACTCCAAACATCGATAAATTAGCTTCAGAAGGTATTAGGTACACCAAAGCCTACACACAATATCCTGTTTGTGGGCCATCACGAGCTTCTTTTATGTCGGGATACTACCCTAATGCCACCACAACTTTTGGTTATGTTAGCGGAAGAAAAAACATAGGCACTAACAGAAAAACATGGTCGCAATTATTTAAAGACAATGGCTATTACACCGCACGAGTGAGTAAAATTTACCACATGGGTGTTCCTATTGATATTGAAACAGGCTCGAACGGACAAGATGATGAAGCCTCGTGGACCGAACGTTTTAACAGTCAAGGTCCTGAATGGAAAGCCAATGGTAATGCAGAATTGGTTCAAGGAAACCCTGATGGAAAAATTGAAAGAAAAGGTGGAAACGTGATGACCATTGTAAAAGCAGATGGCGACGATTTAGTCCATTCGGATGGGAAAACTGCAAAAAAAGCGTCCGAACTTATTAGAAAACATAAAAGTAAACCCTTCTTTTTAGCGGTTGGTTTTGTACGACCACATGTGCCTTTTGTGGCTCCGAAATCTTATTTTGAACCGTATCCCTTTAACAACATAACACTACCTAAAAAAGTGGATGACGATTGGGACGACATACCAAAACGAGGTATAAACTACGTAACGAGCGTTAATGCTAAAATGACTTTAGAGCAAGAAAAAAAGGCAGTAGCTGCATATTATGCGTCGGTAGCATATATGGACGCACAAGTTGGAAAAGTACTTAAAACACTTAAAGAAGAAGAATTGGAAGACAATACCATTGTTATTTTTACTTCGGACCACGGCTTTCATTTAGGCGAACATAATTTCTGGATGAAAGTAAGTTTACATGAAGAATCTGTTCGTGTGCCATTAATTATTAAAGTCCCTGGTAAAAAAGCCACTGTCTGTCATTCTTTTGTCGAATTACTGGATTTGTATCCAACCATTTCAGAATTAGCAGGTTTAAAACCATCAAAATATATCCAAGGAAAAAGCTTAGTAAAAACCATTGATAATCCTAAAAAGAAAGTTCGAAATATGGCTTTTAGTGTATCGCAAGGTGGAAAAAGTTTTTTATTACGACATGATAAATGGGCTTATATTCAATATAACGAAGATGCCTCAGCTGGCATTGAACTTTTTGATATGGAAAACGACCCAAAACAATTTACCAATTTAGCTCTAAAACCTAATTATTTTAAAATTGTTAAGCGATTTAAAAAGAAACTAGCTCAAAAATTAAAAGCCGTTAGAACTAATGATTTAGGTATTGAGTATTCAATTGACTAATATCTTAGATTCTACTTAAATAATTTATTCTATCGAATTTAACGCAACTAATAGACATATCTTGCATCTATAAGGTAATAAATCATAAAAAATGATGAGACAGAATATCATATTTTTAATCCTTTTATCCTTTGTTATTTTATCCTGTAAAACTGATGATGATAACTTAATTAACACTTGTAACGTTACAAACCCAATTGAAGATTTAGCTTGGTTAAAAGAAATAATTGCAGACATAGAACAATCAAGTCAAAGTGATGAGTTTTATATTTCTCAAGCTATATATGAAGGAAAAACTGTATTTATAGTTGGTAATTGTTGTGCTTCATGCAACTCAATCCTTCCTGTTTATAATTGCGACGGTGAACGGATTAACATACTTGGGTGTAAAGAAGAGTTTATTAATTTTAGTATTTTAAATAGTGATACAGTGATTTGGAGTTCTGAAAACTTTATTTGTAAAGATTCAGATATTTTTTTATGCGATTAAAATTTAATTAAACTCTGTCTCAAAAAGCGTTGTAAAATGCTTTAATAATTTTTCTTTTACCTCTTCCATAGACACTTCTTTTACACCAAGTTCTACGTTTAATGAGGTTACTGCTTTTCCGCGAATACCGCAGGGAATAATATTATCGAAATACCCCAAATTAGCATTTACATTTAGCGCAAAGCCATGCATCGTTACCCAACGGCTTGCTCGCACGCCCATAGCACAAATTTTACGGGCAAACGGCGTGCCAACATCTAACCATACGCCTGTTTCTCCTGGGCTTCTTTCGGCTTTTAAGTCGTATTCCGCAAGCGTTAAAATTATCATTTCTTCTAAAAATCGTAGGTATTTATGGATGTCGGTAAAAAAGTTTTCCAAATCTAAAATAGGGTAGCCCACTACTTGCCCCGGCCCGTGATAGGTAATATCGCCACCACGATTTATTTTATAAAAGGTTGCTCCTTTTTGAGTAAGTTGTTCTTCGTTTAAAAGTAGGTTTGAAAAATCACCACTTTTACCTAAAGTATAAACATGCGGATGCTCTACAAACAAAAAATAGTTATTAGTTTTTAAACCAGCAGCTTCTCGCCTATTTTTAATTTTAGTATCTACAATATGCTTAAACAGTTGTTCTTGGTAATCCCAAGTTTGTTTATAATCTTTAAGACCTAAATCTTGCAGTTCTATTGTCTTGTTCATAGACTGCAAAATTACAATAATTTATATAAAAAATGACAGAAGTCCCATGACAGAAGTAGAAATCCAAATGCAAACTGAATACTATAGACTGAAAGCTAATTTTTTGGATTATTAATTATAACCAGTGCTGCAATAACGCCTGGGACCCAGCCACAAAGCCATAATAAAAAAGTGATTAAAATAGAACCACAACCTTTATCTAAAACAGCTAAAGGTGGACAAATAATAGACAGTAAAACTCTCCAGAAACTCATGATTTGATTTATTTAATTGATGATTTACTTATTTGACGTAAAAGTATATTTTTTGTTACACTTCGACTGTGCTCAGTGCAAGCTTTCTGCGTTGGGGATAGTAGTGAAAATCCTTTTTGCTCGTGCCTCACAAAAAGATTGTAACGCATAGCCCGACCACTTGCCTTGAGCGCAGCCAAAGGGTTGTGGTAACGCCCAAAAAATTCGTAAATCAATAATCGCAAATCGTAAATCAATTGATTATCTTTGTGCCTTTAAAATTTACACTCAGCATTTATAATATGTCGCAATTATCAGAGCAAGAACTTGTACGAAGAGAAAAGTTAATAAAACTACGCGAATTAGGCATTAATCCGTATCCAGCGGATTTATACCCAGTAAACCATACCTCTAAACAGGTAAAAGAACAGTTTGAAGAAGGTAAAAAAGTAACTATAGCTGGAAGATTAATGCTAATAAAAGTACAAGGAAAAGCAAGTTTTGCGCAGTTACAAGATGCTGAAGGTAAAGTACAAGTATATTTTAATCGTGACGAAATTTGTACTGGCGATGACAAAACCAAATACAATGATGTCTTTAAAAAGCTATTAGATTTTGGAGATTTTATTGGAATTGATGGCGAATTGTTTACAACGAAAGTTGGTGAAAAATCGGTTCGTGTAAAAGACTTTACACTTTTAAGTAAAGCTTTAAAACCTTTGCCATTACCGAAAGAAAAAGATGGAAAAATATATGATGCGTTTACCGACCCTGAGCAACGTTATAGACAACGTTACGCAGATTTAGTGGTGAATCCACATGTAAAAAATGTGTTTGTTAAGCGCACAAAATTATTTAATGCTATGCGTAACTTTTTTAACGACGCTGGTTATTTTGAGGTTGAAACACCTGTGTTGCAACCCATTCCTGGCGGTGCTGCAGCGCGCCCGTTTATTACACATCACAATGCTTTGGATGTCCCATTATACATGCGTATTGCCAACGAATTGTATTTAAAACGATTAATTGTTGGTGGTTTTGATGGTGTTTACGAGTTTTCTAAAAACTTTAGAAACGAGGGTATGGACAGAACTCATAATCCTGAGTTTACAGCCATGGAAATTTATGTTGCTTATAAAGATTACAACTGGATGATGGATTTTTGTGAGCGCTTATTAGAACATTGTGCCATTGCTGTTAACGGCACAACAAAAGCAACTTTTGGTGAACACGAAATAGATTTTAAAGCACCTTACGCCAGAGTAACTATGGCCGATTCTATAAAGCATTTTACAGGATTTGATATTACTGGTAAAAGCGAAGATGAAATTAGACAAGCTGCCAAAGATTTAGGTGTAGAAGTTGATAACACCATGGGTAAAGGCAAACTTATTGATGAAATTTTTGGCGAAAAATGTGAAGGCAACTATATACAACCAACATACATTACAGACTATCCGAAAGAGATGAGTCCGCTGTGTAAAGAGCATCGAGATAATCCAGAGTTAACAGAACGTTTTGAATTGATGGTTTGTGGTAAAGAAATTGCCAATGCTTATTCTGAATTAAACGACCCCATAGACCAACGCGAACGTTTTGAACATCAATTAAAACTAGCTGCAAAAGGAGATGACGAGGCTACAGAGTTTATAGATCACGATTTTTTACGTGCTTTAGAATATGGTATGCCTCCAACATCGGGTATGGGTATTGGCATGGATAGATTAATTATGTTTTTAACTAATAACCAGTCGATACAAGAAGTGTTGTTCTTCCCTCAAATGAGACCAGAGAAAAAACAAGTGGCATTAAGTGATGAAGGAAAAGCTGTTTTAGATATTTTAAAGAAAGCTGAAAAATTAGAATTAAATGATTTGAAAGTTCAATCTGGCTTATCAAATAAAAAATGGGACAAAACCATTAAGGAATTGACTAAAAACAAATTGGCTAAAGTTGAAAAGACAGATGAAGGTTTGTTTGTAAATTTGTTTAACAAATAAACTTCAACCTCAAGTATTAAATCCAATACCTACAATCCTTAAAACAAAACTATTTAAAGAACTAAACTTAAATTGAAAATATTAAGCTATATTGATAGTATTATTACTAAAATAGCATCTATATACAATAAATCTTATAATTGTATTTTCATAGTTAATTAAAATTGGGTTAAAACGGCTCTCACATTAGCCCCAAACTAATATTGCATTATAATGTTTAAAAAACTCAACAAAAAAATTCTGTTGTTTCCTTTAGCTTCATTTATAATTACTGTTTTAATAGTTTTTACTATTTGGAATAAGGCTCAAAACAACAACAATCAATTAATTAAAGAAAATGTTCTTCAAACAGGAAATCTTATTTCCAAAGAGTTTAAAAACATTATAAAAGCAGATATCGCTCATCTTCAAAACCTTAAAAACAGAATTGAATTTACAAATGGAGCCTATCTAGAGTATTGGGGAAAAGATGCCAATATGTTATTACAACAAAATCAATCTTTTAAATTTCTAGAATGGATTGATAGTACTATGGTGATAAGAAAAATCAACCCTTTATTTGGCAATGAAAGTGCGATTAATTTAGACATTTCTAAGATTGAATACCGAAGAGATGAATGGATAAAACATAGTAAAGATGGTTCAACAAATATAACTCAATGGGCAAACTTAACGCAAGGTGGCAACGCTTTTTTAGTAGACGTTCCAGTTTATTTCCAAAACCGCTTTCAAGGCACTATCACTGCTGGGATGGACTTTAAAGAAAACTTTAACAAACTAACAGCCAGCTTAGAAGACCAATATTCAATAAAGCTTTGGGATGATAAAAAAACTCTTTTTTATCAATTAAATATAAGCAATGATCTTAAAACTGAGCACGATTTTGTTCATGAAAGTAGTATTTTAGTTGATGCATTGGACAATCAAAAATGGTTATTAAAAATTTCTGCAAGTAACGAATTACTTTTATCTCAAGGAAAAACTATTATAAATTTCACCTTATTAATTGGATTAATTTTTTGCGTCTTAATGAGTTTACTAATTTACTTTTATTTAAAAGCTAGAGAAAGTACAAAACTGGCCCTTGAGTCAAACTTCAAGCTTTCAAAAACAAATAAAAAATTGAACAAATCACGATTAAGAGCCGAAAAAGCATCATTAGCTAAATCAGAGTTTTTATCTAATATGAGCCACGAAATACGCACACCACTACATGCAATATTGGGGTTCATTGAGCTTTTAAAAAGTAGTAAACTAAATAAAGTTGATAAAGAATATCTAGACTTAATGGGGAAGTCTTCTAACAATTTATTGGGCATTGTTAATGACATTTTAGATTTTGAAAAAATTGAATCAGGACAAATAGCATTAACAGAAGTACGCTTTAATCCATCAGAAAAAATAAGCGATTTAATAGAAGTTAATCAGTTCCTTTTTTTAAAAAAGAACTTGTTCTTGAAAGCCAATTTCAAAAACACTCATAATATGATGGTTATTGGTGATGAAAGTAAATTAATGCAAGTAGTTAATAATGTTATTAAAAACGGATTAAAATTTACTAACTCGGGTGGAGTGACGTTAGAATATAACGAAACAATAGTAAAGAAAAACCAACTAAGAATAAACATTTCAATTCAAGATACTGGAATTGGCATCCCTAAAGATAGAATAAATACAATTTTTGAAAGATTTACTCAAGTTGAAAATAGCATAAAAAAACAGTTTGAAGGTAGTGGTCTTGGATTAGCCATTAGTAAAATTTTCATTAATATGATGGGTGGTAAAATTACTGTTAAAAGTATTCCTAATGTAGGCACTAATTTTCAATTTGATGCAATATTTCCAATTGCAAAAAAGCAAAGCCAAAAATTAAATATAAGTAATAAAAAAAGTGTTGTTTTTTCTGATTTAAATGTTTTAATTGTTGATGATAATAATCTTAATATTATTGTTCTTAAAAAATTCCTTGAAGATGTAGGCATAAATCCAGATTCGGCAAAAAACGGAAAAATTGCTTTAGAAAAATTTAAAACGAAATCATACCAACTCATTTTTATGGATATTCATATGCCAGAAATGGATGGATGGGAAGCTACCGAAGAGATTAGAAAAATTAATACTGATATTATAATTTTTGGACTTTCTGCAAATGTTACGACTGAGGCAATAGATAGAGCTTTAGAAAATGGTATGAATAATTACCTCTCTAAACCCTTTAAAAAAGAACATATTTATAAACTCTTACATTTTCATTTTAGCAATAAATAATTTAGGGAAGTATTTTATTTATGGTAATGAAGTAAGCTTCAAAATCAATCAAATTTCCATGATTACCTCCTTCAATAGTTATAAAAGTAACTAAGTCTTTTGGTGATACTTCAAAAAGTTTTTTAGCAGATTTATAAGGAACCACCACATCGTCTGTTCCATGAAACATTGTAATTGGGCATTTTACTTGCTGAATATATTGAAACGATGGTAGCTTATACTTTAAAAGTTTTTCAACAGGAAACATAGGAAATCTCGATTGCGACACATCTGTAATACTATAATACGGTGTTTCTAAAATAAGTTGACTTGGTTTGTTTTTTGATGCTAAATACGCAGCAATTCCTGAACCTAAAGATCTTCCGTAAAGTGTAATTTCATTTTCTTTATATCGTTCTTTTAAATAATCATAGCAATATTGAGCATCATTATAAAGTACATCTTCACTTAACTTACCTGTACTTTTTCCATAGGTTCTGTAATCCATTATAAGCACATCGTATTGTTTTTCAACAAAATATTCAGCTATAAAACCCCAACGTGATAAATCGCCTGCATTTCCATGAAAATATAGTATAACCCCTTTAGGGTTTTCCGTTTTAAAATGAATAGCATTAATTACTGCTTTATCATCTGTTTTTAAAAATAATTCTTCGAAAGGTTTCGAAAATTTAAACACGTAATCTTGCTCTAAAACCGTTGGAAAAAAAAGCATTTTTTCTTGCAAAAAATATAATAAAGAGCCAACCATAATGTAGATGCTTAAAAGAAATAAAACGCCTTTTTTAAGCTTTTGTTTTAATGGGTTTTGAAGTGTGTTTAACATGAATACTTGTAGTTGATAAATCGATGTCGTGTGGTTTTTGGTTAAGTATATCGTGAATCATTTTATGGTAAGATTCAAAGTTATTTAAATCTTTATGACCGCCACCAATTACTGAATGTAGCTTAGTAAGTTTAGGGTTGACTTGCGATAATTTTACACTGGTTTTATACGGAATTAAATTATCATTGGTTCCATGAATAATGTGGATTGGGCATTGTACATATTTTAACCATTTATAAGTTGGTAATGGATATTTTATTAAAATACTTAACGGCATAAAAGGTGCATAACGCGCCGTAACTTTAGTTAAACTATAATATGGCGCATCTAAAATGAGCATTTTGGGGTTATTCATTGAGGCTAATTTTGCCGCAAAACCTGAACCTAAAGAGCGACCATAAAGTATAATCCTATCTTCGGTTGTATGCTCTTTTATTTTATTATACACTTTCTGTAAATCGCGCTTAATGGCTTTTTGCGAACGTCTGCCCGTGCTTTTTCCAAAACCTCGGTAATCTACCATAAGCACATTATAATTGTGTCGTGTAAAATCAACTGCAAATTTACCCCAACCTTTTATGCTTTTCGAGTTTCCTTTTAGATATAAAACAATGCCTTTTGATTCCCCTTTGGGTTTAAAAAGAATACCGTTTATAACGGCACCATCTCTGGTTTCAAGATTATGCTCTTCAAAATCTTGATTTTCATAATTAAACTGAAAATCATTTGGTAATTTTTCTGGCTTAAACAACATATAATCTTGCAAATAGTACAAAGCAATACTTATTGCAATGTAAACTATCAATACAATTATAAGCGTATGTAACCAATATGGCATATTAAAAAATACGTTAGATTACTAATATACAATAAATCAATCTATTGCCTTTTCAATGTCTTTCTCAACATAGTCTTTAATTGAAATATCGTTTATAACCACATCATTTAAAACTGCTTCGCCATCTTTAATATATACTAAAGCGTAGGTTGTATTGGTAGTAGAATCGCGTCTGTTATTTCTAACTGCAACTTCGGCATCATAAGCTTTGGTTTCTTCCATATAATACCGATTAAATGGTAGATTGAAGTTTAGTTTTTGCTCATTTTTATTGTACCACCATACTTCTCCAACAATAAAATCTTTATTCAAATTTAAAGGCGATTTACTTACTTGGTTCACTTTTGCAAAACCTAAACTATCGGTATCTAAATACACGTAAACTTTATCTTGTCTCTCCCAAAGTGAATCGTTAGTTACAAAAGAACTTATCTCGTAATTCAAGTTGATGTATTTACCTCTGTAAGGATCACTGGGGTCTACAGGCTGAGTTTTAAATTTATATGCTGTTCCTGTATTTATAATACTTTCTCTATTAAAAATCATTTGAGCTGGAACGAATAATTGTGCTGCTGCTACAACTACAAATAGTATAAATATGTGAATTGTTTTCATGTTATTGTTTTTTGTATTTATTAATAATTCCGAAATCAAAAGGCGTCCAGTAACAGCTTTTTAAACCACTAGTTTTAAGCGCAGAATTTGCCCAAGAGTTACACGTTTTTATAATAGAATAACTTCCTTTAGCTTTATAAAAATCGTCATTTAAATTATAGCCTTTGTTTTTCAAGATTATTTTATTGCCATTTTCGTCAAACTTGAAAGCATTTAAAATATACTTATTAAGCTTCGATAATTGCTCTTCATTTATGTTAATCACAGTCCATTTAGGGTTCTTTTCTGAATATCTTGTTAGATGAATCAATGTATTACCCTTTAAAAACATAGCGCTGAAGGCATTTTTAAAAGTTAAATCGCTCCATGTTGGCGTGTTTAAATAAAAATTTTCGTCTCCCCAACCAAAGGACAAATATTTTTCATCTTTCATTTTAAGTCCATTAATTAATTCATTATCAACTTCCGAAACCGGTATTATAATATCCAAATGAATACCATTTGTACTAAGGAATATCTCTTTTTCAGTATATAAACCTGCTTCATTTTTATTAATAGTAATAGCCGTTAACAATAGAGAAACTAAAAGATAAATTGCAGGGAGAGCCAAAACTCCTAAAATAAGTTTTAATATTTTTTTTAAATACTTCATTATTCAGTCTTACTTTTCTTTTGCCTTTTCAACATCATATAATTGGTAAAAAAGAAACCTAAACCAACACTTACAAACAGCAAACCTCTAATTACAAAACTCATGTTTGTATCAAAAAAGCGACATATTATAAGCGTGGTTATTATTAGTAATCCATAATTTAAAATGCCAAAATGAAATTTATCTGCTCCAATTTTTATCGCTATAATTCCTAAAGCTAGAATCAACAAATTAATTAATACTATTGAAACGAAACTACCAGATATTCCAATAAAAAAGATAACTGTAAAAATGATAAACACCCATTGAAAAAGATTGAATTTTTTAATCCATTTTTTTGTGTGTGAATAGATTAAAACACTTAATGCTATTAGAAAAAGCACTATTGATATATAAAATTCTTGAGAATTAAATACAATATCATGTCTTAAAATATCTTCCCACAACCATTCAAAACTAGTAAGCATTAGCATATAAATAGTTCCTAAAGACCCTAAAACTAAATATCCATTTTTTCTTAATTTCTGATTATCGAAAAAAGGTAACTTCCCTATATTATATAACAATCCAAATAGAATAACATACATTAAAAACCCAAACTCTGCACTTTTTGCAACAAAAGATCCTAATACTATAACACCACTTAAAGGTAAAAGCCAATTAAAAATTGAAGTGATATTATGCGCTTTTTTAAATTTTAATAAATTGAAATAATAAGGTAATAGTATTACTAATAGCAACAAATACATCCAAGGTGTTTGGTTGCCATCAAAATACCCATATGCACAAGCATAATTTGTTGCATAAACAATATGTAAAATAGCTAGCGCATTAGATTTTAAATGATAAATAAGCGGCGCACAAAGTAAAATCCAAGTTAGCATGTAGCTGCTAAAATCTCCAGGAATATTGTAAATCTGACTCACTAAAGCCATACTAGAACCTACCGCAAAAAACAAGAATACTCCAGAAGCCTCTTTCCAAGTTACCGATTTCTGTTTTAAAATAGAATAACCTACAAATAATTGCCCTATAACTAATGGTGCAAAAGCAAAAATGGTTTTTATCAATCTGGAAAAATCATCCCAATTATGTGCCAGTATTAAAATAATACCAAGACCAACAAGTGTAGAGCCCAATACTGCAAAAACAGTAAATAATCGATTTGGCGAATCTACTTTTTTAGACTTATAATAGTTTTCGATATTTGTTGCAACTTCAGTTGAAATAACTTGCTTTTCAACAAGCTCTTTTATATCGTTTTGAATTTTTGAACTCATAATTATTTATTTAAAAAAACAGATGGCAATTTAGTTGTAATTAAACTTCCCAAAGTTAGTGTCATTGTGATTAAATATATTATTAAAGCAAAAAACGCATATGATTTTACTTCAAATTTTATTCTAATAAATATTCTTAAAGATAAAAACAATATTATTGGCTGGACTAAAATACTTGGAATTGTAAATAATTCTTGAAAAACTCCTATTAGCACAAAATTCATTTTAAAAACCGTCGAGTTTAGATAAATTAAAACCAGAAATAGTGACATTATTACACTTGCACTAAAAAG
Source organism: Wocania ichthyoenteri Th78 (assembly GCF_000789235.1). GTDB lineage: Bacteria > Bacteroidota > Bacteroidia > Flavobacteriales > Flavobacteriaceae > Wocania_A > Wocania_A ichthyoenteri. The sequence continues at coordinate 1,067,058 of NZ_KN525716.1, forward strand.
AATTTTCCCTCTAGGAATTAAGCGTTTTTTATAGAATTCAACTAAGTCTTTTGTGATTTTCGGTTTCATTTGAAAAGATTTTAAAACCTCGCAGCCAAAAACCACGAGGTTTAGGGTTAACTAACCATCATCAAAACAACCCTTTGTATTTTTGTTTTGATTTTTGTGGTAATTACTATTTATCGTCATCAATAGACCTATCGATATATTGTACATCTCTGGTGTTTTTTTGCACTGCAATAGCTGAGAACAAACTCAACAGAAAAGACATGCCGTAAAACCCTTTTTCACTCAGTAATAAATCGGCATTCCAAAGCCCGATAACCAAGAGTACAATTGAGGTAACCGTTGTAAACCAACTAATACTATAATAAATTTCGGTAACCGGAATATCTTCTAATTTATCTCTTACAGCCTTTTGCACTGAGATAACAGAAAACAATCCAAAAAGAAGAATAGTAAAATAATATCCTTTTTCGTTTAGTAACATATCAGAATTCCATAAACCTATACAATAAGATGTCATTCCTATTAAAAGGGCTGTCCAAGAAGCCCCAATGAATGCCGCAGTAGGTTTTTGATCGAAAATTTTAACTTCTTTTTTAATTTCTGGTTTTTTAGACTTATCATCTAAAGACACCGTTGTTTCATAATTCATAATTTTTGTTTTAATGATTACAAAGCAAAACTGCAAAACCTTTTAAAACAACCAAACACAATTTTTACATAAAACTGACGATATTTAATTTGTATTATATCTTTAAATAACTATAATTTATTAATATTTTTAAATATTTTATGACGATTAAATGAATAACTTAAACACAATAATTTTGACATTTTCTAGTGAAGACCAACAACATTTTATAAATTATCTAGAAAAAAAGAACAAACGTAACGATACTAAAAATGTTCAATTATTTAAGTATTTGTTACAAGACGATTTAAACTCGAACGAACTGTGTTATAAACTCTACGGAAACCAAAGTAAAGGCGCATATCATGCTTTAAGAAAACGTTTATATCAATCTATAATCGATTTTATTGCTAATACAAGTTTACAAGAAGAAAAAGCTGTTGATATGCAAATTATTAAATACATATTGGCAGCGCGTACTTGCTTGCAAAACAAACAATACAAAGTGGCATATAAAATTTTAGATAAAGCCGAAACATTAGCTACAGAGCATCATTTGTTTCCCTTACTAAATGAGATTTATCATACAAAAATTCAATATGCTTATGCACATCCATCAATAGACATAAATCAACTTATTTCAAAATTTAAAAGCAATCAAAAAAAGCATCAACTCGAAGACCAGCTTAATATTGTTTACGCAAAAATTAGGCAAACGCTAAATAATATGACTTACAAAGGAGATGTTGTAGATTTTCAAACCATTTTAAACAACACCCTAAAGGAACATCATATTAATATTAACGAATCTATGTCGTTTAAATCGCTCTACCAATTAGTAGCCATTACTAGTTTTTCGGCATTTGCAACTAACGATTATTTAAAAATTGAGCCGTTTTTAATTAATACCTATAAATCTATATTAAAGCATAAAAACATTGACAAACAAATGTTTTATCACATCCAAATTCTCTATTTTATTGCTAATACCCTTTTCCGAAATAAAAAATTTAGTGCGTCATTACAGTACTTAAAATTAATGCATAAGTACATGAATGAGAAACAAAAAAAGCATTACAACAATTTTAAACTTAAATACAACTTGCTTTTAAGCCTTAATTTAAATTTTACGAATAAGCAAAACGATGCTATAGATTTATTAACTCCACTAGCTACCATAAAACACGCTGATATCGAAACTTTATTAGATATTCGTTTAAGTTTAGTCATGTTTTATTTTCAAAAGAATGATTTAAAAAAAGCTTCAAATTTATTTTCAAAATTTTATCATACCGATAAATGGTACACCGAAAAAGCTGGGAAAGAATGGGTAATTAAAAAACACTTAATAGACATACTACTTCAAATTGAACTTAAAAATATTGATTTAGTAGAGTCGAGATTATTAAGTTTTAAAAGAAACCATTCCAAATATTTGAAAAGCATCAACCAACAGCGTGCACTAACTTATTTAACTTTAGTTGAAGATTGTTATAAAACGCCAGAGAGAGTTACCTCTGAGGCTTTTAAAAATAAGGTTGAAAGTGCTTTTATGTGGATTGATAAAACTAGAGAAGATATTTTTGTAATGAGTTTTTATGCGTGGTTAAAAAGTAAAATGGAAAACAAACCGCTTTACACAACCACTTTAAATTTAATTAAAACTGTAACACTAGTTTAATAAACTTTCATATTTTTATTGCATGACCAAAATATGGCTTTCTTTAATGCTTTGTTTCAGTTTCTCTCTTTTAGCTGCCCAACAAACAGACAGCTTATCTATAAAAAATGGCATTGACAATCCTAATATTTTAACAACACATCATTTCGGAATATTTAGTTCTCGAATTCACCAAAGCTTTAAAATAAAACCTCCAAAGAACACAACCTTTAGCATAAATCATAATAGTGGTAATAATTTCCATCCGTTTGTTGAAGCCTATTTACCAAAAGACCCAGAAGTGCAGAAAGCATTAAGCAAGGTGATTTGGCACAATCGTAACTTCACGTTTGTAGATCAAGAAACCACTCCAGCAAATTATATAAATATTGTTATTGATGCTGTTATTAAAGAATTTAGATTTAATATAAACATCCCTTTAGCAAAACGTCACGAATTAGGCATTTCACTACGCTCGTATTTAATCACAAAAGGCAAACACCCTTTTTCTTTTTTTACAGGTGATGAAACAATCGAATGGTTTCATAGTAACATTTCTGGCGGTGAAGACCCATACGGAAGACGTTATTACGGATTAAATCAAGTAAATTTTAAATACACCGATAGAAATGGAAGCACACTAGAGCTAAACAACAACGATTTCTTTTTAAGTGGCATTGAATTCAACCATTATTACTATCCTTCATTAAAAATTAACAATACCAAAAACATCTTTATAAGTTTCGGAAATCATTTAGGAATTAACACCTCTAAATTCAACCCGTCAATAGATTTTGGTATTTCTGCTAGCGGAATTAAAAAAATCACATTAAAAAACAACAACCAATTTAATTTTGGCGTTGGCATGAATTTACTCCGTAAAAACATAATAAACCTAGGGGATGTTATCGATTTAGGAAACAACAAATTTTTAGCAACCATTGAAACCGATATAGAATTCACCAAATATACAAAAAAAAGAAGTTACCATGCTTTTGGAGTAAACTATCAAATACAATCGCGTTATAGCAAACGTAAAGAAACCAGTTATTATAAACTTTTAGGTAAATGGCAAGAAATAAATGGTGGTTGGCAACATGGTATTACAACGCAATACAAAGCACTCTCTAATTGGTCTTTTATTTACACCTACGGTCGCCCAAACTACAAACTAGCTATATATCTTAAAGAAGATTTTTTAGTAAATAATGCCCCAGATTTTCAAACAGGTCTTAGTTTAAGTATTCCTATTTTTAAATAACAGACTTAATATTCTTTGGGCGTTCCCTTAGGGTCAGGCCTTCGGCAGTCGCTCCCTCCTACGTCGGTGAGCTTCAACAAATGCCTCAATCCTTAACGCGGGTCTATCCGCCAAAGCCTTTGCTTAGACTAAGTGCTATCTAACATGTTAACATCTCGTTAAATATCAAGGTGCAATTAAACCTTTTTGTTTTACCAAAGTCCTAACAACAAATAACTTAAAACATAACATAATGAAAAAATTAGTAATAATTGCAGTGGCTTTTTTAGCATTACAAGCTACTGCACAACAAAAAAAAGAACGCCCTAACAATCAAGAAAGAGGTCAAAAAATGATGAACCTTTCTGCAGAAGAAATGGCAACATTGCAAACAAAAAAAATGACCTTACATTTAGATTTAAACGAATCGCAGCAAGCAAAAATCCAGAAGCTAAATTTAGAAAATGCCACTAAAAGAAAAGCAATGATGGAAGCACGAAAAGCCAAAAAAGAAAGTGGTAATACCGAAAAACCATCAAAAGAACAACGCTTAGCAATGGTGAACACAAAGCTAGACCATCAAATAGCAATGAAAGCAAAAATGAGAGATATTTTGAATGAGGAGCAATATGCTAAATGGGAAAAAGCGCAAGCGAATAGGATGAATAAATCTAAAAACCGTAAAAAAGGAAACGGTAAGAAAAGACAATAAATGATTTTTTGGTTGATTATTTGATTATAGTTTGTTAATGAAAAAACGCATTTCTGAATTCAGAAATGCGTTTTGTTTTATATGCTATTTATACATGTTAGAAACTATATATTCATTTTTCATGTGTGAATAGTTTATTTACAATTTTCCAATCATTATTAATTTTAGCTAATGATAAATAATCATAATAATTATACCCTAGCATGGGAACATGCAATTTAGCAACGGCAATTTTACCCATAATATCTATTCCAATTATTTTCATTTGGAAAGATTCGCCCAAATCTTTTGGACTTTGTCTATTCTGGACTCCATCTAAATATTCTTTTATGCTTTTCAAATATTCAACTCCTTTTATATCCCCATAAATATTTACATTCTCGTTAAAACAGGCTTCAAGTTTTACTATATCTCCATTAAAAATTCCCATGAAGTAATCAGTAATCAAATTTTCAATTTCTTTTATATTCTCTTTATACATAACCATTAATTTTTAAATAGCATGCCCAATGGTATGTCCACCAGCAACATTAATTGTTTCTCCTGTTACAAAATTTGAAGTAGCCAAATAGTATGCAGCTTCAGCAATTTCATTTGCCTCTCCAATTCGATTCAGCAAGTGCAATCCAGCTAAACTATCCGCATCTTCAATTCCAATTTTGCCTTGTAATGGACTTCTAATAATTCCCGGGGCTATTGTGTTAATCTTGATATTGTTTTTTCCAAATTCTGCAGCTAATTGTCTCGTTAAAGAATGAATAGCACCTTTACTTGTTAATGGCGCTGTTGCAGGAAATCCATCTATGGCATGTTCTACTAAAACGGTTCCTATGTTTATTATAGAACCATTTTGTTGTTTTATCATATGAGGAATAGCAGCTTGAGAGGTGAAATATGTTCCCTTTAGGTTTACATTCCAATAAAGGTCTAAATCTTTTTCTTCAACATCTAAAAAAGGTTTTGGAGCAAATACTCCAGCATTATTAATTAAAACATCTACAGAATTAAATTTTTCCAGCGCTAAAGCAACGAGTTTTTTACCAGTTTCTTGTTTACTAATATCTCCAGCTAAATAAATAGCATTAGTAGGAGAACCAAATTCATTGTAAGCCTTTCTTAAATTTTCTTCATTGGAAGAGTTCATTACAACATTACTTCCTCGTGTTATAAAATATTTTGCAATTTCTTTACCAATTCCTGTGGATGCTCCTGTAATGATTACCGTTTTATTTTCCATTTTCTTTATTTTTTAGTTCCTAAATACTGTTTCCCATTTACTCCCCAATTTTCTATTGGTATTTCATCAATAACCACATGGGTTGTTTGTGGGTTTTTGTTTAGTACTTCAACTACTAACTGTGTAGCTCCTTCTATTAATTGACGTTTTTGTTCTTGTGTCACTTGTTCATCGGTAACTCTAATATTAATGTATGGCATAACTTTTCTATTAAATTAATGTTATACAAAGGTGATGAGAACCTAAAGTGTTAGAAAGGAGGTTTATCACTTCTTTGAAGTGATGCAAGTCACATTGACTTGATTATAGTAGGTAATAAAGTTATGAGTTTAATCTACTAAGTGTTTCTCTAGAAACACCTAAATAAGCCGCAATCATTTTTTTGGGGACACGTTGGAAAAGTTTTGGGTATTGTTCGAGAAGTAAATCGTATTTTTCTTTAGTTGAATTCTTTAACAATGACAGAATCCTATTTTGAAGTGCAATACGACCAATTTTACTTTTTTTAGCCCAAAAACGTTCCATTTTATGCATTTGAGCAGTCAGTTTATCTCTGTTTTCGAAAGATATATATAGTAATTCACTATCTTCTATACAGTCGATAGAAGTTTTAGATTTGGTTTGTTTTACAAAAGATTCATAATCTGTAATCCACCAATTCTCCATTCCAAATTGAAGTATGTATTCCTTTCCTGCGTTATCAACAAAGTAGCTTTTTAAACACCCTTTTATTATCCAGTATTCTTTATTGACAATTTCTCCTTCTTGGACAATATATTGATGCTTACGCTTATTAATTTGCACAAAATGACTCAAAACAAAATCAAATTCCTCATCTGTAAGGTTAATTACTTCTTCTATATGCTGTCTTAGAGGATGTGTCATTTTAATTGTTACTAACTCGTTATACAATAACTCTTACTTCTCATATCCCGTAAACAAGTTAGAATATAGCAAAGTTTTTTGTTACTGTTATTCGATAATTTTTTATAACATAATCTAAAGGCTTTTATTTATCATAAAGCCTATTCATTTTTATAGTGTTTTTGCAACTATCTCAATAGCTTCAATTGTAAAATCTAGATCTTCATAAGTTAAAGCATCGGTAATAAACCAAGTTTCAAAAGCACTTGGTGCAATATAAATACCTTTGTCAAGCAATCCATGGAAAAACTTTTTAAAAGTGTCATTATTTCCTTTTGCTGCGGTTTCAAAATCTACAACTTCAGCTTCATCAAAATGTACAGAAATCATCGAACCCACTCTATTTATAGTATGTGCAACATTATTAGCATTTAAAACTTTAGCTATACCTTCATGTAAATACGCTGTTTTTTTAGCTAATCTGTTAAAAATTTCAGCATCATTATTCAACTCATTTAACATGGCTAATCCAGCAGCCATAGCTAAGGGGTTACCACTTAAAGTTCCTGCTTGATAAACTGGTCCTAAAGGCGCTAAATGATTCATAATTTCGTTTCGAGCTGCAAAAGCTCCAACGGGTAAACCGCCACCAATTACTTTTCCGAAGCAAACAATATCTGCTTTAATATTAAATAACTCTTGTACACCACCTTTTGCTAAACGGAAACCCGTCATCACTTCATCAAAAATCAAAAGGATATTATTAGCATCACACAAATCTCTTAATGCTTGTAAAAATCCTTCTATTGGCGGAATACAACCCATATTTCCTGCAACGGGTTCAATAATAACACAAGAAATTTCGTTTTTATTAGCTTCAATTAATTGCGTAACATTTTCAATATCATTATAGCGCGCAAGCAATGTATCTTTAGCTGTTCCTTGTGTAACTCCTGGACTATTTGGCGAACCAAAAGTTACCGCACCACTACCCGCTTGTATTAAAAACGAATCGGAATGCCCATGATAACAACCAGCAAACTTTATAATTTTATCTTTACCTGCAAAACCGCGCGCCAATCGAACTGCACTCATACAAGCTTCAGTTCCAGAATTTACAAACCGAATTTTATCAATATTTGGCACCATAGAAACTGCTAATTGGGCGATTTGAGTTTCAATTTCTGTTGGCATACCAAACGATGTTCCTTTTTTAGCTTTATCAACTACTGCATTCACCACAGGTTCGTATGCATGACCAAGAATCATTGGTCCCCAAGAATTTATGTAATCGATTAATCGGTTATCATCCTCGTCATATAAATAAGCGCCTTTTGCCTCTTTTACAAAAATTGGTGTGCCGCCAACTGCTTTAAAAGCGCGTACCGGCGAATTTACACCTCCAGGAATAACAGTTTCAGCTTGCGCAAACAGAGCGCTACTACGTTTATAGTTCATGTGTTTTATTAATTTTTTGATGATGGTCTAACAATCAATGCTTGCCCAATGCTGATGGTATTATCGTATAAACCATTAATATTTTGAAGTTCTTTTACACTAATATTATATTTTCTTGAAATAGAATACAAGGTATCTCCCTTTACTACCGTATAAGTTAAAGCATCACTTAGTACTGGTTCTTCGTATTTTACATAAGTATCTCCCAACACTTCTTTATCAAATTCGTATAACTTGTAACGCTCTATTAAGCTAATTAATTTTTGAGGATACTTTCTATCAGTGGCATATCCTGCGGCTCTTAAACCTTTTGCCCAACCTTTGTAATCTTCTTTTTTAAGCTTGAAAAGCTTTGCATATCGTTTTCGCTCGGTTAAAAATAATGAATGGTCTCTAAACGAATATTTGGCGTCTTTGTATTTCCTGAAACATTCTTGTTTTTCATCGTCATCATGATAGATTTTTTTCCCTGTCCATTTATGGCATTTTATCCCAAAATGATTATTGGCTTGTACTGAAAGTCGCCCGTTACCAGAACCCGATTCTAAAATACCTTGCGCCAAAGTAATACTTGCAGGAATATGATATAATTGCATTTCGTTTTGAGCAATTTTTTTATAAGTGTCAATATACTTTTCTACTTTATTGGCGTATACTTTAGGTGTTGTAACCGTAACTTTTTCTTCAGTTTTATTGGTTTCAACTTTTACCTCAACCTGTTCGGTACTGTTTTTAGGTTTTTTAGTTACAATCGCTTTTTTAGAACGACAGCTAACAACAAAACTTACTAAGCAACATATTAATACTAACCGTTTCATTTGTTTATACATATTGTTTTTAAGGTCACATGTAACATTCATTTAATCATTCTTATTCGTATAGAAAATTTATTATGAATGTTTCATTATTTATTCAATTATTGGTAAATTCTTCTTTTTTAAAATTGCATTCATTCCAGAAACACCTTGCAAACCTCCTGTATGAATAGCTAAAATTTTTGATCCTTTAGAAAAAAATCCTTTATCGATTAAATCGAAAATTCCAAACATCATTTTTCCTGTATAAATAGGATCTAAAGGAATTTGATAATCCGTTTTAAAATCATTAATAAAACTGATTAAGGCCTCATTTATTTTAGCATAGCCTCCAAAATGATAATCGACTACGAGTTTCCAATTGGTTTTGGTTACAAATCTACTAATATCTTCTTTTAAAAAATCACCTTTTAAGGCTGAAAAACCTAAAACTTGTTGACTGGGTTTTGAACAATTTATAAGTCCTGAAACAGTGCCACCAGTTCCCACTGAGGTGCATATAAAATCAAAATTTGCGTCGTCATCATTTAATATCTCTTCGCAACCTTTAATAGCTAATGGGTTTGTACCGCCTTCTGGAATTAAATAAAAGGCACCAAATTCTTCTTTTAAATTATCAATAAAATTTTGAGATGTTTTATTACGATAATCTTCACGAGATACAAACCTAAATTGCATGCCGCATTGTTTAGCAAAACTTAAAGTCGCATTGTCATCCACTTTATTTTTTAATTCTTCACCTCGAATAATACCAATGGTTTTAAAACCTTGATTTTGTCCAGCCAAAGCTACCGCTGCAATATGATTTGAATAGGCGCCACCAAAAGTAAGCAGCGTTTTGAAACCTTTATTTTCGGCATCAATTAAGTTGTATTTTAGTTTTCTGTATTTATTTCCAGAAACAAAAGGATGTATTTTGTCCTCGCGTTTAATATACAACTCAACACCTCTATTTTCGGATAAAACAATAGGCTGATTAACACTATGTTCAAGCTTAAAAATCATTGGCACGAAGATACTTTAAAAATTCCCAAAATAGTCGTTGCTTTAAGTAATCTAAATTCAATTCGTTAGCATAAGCTTCGCGTTCAAAAGAAATATTACGATAAGCTAAATTCCAATTTCTGTATTGAATTAATCTAAACAAAAACTCAAGTATATAGGCCAAATAAAAAGGTATTACTAACATTTCTAGTTGTTGTCTCAAATGAATTTTTTCATGGTTAATTAAAATATAATCGGTTTTAAAACGACTATTTTTTAAAAACACAAAAGGAAAAACGGTTAAACCGGTATATCCTTTTGGCACTAAGTATTTAGAAATAAAAATCATAAACAACTGCATTCAAAAATCAATCCAATCTCCACTTTCGTGAAGATGACTAATAAATAGAAACCATGACTCTTTAGTCTACGAGTGGTTTTCCAATATATATTATATTTGCAATATAATGAAGAAAATAATCCCCATTGAAGAAGGCGACTTCTACTTAACGCCAGAAGGTTACCGTTGTTTTACCGAACAATACCATTTAAAAAGAGGTTATTGTTGTGAAAGCGGTTGCAGACATTGCCCATATGGCTACAGTCAAAAAACTAACTCAATAAAAAAATAAAATACAATAGCCCTAGCAATCTTATTTTTATACCACTTGGTATGATTATTGATACTTTTTAATAGTGAAAAACATTAAAAATCAATAATTTTCAAGTGAATTGTTGTATTTTAGAAATGAAAAAGAAAACTAAATATTAAGACTATGAAAAAAACATTAAAAGCATTACCATTTTTAGCGTTGTTAATTTTGGTCTCTTCTTGTAGCTCTGTTAGAGTGGCAACAGATTATGATAAAAATGCAAACTTTGGCGAATACAAAACCTTTGCTTTCTACAAAACTGGAATTGATAAAGCTGAAATTAACGATTTAGATAAACGTAGAATTCTTCGTGCTATTGAATCCGAACTTTTAGCAAAAGGCTTTACAAAATCTGAGAACCCCGATTTATTAGTGAGTCTTTTTACTAAATCTCGCGAAAAAATAAACATCTATAATAACGGTTTTGGCCCTTACGGCTATGGCTGGGGGTGGCATCCTTGGTATTGGAATAATTATAATTCTAGTTCTGTGTCTCGCTCAACCGAAGGTGTTTTGTATGTAGATTTAATCGATGCCAGTAAAAAAGAACTCGTATGGCAAGGTATGGGAACGGGTTATTTATCTCAGAATATGGAGAAAAAAGAATTACGTATTAAAGAATTTGTCTCTAAAATCATGGAGAAGTATCCTCCAGGAACGCAACAATAAAACAATAAAAAAGCAACTCGTTTGAGTTGCTTTTTTATTTACGGAAAATACGGTTTTGCATGCCCGTTATCAACCAACCATTGGTTAACCTCTAAACCATCTTCTAAAACAATATTAGCTAAATAACGCCCATATTTACCTTGTTTATCTTTGTAGGAGCGGATAGTAACTTCTTTATCGAGAATCATTGTTCTTAAAATATCTCTCACTTTTTTACCTTCTTCTTTTTCTGGGCCTCTCATTTCTGGCGTATCAATACCGTAAAGGCGTAATTTCATTTCTTGCGAATGCAAAAACCCTAAATCTACAACAGCAGTCACAGTGTCTCCGTCGTAAACATCAATTATTTTGGCTTTATAATTATACATAATTTAATTTATTAATTACATTACAATATCATTTGTCCATTTGTATGGTTCAGGAATATCAGTATCATCAATAAGTTGTCTAATATCAATTTCAATACCTCGACTCATATCTGTAATAGGAATATCGTTTGGCCCACCTTCAAATGGGTTTTCGGTATTTTCGCCAATAGCTTCCATAGTATGGAACACCCAAGAAATCAATGCACTAAACGGAATTGAAAACCACACAAAATGCTTCGCAATAAATTCCTGTATTAAATGACCTAATGATGTTTGAGATTCGTGATTTGCTAAATCTTCGAGAATATGATTACCAATGGTTTCAAATCCCTCCATAATTCCGAAAGGTAAAAGAATGATGAAAATCCAAACAAAAAGATAATTTAAAGTAGCAAATTGTCTTGGGTACGGAAAGTTTTTAATACGCTCAGACTTACCTTGAAGTGTATAAAACTCAACCAACATATTAGCCATTTCCATATGCCTAAAATCCTCAATCAAACCTTGATTCATTAATTCTTTTAAACGTTTAGATTGTATACCTAAAATTTGGGATGCTTGATTTTCTTTAGCAAAAACCGCCTTAAACTCAGCTTCTGAAAGATAAGGTTTTATGGCTTCTTCAATTGGAGTTTCATCTTCACATACTCTATATTTTGCTGCTCTAAATTCTATATTAGATTGCTTATTTTTAAGATACATTTCCCAGGGTTTATCTTTACGCAACTGATAACGTAGTGCTGTTAACCATGCTACATGACGGTGAACTAGCTCACGATGTACTAAGAATAATTCAACTTCAGAAAGAGAAACTTTTGCATGGTCATTATTAATAAAATCTTTAACCATAATAGTCCAAGAACGTGATGCATTAACAATGCCTCCCCAAATTTTACGAGCTTCCCATAATCGGTCATAAGACGCATTATTTTTAAATCCTACAATAAAAGCCACAGCGGTAGCTAAAGCCCCTAATGGCAACCACGGTACGTGTAACCATTTTAAACCTACAACATCAAAAAGAAAAACAGGAATTAACGCTAAAAAAAGGAATAAAAAAATATGACGACGTGTCCATTTTAAAACACCGGCCACTGGAAACATTCGTCTTGTATACATAGTATTGAAACAATTATAGAGTTATAAATATATGGAATTCTTATTTCAAACCTTAAAACGGTTTATTTAATTTTTAATAAATCATTTTTTGACTAGTTTTTATAGAGAATTCGTATTTTTACATCAAGTTATATAAATAAAAATCATGTCGAATACCATAGAATCTAATGTTATTTTAAATCGCTTACCAAAGCATTTAAAACAATTTATAAAGCCTCAAAATTACGACGATTATTCGGCTATAGATCAAGCAGTTTGGCGTTATGTAATGCGTAAAAATGTCGATTTTCTAGCAAAAGTCGCCCACAAATCCTATTTAGACGGTTTAAAACAAACAGGGATTTCTATTGATAGCATTCCTAACATGTACGGTATGAATCGCATTTTAAAAGACATTGGTTGGGCAGCAGTTGCGGTAGATGGCTTTATTCCGCCTAATGCTTTTATGGAATTTCAAGCGTATAATGTTTTGGTTATTGCGAGCGATATTAGGCAATTAGAGCATATTGAATACACCCCTGCTCCAGATATTATTCACGAAGGTGCTGGACACGCTCCTATTATTGCAAATCCTGAATATGCTGAATATTTACGGCGTTTTGGAGAAGTTGGTAGTAAAGCCATTTCATCGGCTAAAGATTATGAGTTGTATGAAGCGGTTAGACATCTTTCCATCATCAAAGAAGCACCAAATTCTAAAGAAAACGATATCGTTTCTGCGGAAGAAAAGGTTGAATACTTACAACAAAATATGGGTAAACCTAGTGAAATGGCACTGATAAGAAACCTACATTGGTGGACTGTTGAATATGGATTAATAGGCACCATAGAAAACCCAAAAATATACGGTGCAGGTTTGTTGTCGTCTATCGGAGAAAGCGCGTGGTGTATGACTGATGAAGTTGAAAAGCTACCTTATAACATTGAAGCTACATATAAAGATTTCGACATTACAAAACCACAACCTCAGCTTTTTGTAACGCCAGATTTTGCTCATTTAAGCTTAATTTTGGAAGAGTTTGCCAACACGATGGCATTGCGTAAAGGTGATCTCTCTGGAGTTAATAAATTAATTCACTCTAATGCATTAGGTACTATAGAGCTAAGTACTGGTCTACAAATTTCTGCTGTTTTTAGTCATGTTATTGAAAATGAAGGAAAACCTATTTACATTCAAACAACCGGTGAAACAGCATTGGCATATCGAGAAAAAGAGTTGGTTGGTCACGGTGTTGAAACACATACCGAAGGGTTTGGATCGCCTATTGGAAAACTGAAAGGTATTAATCTTGCTATTGAAGATATGAGTCCGCGCGATTTAAGTGCTTACAATATTTATGAAGAAAAAGTTGTAACTCTAGAATTTGAAGGTGGTATTATCGTTTCTGGTGAAATCATAACTGGTAAACGAAACCTACAAGGAAAAATAATATTAATTAGTTTTAAAAATTGTACCGTTACACATCACGATACGGTTTTATTTAAACCAGAATGGGGTATTTATGATATGGCTGTTGGTAAAGCTATTGTTTCAGCTTTTTCTGGACCAGCAGACTTAAACAGTTTCGATTTAATTACACATGTGCCATCAACACAAACCATTCATATTAAAAAGTCTAGCGAATTACTAAAACTTGAAGCACTTTACAAACAAGTTAGAGATTATAGAGAAGGCAAAAACAAAACCATTTCTAGAACTAAAGTTTTAGAAGAACTTATTGAAAATCATCCTAGCGATTGGTTATTACCTATTGAACTTTACGAATTGGCTTTTATAGGAAATGAAACTAAATTATGTGAAAGCATTATAAATCATTTAGAAACTATTAAACAAAACAGACCTGAAGTTGGACGTTTAATTGATGATGGATTGGGGATTGTGAAAAAAGGAACTGTTGTAAAATAGGTTTTTCGTCGCTCTGAACTAGTTTCAGGGTCACATAATTGAAAAATCATGAGATTCTGAAACTAACTCGGAATAACGTAACAATACTCAATTTATTTAAACCGGTTTAAAGTCTCTTTAGTAAAGGTACTCAAAACCAAGTTACCACTAATCTCGGCACGTTCAATAAGTAATTCATCCCAATACGCTGTATCTTTCCAAAACACATCTTTCATTTCTTTTAAAGCTTCAGGATTATAACTTGCTAGTTTTTCCGCTAAAATTTTTACAGCTTCATCTAAAGCTTCAACGGTATCAAAAACATCGGCATATAAGCCTTTTTCTTTTGCAAATTTCGCAGAAAAAAAAGCTTCCGCATTTATTGTCATTTGAGACATTGTAGCTTGTCCCATTTTTCGAGATACTGCAGGTTCAATAACAAAAGGGCCAATACCAATACTTAGTTCGCTTAATTTAATAGATGCATATTTGGTTGCCAAACAATAATCGGTTGCTGCTGCTAAACCAACGCCACCGCCAACTGCTTTTCCTTGTACACGTCCAATAATCAACTTTGGGCATTTGCGCATTACATTAATAAGATTTGCAAAACCCGAGAAGAATTGCTTTCCAGTTTTGGCATCATCAATAGAAATAAGTTCTTTAAAACTTGCGCCAGCACAAAACGTTCTGTCTCCTCCACTTTTTAAAACAATAACTTTAATAGCATCATTATTTCCAGCGTCAACAATAGTCTGTTCTAGTTTTTTGAGGTTTTCACTTGGCATCGCATTATGCTCTGGATGGAAAAACTCAATATATCCAACTTGATTTTCAATCTCTAATTTTACGTATGGTTTTAACATAGTTGCAAATTACAATTATTTATTAAACGGTAAATTAGACAAATCTACATTTCCGCCAGAAATTATTACACCAATATTTTTATTTTTTAAAGCTTCTTTTTCTTTTAAAACTGCTGCAAAAGCAACGGCACTTGAAGGTTCGATAATAATTTTCATACGTTCCCAAATGAGTTTCATAGCATGAATTATTTCATCTTCTTCAACACGTATAATTTTCTCTACATACTTTTTTATAATCGGGAAATTTCTGTCGCCTAAATGCGTTCTTAAACCATCGGCAATCGTATTTGATGTTTCATTTTTTTCAATGTTTCCAGATAGTAACGACCTGTAAGCATCATCAGCTTCTTTGGGTTCTCCAGCAATCACTTTACAGTTTTTAGAAAAATATTTTGCAGCCAATAATGTTCCAGCCAATAAACCTCCTCCACCAACGGGTGTAAAAATATAATCTAAATCGGGATAATCTTCCAATAACTCTATAGCTGCTGTACCTTGTCCGTAAATAACATCATCATCATTTGACGGATGAATAAACATAGCTCCTTTTTTAATTACAATTTTATGAGCTTCTTTTTCTCGTGCTTTAATATTTGATTCGCATTCAATAATAATCCCTTCATAAGTTTTTACTGCATCTTTTTTTACCTGAGGGGCATTTTTAGGCATCACAATAAAAGCTTTAACTCCTATTTGTTTTGCTGCCAACGATAAAGCTTGAGCAAAATTACCAGAAGAATGTGTTACCACGCCTTTACTTTTCTGTGTGTCCGTCAAATTTAAAATAGCATTGGTAGCACCTCGCATTTTAAAAGCGCCCATTTTCTGAAAGTTTTCGCATTTAAAAAAAACATTTGCATCGCATAAATTATCTATTAATTGCGAAGTTAAAACTGGGGTTCTGTGAATGTATGATTTTATACGATTGTGGACGTTTTGCAAAGTAATTTTATTCATAATTGAGAATTACAATTTTAAATTTTGAAAGATGTCCAACGATTCCATTTGTGTTTCGTTATATTTCAATGTCCAACCTAAAGAATTGGTTAAAATGTAAAACTTTGAAAGCTCACTAACCAACCTGTTTTTCGCATTGGCTTTTAAATCAGATTTTTCTAGTTTTTTAGCTAATGACACTTTAACTGTGTTTTTTATATCGTTGTAATCTTTAGCTTCAAAAGGATTAAAAAAATCGGATTGCATATCGTAATACTCCAAATCTGGATTTATTTTTATTTCTTCTTTTGGAATACTAATTATTTGAAGTGTTTTTGTGGCTTCATCAATTTTAAATTCAATTTTACTTAAATCGTAAGCAATCGTAACTTCAGCATTTACAACAACCAGTGCTTTTTTATCTGAAGTAAAATAGTCTCCAAAAATTTCTTTGGAGTTTTTATAGTTAAAGACTTCGCTAAAATGACCTTCGGTAACAATAAGCTTTCCAACATTTTTAATTTGCTTTTGAATAAGTGCCGAACTTTCTTGAAGTACTATTTTATTATCTCTTTTGTCTCCACAATATTTAAAAGTGAATAAAACAACTAAAGTAATTACGACACCAAATAGAATTTTTCGCATGTACCAATTTAGAAATATTTTTCTATTAAGCTAAGAGAAGTATAATTTATAAACAAAAAAACATCAGTTTCCTTCGACATAAGAAGTCTAACTAATGTTGTAAATAAACTAACAGTACAAATATAATATGCTAGAAGAGAACAAATGTTAACTAAAGGTTAAACAAATATTAAGTTAAATAAAGCATAAAAAAACACCAATTATAAACCATATTATTTATGATTTAAGTAACTGATGTTTTTTTGATACGTACTGATTAATAGCGTTTTAAATCTACAATTATAAGTTTAATTTTAAATAATTTATCGATAAACCGTTATTAAAAAAGATGAAACGTAGCAATCAATATTTATACCTGCTAATTAAAAACTATATGGATTATTTGTAAAGGCATTACAAATTAAAACTCAATAAAAGGAAATTCTCTTTGAAGAAATTCTTTTTTACTTTCTAAACTTTGAAGAAATTTAGTATGTGCTTCAGAATTTGGATTGAAAGGCTTATGTTGTAATCCTTTTTGAATCGTATCCACGTCTCTCATAGTTTTAGAAGCTTCTTTTGAAATCCAAACCTCTTGAAACTTCTCCCAAATATAATGTATTGCCATACTGTTTGGATGCAACATATCTTCATTATAAAAACGATAATCTCGAAGTTCATCCATCATAATTTCATAAGAAGGGAAATAAGAAAGATTAATAAACTGCATTTGTGATGACAGTAATTTATGAATTGCAGAAATTAGGTGTGCTTTACTTTGTGTGTTTTCAACAAAACCATCTTTAATATGTCTAACAGGTGACACCGTAAAAATAATTGAAACATCAGTATTTACGCTTTTAATTAATTCGAGTAGATTTTTTAAGGATTCAAAGACAGCATCAACTGGCATTAATTCTTTTTTAAATTGCTTTTGCGGTACTTTATGACAATTAGCAACTATTTTATTGGTTTCAATATGATTATAAACCCAAGCTGTCCCTAATGTGATTATTATGTGTGTTGATTTACTGATTTGTTTGTTTATTGATTTTATAGCAAGATTCAAATCTGCTAATAAATCTTCTTTTGAAGTATTACTTAACCTTGAATGCGCGTCAAAACAATGCCATTGTTCATTTTGAAAAAAGACATCATCTTCAGAATATTCTTTTTTATCAATAGCACTAGTAAATAATGTTTCAATGGCTTTAGAGTGAAATAGTATTCCGAACGGATTTTGTGAATTTTGAAACTTGAAATAGTTGAGTTTTTCTCCAATATTTTCTGAAAAACAAGAACCCAATAATAGAACATTAGAGTTATAATCTATTTGATTATTAGATTGTTTTTCTATTAGTATTTGTGTTTGTAGCTTCATAGAATTAATTTCCTGTAACATTTTCTACTTTTCACACACTAATAACGAATAACATTTAACAATTATAAACATGAAAAAGAATAAAATCAAATATGCATCATTAAAACATAAATTTTTAAAATTTTACAGATGTGAAATAAAAACGTTCAATAAAATTTTAGGAATTAAATAACTTTTAATTTAAATAACCCTTAGCTTTTTCTAAAGCCTCACTAATTCCATCTGGGTTCTTACCTCCTGCGGTTGCAAAAAATGGTTGTCCGCCGCCGCCGCCTTGAATATATTTACCCAATTCTCTAACTACTTGTCCGGCATTTAATCCTTTACTTGCTACTAATTCTTTTGAAATATAACAAGATAACAATGCTTTTCCGTTTTGTTCGGTTGCAAATAATAGAAATAAGTTATCGAACTGACTTCCCAACTCGAAAGCAACATCTTTTATACCTGAAGCATCTAAATCTAGTTTTTTAGCTAAAAATTGAATACCATTAATATCTTGTAACTCACTTTTAAGTTCGCCTTTTATGTTTTTCGCTTTATCTTTTAATAAAGCCTCTATTTGCTTTTTAAGATTTGCATTTTCATCTTGTAAATTCTGCAATGCTTTAACAGGTTCTTTGGTGTTATTAAGCAAATCTTTCATTTCAAAGTAAGCACGGTTATTTTCAAAGTAAAAATCTTTAACCGCATCGTTTGTAATAGCTTCAATACGACGTATTCCTGCAGCCACAGCACCTTCCGATACTATTTTGAAATGCCAAATATCAGCTGTATTTTTCACATGTGTGCCTCCACAAAGCTCTATAGATTTCCCAAATCGAATAGCACGAACTGTATCGCCATATTTTTCACCAAATAAACTCATTGCACCTTCTGCAATAGCTTCTTCTTTTGGTATATTTCTTTTTTCAATCAACGGTAATTTTCCATCAATTCTTCTATTTACAAAATTTTCAACATCTCTTAATTGCTCAACTGTTAGCTTTGAAAAATGAGAAAAATCAAATCGTAAATATTTTGAATGCACCGCAGACCCTTTTTGCTCAACATGCTCACCCAAAACCTCTCTTAGTGCTTGATGCAATAAATGTGTTGCTGTATGATTACACTCGGTTCTGTAACGCTGTTTAGCATCAACAACGGCTTTAAAAGTTTCATTAAGATGCTTTGGTAAGTTTTTAGTAAAATGAATAATAACGTTGTTTTCCTTTTTGGTGTCTAGGATATAAACAACATCGCCATGTGTATCTTCTAAATAACCTTTATCGCCAACTTGTCCACCACCTTCGGGATAAAATGGCGTTAAATTAAAAACCAATTGATACATATCGCCATCTTTTTTGGAAGTTACTTTTCTGTATCTGGTTAATTTTACGTTAGCTTCAAGCGTATCGTAGCCTATAAATTCTTCTTCGTCATCATCATTTAAAATCGTCCAATCTTCAGTAGACATTTTGCTTGCTGCCCGCGAACGATTTTTTTGTTTTTGAAGGTGTTCATCAAAACCTTTTTCGTCTAATTTTAAGCCTTTTTCAGAAAGAATTAAAGCCGTTAAATCTATAGGAAACCCATAAGTGTCATACAATTCGAAAGCTTTTTCGCCTGAAACCCTATCACCTTTCGTTTCATCAACAATTCTATTAAGCAATATTAAGCCTTGATCTAAAGTTTTTAAAAACGATTGTTCTTCTTCTTTAATAACATTTTCAATCAATTGTTTTTGAGCCTTTAGTTCTGGAAATGCTGTTCCCATTTTATTACTCAACACACCAACTAATCGATATATAAAAGGCTCTTTTTTATCTAAAAACGTAAAGCCATAACGCACAGCACGACGTAAAATTCTACGAATAACATAACCTGCGCCTGTATTACTTGGTAACTGTCCGTCGGCAATTGAAAACGCCACAGCACGAACATGGTCAGAAATAACACGAATAGCAACATCTGCTTCTTGGTTTTTACCATAATCTTTTCCTGTAATGGTTTCGATTTCGCGAATTATTGGTGTAAAAACATCGGTATCGTAATTAGATTGCACACCTTGTAAAACCATACAAAGTCGCTCGAACCCCATACCAGTATCAATATGTTTATCAGGAAGGTTTTCTAAACTTCCATTGGCTTTTCGGTTGTATTGCATGAAAACTAAATTCCAAATTTCTACAACTTGTGGGTGATCCATGTTTACCAAATTTTTTCCATCAACCTTAGCTTTTTCTTCTGCAGAGCGAATATCTACATGAATCTCACTACAGGGGCCACATGGACCTTGGTCGCCCATTTCCCAAAAATTATCTTTTTTATTGCCTTTTAAAATACGGTCTTCAGAAATGAATTCTTTCCAAAAATCAAAAGCTTCGGTATCCATAGGGAGTTTATCAGCATCATCACTTCCTTCAAAAACAGTAACATATAAAATATCTTTATCAATGCCATAAACCTCAGTAAGCAACTCCCAAGCCCAAGCTATAGCTTCCTTTTTAAAGTAATCGCCAAAACTCCAATTCCCTAACATTTCAAACAAGGTATGGTGATATGTGTCGTAACCAACCTCTTCCAAATCGTTATGTTTTCCAGAAACACGAAGACATTTCTGAGAATCGGCAATACGGTTATTTTTGGGCTGAGCATTTCCTAAAAAATATTCTTTAAAAGGTGCCATTCCAGAATTTACAAACAATAATGTAGGATCGTCTTTTAAAACCATAGGTGCAGACTGCACAATGCTATGCTTCTTTTCCTCAAAAAAACTTAAAAATTTTGATCGAATATCTTGTGACTTCATGTACTTTTATTGTAAATCTTGTTTCTGTTAAATTACTCTTAATGCGAAACAATTTTTATATTTATACTGCAAATTTATTTTAAATTTAGGACAGCATGAACCTACTATTGAAATAATATTATAAAACATAAGATAATTTTTTTGTAGGTTTGTTCGTTTGCATATTAAATTCAACCTCTTATGTTGCTTTTTCAATTGCAAAAATAGTATAATTTAAACAATGAGTAAGGTAAAATATTATTACGATTCTGATTCGCTTTCCTATCGGAAAATTGAGCGTAAAAAAAGAAAAACATTTGCATTTATTTCTGTTTTTCTTTTAGCCTCTTTTTTGTTTTCATTTATCCTTTTTTTTATAGCCAATTTATACATTGAATCACCTAAAGAAAAAGCTTTAAAAAGAGAGCTACAAAACGCACAGTTACAGTTTGAGTTATTGAACAAAAAAATGGATGAAGCTGAAGCAGTTCTTGCAAACGTAGCCGATAGAGATAATAATATATATCGTGTTTATTTTGAAGCAAATCCTATACCAGATGAGCAACGTAGAGCAGGCTTTGGTGGTATTAATCGTTATAAAGATTTGGAAGGTTTTGATAATTCCAAATTAATTATAGAAAGTAATAAACGTTTAGATATTCTACAAAAACAAATTGTAGTGCAATCTAAATCTCTAGATGAAATTACCGTTTTAGCTGAAGAAAAAGAAAAACTTTTAACAGCAATTCCTGCCATACAACCTGTTAGTAACGAAGACCTAACACGTATGGCTTCTGGTTATGGTATGCGATCCGATCCTTTTACCAAAGTCAGAAAAATGCATTGGGGCATGGATTTTACAGCCCCTAGAGGCACACCTGTTTATGCTACTGGCGATGGAATTGTAAAACGTGCCGATGCTGGATCGAGTGGTTATGGTAAACATATTAGAATAGACCATGGTTTTGGTTACGTAAGCTTATATGCGCATTTGTATAAATATAATGTAAAAAGAAACCAAAAAGTTAAGCGTGGTGATTTAATAGGTTTTGTTGGTAGTACTGGTCGTTCTGAAGCACCACATTTACATTACGAAATATTCAAAGATGGTACACGTATTAACCCTATAAACTTTTATTACGGTAGTTTAACCGCCGAAGAATTTAGCAAATTATTAGAACACGCATCGTTAGAAAATCAATCATTAGATTAATGCATATAGATTTACCAGAAAAAAGATATTACGGTATTGGCGAAGTAGCCAAAGCTTTTGATGTAAACACCTCACTAATTCGTTTTTGGGAGAAAGAGTTTGATGCACTTAAACCAAAAAAGAACGCCAAAGGCAATCGTAAATTTACGCCTGAAGACGTTAAAAATTTAAAACTCATTTATCACCTCGTAAAAGAACGGGGTTTTACTTTAGAAGGTGCTAAAATTCATTTAAAAGAAGGCAAAAAAGAAACCTTAACTAATTTTGAAATTATAAGCAAACTAGAAGATGTAAAAAATCAATTGATAAAAATTAAAAATCATTTGTAACATTTTAAGGTTTTATTCAACTTATATATTATAACATTAAAAAACAACTAAAACACTACTACTATGAAGAAATTTTTACCATGGATTATTATAGCTATAATTGCTATAGGCATCTATTCTTGGGCTAAAGGATTTAATAATACGGCTGTAGAATATGAGGCTGATGCCAAAACAGCTTGGTCAAAAGTTGAGAGTGCATACCAACGTCGTGCCGATTTAATTCCAAACTTAGTTGCTACTGTAAAAGGTTATGCAGCACATGAAAAAGAGACTTTAGAAGGTGTTATTAAAGCCCGCTCTGAAGCGACAAAAACCACTATAAATGCTGGCGATTTAACCCCAGAAAAAATGGCTCAGTTTCAACAAGCACAACAGGGATTGAGTGGAGCTTTATCCAAATTATTGCTAACAGTAGAACGTTATCCAGATTTAAAAGCAGATAAAAGTTTTTTAGAATTACAATCGCAACTTGAAGGTACCGAAAATAGGGTTAACGTAACAAGAGATCGTTTTAATGATGCTGTTAATAAATACGATATTTACACTACAAAATTCCCTGGAAAACTATTAGCTAGCCTATTTGGTTTCGAAGAAATGGCAAGATTTAAAAGTGCTTCAGGTAGTGAAAACGCTCCAAAAGTAGAATTTTAATGTCTGAGATTGAGGCTTTTTTAACCGCTAGTGAAGAACGCGATATTGTTGAAGCTATAAGGTTAGCTGAATTAAATACATCTGGCGAAATAAAAGTTCATATTGAAAAAACGGCAAATGGCGATGCAACAAATCGTGCTTTGGAAGTTTTCCATACTTTAAAAATGGACAACACCAAACTGCAAAATGCTGTATTAATTTATGTAGCTATCAAGGATAAAAACTTTGTTATTTATGGTGATATTGGTATAAACAACGTAGTGCCAAACAGCTTTTGGGATAGCACTAAAGATATTATACAATCTTATTTTAAGTCAGGAAATTTCAAACAAGGTCTTGTTGAAGGCATTCAAAAATCTGGAGAACAACTTAAAACGTATTTCCCCTATTCAAATTTAGACACTAACGAACTTTCAAACGATATTTCTAAAGGCTAAGTTTAACATGCAATACTTAATATTAACTATTAAATCATTCATAAAAAAAAGGACACTTTTTACAAGTTTGCTTTTAATCGTTTTTGCATTTAGTTTTTCTTTTGCTCAGTTTGATATTCCTGATAAACCAAAATTTCAAACTAGTATTTACGATTACATTAACTTGCTTTCAGCATCACAAAAAAACAGCTTAGAAAAAAAACTTATAAAATATTCTGATACCACTTCAACTCAAATCGTTTTAACAATTATCAGTTCAACTAAAGGCGAAAACATCAATTTTCTTGGAGCTCAATGGGGTGAAAAATGGGGTATTGGACAGGAAAAAGAAGATAATGGTATCTTAATAATTCTTGCTAAAGATGATAGAAAAATAGGTATAAGTACTGGAGAAGGCATAGAATATCTTTTAACAGATGCCCTATCTAAACGTATTATTGAGCGCGACATCATACCTTATTTTAAGCAAAATGATTATTACGGAGGTTTAAATAAAGGTATAGAATCTATTTTTGAAGTTTTAAATGGTGAATATCAGGGTACTCGAAAATCATCAAATAACGAGTTTCCAATTGGATTTATTTTTATTCTACTTTTCATATTTATCATTATTCTAATTTCTATTTCTAAAAACAGAAGAAATGGAGGTAATGGTGGTAATAGAGGCAATAGATCTAACGGCATTGATATTCTTGAAGCCATTATTTTAAGTAATTCTGGACGCGGAAGTTACAGACGAAACTCTGGAGGTTTTGGTGGCGGCTGGTCTTCTGGTGGAAGTAGCAGCGGTGGCGGATTTGGTGGAGGCTTCGGCGGCGGCGGTTTTAGCGGCGGCGGCGCATCTGGTGGTTGGTAGTGTTACTCTATTTAATAAAAAAGTTGCGCCTTAAAAAACTCAAAACACAACTAATCAATTTTAAAATCTATGAAACCCTCTATCCTGTACTTCTCCTTTTTTACCTAAACTATTAAATTTCCAACTAAAACTAAGCATAAAATAACGTTGCAAAACCGTACTTTGAGAATCTTGAATATAGTTTTCTGTTGCTATTCGTCTTGCATTTGTATTTTGGTTTAATAAATCATATGCCTTTAGTGTTAAAGTAGCATTATCCTTCATAAACGAATAAGCTAAAGTAGCATTCCAAAACCAAGCACTTTTTTGAAAACCATCTGCGATATTTGGATTGTAATTATAGTTTATATCATTTCGCCATTCAAAATTTTTAGGCAAATAAAAAGCAGTACCTATATTTAATCTATGATACACAAATGTTCTATCTTCAAAAGTATTAATATCATAAACGTTTTTTGTAAATGACAAATTATATCTTGGACGAATCTCTAAAACATCTTTAATATTAAATTCCATATTAAAACTAGGCCCTATATTTCGCACCTTACTACTATACTTTACATCATTATTAAAATTAATGTTCTTACTTAACCCTAACGAAGCTCCTAAACCAAATTTAATTGTTGTTATAGAATCTACCTTAATCTTTTTATTGTAAAATAAATTAGAGTTAATGTTATAATTTCCGCTTACGTTTTCATAAGTTGTTTTTCTTATTAAATTGTCATCTATTATCGATTTTCTAACGACTTGATTATTGCTAAAACTACTACTCAAATAACCATAAAACCCTGTGCCTTTAGTAAAATCGAAAGCATTAAAATTTGCATAAACTCTATGGTTGCTTCCTGTTTTTAAATTAGGGTTACCCACAACTGTATTTAAAGGGTTAGACACATCTTGAAAAGGTTGTAACTGCGATAAACTTGGTGTGGTATTTCTAAGTCTGTAACCAATTCTAAACGATGATTTTGGACTAAAACGGTATCTTACTCTTGATGAGAGTTGTAAATTATTAAAATTTCTTTTTATACTTAAATCTGGCCTTAAAAAATCATAATTTTCTAAGGTTCTTAAAATATAATCAGCTTCAACATTGGTAGACAATTTATCTTTTCTGTATGATAACCCCAAACCAAATGTACTATTGTCATCAATATATTTAAAGTTAGTACTTAAGTCTTTGTTAAAGGTATTATAGTCTTGTTTGCTGGTGTCAAAATCAAAAGTGCTTCTTATATTTTCTTGCTTATTTTTATTATAAGAATAGTTAAAATCAAGAGATAGCTCTTTACCCTTAATAGGTTGTCTATAAGTAATTCCTGTTGAAATATCACTAGATTGATTTTCACCATCAGTAAATTGTCTCCTTATAATATCGTTTGGTGTTGCACCAAAAATATTAGTTTCAGAATCGAGGAAATCGTCCGTTTCGGTAATATTATTTCGGTTATTAAAAAAGAGCTTAAAAAATGATCCTTTACTTCCAAAACGTTTTGTTAAACTAAGATTATTACTAAAATTTTTAGCTGTGTTTTCAACATAAGATGAAGATGTAGATTCGTTTATTAAAACTCTATCTATATCGCTGGAAGCTTCATCTCTTAATGATATATTTTCACTCTTTATATAGTTAAATGAAGGACGAATGTTTATATATAACGTTGAATCTATTTTGAATTCTAACTCAGTATTGGCTCTGTGGCTATCAGTAGAGTTTGATGAATTGGAATTAGAATCGGTAAAATATCTAGTGTCTGATAAAATATTTTCTCGTTCTGTTGATGACTTGTTTTCAGATTGACTTCCAGAGAAAAAATAACTACCAGAAACATCTGTTTTTTCTCCAATTTTATCAGCATAATTTATACCAGACGTTCTTGAGGTTGTTATACCTTGCCCACCACCAAAAGAACGCCCATCAATTGCAAAAGAGCCATCACCATTAAATCTCATACTGTTTCCGCCTCCAAACATTTTTCTAATCTCACCAAAGCTAAATCCAGAAGAGTTAATATTGTTGCCTCCAGATAAAACACTTATACGTCTGTCATTATCAAAATAATTAAACATCCCAGCAAATTCGTAGCGCTCGTCTGTTCCTGCACCGGCTGCTAAACGACCAAAAGCACCCTTATTGTTTTCTTTTTTAATGGTTAAATTAATGGTTTTATTTTCACCATCACTTTCTTTTCCTGCAAAAGCATCAGCTTTAGATTTAGTGTCTGTTATCTGTACTTTTTCTATAATGTCTTTAGTTAAGTTTTTGGTTGTAATGGTTGGGTCGTTGCCAAAAAACGGCTTACCGTTTACCAAAATTTTGTTTACTTCTTTACCATTTACAGTTATTTTACCTGTTTCGTCAACCTCAACTCCTGGTAATTGTTTTAATAAATCTTCAACATTTGCATCTTTTTTTGTTTTAAAAGATTTTACATTAAACTCTAAAGTGTCTTTTTTAATGGTTATTGGCGCTCTAGATTTAACTATTACTGCATCTAAAGCATTATCATCTATTAACATATTAATAGGTCCTAGATTAATGTCTTCTTTATTTATAAGGATGGATTTCTTAAATGTTTTATAACCAACATATGAAATTAAAAGATTTAATTCTTTATCATATGTTTTTCCTTCTAAAATAAAATCACCTTTTTCATCAGAAATCGTATAAGTAACTAGAGTACTATCTTTTGCGCGCTCTAAATATACTGTTGCAGATTCTAATAGCATTTTATTTAAATCTCCTTTAACAATTCCTGATATTTTAAATGATTGAGATTGTGAAAAAGAAAACACCGTGTACGAACACAATAAAATTAAAAAAAAGTACTTCATTAAATGATTGATTGATGATAAATAGCTTGATTTGCGTCAAAATTTATACCAAAACAACAGTAATTAAGTTTAGTATTAAATGACACAAAATATTTAACGAAAGTAACTAACTTTAAGTATGACTTATCATAAATAAATCTTAAACTTATGTAAGAAAATGTTATTTTTTTCTCATGTAAACGCTAATAGGAACACCATTAAAATCGAAATGTTCACGTAATTTATTTTCAAGAAAACGTTTGTAGGCATCTTTTACATACTGTGGTAGATTGCAGAAAAAAGCAAATTGCGGTTGTGGTGTTGGCAATTGCATAATATATTTAATCTTTACAAACTTTGCTTTATATGCCGGTGGTGGATAATTTTCTATAATAGGTAACAGTATATCATTTAACTGACTTGTTTTTATTCTTTTAGTTCGATTTTTATAAACCTCAACAGCAGTTTCAATAGCTTTAAAAATACGCTGTTTAGTAAGTACCGAAATAAAAACAATTGGCACATCTGTAAAAGGTTCCATTTGTTTTCTAATGGCTTTTTCGTAATCTTTCATAGATTTATGGTCTTTTTCAACTAAATCCCATTTATTCACTAAAACAACAATGCCTTTTCTATTACGCTCAGCTAACCAAAAAATATTTTGTACTTGTCCGTCAAATCCTCGTGTAGCATCCATAACCAGTAAGCATACATCGGCATGCTCGATAGCTCGCACACTTCGCATAACAGAATAAAATTCTAAATCTTCTTTAACCTTAGCTTTACGACGTATTCCGGCTGTATCAACTAAGTTAAACTCGAAACCAAAGCGATTATATTTTGTATCAATAGCATCGCGTGTGGTTCCTGCAATATCGGTAACGATATACCTATCTTCTCCAATTAACGCATTTATAAATGATGATTTCCCTGCATTTGGGCGACCAACAACTGCAAACCTTGGTAAGATCTCTTCTTCTACTTCTTCTTTTTCTGGTAATGCTTCAATTAAAGCGTCTAAAAGTTCACCAGTACCACTACCATTAATACTTGCAATGGTATAATACTCACCCAATCCTAATGAATAAAACTCAACAGCATCTTCGGCACGCTTACCATTATCAACTTTATTTACAACTAAAAAAACAGGTTTATTAACCTTACGTAATAATTTAGCAACATCTTCATCCATTCCGGTAACACCAGATTCTACATCAACCATAAAAATAATAGCATCGGCCTCATCAATAGCTAACTCCACTTGCTTATCAATTTCGGCTTCAAAAACATCATCGCTACCTAACACATAACCACCAGTATCTATAAGAGAAAACTCTTTACCATTCCAATCACTTTTGCCATAATGACGATCTCGGGTTACACCACTTACGGCATCAACAATGGCTTCTCGTCGTTGTATTAAACGGTTAAAAAATGTTGACTTGCCTACATTTGGACGACCTACTATAGCTACTATATTACTCATACTTATTACTTCTATAACAGTCTAAGACTGAATTTTATATCTCTTTTGAAATATTTTGCAAAAATAGGAAATATACCCATTGCAACACTCTTTTTAAGTAAAGATTAAAAACGATTTATAATTTGAATAAAAAATGTTACTTTTCTGTGGTTAAAAAATGAGGCATGCCAGCTACTAACGATATTGTTTTGCGTCCGAGATTTAAGATGGAGTTAAATAAAAATAACGAAATGTTATTAAAAGCTTTTGAGGATGCTAAAAACACCCAAAGTGAATTTATTATTAGTAGATTAGACGACCATGTATTCATTAAATTTCCTAAAGAGAAACAACATTTTTGGTCACCTCAATTGCATTTAGAAATAAATGAATCTGAAAACAATTCTAGTACGCTTCATGGTTTATTTGGACCCAATCCAACAGTTTGGACAATGTTCATGTTCTTTCATTTTATAGTCGCTGGGTTTTTTATTGCTTTTGGTATTTGGGCTTACACCAATTGGTCTTTGAAAAACGATTACGCTATACAGTTAAGCCTCATGTTTTTAATGATAATTATTTGGTTTGCACTCTATTTTGCAGGAAGTGTTGGTAAAGCATCGAGTAAAAATGAAATACACGATTTACATAATTTTATGAATAGTGTTTTAAAAGGTAATGATACTAATTGCTAATTATTATAGCCAAAACGTTTTAATTGGTTTTGATTACTGCGCCAATTTTTATTCACTTTAACATAAAGTTCTAAATGAATTTGCTTACCAAAGAATTTCTCTAAATCTTTTCTGGATTCAACACCAACACGTTTTAAAGCAGAGCCTTTATGCCCAATAATAATCCCTTTTTGAGTCTCACGTTCTACCATAATTACCGAACGAATACGAATAATATTTTCTTCTTCAAAAAACTCCTCGGTTTCAATTTCTACAGCATATGGAATTTCCTTTTTATAATGCATTAGAATTTTTTCGCGAATGCTTTCATTTATAAAAAATCGCTCTGGTTTATCTGTTAATTGATCTTTTGGATAAAATGCTGGCGATTCTGGAAGCAATTCTATAATACGATTAAATACTTCTTTTACATTAAAACCTTCTAAAGCAGAAATAGCGATAATTTCAGCATTGGGTACTTTTTCTGTCCAAAGTTGCACTTGAGTTTCTAATTGTTGTTGATCTGATTTATCAATCTTATTTAACAGTAATAAAACTGGGATTTTAGAATTTTTAATTTTATTAAAAAAAGCTTCATCTTTTAACTCTTGCTCACCAATCTCAACCATATAAAGTAAAACATCAGCATCTTCAAAAGCAGATTTAACAAAACCCATCATGGATTGCTGTAACTCGTAAGCTGGTTTTATAATCCCTGGCGTATCGCTAAATAACACTTGAAAATCGTCGCCGTTTACAATACCTAAAATACGGTGACGCGTAGTTTGTGCTTTTGATGTGATTATTGATAACTTCTCACCAACAAAGGCATTCATCAATGTAGATTTTCCCACGTTTGGGTTACCAATAATATTTACAAAACCTGCTTTATGGCTCATAGATTCTTTGTTTTTAGAACTATGCAAAGTTACAATCTTGATTTGTTTATTGCACTATTCTATCCTTTTAAAACAAAAAAAACAGGAAGCTAGGCTTCCTGTTTAAATTATATATTAAGTAAGTTTTAAGTAAACTACTTAACTATTTCTAATAATTCAACCTCAAAAATTAAAGCATCAAATGGTTTAATTTTACCTCCTTGACGTGGAAAAGCACCATAAGACAATTCTTGTGGAATAAAGAATTTATATTTTGAGCCTACAGGCATTAATTGTAAACCTTCTGTCCATCCTTTAATAACTTGGTTTACTAAAAATTCAGATGGAGTACCTCTATCTACTGAACTATCAAAAACTTCACCATCGATATTAGTTCCATGATAATGTACTTTTACTTTAGAAGCCGCTTCTGGCTTTTCTCCAGTTCCTTCTTTTAAAACAATGTATTGTAAACCTGAAGCTGTAGTTTGCACACCTTCTTTTGTTTTGTTTTCTTCTAAAAAGTTTTCACCAGCAACTTTAACATCATTATACTGCTCTTCAAGTTTTTTTAATTGTTCCGCTTTTTGTTTTTCTTGATCTTCTTGTTGCTTCTTAGTAAAATAATCACTTAAAATTTTCTGAATTTTATCCTCTTCAATTAAAATATTTGTAGAATCTATTCCACTAGTAAATCCTTGCTTGATAAAATCAATATTAACCTCATCAAATTTACTTCCCTTTATATTTGCTTTTAAACCAGCAGCTATATTTAAACCTATGGCATAATTTACTGAATCGACTTGAGTATTTAATGGCATATTAGTTACTCCATTTTTATTACAAGAAAATAACATGGTTGCTACTAAAGCAATACTTAAAAGTTTAATTGTTTTCATTCTTTTATAGTTTATTTTTAATTTGATGCCAAAAGTATGGAATTTTATAACAGTATACAAAGCAAGTTTGCTCCTTTAGCTTTTAAATAATATGAGCTAAAAACTTTTCCAAAATAGGATTTCTATTCTTTCTATTCCAAACTACAGATAATACAGTTTTTTGTGAAATATTTTTGAGTTCTATAAACTTGATCCCTTTTATATTTTGAGTTTGAAGCGATTTTGGAACAATAGAAATACCGAAATTATTTTCAACCAGTTTATATATAGAACTTGCATGAATGGTATTGTGTGCAATAATTGGAGTAAAGCCATTGTCATCAAAAATTTGCATCACTTTTTCGAAATAAGATGCACTATATTTAGAATCAAATAATATAAAAGGATCATTTTCGAATTGCTTAAGGCTTTTAAAATTACTAACATTTATTGGGTGATTTTCAGGCAACACCAAACAAAAATTTTCTTTTAAAATGGGTTTTATTTGTAAATCTCTTGGCACGCGTTCTAACCGTACAAAGCCAATATCAATATCGTGAGATAGTAAATTCTCTATTTGTTTTTGATTGTCCAATTCTTTTAAACTAAAGTGTGCGTTGGGGTTTTCTTTTCTAAATTTTAGTAATAAATTCGGTATAATATTTTGCATTGCAGACCCAACATAGCCAAATTTTAAATCGCCACCAATGCCATCATTCAACAATTTAGCTTGGTTAAAAATGCGGTCTAAACCCTTTAAATGTTGTGTGATTTCTGCTTTCAAATAATGTCCTACTTTTGTTAATTCCACTTTTCTATTGTGCCGTTCAAACAATTTAATTCCCAAATCGTCTTCCATTTGTTTTATTTGTCTACTCAATCCAGGTTGCGAAATAAACAAGCGTTCTGCTGCTTTTCGAAAATGCAAATCTTCGGCAACAGCAATAAAATATTTAAGATGCCTTAACTCCAATTGATGCTTCATGATTATTAATTATTTGCATTATTAATCTTAATAAGCATCAAAAATAAGAATAACTTTGTTAATATATCCATTACACAAAAAATATGTTTAAATACGGAATAGAGCATCTTACAGTTAATAAAGCTATTACCATTGCAAACGGTACTTTAAAAGCTGTAATTACTGAAGAAGTTAAAAATAAAGTAAACGATTGTCGACAAAAAGTTGAAACCATAGCCAGTTCTAACAAAGCGGTTTATGGCATTAATACAGGTTTTGGTCCTTTGTGCGATGTTCAAATTACACCCGAGCAAACCAGTAAACTGCAAGAAAACTTATTAATCACCCATGCGGTTGGTGTTGGAAATCCGATTGATAAAGAACTATCAAAAATCATGATGATTTGCAAAGTGCATGCGTTATGCCAAGGATTTTCTGGAGTGCGTTTAGAATTGATTGAACGCATTTTATATTTTATTGAAAACGATTTGTTACCTATAGTCCCAGAACAAGGCTCGGTAGGAGCCTCGGGAGATTTAGCACCCTTATCTCATTTATTTTTACCTTTATTAGGTGAAGGCGAATTTTGGATTGATGATGCCATCGAACCTGCAAAAAAAGTTTTAGAACAACACAATCTAAAACCGATGAAATTAGAAGCTAAAGAAGGTTTAGGGCTTATTAATGGTACACAATTTATTTTAGCACACACCATTATCGGATTAAAAAAAATGGAATATCTACTTAATTTAGCAGATGTTTCTGGTGTTATGAGTTTAGAAGGTTTTCAAGGCAGTGCGTCGCCATTTAAAGAAGCCTTGCATAAAATTCGTCCGTTTAAAGGTAATTTAAAAGTCGCCGAACGCATAAGAATGTTATTGAAAGATTCACAAAACCTCGAAAATCATTTTGAATGCAGTCGTGTGCAAGACCCGTATTCTATTCGCTGCATGCCACAGGTTCACGGTGCTTCAAGAAATGCCTATTATCATTTGAATGAATTGGCAGAAATTGAAATGAATTCGGTAACCGACAATCCTATTGTATTAAGTGAAACTGAAGCCATTTCTGGAGGAAATTTTCATGGACAACCATTGGCCATGGCTTTAGATTACACTTCTATTGCAGCTTCAGAATTAGGCAATATTGCAGACCGACGGTGCTATTTATTATTAGAAGGCAAATACGGATTACCGCGTTTATTAACCAAAGCTGGTGGTTTAAACTCAGGTTATATGATTCCGCAATATACTACAGCAGCATTGGTAACCGAGAATAAATCGTTGTGTTTTCCACCATCGGCAGATAGTATTCCAACATCTTTAGGACAAGAAGATCATGTGTCTATGGGCAGCATATCCGGACGCCAATTTAATCAGATTTTAGGAAATGTTGAAAAGATTTTAGCTATTGAATTAATGTATGCGGCGCAAGCTATGGAGTTTAGAAGACCGAATACATTTTCAAAAATAATTGAAGAAAATTTCAAAATTATAAGAAGTAAAGTTACTAAACTAGAAGATGATCGTGTTTTAAAAGACGACATCAACACCTTAATAACAATGGTGAAAAATCAAGTTTTTATTGTACATTAATACATTCTAAATTATGACTTTTAAAGAACACATATTACAAGGTATTCCAACTGAATTACCAGTAAAACGCGCCTATCCAAAAAATACCAATAGAGCACCAAAACGAAAAGATATTTTATCTAAAGGCGAAAAACAACTTGCTATTCGTAATGCTTTACGCTACTTTCCTAAAAAATGGCACGAAGAATTAGCTTTAGAATTTGCCCAAGAATTACAAGATTTTGGTCGTATTTACATGTACCGCTTTAAACCAAACTACAAAATATATGCAAGAGATATAGTTGAATATCCAGCAAAATGTACACAAGCAGCGGCAATTATGCTAATGATTCAAAACAACCTAGATCCTGCTGTGGCACAACACCCCGAAGAATTAATTACGTATGGGGGCAACGGTGCTGTGTTTCAAAATTGGGCACAATACCTTTTGGTTATGCAATATTTAGCAACCATGACTGATGAGCAAACTTTACACCTATATTCTGGTCACCCTATGGGTTTATTTCCTTCTTCAAAGAATGCCCCAAGAGTTGTAGTAACTAATGGTATGGTAATTCCAAACTATTCGCAACCTGACGATTGGGAAAAGTTTAATGCACTAGGCGTTTCGCAATACGGACAAATGACGGCAGGTTCATTTATGTATATTGGTCCGCAGGGCATTGTACACGGAACAACCATTACTGTTATGAATGCTTTTAGGAAAATTTTACAAAAATATGAAACACCCGCTGGAAAAATATTTTTAACTGCTGGATTGGGTGGCATGAGTGGCGCACAACCAAAAGCTGGAAACATTGCTGGTTGCATTACAGTTTGCGCCGAAGTTAACGCAAAAGCAGCAACCAAACGACACGAACAAGGTTGGGTTGATGTGCTGATTGATGATATGAATGATTTAGTTACCAGAGTAAAACGGGCACAAGAAAATAACGAAGTGGTATCAATAGCTTTTATTGGAAATGTAGTTGATGTTTGGGAACGTTTTGATGAAGATGATATTTTCATTCACGTTGGATCCGATCAAACCTCGTTACATATTCCATGGACAGGTGGCTATTATCCTGCTAATATTTCTTATGAAGAATCAAACCGATTAATTCGTGAAGAACCCGAAACATTTAAAGAAAAAGTACAAGCTACATTGCGTCGTCATGCAGCTTCGATAAATAAACATACAGCAAAAGGCACATATTTTTTCGATTATGGCAATGCATTTTTATTAGAATCATCTAGAGCTGGAGCAGACGTTATGGCAGGAAATGGTATTGATTTTAAATATGCATCTTACGTTCAAGATATTTTGGGGCCTATGTGTTTTGATTATGGTTTTGGGCCTTTCCGTTGGGTTTGCACTTCAGGAAAATCAGAAGATTTAGATAAAACTGATGCTATTGCAGCTAAGGTTTTACAAGACATTATGGAACATTCTCCTGAAGAAATTCAATTGCAAATGCAAGACAACATCACTTGGATTAAAGAAGCGAAAAAAAACAAGATGATAGTCGGTTCTCAAGCACGTATTTTATATGCAGATGCAGAAGGACGTGCTAAAATAGCTGAAGCTTTTAATAATGCTATAGCAAAAGGTGAGATTGGACTCGTTGTTTTAGGACGTGATCACCATGATGTAAGCGGAACAGATTCTCCGTATAGAGAAACTTCCAATATTTATGATGGTAGTAAATTCACCGCAGATATGGCAATACACAATGTTATAGGCGACAGTTTTAGAGGTGCTACTTGGGTGTCTATACATAACGGCGGTGGCGTTGGTTGGGGCGAAGTTATTAATGGTGGTTTTGGCATGTTACTAGATGGCACAAAAGAAGCTGAAACACGTTTAAAAAGTATGCTCTTTTACGATGTAAATAATGGAATTGCACGCAGAAGTTGGGCACGAAACAAAGAAGCTTTATTCGCAATAAAACGAGAAATGGAACGAACACCTAACTTAAAAGTCACACTTCCTAATTTAGTTGAAGATGACTTATTAAACAACTTATTTTAATGACTACTTTATTTAAAAATATAAAAGAACTTATTCAAGTTCGTGAAGAGCAAATTAACTTTGTTTCAGGTTCAGCAATGAAAACTTTACCAAGCATTAAGGATGCCTTTTTAGTGGTTGAAAACGGAGTGATTTCTAATTTTGGAAATATGGATAATTGTCCGAATTCAGAATTTGACAAGGTAGTTGATGCAACAGGAAAAATGATTTTACCGTCGTGGTGCGACTCACATACCCATATTGTTTATGCAGGTAATAGAGAAGGTGAATTTGTTGATAGAATTAATGGATTATCTTATGAAGCTATAGCAAATAATGGGGGAGGTATTTTAAACTCAGCTAAAAAACTTCAAGAAACATCTGAAAATGATTTATACAACCAAAGCAAAACCCGTTTAGAAGAAATTATTCAGTTAGGCACTGGAGCTGTTGAAATTAAATCGGGTTACGGATTAACTGCTGATGCCGAATTGAAAATGCTTCGTGTAATTAAACGCTTAAAAGAAAATTATCCTATTGAAATAAAAGCCACTTTTTTAGGCGCACACGCCCTACCTTTAAGCTATAAAAACAATAAAGCGGGCTACCTTAATATGCTAATTCAAGAAGTAATGCCAAAAATTGCTTCAGAAAATCTCGCAGAATTTGTTGATATTTTTTGCGAAACAGGATATTTTTCAGTTGAAGACACCAAACTCATTTTAGAAGCAGGAAAAAAACATGGGCTAATTCCTAAAATACACGTCAATCAATTTACCGCTATTGGTGGCGTTCAAGTTGGCGTAAAATATAATGCACTATCTGTAGATCATTTAGAGGAAATGCGAGATGAAGATATTGCTGCGCTTCAAAACACATTAACTATGCCTGTGGCTTTACCAAGCTGCTCCTATTTTTTAAGTATTCCTTACACTCCAGCTAGAAGAATAATTGATGCCGGTTTACCACTAGCTTTAGCAACCGATTACAACCCTGGGTCGACTCCATCTGGTAATATGAATTTTGTAATATCTACCGCATGTATCAAAATGAAAATGACACCAGAAGAAGCCATTAATGCAGCTACTATTAATGGTGCTTATGCCATGGGATTAGAACAACAAGTTGGCTCGATTACCAAAGGAAAACTGGCTAATCTCACTCTTACAAAACCTATTAATTCTTACGGATTTATACCTTATTCATTTGGAAACCATCAAATAGAAAAAGTATACTTAAAAGGAGAACAAATTACAAACAAACACTAGTTAACAAAAAAGACTAAAATTTACGTTTTACCGAACCTGTAAAGTCTTCTATATCGTCTTTCACTTTATCAAGTTCTTTTTTTACGTCGGTAGTAATACTTGTATCTATGCCGTTTTTCTCGGCTGTTTTAGTGATTTCGTGTTTAATATCGTTGGTAGCATCTTTAAGTGTACGCATACCTTTACCTAAACCACGAGCTATTTCTGGTAGCTTATCGGCACCAAAAACCATGATAGCAATAAATAGTATAAAAGCTATTTCTCCACCACTTATAAACAAAAATGTAGGTTGATATATCACATTACAAATATAGTGAGTGTTTTGTTAGAATAAAAAAAAGCCAACTATTAAAAGTTGGCTTTTTTTTAATATTTATCCTTTTACTTTATCTTTAAATTGGTCGAACTGACTTTTCCCTACTTCTTTAGGCCATGAATTGTTAGAGGTATCAATATCTGCTGTCTCTAAATTCGGGTCTATTTTAATACTTACAATCTCTTTTTCTGAAGCAATTGCTTTACTAACTTCATTATCGTTAAATCTCCAAATTTGAGCTGGATAGGTTTCGGTTTTCGAAGTACCATCTGCATAATTATACTGCACAATAATCGGCATTACTAAACCACCTGGTTTTTCAAATGTAATATTATAAAAATATTTAGGTGCTTTTATGTTTTTTTGTTCATCAGGAGTAAAATTGTCCATAATATACTCTTTAAGAGGTATTGAGTTCTCGTTTGGAGTTCCATTTTTCATATCCTCTTTAAACTCTTCACTACCTTCTTCAACCATATAAACTAATGGCCTTAATTGATTTTCACTAATACCTCTTTCTTTCATAAGCTTTTTCATGTAAGCATTTGGCTCTGATGAAACATAGTATTTTTTAACTTCTTTCAACCCTATATCAACCCAATCGGTAGTATAAAACCAACCTCTCCAGAACCAATCTAAATCGAATGCCGAAGCATCTTCCATCGTTCTAAAGAAATCTTCAGGTGTTGGATGTTTAAACATCCAACGTTGCGAGTATTCTTTAAATGCATAATCGAATAGCTCATGACCCATTACAGTTTCTCTTAAAACATTTAAAGCTGTTGCTGGTTTACCATAAGCATTATTTCCAAATTGATAAGTATTAAGTCCTTTAGTCATAATTGGTGCAATATAGTCTTGATTGCCACCCATATAATTTACAATGTTTGCTGCTGGACCACGACGTGATGGATATTCTTTATGGGCTTTTGATAAAGCATCTGGATACCACGCTCCAAAATCTTGTTCTGCTACATATTGTAAAAAGGTATTAAGACCTTCGTCCATCCATGTCCATTGGCGCTCATCACTATTTACAATCATTGGGAAAAAGTTATGACCAACTTCATGAATAATAACACTCATCATTCCATATTTAACGCGATCGCTATAATTACCTTCTTCATCTGGTCTACCATAATTCCAACAAATCATTGGATATTCCATTCCTTGACTTTTTGCATGTACAGAAATGGCTTTATGATACGGATAGTCAAACGTCATTCTTGAGTAGGACTTTAAGGTACTAGCAACGGCTTTAGTAGACCATTCTTCCCATAATGGGTTCCCTTCTTTAGGATACATAGATACTGCCATAACATCTTTACCACCAATTTTAACAGTCATCATATCCCAAATAAATTTTCTTGATGTTGCAAAACCATAGTCACGTACGTTTTCTGCTTTAAATTTCCAAGTTTTAGTTTGATTTGAAAAACCTTTTTCTGCAGCTTCAGCCTCAGCTTGATTTACAATAATTACAGGTTCGTTATACGACTTTTTTGCTTGCTCATAACGCTCCATCATCGTCTTAGAAAATACTTCTTTTCTGTTTAAAAGCTTTCCTGTGGCATCTAAAACATGGTCTGCTGGTACTGTAATATTTACCTCATAATCTCCAAATGGTAAGGCGAACTCATCACGTCCCCAAAATTGCGAATTTTGCCAACCTTCTACATCGCTATAAACTGCCATTCTAGGAAAAAACTGTGCAATAACATAGGCTCTATTTCCATCTTTTGGAAAATACTCATAACCCGACCGTCCGTCTTCAACAACGTGGTCATTAATATTATACCACCATTTAATTGAAAATGAAAATTTATCACCAGATTTCATAGCTTTTGGCAATTCTATACGCATCATGGTTCTATTAATCATGTGCTTTAAAGGTTTACCATCAACACCTTTAACTTCTTCAATATTAAAACCTCTTTCTAAAGATTTTTTCATGTAAGCAGAAGTAAACTGTGAAGGCGTTAACACTGGTGTTACACCACTAGTTTCTATTAAAGGTGATTTAGAATCTTTGGCGCGTTGGTTTTGATCTAGTTGTACCCAAAGATATTTTAAAACATCTGGAGAATTATTAGTATAAGTAATAGTTTCAAAACCAGATAATTTAGCATTTTTATCATCTAAAACAAGATCCATTTTATAATCGGCTTGTTGCTGATAATAAGCTACGCCTGGAGCTCCCGATGCTGCTCTGTACATATTTGGCGTTGAGAACTCATCATACAATTGCTTAAATTTATTAGTATTTGCGTGTCCTTTTTTTCGTTCTTGCTGGTCTTGATTTTGAGCAAAAACACTTGTAGATACAAACACTACAGACAGAAGATAATAGGTGATTTTTTTCATTTTCAATTTTATAACATTTTTAATTTAAAGAATTGTATTTTTTTAGACAAAAAGGAGGCTTTTATCGTAAAAATCGCTCGAAAATAGCAAATTTTAAAGAGTATTAACTTTATTTTAATTAAAGTTTAACAAAGCATTATCATTTTGAAGAGTAAATAAATAGCTCTTCTGTTTGGAGTTGATTTTTGTTTTAACAATATTTTGTTGTTCTTCGAATAAGTCAAACAATAACTGGTTTGTAATTTGAATGGAATTGATTGCTTTTACACCTTCTATTTCCAAGTAACAGCGCATAATATCGGCATCGTATTCTTTACCTATAAAATTAAACTTAGCGTCTTTATTATTTATTTTAATTTTAATTTTTTCAATTAAATACCGCTCTATATAAGTATCTACAGTTTTTAGTTCGTTTTTATCTGCTAATGTTATGTTTTCATTATAACGCTTTCGTAATAAATTTTCGAAATCATCAATAAAAATTCTTGATGTAATTTGTACTGATTCTTTCTCTTTTATATAATTTATCTGAGTAACACTTACATAATATTTATGTGCCAATGTAAATGCAAATAGTGGAATTATTAAAAAGAATAAAAAAGACTTTGAAAACCTCATAATTATATTTTTTGCTAAAGTAATTATTTTAGGTTGCTAGTTTCAAAAAGCATTCCAGAAAGTATTAATCTTTCATTACGGTTTTGTTTTCTTTATACTGTTGATACTTCATTCTTAAAAAAATTAAAATTTCAAAATCTGTTTGGTCTTTACAATACTTAATAAAGTTTTCATCATCTGAACAGAAATAAAAAAAATCTGCAACCTGATCTTCTTCTAATGGATTTGAAATTAAAAAATCTCTCCCTAATCGTACTTTTATACTTTTCATTAGTGCTTCTTTCGCTTCTATTTCAACACGATTTTTAAGCTCTTTTGTTCTTCCTGAAATTCCATTTAATATAGGATTTAATGGCATTCCTCCTGTTAAAAGCCCTAAAAGCATTTTTGGTTTAAACTCTCCAGCCTCATGTAATCGCCTTTCACTTTGTGTTGCAATTTTACCTGTGTACCCAGGAATACCAACATCGAAAAAATTAATAGGCGGATCGCCTTCAACATTCTCAATATCTGACAATAAATCTCCTGTTAACACTTTGCCAACTAAAACCTCATCAAGCATATTTATTTGTTCTTCTAGTTTAACTGTTAGTTTCCTAATTAGAATTGTATTATCATTAACTACAATAAGTTTTGGAATATGCTGAATAGACGAAAACATTAAAGTATCGTTTAATTTTGCCGTAATTTCAAACTCACCTATTTTATTTGTAGTTGTAAAAACTTGTGCCGTTTTGTTTATTACATGTATATTTTCAACACCAGCACTACTTTCTACTTTTCCGTAAATTTCGACAGATTGAGATACTACTATTTGAAAATTAAGTAATAGGATAAAAAAAGTAAAGTACTTAATGTTTTGCATCTTCTAATTTCAAAAATTCTTTACTTTGTTTAATTAAAAAGTCTGTTAAATATACTTCGTTTTCATCTTTTAAAAGATCAAAATTCATTCCGTTTTCATCAATAAATGCTAAAAACTGCTCGATCTTATCTAGAGGTATATTAAAAGCCTGATTAAGCTTATTGTTAGAATAAACATCTAGTAATTCTATAGGCTTCTTTTCTACTACTTGTTCTCTAAAAAGTTTTTTTTGAATACGTAATGGGTTTTTCTTGAATAATAACTTAAGTATTTTTCCAACATCTGGTAAATAGTTACGTGCTTCTGGGTCTAATATTGATGTTAAGTGATTATCCACAATCGAGTTATCAAAAGCTTTATCATCATTATATTCAAAGTCTATATTCATACTACCCATATCAATAACTATCGATTTTACGGTTTTTACGTTTGATATATCGGTTTTAATATTTCCAGAAAGCCCAGATGAAAGTAAAACGGCATCCAATTGATTAACCTGTTCTATTAACTGTATTTTTAGTTGTTTTGACTGAATAACTTCGGCATCAACAATAACAGAAACCATTTGAAACTGTAGCGCAGATATTTCAATAATATCGTTTAAAGCTACTTTAATTGTAAACTCACCTTTACCATTTGTAATGGTGCCTTTATTACACGATGTGTTGTAAACCGTTATGTTTTCCACATCGCTATTCTCTGCTAAAATAATTCCGCTAACTTCAACGCGTTCAACATTCTGACTCATTAACGAATCACATAAAAAAAATAATATAAAAAGAAGTCCTAATTGTTTCAATACGTTTGATTTATTCTATAAAGAAAGCATTTCAAATCTTAAACAAAATGAAAAACCAGTTTAAACTTTTGTTAAAACGTGCTTTTGGTTACTTTTACCTAATATACAAAACATTATGAAAAACCTTATTATTGCTAGTACTTCTACCCTACACGGAAGTAGATATTTAGAGTATATTTTAGATGAATTGGCAAGCTTATTTAAAGAAGCAAAAACGATTTTATTTATTCCATACGCTAGACCTGGCGGAATATCGCATGACGAATATACTGAAAAAGCAGCCTTAGCATTTTCCAAAATTGATAAAAAGGTAGTTGGTATTCATACTTATAAAAACCCTTTTGAAGCTGTTAAAAATGCGGAAGCTATTTTTACTGGTGGTGGCAATACGTTTGTATTAGTAAACCAGTTATATAAAAATGATTTAATTACTGTTTTAAAAGAAACCGTTACAAATGGCACACCATATTTGGGCACAAGTGCTGGTAGTAATATTTGTGGACTTACCATAAAAACATCTAACGATATGCCCATAGTTTATCCGCCTAGTTTTAATACTTTAGGGTTGGTGCCTTTTAATATTAATCCACATTATTTAGATCCTGATACTAAAAGCAAACATATGGGAGAAACTAGAGAAACAAGAATTAAAGAATTTCATAGCTACAATACACTGCCTGTAATTGGTTTACGTGAAGGTAGCTGGCTGCGTGTTAAATACAACTCGATAGTTTTAAGTGGTGATTTAACCGCTCGTATTTTTGAATGTAATAAAACACCTTACGAAGTAGAATCTGGAACGCAATTAAATCATTTAAAATAAAAAAGCCCCATATTTCTACGAAGCTTAAAGAGCGGGAGACCAGGTTCGAACTGGCGACATTCAGCTTGGAAGGCTGACGCTCTACCAACTGAGCTACTCCCGCATTAATCGAGCTACAAATATATATAAACTCTCTCTTCTGACGCAAAAAAAATCAAAGCTTTTTTAAAAAATGATACCCCAAAATTTTAAAGCCCTCATTAAAATAAAATTTATGAGACGCAGAATTTGCAACATAAGTATTTAACTCCATGGATTCAAACCCTTTAGCTTTTACGTAATTATAAATCCAACAAAAGAATTGCTTTCCTAAACCTCGTCCGCGATAATCATCATCAATAAAAACATGATCAGGCTCTACACTTTTTCCAGAGTAATGTCTCGTACAAAACCATAATCCACAAACACCGATTAACTTTTCGTCATCATATATAACTGCACATTCATAGTTTTGAGTTATCATTTCTGAAAAACGCTGTTTTAAAACGGCATCAGACACTTTACTACCATTTAGTTTTTGAACTAAAGGTATCACAGAATTTATATTTTTTTTATCAATAATTTTAAAATGAAAAGACATGAAATACTTTTTTAAGTGAAGATAATTATTTTCTAATTATTAAATAAAATATCATTATAAAGAGTGACAAAAACCTAAAAAATGTGTCCAACCATTATGTTTACAAATTCAAATAAAACAGATTATTCATATAAAGTCATTTTTTTGTAATTTTAGTATCATAAATTTATATCGATGAGAAGTAGAAATTTTAAAGTTAGATTATTAATTGGTTTGGCTATAGTGGCTTTTGCATTTATTCAAAAATGTAATAGCAAAGAAAAGAATGACTATACAGGTCGCGTACAAACTATTAATATGACTTCGGATCAAGAAATAGCAATTGGGTTACAACATGCGCCACAAATGGCTCAACAACATGGTGGATTACATTCGAACAACCAATATCAAGCACTAGTGGACCAAGTGGGAAATAAACTTGTTAATAATAGTATGGCAAAAGATACACCATACAAGTATGAGTTTCATTTGTTAGCAGATGAGAATATAATAAATGCATTTGCACTTCCTGGTGGACAAATTTTTATAACCTATGCTTTATTTTCTAAATTAGAAAATGAAGATCAATTGGCTGGTGTTTTAGGGCATGAAATTGGTCATGTTTTAGGTCGTCATTCTGCTGAACGTATTGCAGAAAGCGACTTTTGGCAAACCGTAACTACAGGTGCTTCGGTTGGGGCAGACATGGGAGGATTAGTAAGTGGCATTGGACAACAAACTTTATTAAAAAATGGTCGTGGAGACGAATTGGAAAGTGATGATCTTGGTGTTTTATTTATGCTAAATTCTGGCTATAACCCACAAGAAATGATTGGCGTTATGGAAATTTTAAAAGATGCTGCTGGCTCTAATCGTGTGCCAGAATTTCAGAGCTCACACCCAGATCCTGACAATAGAATTGAAAAAATTCAAGAATCTATAGAAAAATATAAAAATCAATAAAAAAAGCCTTGTTAAAAACAAGGCTTTTTCGAGTGACTAGCTCTAAATAATTGTTATATGAATAATTAATTATTTTCTAACTTAACGCTTCTTCAATAATTGACAAAGCTTCTTTTGCATTAGATTGTTTTGCATATTTCATAGCAGTTAAACCCTTATCGGACTTAATTTTTAACTTAGCTCCTTTAGATATTAAAAGCTTTAAAATGTCTGTTCTGTTAAACTTCGCTGCATACATTGCTGGTGTCATTCCATTAGATTTTTTGTTAACATCTTGGCCTAAATCAATAAGTTTCTTAACGGTTTCTATGTCTCCTTTAGCTATGGATACACAAAAAGGATTAACTTGAACTACAGATTCTACGCTATAACCTTTAGCGCTTTCATTAATAGATTTTGCATTAACAGATACTACAGAGAAGCATAATGCGATTGCGGAAATAATGATTGTTTTTTTCATGATGAAAGATTTTAATTTGATTATTGATTTCGTTTTTTGATATACTAAAGAGACGACAAAAACTTTAATCTGTTACACAAAAAAATATTAATAACATTTTTTTAACATTGATTTCACATTTTATTATGTTAAAGCTTTTTCATTGAGATACTCGCAA
Organism: Wocania ichthyoenteri Th78; assembly: GCF_000789235.1. GTDB lineage: Bacteria > Bacteroidota > Bacteroidia > Flavobacteriales > Flavobacteriaceae > Wocania_A > Wocania_A ichthyoenteri. The sequence goes on from NZ_KN525716.1 coordinate 1,111,875, forward strand.
AAATCTTTTGTTTTAGAGCTTTTTGAAGGTTTTTTACAAGGATATTTTTTATAATCTCACTATCTTTGATTACTTAAATTTTTTTATAAAAATGAACAAAAAAGTCATCTTAATGATATTGGATGGCTGGGGAAATTCTCCAGACCCAAAAGTTTCAGCAATCGATCATGCCAATACACCATTTATAGATTCACTGTATAAAAAATATCCTTTTGCTACCTTAAGAACTGATGGATTACACGTTGGTTTACCTGAAGGTCAGATGGGAAATAGTGAAGTTGGACACATGAATTTGGGGGCTGGACGTATTGTTTATCAGGATCTAGTGAAAGTAAATTTAGCTGTTAAAAATAAAACCCTTAATACTGAAAAAGTTTTAGTTGATGCGTTTAACTATGCAAAAAATAATAATAAAAATGTTCATTTTTTAGGTTTACTAAGTGATGGTGGCGTGCATTCACATATTAACCATTTATTAGGTTTAATTGATGCTGCTAACGATTTTGGATTAACCAACACTTACGTGCATGCATTTACAGACGGACGTGATGTTGATCCTAAATCTGGTTATGGGTTTATAACAGAATTAGAAAACCATATTGAAGACACAAACACCAAATTAGCAACTGTAACTGGCCGTTACTACGCCATGGATAGAGATAAACGTTGGGAACGTGTAAAATTAGCCTACGATGCTATGGTTAATAGTGTTGGTGAAAAATCGACTAATGCAACAAAATCTATTCAGAAAAGCTATGATAACGATGTTACCGATGAGTTTATCAAACCAATTATTATGGTTGATGAAACCGATAACCCCGTTACAAATATTAAAGAGGATGATGTTGTGATATTCTTCAATTTCAGAACAGATCGCGGTCGCGAGCTAACTGAAGCTTTATCACAAACCGATTTTCACGAGCAAAATATGCACAAACTCAATTTGCATTATGTAACGCTTACTAATTATGATGACACCTATAAAAATATCAACGTTATATTCAATAAAGATAATTTAACTGAAACTTTAGGTGAAGTTTTAGAAAAATACAATAAGAAACAAATTAGAATCGCAGAAACTGAAAAATATCCACACGTTACCTTTTTCTTTTCTGGTGGACGCGAAGCGCCTTTTAATGGTGAAACTCGACTTTTAAGAAACTCTCCTAAAGTAGCTACTTACGATTTAAAACCAGAAATGAGCGCTTACGAGTTACGTGATGCTTTAATACCAGAGTTACAAAAAGGCGATGTAGATTTTGTATGCTTAAATTTTGCAAACGGTGATATGGTTGGACACACAGGCGTTATGGAAGCTGCTATAAAAGCTTGTGAAGCTGTTGATGAGTGTGTAAAAGATGTAATTACGACTGCCTTAGATAATGGTTATTCTACACTTCTTATAGCAGATCACGGAAATTGTGAAACCATGATTAATCCAGATGGCTCTCCAAATACCGCACATACTACCAATCCCGTTCCTGTTATTTTAATTGATAATGAATTAAAGAATATTAAAAACGGGATTTTAGGAGATATGGCTCCAACTATTTTAAAACTTATGGGCGTACCGCAACCTGAAGCTATGACTCAACATGCTTTGGTTTAAATAAATGAAAAATAAATTATTGTACTTTTGTGCTAAACTCAAGTCTATAATTTAAATGAATTTTAACGAGACACTTATAATCGCTGTAGATTTTGATGGCACTATAGTAGAAGACGCTTTCCCAAAAATAGGAAAGCCAAAACTTTTTGCCTTTGAAACCCTAAAAAAGTTACAAGAAGAAGGTCATCGATTAATTTTATGGACTTACAGGTGTGGCGAAAAGTTAGATGAAGCTGTTACCTTTTGTGAAAATAATGGCGTTGTATTTTATGCCATAAATAGTAGTTTCTCTGGTGAAGAATACAATGAAAGCATAAGTAGAAAAATTCATGCTGATTTATTTATAGACGACAGAAATATTGGTGGCTTTATAGGTTGGGGCGAAATATACCAAATGCTTACCAATACAAAACCAAACCTGCCAGAAAATAAAAAAGGTTTTTTTAGCTTCTTTAAATAAACTTTAAATCAATTCGAAATAAGCTTTATCAATAGACTCTCTATGGTCTGGATGTGCTATATCTACTAAAGCTTTAATTCTATCTTTTATAGTTTTTCCGTATAAATTAGCTATACCATACTCAGTAACAACATGATGTACATGTGCACGTGTTGTAACTACTCCCGCACCTGGTTTTAAACTAGGTACAATTCTGCTAATACCTTTGCGTGTTACTGATGGCAATGCAATAATAGCCTTACCACCTTCGCTAAGTGATGCACCTCGAATATAATCCATTTGCCCACCAACACCCGAATACATTTTTGCTCCAATGGAGTCTGCGCAAACTTGCCCTGTTAAATCTACTTCTATTGCAGAATTAATTGCAACCATTTTTGGGTTTTGTTTGATTATTGAAACATCATTTACATAATCTGAAGCTCTCATTTCTATAAAAGGATTATCATCTACATAATCATACAAACGTTTTGAACCCATCAAAAAAGTTGTTAAAGCTCTACCTGGATTAATTGTTTTATAATTTCCATTGATAACATCATTCAAAATTAAATCAATAACACCATCTGAAAACATTTCAGTATGTAACCCTAAATTTTTATGATTTGTAAGTCGAGACAAAACTGCATTAGGAATAGATCCAACACCCATTTGCAGAGTGCTTTTATCTTCAATTAAACTTGCAACATAACCTCCAATTTTATTTTCAATAGCTGTTGGTTTATTAATATTATGTACTGGTATTGACTCATCGCATTCTACAAATAAATCAATTTCGGTATGATGTATTATACCATCACCATGAGTTCTAGGCATTTGAGGGTTTACTTGTGCTATAACAATTTTTGCATTTTCAATAGCTGCTAAAGTAGCTTCAACCGAAACACCTAATGAGCAATATCCGTGTTTATCTGGAACAGACACATGAATTAATGCTACATCTAACGGTAATATATTCCGCTTAAACAATAAAGGTAATTCACTTAAAAAAACTGGTGTATAAGATCCATTTCCTGCGGTTAACGTATGCCTTACATTACTTCCTATAAAAAATGAATTGACGTGAAAACTATTTTTAAATTCCGGGTTTGCATATCGTGTTTCGCCTTCAACATGTAAATGGCAAACCTCAACATTACGTAATTCTTCATGTCTTTCAGACATCGCATTCATTAATAACTGCGGAGCGGCAGCAGCTGCTTGAATATAAACTCTATTGTTACTTTTAATTGTCTTTACAGCTTCTTGAGCACTTACTACTTTAAACATTTTTCAAGTATTTATAGCACAAAATTATTTATTTTAAAGCTGATAAAAAATGTCAAAAGTCATATAAAGTCAGAATAATTAGAATTTTAATTTTAAGTATCTTTGCACATATTTTTTAAAAGATGATTATAGTAAAAACAAGCGAGGAAATTGAATTAATGCGAGAAAGCGCTTTGATTGTTTCTAAAACATTAGGCATACTAGCCAAAGAAGTAAAACCTGGAGTAACAACACTCCAATTAGATAAAATTGCAGAAGAATATATTAGAGAACAAGGTGCTGTACCAGGGTTTTTAGGGTTATATGATTTTCCAAACACGCTTTGTATGAGTCCAAACAATCAAGTAGTCCATGGGTTTCCAACAAATGAACCCTTAAAAGAAGGAGATATAATATCCATTGATTGCGGTGCTTTAAAAAATGGTTTTTATGGCGATCATGCCTACACGTTTGCTGTTGGTGAAATTGCTCCTGAAACCGAAAAACTTCTACAAGTTACCAAAGAGTCTCTATATATTGGTATTAGAGAATTTAAAAAAGGTAATCGTGTTGGCGATGTTGGTTATGCTATTCAAAAATATTGCGAAGATCATGGTTATGGAGTCGTGAGAGAATTAGTCGGTCATGGTTTAGGAAGTAAAATGCACGAAGACCCAGAAATGCCAAATTATGGAAAACGTGGGCGTGGTAAAAAATTTATAGATGGTATGGTGGTTGCTATTGAGCCAATGATTAATATGGGAACTCAAAGAATAAAACAACATAAAGACGGTTGGACCATTACAACATTAGACAATAAACCAAGTGCTCATTTTGAACATGATGTAGCATTAGTAAATGGCAAACCAGAATTACTCTCAACTTTTGCTTATATATACGACGCTTTAGGAATTGATAGTAATGAGGAAGAGGAATTTAGACAAAAACAGTTTGTTTTATAGTTATGACTTATAAATTTTCAGACATACCAGAAAAAGACCTTGTTGAAGGTATAAAAGGAAAATATATTCATACTAATAATAATACTGTAGGGCTTATCAATATTGAAAAAGGAGCTATTTTACCAGCACACTCTCATATTCATCAACAAATTACTCAGGTAATTTCTGGTAAATTAGAAATGACAATTGATGGTATAACTCAAATCCTTGAATCAGATTCAATTACAGTAATACCTTCAAATGCGATTCACAGTGCAAATGCGTTAACAAATTGTATTGTTATTGATACATTCTTCCCTTTACGCGAAGATTATAAATAATCGCTTTTGAAAAAACTCTTCAAAATTATACTAAATGTAATTCCTAGACCTCTACTAATTAGGTTAAGTTATATTATTCGTCCTGTTTTAGCTTTCTTTTTAAAGGGAGATAAATACACCGACCCTATTGATGGTAAAAGTTTTAAAACCTTTTTACCCTACGGATATGGTAAACAACGTAATAATGTACTATCTCCATCTACATTAAGTTTAGAGCGTCATAGGCTTTTATGGTTGTTTTTAAATAATGAAACCGATTTCTTTTTATCTGATACAGAAACAAGTCCATCACAAAGAAAAAGTGTGCTTCATTTTGCACCCGAACAAGCATTTTACAAACGTTTTAGAAAGATGAAAAATCTAAATTACACAACTACAGATTTGAATTCGCCTTTAGCAGATGTAAAAGCAGATATTTGCAACCTTCCATTTAAAGATAATAGCTACGATCTTATTTTATGCAATCATGTTTTAGAACATATTCCAAACGACACTAAAGCGATGCAAGAATTATATCGCGTTTTAAAACCTAACGGAATGGCTATTCTTCAAATTCCACAAGATTTAAGTAGAGCAAAGACTTTTGAAGATGATTCGATAACAGACAAAAAAGAACGTGCTAAAATATTTGGACAATACGACCATGTACGTGTTTATGGTAAAGATTATTTTGACAAACTACGAAGTATTGGCTTTAAAGTTGAGGAAGTGAATTACACATCAACTCTTTCAGATGCAGAAATAGAAAAATATTGTTTAGCTAAAGGGGAAATTATTCCAGTTTGTTATAAATAATTAATATTAAAACAAACAGATTACCACATCACATAAAAAATGTGATGTGCAATGACAACTATTCTGGAAAACCGTTTAAAGTCAAGGTTTCCAATTCTTTGTTTTCATTTTCAAAAATTAAAAACACTTTAAGTTCTGGATGTGTTTTTAAAAATGCTTTCACTTTTTCAATACCCATAGCTTTAAAAGCGGTTGCATAGGCATCAGCCATCATACAATTATCTGTAATAACAGAAATACTTAATAAGTTCGTTTTGCTTGGGTAACCCGTTTTTGTATCTATAATATGGGCATATCGGTTTCCGTTTTCATCTACTTTAAATTTTCTATAAGTTCCTGAAGTAGCCATGGCTTCATCTTTTAAAACTAAGGCTCGGTTTATTGATTGTGTACCATCAAAATTTGGGTTTTCTACGCCAACTCTCCAAGGCTTTTGTTTTTCAATATTAATACCGCTTGCTCTCAATTCGCCACCAATATCTACAAGATGATTTTTAGAGTTTTTGTTACTTAAAAATTCTGAAATAACATCAGCGGCATAGCCTTTTGCTATCGCATTAAAGTCTATAAAAGTTTCTTGAGATTTCACAACTTTCTTATCTACTAATTTTACTTTATCAAAACCTACAGACTGCATTAAGCTATCAATTTTAATGCTATCTAAATTTACAATTTTTCCTTCTGGTCCAAAATCCCATGCGTTAACTACCGCTCCAATAGTTGGATCGAATGCTCCTTTTGTAAATTTATAAATCTTCTTTGAAACAATAAACACCTTTATAAAATGTTGGTCAATTTCTACATCTTCATTTCTATTTAATTTTGAAATATCTGAATTTACTTGGTAGGTAGACATCGATTTATTTATTACATAAAACAAGCTATCAATTTGATTTTGGTAGTTAATATCGGAATCATAAGTTACTCTATAATACGTACCAAAAATGGCACCTTCTAGAATGGTGTTTTTAGGATCTTCTTTTTTACAGGAAAAAATTAAAACAAACAGAAAAGATAATATTAAAATTCGTTTCATAATAAATCCGTTATTACGAGGAGGTAATAATTCAACTTTTTTTTAATTCAAATTAGTTTCTAAAACTTGTATGCCATTATATTCTAACAAATATTCTTCATTTAAATAGATAGGCGATTTTTCATTATCTGGATTTCCTAAGCCTACACCCGCGTAAAGTACTTTAGCATCTTTTTCTCTGGCATGCTTTTTAAAGGATTCCATCCAAACTACATCATAATTATTAGGATTATCTGGTAAAATTACTGCTCGAACAATAACAAAAAAGTATTGTTTGTTTTTATCGATACACACAAATTGCGGATGCTTTTTTAGTTTACTATTTACAGCAATAAACTCAAAACCGCGTGCTTCTAAATCTTTACCAACATGATTCATGGCTAAATTGTGTAATTCTTGTGGTGTAAGTGGTTTACTCATGCTTTAAAAATAATTAAAAAACCCAACACTTTCGTATTGGGTTTAATTTATAATTAAATATCGCTTAGCGATCTATCCTCCAAAGTCATCAAATCTAATATGCTCGTCTGGGATACCAAAATCCTCTCCCATTTTCTGAACAGCTTTATTCATTAATGGAGGTCCACAGAAATATAATTCAATATCTTCTGGTGATTCATGGTGATTTAAGTAATTATCTATAACACAATTGTGAATAAACCCAACAAACCCATCACCAGGAGCATCAATATTTTCTTTTACTTTCCAGTTATCTTCTTCCATAGGTTCAGATAATGCTAAGTAAAATTTAAAGTTCGGAAAATCTCTTTCTAATGCTTCAAAATGCTCTAAATAGAACAATTCACGCTTAGAACGTCCACCGTACCAATACGATACTTTTCTTCCAGTTTTTAAAGTTCTAAATAAATGATACAAGTGTGAACGCATTGGCGCCATACCTGCTCCTCCACCAACATAAAGCATTTCGCTTTCAGACTCGTTGATAAAGAACTCTCCATAAGGGCCTGAAATAGTGACTTTATCACCTGGTTTCTGATTAAATATATATGATGATGCTACTCCTGGATTAACATCCATCCATCCGTTTTTTGCACGATCCCAAGGCGGTGTTGCAATACGAACATTTAACATAATTTCACGTCCTTCAGCAGGGTAAGAGGCCATAGAATAAGCTCTTTCCACAGTTTCAGAATTCTTCATTACTAATGGCCAAAGACCAAACTTATCCCATTCTGCTTGAAACTTGTCTGGTGTTTCATGCTCTTCAGGATGCGCAGTAATATCCATATCTGCAAACTTAATTTCGCATTCTGGTATTTCTATTTGAATATATCCACCAGCTTTATAACCCATATCTTCTGGAATTTCAACAACAAATTCCTTGATAAAAGATGCTACATTATAGTTACGCACCACGGTTGCTTCCCATTTTTTAATACCAAACACTTCTTCTGGTATGGTAATATTCATGTCTTGCTTCACTTTTACTTGGCAAGATAAACGTGCGCCATCTTTTAATTCTTTACGTGTAAAGTGAGGCGTTTCAGTTGGCAAAGCCTCTCCTCCACCTTCTAACACATGACATTCACATTGAATACATGTTCCACCGCCACCACATGCTGATGGTAAAAATATTTTTTGAGCACCTAATGTAGATAATAAACTATCTCCTGAAGCTACTTCAATTTCGCGTTCACCATTAATGGTAATTTTTACCGGACCAGATGGTGATAATTTTTGCTTTACAACTAATAGTAATGCTACTAATAACAGCGTAATAATTAAAAAAGCTGTTACTGTTGCGATTATTGTTCCTAATGTACCTGCTGCCAAAATCATATTACTTATTTACTTTTATGTTGTTAGCTACCACTTTATCTTTATCTTCTTTAGAATCCACTTTTACAGTTTTTTCTTCTTTTGGAGCTTCTTCATCTCCTCCTGTTAACATACCTCCAAAACTCATAAAACCAATCGCCATTAAACCTGTAATGATGAATGTAATTCCTAACCCACGTAATGCTGGTGGTACGTTTGAATATCTAATTTTCTCACGAATTGCCGCAATTGCAAGTATTGCTAAAAACCATCCAATTCCAGAGCCTATACCATAATTTAATGCTAAACCTAAAGTTGCAATTTCACGAGATTGCATAAATAACGATCCTCCTAAAATGGCACAGTTTACAGCAATAAGTGGTAAAAAGATTCCAAGTGAGTTATATAATGATGGTGAAAACTTTTCAACTACAATCTCTACCAATTGTACCATAGTTGCAATGGTTGCAATAAACATGATAAATGATAAGAAACTTAAATCGTAACTAGCATATTCTTCACCTAACCAAGATAAAGCTCCTGGTTGTAAAAGGTACTGATCTAATAACCAGTTTAAAGGCACGGTAATAGCTAGTACAAATATTACTGCAGCACCAAGGCCAACGGCTGTACTTACTTTTTTAGAAACCGCAAGGTAAGAACACATTCCAAGGAACGTAGCAAATACCATGTTGTCTATAAATATTGATTTGAAAAATAATTCTATATGTTCCATATTTTTTAGTCTTCAGTTTGCAGTTTGCAGTCTTCAGTTTCAGCATTGACTGCCAACTGTGGACTGTTTTACAGCCTACTTATTTAATGATCTTCTATTAATGCTTTATTTCTACTACGTTGTACCCAAATAATAATACCTACTACAATTAATGCCATTGGTGCTAAAAGCATAAATCCATTATTTTCATAACCTGTAGAATACAATCCTGTTTTAGCAATTGGATCTCCTAAAACTTTAAACCCTAGTAAAGTTCCAGAACCTAATAATTCTCTGAAGAATCCAACAATTATTAAAATTAAACCATAACCTAAAGCATTACCAATACCATCTAAAAACGATTTCCAAGGTCCATTACCTAAAGCAAAAGCTTCAAAACGCCCCATGATAATACAGTTTGTAATAATCAATCCTATAAAAGCTCCAAGCTCTTTACTTAATTGATATGAAAAAGCTTTTAAAACTTGATCAACAATAATTACTAGAGCCGCAACAACTGTAAGTTGTACAATGATTCTAATTTTAGAAGGAATAATATTTCTCATTAAAGAAATAACCACGTTACCAATTCCTAATACAAAAATTACAGATATTGCCATTACAATTGATGCCTTTAATTGCGCCGTAATTGCTAAAGCAGAACAAATCCCTAATACTTGTATAGTAATTGGATTATCATCTGCTAATGGGTCTAAAATTAATTTGCCATCTTTTTTTGAAAGTAAGCCCATATAATTATTGTTTTAATGTTTTAAAATAAGGCACGTAAAGTCTTAGTTCAGACTTTATCATTGCTGCTACGCCGTCGCCTGTAATAGTAGCACCTGCGATAGCATCAACCTCATTATCGTTTTTATCTTTATTTAAAGGATCTGCATTACTTTTAGAAATATTTATTCCTACAAAGTCACCTGATTCATTTAGTAAGTTTTCGCCAATAAAATCATCCATAAAGAAACGCTCTTTTATATTCGCTCCTAAACCAGCTGTTTCTCCTTGATGATCGAAATAAGCACCTTGAACAACCATGTTTTCATCCATAGATACTAATGCCCAAACTGCATCCCAAAGTCCTTTTCCTCTAATTGGTGCTATATAATATGTTTTACCATCTTTCTCACCAATAAACAAAGGCAATTTTCTTTCTGTTCCAGACTTCGCATTAGATTGTTGTTTTTTAACATCTATTAAATATGCTTGATCATCTTCTGAAATTTTTTCACCTTGAATAACTAATTGTTTTGTAATGTATTCTTTAAATAATTCTGGAGCTTTTTCAGTTGAAACAAAATTTGCACTACTCTCATCATTTTCATTTACGCCCATAGCATACAAAATATTTTGTTGCTTTTCTAAACGTTTATTTTCATCAATTCTTGGTCTTAAAGACGACGCTACAAAAGCCAAAAGTGATCCAACAACTATTACCATACCTATGGCAAAAAATATTGTATATGAGTTTTTATCTGTTCTCTTTTCCATCGTTAGGCTGTTTTTGCTTTTAGACGTTTCATTCTTTGTTTCACATTACCTTGAACGACGTAATGATCAATCGTTGGTGCAAACACATTCATTAACAGAATAGCTAACATTACACCTTCTGGATATGCTGGATTGAATACACGAATCATAATAGAAATAAATCCTATTAAAAATCCATAAATCCATTTACCTTTATTGGTTTGCGATGCCGTAACTGGGTCGGTTGCCATAAAAACCGTACCAAATGCAAAACCACCAATTAATAAATGATGCCACCATGTTGTGCTCATTAAACCATAAAATTTACTACTTTCTGTTATCCATCCAGAATCTACAACACCATTAAAAATTAATCCCATAGCTATAGCTCCTAAAACAGACGATAGCATAATTCTCCAACTCCCTATTTTTGAAAAGATTAAGAATAAACCGCCTAATAGAATTAATAAAACTGAGGTTTCTCCAACTGAACCTGGTACGAACCCTAAGAACATATCCATAACTTCATAACCTGCTGCTTTTCCTTGAGCTAAACTTCCTAATATAGTTTCACCAGATATAGCATCAAGGTTTGCTCCTTCCGCAATTTCTTTAGTGCGTTCTACAGCACCTTCAACCCAAACTTTGTCTCCACTCATCCAAGTTGGATAAGCAAAGAATAAGAATGCACGAATAGTTAATGCTGGATTAAGAATATTCATTCCTGTACCACCAAAAACTTCTTTACCTATAACAACACCGAATATTACGGCTACTGCTAACATCCAAAGCGGAATATCAACGGGTACAATAAGCGGCACAAGCATCCCTGTTACTAAATAACCTTCTTCTACTTCGTGCCCTTTAATTATGGCGAAAATGAATTCAATTCCTAAACCAACACCGTAAGACACAATTACTAGTGGTAATATTTTCCAGAAACCAATCATAAAGTTAGCCATAGTCCAAAATTCCGAACTAAAGAAACCACTAGTGACTGCTTGAATTTCTCCTACTTGTAAATTATGTTGATAACCAGCATTAAACATTCCGAAAATTAAACACGGTACCATGGCCATAATAACGGTATTCATGGTACGCTTTAAATCATCGGCAACTTTTATATGAGTTCCGTTATGAGTGGTCTCATTTGGTAAGTATAAAAACGTATGAATAGCATTAAATGCTGGTATCCATTTTTTGTTTTTGTTCTTTTCCTTAAAACTATGTAATGTTTCTTTTAAACCCATTATCCTATCTCTTTTAGCATTAAGTCTAATCCTGCTCTTATAATTTTTTGATGTGGTTGTTTAGACACACAAACAAATTCTGTTAATGCAAAATCTTCAGGTGCCACTTCGTACATTCCCAAAGCTTCCATTTCATCTAAATCTTGATACAAGCAAGCTTTTAAAATTTGCATTGGATATATATCTAAAGGAAAAACCTCTTCATAAGTCCCCGTCGTTACAAAGGCACGATGCTCCCCATTAGTATTAGTATTCAAGTCATATTTCTTCTTAGGATTTAACCAAGAAAATGTCATGGCTCTTGATGTAGAGATTTTATTAAAAACAGGTTTATTCCATCCGAATAATTCGTAATCATCTCCTTCTGGAATTACGGTAATTACATTGCTGTAATAATCTAAACAGCCATCAGGTTGAATCTGTTTTCCGCTTAAAACATTACCAGAAATTATACGCGCATTAGCATCTTTTGAAATGCCTTTATCGTAAACCATAGTAGCTGCTTCACTAGCTATTTTAGTAACAAAATATCTTGGTTTTTCTACTGAAGACCCTACTAAAGCTACAATACGTTCTGCATTAAATTTTCCTTTCAGCAAAAGCTCTCCTATAATAACTAAGTCTTGCGGATTAACCGTCCAAACTACTTCTCCTTTATTAACAGGATCAATTTTATTAATTTGAGTACCTACATTTCCTGATGGATGCGGCCCAGAAACTTTATGAATAGTTGCTCCAGAAACATTAGCCAATGGTGAATTAGAATTTTTACCAACAGATACATGTACTTTACCTTCGGTCAATTTAGTAAGTGCTGTAATAGCCGCTTGTAACTCTGCCTCTTTTCCTTGTAAAGTAAAATCTAAATCGGCTGTTAATGGTGCACTAGCATATCCAGAAACAAAAATTGCTTTTGGCAATTTATTCGGGTTTGCAATAACATCGTACGGACGTTGTTTTACAAATGGCCAGCAACCTGTTGCTAGTAAATGCGCTTTAATACTTTCGGCAGTGGCTCCATTCAAATCGAACTTTCCATGATCTAAGTAAACTTGTGTTTTGTCTGCTTCAAGTTTAATAGCATCAATGCGTCGTTTAGGACCACGAAGCACTTCAATTACTTTTCCTGAAACGGGCGATGAAAACGTAATAGCTTCATGAGACTTATCATAAAACAAAGTGTCTCCAGCTTTAACTAGAGCGCCTTCTTTTGCAACAAGTTTTGGGATAACGCCGTGAAAATCTTCTGGTCTTATGGTGTAGTAGTTACTGATAATAGCCTGTTCAACAGTTTTCTCAGCTTCACCTTTAAGTTTAATGTCCAGACCTTTTTTAATACGAATGTCGTTTGACATATTTATTTTATTGAAATTAGTTGTCTAAAAATCCGTGCAAAAATACGAATTAATAGCTATAAAATTAGCTCAAATAAAGCCTTATCATTTATTTATATTAATTCTAAATAACAAAGAGTATTTAGGCATTATATTTGTTTATCTTTATACAAAAATTAGCTTAAAATGCCATCAAAGTTTAAACAAACCATCGTTTTTCTATTTTTCCCCTTAATAATCCTATCACAAGTCAAGGAAGTTAATCCTCCTGATTATATTAAAACTATTGCTTTTAAAAGTAATACAAAAGAAAGCCAGCTTCCTATTTTAAAACTTGGAGCATATTTAGTTTTAGAATTTGATGCCTTAAACGGTAATGAAGAAGATTTTTACTATAAAATTGAACATTTTAATTTTGATTGGACACCCTCAATTTTAGTTAAATCTGAATATATGGATGGTTTCGACAATCAACGCATTCGTGATTACGAGAATTCATTAAACACCTATCAAATATATTCGCATTACAAACTCGCCATTCCTAATACACAAACTAAAGGCTTAAAAGTTTCTGGCAATTATATGTTAAGTGTTTTTAATGATGATGACGAGCTTGTGTTCTCCAGAAAATTTATGATTTACGAAGATAAAACCAACGTTGGCATTAGTATAAAACGCTCAAGAGACATTCAGTTTATAGAAGAAAAACAACGTGTAGATATTGTTATTTCAGCAAAAAATATGCAATTCAATAATCCAAAACAAAATGTAAAAACGTTAGTAATTCAAAATAATAATTTAAATACAGCCATTTCAGACTTAAAACCACAATACACCATAGGCAACAAACTGATTTATAAATACGATACTGAGTCTAGTTTTTGGGGCGGAAACGAATATTTATATTTTGAAAACAAAGACATAAGAGCTGCAAATATTGGTGTACAGCAGATTGATTTACAAGACTTGTATCATAATTATTTATTCACAAACACAGAAAGAGCTAGCAAACCATACACGTATAATCCAGATATTAATGGAAACTACTTAGTAACTAATATTGATGCTGATGACCCAAGTATAGAAGCCGATTATGTATGGGTACATTTCTCGTTAATCGCTAATGATACTTTAAAAGATAAATCTGTACATATATATGGCAACTTTAACAATTACGCCATTGATGAGAGTACCAAAATGACTTACGATGAATACAACCAAGTTTTTACTAATGCGCAATTATTAAAACAAGGGTTTTACAACTACAAATATGTGGTTGTTGAGAAAGATACATTAAACGAAGGTGCCATTAGCGGAAACTTTTACCAAACCGAAAACAACTATAAAGTTATTGTGTATTACCGAGATTTAGGTGCACGCTACGATAAAATTATAGGCTTGGGAGAAGGCAACTCGGTCAATATTTCCAATTAATACCAAATAAACATACCGTTCAACTAATATTTTCAATCATTGGTGTTAAATTTTGTTATTCTCAATGTAATATTCATTATTTTAGCCGACTAAACGCATTGTATATCAATAGTTAACATGGTTCAACAAGTTACAAGTGGCATAAAAATTTCGGTCGAAACCAATTTCGAAGGCTCATTTTATAAAAATTATAAAATACAGTTTGCTTTTGGATATACGGTAACTATTGAAAACCAAAGTAAAGACTCAGTGCAGCTTAATGCACGCCACTGGGAAATTATGGATGCCTTAAATAATGTTGAAGTTGTAACTGGCGAAGGCGTTATTGGCGAAAAACCTGTTTTAAAACCAGGAGAATCGCATACCTATACTTCGGGCTGCTTATTAACATCTCCTTTTGGCGCTATGCAAGGGCATTACAGTATGGTAAACTTTACCACTACAAAAAAGTTTCAAGTTACCATTCCTACGTTTAAGTTGAGTGCACCTTTTGCTATAAACTAATTTTTTTATTTGGGCGTTAACTTTCAGGTCGGGCTAGTTGTATCCAATTTGCAATCACTTTCTTATCCGCTAAATCCAGAGTATTTAAAATAGATTTGGAGAAAAAAGAAATCAAACCTTCCTCTCAAACCTAAAAACCCTCCCATTTTGCTCAACATTAAAAAAATTACAATTGGAGTAATGTACAAATTGATATGTTAAACTGTAATCAAAAGTATCATCTTCAACTTTAAAAATAGCATCACAATCAATATTCCCATAAGGTGAAATACGCCTAAAACGGTATTCGGTTTTACTTTCTAAATAGTGCAATTCAAACCACGCGCCAGCAGCAATTCCAGATAACCATTGTGCTTTTTTACACAAACCTTCAACTGGTTTAGGGTGTTGTGTCCCAACTAAATTAACTTTATGATTCCTTAACTTATCTAAAAAACAACGTACATTTTCGCTTTTTTGTGATCCTTTAAACTTAGATATTAAACCAGCATCAGAAACTTCATAAACATAATTTTCAGTATCGGCAAGTAACACATTACCAACCGTACTTGGTGTAAACCATTTAGAATTTTCAAGCTTCTTTTTAGTGTTTAAATCAGTTACCGAGGCAATTAAGGTATCGGTTACAAAACGCGCGCAATTACAAGCCTCTTTTATAAATGCTGCATATCTAATAAAATGCTTGTTTTGCATTCTTGTAATCTGCGTTCTTGCTTTTTTATAATCTATAGCATTACAAACTGATGTAATTAATTTCCCTTCGCCGTGTGTTAATTTGGGGTGTGTACTTAAAAACTCTAAAATAGTATCTAAATTTGTAATGGTATCATTTTCAATTTCAGCTTTTAAAGGAAAATGCAACTCGTTATCGGTATCACTTCCGCGTACGCGTCCGTTGGGTTCTGGCGTAATATAGCGTCCAAAATCGTGGTATTCTAAAATACCCGTTTCTTTATCAATCAACACCAAAGCAGCATGTCCTGCACGTAAATAATTCTTTTTACCAACACCAATAAATCTTAAATACGGAGAAAACCATTCCTCAGAAACCATAACAATAGTATCTGGATACGCAAGTGTTAAAATGATTCCTGTACTATTCATTAACGGTTTGCGAAATATGAAATGTTTTTGAAGTAACTGTACTATCTATAAGACTTTCATAACACATTTTTAAGTTATCATCAGATTTTTCTACTTGCGTAATACTGGTTGTTTTTACAAAGCCACGATTCATAATCACTCCATAATCATCATTGTTCTTTCCAGCGTTTTTATGAAATTGCATTACCGAATTTGCATCTAAATCATTGTTATGTTTAAAATCTTTAAACCATTGAAAGCGTTCTTTCTTCATAGCCTCTAAATACAATGTTGAAGACGACCAAATTTTAGATTCCAATGGCAATTGTGTAAAATGTTTGTTTTTTCCGTCCCAAACCAATTCATAAAATTTTAAAGTAGCATTCCAATCTACAATTACCATAGTAAAAGGCTCAATATCTTTAAGGTTAGAATTACTAACTGTGTTCTCTAAAGCATCAGCAATCATAAAATGGTTAGCCACAACACCTCTACTCAACCTATATTCTGGTTGGCGCTCATAAAACTCGAAACCACCATTAAGTACACAAACCACTCTGTTTTTTTCACTCACACCAATCCAAGTTCCACCAGACAATTCATCTTTTGGAAATAGAATTTTAGTATCATTAATAGTATAAAATTCAGGTTTTAAAGATACTCTGTTTGGTGCTTCATCTCGATTTGAGGTTAACACAAAATCATTTTCACCTTTCGGAATTATTGTTACTGTACACATAAAAACGATAGTCTTAAAACGGTTTGGCAACTTACAAAAATTAACTAAATATTAATACCTATTTGACGAATCTATATCATTATAATTGAATATAAAATTCGTAAATTTGCAGCTCAAATTTTGACAATTCTATAAAATTTACAATAATGGGAAAAGGATTTTTTAACGTACCAGTTGCTATAAATGAACCAGTTAACGGATTTGCTCCAGGTTCGCCAGAACGTGAAGCAGTTCTTAAAGCTTACAAGAGCATGTTTAATAGTAAAATTGATGTGCCTATGTACATCAACGGGCAAGATGTTACGACTGAAAACACTAGAACGATGTCGCCTCCGCACGACCACAAACATGTTGTTGGGACGTATCATTTAGCAGAAAAAAAACACGTTGACGAAGCTATTGCTACCGCTTTAGAAGCTAGAAAAAGCTGGTCGCTAATGCCATGGGAACAACGTGCTGGCATCTTTTTGAAAGCAGCTGAATTAATTGCGGGTCCTTACCGTGCAAAAATAAATGCAGCAACCATGATTGCGCAATCCAAAACCGTACATCAGGCTGAAATTGATGCAGCTTGTGAGTTGATTGATTTTTTACGTTTCAATGTTCAGTTTATGACGGACATTTACATGGAGCAACCCGAAAGCACGAGTGATGCTTGGAACCGTATTGAGTACAGACCTTTAGAAGGATTTACTTATGCCGTAACACCTTTTAACTTTACTGCTATTGCTGGAAACCTTCCTGCTTGCATGGCTTTAATGGGTAATGTTGTGGTTTGGAAACCTAGTGATAGCCAGATATATTCTGCAAAAGTTATTATGGATGTATTTAGAGAAGCTGGTGTTCCTGCTGGCGTTATTAATGTTGTTTTTGGTGATCCGGTTATGATTACCGATACTGTTTTAGCAAGTCCAGATTTTTCTGGATTACACTTTACAGGTTCTACATACATTTTTAAAGAACTTTGGAAACAAATAGGAAATAACATTCATAACTATAAAACCTACCCAAGAATTGTTGGAGAAACTGGTGGGAAAGATTTTATTGTTGCTCACAAATCTGCAAATGCTAAGCAAGTAGCAACAGCCATTGTACGTGGTGCTTTTGAGTTTCAAGGTCAAAAATGTAGTGCCGCTTCTAGAGCTTACATTCCGCAGAGCCTTTGGGCAGATGTTAAGAAACATGTTATTGAAGATGTTAACTCATTTAAAATGGGTTCTCCAGAAGATTTAAGCAACTTTATTACAGCAGTTATTCACGAAGGGTCTTTTGATAAATTAGCTAAATATATTGATGGCGCAAAAGCTGATACTGATGCGGAAATCATTGTTGGCGGAAACTACGATAAAAGCAAAGGCTACTTTATTGAACCAACCGTTATTGTAACAACAAATCCAAAATACACAACCATGTGTACCGAGTTATTTGGCCCTGTAATAACTATTTATGTTTATGAGGATGACGCTTATGCGGAAACTCTAAAACTGGTAGATAAAACTAGCGAATATGCCTTAACAGGGGCAATTTTAGCAACCGACAGATATGCAGTAACTCAAGCCACTGAAGCTTTACAAAACAGTGCAGGAAACTTTTATATTAATGATAAACCTACGGGTGCTGTTGTTGGGCAACAACCTTTTGGTGGTGCCAGAGCTTCTGGAACAAACGATAAAGCAGGTAGCGCACAAAATTTATTGCGCTGGGTATCGCCAAGAATGATAAAAGAAACTTTTGTTACGCCAACAGATTATCGTTACCCATTTTTAGGATAATAATTATAATAATGGTATTTATACACAAAATTGAAAGGTCTGTTTTTAAAAACAGACCTTTTTTATTTTTATTAGATTTAGATTTTAACTGGCTTGACTTTGTAAGAGACAAAAAAATGATATTTACGTTGACATGTGCTAGATCAAAACTTAACTAATACCTTTAGAATTTTAAAAAACAATCTATAGAGCATAGTAAGAGAAAAATGCAAAAGAGAAAAAACATAAGCCAAAAAATAAAGCGGAATGTAAGAATATCGAAATATATAATATATAAAGAAACGTTAATTGATTTTAAAGAACAATTTTGGTCATTCATTGGAGCTTTTTTCGGTATCGGTCTAATCGCATTTTTTCAATCTTCTTACTTAGCAGAATTAGAAAATATATTTCTAATTGGCTCATTTGGCGCATCAAGCGTGCTTATTTTCGGAGCAATACAAAGTCCATTGGCCCAACCAAGAAATTTTATTGGAGGTCAGCTAATCTCAGCATTGATTGGAGTAACGGTTTTTAAGTTGTTTCCAGAGATAATTTGGATTACTGCGTCAATTGCAGTTGCAACTTCAATAATTGCAATGCAAATAACAAAAACGTTACATCCACCTGGTGGAGCAACTGCACTTATTGCCGTTATTGGCACTGAAAAAATTAAAACCTTGGGTTACTTTTATGTTGTTTCTCCTGTTTTAACTGGTTCATTAATATTATTTGTAACCGCGCTAATTTTTAATAATATAACAAAACACAGAAAGTACCCAACGAATAGTAGGCTAACAAGAGTTTTTAAGAGTAAAGGTTTAAACAAAAAACAAACTTAAGCCATATATAATTAATTCCTGTTCTACGTTAAGGATTGAAGCGGCATCCCTTTTGTTTTTCGCAAAAAGATGTAGCGGAAATCTTGCCCCATTTTTGCCACTAAAAGCAAAAGTGGGGCAAGCCCAAATAAAAAGAATTTCTGAAAAACATTAAAACATCTTATTACATTTAAAAAAGAGATTCCCTTTTCTTAAAGTAATTTTAATAAATTTGAAAAACTTGTCCTCTTTTCCAATCTAGCAAACGTCTTAACTATATAAACTTTAAAATATATAATTATGAAAGAATTTATGATGCTTTTTCTAGGAGCGGATTACACCGAATTAGGGCTTTCGCCTGAAGAATTACAGGGAAGAATGGGTAAATGGTTTGCTTGGAATGATAAAATGACCCAAGCTGGTATTGTGAGTCATGGCAACGCCTTAACACCACAGATACGCCGTATTGTTGGTAAAAACAGAACGGTAACCGATTTAACTTCTGCCGAAGTTAAAGAAATTATTGGTGGTTATTATATAGTGAAAGCTAAAAATTTTGATGCTGTACAAAAAATTGCTGATGACTTTCCAGATTACGATTTGGGCGGCACTGTAGAGATTCGTGAAATCATGGTATTCGACCAATAATGGAACCCAAACTTATAGACCATCTTTTTCGCTACCATAGCGGAAAGATGGTTTCTGTTTTAATACGAATATTTGGTCTTAAACATCTTGAAATTATTGAAGATGCGGTACAAGACACTTTTATAAAAGCTAGTATTAGCTGGCGAACTAAACAACCAGACCATCCTGAAGCGTGGTTAACTCAAGCAGCAAAAAATAGAGTTCTAGATATTTTTAGAAAACTAAAAACAGCACAAAAACACTTACCAAACATCAATCAAGGAACGAATACTATTGCTATAAATGAGCTTTTTTTAGATACTGAAATCGAGGACGCTCAACTTAGAATGATATTTACGGCTTGCCACCCAAAACTAGATTCTAGAGATCGCATAGCGTTCGCCCTAAAAACTATTTCTGGCTTTAGTGCTAAAGAAATTTCATCGGCATTACTCACCAAAGAAGACACGATTAAAAAACGATTGCTAAGAGCGCGAAAAACGATTCAACAATCACAATTAAAATTTAAAATTCCACAAGGCAAAGCATTATTTCAACGCTCAGAAAGTGTTATGGAGGTTTTGTATCTTATTTTTAACGAGGGGTTTCATTCTAATAAATGTGATATATTAATTCGTAAAGAATTATGTGGCGAAGCTATGCGTTTAACCCAAATGCTTTTAAAAAACGAACTCACCAGAACGCCTGAAGTTTATGCTTTATGCGCCTTAATGTGTTTTCATTCGGCACGATTAGAAACCAAAACCAACTCAAAAAACGAACTTTTAGATTTAAAAAACCAAGACAGAACACAATGGTATTTTCCGCTTATAAAATTGGGCAATACCATGATGAATAAAGCGGTGATTGAACAAACCGAATTTTCATGTTATCATTACGAAGCTGCCATTGCAGCTGAACATTTACGCGCCAAAACTTATAAAGATACTAACTGGGATAAAATCCACTATTGGTATCAATGCTTAAATACTTTACAACCTATGCCAATTCATGTATTAAATATGGCTGTGGTATGCATACAAAAACAAGATTATACTATAGCAAAAACTTATTTAGACGCTATTAAACCTAACGATTTTGAACAACGTGTCTATTTATTTTATGGCGCCAAAGCTGACTACTATACTCATACAAATAAAATTAACGAAGCTGTTAAATATCTTGATTTGGCTTTAAATACTGTGACTAACACATTGGAAAAAGCTTATTTACAGAAAAAGAAATTAAAATTACTCAACTATAAATAAAACACTATTCAACAATAATCTTTTTATTAATTTTTCCTTTAGTTGTATTTAATTGTACAATATAAGCTCCTGTAATAACTGATATTTGCTTAGATGTTTTATTGGAAGTATAGTCTATAAACTTTATTTTTTGCCCAATAATATTATATAGTGTAATACTTAAAAGCTCTCTATCATTTAACCCTATTACTTTTAATTCGGATATAGATTCATCAAAATAAATTGAAACATCATCAGTTATTTCAATATCATCAACAGATAAAGATTGTGACTTAAATACTAAAGAAAACCTATAATTATATGAGCCTGCATCTAAAAATATTTCAAATGGATTATTGTTTATTAAAAAGGTTTCGTTTGTAGTATTATCTTTTATGTAAATTGATTTATTAGTCTCTAAATTTTCGACACCATCTAATTTAATTCTTGCAATTCCAGAATTTTCAATAATTAAACCTAAAGGAAATTCTTGGGTATCATTAAAATTACTAACGCCCTGAATTACAAATTTACTTTTATTAAAAGCCCAATACATATCTTCTTCACTAACATCTACCATAATAGCATCGTATCCTAAATCGAAGTTATTAGAAGCATTCACATTTTTACCTAAGACAATTTGCCTATGATATCCTGTTGGAGAATCAAACATTAACCGTATTCTAGGTGTATCATCTTTATGCTTATTATTATTTGCAATACCGCTTTTCTTACTTGAAGATTTTAAAAATAATGATGTTGAACCATCTTCGGTAGCAAAAACACGTTGGTTATTTTTGAATACTATATCACCTCCGTCAACAACATCTACAGGAACGCCATTATCATCATTAAAACCATCTAATGCAGTACTTACAAAAAACCCTTGGTTGACTGGAATATATTGTCCTGGTATTTTTGAACCACTAGTTAAATTGTTATTAATTCTTGTATCATTAGCAATTGCTACTGCTCCTCCTGTTAAATTTCTTGTAGCATAGCCACCAACATACCCTCTTAAAACATGGGTGTTTTCTTCGCCAAAGTGATCCCAAAAATATAAAGCGCCGTTAAACACAGTTCCTGTGGCATTATTTCCTCCATCTGCAATACTCATATTATCTAAAATAAACTCTGTGACATCAATTGCGGATGGATAAGGGTTCCCTATCAAGCGTTCTACATCTCCTGTTGGGTTTTGAACAGTTACATTTTTATTTAAAGGCAGTGTTATATCTCCATTATTTGGCAATCCTTTGAATACATAATTTTGTTGGTCTGTGATTGCAACGGCACCTAAAGTTCCCTTCATAGTAAAGCCTTCTCCTGCAAGTAAAGGTGTTGCCTCATTAATACTCTCCCAAGAATTATAATCATCGTCTGCCCCATAAAACTTATACAGCCAATATGAGCTAATTTCTTTTGCAGTACCTGGTGGTGGTGGTGGACCTTCTCCTGTATTTAGAGCTACAATAAAATCTAATGGTTGATATGCATCTGTATCTGTTCCATCATTTAACACTCCTGCTATAGTATGATTCGTATTTGGGTAAGAGACACCAGTTCCTCTTGTTACTGTATTACCTGTTATTGGACCAACTGAAGACGACCAGTAATTATAATTAAAACCATTTGCTGTTCCTTGTTGGTCGCGCTCTAAAAAGCCTCCACTATCTGTGTCTACTATACTGCCTTCGCTTTGTATTAATTGAGACTCGCCAACTAAATCAATAATTCCATCTAATTCTAAATAATGCGAAATAGTTAATGCTTGCCCAGAATTTGTTTCGTCCTGCGCGTCAGTTGGATCTGCAATAGTAAGGGTTCCCCCTGTTTGCTTTAACCCCAAAAGTGAAATATCTCTATCGCCAGAAGTAATGTTATGTGATATTTCAACAATATTCCAATTAATCGTAGTAACCCCATCTAAACTTAAAGAATTAGGAATAACTTGATTTGCACTATTACTCCAAGTAGTGGCTGTATCCCAAGAACCATTTGCTGCAGAAACATAAGGCACTGGAATTGTTTGCACATCAACCAACTCCTTATCTTTATCTAAATATTTTAAGCGCAAAAAGTATCTTACATCTGCTCTACCTTCGACTGTTGAACCATAAAATGAATTAAAATCATAATACGTTCTTAAGTCGCTCCAAGGAATGGTTGTAACCTCATTACTTAATGCGGCTTGAGGTAATACTTCTCCGTTAACATAATCTGTACCACTAACATCAAATCTTTCAGCTTCTTGATTCATAAGGTAGCGCACCTGCTCTTGTGTAAGTCCTTGATCCCATATATACACTTCGTCAATCTCGCCTAAAAATGGATTGATAATATTGTTTTTATCTATATATACAGCACCAACAGAAAATCTATTAAAATTAGGTGTTGGTGGTTCTACATCCTGTTCAGATTTATCTAAAACACCATCGACATATAAAAAGACGGTACCACTTTTATATACAAAAGTAACTTGATGCCAATTTCCATCATTTAAAACCATTGTTGAAGTAAACTTAGGTGTTACATCATCATCAACCATAACTTCAATTTGATCGGAAGGATTTAGCCTTAATTGTAGTTTACTTCCTTTAGCCATAATGGTTCTATAGTTTGCACTAGAAGCACTTTTAACCCAAGCCGAAATCGTAAAAGCATCAATATTTAAATTTATGGCATATTCACCAATTAGGTAATCACCTAAACCAATAGTTACAGAACGATTTCCTGATAATTTAGACACTCTTGCGAAAGTAAAATATTTTGTACCATCAAAATCATACCATGTTTGTAAATTTCCTGCACCATCTGACACTAAAGGAACAACATCTATAATATCTTCATTTGCAAAATTGTCGTCATCAGCAACAACAAGTGCATATTCTTCATCTGTACCTAAAGTAAAACTACTAAATGCTCCCGAAGGTATAGAAACAAAGACGTTTTCTACGTCGCCACCAGATCCAGGTTGAATGGATTCAACAATTTTCCATTGTCTTAAAACTCTCGTTAAAGAAGTTGTTATTCCAGTAGCAATAATTACTGTATTAGAGCCACCAGCAGTATAAGCTGCATCGTTACTACCCCAAACTAAAAAATCTCCATCTTCTTTAAATTCATTAGTGTTTGCACTATTGGTAGCAAAAATTCCGTTTAACCCAATAGCTACTTCATTTGCTATATTTAATGTTTTAGATTGTTTTTGGTTTAAATCTGATATAGAATCTCTACCAATCCCAGCAACATGGTAATTATAGCCAGTATTAGCAGAAATATCCCAAACGGAAGTATTAAATGAGTTGATATAATCTTTTTCTACTTGGGTTGAAGCCCCCAAAGTAATTCCGTATTTAATAGCTAAATAAGATTCAATTTTTTGTCTATCAGCATCAGCTACACGTTCGGCAAATGTAAAAATCTCAGCAACTCGACCATTTAAACTACCAACTACATCAAAATTTCTACCAATCCAATATTCTGTACCTGTAACTGTTGGAGGCCCAGGAGTCCCAACATTGGTAAAGGCAATATCATCAATCGATGATGTTGTTAATACTTCTGAATTATATAAAATATCTTGTCCCGTAGGAGATGAAGTAGCATTATTTCTAACATTAATAATACCAGCATTTGAATAAGACGAGCCTATTTCCGCTTCACCATTATAACTTCCTCCCGTTGGAATATTTTGATTGTACGATAACGTCTCATTTGTAAACTCTGATGAATAATCACCTAATCCAATACCAGTCACATCTCCAGAGCTTCTAGAAGAAATCCCTGAAAAAATGGTGTTTCTTGGCGACGCACTTGTCATAGTAGCATCAGGAATCATAACAATGAATATGTCCTGACTGTAAAAACCATTTGTAGTGTTGTACATAAATTGCTCAGTCGTACCACCATCATTTTCAAATTTAATCACAGGATTAAAATTGATATTCTCTGCAGCTGTATCAATATATGTTGGCTCTTTTCCAGAATCTGTTGTGGCATCTTTTCCATTAGAACCCAAATCTATCCAATCTGTAACACTAGATCCTGAGGTAACAACACCTCTTGTAGATTTTAACCAAAGCCTAAAATCTGCTGTTATACCTCCAGGTCCAGGAATATTAAAATCAAACATTTCGGCACTAACATCAAAAGTAAAAGTTGTATTATCAGTATTAGAAATACTTATTGTGGAGGTAAGTGTTCCAGAACCAGCAACAGGTCCAGTAAATATAACTCTAAAGATCGCATAGTCCCCAGGATCGATGCTTGCTGTATATGGTAAAGGTGTAAAAGTAGGAGAGAACATAAAACCATCTAAAGCAAAATCTCCTAATGATGATGTTATTGCTGAAATTTCCAGTGCACAGCTACCTGTATTAGATATTATATAATTTCTTGTAACTGACGCACTCTCATCTACAACTCCAAAATATGTACCATTAGATGCCTTAGGTGTTGTTGATCCATTTAAAATATCTGCTGATGGACTCCCCCCTAAAACTGAAATAACTGGAGATGAATTCACTTCAAGCGTAAAAGTAAAATCTGGTTGATTTCGTATTTCGATTGTTACTAAGGTGCTTGTTGTTGCACAAAAACCGCTTATGTTTTCTATTTCAAAATCTAAATAAGTTCTATTTGCTTGCCAAGGCCATGTACACCAAGTTGTTCTTATGTTTTTTTTAGGATTATTAGGTGAAATATCAAAATCGGTTGGATTATCTATATCCACATCTCGTACCCTTAGCCTACTACAATCAATAGCATTATTTGTAATACGGAAATCCAGACTTGTCCCAGCATTTATAGTAACTGTAGAGCCTTGGGTAACTATAGCTCCTCCAACTATTTCAACTTGTATTACTTGTGCATTACTAATAAAATTTATTAGCAAAAACGATATTAAATACTTAGTCCGAAAAATATTATAAAAAAATAGAATTCTTATCATAAATAAGTTTATTTAGGGCACTAAACTTTTATTTGAGAGACTAACAATTCTATTAAAAGAGAATAAAGCTGTTTATCAAATATAGCTAAACTTCATATAAAATGAAAATGAAATGCAAAAAACATCGATTAAGCGCTGTCTTTATCAATTATTTTTCTATTAAAATAAAATAGACTTCATATATAAAATATTACTAACTTTATTGTTTAAAAACTAACTCTAAAAGTTTTTATATTCACATAGTAAAATGAAAAAAGTCGCTATATTTATACTAGTAAT
Organism: Wocania ichthyoenteri Th78; assembly: GCF_000789235.1. Classification (GTDB taxonomy): domain Bacteria; phylum Bacteroidota; class Bacteroidia; order Flavobacteriales; family Flavobacteriaceae; genus Wocania_A; species Wocania_A ichthyoenteri. Next base: position 1,138,304 of record NZ_KN525716.1, read on the forward strand.
ATTTCCAATAGTTGTTTTTGGGCAAACCAAAAAACTATACAGAAAAGCAATTAAATCTACTAATCTAAAAGAAAAAATAGAATTATTCACGCAAGTAATTGAACTAGAACCAAAAAATTTCGACGCCTATTTTCATAGAGCTATTGCCAAAAATGATTTAGGCGATTATAGTGGTGCCATTTTAGATTATTCAAAAATAATTATTTATAAACCTGATGCCGATTCGTACTATAATAGAGGCAATTCTAAATTCAGCTTACAAGATTTTTTTGGAGCTAAAGATGATTACGAAAATGCTTTAAAATTAGATTCACAGTTTTTTGATGCTCTATATAATTTGGCTTGCACTAAATATTATTTAGAAGATTATATAGGTTCAATAACAGATTTAAGTAAAATTATTGAGGTATCACCAACCGAATCTAAAGTTTATACTCAGCGAGCAAATGCGCTCTTAGCACTTAAAAAATATAAATTAGCATTGCAAGATTTTTCGCTTGCCGTTTTAATTAATCCAAATGCAGACACTTATTACAACCGAGGTTTAACGCATTTAAACATTAACTATTATAAACAAGCTAAAAAAGATTTTGATAAATCTTTAAGTTTTGATGATAACAACGCTTCGGCATATTTTTTTAGAGGCGCATCGCATTTACTTTTAGGAAAATATAAAAAAGCCATTTCAGACTTTACAACTACTATAGAATATAACGCTTTAGATTATGAAGCTATATTAGGATTAGCTTTAACCTATTACAAAGTGAATGACTTAAAAAATGCTAAATTAAATTTAAAAAAAGCTGAATCATTATTAGCTCTCGACACAGAAAAAAACATTATTATTGAATCTTTTTCTGATACCTATTGGTATAAAAAACAGTTTTACTTTTTCAAACAAAACTTTAATGAGTTAAGTAAATTGAAACTTTAGCCTTTAAACTTTAAAGGTAAATACACCAATTTTTTAGTTTCGAAAAAGTCTTCGGTATAATAATCGCTTAAATTATAAATAGTTACTGTTTTATAGTTTTGAAGCTCTTCGCTTAAATCACCTCCTTTTAAATACAAAATTCCGTTTTTTAAATCGTGGTTTTGCTTTTTAGCAATCTTACCTTTTACCCAATGAACAAACGTTGGCATTGCAGCAACAGCACGACTTATTATAAAATCGTAAGTACCCTTAATATCTTCAACTCTAGAGTGTGTTGTTTTTACATTGGTTAACCCCAAACCTTCTACAACCTCATCAACTACTTTTATTTTTTTTGCTATACTATCTACCAAATGAAAAGAACATTCTGGAAATAAAATAGCCAACGGAACACCTGGGAACCCACCACCTGTACCAACATCTAAAAATTTAGAACCATCTTTAAACTGTATTAATTTTGCTATTGCCAAAGAATGTAATACATGGCGCAAATAAAGCTCATCAATATCTTTACGAGATACGACATTAATCTTTAAATTCCAGTCTTTATAAAGTGTTTCTAGCTTTTCGAATTTTTCGATTTGGTCTTCGCTAAGGCTAGGAAAATATTTTAAAATAAGCTGCATTGATGTTAAATTTTCAACAAAAATATACTTTTTATGTGCATATTTTTACAAAAAAACGTTATTACTTCAGTTGGTTTATAACTATATTTGCCACAGGTATGATCAACTTTTTTATTTTAATCATATTTTAAATTAATAGCATGACAAAACAAACGCTTTCTTTTTCAAGAAAAGACTCAGCAAAATTTTTTAAAACTCTAAATAAACGTGTTAACGATTATTTTAAAGAGAACAATATAAAACGTACAGGAAATTGGAAATTATACATAAAGGCAATCGTAATGTTTTCTTTATTAATAGTTCCAGTAGTTTTAATATTAACTAACGACTTACCTGCTTGGGCACAAATTATTTTAATGATGGTTGTTGGCGTTGGTATGGCAGGTGTTGGTATGAATGTAATGCACGATGCTAATCACGGCTCTTTTTCAAGCAAAAAATGGGTTAATAAATTAATGGGGAGTAGCATTTATATTTTAGCAGGTAACGATTATAATTGGAAAGTACAACACAATGTATTACATCATACATACACCAATATTCAAGGACATGATGAAGATATTGATGCGGGTAGAATTATTCGTTTTTCTAAACATACTAAATGGCTAAAAATTCATAAGTATCAAAAATATTATGCCTTCTTTTTATATGGTTTGTTAACTGTAAATTGGGCTATTACGACAGATTTTATTCAATCATATCAATACTTAAAAAGAAAATTAGCATACGGCAAACTTCCTAATCCAGCAACACAATGGACAAAATTAATTATTGGTAAAATAGTATATTATGCTATCTGGATTGTTTTACCCATATCTTTAGGATTTGCATGGTGGCAAGTTTTAATAGGCTTTTTAGTTATGCACTACACCGCAGGCATCATTTTAAGTGTAATATTCCAATTAGCACACGTAATGCCTAATACCGAAATGCCTTTACCAGACGAAAATGGTAACATGAAAAACACTTGGGCCATTCATCAATTATTTACAACGTCTAATTTTTCACCTAAAAGCTGGATAGTAGAATTTTATACTGGTGGGTTAAACAGACAAGTAGAGCACCACTTATTTGCAAACATTAGTCATATACATTACAGACACATTGCTAAAATAGTTAAAGAAACAGCTAATGAGTTTAGCTTACCATACAACGAATATAACACGTTTTGGAAAGCCATAGCAGAACATTACAACCAATTAAAAGTACTAGGACAAAAACCTAGTTTAGCCTAAACTTCATATTTACCATTTAAATACATTACATGCAATTATTATCTGATAGAATTTTAAACATGGCTACGTCTGCAACGTTAGCAATGGCAGCAAAAGCAAGAGAGCTTAGAGGCGAAGGAAAAGATATTATTGGCTTAAGCCTTGGTGAACCAGATTTTAATACACCTGATTTTATTAAGGAAGCCGCAATACAAGCTATTAATGATGACTATAATTCTTACACACCAGTTGATGGGTATGTTGAATTAAAAGAAGCCATAATTACAAAGTTTAAGCGCGATAATGGTTTAACTTATACCCTACCACAAATTGTAGTATCAACAGGTGCAAAACAATGCCTAGCAAACATAGCTGCTGTTATGCTAAATACTGGTGACGAGGTGCTTTTACCGTGTCCATATTGGGTAAGTTATGCCGATATAGTAAAGTTAAATGATGGTGTTCCCGTTGAAGTTAAAACATCTATCGATACCGATTTTAAAATGACAGCAACACAACTTGAAGCTGCCATTACACCAAAAACTAAAATGATTTGGTTTAGCTCGCCTTGTAACCCAAGTGGATCTATTTACAGTAAAGAAGAATTAAGAGCTTTAGCTGATGTATTGGTAAAGCATCCTAATATTTATGTGGTTTCAGATGAAATTTACGAACATATAAATTATGTTGGTGGTCATGCAAGTATGGCTCAATTTGAAGATATGTACGACCGCACCATTACAGTAAATGGCGTGTCAAAAGCATTTGCTATGACGGGATGGCGTGTTGGATATATTGGCGCTCCAGAAAAAATAGCCCGTGCTTGTAACAAAATGCAAGGGCAAATTACAAGTGGCACAAACTGTATTGCACAACGTGCAGTAATTACAGCCTTAAACGAATCGCCATCTCGTGTACAATACATGATTGATGAGTTTAAAGTACGTCGTGATTTAATTCTAGATTTATTAAACGATATTGAAGGATTTAAAACCAATACTCCAGAAGGTGCGTTTTATGTATTCCCTAACGTAACCCATTTCTTTGGAAAAACATTACGCGGAAAAACTATAAACAATGCTACCGCTTTTTCTTTGTATTTATTAGAAGAAGCACTTGTAGCTACCGTTACTGGTGAAGCTTTTGGAAATCCTGATTGTATTCGTATTTCTTATGCAGCTTCACAAGAACAAATTATTGAAGCTATTAAACGTATTAAAGAAGCGGTAAGTTAAAAACTTATTTTATTAAATTATAATATTCTCAGACTTGTTAGGTTTTAAAACCTAACAAGTCTTTTTTAATTGAAAATATAAAGAAAAAACAATGCCAAAATTATTATAAACATCGCAAATATTTGTTTCTTTCTTATTTGTTTCTGTTCTCGTTTCATTCTTTCTTTAATTTCTTTTAATTGCTCAGGTGTTGCTTCAGGAAATTCAGCTAATTTAACATTAGAGTAACTTCCAGTCAATCCACCTCTTTCTTTTCTCTTCGATACAAGATCTCTATTATTTTTTAATGAGTTATTTGCAGCCATCATTGACCCTTCTCCTCCCATAATTTCTAAAATTTAAAAGTGAAACAATATTAAAGTTTAATATATAAATTGACACTCAACAAACCATAGTCTATTGGTTCAATTAATAAAATATAAAAGATTATTTTGAGGTAAGCTCAAAGATTATCAGTTAACAATCGTAAAAAGCTGCTTTATATAATAAGTAGCATATCTTACAAAAATGTTACACTTTTAAATTGTAAAATTATATATTACTTAAGAATAAATCGCTATAAAAATAACAGCAAATGCAGCTACTTTTAAAATCGTTTCTATACTTGAAGTAAATTGATATTGACATGTTTTTAAACGCTGTCTCATGCCAAAAAGAGATTGTGAAGTTGTATAGTTTAAATTCTTTTTTACTAGTTTTTTGTAATTAGAATTTAATAAGCCTTCTGGCTTAATGTGTTTTTTAATTACTTTAGGTTCTGGTTCTAAATCTTCTACTTTTAATACTAATTCCATGATGTTATTTTTTTAATACTGAAACAAGTTCAGCACATGTTGGTTTATATAAAAAAGACGATTAACCAATAAAAATGTTACATCATAGATTTTATAAGCTATTAAAAATCAAACACAAAGGAAGCTTAACATTTATAAATACTGATAAATATTAATTTTAAAAAAGTTATTAATTAGTCAAAGCTTCTATTTCTTTTGTATTCGAAAATTGCTAAAAATCCAGCTAAAACAAAAAGCATTATAGCTTTAAAATAATCATCAATAACTAATATTCTATCTAAATTCAGAATCAATATAACCACAACAACTGATACTAATGTTACTAATTTCTTCATTTATATTTTTTTAGGTTAAGTTTATTTTTAATTACAATACGCATCAATATTTATACCAAAAACACTATTCACCTTAAAAGATAATATAGGTTAGTGTTTGATGTTTCAAATCGAATTTATACTAGACAAAAGATTATAAAATGAGAGCGAGCTATAATCTTATAACAAATAAACGAAACCTCTAAAGGTTAATTGTAAAAAAAGAGTTAAATTATTATCTATTTCGCCAAAAGAAAGGTGTAAATAAAATAAGTACTGTAAAAAGTTCCAAACGCCCTATTAGCATTAAAAAACTACACCACCATTTGCCAATGTTAGGCAAATTAGCATAGTTATTTACGGGTCCAAAATCGCCTAAAGCAGGTCCAACATTCCCTAAGCTTGATGCCGCTAAACCAATTGAAGATTGAAAATCTATTTCCATCATAGAAAACCCTAAAGCACCAACAATAAAGGATAACATATATAATATAAAAAAGGCAAGAACATTAAATACAATATCGCCAGAAATTGATTTTGTGTTATAACGTACTGGTATAATAGCATTTGGATGTAAGGTTCGTTTAAATTCTAAAAAACCATTTTTAATTAGTATTAAATGACGAACTACTTTTACACCACCAGATGTACTACCTGCCGACCCGCCTAAAAACATAAGCCCGAAAAAAAACACAACCAAAAAAGGAGTCCACATAGTAAAGTCAGCAGTCACAAAACCAGTAGTTGTAATTACCGATAACACTTGAAATAACCCATGCCTGAAAGCACTTTCTGCTTCACCCCAAACCATAGGATGCGCAATAGATGATGCCAATATATTTGCTCTAAAATATATGATGAGTGCAGCTATAATTGTAAAAACAGTTATAAATTTAAAATAGAGTTTAAATTCTTCGTCATGTATTATTTTTTGAATTTTTCCTTTAAACGCAAAATAACTTAGTACAAAATTTGTACCAGCCAAAAACATAAAAACAATAATAATATATTGAATAATAGGCTGGTCATTCCAATAGGCTACACTTGCATTTTTAGTTGAAAAACCACCTGTTGACAGCGTACATAAGGCATGATTAATAGCATCAAAAAAAGACATACCTGCTACTTGTAATAATATAGTTTCCGCAGCAGTATATCCAAAATAGATAAGCCATAAACGTTTAGCAGTATCTGTAATTCTTGGGTGCAATTTATCGGCACTTGGCCCAGGAGCCTCGGCTGCAAACAACTGCATCCCTCCTATTCCCAGTAATGGTAAAATAGCAATAGCGAGTACAATAATTCCCATACCACCAATCCAGTGTGTTAAACTGCGCCAAAACAAAACACCTTTAGGCACTGCTTCTATATCATTTAAAATAGTAGCACCAGTAGTTGTAAAACCAGACATGGTTTCGAAAAAAGCATTTACAAAACTCGGGATACTTCCTGTAAAAATATAAGGTAACGTACCTGCAAGAGCCATAATAATCCAGCCAAAGGTTACAACAATATAACCTTCACGCTTATTCATTTCTTTTTTATGGCGTCTGGTAAAAAACATAACCAGTACTCCAGCTATTAATGTTACAATACCTGCTAAAAATAACTGCAGTGTAACACCATCTTTATAAATTAAACTAATGAGCGATGCTAGTAACACAAAACCACCATTGAATAATAGAAGTAACCCGAAAAAATGAAAAATGATTTTGTAATTAAGTTTCATGTTTTAGAGGAATAACTTTTCCACACCTTTTATAGATTTAAGTAAGCTACAAACCACTACACGATCGCCTTCTTGAATTTTAAAATCGCCTAAAGCGATTAAACCTACTCCATTTCTAATAACACCTCCAATAATTGCTGATCGCGGAAAATCAATATCTTTTATAACTTTATTGCATATAACTGATGTTGCTTTAACTTCAAACTCTAATAACTCCGCATTCATGTTATTTAATTTGGTCATGGCAACCACTTCTCCTTTTCGTATGTACCTAAAAATATTATTTGCGGCTAATAGTTTTTTATTGATAAGTGTATCGATACCGATGGATTGAGATAATTCAAAATAATCCATATTTTCAACCAAAGCAATAGATTTTTTTACACCTTTAGATTTAGCGACTAAACAAGACATTATATTTGTTTCGGAATTATCGCCAACAGCAATAAAAGCATCCATATCACTAATGTTTTCTTCATCTAACAAATCTACATTTCTACCATCACTATTAATTACTAAAACGTTTGGTAAAGCATCAGCAATATCAAAAGCCCGTTCTTTATTTCCTTCAAAAAGCTTAACATTAAATCCTTTTTCACTTAAATCTCTTGCCGATTTATATCCTATTTGTGTGCCTCCAAGAATCATCACATTTTTAATTTCTGCATTTGCTTTTCCTGTAAGTTTACAAAGTTCGTCGGCACCACCTTCAGAGGTTATAAATACTACATTATCACCTTCTTTAAACTTAGTATCTCCCCGAGGAATGATAGTAAACTGAGTTCCTGCACGTTGAATAGCAATAGGTACAAAGTGAATTTCTGGAAAAATTTTAGCCGCTTGTTTTACCTTTTTACCAATAAAAGAAGCCTCTTTAGACAAGGTTAAACCCGCCATTGTAAGCGCTCCTTCTTCAAACTCGTAGTTATCATTAAAAGAAGATGGTTTAAGCGATAATTCAATCTCTGAAGCCGCTAAAGCTTCAGGAGAAATAAGCTCATCAATTCCAAATTTGGTAAATCCAACTTCATCTTTATGATTTATAAATTCGGTATTAGATATTCTTGCAATGGTACGTTTTGAGCCTAATTGTTTGGCAAGCACGCAAACTGTAATATTAGTAGTTTCAGATGCTGTTACACCAATTAATAAATCGCTTGTATCAACTCGTGCATCTTTTAAAATAGCTATTGATGTCGCATCTCCTTTAATAACTTTTATATCTAAATGGGTATCGGCATAAGCAAGACTATCTTTATTTGTGTCTATCAGAGTAATCTCTTGAGATTCATAAGACAGTAATTTTGCTAAATGAAATCCAACTTCACCAGCCCCAGCAATAATAATTTTCATTATTTATATATCATAAAAAGTATAACAAATATACTATAAAATAAATATTGCTACGCCACTAATAGTCAATATAATATTTGCAAACCTATTGCATTATGCTTTTCTAAAAGTTTATATTTGTCCAAAATTTACAGATTTGTCAAAAATTAAACCGTACAAGAATAGCGAATTAGGAAAAAAGGAGCAGGTTACCAAAATGTTTGATACCATTTCTGGTGATTACGATGGGTTAAACCGTGTGATTTCTTTTGGAATAGATATTAAATGGCGCAAAAAAGTGGTGAAATTAGTTAAAGAAAAAAAACCAGAAACCATTTTAGATATTGCTACAGGAACTGGAGATTTAGCTATTAATTTAGCAGAAACCGATGCCACCAAAATTGTTGGATTAGATATTAGCAGTGGCATGTTAGACATTGGTAAAGAAAAGATTAAAAAGAAAGGTTTAGAACAAAAAATTGATATGGTTTTAGGCGATTCTGAAAATATGCCTTTTAAAGATAATACCTTTGATGCCATTACTGTTGCCTTTGGTGTACGTAATTTTGAAACCTTAGAAAATGGCTTAAAAGAAATACTTAGAGTTTTAAAGCCTAACGGCATTTTTGTAATTTTAGAAACATCGATGCCAGATAAAACACCTTATAAACAAGGCTACAATTTTTACACAAAAAACATTTTACCAGTTATTGGCAGAGTGTTTTCTAAAGATAGAAGTGCATATAAATATTTGTGCGAATCGGCGTCTGTTTTTCCATATGGTGAAGCTTTAAACAATATTTTACGAGAAATTGGGTTTATTAATGTTGAAGATTTTCCGCAAACCTTTGGAGTAGCGACTATCTATACAGCATCAAAACAATAAAAATGAAGAACCTTTTTCTCTTATTAACATTCCTTTTAGCCACTCAGACCTCTAATGCACAATTGTTTAAAAAAGAAAAGGTGACTTATGATGCAAATTCAGGAAGAGGCACTACAGACAACAATTTATTGCGTTGGGGCTATTTTTTAGGTATTAATAATTACGATTTTAATTTTGATTACAACGAAGATTTACGTGATATCTATGTAAAAAGAAGTCCTGGTTTTAGTGTTGGTTTAATAGGAAATCTACGTATAAACAAGTTTATAGATTTACGCTTAGAACCTGGTTTATTAATTACTACTAGAGAGTTATATTATAGTCAAACCTATTTTGAAGGTGTTCCTGATTTAAAAAATTCAGATTTAACAAGAGAGGTTAAATCTACATACATACATATTCCCTTACTAGTAAAATTTTCAACCAAACGAATTAATAATTTTAAGCCTTTTATTGTTGGAGGTTTTTCAACTGCTTTAAATCTTTCGAGTAACGAAACCAACCCGAACGATAATAGCAACGGGCAATTTAGAACCAAGAAAAACATGCTGTTTTACGAACTTGGTTTTGGTATAGATTTATATTTATACAATTTTAAATTCACCCCTTCAATTCGCGGACTTTTTGCTATTAATGACGAGCTTGTTAGAGATACAGACCCTAACAGCCCATGGACAAGTAATATTGCTAGTATGAAAACTAGAGGTGTGTTTATTAATTTTACGTTTCAATAAAAAAATTAGTTGGCAGTATTCAGTCTACAGTTGGCAGTCACTGTGTAACTTAAAATAAATCATTAATAAATACAATATTTTAATTTTTCACCAAAAACGCGAAATTTTAAAAGCCTAACATAATTCATAACTACTCCGGCTACAGACTGCAAACTGAATACTGCCGACTGAAGACTAATTCACCTCCTAAACTCACTCAACAAAATAGCAGTTGCAGTAGCTACATTTAAACTTTCTGCAGCTTGTAAATCGCCAAATCTTGGGATTGAAATTTTTTCATTTATAATAGCTTCAACTTCTTTTGAAATCCCATTGGCTTCGTTTCCCATAACCAAAACACCAGCTTTGGGCAATTGTTTATTGTATACGTTTTCGCCTTCCATAAAAGCGCCAAAAACAGGCAAACTTGTTTCATTTAAAAAATCAACTAAATCAACATAATTTATGTTAACTCTAGTTATTGAGCCCATTGTAGCTTGTACTACTTTAGGATTAAAACAGTCAACCGTTTCTTTGCTACAAACCAAATCTGTAACACCAAACCAATCGCAAAGCCTAATAATTGTGCCTAAATTCCCAGGATCTCTAATCGCATCAAGTGCCACAATTAATCCGCTTGTATTTACAGGTTTTGGTGCTGGAATTTTAAAAACAGCGAGGGCTTTATTTGGTGTAGTTAAAAAGCTAATGCGTTTTAATTCTGCATCAGAAATTAAAATTTCATCTTTGGCATCAATATTGAGTGCTTCAATCGTATATAATGCGTGAAGCGTTAATTTAGATTGTAACAGTTCTTGTATTGTTTTTATACCCTCAACAACAAAAAAACTATACTGCAATCTATATTTTTTTTGCTTTAAACGCGTTATTAATTTTATCTGGTTTTTAGAGAGCATCAAATCTTTTTTTTATATTATTCATTTTAATTTTATAAAGAAATGAAAAATATTAATAAGGTTACATCACACTTAAATTATTTAGGTGTTTTTCTGAGGAAATAATGTATTTTTGAGCTTATAATAAGCTTTATTATTTCTTTTAATTGAAACAAACCCTTAAACCATAATTTGAATTAAATATAATTTCGTTTGCAACAACAATTCTTAAAAATACTACTATTATTTTTTATTGCAGGATATGTTACATCTTGTAATACCGTTAAAAGAGTTGCCGATGATGAGCATCTGCTTGTAGAAAATACGATATATGTAAACGATAAAAAGAATAATACAGAAACTATAACCTCTTTATTGCACCAAAAACCTAACAGCAAGCTTCCTTTAATTGGTAATTTAAGACTAAACATATATAATTTAGCACGCCCAAATAGAGATTCTATTTTTGAAGCATGGCTAGACAAAAAACCTGAAAGACGCGAGCGTTTAAGAAAAGTATATTCTCAAAAACAAGTAGACAGACTTAAAGCTTCTGCTTTAGGCTTTAATAATTGGCTAAAAAAAACAGGAGAGCCCCCAGTAATTATTGACGAAGAAAAAACAAAGAAAACCACAAAACGTTTAGAGTCCTATTATAAATTTAACGGTTGGAGTAATGTTGATGTAAATTATGATATCGATAAAAAAGATAATAAACGCGCAAGTATTGATTATTTTGTAAAGCATGGTAAGCCTTACATTATAGATTCTATTACAAAAAGTATTAAATCGCCTGTTATAGATTCCTTATACGAAAAAGTAAAAGGAAGAGCTTTAATAAAACAAAATGACCAATATGTTATTCCTGTTTTAGGTTCAGAACGCAATAGAATTGCTAGTGAAATGCGTAATTCTGGCGTATATCATTTTAATCAAGACTATATTCGATTTACAGTTGATACGGTTGACACCAATAAAAAAGCAAACATTAATGTTATCATTCAAGATAGAGCTATTAGAACTCAAGATACTATTACACGAGAGTCTTTTAAAATTTATACCATTAAAGATGTAAACATTATAACAGACTACACTTATGAAAACAGAAACAAACCATTTCAAGACTCCATATCTTATAATGGCTATAAATTATACGGTTACAATAAAATTAAATATCGTCCAAAAGCATTAACAGATGCTATTTTTATTAACCCAGGTACTATTTTTAAAGATATTGATAGAACAAGAACATTTAGACATATAAACGAATTACGAACTTTTAAGTACCCAAATATTGAGTATATTGAGAAAGAAAATAATTTACTATCAGATACAATTAGGTTAACGCCTTTAAAAAAATTCGGTTTGGGTTTTAGTGCAGAAGTTTCGCAAAGCAACATACAATCTTTTGGTTTTGCATTAAACCCTAGTTTATTAATTAGAAACATTTTTAGAGGTGCAGAAACTTTTGAAATATCTGCTATTGGTGCTATTGGTGCTTCAAAAGATGCTGGCGACAATCGTGATCAATTTTTTGATATTAATGAAATTGGTGTCGATTTAAAACTAACTATTCCACGATTATTTTCGCCTTTTTATACCGAGAATATCATACCTAAATACATGTCGCCATCAACCCGAATTAGTTTATCTGCAACCAGTCAAACTAATATTGGCTTAGACAAACAAACTTTTACAGGTACATTTAATTACAAATGGAACCCAAATAGCATAGCTACAAATAGGCTCGATTTATTTAACGTACAATATGTTAGAAATCTTAATATTGGAAACTATTTTGGTATTTATCAAAATTCTTTTAAAACTCTAGAGAACATAGCGTTAAACACATATAATACGCCTTCAGAATTTATCACTTTAGATGAAAATGGTAACGAAATTTTAATCAAAGAAAGAGCGGACCCTTTTATTGATTTAGTCTTAAACGACAATAGCTTTGAAGCAAATAATCCAACAGAATATAAAACAGTAAACAGTATTGATGAAAGAAAAAAACGATTAACAGAAAACAACTTAATTTTTTCATCAAGTTTTAGCTTCACACAAGATAAACGTCAAAATTTATTTGACGAAGATTTTTCAATATTTCGTTTTAAAATAGAAGCAGCAGGAAATTTACTTGCAAACACCTCAAGACTTTTAGGTCTTAATAAAAATGAAAATAACCGTTACGAGCTATTTAATGTTGCCTATTCGCAATACATAAAAACAGAGTTCGATTATGTAAAACACTGGGATTTAGGCAGGAAAAATGTACTGGCAATGCGAGGTTTTTTTGGTATTGCCATTCCTTACGGAAACTCATCTAGCATTCCTTTTTCTAAAAGTTTCTTTGCAGGTGGCGCAAACGATAATCGTGCTTGGACTGCTTATAGCTTAGGCCCCGGAAGCTCAGAAACCACAGACGAGTTTAACGAAGCCAATTTAAAATTAGCATTTAGCGTAGAGCAACGTTTTAATATATTTGAAAACTTAAACGGTGCTGTATTTATTGATACAGGTAATATTTGGAATGTGCTTGATGATGTAGAAGACGATAGAGCTACTTTTACAGACTTGAGTTCTTTAAAAGATATTGCCATTGGCTCTGGATTTGGTTTTCGCTACGATTTTAGTTTTTTTATTTTCCGTTTCGATATAGGTTTTAAAACTTACGATCCTTTTTACAGAAATCAAAACCGTTGGTTTAACGATTACAATTTCGCCAATGCCGTTTATAATATTGGCATAAACTATCCATTTTAAATTCAAAATGAATTTTATTAATATCATCCATTCGCGTACCTCTAAAATATTATTCTCGCTTTTGCGGAAATCTTATTTTTTCAATACATAAACTATAACGTTTTAGTGCCTTTTTAATCGTTTCGCTTAATAAAAACACAACTATTTATTTAAAAATTGATTACTTTTGAAACCTACTAATTATTAATCAATTAAATAAAAAAATGGAACATAATATAAAACCAGGTGTTGCAACAGGCTTAGAAGTACAAGCTATTTTTAATCATGCAAAAGCTAATAATTATGCACTTCCTGCTGTTAACGTTATTGGTTCAGATACTATAAATGGTGTTTTAGAAACTGCAAGAGATTTAAACGCTCCAGTAATTATTCAATTTTCAAATGGTGGCGCACAATTTAATGCTGGTAAAGGATTAAGTAACGACAACCAAAAAGCAGCTATTGCTGGCGCAGTTGCTGGCGCAAAACATGTTCACACATTATCTGAAGCTTATGGTGTTCCAGTAATTTTACATACAGATCACTGTGCTAAAAAATTACTACCTTGGATTGATGGATTATTAGATGCTAGTGAAAAGCATTATGCTGAAACTGGAAAATCACTATTCAGTTCACATATGATTGATCTTTCTGAAGAACCAATCGAAGAAAACATTGAAATCTGTAAAACCTATTTAGAAAGAATGTCTAAAATGGGCATGACTTTAGAAATTGAACTTGGTATTACAGGTGGTGAAGAAGATGGTGTAGATAACTCTGATGTTGACGATTCTAAACTATATACACAACCAGAAGAAGTGGCTTATGCATACGAAGAATTAAGCAAAGTGAGTTCACAATTTACTATTGCAGCAGCTTTTGGTAATGTACATGGTGTTTACAAACCAGGAAACGTAAAACTAACTCCAAAAATTTTAAAGAATTCTCAAGAATTTATCACTAAAAAATACGGCGTTGAACACAATCATATCGATTTTGTATTCCATGGTGGATCTGGCTCTACAGTAGAAGAAATTCGTGAAGGTATCAGTTATGGTGTAATAAAAATGAATATCGATACCGATTTACAATATGCTTTTATGGAAGGTATTAGAAACTATATGGGCGAAAAATCAGAATACTTAAAAGCACAAATAGGTAATCCTGATGGCGATGATGTTCCAAATAAAAAACATTATGACCCTCGTGTTTGGTTACGCGAAGGCGAAAAAACATTTGTAGCACGTTTAAAAAAGGCATTCGAAGACCTTAATAATGTAAACACATTATAAACTAAAGTAATTTATTACAAAAACATATAAAAGATCTTGCTTTATCGCAGGATCTTTTATATTTATAGCATTCGGGTATACCATATTACAAGCGTCCTACAAGAATTTCGTTAATAAAATGACTATGCGTTACCACAAAATTAAAATAAAGCTTTAATTTTGCCGTCAGGCTTGTAGTTAATCTTGAGCGCAGTTTAAAGGGCTGTATCTTTTTGCAAAAAACAAAAAGGATGTCACTACAATCCTTAACACGGTTTACCAATATATAAAATATTGGCAAATGTAAATCTAAAATCGTAAATCACTATGTCTTGGTTTAAAAGAAAAGATAAAGGAATACAAACTAGTACTCAAGAAAAAAAAGATACTCCAAAAGGGCTTTGGTACAAATCTCCAACAGGCAAAATTGTTGACACAAAAGAGTTAGAACAAAACTTTTATGTAAGTCCAGAAGATGGTTACCATGTTAGAATTGGCAGTAAAGAATACTTCGAAATACTTTTTGATGACAATAAATTTAAAGAATTAGATGCTAATTTAGAATCTAAAGACCCTCTTAAGTTTGTTGACACTAAAAAATATCCGGAGCGTTTAAAAGCTGCTCAAGAAAAAACCAAATTAAAAGATGCCGTACGTAGTGCTGTAGGAAAATCAAAAGGAAAAGATTTAGTTGTTTCTTGTATGGATTTTGCTTTTATAGGTGGTTCAATGGGTAGCGTTGTTGGCGAAAAAATTGCACGAGCAGCAGACTACGCATTAAAAAATAAACTACCTTTTATGATTATCTCAAAATCTGGAGGTGCTCGTATGATGGAAGCTGCATTATCACTAATGCAACTGGCAAAAACATCGGTAAAATTAGCACAACTAGCAGATGCAGGTATACCATATATATCATTATGTACCGACCCAACTACTGGAGGAACAACAGCATCATTTGCTATGCTAGGCGATGTTAATATCGCAGAACCAGGAGCTTTAATAGGATTTGCTGGACCACGTATTGTAAGAGACACTACAGGAAAAGAATTACCAGAAGGATTCCAAACTTCTGAGTTTTTACTAGAACATGGTTTCTTAGATTTCATTACTCACAGAAAAGAGTTAAAAAATAAAGTAAATCAATACATTGATTTAATTACAAATCAACCATTAAGAGCATAACATAAAAAGCGACTTTTCTAGTCGCTTTTCTTTTTTATAGATTTCCTATAAAATCATTAAAAATTACTATATTTGCCGCTCGAAAGAAAGGCTTTCGTGTACATAAAAATCATTTACAATAATATTAGCATGTATTTAGAAAAAAAAGAAAAGGAAAAACTTTTCAAAAAACACGGTAAAAATGCAAAAGACACTGGTTCTGCAGAAGGACAGATTGCATTGTTTACGCACAGAATTAATCACTTAACTGAACACTTAAAAAACAATCGTAAAGATTATAATACAGAGCGTTCTTTAGTGAAATTAGTAGGTAAAAGAAGAAGCTTACTTGATTACTTAACTAAGAAAGATGTTTTAAGATATCGTGCTATAGTTAAAGAATTAGGTTTAAGAAAATAAACTTAAAAAATAAAAGACCACGCTTTTCGCGTGGTTTTTTATTTTTGCGTTAGGGATTGAAGCGGCATCCTTTTTTGCCATTAAAAGCAAAAAAGATATAGCGGAAAGCCCGACCCTTTTGGGGTAACGCCCAAATAATATAAAAACGTTACGACGTCATTACGAGAAGGTAACGACGTGGTAATCTTTCCAAAAGGAGCAGATTGCCACATCACGCAAAAAAACGTGGCTCGCAATGACAAAAATAGAAGAAGCTAGTTATAGTTTTTCATTGGTCACACACACAACTACACACAACACAACGACCATTGTTTAACATGATTTGAGTACAATTATGCTTGAATTACAAGAAAAAATTTATGATTCCAAAAGTTTTTAGAGAGGTCATTGACCTAGGAGACGGTAGAGAAATTTCTATCGAAACCGGAAAATTAGCAAAACAAGCGCATGGTAGCGTTGTTGTACAATCTGGAAAATGTATGTTATTATGTACAGTTGTTTCCAATTACAGGCAAGCAGATGTTGACTTTTTACCGTTAACGGTAGATTACAGAGAAAAATTTGCTGCTTCAGGACGTTATCCTGGAGGTTTCTTTAAAAGAGAAGCAAGACCGAGTGACGGAGAAGTTTTAACGATGCGTTTAGTAGACCGCGTTTTACGTCCGTTATTTCCAAAAGATTATCATTCTGAAACTCAGGTGATGATTCAATTAATGTCTCATGATGATGATGTTATGCCAGATGCTATGGCAGGTTTGGCAGCTTCTGCAGCAATCCAATTATCAGACTTCCCATTTGAATGTCCAATCTCTGAAGCTAGAGTTGGTCGTATTAATGGAGAATTCATTATCAATCCAACAAGAGCACAATTAGAAGAGTCTGACATCGATATGATGATTGGAGCTTCTGCTGATTCTGTGATGATGGTTGAAGGTGAAATGGATGAGATTTCTGAAGAAGAAATGACTGAAGCTATTAAGTTTGCGCACGAAGCTATTAAAGTACAATGTGCAGCCCAAGTAGCGTTAGCTGAAGCTTTTGGTAAAAAAGAAGTACGTGAGTACGAGCCAGAAAGAGAAGATGCAGATTTAGCTCAAAAAATCCATGACTTAGCTTATGATAAAGTGTATGCTGTAGCAAAAGCAGGTTCTGCAAAACATGAACGTAGTGCTGCATTCGCTGAAATTAAAGAAGACATAAAAGCTACGTTTTCTGAAGAAGAATTAGCAGATATTGGCGGATTAATTTCTAAATACTACAGTAAAGCTGAAAAAGCTGCTGTTAGAGATTTAACACTTAATGAAGGTTTACGTTTAGACGGTAGAAAAACTGACGAAATCAGACCTATTTGGTGTGAGGTTGATTACTTACCATCTACACATGGTTCGGCAATCTTTACGCGTGGGGAAACTCAGGCCTTGGCTACGGTAACTTTAGGAACATCTAGAGAGGCAAACCAAATAGATATGCCATCTTTTGAAGGTGAAGAGCGTTTCTATTTACACTATAACTTCCCTCCTTTTTCAACGGGAGAAGCAAGACCTATTCGTGGAACATCTCGTCGTGAGGTAGGACATGGTAATTTAGCGCAACGTGCCTTAAAAGGTATGGTTCCTGAGGATTGTCCTTATACAGTAAGAGTTGTTTCTGAAGTATTAGAATCTAACGGTTCTTCTTCTATGGCAACAGTTTGTTCTGGTACAATGGCACTTATGGATGCTGGTGTTCAATTAAAGAAACCTGTTTCTGGTATCGCTATGGGATTAATTTCTGATGCTGATTCTGGAAAGTATGCTGTATTATCTGATATCTTAGGAGATGAAGATCACTTAGGAGACATGGACTTTAAAGTAACTGGTACTGCCGATGGTATTACCGCTTGTCAAATGGATATTAAAGTAAAAGGATTATCATACGAGATTTTAGTGAATGCATTAAAACAAGCTCGTGATGGCCGTTTACACATCTTAGAAAAGTTAACTGATACTATAGCTACACCAAATGCAGAAGTTAAGGATCATGCACCTACAATGATTACAAGACGTATTCCTAATGAATTTATTGGTGCATTAATTGGTCCTGGTGGAAAAGTGATCCAAGAATTACAAAAAGAAACTGATACTACTATTGTTATTAATGAAGACCCTGTAACTGAAGAAGGTATTGTTGAAGTTTTAGGTGTTGGCAGAAATGGTATTGACGCTGTTTTAGCAAAAATAGATTCTTTATTATTTAAGCCAACTGTTGGTAACGTTTACCAAGTAAAAGTGATTAAAATGCTTGATTTTGGTGCTGTTGTAGAATATCTAGATGCTCCAGGTAATGAGGTTTTATTACACGTAAGTGAATTGGCTTGGGAACGTACTGAAAATGTAAGTGACGTTGTAAATATGGGTGATGTTTTTGATGTGAAGTACTTTGGCGTAGACCCAAGAACTCGTAAAGAAAAAGTATCTCGTAAAGCTATTTTAGAAAAACCAGAAGGTTATGTAGCAAGACCACCTAGAGATAACTCTAGAGATAGTCGTGGTGGACGCGATAACAGAGGTAGAGATAATCGCGGACGTGACAACCGTCGTGATGACAGAAAACCTAGAGAAGATAAAAAGGAAGATTAATTCTTTCACTAATCTACAATTTATTAAAGCCTGTTTCAAATTAAGAAACAGGCTTTTTATTTTTAAAATTTTAACCTAGTTTAGGGCTTCTATACATTTATAACAAAATTGTAATTTTTAAAACTATGATTTCAATTACATTAGAACCCTTTACTCATAATTCCAAAAGCTGCATAGCTATTAAATTCCCTTATAACTTTGAAGTAAAAGAATATATAAAAAAATTTAATGGTGTTTATTGGACAAAAACACACCGTACATTTTATATCTATTTTGATGAAGTAAGACTAGAAGATATTAAAAACTATATAAAAAAAGGAGGTTTTCAAATATTAAATGATACTAGAAAAAATAAAATTCCACGTTTTAGTAAGGGCATTAAAATTGAACTCAAACCATTAAATCCAGAAAAAACCAAAGTCTATCGTCATTTTTTAGAATTTCTTAAAGGTAAAAGGTTTAGCAAGAGTACCATTACGTCTTATGGCAGTTTTATACTTGAATTTTTACGCTTTACTGGTGAAAAACCCGTAAACGAACTCAATGAAAATGATGTAAGATATTATATAGAATGGGCTGTTAGCAAACTAAACTATGCTATTAGTACTCACCGGCAAATGGTTAGCGGCTTAACGCATTTTGCATATTTCTATCCTGCTTGTTCCATAAACTTAGAAAAAATTCACATGCCAAAAAAGGACAAAAAACTACCTACTGTTTTAAGTATTGAAGAAATTTTTTCATTACTTCAATTAACAAAAAATATAAAACATCGTGTAGTAATAGCTATGCTATATGGCTCTGGATTAAGAATAGGAGAACTAATCAATTTACAACTTAGTGATTTTGATTTTAAGCGGAAACAACTACATGTAAAAAATGGTAAAGGTCGCAAAGACAGATATACAACTATTGCAGAAAGTCTTTTCCCTTTACTTAAGAATTATCACAATACCTATAAACCTAAAGTTTTCTTTATTGAAAACCCTAAAGGGGGAAAATACAGTCCAGAATCTATTCGTGCATTTCTGAGAAAAAGTACAAAAGCCGCTGGTATTACAAAAACGGTATCACCTCATACACTTAGACACAGTTATGCCACACACATGTTAGAGCAAGGTATAGACATTCGTTATATTCAGGAACTTTTAGGACATTCTAGACCAGAAACTACAATGCTTTATACCCATGTTACAAGAAAAGATTTACAAGAGATAAAAAGTCCTTTAGATAATGCCATAAAAAAATTATCTTTACGGGATAACAGTAACAAAAAACTTACTATATCCTGACTTATTTACGGGATATCGGTAATAAATGTTACTATATAACGAGTTGGGCTTAATACAAAAACCAAATATGACGACAGAAATAATACTACTTTTAATACTGATAATTTTACTTGCTGTAAATCTGATTGTCACTTTATTTAAAAAGATAAAACTTGATTTTGATATTGAGGGAAATTTCAATGAAACAAAAAATTCACTCATAAAATTTGATTCTTCATTAGAAAGAACCGACAAGTCAATGAAAGATGAATTTCAAAGAAATAGAGAAGAATCAAGTTCCTTGTCAAAAAATCAAAGAGAAGAATTATCAAAATCTTTGGATGGTTTCAAAGAAGGGTTTGAAACTAATACAAAAAGACTAAACGATTTACTAAAAGATAGATTTGATGCTTTTAGCAAGCAACAAACTGAAATAAATCAAGAGTCCGAAAAAAGGATTAAGGAAGTAAAAGAAACAGTTGAAAATCAACTAAAAGAAATTAGAGAGGATAACGCAAAACAACTCAATGAAGTAAGAAAAACAGTTGACGAAAAACTTCAAAAAACATTAAATGAACGTTTAACTCAATCATTTGAGACAGTTGGCAAACAGTTAAAATCTGTTCAAGAAGGTTTAGGAGAAATGAAGAACCTTGCAACTGATGTCGGTGGTTTGAAAAAAGTGCTTAGTAATGTGAAAATGCGTGGAGGAATTGGAGAGGTTCAACTTGCAATGCTTTTAGAACAAATCCTTGCACCAGACCAATATGAAGCAAATGTAAAAACAAAAAAAGGTAGTTCAGCAACAGTTGAATTTGCCATAAAACTACCAGGGAAAAATGAAGATGAATCTGTTGTTTGGCTACCTGTAGATGCTAAATTTCCTAAAGATGTTTATGAAAAACTTCAAGAAGCTTATGAAGATGGAGATTTAGACAAAATTCAATTTGCTCAAAAAGAATTGGACAACACGATAAAGAAAATGGCGAAAGATATTAGCGAAAAATATATCGACCCACCAAATACAACAGATTTTGGAATTATGTTTTTACCATTTGAAGGTATTTATGCAGAAGTGGTTAGAAAAGCTTCATTATTAGAAACTTTGCAAAGAGATTTTAAAATAATCGTAACAGGTCCAACAACATTAGCTGCAATTCTAAACAGTTTACAAATGGGATTCAAAACACTTGCGATACAAAAAAGAAGTAGTGAAGTTTGGCACGTTTTGGGAGCAGTAAAAAAAGAATTTGAAAATTTTGGAGGTATGATGTCAAAAGCTCAAAATAATATAAGAACAGGCTTAAATCAATTAGATGATGTGATGGGTGTTCGTACAAGAGCAATTCAAAGAAAACTTAAAGATGTAACTTCACTTGACGAAATAGATACTACAAAGGTATTTCCCGAACTAAAAGATGGAGTTATTGACTTAGATGATGAAGATTAAAAAGACCTTTAATAATGAATGGCATTGAGAAACTGAAAGAAAATTTGAACGAACAACAGTTGGAAGCTGTAACAGAAACGGAAGGTTTTGTTAGAGTAATTGCAGGTGCAGGTTCGGGAAAAACTAAAGCTCTCACTCAAAGATATGCCTACATTGTCGAAGCATTAGGAATTAACTCTTCCAATATTCTTTGTGTAACCTTTACAAATAAGGCAGCACAGGAAATGCGAAAAAGAGTAAAACGATTAGTCGGAGAAAATTCAGACTTAAGTTACATAACCACTTATCACGGATTTTGTGTTAGAGTTTTAAGAGAAGACATAAACAAAATTAAGTACCCAAAGAACTTCATAATAATGGACGTTGAAGACCAAAAAACTGTTCTTCGACAAGTTTATTATGAGTTGGGTTTAACATCAAAAGTCTTTACTTTTAAGCAAGTTTTAAGATATATCAGTAAACAAAAAACTTCACAGGAATATCTGCAATACATCCTTGAATCAAAGAAAAAAGAAACAGATAACGAAATTGAAAAGGTCTTTATTCGGTATTTGGAAAAACAACAAAGAAATTTCGCTTTAGACTTTGACGATTTACTAAATTTTGCTCTTTACATATTCGTAAATAATCCTGATGTTCTTGAAAAGTGGCAAAAGAGATTACACTATATTCAAGTTGACGAAACTCAAGATAGTTCGCAAAAACAATTTATGCTAATTGAGATGCTTTCTCAGTTCCATAAAAATCTTTTCGTGGTTGGCGACCCAGACCAAACCATCTATGAATGGAGAGGTGCAAAACCTGAAATTTTGGTTGATTTTGATAAACAATTTACTGATTCAAAAACAATCATAATGAATCAAAATTATCGTTCAACACCAAATATTTTAAGTCTAGGTAATCACATCATAAAAAACAACAAAATTCGAGTAGATAAAGATATGTTTACTCAAAATCCAAAAGGTGTTGAAGTTGTTCACTTTCACGGAGAAAATGATTACGAAGAAGGATTATGGGTCTCAAATGAAATCAAAAGACTTGTAAAAGATGAAAACTGTAAATATTCAGATTTTGCAATATTATACAGAGCAAATCATATTTCACGTAGTATTGAACAATCTCTAATTCGAGAAAATATTCCTTATTCGGTTTTTGGCGGTATTCGATTTTTTGAACGTAAAGAAATTAAAGATGTCTTAGCATATTTACGATTGATTGAATTTGAAGATGATTTTTCCTTCTTAAGAGTTGTAAATACGCCAAGTAGAGGTTTAGGGAAAAAATTTATAGAAAATGTAGCGAAAATTGCCGAAAAAGAAGGCATTTCTCTTTATTCAGCCTTGCAACAAAACATAACTGACAAAGATTTAAGTCGGAAAGGTGCAATTGAATTTGTTGAACTTATAGAAAAGTATAAAAAATCAAAAGCAGATTTAATTATTTCAGATTTAGTAAAAGAAATAATGGACGAAAGTGGGTTATCTGCTTATTACAGAACTGATGGAGACACAGATAGATTAGATAATATCAAAGAACTTCAGAACTCTATAATTTTATTAGAAACACAAGACGAAGAACCAATAAACCTTACTGAATATTTGCAAGAAATTGCACTTTACACGGATATGGATATTGAAAATGATAGAAATGACCGAGTTAAATTAATGACTATCCACACTTCTAAAGGTTTAGAGTTTCCTTACGTTTTTCTTTGTGGCTTCACAGAAGGTGTATTACCAAGTGCAATGTCAATTAAAGAAAGAAGAGCAAAAGCAATTGAAGAAGAAAGACGTTTAACATATGTTGCAATTACAAGAGCCGAAAAAGCATTTTATATGACTGAATCAGAAGGATTCAATTTCAGCACAGGTTTAAATAAATATCCTTCACGCTTTCTATTTGAAATAAGCGACAATTATTTTGTGCGAAAAGGAGAATTAAGTCAAGAAATCATAAATGAGGCTAAAGAACAACTTAAACTTGACGCAAGTCGACAATTAATTAAAAAGAAATTTGATGTTGGAGACTTGGTAAATCACTTGATTTGGAAACAAGGCAAAGTGATAGAAGTAAACGAAGAAAAAGGAGAATATCAAATTGAGTTTCTCGAAACGGGAAAAACGAAACCGATAAATTTTGAATTTAGAGGTATAACGAAAATCGAGAAGCAAACTGAACTTACAGAGGAAGAAAAGACTGAAAAATCAAAATCGGATGAAGATTGGAATTCGTTTGTAAAAAACGAAATTCAAATTAAACAAAGCGAAAAACCTGAAATTCCCGAACCGGAAGAAACCAGCGTAGAGGAAAAGAAAGACTTGATTAGAAAAAGAATAGCTGATTTAAAAGAAGAAAAGGAATTACTTGATAAAATAAAAGACGAAACAATTAAATCAGAACTAATAGTCGAACCAAAAAAATCGGCAAAAGAGACGACTAAGGAACAAGAAACGGAGGAAAAAATACTAAGCCCAACAACGTATAAAAGTAATGGCGGGAATAGTGCTAAACCCAAAGAAAATAATAAAAATAATTTATGGTCTAAACTGAAAGGTTTGTGGTCTTAAACCGCCACTACTCTTATACAAGACCGTTACCTGTAATTATGAAAAACATACTGCTTGCCATCATATTATTGCCAATATTAACTTATTGTCAATCATCAAAATCTTACTTGGAATTAGTTGATAATGCAAAAACAAAGAAAAGTGCGAAACAAATTGAAAATCTGATTATCGGAACGTGGGAGTTTGAAAAATTGACTGATAAAAACGGAAAAATAATTGCCGAAATAAAACATTTTGTAAATGACACAATTACTGCCAATGAAGTTGTTTGGCGACCAAGTATGCGGATTGAAAAAAATGGGACTTATGAACTAATTGGTTGTGAAAACGCGGAGAATTGTGAAAGTGGAAAATGGGAATATGACTCAAAAGAAAAGGTCGTTATAATGACCTTTGACAAACCAAAATACAACGTTCCGATTGACAAACTTGCGCCTGGCCTTTTGGAACAATTAAAAAAATCTGGTTCTTTAATTGAGTTTACGAAAAACGAAATAGAAATAGCGGAAATCACTCAAACGGAATTGAAAGTGTTTGAATTTTTGGAAAGTGACGGAACTGAATTTAAGTATAATTTAAAAGTATATCGGAAAAAATAACTACAGGTAACACCGTGTAAAAAACATTGCTTATTTTAGGCTAAACCAAAAGTCGTTGCATTTTTGTTACATCTGATTTTCCTGCGGAAAATCCTCGCACACAAAACCGCAACGTTCCTTACACAATCACGTTAGGAAGAATAACCACAAGGGCACGCAAACGAAACATTAAATTTTTTAGGCAATAGATGAATTAATAGCAACACGTAACCATAAATCAAGTCACAGCACAAGCTTATCGCTTATCATAAAATTTAAAATTTCCACTGTTTGCTTATTCTTCCTAACCCGCAAAGTATAGACTGCACTCTGACTAACTTTTAGTATATTTATTAACTAATTGAAAACCCTTATGGTAACTACTACCTAACAAGCTATAAGATTCATAGAGCGCAGCAAACGGTTCCAACCTGTATGCTGCGCATCCACGAACCTTATACTTTGCGGGTTGCCATTAATACTGAAAAACCGACGAACTAAATGATAAATAAATTTTTAAATGCTAAACATTGGCTATTATTCACTTTAATGTTCGGAATTCCGATTCTTATACAAATAGTCGTTATGACTTCAATGTTTGCGAATATTGACTCAAACGGAAATCCTGACCAAACAGGAATATTGAACATGATGAAGATATTTCCAATAATAATGGTCATTTACGTTGGACTATTTTTTGGCTGGTTTTGGTCTATTGGAATTGGACTACAGAAGTATATTCCGACTGACATTAATATGAAAATAAAAAAGTTTAAAATTTTCTTCTTCATTCCTCTGACTTATATTCTTTTCTTATTAATAATAATCGGAACTACATTTTACGGATTTTCGTCTGGAAATAATGCTGCTGGCGGAATTGTTGGAAAAATGTTATTTATTGTCATTCCAATGCATCTATTTTCAATGTTCTGTATGTTCTATTTATTATATTTTGTATCGAAAACAATCAAAACGACTGAATTAAAACGAACTGTTACTTTTAGTGATTTTATAGGAGAATTTTTTATGATTTGGTTCTTTCCAATCGGAATTTGGTTTATACAACCGAGAATAAATAAAATAGCATCTGAAAAAAGTACTAATGGCAACAATGTATAAAAATAATTGCTCGATTTTGGGCTTAACCAAAGGTCGTTGCAAGTATACTACGTCTGATTTTCCTGCGGAAAATCCTCGCACGTAAACCCGCAACTATTCTTATACGAGACCATTGGCAACAATAAAACAAACGAATGAAATTTTCCGAAAGATTAGGATATAAATCGATAAAACAAGAATTACAATTTGAAATCATAGATATTGAATTGAAAAATTCGCTATGGACAATATTTCTTGATAACTATATAAATAAATTAGAACGAAAAAATTACACTACAGGTCGGAAAGAACTTTATATATATACATATTCTCTTTGGTTAAATTTTTTCAAACTACCTATAGATACATCACCAATATCCCAGGACCAATATGTGAGCAAAGATTCCTTAATTAATCATATTAGAAAATTCTTTTTTTCTGATAAAACAGAATGGTACGAAATTTATGATTTGATTGAGTTTTCCGGAAAATATTCAAAAGGTGACTATTTTGAATTATTTAATAAAATTTTTGAAAGAGAAAAAGCTGGTTATAGATTTCTAAATTCTCAAATTGTACCAATTTCATCCAAAGAAGAAATACAAGCAATTGAAGATGCAATAAGTAACAATGATTCTTTTAAATCGGTAAAAACACATTTAGAGACTTCATTGAAATTACTTTCTGACAAACAAAATCCTGATTATAGAAACTCAATTAAAGAATCTATATCTGCAATCGAATCTATGTGCAAGATATTTATTGGAGATGATAAATCAACATTGGGACAAACATTAAAGAAACTTGAAAATGATGGACATTTGCACCCAGCTTTGAAGAAAGCTTTTAGTTCCTTATATGGTTACACAAGTGATGACGCAGGAATTAGACACGCGCTAATAGAAAGCGACAGAGAAATTGATTTTTACGAAGCAAAATTTATGTTGACTACTTGTTCTGCATTTATAAATTTTTTAAAAAGTAGGATGTAAAATTACTGTTGCCAACACCGTATATAATTTATTGCTTGGTTCTAGCCTACTTACGAAAATCCTCGCGGATTTTCTATTCGGTTTTTATTTTTAGTTGCTTAACCACGCAACAAACCATATACAAACACGTTAGGAAGAATAACCACAAGGGCACGCAAACGAAACATTAAATTTTTTAGGCAATAGATGAATTAATAGCAAC
>NZ_KN525716.1:1165362-1166860 GCF_000789235.1 Wocania ichthyoenteri Th78
ACATATCCAAGCAACCAATGAAAATCACAGAAAAAAATCAAAATCAATACAAAAATTTGGAAAGTCATATACCGTAGAGTATATTAGCAAAATGGTAAGGTCAGAAAAAACTAGACAATTAATAATTGAAAAGACTGCTTCTATATTCAATAAAAAGGGATATACAGGAACGTATTTGTCCGATTTAACCAATGCTACTGGATTAACAAAAGGCAGTATTTATGGCAACTTCAAAGATAAAAACGAAGTTGCTTTAGAAGCTTTTAAATTCAATTATAAATTTCAGACTCGTCAAATAATTAACAAAATTGAAAAAGAAGATAATTCAGCAAATAAATTAATTGCATTTCTAAATCATTATAAAACATCATTTAAACCAATTTTTAAGAATGGAGGTTGTGCAATCCTAAATACTGCTGTTGATACTGATGATGGAAATGAATTATTAAAAAAAGAAGTTGTAAAAACAATTCGTAGTTGGCACAAAAAAATTGTATCAATCTTAATTGAAGGAGTTAATAAAAACGAACTAAAAGAAATAGATATCGACCTATTTTCGTATCGAATGATTGCTATAATTGAGGGTAGCATTTTATTGGCAAAAACATTGAATAAACCAGAGATTTTATTAAATAACATAGAACATCTAGAAATAGAAATTTTACAATTAAAACAGAAGTAAAAAAATTTAATCATTCATATACCGTAAGGTATATGGCAAAGATATATAAATATGAAAAGAGTAGTAATAACAGGACTAGGAGCAATTACACCTATTGGAAAAAATGTAAAACAGTATTGGGAAAATCTATTGAAAGGAATTTCTGGTGCAAATAAAATAACACGTTTTGATTCAAGCAAATTCAAAACTCAATTCGCTTGTGAAATAAAAGACTATGACGCTTTAGATTATTTTGACCGTAAGGAAGCTAGAAAACTTGATAGGTTTAGTCAATATGGACTAATCTCAGCAGAAGAAGCAATCAAAGATGCTAATCTCGACTTTTCAAAATTAGACACTAACAGAATTGGTGTAATATTTTCGAGTGGCATTGGTGGCTTTGAAACCTTTGAAAAGGAAATAATTGATTATACAAATGGGAATTTCAACCCTCGTTTTAATCCGTTTTTTATACCGAAAATAATATCCAATGGTTTGTCTGGTATAATTTCAATTAACCACGGACTC
Source organism: Wocania ichthyoenteri Th78 (assembly GCF_000789235.1). Taxonomy (GTDB): domain Bacteria; phylum Bacteroidota; class Bacteroidia; order Flavobacteriales; family Flavobacteriaceae; genus Wocania_A; species Wocania_A ichthyoenteri. The sequence continues at coordinate 1,166,552 of NZ_KN525716.1, forward strand.
AGAGGTGTAAATTATTGCCCTGTTACAGCTTGTGCTTCATCAACACAAAGCATTATTCAATCCTTTAATTATATCAGGTTAGGAAAAGCAGATATTATTATCGCTGGTGGTTCAGAAGCACCAATAACAGAATCATCAATTGGAGGATTTAACGCTATGAAAGCAATGTCCACCAACAATGAAAATTTCAGTTCCGCTTCAAAACCATTCGACACAAACAGAGATGGCTTTGTTGTTGGAGAAGGTGCAGGAGCTTTGATTATTGAAAGTATTGATTCGGCATTGAAAAGAAATGCTAATATTTATGCG
>NZ_KN525716.1:1166870-1175474 GCF_000789235.1 Wocania ichthyoenteri Th78
GCCAATTTTCGGAAAAACCTATGAAATTCAATCTAATAGTCATATTTATTCTCATTTTTCAGTTTGTTTCTGCACAAGAAAAAACATCTGAATTTAAGATAGAACTAATCAAAAAAGAAAAGTCTGAATTTAAAACGGACTATGCTGCTTTTGAGCATCGATTTGAAAATTTTTACGAGGACGAATATTTCATTGTCCGAGATTCTTGCCGAGGAGAATTCGGCGGAACAATTGAATTTAAAAATAAAGAAACTGGGAAAAAATATATCGCGAAAGCAACTTGTCCGTCTTCAATTGTAAAGTTGAACGGAAAATACTACTTGACAACTTCATTGGCTCATATGTCTGGATTTTCAGAAATTTATGAAATAAGTAATCCACATAAACTTGAGGAATTAAATATGACTGATTCCGTCAAAGAAAAATATTTGAAAGGAAAATCTACGAAAGGACTGAAACAACTATATAAAAATATTGGAGGAACAATACTGGTTAGTTTTCCTTTTGAAAATGAACTTTATCATATATCAACACACAAAGACGGAACATATTTATCAAAAAGACAAGGTTCTGAATTAATGAAGCTTAAACAATTATTAGATTACAAAGTTTTCACATTTGAAAGCGGAATAAAAATAACCGCTGAAAACCACTACCTGAATAATTTTATTACTGGTCGATACGAAGTTATCGGATTTTTTGATGTATTTGAAAACGTAATCCGAATAAATATTTATGAATAAAAAAACTGGCTACAACACTGTATATAATTTATTGCTTGGTTCTAGCCTACTTACGAAAATCCTCGCGGATTTTCTATTCGGTTTTTATTTGTTAACTTAGTTACTTAACCACGCAACAAACCATATACAAACACGTTGCCATTAATACTGAAAAACCGACGAACTAAATGATAAATAAATTTTTAAATGCTAAACATTGGCTATTATTCACTTTAATGTTCGGAATTCCGATTCTTATACAAATAGTCGTTATGACTTCAATGTTTGCGAATATTGACTCAAACGGAAATCCTGACCAAACAGGAATATTGAACATGATGAAGATATTTCCAATAATAATGGTCATTTACGTTGGACTATTTTTTGGCTGGTTTTGGTCTATTGGAATTGGACTACAGAAGTATATTCCGACTGACATTAATATGAAAATAAAAAAGTTTAAAATTTTCTTCTTCATTCCTCTGACTTATATTCTTTTCTTATTAATAATAATCGGAACTACATTTTACGGATTTTCGTCTGGAAATAATGCTGCTGGCGGAATTGTTGGAAAAATGTTATTTATTGTCATTCCAATGCATCTATTTTCAATGTTCTGTATGTTCTATTTATTATATTTTGTATCGAAAACAATCAAAACGACTGAATTAAAACGAACTGTTACTTTTAGTGATTTTATAGGAGAATTTTTTATGATTTGGTTCTTTCCAATCGGAATTTGGTTTATACAACCGAGAATAAATAAAATAGCATCTGAAAAAAGTACTAATGGCAACAATGTATAAAAATAATTGCTCGATTTTGGGCTTAACCAAAGGTCGTTGCAAGTATACTACGTCTGATTTTCCTGCGGAAAATCCTCGCACGTAAACCCGCAACTATTCTTATACGAGACCATTGGCAACAATAAAACAAACGAATGAAATTTTCCGAAAGATTAGGATATAAATCGATAAAACAAGAATTACAATTTGAAATCATAGATATTGAATTGAAAAATTCGCTATGGACAATATTTCTTGATAACTATATAAATAAATTAGAACGAAAAAATTACACTACAGGTCGGAAAGAACTTTATATATATACATATTCTCTTTGGTTAAATTTTTTCAAACTACCTATAGATACATCACCAATATCCCAGGACCAATATGTGAGCAAAGATTCCTTAATTAATCATATTAGAAAATTCTTTTTTTCTGATAAAACAGAATGGTACGAAATTTATGATTTGATTGAGTTTTCCGGAAAATATTCAAAAGGTGACTATTTTGAATTATTTAATAAAATTTTTGAAAGAGAAAAAGCTGGTTATAGATTTCTAAATTCTCAAATTGTACCAATTTCATCCAAAGAAGAAATACAAGCAATTGAAGATGCAATAAGTAACAATGATTCTTTTAAATCGGTAAAAACACATTTAGAGACTTCATTGAAATTACTTTCTGACAAACAAAATCCTGATTATAGAAACTCAATTAAAGAATCTATATCTGCAATCGAATCTATGTGCAAGATATTTATTGGAGATGATAAATCAACATTGGGACAAACATTAAAGAAACTTGAAAATGATGGACATTTGCACCCAGCTTTGAAGAAAGCTTTTAGTTCCTTATATGGTTACACAAGTGATGACGCAGGAATTAGACACGCGCTAATAGAAAGCGACAGAGAAATTGATTTTTACGAAGCAAAATTTATGTTGACTACTTGTTCTGCATTTATAAATTTTTTAAAAAGTAGGATGTAAAATTACTGTTGCCAACACCGTATATAATTTATTGCTTGGTTCTAGCCTACTTACGAAAATCCTCGCGGATTTTCTATTCGGTTTTTATTTTTAGTTGCTTAACCACGCAACAAACCATATACAAACACGTTAGGAAGAATAACCACAAGGGCACGCAAACGAAACATTAAATTTTTTAGGCAATAGATGAATTAATAGCAACACGTAACCATAAATCAAGTCACAGCACAAGCTTATCGCTTATCATAAAATTTAAAATTTCCACTGTTTGCTTATTCTTCCTAACCCGCAAAGTATAGACTGCACTCTGACTAACTTTTAGTATATTTATTAACTAATTGAAAACCCTTATGGTAACTACTACCTAACAAGCTATAAGATTCATAGAGCGCAGCAAACGGTTCCAACCTGTATGCTGCGCATCCACGAACCTTATACTTTGCGGGTTGTAGCCAATTTTCGGAAAAACCTATGAAATTCAATCTAATAGTCATATTTATTCTCATTTTTCAGTTTGTTTCTGCACAAGAAAAAACATCTGAATTTAAGATAGAACTAATCAAAAAAGAAAAGTCTGAATTTAAAACGGACTATGCTGCTTTTGAGCATCGATTTGAAAATTTTTACGAGGACGAATATTTCATTGTCCGAGATTCTTGCCGAGGAGAATTCGGCGGAACAATTGAATTTAAAAATAAAGAAACTGGGAAAAAATATATCGCGAAAGCAACTTGTCCGTCTTCAATTGTAAAGTTGAACGGAAAATACTACTTGACAACTTCATTGGCTCATATGTCTGGATTTTCAGAAATTTATGAAATAAGTAATCCACATAAACTTGAGGAATTAAATATGACTGATTCCGTCAAAGAAAAATATTTGAAAGGAAAATCTACGAAAGGACTGAAACAACTATATAAAAATATTGGAGGAACAATACTGGTTAGTTTTCCTTTTGAAAATGAACTTTATCATATATCAACACACAAAGACGGAACATATTTATCAAAAAGACAAGGTTCTGAATTAATGAAGCTTAAACAATTATTAGATTACAAAGTTTTCACATTTGAAAGCGGAATAAAAATAACCGCTGAAAACCACTACCTGAATAATTTTATTACTGGTCGATACGAAGTTATCGGATTTTTTGATGTATTTGAAAACGTAATCCGAATAAATATTTATGAATAAAAAAACTGGCTACAACACTGTATATAATTTATTGCTTGGTTCTAGCCTACTTACGAAAATCCTCGCGGATTTTCTATTCGGTTTTTATTTGTTAACTTAGTTACTTAACCACGCAACAAACCATATACAAACCCGTTGCCATTAATACTGAAAAACCGACGAACTAAATGATAAATAAATTTTTAAATGCTAAACATTGGCTATTATTCACTTTAATGTTCGGAATTCCGATTCTTATACAAATAGTCGTTATGACTTCAATGTTTGCGAATATTGACTCAAACGGAAATCCTGACCAAACAGGAATATTGAACATGATGAAGATATTTCCAATAATAATGGTCATTTACGTTGGACTATTTTTTGGCTGGTTTTGGTCTATTGGAATTGGACTACAGAAGTATATTCCGACTGACATTAATATGAAAATAAAAAAGTTTAAAATTTTCTTCTTCATTCCTCTGACTTATATTCTTTTCTTATTAATAATAATCGGAACTACATTTTACGGATTTTCGTCTGGAAATAATGCTGCTGGCGGAATTGTTGGAAAAATGTTATTTATTGTCATTCCAATGCATCTATTTTCAATGTTCTGTATGTTCTATTTATTATATTTTGTATCGAAAACAATCAAAACGACTGAATTAAAACGAACTGTTACTTTTAGTGATTTTATAGGAGAATTTTTTATGATTTGGTTCTTTCCAATCGGAATTTGGTTTATACAACCGAGAATAAATAAAATAGCATCTGAAAAAAGTACTAATGGCAACAATGTATAAAAATAATTGCTCGATTTTGGGCTTAACCAAAGGTCGTTGCAAGTATACTACGTCTGATTTTCCTGCGGAAAATCCTCGCACGTAAACCCGCAACTATTCTTATACGAGACCATTAGCCAACATATCCAAGCAACCAATGAAAATCACAGAAAAAAATCAAAATCAATACAAAAATTTGGAAAGTCATATACCGTAGAGTATATTAGCAAAATGGTAAGGTCAGAAAAAACTAGACAATTAATAATTGAAAAGACTGCTTCTATATTCAATAAAAAGGGATATACAGGAACGTATTTGTCCGATTTAACCAATGCTACTGGATTAACAAAAGGCAGTATTTATGGCAACTTCAAAGATAAAAACGAAGTTGCTTTAGAAGCTTTTAAATTCAATTATAAATTTCAGACTCGTCAAATAATTAACAAAATTGAAAAAGAAGATAATTCAGCAAATAAATTAATTGCATTTCTAAATCATTATAAAACATCATTTAAACCAATTTTTAAGAATGGAGGTTGTGCAATCCTAAATACTGCTGTTGATACTGATGATGGAAATGAATTATTAAAAAAAGAAGTTGTAAAAACAATTCGTAGTTGGCACAAAAAAATTGTATCAATCTTAATTGAAGGAGTTAATAAAAACGAACTAAAAGAAATAGATATCGACCTATTTTCGTATCGAATGATTGCTATAATTGAGGGTAGCATTTTATTGGCAAAAACATTGAATAAACCAGAGATTTTATTAAATAACATAGAACATCTAGAAATAGAAATTTTACAATTAAAACAGAAGTAAAAAAATTTAATCATTCATATACCGTAAGGTATATGGCAAAGATATATAAATATGAAAAGAGTAGTAATAACAGGACTAGGAGCAATTACACCTATTGGAAAAAATGTAAAACAGTATTGGGAAAATCTATTGAAAGGAATTTCTGGTGCAAATAAAATAACACGTTTTGATTCAAGCAAATTCAAAACTCAATTCGCTTGTGAAATAAAAGACTATGACGCTTTAGATTATTTTGACCGTAAGGAAGCTAGAAAACTTGATAGGTTTAGTCAATATGGACTAATCTCAGCAGAAGAAGCAATCAAAGATGCTAATCTCGACTTTTCAAAATTAGACACTAACAGAATTGGTGTAATATTTTCGAGTGGCATTGGTGGCTTTGAAACCTTTGAAAAGGAAATAATTGATTATACAAATGGGAATTTCAACCCTCGTTTTAATCCGTTTTTTATACCGAAAATAATATCCAATGGTTTGTCTGGTATAATTTCAATTAACCACGGACTCAGAGGTGTAAATTATTGCCCTGTTACAGCTTGTGCTTCATCAACACAAAGCATTATTCAATCCTTTAATTATATCAGGTTAGGAAAAGCAGATATTATTATCGCTGGTGGTTCAGAAGCACCAATAACAGAATCATCAATTGGAGGATTTAACGCTATGAAAGCAATGTCCACCAACAATGAAAATTTCAGTTCCGCTTCAAAACCATTCGACACAAACAGAGATGGCTTTGTTGTTGGAGAAGGTGCAGGAGCTTTGATTATTGAAAGTATTGATTCGGCATTGAAAAGAAATGCTAATATTTATGCGGAAATTATTGGTGGAGGTGAAAGTTCAGATGCTTATCATATAACCGGAACGCATCCAGAAGGATTTGGAGCATATTTAGCAATGGATAGCGGAATAAAAGAAGCTAAAATAACACCAAATGAAATTGACTATATAAATGCACACGCAACTTCAACTGGGCTTGGAGATTTATCTGAAATTAATGCAATCACCAAGCTATTTGAAACAAATATTTCGGAAATACAAATTAGTGCGTCTAAATCTATGACCGGACATTTATTAGGTGGAACTGGTGCTATAGAGGCAATATCGACTTGTTTATCTGTGAAAACAGATTTGATACCACCAACAATCAATACAACAAAAATTGATGAAAATATTCCGAAGGAATTAAACTTGTCATTAGGAGAAAAATCCTTTAAAAAAGTTGATTATGCTTTAAGCAACAGTTTTGGTTTTGGTGGTCATTGTTCGGCAATGATAATCAAAAAATACGTTGGCTAACAATGTATATAAAAAATAGGGCAAATAGTACTTAAACAAAGGCTTGGTCGTGTCTGCGAGGGCGCCATATTTTTAATTTGTATTTTAGACAACAGAAAAGTTAAAAAGAAAATTAAAAATATGGCTTCGTGCTAAACCGAAAGTTAGGTGCTTACCAACCGCCCGCCCTACTTTTCATATACGAGCCGTTAGGAAGAATAACCACAAGGGCACGCAAACGAAACATTAAATTTTTTAGGCAATAGATGAATTAATAGCAACACGTAACCATAAATCAAGTCACAGCACAAGCTTATCGCTTATCATAAAATTTAAAATTTCCACTGTTTGCTTATTCTTCCTAACCCGCAAAGTATAGACTGCACTCTGACTAACTTTTAGTATATTTATTAACTAATTGAAAACCCTTATGGTAACTACTACCTAACAAGCTATAAGATTCATAGAGCGCAGCAAACGGTTCCAACCTGTATGCTGCGCATCCACGAACCTTATACTTTGCGGGTTGTGGTTAATTATGAAAAACATACTACTTACAATATTAATTTTGACATTTCTGAATTGTAAAAGCGATTCAGATAAGGTTGTTTCAAAACATTCTAAAGACACAACAATCCATTATAAAAATCAATTTAAAAGAGGTGGAATAAAAGATTCTATTGCTTCTATAACTTTTGACCTTGCTTCCGAACAAAATTCTAAAGGTAATTTTTCAAAGGCTAAAAAATTATACAAAAAAGCAAACGGCTTAGAGCCTGATAATAAAATCATTCTTAATGCTTTGGGAGGAGTTTCTGCTGATTTAAAAAACTTAGCGGATTGTACTCTTTATTTTGAAAAGTCCCTGAAAATTGACAGTACTTTCACTATAACCTATATAAACTTCGGAACCGCTTATAATAAACTCTTGAAATTTAATAAGTCAATAGAAGTATTAGAAAAAGGTCTTGAATTGGAAAATAATCAAGAGAAAAAAGGATATTTTTATTACAATTTGGCTAATTCATATTACAAGAAAAAAGATTATGAAATGTCATATAAACTTGTGAATAAAGCACTTTCTATAGTAAAAGAACCAGCAGTAAGAGAAGACATTATTGAATTGAAAGATGTTTTATCGGATTTAAAAAACTAACCACAACAAAGCATAAAATTAATGGCTAGTTCTAGCTTACTTGGAAAATTCCTTCGGAATTTTCCGCTGGCAAGTTTCTATTTATTAAATTAGTGCTTAAACGCGCCACTAATATTATACGTAACCGTTGCCATTAATACTGAAAAACCGACGAACTAAATGATAAATAAATTTTTAAATGCTAAACATTGGCTATTATTCACTTTAATGTTCGGAATTCCGATTCTTATACAAATAGTCGTTATGACTTCAATGTTTGCGAATATTGACTCAAACGGAAATCCTGACCAAACAGGAATATTGAACATGATGAAGATATTTCCAATAATAATGGTCATTTACGTTGGACTATTTTTTGGCTGGTTTTGGTCTATTGGAATTGGACTACAGAAGTATATTCCGACTGACATTAATATGAAAATAAAAAAGTTTAAAATTTTCTTCTTCATTCCTCTGACTTATATTCTTTTCTTATTAATAATAATCGGAACTACATTTTACGGATTTTCGTCTGGAAATAATGCTGCTGGCGGAATTGTTGGAAAAATGTTATTTATTGTCATTCCAATGCATCTATTTTCAATGTTCTGTATGTTCTATTTATTATATTTTGTATCGAAAACAATCAAAACGACTGAATTAAAACGAACTGTTACTTTTAGTGATTTTATAGGAGAATTTTTTATGATTTGGTTCTTTCCAATCGGAATTTGGTTTATACAACCGAGAATAAATAAAATAGCATCTGAAAAAAGTACTAATGGCAACAATGTATAAAAATAATTGCTCGATTTTGGGCTTAACCAAAGGTCGTTGCAAGTATACTACGTCTGATTTTCCTGCGGAAAATCCTCGCACGTAAACCCGCAACTATTCTTATACGAGACCATT
>NZ_KN525716.1:1176500-1251500 GCF_000789235.1 Wocania ichthyoenteri Th78
GTTGCCATTAATACTGAAAAACCGACGAACTAAATGATAAATAAATTTTTAAATGCTAAACATTGGCTATTATTCACTTTAATGTTCGGAATTCCGATTCTTATACAAATAGTCGTTATGACTTCAATGTTTGCGAATATTGACTCAAACGGAAATCCTGACCAAACAGGAATATTGAACATGATGAAGATATTTCCAATAATAATGGTCATTTACGTTGGACTATTTTTTGGCTGGTTTTGGTCTATTGGAATTGGACTACAGAAGTATATTCCGACTGACATTAATATGAAAATAAAAAAGTTTAAAATTTTCTTCTTCATTCCTCTGACTTATATTCTTTTCTTATTAATAATAATCGGAACTACATTTTACGGATTTTCGTCTGGAAATAATGCTGCTGGCGGAATTGTTGGAAAAATGTTATTTATTGTCATTCCAATGCATCTATTTTCAATGTTCTGTATGTTCTATTTATTATATTTTGTATCGAAAACAATCAAAACGACTGAATTAAAACGAACTGTTACTTTTAGTGATTTTATAGGAGAATTTTTTATGATTTGGTTCTTTCCAATCGGAATTTGGTTTATACAACCGAGAATAAATAAAATAGCATCTGAAAAAAGTACTAATGGCAACAATGTATAAAAATAATTGCTCGATTTTGGGCTTAACCAAAGGTCGTTGCAAGTATACTACGTCTGATTTTCCTGCGGAAAATCCTCGCACGTAAACCCGCAACTATTCTTATACGAGACCATTGTGCACAAGCTCAGAAAAACGCCTATGAAAGTCTATTATTTGATTTTACCTGTTTTAGGAATCTACTTTTTTTATGCTGCCTATAAAGGATACCCATCCCTTATCGGACATTATTTTAGATTTAAATCAGACAAGACAAATAAAGGTATTGATAAAGCTCATAATGCTTTTCTTGGAGCAGCGTTTTTAATCATATTCATAGTTTTAATATGTCAGTAAGAACAAAAACCATCGAACAACTTGAAAACGATATTTGGACTGAACCAACCGAATTTCCTACTGGATTGATTGAAAGATGTTTTCGTTATCGAAAAATCAGTATTGGAGAACTGACCAACAGACAATTAAGACTTCTAATATCTCAAAAAATCGGACTTGAATACCTGACCGAAATTGCTCTTGACAAACTTGAGAAGGATATTTTGATTGAGGCGGATTTTTATAAAGGCGATTTGCTAGAAGCAGTTTCCAAAATACCAGTAGAGTTTTGGACTAAAAATCTAGCTGAATCTAAAAAATTGCAGCGTTTAGTGGAATTGAACATGGAGAAAATAAAAATTGAAATGGGAGAAAAGGACTTTAAAAATATTAACGATAGAATAAAAGCCAGTGCACAACAAAGTATATAAAAAATTGCTATTTTGTGCTTAAACAAAGTTAGTTGCTCATTTGCTAGCTTCCGATTTTCCTTCGGAAAATCCTCGCACGCAAACACGCAACATTTCATATACGTAACCGTTGCCAACAATACAACTGTACCGTTAATCATTATCTGATATACTGAAATCTCTTTATTTTTTTCCGACCTTTTTTTAGCTTGTTTGCGGAATTTTTATAAAAATTTAACACAATAGCATTGTAATTTATCTTAATTTTATCAGACTAATATTCCATTATAAATATAAAATTATAGTCAATAGAGTTGTGTATATTTCACTTTTAGTTATATTTGTCAACAACAACTAGACTTCTTAATCATAACATATAAATATGACCAAGCATTCAGATTCTTTTAAAAAATTTGACGACATGCCTTACGTTACCGAACAGCTTAAAGTGAGTAAGCATCAAGTAAGAGCAAGAATCAATGTGTTAACAGGACAAGAAGGAGATATTTGGGTTTGCTATTCTTCGTCATTAAATACTTCTGGATATGGAGACACAAAAAAAGAAGCTGAAGAATCTTTTAGACATAATTTAGAAGTTTTTTGCGAGTATTTACTAAAACTTAAAGCTCCTCAACAACAAAAAGAATTACGTTCTTTAGGTTGGGAATCAAAAAAATACGCAAGAAAGCAATTTTCTAAAGCTTATGTTGATGAAAACGGAGAACTTCAAAATCTTACAAACGCCAGAGTACAATCTCTAGAAACCACAGCAGCTTAATATGGCTAGACGCCCAATAAAAACAAAGGATTGGGTGCGGTTCTTAGTAGCTCATAACTGTAAATACAAAAGAACAAAGGCTTCCCATGTTCATTATCAATGTCCTGGCTGTTTTAGACCAGTAACTCACAGAGATAAAGATAAAGACGTACCAGCAATGCATTTGCAAACCAATTTACGTACTATGGGTTTAACTTTTGATTACCTATATAACTGGCTAGAAAATAATTAATTTTTGCTTCCGACTGTCAGCAATCTGCCTTCCATCGAAAAAAAATAAAGTTTTCAGTATGTCAATGAACGTCTGAACTGATTCAAAAGTACAATTGGCAACAACGCATATACCTTATAGCTAGTTCAGTTCTTACTTACGAAAATCCTTGCGGATTTTCTCTGTCAGTTTTTATTTACTATCTTTCGGCTTGCACACGCTACAAAGGCATATGCAAACCCGTTGTAGCACATATTGACCCGTCCTGAAATAAGGCTACATAATTTTAAACATTATGTATAGAAATGACAAAGTAATTAGACGTTACAGTGAACCTTTCAAATTAAAAATTTTAGCCGAACTTACAACCGGAAAACACACAAAGAGCGAACTTTGTAAACTCTACTCTATTGCGCCTACAACAGTCAATGAGTGGATTAAAAAATATAATCGTAAAGACTTAATGAACACCAGAGTAAAAGTGGAAACAAAAGACGAAATATCTAGAATTAAAGCACTGCAAAAAGAGATTGAACAGCTTAAAAAACTACTGCTTAAAAAGGATTTGGATGCTATGGTATTAGATTCATATCTGGAAGTAGCTGCTGAAGATTTAGGTTATAAATCCATTGCTGAACTAAAAAAAAAGTTAAGTATAAAGCCTTAATCAAAGCTAAAGAAAAATCTAAGGGATTTACCTCTTTAACAACTATAACCAGTTGTTTTGGACTTAAACGTGATGCGTATTACAAATACAAATCTAGAGCTGATATGCGTTTAAAAATAGAACAACAGATTATAAACATAGTCAGTAAAAAACGTAAATCCCTTCCTAGAGAAGGTGTGCGTAAACTCATGAAATCATTAGATAACGAGTTTACTAAAGCTAGCCTTAAAGTTGGTAGAGATACCTTATTTAATGTCCTTAGAAAACACAATATGCTAACACTTAGAAAGAAAACTAGTGCCAGAACTACCAATTCTTATCATCGTTTTTATAAGTATAATAACATTATAAAAGATATGGAAGTTACAAGACCAAATCAAGTTTGGGTAAGCGATATAACTTACATTAGAACCGTAAAAGGGTTTTGTTATCTAGCGCTCATTACTGACATGTATTCTCGAAAAATTGTTGGTTATGACATAAGTGTGATAGCCTAGAACTAAAAGGATGTCTTAGAGCTCTTAATAAGGCTTTAAATAAAGCGAAGAATATTAAACAACTTATTCATCATTCTGACAGAGGCATACAATATTGTAGCAATCAATACACACAAATTCTTAAGAGAAAAAAGATTGGAATCAGCATGACTGAAGAAAATCATTGCTACGAAAATGCAATGGCTGAACGTGTAAACGGTATCTTAAAAGATGAATTCTATTTGGACCAAACCTTTACTGACGTGGCTCACGCCAAAAGAGCTACAAAAAATGCAATTAATTTATACAACGAAATAAGATTACATTTATCTTTAGACTATAAAACACCAAATATGGTATACAAATTATCAGCCTAAATTAAATTTTAACCTGTAGCCGTATTTCAGGACAAGACATTTAAGGAGCGCGATAACTAAACGAAAAGAATCAGTCACTCAATGGAGTTTTTATGGAAATCGGAATTGGAATATTTTTAAGAACAAAACATATAAGGTGAGAATATTTCTATTTCTACTAACCCTGACTTTGACTTTCGGTTGCGCAACTCGAAATATAAAATACGACCGAAATAAAATCTTAAAAAAATATTCAGCTGAATATAAAATGTTTGTGGATAGTGAAAAAATGGATTTAGAAACTGTATTTCTCGATAAAGACAATATTGAAAATATCCAAATTGACAAACGAACTCGAGTATTGAAAATCACTCAACTGAAACCGACCGAATTATTTGAGATTAAAAACTTCAAATTGGACAGCTTATTTCCTGATAGAAAGATAGAAGCTAAAAGAAAAATTGATTTAATAATTATTGACGGAATTCCAATGACTGACAGTTTGAAAGAGAAAACTAAAATTGACTTAAACGCAATAGAATCAATATCAATAGTAACACAGGAAAAAATGAACAATTCGACTTTTGAAAGAAGGTATAATGGAGATTTATTATTAATAATGACGAAATAAAAAACGAACGCACAACAATGTATAACCGCAATTACGGCGGATTCAACTACGTCCGAATCCACTCTGTAATTGCCAAGGTCAGTGCTTAACCGAGACATTTCGTATATTTAACCCGCAACTGCGGTTATACTAAACGTTGTGAGCAATTTGGCTACGTTACCAAGATTTGGTATATTTGAGTAAAATTATAGTCAAAATGGGAAAAAACACATCTATATCACTCGGAAATCATTTTGAGGATTTTATCAGAGAAGAAGTAAATTCAGGTAGATATGGTTCGGTAAGCGAAGTTATTCGTTCTGCATTACGTTTGCTGGAACGCGAAGAAAAAAAAGAAAGAGAATTAATTAAAGCTCTCGAAGTCGGAGAAAATAGTGGTTTTATTGAAAATTTTGACCCGAATCAAAACCTGACTGAATTACATCGCAAACACTTATGAGTAAAAAACAATACCGAATAAGTAAACAAGCGATTGATGATTTAAATGATATTTGGGTTTATACTTTTCAAAAATGGTCTAAAGAACAAGCAGACAGATATTACGACTTGATAATCGGAGAGATTGAATTTATAGCGGACAACTATCTGATTGGAAAATCGGCTGAACAAACCCGAAAAAACTATCGAGTAACGAAAATCAAATCGCATCTGATTTTTTACAGAAAGGTCGAAAATGAAATTGTAGAAATCGTTAGAATTTTACATCAGAGAATGGATATAAAAAAACGACTGAAATAAAAAACTGCACACAACAATGGTAATCGTTGCACAAAGCACTAAAAAACATATACTTTAGCTCAAAAGCTTCTTTTTAAGGCGCTTTTCTTTTTTAGAACATCACAATTTCTGGATTTTTAAACCCCCTTAAAAGCAATCTATTTGCTTCTCTGCATACCGTTTTTATAAAACGGATTAAAGCAAGCATTCCTGCTTCACTCTTTACACGTTTTTGAGTGAATTTTAAATACTTTTTCAGATTATAGGCCATGGCTGACAAATGCATCACCTTATTGGCCTGTGCTATGCCAATGGTATTTATTTTTCTGAGTCCCATAAACTGGGTAAGGGTTCCAAATACTGGTTCTACTGTGCTTTGTCGTTTGCCTTTCATATTCCGACCTCGTTTACTGTTTACTCGCGTATTGTTGCGTTGATATTCCGCTTTATAATAAGTAACAGAAAACTTCTTTTCTTTTGCTGATTTACCTAGGCATTGTAATGCTATTGGACAACCTTTACAAACCTTTGAGGAATTGCGATATTCTTTCTTCTTGGTCTGGGTTCTATAGTCTAAAAACACTTTTTTAAAGGGAATGATATGGCCTTCTGGACAAACATAATGGTCGTGATTTTCATGATAAATGAACCCGTCTGGTCCGCCTTTATAAGTGCCATGGGGCGGGATAAAACTCTCTAGTCCCTCTGATTCTAAAAACGCATAATTCTCGCCACTACTATAGCCCGTGTCTGCTACACAGTTTCGCCATAACATGCATTGGTTATGTAGTCTGTTTTTTAAACGTTTGGTAATATCTTGTAAATATTGATTGTCTTTTTTATCGGCATGGTAAGCCTTTATATCGGTTATCGCATGATGGGCGGTGTCAACACTAAGTTGACTCATATAGTTTAACTTCCTTGCTTTACCTGGTTTTACACTAATACGGGCATCGGGATCGGTGGGGCTATAATGCGTTTTGTTTGAGGTATACTTACTCCCTTTGTTGCCTGCTCCTGGGCGCTGGTCTTGGTCTTTTGTCCATCTCTTGTTTCTTGATCTGATGGACTGTAATTCTTGTGTATTGGCTGTGATGGTTTGAGAGGCTTGACTAGCCTTATTGAGTTTTGATTTTCTTAGTGGACTTTTTTTTTTATCCATAGCACTAATATGGCGGATGTGATGTAAATGTGTTTCTAAATCTGCTTTGGGCACTTTTAATTCTAAACTATCCATTGAGGCATTTGCCTTTACTGGAGCAGAATCAATTGCTTGGGTATGACCGCTAACCATACCTTTTTCTACACACATACTCAATATCTTTGTAAACACTTCTTCAAATACAGATCCTGGATATAACTGGCGGGTACGGCTAATGGTAGAATGCCATGGTAGTTCTTCATCGATATCATAGCCTATAAAATACAGAATATCTAAACGCATACTGCTATGCTGCAGTAATTGCCTATCGCTAATTATTTTTTCTAAATAACCCACCAAGCACAACTTGAAGAAAACTACAGGATCGATGCTTTTCTGTCCACTTGTACCGTAGTACTTCGCGGTTAACGGATATAGAAATTTTAAATCTAAAGCTGATCTTAACCTCCGATAAAAATTGCCTTTAGGTATACGCTCACTCTGTTGAAATTGAGCGAATAATTTTTCTTGGTAATCTTTCTTGCCTTGCATATATAAAAATACGAAATTTCTGTATCTTTAACAAGTTTTGTGCAATAAGCACAATGGCTATAAGTAATTGTGGCAACGAGTTAAAACGAAGTTTAATTTATAAAATTAGGCTGTTTTCTAAGCGGAATAATCCTGCGGATGATTCCACAACGAAATCATAGCCCAGACCGTTGGGTGTAATTTGAAAATCGAGTTAAATTTGGAGTTTTTACCAATTTTTGGTAAATTTGATTAAAAATAAAACAATGAAGAATACATCCATATCACTCGGAAATTATTTTGACCAGTTTGTACAAACTCAAGTTTCTGCTGGTAGATACAAAAACGTTAGCGAAGTTATCAGAGCTGGACTCAGAATGTTGGAAAATGAAGAAAGTAAAGTAATTGCATTGCGAAATGCTATACAAGAAGGATTAAACAGTCCATTAGTTGAGGATTTTGATTTTGATGAAAATCTGAAAAGACTAAAAGCAGAAAAAAGAAAGAATGGCTAAAGTTATACTGAGACAAGAAGCTATTGATGACTTAAATAGGATTTGGGATTACACTTTCGAAAAATGGTCTGAAAAACAAGCTGATAAATATTATGCAACTGTTAAAATGGCTTGTAATGGAATTGGAGATAATCCCAATATTGGAAAAGAATATTACGGAATAAACAAAAACTTACTCGGACTAAAATCTGGAAAACACATAATATTTTATCAGCAAATGTCAAATGATAGAATTGAAATAATCAGAATTCTACACGAGAGAATGGATTTAAAAAATAGAATAAGCGAATAAAAAAACTACACCCAACATGCGGATATAACAAATAAAAAAAGACAAATTCCTATACAAGAATAAGAGCTTCAACCACAATAAACAACACAAAAAAATCCTTTCTATTAATTTTTTGCTGATTTAAAATCATTTAATACAAAATAACATATTTTGAGTGTCTGGTTTATGTGAGCCACAACAGTGAGCGTATAGCGTATTAGGATTGCAGAGGAAAGCCTACAGCGAGGCACGAGCCAGGACTTGTAACGAAAAGCCCGACCGCTCTTGCCCTAAGCGTAGTCGAAGGATTGGGTAACGCCCAAATAATTAGAAAAAAAACAATAAATGTGACTTTTAAACCATTTTAGTGTCTAAAAACCAAAGCGCTAAAAAAAATTAATCTTTTTTGTAACAAAATATAACATTTATACGTATAACTATTGAACGGCCTATTATTCACATAATTAAATACAGGAGCACACTACATGAGACAACTTAAAATTACGAAGCAGGTTACAAATAGAGAAACTGCATCGTTAGATAAATACCTGCAAGAAATTGGAAAGGTTGACTTAATTACCGCAGACGAAGAAGTAGAATTAGCACAACGTATTAAAGCTGGCGATCAAATAGCTTTAGAGAAGTTAACGAAAGCTAATTTACGTTTCGTGGTATCGGTAGCTAAGCAATATCAAAACCAAGGACTTACTTTACCAGATTTAATTAATGAAGGTAATTTAGGCTTAATTAAAGCGGCACAACGTTTTGATGAAACACGTGGTTTTAAATTTATATCATACGCTGTTTGGTGGATTCGTCAATCTATTTTACAAGCTTTAGCTGAACAATCGCGTATTGTACGTTTACCATTAAATAAAATTGGTTCTATTAATAAAATTAATAAAACATTTGCCTTTTTAGAGCAAAGTCATGAGCGCCCACCTTCTGCTGAAGAAATAGCAAAAGAGTTGGATATGACAATTAATGACGTAAAAGAATCTATGAAGAATTCTGGTCGTCACGTAAGTATGGATGCACCATTAGTTGAAGGTGAAGATTCTAATTTATACGATGTATTAAATTCTGGAGAATCTCCAAATCCTGATAGAGAATTATTACACGAATCGTTACGTACAGAAATTGAAAGAGCTCTTGAAACTTTAACTCCTCGTGAAGCAGATGTTATTCGTTTATACTTTGGTTTAGGAAATCAACACCCAATGACTTTAGAAGAAATTGGTGAGACTTTCGACCTAACTCGTGAACGTGTAAGACAAATAAAAGAGAAAGCTATTCGTAGATTAAAACATACATCTAGAAGTAAAATATTAAAAACATATTTAGGATAGTAATTAAATTACGACTAAATTACGACAACAAACAGTTTCACATAACTGTTCGTTTTTTGATTGATGAAAGAACCCGCGGCTGATTACCGCGGGTTTGTTTTTTTATACTATTTTTGCGCAAATAAAATAACTTATCTTAATGAGCACAAAATTAATTGCACCATCAGTTTTAGCAGCAGACTTTGCAAACCTACAACGCGACATAGAAATGATTAACCAAAGTGAAGCAGACTGGTTTCATATTGATATTATGGATGGTGTTTTTGTACCCAATATTTCTTTTGGAATGCCTGTTTTACATGCTATTACTAAACATGCAAAAAAAACTATTGATGTACATTTAATGATTGTTGATCCAGACCGTTATATAAAAACATTCGCCGATTTAGGTAGCGATATTCTAACAGTACATTACGAAGCTTGTACCCATTTACACCGTACAATTCAGGCCATAAAAGCTGAAGGTATGAAAGCTGGTGTTGCACTAAATCCGCATACAAACATAAACGTTTTAGAAGACACTATTAACGATATAGATTTAGTATGCCTTATGAGTGTAAACCCTGGTTTTGGTGGGCAAAGCTTTATTGAAAATACCTATAATAAAGTACAACAACTTAAAGCATTAATAAACCGCAAAGGCGCATCAACACTTATTGAAATTGATGGTGGAGTTACTAACAAAAATGCAAGTGCGTTAACAGAATCTGGCGCTGATGTTTTAGTTGCTGGTAGCTATGTATTTAAAAGCAATAATCAACTTGAAACGATTAAAGATTTAAAAGCTATAGTAAACCCCTAAAACTGCTTTAATAAATAGTTTATTAAATCGGTTGTTGTAACAATACCCATTAAAGTTGAGTCATCTACTACTGGAAGCGCATGAAATTCGTTTTTGGCTAAAATTTCTGCAACCTCTTTTATAGTAGTCTCACTTGTTACACTTATCAGGTTTTTTGTCATTACCTGTTCAATAGTAAACATATTATAAACTACCGAATCTACATCACGTTCATCATTTGTTGCATCTGCAAAACTAATACGTAGCAAGTCTGAATAACTTAACATACCTATTATAGACTCTCCACTAACTACTGGAATATGTCTAATATTATGTCTTTTAAATAACATTTCTGCTCTATCTAAGTCATCAGATCGAGTTAAAGCGATTACTTCTTTAGACATTATTTCTGAAACTGGAGTTCTTCTTTTCATGATATTAAGTTTTAAATTCCACACTAAAAGTATAAATGAAAAACTTAAAAAAGTATGATAAAAATCATGGATTTAAGATATTTTAATAGTCTTAATATCCTGCTACATTAAAATTAAGCATTTGCCTAACCTTACTATAAATTTCTGGAAATTCTAATTTGAATTCTTTAGGAGTCTCAATAAAATTCTCAATGATAACAGCAACAAATTCAAACTGATTTGTAAAAGCATATTTTCTAAAATAACCTGAATCCATTAGCCTATTTCTTAAGGTCTCGTTTATTGATAGCGACTTTGTTAATTCTTTAAAAGAATCGCTAAAAATGGTAGAACTTACATCACGTTCTTTCATACTATTTATATGAATAGCATGAGTAAATTCGTGAATTCCCAAATTCAAATTATCATTTTCATCATTAAAACCAGCCTTAAAATCTTCCCAAGACAACACTAATGCTTTTAGTTTAGGGTTAAACTCGCCTCTGTGATAAGCTTTATTTGTATTTGAATAAAATTTAGTTGGGTAGACTACAATTTTTGAAATTACACCAACATAAAAATCTCTAAACCCAAAAGTTAACATAACCGCAGTTGCTGATATTAAAACTTTCATCTCATCAGTAATTCTATTACCTTCTCTACCAATAAAATCTTTGTCTTTAATAAATAATGATACGCGATGCTCGAAATACTTTTTCTCTTTATCTGTTAGATTTTTATAAAAGGTAAAATGATTTTTTAAAATTGATTTTTGCGTCGTGTTTAATTGTCTTAAATAGACATAAAAATGATTGTACAATGGTTTTTTATGTTTTAAAACATAAGCCATTTCAGTCATTTTAAAAGCATAATATAAAAATAAATATGCCAATACCGTAAACAGAATACCTAGTATTACTTTACTCCCAAATGTATAAGACTCGCTAATTAAAAAGTAAAGCATATCAAGAAAACGGTTTTAAAAAGCAAAAATTGCTGAATTGTATATTTCTATTACAATCAAATAATTATTTGCAATTTACAATTAAAAACTCAAGTACTATTTAATTAAATCTCTCAGTCGTTTTGCCGCTTGTTCTGCTGTTATATCGCGTTGTGGCGTACCAAACATTTCGTAACCTACCATGAATTTTTTTACAGTGGCACTTCTTAATAGTGGTGGGTAAAAGCTCATGTGCCAATGCCAATGATTATTCTCTCTACCATTTGTTGGCGCTTGATGGATGCCGCTGGAATATGGGAATGAACATTTAAATAAAGCGTCGTAAGCTTTGGTTAAAACCGAAATAACTTCGGCGTAAGCGAAACTTTCTTTTTCTGATATCTGAGTAATATCCACATATTGTTTTTTAGGTGCAATCATAGCTTCAAAAGGCCATATAGCCCAAAAAGGTGTTAGCACTACAAAATCTTCGTTTTCAAAAATGATTCTTTCTTTGGCTTCTAATTCTTGTTTTAAATAATCCCCTAAAAGGCTACTTTTATTTTTGAAGTAATATGCTTTTTGTTGATTGTCTTTCTTTTCCACCTCATTTGGAAGCGTAGATTGACTCCAAATCTGGCCATGTGGATGCGGATTACTACAACCCATTACCGCTCCTTTATTTTCAAATATTTGAACGTTATTTATCGCTGGATTTTCGCCAAGTAGTTTATACTCCTTTTGCCAAACTTTTACAACTTCATTTATAGCTTCAACTTCCATCTCTGCTAAACTCTTTGAGTGGTCTGGACTAAAACAGATAACTTTACATATACCCGTTTCACTTTCGGCTTTTAATAATCCGTCATTTACAGAAAATGTTGACGAATCACTTTGAAGTGCCGCAAAATCGTTTGTAAACACAAAAACATTTTTATAATCGGGATTAACTTCTCCGTTAATTCTGGTGTTTGTAGCGCATAAATAACAGTTTGGGTCGTGTGCTGGCCTCAGGTCGTTTGAGACCACTTCGTTTTGTCCTTGCCACGGGCGTTTAGCACGATGTGGAGACACCAAAACCCATTCTCCTGTTAATATATTGAATCTTTTATGTGAAAAATCTTGTAAATCTGTATTCATTTTTTATTAAAATAATTTTACTTTACTATATGGGTACCGTTTGATAATTTTACAAAATATACAGAGCAGTCCTTATCAAATTTTTTTTTATAAGCTTGAGAAGCTACATCTGCAAACGCTTTTGCTTCGGTTTTCGCAACTAAATTAATGGTGCATCCTCCAAAACCGCCACCCATCATTCTTGCTCCTAAAACATGTTTGTTTTTCTTTGCTTGCTCAACAAGAAAATCTAATTCATCGCAACTCACTTTATATTTATTAGATAAGCCTTCATGCGATTGATAGATTAGAGTGCCTAAAGTATCAAGGTCTGCATCTTCTATAGCTTTAGCGGCCTTTAACGTTCTTTTATTTTCTTGAATAGCGTATAATGCTTTCTGATAATTTTCTGGTGCCACTTTATCTTTTACTTTTTCTAAATCTGCTTCGGTAGCATCTCTGAGGGCTTTTATTCCAAGTAAATCAGAAATACTTTCGCAAACAGCTCGCCTATCGTTATACGCACTATCAGACAAACTATGCTTCACATTCGTGTTTATTAGCATAAGTTGATGATCCTTGAAATTAATTTCGAATGGTTTAGATTCAACCGTTCTGCAATCTAAATGCAACGCATTGTTTTCTACCCCAAACATGCTCGCGTATTGATCCATAATTCCACATTTAACACCCACGTAATTGTGCTCTGCTTTTTGTGAAATTAAAATCATATCGTGCTTTGTTAACCCTAAATCAAATAGTTCGTTTAGCCCAAAAACCACACTATTTTCTAAAGCTGCTGAAGAAGACATGCCGGCTCCTCCAGGAATATCCCCCTTGAAAACGATATTAAAATTACCTACTACTATATTCTTTTTTTGAATTTCGGCAACCACGCCAAGCACATAATTTTCCCAACTACCCTCGGGTGATGGTTTTAATTTGTCCAATTCAAATTCAATAGTACTATCTAAATCTAAAGCTATTGCCGTACAATGCCCAGAATTACTTTTTTGAATAGCTGCGGCTATTCCTTTATCTACAGCCGCAGGAAAAACAAAGCCTTCATTATAATCGGTATGTTCTCCAATTAAGTTAATTCTTCCTGGAGAAAAAACCAACAAAGGAGCTTCATTAAATGTTTCAATAAACTTTATTTTTACTTCATTAATTAGTTTAGTACTCATTTTTTAATTATTAAAAGTTTTTATATCATTTTTAAACGCCATTCTATCTTATACGACGCATTAGGCTCTAATACTTTCAATCCGATTTGATTATTAAAACTATTAGATACGCCAGTTGTTGGCTCAATGGCTATGATGTTTTCTTTGGGGGGCGTGTAAACTTGCAAAAAGTTATTCTCTTCAGAAGATTTTAAAAGAAACTGATATTCTGGTGTGTTAAATTTAATAGTACCTCTACTTAACGCCCAACAGTCATCTAGTTTTTTATCTTCAATATTAAAGATTTTAACATCTGTTATAGATTCGGTACCAGTAGTTATGTTTCTTTCTCCTAGGATTAACTTTTCTCGACTTGAAAACTCCAAACTACTCTCGTATAAATTAGCACTTAAAAAATAAGGATGCCACCCTAAAGTAAAAGGAAATGATTCTGCACTTGTATTTTTAACTAAAACTATTAAGTCTAAAGAATCTCTAGTAAAAACATATTCTAATTGAATACTATAAGTAAATGGAAACCCTTTAGCGAGTTTATTTTCTTTGTACTCCAGCTTTATTGAAATAGAATCATTATTTTCCTTATGATTGATAATTTTAAAGGCTTTATCGTAAACCAAACCATGCAAGGCATTATTTTCGGATTCGTTATTAGTATGCAGTTGATAATGGGTTTTGTTGAAAACATAAGCACCATCTTTAATTCTGTTTGCAAACGGAAATAAAATAGCAGATGCATAGGTATTGCTATAAACCAAAGGCTCTAAACTCACTATAATGGGCTTATTACTAAGTGTTAACTCTTGTAAACTTGCACCTTCATTCAAATAAATTTTAGCATAAAACGACGTGTCAGAGCTTTTCAATTCTAATACGTTTTCTTCTTTATAATGTTTAATACTGTACAATGTGTTTCCTTTTTAATTTTTACAATGAATTTCTTATAATTAGATTATTGGGATTTACAATTTTACCTACCTCTTTATTAAGTATCATACTTGCTAATTGTTTCCCCATGGCATTAAAATCTGTCGATATAGTAGTAATCCCACCAGCAACTATTTCTTTAAGCAAAGTATCGTTATACGATATTACACCTACATCTTTAGCCAATGTTAAATTATTGTTTTTAAATGATTTTATAATCCGAAGTAAATTTTTATCGTCTGGAATAATGTAAAGATCTCCCGTTTTAGGCTCATAATTTTTAAGTGAATTTAAAACAGAATAATTAAGAGTATATGTTTCACAAAATTGTTTAAACCCTTTTAGCATACCCTGAGGTTGCTTCTCTTCTGGAAAAAGTAATATGAGTTGTTTGTATTTTTTTATAAGATGAAATGCTTGTTCAAGACCATTAAAAATATCTTGTTCAAAATTTTGGTAAATGGCTGAGTATGATTTTAAATCATCATGCATTTGATCTAAAATAAAAACCTTATCCTGTGGCAAACTTTGAATAATTGAGTTTGTATCATTTAAATTAGCAGGCATAATTACATAATAATTATAGTCCCCTGTATTATCATGAATTAGTTTGCTAAAAATGGTGGTATTAAAATGGTGAAAAAAAATATCTACTTGAATATTTTCACCTAAGTGTTCTAAAAACGAGTTATATAAATCTTCTTTAAAGGAGTTTAATTCATCAAAAAGTAAAAATATTTTTTGGTTCACATTTATATCTTCACTTGAAACATAATAGCCTTTACCTACAACAGACTTTATAATACCTCTGTTTTTCAACTCATTAAAAGCAGTTAACACAGTATCTCTAGAAAGTGAATGTTCGTCTTTCACATTATTAATAGATGGTAACTGATCTCCTTTTTTAAGTAATCCAGATGTAATAGCCTCTTCAATCGAATTAACAATTTGCTTATACTTTGGTATTCCTATTTTACTTTGAATTGTAATCATAATAAGTTACAAATGTATCATTTTTATTAACAAAAACTACTAGACCGTACTAGTTTGATTTTATTTATTAAAAACCATATTTCTTTAAAATTAAATATCTATATTTGATACCTTATCACAAACTAAACCAACAATTTTATTATGACAGCAGGATTTGATACGTGGGATTATGTAGTATTTATTGCATATGCTATTTTAATTTTGGGAGTAGGATTATGGGTATCTAGAGACAAAAAAGGTCATCAGAAAAACGCCGAAGATTATTTCTTAGCTAGTAAATCCCTTCCTTGGTGGGCTATTGGTGCATCATTAATTGCAGCAAATATTTCAGCAGAACAATTTATAGGAATGTCTGGTTCTGGTTTTGCTTCAGGGCTAGCAATAGCTTCTTACGAATGGATGGCTGCAATTACTCTAATTATAGTCGGTAAATATTTCTTGCCTATTTTTATTGAAAAAGGGCTTTATACAATTCCAGAATTTGTTGAAAAACGTTATTCTACCAACTTAAAAACCATTCTAGCAGTATTTTGGATTGCACTTTATGTGTTTGTAAATTTAACTACAGTTTTATACTTAGGCTCTTTAGCATTAAATACTATTTTAGGAATACCGCTAATATACGGTGTTATAGGATTAGCATTATTTGCGGCAGCTTATTCATTATATGGAGGTTTATCTGCTGTGGCATGGACAGATGTAATACAAGTTATTTTCCTAGTATTAGGAGGTTTAGTAACCACTTACTTAGCACTAAATACAGTCTCTGGAGGCGATGGGTTTATTGCCGGACTAACTACTGTTTTTGAGGAAGTACCAGAACGTTTTGAAATGATTCTTGACAAATCTAATCCTGAATATAAAAACTTACCAGGAATTGGTGTTCTTGTTGGTGGCATGTGGGTAGCTAACTTATACTATTGGGGTTTCAACCAATATATTATTCAAAGAACACTAGCTGCTAAATCTTTAAAAGAAGCACAAAAAGGAATTTTATTTGCTGCTGTATTAAAATTAATAATTCCTTTAATTGTAGTTATTCCAGGAATTGCTGCTTATGTGATGATTAATGATGCAGAAATTATGACAAGATTAGGAGATGCAGCTTCTAGAAATCTACCATCTTTAGAACAAGCAGACAAAGCTTATCCTTGGTTATTACAATTCTTACCAACTGGACTTAAAGGGTTAGCATTTGCTGCATTAGCTGCTGCAATAGTATCTTCTTTAGCATCTATGTTGAATTCGACATCTACTATCTTTACAATGGATATATACAAGCAATATGTTAATAAAACAGCTAGTGATAAAGCTACAGTAAATACTGGAAGAATCTCTGCTTTTGTTGCTTTAGTAATTGCATGTATAATAGCACCACTTTTAGGAAATTTAGGACAAGCATTTCAGTTTATACAAGAATATACAGGTGTAGTTAGCCCAGGTATATTAGCTGTATTTTTATTAGGTTTATTCTGGAAGAAAACTACTAACAAAGCAGCTATTATTGGAGCGTTAGCTTCCATTCCAATTGCTATGTATTTTAAAGTAGCGCCCAAAGGATGGTCGACATCTTCTTTCTTTGTAGATGTCCCTTTTATGGATCAAATGGGCTATACTTTACTTTTAACTATGTTAGTTATAGGAATATTTAGTTATTTACAGCATAAAGGTGCAGATGACGAAAAAGGCATACCTATTACGAAGCAATTGTTTAAAACTTCGCCTTTGTTTAATATTGGGGCTTTTGCAATCATGATAATTCTAACGGTTTTGTATGCTTTATTTTGGTAAATAATGAAGCTTATATTAAAACAAAAAGCCTTGTGAAAATTCACAAGGCTTTTTGCTTTTATTTGTGACCGCGAAGGGATTCGAACCCCCAACCCTCAGAGCCGAAATCTGATATTCTATCCAGTTGAACTACGCAGCCGTTATATTTATTATTAAGATAATTTTTGTCTTACTATATTAGAAATAGTTTTTCCATCGGCTTGTCCTGCTAGCTCTTTATTAACCAAACCCATAACCTTACCCATATCTTTCATCCCTTCAGCTCCTATCGAATCAATAGTCATTACAACAACTTTTTCAATTTCCTCTTCACTTAAGGCTTCTGGCAAAAACTGAGCTATCACATCAGCTTCAGCTAATTCTGGCGTTGCCAAATCTTCACGCCCTTGTTCTAAATAAATTGAAGCACTATCTCTACGCTGTTTTACTTGTTTTTGAAGTATTTTAAGTTCTTGTTCTTCAGTTAACTCTTCTTTTGCTCCGCTTTCTGTTTGAGCTAATAAAATAGCAGATTTAACCGCACGTAAAGCTGTTAAAGCTGTTTGATCTTTAGCTTTCATGGCGTTTTTTAAAGCCGACATTATATTTTGTTGTAAACTCATGAGGTTTTTATTTGAAATGCGAAGATAAAAAATAGATTCCTGCCTTTATAGAAATGATAAAAAATAATTAAAAGATAAACCCGAAAAGCTGAGGGACTTTTCGGGCGCATAAATAAGTAAGTTCAATGTATATAACTTTAATCTACATTATCATGCAAAAAAGAATTATTATTTCGTAATTGAATATCGTCATTATCATCTAAACCAATGCTTGTTCTAGACATATCCGTCTCAGAGGAATGTTTTGCTTCCTCTAAATTTACACCTTGACGTTTGTAAGCTGGTACTTTTTCAATATCATCAATCTTTGCGTTATTGAATTTATAATTAAATTCTTTCATTTTACGTCTGCGCTCATCTGCACGTTCTTTCAATAATTCAGAAATTGGACTATCCATAGGGTCTACTTCTTCAATCGCAGCTTCCTCGTTAGTTTCTTGATGCAAAACTTTCTTTTCGAAAACAATTTCTTCATCAATTTCTTCTATAACTTCGTTAGATTCTGATACTTTTTTATTCATTGCAGATTCTACTTCAATATAATCATCTAGAGCATAGCGTATATCGCCTTTTTCATTCGTTTCATTTACCGTTATAAGCTCAACATAATCTTTAACAGGAATATCCTTTGTTTCTGCATTTAATTCATAAGAAATAGTATCTTCTTTATTCGTATCTTCCTCATAATCTGAAGACAGTGGTAAATCGAAAGTTAATGTGATTTGCTGTTCTTCTTCAATATAATCTGAAATGACCTCAACATCTGTCATATCTTCAATATCATCAGACATTCTTGTAACTGGTTTAATTATAAAATCTTCTTCTTCAGTATTATTTGCTTTAACTTCATTATAAATGACATCAATATTTTTAATGATTTCTGATGTTGATATTAAATTGATGTCTTTTGAAAACACATCAACAGTATCTTCTTTTACAACTTCTTTTTTAGGTTGCTTAACAGGCTCTTCTTCTAAATCTAAAGTATGCCTAACAATTGGCGTTTCTTTTTTTACTTCTAATTCTACTACAGGCTCAATAATAACAGGTTCTTTTGCTTTTAAGCTTATGTCTTCCTCTTCACTTAACGAATGCACCACTTTTTTGGTTTCGGTATTAGAAATTTCGTCTTGCTGTTCTATATTAAATCCTGTCGCAATAATGGTAACCGCAATAGATTCTTCTAGCGCTTCATCTTCACCAACACCCATGATAATATTAGCGCCATGACCTGCTTCTGTTTGAATATGATCATTAATTTCTCCTATTTCATCAATTGTTATTTCATGCGAGCCAGAAACAATTAACAATAACACATTTTTAGCACCAGTAATTTTATTGTCGTTTAACAAAGGTGAATCTAAAGCTTTACGTATGGCATCTTGAGCACGATTTTGACCTGAAGCTAAAGCAGAACCCATAATTGCCGTTCCACTATTACTTAATACTGTTTTAGCATCTCGTAAATCGATATTTTGTGTGTAGTGATGAGTAATAACTTCGGCTATACCACGAGCAGCGGTAGAAAGCACCTCGTCAGCTTTAGAAAAACCAGCTTTAAAACCAAGGTTTCCATAAACCTCTCGAAGTTTGTTATTATTGATTACAATTAAAGAATCTACAACATCTCTTAATTTTTCGATACCCTTTTGAGATTGTTCTATACGCATTTTTCCCTCGAAAGCGAAAGGCATTGTTACAATACCAACTGTTAAAATATCTAAATCTTTAGCCATTTTAGCAATTATTGGAGCAGCACCAGTTCCTGTCCCACCCCCCATTCCAGCAGTTATAAAAACCATTTTTGTATTGGTATCGAGCATTGTTGAAATATCATCGAAACTCTCAACAGCAGACTGCTCACCTATATCTGGATTAGCTCCTGCACCTAATCCTTCGGTTAAATTAACACCTAATTGGATTTTATTTGGAACGCCACTATTTTGAAGTGCTTGTGCATCTGTATTACAGATGTAAAAATCGACTCCTTTTATGCCTTGTTGGAACATGTGGTTAATGGCATTACTGCCACCACCGCCAACACCAATAACTTTAATGACATTTGACTGATTCTTTGGTAAATCAAATGCAATGCTTTCGAATTCTGTTTTGCTGCTCATAAATTCTGTTTTACTGGGGTTTTATACTTTTATATTTTTTTAATTCAATGGATTCACTACTCTGCGTTATCTAAAAAATCTTTAACACGCTCTGTTAATTTGTCTAAGAACGAACGCCGTTCTTTAACTGGCTTTTCTTTTATTTCTTCTTCAGGATTTTCTACCTTTTCAATCTCTTTCTGATGCTGCTGCTCAATTTGTTTTCGTTCTTGACGCTTTAAACCATCTAAAACCAAACCAACTGCAGTGGCGTACAACGGGCTGGTAATATCTTCATCACTATCGCCAGCTAAATGCTCATTCGGGTACCCAATTCTGGTATCCATTCCTGTTATATATTCTACTAACTGCTTTAAATGTTTTAATTGACTCCCACCACCTGTTAAAACAATACCTGCAATGAGTTTCTTTTTTTGCTCTTCGTGACCGTAATTTTTAATCTCAACATAAACCTGCTCAACAATTTCTACTACTCGGGCATGAATTATTTTAGACAGATTTTTTAGAGTAATTTCTTTTGGTTCTCTGCCACGTAACCCAGGAATGGAAACAATCTCGTTATCTTTATTTTCCCCTGGCCATGCTGAACCAAATTTTATTTTTAATAACTCCGCTTGCTTTTCAATGATTGAGCAGCCTTCTTTAATATCTTCAGTAATTACATTTCCACCAAATGGGATTACTGCGGTATGACGAATGATGCCATCTCTAAAAATGGCTAAATCTGTTGTTCCGCCACCTATATCTATCAACGCTACTCCTGCTTCTTTTTCTTCTTGACTTAGTACCGCATTTGCTGATGCTAAAGGTTCTAAAGTGATGCCTTCTAAATTTAAGCCTGCACTTTGTACACAACGCCCTATATTTCTGATAGATGATACTTGCCCTACAACGACATGAAAATTAGCTTCTAACCGTCCACCATACATCCCAATTGGTTCTTTTATTTCGGCTTGCCCATCAACTTTATATTCTTGTGGTAATACGTGAATGATTTCTTCACCGGGAAGCATTACTAATTTATGTACTTGATTTATAAGTCTATCAATATCATTATCATCAATAACCGTTTCTGAATTTGATCTGGTTATGTAATCACTATGTTGGAGGCTGCGTATATGTTGTCCCGCAATACCTACCGTAACACCCATAATTTTCATATCGGCTGCAACTTCGGCTTCTTGAACAGCCTGCTGAATAGATTGGATAGTTTGCGTAATATTGTTTACAACACCGCGGTGCACACCTAAACTTTTAGACTTGCCAATGCCCAAAATCTCGACTTTGCCGTACTCGTTTTTACGACCAATCATAGCCACAATCTTTGTGGTTCCTATATCTAATCCTACTGCTAAATTATGCTCCATGGTTTACGTTTTGCTCAATAATTGAGGTTTAACCTTCAATACTTTCACAGTTTTTTAATGCCCTTTTCATTAAATATTTAGTGATAACTTATTCAATTTATTTACTACACACTACTTGGTTTTCAAATTGCAAATTGACTTTGCTATAATTATTAAGCGTCTTTTCTTTTTGATTTTTTTGATAAAACGCTTTTAGGTTACTAATTTTCTTATTTAAAAAATTAACATCACCTAATTGAACTAAAAACTTACACTGCCTTAGTTTTAAGTATATTTTTTTATTAGCACTTTGATGAATTTCGATAACATTCTTTTTTAAAAAACCATCTTGACTAACTTTACTTGCTACTTTATAGACATTTTTTAAGTTGTTTTTTTCAACATAACCAGTAACTAAAGGTACTCTAGCTGAATAATTATTTGATAGCGGCATATAAAAACCTTCATCATCAATATAATAAGACGCATTTGTACTGACTCTTGCAATAGGTGTTTTCTGTTCAATCTCGGCGTTAAGCCTACCATTAACAGCAACATACACTTCTGCAGATTTTATCATGGGATTAGATTTTAGGGCATTCTCTAATTCATTCAAAACTAAAGTTTCTTTAGTTACATTTTTAACCCCTCTATAATTTTGTATTAACAATTTACTAACAGTTTCATTTGTAATAAAAAGATTGTTATCGCCAATAAATTTCACATGAGGTTTTGTTAATATTCTTTGCTCATTTCTATGTAATGAAAAAGCAAACAAAAAAACCACTAAACCTAGCAGAAATATCATTTTTATATAACTCCAATTAACTCGCAATACTTAATTCTTTTTTAATGTGTCTCACTTCCTCTCCAATATCACCAGCACCAATTGTTAATATAATTTGCGCATCGCTTTTATGTATGGTTTTTAGTAATTCTGTTTTACTAACTAACTGCTTATTTTTATTATTTATTTTAGCTAATAACCAATTGGACGTTACACCCTCAATTGGTAATTCTCTTGCTGGGTAAATATCTAATAATACAACCTCATCAAACTGCGATAAGCTTTTTGCAAAATCGTCTATAAAATCACGAGTTCTCGAATATAAATGGGGTTGAAAAATAGCCAACACTTTTTTGTTTGGATACATTTCTCGAACCGCTTGATATACCGCATTTATTTCTTCTGGATGATGTGCATAATCATCTATAAAAACTAAATCCTCAGTTTTTATATGATATGTAAATCGGCGCTTAACCCCTTTATAAGATGCTAAAGCTTTGGCGAGCTGTTGGTTTGGGCAACCATATTCTACAGCCATCGCCAAGGCTATTAATGCATTCGACAAATTATGTCTCCCAGGTAGGTTAAATTGTAAATTTTCAAGCACTGTTTTTGGTGTTTTTACATCAAAAACATAAGTACCATTTTCTATTTTTATATTTTGAATTGTATAATCAGAATCATCTTCAATACCATAAGTGATTCCTTTTAATGGTAATCCGTTTTTTATAAATAATTTCCCGTTAGGTTTTATTCGTTTTGAAAATTCTTCAAATGAATTTATTAATTCTGAAGCTTCTCCATAAATATCTAAATGATCTGCATCCATAGAGGTAATACATGCTAAATCTGGCGACAGTGTTAAGAATGATCTATCAAATTCATCAGCTTCAACAACAGAAACCTCTGTTCCTTTTAATATTAAATTAGAATTATAATTCTCGCTAATGCCGCCTAAAAAAGCTGTTAGCTCAACACCGCATTCATACATTAAATGACCTAAAATACTGGTTGTTGTAGTTTTTCCGTGCGTGCCTGCAACAGCTAAACAAAAAGTATTTTCGGTTATTGACCCTAACACTTCTGACCGTTTTAAAACCTTAAAACCATGCGTTTTAAAATAATTTAATTCGGTATGATTCTTTGGCACTGCTGGTGTGTAAACCACCAAAGTATTTTCAGTATTTAAAAATTTAGTATCAATTTTTTCAACTGCATCATCAAAATGAATTTGAATATTTAAAGCCATCAACGCATCCGTTATTATCGTTTGTGTTTTATCATAACCAGCAATATATTTATTATTAGCGTGAAAGTAGCGCGCCAAAGCACTCATGCCAATACCGCCAATACCAATAAAATAGATGTTATGTATGCTGTTTAAATTCATTTACTTTTTAAGTAATTTTTCTACTTCGTCTACTATTTCTTTTGTTGCATTAACTAACGCTAATTTTTTTATATTATCTCCCAGTTCTTTTTGTTTTTCCGCGGAAGCAATTAACTGCGAAAACTTATTCTCGAAATCGGCATCTAAATCTTCTTCTTTAATTAATAATGCCGCATTATTGTTAACTACTGCCATGGCATTTTTTGTTTGATGATCTTCTGCGACGTTTGGCGACGGAATAAATATTACAGGCTTGCCTACAATACATAATTCTGATACCGAAATGGCTCCTGCTCTTGAAATCACCACATCTGCTGCTGCATAAGCAAAATCCATATTGTTTAAAAACTCATAGACCTGCACATTTTTTGTATTTCCATAAATTTTATATTGTTGATAATATAACTTACCGCATTGCCAAATTATTTGCACATTCTGAGTATCAAAAAAATCCAACTCCTTTTCTATTAATTCATTTATTCGTCTTGAACCCAAGCTGCCGCCAATAACTAAAAGCGTATATTTTCCGTGTTTTAAATTGAAATGATTTTTAGCCTCAACCGTTTTAGTTTCAATATCCAGCAAGTCTTGACGTACGGGATTTCCTGTTTTAATGAGTTTGTCTTTAGGAAAAAAACGCTCTAAACCATCATAAGCTACACATATTTTATTTACCTTTTTTGCTAATAATTTATTAGTAATTCCTGGATACGAATTTTGTTCTTGTATTAAACTTGGAATCTTATTTGAAGCTGCCGCATACAATAATGGCCCGCTTGCAAAACCACCTGTACCAATGGCTATGTTTGGCTTAAAAGACTTAATAATTTTTCGCGCTTTCCAAAGACTACTAATCACTTTAAATGGAAATATTAAATTTTTTAGAGTAATTTTTCGCTGAATTCCAGAAATCCATAATCCTTTGATATCATATTCTGCTTGTGGCACTTTTTCCATTTCCATTCTATCCTTTGCGCCAACAAATAAAAACTCAGCATCTGGAAAACGAGACTTTATTTCGTTTGCAATGGCAATAGCAGGATAAATATGACCTCCTGTTCCTCCACCGGAAAGAATAATTTTGTATGTTTCTTTTTTTGCCACTAATTCACGAATGTTTATTCTTAAAATTCCAATATTTAAAATCCAAATTCCAAAGAAGTCCTTAAACTTATAATGCTTCGCTTAGAATTTCTAACGGATTATCTTCATTGATTTCTTGTTCTTTTATTTCTTCTCGTTTAGCACTTACACTCAGTATAATTCCTATGGCTAAACACGTCATCCAAATAGATGTACCACCACTACTAATTAGTGGTAAAGTTTGCCCAGTAACAGGAAATAACTCTACTGCAACTGCCATATTAATTAAGGCTTGAAATACAATAGGCAAACCTACACCAAGCACTAAAAGCTTACCGAAAATGGTATCCGATTTTTGCGCTGCTATAATAATTCTAAACAACAGCCACATGTATAAAATCATGATCATAAAACCTCCTAATAATCCATATTCTTCAATAATTATGGCAAAAATAAAATCGGATGACGACTGTGGTAAAAAATTTTTTTGAATACTTTTTCCAGGACCAACACCTTGAACACCGCCTGAAGCTATGGCTATTTTTGCTTTTTCAATTTGATAGTCAGCTACAGTATCTTCAGAATCAGAAAAACTCTCAATCCTACTCATCCAAGTATCAATTCTATTAGGCATAGCATCAGGAAATGCTTTAGCCACCAACACAAACAATACCAAAACTAAAATACCAGAACCTATAATAACTGCTAAATACCGAATTGGATATCCACCTAAAAAAACCAACATGACAACCATTAAAAACATTATAGCTGCTGTTGAAAAATTAGCCGGAAGGATAAGCACTAAAATAAGAAAAACAGGAATCCAAAGTGGTAATATGGATTCTTTAAAAGTTACTGATTTATCTTTTATTTTAGACATATATCGCGCTACATAAACCATAAGTACAACCGATGCTAATGTTGATGTTTGAAACGACATGCCTACAATTGGTATTTGAATCCACCTGCTTGCATTTGCTCCTTCAATGGTTGTTCCTTGCAGCATAGTAACCCCTAACAAAACCAGTATTATAGGAATCATTATTAAAGACAAACCCTTAAAATATCTGTATGGAATTTTATGCACGCCATACATTATGGCAAACCCTAAAAACAAATGCATAAAGTGCTTAACAAAAAATGCAAAAGTGTTACTATTTCCTCCTCTATACGCTAAATTACTTGCAGCACTATAAACAGGCAAGAATGATAGTATTGCCAACAACGCAACTATTGCCCAAATTAAACGATCTCCCTTTATGTTTTTAAATAATGTCTGCACTTATTTTTTTATAAATTCCTTACTGAATTTTTAAATTGACGACCTCTGTCTTCATAATTTTCAAACAAATCGAAACTTGCACATGCTGGTGATAACAATACACTGTCTCCTGCTTCGGCTACCTTATAAGCTATTTTTACAGCTTCGCTCATAAATTGCGTTTCAATTATAACATCTACCATTCCACTAAACGTGTTCATCAGTTTTTCATTATCGACGCCTAAACAAATAATTGCTTTTACTTTTTCGTTTACAAACTGAAAAAGTTCTTCATAATTATTCCCTTTATCTACTCCACCAACAATCCAAACTGTTGGTGCATCCATACTCTCAAGAGCATAATACGTCGCGTTAACATTGGTAGCTTTTGAGTCGTTTATGTATTGTACTTTATTAATTTTTAATACGTGCTCTAAACGGTGCTCGACACCCTGAAAGTTTTCTAAACTTTCGCGAATGGTTTGTTTTCTAATTTTTAATAAATGAGCGACTGTTGAAGCAGCCATCGCATTTTTAATATTGTGTTTTCCCTCTAATGCTAGATTTGTTGTTGGCATAATTATTTGGTTGTTATCTATTGTTATAATAATTTCTTCTTTGTCTAAATACGCACCATTTTCTATAGTTTTAGTTAATGAAAACGGCAATAACGTGGATTGAACTGAGTTATTTTTTAAATGATTAGTAATCACTTCATCATCGGCATCATAAATCAAATAATCATCTTTTGTTTGATTCATGGCTATTCTAAATTTAGAAGCGACATAATTTTCAAATTGATAATTATATCTATCTAAATGATCTGGCGTAATATTAGTAATAACAGCTATTTTTGGTTTAAAATCAATAATATTATCTAACTGAAAACTACTAATTTCGAGCACGTAATTTTGAAAATCACCTTCTAAAACCTGTTTCGCAAAACTGTCACCTATATTTCCTGCTAACCCCACATTCAACTCTTGTTTTAAAATATGATACGTTAACGTTGCCGTTGTTGTTTTACCATTACTTCCTGTAATTCCTACAATGGTAGCTTTGGTGAATTTTGATGCAAATTCAATTTCTGAAACCACAGTAATTCCCTTTTCATGAATTTGTTTCACCAAAGGCACTTTATCTGGAATTCCTGGGCTTTTCATTACGATGTTTGCATTTAGAATTTTATCCTCAGAATGCTTTTCATCTTCCCATTCAATCTCATTATGTATAAGAACTTGTTTATATTTTTCTTTTATTTTTCCTTTATCTGAAACAAAAACTTGATATCCTATTTCTTTTCCTAAAAGCGCTGTTCCAACACCACTTTCTCCTCCGCCCAATATGACTAATCTTTGTTTTGTCATTTCGTTTTCATTTCATAAGATTCCCACTTTCACTTCGACTACGCTCAGTGTGGCACGCAGGAATAACAAATTTGTTACCGTATTTTCAATGTTACTATTGACAGAATTGCTAGTAATATTCCAACAATCCAAAATCGTGTTACTATTTTACTTTCATGATACCCTGATTTTTGATAGTGATGATGCAATGGCGACATTTTAAAAATACGGCGTCCTTCTCCATACTTCTTCTTTGTATACTTAAACCAACCTACCTGCATTACTACTGATAAATTTTCGGCTAAAAAAACACCACACAACACAGGAATTAGCCATTCTTTACGAACCGCAATAGCAATTACTGCTATAATTCCTCCAATAGTTAAACTCCCTGTATCTCCCATAAATACTTGAGCGGGATATGTGTTGTACCACAAAAAACCAATAAGTGCACCAACAAATGCTGCGATATAGATAGTAATTTCTTCTACTCGTGGTATGTACATAATATTGAGATATTCTGAAAAAATGATGTTACCAGAAACCCATGCAAAAATGCCTAAAGTGAGCACTATAATTGCAGATGTTCCTGCTGCTAAACCATCAATCCCATCAGTAAGGTTTGCACCATTTGATACAGCTGTTATGATAAAAATGGAAACCAAGATGAAAATAATCCACGCATATTCTTCTAAGTTTGGACTAATCCAAGTAATTAATTTTGCATAATCAAACTCATTACCCTTTACAAAAGGAATTGTTGTTTTGGTTGATTTTATTTCGTCTTGAAATAGCTTTGAAGCTTCTATATTTGGATTTTTAGCTAACAGAATACGTTGTTCTTCAATAGGTAACTTCTCTTTCATCGTTACATCTTGATGAAAAAACAAAGTTGCTCCAACAATGATTCCTAAACCTACTTGACCCAAAATTTTAAAACGTCCTTTTAAGCCTTCTTTATCGTTTTTAAACTTCTTTAAGTAATCATCTATAAAACCAATAACACCCATCCAGAGGGTTGTTACAATTAATAAAATGATGTAAATATTTTCTAATTTAGCGAGTAACAATACTGGAATTAAAGTAGCAAGAATAATTATAATGCCTCCCATAGTTGGTGTACCAGCTTTTTCTTTTTGCCCTTCTAAACCTAAGTCTCTAATGGTTTCTCCCATTTGTTTTTTCTGAAGAAAACGAATTATTCTTTTCCCATAAATAGTTGAAATTAATAACGATAAAATCATAGCTAAAGCTGCACGGAACGTTAAGAATCCGAAAAGTGTAGCTCCTGGAAATTGGAATTGTTTTTCTAAATGTTCAAATAGGTAATACAGCATTTATATTATTTTTTATTGCTTATTTTTTATTATTTATTATTTATTTGAGACACTTCAATTACACTTCGACTGCGCTCAGTGTGACATCTATCTATTTCTGTAATTGTTTTAAAAATTCTTGCACTATTTTATAATCATCAAAGTCAAAACGCTCGCCTTTAATTTCTTGATACGTTTCATGTCCTTTTCCAGCTATTAAAATAATATCGTTAGACTGCGCTAACTGACATGCTGTTTTAATAGCTTGTTTTCTATCAGCTATAGTTACTATTTTTTTAAAATTTTGAGGCTCAACACCTTTTTCAATATCTTCAAGAATAGCCTCAGGTTTTTCGCTTCGCGGATTATCGCTAGTAAAAATCACTTTAGTACTTAATGCTGATGCAATGCGCCCCATTTTTGGGCGTTTGGTTTTATCTCTATCTCCACCACAACCCACAACCGTTATTAATTCTTCGTTTTTAGTACGAATACTATTAATGGTTTCTAGTACATTTTTTAAAGCATCTGGTGTATGCGCATAATCAACAATAGCTGTTATTTTTTCATCAGAAATAATGTATTGAAACCTTCCGCTCACACTTTCCAACCCACTAATCAACCTTAAAATTTCAACTTTTTCCAAACCTAATAATTCCGCAGTAGCATAAATTGCTAACACATTATAGGCATTGAAATTTCCTATAAGTCTTGTCCAAACTTCACTATCATTTACTTTAAGCAATAAACCACTAAATTGATTTTCTAAAATTTGTGCCTTATAATCGGCATATCCTTTTAAAGCATACGCATATTTTTTTGCCTTTGTATTTTGCAGCATTATCAATCCGTTTTTATCATCGGTGTTTACAAGTGCAAATGCTTTTGATGAGAGACTATCAAAAAACACTTTTTTCACATCGCGGTATTCTGCAAACGTGTTGTGATAATCTAAATGATCGTGAGATAGGTTAGTAAAAATACCGCCTTCAAAACGTAATCCCTCAATTCTGTTTTGATGTATGCCATGAGAACTAACTTCCATAAAACAAAACTCGACACCCACATCATTCATCTCCTTTAAATACTTATTTATAGTTAAAGAATCTGGAGTAGTGTGCGTTGCTTTGTATGCTTTATTATCGACTAATATTTTTACGGTTGAAAGTAAACCAACTTTGTAACCTGCTTTTTTAAACAATTGATACAATAGACTTGCGATTGTGGTTTTTCCGTTTGTACCTGTAACACCAACAAGTTTTAAGTTTTCCGAAGGTGCATCATAAAAATTTGATGCCATAAACGCCAATGCTTTGTTGGAATTATCAACCTCAA
Organism: Wocania ichthyoenteri Th78; assembly: GCF_000789235.1. Classification (GTDB taxonomy): domain Bacteria; phylum Bacteroidota; class Bacteroidia; order Flavobacteriales; family Flavobacteriaceae; genus Wocania_A; species Wocania_A ichthyoenteri. The sequence continues at coordinate 1,206,254 of NZ_KN525716.1, forward strand.
TGTAAGTAACACCATCTGCTAATTTTTCTGGCAATGTTTCGCAAACAATGGCAGTTGCTCCATTCTTTATAGCGACATCAATAAATTTATGACCATCAGCTATATTGCCTTTTATAGCAACAAATAAGTCAGCGTTTGTAATACTTCTCGAATCGAAATGAATATCATTTATAGACACACTCGTACTCCCAACAACAGCATTGATGGTTACTTTGTACAATATGTCTTTTAATCTGTTCATGATGCTTTTAAAACTATCGTTTGGTTATTTTTTAGTTTTATATTCTTATCGATAGATTGCTCTTTTACAATACCACTTCCCCTAAGCGTTACCTTTATATCTACATCCATATTTTCCAACAATGCTAGAGCATCCATAGCAGGTAAACCAACTACATTTGGCATGATGGTTTTATAAGTTTGGGCTGTTTTATAATAACTCTCGTATTCTTTTTCTGTTGATGCACTTTTAACTTCTAAAGATTCTACCTCATCAATAATCGGCGTATCTGTAAATATTTTTTGAGCAATTTTTTTAAATACTGGACCAGATACATCAGCACCATAATAGCCAACACTTTTATCAGGTTCGTGTATTACAACAATGCAGGAATATTTAGGATTATCAGCTGGAAAATATCCAGCGAAAGATGAAATATAATTTAGCTTTTCTTTGTCTCGATAATCTTTTTGACATGTTCCTGTTTTACCTGCCATCGAGAAATTTTCAGAATACAACCTATGCCCTGTTCCGTGCTTTTTCTCAACAACATTCTTTAATAATTGCTGCACTTTAGCAACAGTTTCTTTCGAGCAAACTTGTTTGTTTATCACCTCTACTTTATAAGGTTCAACAACTCTATCAAATTCCTTAACCTCTTTTAAAAATTGTGGCTTTACCATTTTGCCGTCATTAGCAATTGCATTATAAAATGTTAGGGTTTGTAAAGGTGTAAACGACACACCGTAACCATAAGCCATCCATTGTAATGCAATACCACTCCAACGCTTATTTTTAATTCTAGGATCTGGAATAATCGGACTTGACTCACCAATAATTTGTAATCCTAATTTTTCATTTAAACTCATAGCATAAAGTCTATCCACAAACTTGCTAGGATTTTTTCCATAAGCCTGATCGATAGCTTTTACTATTCCTGTATTTGATGACACTTCAAAAGCTTCAGAGATTGATATTTTACCGTAACCCCCATACTTTGAGTCTCTTACTTTTTTCCCATAGAACGTTAATATGCCTTTCTCAGTATCTACTACATCACTCGTATCAATTACCTTATCTTCAAGAGCAGCCGTAATTGCCATTAACTTAAATGTCGAACCAGGTTCATGAGATTCCCAAACCGCATAATTCCTCCTTTCATAGTAATATCCATTAGAATTTCTACCTAAATTTGCAATAGCTTTTACTTCGCCAGTTTTCGTTTCCATAACCACAACACAACCGTGGTCTGCTTTATATTTTTCTAACTGCTCCAAAAGCGCATGATGTGCTATATCTTGAATATTTACATCTATGGTTGTATAGACATCGTAACCATCTTTAGGCTCAATTTCATTAGCATCACTCAAAGGTTTCCATTGCCCTTTTCCAATTTGTTGTTTTTTTCTTTTCCCATCAGTCCCTCTTAAATATTGAATACCATAGGCACCATCAATTCCTGGGCGGGTTACATAACCTTTATCATCAGTTCGGTCGTAACCTATTGTTCTTCTGGCAATCTCACCCATGGGGTGTTCGCGTTTTGTAGTTTGCTCTACAATCAGTCCGCCTTTAAAAGCACCTAGGTTTAATAATGGAAAATTTCGAATTCTTATATAATCTGAATACCCAATATTTCTAGCCAACAAATAATATCTATTTTTATTTGCTCTGGCTTTTCTGATTTCCTTTTGATAATAGTTTGAAGATTTTCCTGAGTATTTTGAAAGCGAATCACTTAAAGCTTTTAAATGTTTTTCGAATGTTTTTGAAGTTGGCGTAATAGCATCTATTCTAATATCGTATTTAGGAATCGATGTTGCTAATAAATTCCCGTTAGCCGAATACACATTACCTCGATTCGCTGGAATTATTACATCTTTAACAATACGCTCGCTTGCCATAGCTTTATATTTATCGCCTTGCAGAAACTGAATACTCACCAATTTAAACACCACAGCAGCGCCGAAGATGAACATACATCCTGCTATAAAATACAATCGGTTTAATATGCCTTTCTCGTTTACTGCCAAGGTTTACTTTTTATTTTTGGGATTTTATTTTTATTTTTTTTGGTGGAATTACCGATGGCAATAATCCTTTTTCTTTCATTTTAACAACTACTGCCGACTCCATTTTGAGTCGCATCAATTTTGATCTGCCATCAATAAATGCCGAACGCATTTCGTTTACTTCATTTTTTAATCGTGCAATTTCATATACTTTTTTATCGGCACTATGCGAACTCGCAATCATTACTATAGCTAATCCAGAGATAAAAAGAATCATGCGCCAATTTTTAAATGAATCGTCGCTCACTAAAAATGTTCCTTTTAATATACTGTAGATGCTTTTTTTCAATCTGTTATTATATTTTTTCAGCAATGCGAAGTTTTGCGCTTCTTGCTCTATTATTTATTTTTATCTCTTCTTTTGACGGAACAATTAAACCATTCACTTTTTTTAACGGCACTTCAAAATTCCCAAACATATCGCGTTCTGGCTCACCTTCAAAAAGTCCGTTTCTTATAAAACGCTTTACCAACCTATCCTCTAAAGAGTGATAGGATATAAAACTTAAACGACCTCCTGCTTTTAATATTTCTGGTGTTTGCTGCAGAAACTCCTTTAATGCTTCAATTTCTTGATTTACCTCAATTCTAATGGCTTGATAAATTTGAGCCAACACTTTATTTTCATGTCTTGGTGGCAAAAACTTTTTTAATACTTTTTTTAACTGTTCGCTTGTTTTAATTTTTTCGGTTTCTCTGTGTTCAACAATTAATCTTGCCATTGCTGGAGCAGCCCTTAATTCACCATACTGCAAAAACACTTGTTTTAATTGTTCTTCTTCATATTCATTAACCACATGAAATGCTGATAAGTCATTTTTTTGATTCATTCTCATATCTAAATCCGCATCAAAGCGTGTTGAAAAACCACGCTCGGCAACATCAAATTGATGTGATGACACTCCAAAATCTGCTAAAACACCATCAACTTGTTTTACGCCATGAAATCTTAAAAAACGTTTTACATATCTAAAATTTTCATGTATTAAAGTAAATCTGTCATCATCAATCACGTTTTCAAGAGCATCTAAATCCTGATCAAAAGCAAATAATTTACCGTTTTCACCAAGTCGATTTAATATTTCTTTACTGTGCCCACCACCACCAAAGGTTACATCTACATAAACACCATCTTCCTTGATATTTAAACCATCAACCGTTTCCTTTAACAAAACTGGATTATGATATTCCATGGTCATCATCGTCTTGTCCCATAACTTCTTCTGCTAAATCAGCAAAATCTATTGCAGCATCATCTATAGCTTGTTCGTACTTATCTTTATCCCAGATTTCAATAATATTTACTGCTGGAGAAATCACTATGTTTTTAGAAATCCCCGCAAAACCAATAAGATCTTTCGGAATTAACAATCGTCCACTACCATCAATATCAACCATTCTTGCTCCCGCATTAAATCGACGAATAAAATCGTTATTCTTTTTTTTAAACCTATTAAGCTTATTCACCTTTTCCATCACCGTTTGCCACTCACTCATGGGGTACAACTCTAAACACGGTTGAAAAACCGAACGCCTTAACACAAACCCATCTTCTAAAACAGAGGCTAATTGTTTTTTCATGCCAGAAGGCATCATAAGCCTACCTTTAGCATCTACTTTACAATCGTATGTTCCTATTAATGAGTTCAAAGCGATTTATATTCGTTTTTGAGTTTAAGTTTCAAATATATCGAAAATTTTACCACATTTTACCACTTTACTACACTTTGTTAATAATTTTTCGATTAAATGCGTTTTTAAATAGATATTAAATGATGAAAAGCTTTTTAATCACTTAATATCAGTCAATTAGATAAAATTCATTTATGCAAACACTTTGTTAACATCTTAATTTGAAAACAATTACTCATGAGCTTTAATTAAAATGATTGAAATATGAATGAAATAACTATATTTGTTTTTAACGAAAAAAGACTGACTAGTTAATGACGCATCGTTTAAAAAAAGAGAAAAATTATAGCTATATTGAAGTAGGAGAAGGCAAGCCCATTATTGTTTTACATGGTTTAATGGGTGGTTTAAGCAATTTTGATTCTGTAACAAATTTTTTTAGCGAAAAAGGATATAAAGTTATTATTCCAGAATTACCAATCTATAATATGTCTTTGCTTAAAACCAACGTGAAAAATTTTGCTAAATATTTGCATGATTTTATTGAGTTTAAAGGTTTTGATGATGTAATTTTATTAGGCAACTCTCTTGGTGGTCATATAGGCTTATACCACACAAAATTATTCCCGGAAAAAGTAAAGGCTTTAATAATTACTGGTAGCTCTGGGCTTTACGAAAGTGCTATGGGAGGCGGATATACAAAACGAAGCGATTACGAAGTGATAAAAAAGAAAGCTCAGGATGTGTTTTACGACCCTGCAGTTGCTACTAAAGAAATCGTTGACGAGGTTTACGAAACAGTAAACGATCGTAATAAGCTTATAAAAACATTAGCCATAGCAAAAAGTGCGATTAGGCATAATATGGCTAAGGATTTACCAAAAATGCAAACACCGACGTGTATTATTTGGGGAAAAAACGACAATGTTACACCTCCTGAAGTTGCCGAAGAATTTAATGAACTTTTACCAGATTCAGAGTTGTTTTGGATTGATAAATGTGGACACGCAGCTATGATGGAACACCCTAATGAGTTTAACCAAATTCTTAATGCTTGGTTAACGAAAAGAGGGCTTTGAATTTTTAATTTTATTACAAAAACTAAGTTTAATTAATAAGATTCCTAACTTCATAGGAACAACAAAAATAATTATGCATATCAAATCTGCAGAATTTGTATTGAGCAATTCTGATGTTACAAAATGCCCAAAGAGCATGCTACCAGAATATGCCTTTATTGGTAGGAGCAATGTTGGAAAATCGTCGCTAATTAATATGTTAACCAGCCGAAAAAGCTTAGCAAAAACCTCTGGGAGACCAGGAAAAACACAGCTTATTAATCATTTTTTAATTAATAAAAACTGGCATTTAGTAGATTTACCTGGCTATGGTTATGCACGTGTTTCAAAAAGTGCGAAAAAGGTTTTTCAGAAATTTATAACGCAATATTTTGCTTTACGCGAGCAATTAGTTACTGCTTTTGTCCTTGTAGATATTAGACACAAACCACAACCTATTGATTTAGAATTCATGCAGTGGTTAGGCGAAAACGGCATACCATTTTCAATCATTTTTACTAAAGCTGATAAACTTAAACCTAAAGCCATTGAAAATTATGTTGAAGCTTATAAAAATGTGCTTTTAGAAACCTGGGAAGATATACCAAATTACTTTATAACCTCATCATCTAAAGATATTGGGAAAGATGATGTATTAGATTATATTGATGGTTTAAATGGCAATATGGATTTATCTTCAAGCTAATTTTCTTTTTGCCTAGACTACTTACAAATCAAAAAATGCTCCAAAAGCTTAAAAACAACTTTTAGAGCGTTAACTGTTTTAACACTACATTATATAAGCTTAATCTTTTATAGTTGCTACTTTTTTAATAGCGTAAGACATTTTTAAATCTTCAAGCACATTTAAAGCTTCTTCAATATATACATCTTTACTTAAGCTTTGGTGCCATCTTTCTCTTTTTTCTTTTAAATCGGTCGTGTCACTTTCAAAAAGTTTTTTTTCATAAGTGTGAGATGTAAACGTTAAGTTTGTTTTATAGTTTGAAATGGCATCAAAACGTTTGGACTCTAACTCATTCATATCATTTACTGCTTTATACTTTTCATAATTTAGCGGCACTAAGGTTTCATCTATTTTACTTTTTACCCATTTAGCATTTTCATCAATAAGCTTTAATTGCTCATTATTACTCATTCTTTCTTTGCTTTTATTAATGGTTTTATCGTAATCAAAATAACTATCCCAAACCGCATAATCAGCAGCATCAATTTCATCCCATGGCAATGGGTTGTCTTTATCTTTTTCGCCCACATCTATATAACTAAATCGCCCAGGTACTTTAACATCACTCTTCACGCCTTCTAATTGTACCGAGCCGCCATTGATTCTATAGTATTTTTGTGTAGTTAATGCCAATGCCCCTAGGTCTCCAGCCGTATTATTTCTAACTATATTATTTAAATTCATCACATTCTGAACTGTCCCCTTGCCATAAGTCTGCTTACTACCAATAATAATAGCACGTTTATAATCTTGCATGGCTGCAGCCATAATTTCTGATGCAGATGCAGATATTTCGTTAACAAGAATAACTAATGGCCCGTCCCAAGCAATAGATTTGTCTTTATCTTTTAAAACTTCTTTTGGTTTACCAGTTGAGCGTACTTGAACAATTGGCCCATCTTTTATGAATAAACCAGCCATATCTACAACTGCTGGTAACGAACCACCACCATTATTACGTAAATCAAGCACTAATCCTTCCATGCCTTCAGCCTTTAAGCGTTCAATCTCTTTCTTTACATCTGCTGCAGCATTTAGTTTCTTATAATCATTAAAATCTAAATAAAATGAAGGCAAATTAATAACGCCAAACTTCTTATTATTCTTTTCTACCATTGATGCTTTTGCATAAGTTTCACCTAATTCTACAATATCTCTTGTAATGGTAACATCTTTAATCGTACCATCTATTTTTTTAATAGTTAAAGTTACTTTAGTTCCTTTTGGGCCTTTTATTAATTTAATAGCATCATCTATACGCATACCAACAATACTAATTGGCACTTCTTCATTTTCTTGTTTTACCTTTAAAATAACATCATCTATCTCTAGTTCTTTACCTCGCCATGCTGGACCACCAGAAACTAAATAAGTAATTTTAATATAATCCATACGTTTTTGAAGCCCCGCTCCAATGCCTTCTAATTTACCAGACATACGTTGGTCGAAAACTTCTTTACTGCGAGGTGCCAAGTAATATGTGTGCGGATCAAACTCTTCTACAATAGCATTAACATAAACAGCAAAATAGTCTTCTCGTTTTAAATCATCAATATTATCATTAAAGTATATGTCTAGCGATTTTAACATAGCTTCACGAGCTTCTTTTTCAATTTCTTTTTCGGTCTTCATTACATAAGACGGGTCTTTTTCTTTAGCTTGTTTTTCCTGTGTATAAATATCATCGTAATTAGTAAGTGTTGAAAACTTAAGTTGTTGTCTCCAACGTTCTTTTAATTCTTTTCTATTTTTAGCGTAAGCGATGTTATCAGAATTGGTATCAAAGACTTCATCTTTAGTGTAATCAAAAGGTTTTGATAATACTTCTTTATATAATGATTTAGCTTCTTGAATACGCTTTATCATGCGTTCGTGCGTCACATTAAAAAACGTAATGTCTGAGATTTGTATCTGATCGTCAATAGTTAATTTATACTTTTCGAAGTCTTTATAATCTGATTCGTAGAAATAGCGTTTTAAAGGATCGATAGTTTCTATATAATCTGAGAATAATTCTGCTGAAAAAGCATCGTCCATTGCTATAGGATCAAAATGAAGTTGTTCTAAAACACTTTTAATAATATGAATTAACATTTTATCTTTATCTGAATCGTCAAATGTTTTAGCAGTAAAACTACACGATGCAAAAGCTAGCAAAACTGTTAATAACAATACTTTATAATTCCTCTTCATAATATTTTTCATGTATTTATCTTTTTCTTAGCTATTTAAAATAGTCATCATCAAACAAATTTGATAATTATTTTCTACTAAAATAAAGAAAAAACCATGCCAATAAAGGCAAATGCTACTAATTTTTTGTTAAAGCGAAGAAATTAAGTGTTTACTATCTAAATTATGTATTTTAGCGATGTTTTTATAAACATAATATGACAAAAAAACCATTAATTTTAGTTACTAACGACGATGGTATAAATGCGCCAGGTATTAGAACCCTAATAGAGGTTATGAACACTATTGGAGATGTTGTGGTGGTTGCTCCAGATAGCCCGCAAAGCGGCATGGGACACGCCATTACTATAAACTCAACGTTATACGTATGGCAAATTAGCGACAATAATGAACCACAATTAGAATATTGCTGCTCTGGAACTCCTGCTGATTGTGTGAAATTAGGTATTAGAGAAATATTAGACAGAACACCCGATTTATGTGTTTCTGGTATTAATCATGGTTCAAACTCATCAATAAATGTGATTTACTCAGGCACTATGAGTGCTGCAATTGAGGCAGGTATTGAAGGTATTCCAGCCATTGGATTTTCGCTATTAGATTACAATTGGAAAGCTAATTTTGAAGCTTGCAAACCGTTTGTAAAAACCATTACCGAAAACGCTTTAAAACACGGCATACCAAATGATGTGGTTTTAAATGTTAACATCCCAAATATTTCAAAAGAAAAGATCAAAGGTATAAAGATTTGCCGACAAGCTAAAGCGAATTGGGTTGAAGCTTTTGATAAACGACAAAATCCTCAAGGAAGAGATTATTACTGGCTTTCCGGAAAATTTGTAAATTTAGATGGTGGAGAAGACACCGACGAATGGGCACTAGAAAACAATTATGTTTCTGTTGTCCCAACACAATTCGATTTAACGGCGCACAAACATATAAAAACATTAAACAATTGGAATTTAAATGATTAGAAAAGATATCTTTATAGGCATGTTTGTAGGATTGATTGCAAACGCCATCGGCCTTATTTTAGCGGCGACATTCTTAGGCGGTAGAGACGATTTTACTACCGTAATAAAAAATGCAGCTTCTGAAGGCTTTTTGGGTAAATTAATAAGCTTAGGTGCTATTTTAAATCTGGCAGCGTTTTTTATCTTTATAAGAAAAAAACAAGATTATCGAGCACGTGGTGTTTTATTAATAACTGTTTTTATTGCTGTTTTTACTTTTGTTTTTAAACTCTTTTAATATTATTTTATCCCCTCGAGCATTATCGAAATCAAAATATATTTTGATTGAGGATACGAACGCAGTTTTCGAGAGGTTTTGCGCATTAATTGATAGGTCTCGACTGCGCTCGACCTGACAACAAGAAAATGAAGTATTACATTATTGCTGGCGAAGCATCGGGTGATTTACATGCCTCTAACTTAATGAAAGCATTGCAAAAAGAAGATGCCAATGCTAATTTTAGGTTTTGGGGAGGAGACCTTATGCAAAACGTTAGCGGTACTTTAGTAAAGCATTACAAAGAGCGCGCCTTTATGGGTTTTATTGAAGTGATTATGAACCTCAACAAAATTTTTAAAGACATATCATTTTGTGAAAAAGATATTGAAGCTTTTAATCCAGATGCTATTATTTTTATAGATAATTCTGGTTTTAATTTACGCATTGCAAAATGGGCAAAACAAAAAGGTTTTAAAACCAATTACTACGTTTCTCCACAAGTTTGGGCATCAAGAGCTAATCGAGTGCATGCCATTAAAAGAGATGTTGATGCGATGTATGTTATCCTTCCTTTTGAAAAAGACTTTTATAAAGATAAATTTGATTACGATGTTACTTTTGTTGGACATCCGTTAATTGATGCCATTGCTGATAGAAATCAAGTTAACGAATTTGAATTTAGAAAAACCCACCTATTAAACGACAAACCTATTATTGCACTTTTACCTGGTAGTCGAAAACAAGAAATTACCAAAATGCTCTCTGTAATGTTGAGTTTGGTTGACGATTTTCCGGACTACCAATTTGTTATTGCGGGTGCGCCAAGTCAAGATTTTGAATTTTACAAAACCTTTATTAAAAAATCAGATATAAGTTTTATCGATAATAAAACTTATGATTTATTAAGTGTTTCTTCAGCGGCATTAGTCACTTCTGGAACAGCAACACTTGAAACCGCTCTCTTTAAAGTACCACAAGTGGTTTGCTACAAAGGCAGTAACATTTCGTATCAAATAGCAAAACGTATTATTACTTTAAAATTTATTTCTTTGGTTAACTTAATCATGAATAGAGAAGTTGTTACGGAGCTTATTCAAAACGATTTTAATAAAAAAAGATTGAAGAAAGAGTTAGAATTAATACTCAATTCTGAAAAAAGAAAGCAATTATTTTTAGATTATTACGATTTAGAAAAAAAACTAGGAGGTAAAGGCGCAAGCGAAAAAACTGCTAAATTAATTTACAAATCTTTACAAGCTTAGTTTAATTATGAAGAAGCTTCTTTTTATACTTATATTAATTACTAGTTTTAGCAGCTGTAAATCTTCGAAATCTGTAAATAAAAAGCACAAAGTTGTTGTTGAAAAATCAGATGCAAAACCACTTTTTAAAGCTGATAATATTATTGATTACGCCAAAAAATTTGAAGGTGTACGTTATAAATATGGTGGCACTACAAAAAAAGGAATGGATTGCTCTGGCTTAATTTACACATCTTTTAAAAGTCAAGCTATTCCGCTTCCCAGAACCACAAAAGACTTAGCTATTACTGGAAATTGGATAGACTTAAAAGAAGTTAAAAAAGGAGATTTGCTCTTTTTTGCAACCAAAAAAAACAGTCGGAAAGTGAATCATGTTGGCATTGTAACATCCTCGCAAGTGGGTCGAGTAAAGTTTATACATGCAACAACTAGCAATGGTGTTATAACCTCAGAGTTATCTGAACGTTATTGGTATTTTGCTTTTGTTCAAGCAAGACGTGTTCTTTAGAAAAAAGATTTTAGACCGCTACGTTTTTAGAACCTAGACTGTTTTTAACTAATTAACAAACAGTAGTAACGCCAAAAAATCATTTGGTTTTATAGTTTTTTTAGTAACTTTCAATAATGAAGTTATTTAATTTCACAATCATTAAACTTACGTGTTTCTTAATTATAGGAATTATTGTTTCATACTTATACCCTATCCCAATTCATTTAAACTTATATATAACTGTTGCTTTATTAGTCATTTTATTTGTCTTCTTTTTAATAGCCAGAAAACAATTTATTAAAACCGTTTGGTTTGGGGTTTCTGCTTACATTTTAATGATTTTTGTTGGTATTTTAACGACTTCATTTCATAATCAAAAAAACTTTTCAAATCATTATTCTAAACTTGTTTCACTTGAAAAAGATACAGCAGAAACTATAACATTTAGAATTCGAGAAGTTTTAAAACCTGGAAATTATTACGACAAATATGTTATTGATGTTTTAAAGATTAATGACGAAACGGTTTCAGGAAAATCGCTATTAAACATTCAAAAAGATTCCTCGCTATCGGCTTTAAAAGTAGATGAGATTGTTATTGGAAACATGGGGTTTCAGAATCTTATTCATCCTTTAAATCCGCATCAATTTGATTATAAAAAATACCTTGAAAAAAAATACATCTATCATCAAATATTTACTAAAAATGAATCGCTCTTAAAAGTAAATGATGATACGCACACCCTTTTTGGACTTGCTGATAATATTCGAGAACACATCAATTTAAAGCTAAAACCATACCATTTTAAACCTGACGAACTCGCTATAATTAATGCCTTACTACTTGGACAACGGCAAGATATTAGCGAAGAAGTTTACAACAGTTACACCAATGCTGGCGCGATACATATTTTAGCAGTTTCTGGACTGCATGTTGGTATTATTTTACTCATCTTAACGCTTGTTTTTAAACCCATTGAACGTTTAAAACATGGTATACTCATAAAAACCATTTTGCTGGTTACTTGCTTATGGAGTTTTGCTTTAATTGCTGGTTTATCAGCATCGGTAACCAGAGCAGTAACCATGTTTAGTATAGTGGCAATTGCTATGAATTTAAAACGACCAAGCAATATTTACAACACTTTGGCAATCTCTATGCTTGTCATTTTACTTTTTAAACCTTTGTTTTTATTCGATGTTGGTTTTCAATTAAGTTATCTGGCTGTTTTTGCGATTGTAGCTATAGACCCCATACTTTATAATTTATGGCGACCAAAAAACTGGCTACTAGATAAATATTGGCATACGTTAACTATAACAGTTTCTGCTCAGTTTGGAATTATACCCATTAGCTTATTTTATTTTCATCAGTTTCCTGGATTATTTTTTATCTCGAATATAGTAATTATTCCGTTTTTAGGTTTCATTTTAGGATTGGGGATTCTCGTTATTTTATTAGCTGTAACAAACTTGCTCCCAAGCTTTTTTGCAAAAATTTATGGACTTATTATTAGTGGTATGAACAGTTTTGTGGGTTGGATTTCTAAACAAGAAGCCTTTCTTTTTAAAGATATTGCCTTTAGTTTATTATATGTTTTAGCGTCTTATTTAGCCATTATTGCTCTCGTTAAATATTCAAAAAAAAGAAGTGTTACTAATTTAAAACTATTATTAATTTCAGTATTAATTATTCAATGTACTTTTATTTATACGGATTATAAAAAATCTTCAAATGAGTTTATTGTGTTTCATAAAAGTAGATACAGTTTAATAGGAAGCAACACTAATAACAGCTTATTGGTAGCTCATGATTTTGACAGTTTAACTCCATCAAAAAACAAAATAATTAAAGATTACACTGTTGGAAATCATATAAAAACCATAAAAAAAGACACGCTTAAATCTATTTATATTTTAAATAATAAAAAACTTTTGGTAATTGATAGTTTGGGTATTTATAATATAAAATCGTTTGAACCTGAATATGTATTATTAAGGCAATCTCCAAAAATTAATTTGAATAGATTAATTGATTCTATAAAACCAAAATATGTAATTGCCGATGGCAGTAATTACAAATCTTATATTAAACAATGGGAAGCTATTTGTTTAAAAAGAAAACTCCCTTTTCACCAAACCAGTAAAAAAGGAGCATTTATTATTAAATATTAGGTTTCGATTTCTGTTTGTTTTGAGTGCAGTCGAAAAGGCTCAACCTAACATTTTATTAATCTTTAAAATTAGACACAAAAGCTTTATAATAGGCATTAAACTCATCTTGAGTTTTAATATTTTTATGATCATCGTTTTTAAACATTTTTAAATACAACTCTAGTTGAGACGGTTTTTGGTAGCCTCTAATAGGCGCAATAACCTCTCCTTTATCATCAAAAAACACAATAGTAGGATATGCACTAACTTGTAAATACCTTGTTAAATCGTGTGCTGAATTACGTCTATTTGCATTTGCAGCATTATACTTAGGATTAGAAAATGTTTTTTCTTTATAATTCACACTTTCATTTCCTTCTCCATTAAATTTAACTGCGTAATAATGCTCATTTACATAATCAGCAACCTCTTTCTTTTGAAAAGTATTTCTGTCTAACATTTTACATGGTCCACACCAATTGGTATATACGTCCATCATAATTTTTTTTGGCGTTTTCTTTTGAAGCTCTAAAGCTTCTTGAAAAGTTACCCAATTTATTTCTTGTGCGATACCATTAACTGACGTTAAAATAGCTAATAGCAATATAAATACTGTCTTTTTCATAATTAAATAGGTTGCAAAAGTTGTTCCGAACTTACAAAAAAAGCTCCTAAACAGGAGCTTTTTGAATATTTTTTAACACTTTATTCGATTAACGAACACCGTGCATTAGTTTTTTTAGAACTTTATTTAGTAAAATTGAAATTAATCCAACACCAATAGGAATCAACGTAAATATTAAAAAGAAAGTACTTAATGAGTATTGCTCTGTAATTTTATCAATCATACCACCCATTGTTCCTGCAGCTTTTTGTCCAATAGCAATAGCTAAATACCAAATACCAAACATAAAACCAATCATTCGTCCAGGAACCAATTTGCTTAGGTATGAAAGCCCTACCGGAGAAATACAAAGCTCTCCCATAGTATGCAATAAATACGCTAAAATTAAAAATATCATACTCACAGAAGCTGTTTTTGCTCCTTGAGGAATTCCCATTGTACCAAATACTAAAACACCAAAACCTAGTCCTAAAAGTATAAGACCAAAACCATATTTCATACCTACACTTGGGTTGTATTTGCTTTCCCACCATTTAGAAAACAAAGGTGCTAACGTGATAATAAAGAAAGAGTTTAATATTCCAAACCATGAAGCACCGACTTCGGTTGTATCTTTACTAAATTCATTATTAACTTTATAACCAACAACAAACCATAAGAATACAAAAGTAAGACCTAAAACAATATTTGAATACGGGATTTTAGAATAAGTCTTTTTAAATAATAAGTATAGTACCCAAGTTATAATTGCTAATGGCACAACCGTTAATATTAAATCAATGATTTTAAATACCATTGCTGAATTTCCACTTAAAGCTCTTGCTGTATAATCTCTAGCAAATAATGTCATTGACCCCAATGATTGTTCAAAAGCTGCAAAGAAAAATACCGTGAAGATTCCGAAAATAGAAACTGCAATAATCTTATCTCTAACTATTGTGTTATATCTAGAAATTCTTGTGATTATTAAATACAAAAATAAAACTAATGCGAGTAAGATGGTGACATTGGAACCGTCTAAATTACCGATTTTAAAATTCAACATGTTAATATCTCCAATCTTTGAAATAGGATCGTTAAACAGATATAACAATCCACCAATAGAAGATAATAAAATCAATATTTTATCAATACTTGTAAAAGGATTCAGCTTTTCTGAGTTTGATGTTGTATCATGTTCTTTAGGACTATCTTCATTTATATTTTGGGGTAATTCAACTTCATGAATTTTAGAAGGTTTTTCCCCAATTTGTCCAAATAAATCTTTTGCTAACCAAAACTGAACAAGACCACCCAACATAAATATACCGGCTAATCCAAAGCCATAGCTCCATCCAATATTTTCGGCTAAATAGCCACAAAGCATCATCCCGAAGAAAGCTCCAGCATTAACCCCCATATAATAAATAGTGTAAGCCCCATCTTTTTTAGACTCTTTGCCTTTATACATTTCAGAAATCATTGATGTCATATTTGGCTTAAAAAAACCAGTACCAATTACTAATAAAGCTAACCCTAAATATAAAGACCAAGTTGTCTCAAAAACCATAAAAGCGTGACCAAGCATCATGACAAAACAACCAATAATTACTGCCCATTTATAGCCTGTAATTTTATCAGCTAGCCAACCACCAACAATTGGTGTTAAATACAATAATGAAGAATAAGTTCCAATTAATGCTAAAGCATTTTCTCTAGACCATTCCCAACCTGGATTATCGCTTAAATAAGGAGCTGTTAAAAATAAGACCAATAATATTTTCATTCCGTAGAATGAAAAACGCTCCCACATTTCAGTAAAAAATATAACAAAAAGCCCAGGAGGATGCCCTATTACTTTGTCTTTAAAAAGATTTTCAATATCAGTATTCATATATGGTTAGTTTAAATAAAACAAATGCTTAATGTACATTACCCATTAATTTTTTCATCAACGGAGAAAATAGTAAAACAACTAAACCTGCTCCTAAAGAATACATAGCAATTAACTCGAATCCGTTAGTATAAACCTCTAAAGTATCTAACCCTCCAACATTTACGTCTGTGCTTTCAATAGCTAATTGTTTTGAAATAAACCCTACTATTTGAAATGCAAAAGCCGATGACAAAAACCAAACACCCATCATAAAAGCAACTATATTCTTTGGTGATAAATCTGTAATCTTTGATAAACCAACAGGAGACATAAATAATTCTCCAATAGAAATTATAAAATACATTATCAATAAATAAGCAAAAGGAACCATCCCATTTTCATCAGCACTAGCTCCGCTAATTGATAATATATAAAAACTTGCTCCAGCTAAAACTAAGCCAAGTCCAAATTTATAAGGTGTTCTAGGGTTCAAATTCTTTTTAGATAAATATCCCCATAATAAAGAAATAGGAATAGCTAAAATGATTATAAACATGGAGTTTAAAGCATTTGTTTGACTTGCAGTCATAATTCCCTCTAAAGCGACGTTTCTTGATGCAAATAATGTAATTACACTTCCTGATAATTCATGAAAACCCCAGAATAATGTCATAAAGAAAGTAATTAATACTGCCATAATTAATTTTTTACGAGCTTCATTATCTAATTTAAATATTATATAAGCCAAATAAGCTAAAACAGCAAATCCTATAAACTTAAAAATACCGCTTACATAATTTTGTTCCCAAGAAGAAAGTAAGTACGCAATAATTGGAGCACATAAAAATGCAACAATAGGGATTAAAGTTTTTTGGGGAATACCCAAAACTTTCTTTTCATAAATTTCTTGACTTGGCGGCATTCCTTTATCTCCAAAAACATTCTTTTTGATTCCGCTCCAAAAGAAAATCAAACCTGTTAACATCCCAATTCCCGCTAAGCCAAAACCATAATGCCATCCATATTCATAAGCTAACCAACCACACAATAGAGGCGCAACAAATCCACCTATATTAATACCCATATAAAAAATAGTAAAACCAGAATCTTTTCGCACATCACCATCTTTATATAGAGCTCCTACAAAAGTGGATATATTTGGTTTAAAGAAACCGTTACCTACAACAATAAAAGCTAACGCAAGAAAGAAAGCTATATCATTTTGAATAGCTAAAACAAAATGACCTAATGCCATTAAAACCCCACCTAAAAAGATAGAACTACGCATACCTAAAATCTTATCAGAAATTTGACCACCTATAACAGTCGATGCATATACTAATGAGCCATAAGAAGCATAAACAACAGCTGTTGCTGCATCACGTTCTACAATAGCTTTAAAAATCTCTTGCACCATGTAAAGCGTTAATAACGCCCGCATGCCATAGAAACTAAATCGTTCCCATAATTCTGCAAAGAATAAATAAAACAATCCTTTTGGATGTCCGAATAATTCTTCTTGATCTTTAGCTTGATCTTTAGTATTAATAGTATCTGCCATAAACTTATTATTAGTTAGTAATTTATTATCCTTTAATTTCTACTTTTTTTGCTTCGCTTTCTTTTGCTTTTTCTCTTTCATCACCAAGTTTAGCATTTATAAAATTAGTCATTTTTTTATAGAGGTGTAACCTTGTGTTTCCGCCGTAAATACCATGGTTATCGTCAGGATAAACACCCCAATCAAATTGCTTATCGGCTTGTATTAAAGCTTCAACCAATCGCATAGTATTTTGTAAATGTACATTATCATCAGCAGAACCATGAATTAATAAATAATCACCTTTAAGCTTATGGACGTGATTTATAGGTGAATTATCATCATAACCACTTGCATTTTCCTGCGGTGTGGTCATATAACGCTCAGTATAAATAGAATCATAAAAACGCCAGCTACTAACTGGTGCTACAGCAATTGCCATTTTAAACACATCATTTCCTTTAAACAAGGCGTTACTGCTCATAAAACCACCATAACTCCAACCCCAAATACCTATTCTATTCGCATCGATATATGGTAATGCTCCTAATTGCTTTGCGGCTTGAATTTGATCTTCAACCTCATATTTACCTAATTGATTTTGCGTTACTTTTTTAAACTTCGCCCCTTTAAAACCTGTTCCTCTCCCATCAACACAAGCCACAATATAACCCTGTTGTGCTAAATGCTGATACCAATAATCGTTTGAACTATTCCAACGATTAGCAACCTGTTGAGAACCTGGACCTGAATACTGATACATTAATAATGGATATTGCTTTGAAGCATCAAAATCTGCAGGTTTAATCATCCACATATTCAAATTATTTCCATTTACATGAATAGTACTGAACTCTTTTTTTGAGGTTTTATAATCTGAAAGATTTTTTGATAACACATCGTTATCTTTAATACTTTTAATGAGCTTCCCTGAAGCTGCACTATTTAAAGTATACTCTGGCGGTGTAGTTGCACTAGAAAATGTATTTATAAAATATGAAAAATCTGCACTAAATGAAGCACCATTAGTGCCTTCGCTTTTTGTAAGTCTAGTTTTATCGCGACCATTTAATTTAATAGAATACACATCACGATTTATTGAACCATTTTCTACAGATTGATAAAAAATTCTGTTAGCTTTTTCATCATAACCGTAATAATTAGTGACTTCCCAATCCCCTTTAGTTATTTGATTGATTAGCTCTCCTTCTTTCGAATAGTGATAAATATGATTGTAACCATCTTTTTCGCTTGTCCAAATAAAACTATTGTCTTTTAAAAATGTTAAATTATCTGTAATATCAATGTAAGCTTTATCTATTTCTTTTAAAGCTACTTTTACTTTTTTTGTTTTGGCATTATAAAATACTAAATCTAAATTATTTTGATGTCTATTTAGTATTTGTGCGCTCAATATATCTGCGTCATTGGTCCATTTTATTCTTGGAATATAATCCAAATGTGATCCAAGTTCTACTTCTGTAGTCGTATTAGTTATCACATTATATACATGCAGTGATACTATCGCATTTTTCTCGCCTGCTTTTGGATACTTAAATACTTGCTGCGTTTGATAAAGCGATGTACCATATACATCCATTGAAAACTCTGGAACATCGGTTTCATCAAACCTTATAAAAGCAATTTTATTGCTAGCTGCATTCCACTCAAAAGCACGCACAAAAGCAAACTCTTCTTCGTAAACCCAATCTGTTATACCATTAATGATTTTATTTTTTTCACCATCAAAAGTAATTTGTGTTGTATCACCGGTGATTAAGTCTTTAATATATAAATTGTTTTCAAATCCGTATGCTACCTTAGTTCCGTCTGGAGAAAACATAGGTTCTTGAATTTTATTTTCGGAGATTAAAGTTATTGACTTATCAGTAGTATTATAAACAAAATAGTTTCCTAACGTCGATCTTCTATATATAGACTCTTCGTTTGTTGCCAATATAACTTTACTTTCATCTTGACTAAAAGTGTAATCTGTAAAATAATTTAGTTCCTTTATATCTGAAGAACTCACTATTGTTTTTGTCTTTTTTAAAGTCTTGTAATCATAAATATCTATAGTAGTCGACCTCGTATTTCTATCAAAATTCAACACCGAGTATTGTTGTCCGTTTTTCATAGAAT
The DNA here is from genome assembly GCF_000789235.1 of Wocania ichthyoenteri Th78. GTDB lineage: Bacteria > Bacteroidota > Bacteroidia > Flavobacteriales > Flavobacteriaceae > Wocania_A > Wocania_A ichthyoenteri. The sequence continues at coordinate 1,225,477 of NZ_KN525716.1, forward strand.
GCAAAGCATCCATTCCTTCTGTTCTAAAGGTGCCATCCCAAATTTCTTCAAGTGTAATTTGCTTAGTTTGAGCCGATAAAGTTATAGTGATGAAAAGACAGAAAAATAGAGGTAATCTTAGAAATTGCATTTAAAATTATTTTTTTGATAAAACGATGTCAAGTTTACTAAAAATTATGCAAAAAACCGACACTATTAACAGTTAAATGAATGAATGTGATAACCAAGTATTCAATTTTCATACCAAGAATGGTATATTTGCTTTGTAAAACAGTTAATAATGAGCAAAACAATTTCTGGATTTTCAAAGCTATCAAAATCTAAAAAAATTGATTGGATTGTAAACACATATTTTTCAAATACAGAAGAGGCTAAACAGGTTTTAAAACAATATTGGAGCAACAACGAAAAATTACAGCAACTCCATGACGAGTTTATCGAAAACACAATAACCAATTATTATTTGCCTCTTGGAGTTGCACCAAACTTTTTAATCAACAATACTATTTACACCATACCAATGGCTATTGAGGAAAGCTCTGTTGTTGCTGCCGCAAGTAAAGCAGCAAAATTCTGGTTAGATAGGGGTGGTTTTAAAACTAAGGTGATTTCGACTACTAAAATTGGTCAAGTACATTTTATGTATTATGGTGATTTTAATAAATTACAAAGCTTTTTTGAACGTGTAAAGTCCAAACTCATTAAACAAGCTAAACCCATTACCAAGAATATGGAAGCCCGTGGTGGTGGTATTTTAGATATTGAATTACGAGATAAAACCGAAGGCATAAAAGGCTATTACCAATTACATGCATCTTTTGAAACGTTGGATGCTATGGGTGCAAATTTTATAAATTCTTGTTTAGAGCAGTTTGCAGAAACCTTTAAAAATGAAGCTTTATTATTTGATGGGTTTTCTGAAGAGGAAAAGCAAATTCAAATAGTGATGAGTATTTTATCGAATTATGTGCCAGATTGTTTAGTGCGAGCTGAAGTAAGCTGTAAGGTTGAAGATTTGAATGAAGACAATTCGATATCAGCTGAAGATTTTGCAAATAAATTTATTCAAGCTGTTAATATTGCCGAGATAGAACCTTACCGAGCAGTTACTCATAACAAAGGTATTATGAATGGTATTGATGCTGTAGTGTTAGCAACAGGCAATGATTTTAGAGCTGTTGAAGCTGGTGTACACGCCTATGCTTCTAGAAACGGAAAATACAGTAGTTTAACGCATGCTAAAATTGAAGATGGTATATTTTATTTTTGGATGGAAATTCCTTTAGCTCTTGGAACTGTTGGCGGACTTACAGGTTTACATCCTTTAGTAAAATTAGCTTTAGAATTACTACGCAAACCATCGGCAAAAGAGCTTATGCAAATTGTTGCAGTTGCTGGTTTAGCTCAAAACTTTGCTGCATTACGCTCCTTAACAACAACCGGTATTCAGCAAGGACACATGAAAATGCATTTGATGAATATTTTAAATCAGTTTGAAGCTAGTGACAACGAAAAGATTTTATTAACGGATCATTTTAAAACGAATACGGTTACGCATAGTGCGGTTGTTAAAGCTATTGAAAAGTTACGCAATGGTGCCTGAGGCTCTCGAAGGCACAATTAAACTAAAATGCATAAAGGATATGTTTACATATTAGAATGTAGCGACGGAAGTTATTACACAGGAAGTACCGTTGATTTAGAACTAAGAATCCAACAACATCAAAACGGATTAGGTGCAAATCATACAAGAAACAGACTCCCAATAAAATTAGTTTATTTTGAAGAATTTGAAAGAATAGACAAAGCTTTTTATAGAGAAAAGCAAATACAAGGATGGAGCAGAAAAAAGAAAGAAGCTTTAATTGAAAATAATTTTGAAAAGTTACCTAATTTATCTTTAGCTTATAGAGACAAAGTGTCTTCGAGAACCTCAGACACCAAGAGTACCTTAGATCCAATATCCAAAATGACTAAAAATTTAAACCATATAACATTTAACTCAAACGGAAAATTATTATTAACTGGAGAATATTTAGTACTTAACGGTGCTCTATCCTTAGCAATTCCAACAAAATATGGACAGTCATTAGAAATTGAATCTATAAATGAATCTAAACTCATTTGGAAGAGTTTAGATGAAAAAGGAAATGCTTGGTTTGAGGGTGAGTTTTTGGCTGATAAGATTACCACGTCGCAAGCGCCTCGTAATGACGTTTCAGATAGATTAATTCAAATACTTAATGTTGCAAAACAACTTAATCCAAATTTTTTAAATAATCAAAACGGTTTTAATGTAACAACTTCATTAGGTTTTCCTAGAGATTGGGGATTGGGTACATCGTCGACATTAATAAATAATATTGCACAATGGGCAAACATTGATGCTTACGAGCTTTTAGAAAATACTTTTGGTGGAAGCGGTTACGATATTGCTTGTGCGCAATATAATAAACCTATTACCTATAAATTAATTAATAGTGAAGTGCTTAAACAACCTTTCCACTGTGCTCAAGGTGACATAATTAAGCATGATGAAAAAAGACTTATTAAAGAAGTTAATTTTAACCCTTCATTTAAAGACCATTTATACTTTTTATATTTAAATAAAAAGCAAAATAGTCGTGATGGCATTGCACAATTTAAGAACAATACTTCAGATTTATCAGAATCTATCTCACAAATAAATAACATTACTAAAAGTATAATGTCTTGTGAAACACTTGACATATTTATATCACTTATTGAAAAACATGAAAATATCATTTCGGAAATCATAAAAGAAAAGCCAGTAAAGGATTTATTATTTAGCGATTTTAGTGGTGGTATAAAAAGTCTTGGTGCTTGGGGAGGCGATTTTATTTTGGTGGCTTCAAAAGATAATCCAAAAGCTTATTTTAAAAAAAAGGGATTTAATACTATTATTCCTTTTAGGGATATGATATTATAAGTTCTAGAATTACTATAAAAAAAACAGAACCCACATAAGTGAGTTCTATTTAAATTCTATTTTTTAAAAACTAATTAATCTACAGCATCTTCAACATCGTCTGCCACATCTTCTACGGCATCTTCCACTTTATCGCCTGTAGTTTCTCTGCAACTTGTAAATACAGTTGAGATTGTAAATAAGATTAAGAATATTTTTGCTGCTTTTTTCATTTTGATTGTGTTTTAAAATTAATAATTGGTTGAATATTTTATCTATTTTTTAACAACACCTTTTAGTAGTGACAATACAAAAAGTACTAAAAAAATGTAAAATAAAATTTTTGCAATTCCAGCTGATGCTCCAGCTATTCCGCCAAATCCTAAGATTCCTGCTATTACTGCAATTATTATAAATGCTATTGTCCAACGTAACATATTATTTGGTTTTAATGGTTAAACTTTAATAAGAATTCGACTATCAAATTCTATACTACAAATATGGATTTTTCTGTAGAGTTAGCTTAACTCATACAAAGCATATAATTGACTCAAATAAATCTTTTTTTGTGATTCTACATAAAAAAACCTCAGCACTTTTTTAGAAGAATGCCAAGGTTTAATTCACTAACCAACCAGTTACAATATTAATCTGCTTAAAACATTTCTGTTAACTCAATAAAGTAAATATTTAACTGTATTAAAATTAATCTTCATAAATATTATAGATAAAAAAAAAGATGTTTAAACATCTTTTTTATATCTGTAGAAGAATTATTAACTTAAGTCTTCTAAAGTTTTAATTCTAGATAAACCATTTTCAATTTTATTCTTTTGCGATTCTAAAATTGATTTTGTGCTTGATGGTAAACTCGTTTCATTAATAACCTCGCAATACTCATCAATAGCCGATTTTTCTCCTCTAATGGCTTCTTCTAACATTGATTCTTCATTCTCTGAAGAAAACAAAGCTTTAACATCCATCCAAGTTCTGTGTGCAGATCCTGCAATGCTTCCACCTTTATCAACATCTTGACCAAATGCTCTTATTTCGCTTTTTAATTCATGTCCAAAATCATAACGCTCTTGTGCTTTTCTTTTAAAATAAGATTTTAAAGCAAGGTTATCTACATTATCTGCTGCTTTTTTAAATCCTTTTTCAGCATCGTATGTTTTTTCTAGTAAATCGTTTAATTTTTCTCCAACATCTTCTGTGTAAGTACTCATAATTATATAGGTTTTATGTTAACAGTAACTTGTTTAAAGATGCCTACTGGTTTACATCTGTGTTAATAAGAACACGCTTACTTTTTTTTACTGATGTAAAATTAACTAATAACAAAGCTTTCAATTAGTTCAAATAAGTTTGTTATTAACTCATATCAAAAAACTATAAATTTTTGTCCATATAATTGGTATAATCCTCTGCTAGGCTTTTCTTTTTAGTTTCAGAGAACACTTTTCCTGCTAGTTGAAAAAATATATGCTCTTCATCTTCTAAATGATGCTCAACTTTTTCTTTTAAATCTTTAGCATACTTTAACCAAGCTGAAGAATCATAATCTGTTTCTTCTAGCTTTTCAATTAATTCATCAATTTCATGATGCTCTGCAATACCATGTCTAGCTTTCTCTTGCATCATATCGTTACTAATTAAAGGTTTGTAAAAATGACGTTCTTCTGCATTTGCATGTATTTCCAGCTCGTTTTTAAGTGTTTTGAAAGTTTGCTTTCTTTCCTTGGTCTCTCCAGAGGTATTAACTAATTTTTTAAGTAAATCTCTTTGTGTATCGTGGTCTTTTCTTATCGCTTCAAATATGTTCATAATTCTATTTTATTTTTTATTCATTCAAAATTATAACACTTAATTATTTAAAATTTGTTCAATCAAAACAAAGATTAACTGTAATGGTTTTTTAATTAACTTATTTAAAATTTCTTTCTTTTTATATAGTTTAATAACACTACCTTTAAATTGTTTTTTTAAATATGTAAAATAATGAAGCAAAACCCAATGCTAATATGCATTCCAGACATAAGTGGCTTTACTCAATTTATGAGTGAAACAGATTCTGATTTAAGTTCTAAAGTCATACCTTCTTTATTAAATAAAATTATTTATTCTAATGAAATTGGTTTAAAAGTTTCAGAAATTGAAGGTGATGCTGTTTTGTTTTATAGATCTGGTAAATTACCTTCTTTAAAAATATTGATAAATCAATGTATTCACTTTTATAAAGAATTTTATAAACAATTAAATATTTTAAAAGAGACATATAATGATAATGATGATAGCCATAAAATACCGAAAACTCTAGGGTTGAAAATTATTCTACACTATGGACATGAGATTGACACAGTGCAAATTGGAAAACATATAAAACTTATGGGAGAAGATGTTATTATTGCCCATAAATTACTTAAAAATAAAGTTCCGAAAGATGAATATTTATTAATATCTGAAAACTTAATATCTCAGTACGACATGAAAGATTTAGACAATAAATTATACTGGGGAGAATTAAAGAATGGAGAAAACGTATATGAGCATCTAGGAGAAATTAACTATACGTATATAGACTTACTGCCACTTTTAAATTTTAATGAGTAATTTTTTATGATAGAAATTGAAATTATAGCAGATAATACTAAAGAAATTCTTGAAGAAATTCAAAAACACATAGGAGGAACTATTGTTGAACAATGGAGTGAGTGTACTTTAATTGTTGATAACGACTTAGCAAATGGCAGTATTCGTTTTATACCTTTTGATTGGGGTGTAAACCTTTTAGATTATAACATAATATTTAATGATGACATAAGTCTTAAAATACATGCCAATGAATTTAATCCAATTAGATTTGTTTATGCGCTCAATGGCAGCTTTAAACATAAGTTTGGCTTAGATAATAGAGAAGAGTTAATAGAACAATTTCATTCTTTAATATTTACTAATAAAGCTAAAGGTATTAATTACATCTATTTCCCTAAGAATACAAAACTAGAAATTAACTCAATTCAAATAAGACGAAAACGTTTTTTAAAGAAGAGAACCACTAAAGTATCTACACTAAGTAAAAAACTACACGAAGTTTTTATAGATACTGATTATGAAAATAGATATGTACATTATGGAACTCTTAATTTAAAGATGGCAGACCTTGTAAAAAAAACAAGCAATGTAAAAGAGCTAGGGATGCTAAGAATTCTAAAAATCGAAGCTAAAGTTTATGAAATTTTGGCATTACATATTCAACAACATTATAAATCTCAGCAAGGTGTACCATTACCAACTTCGCTTATTAAAAGTGAGCTTATTACAGTTAGAAAGCTTGGAGAAGCTATTTTAAAAAACCCTGCAAACAACTATTCTTTGGATCAATTATCTAAAGAATCTGGATTATCTCAAGCGAAACTTCAAGATGGTTTTAAATTTTTATATACAAGAACTGTAACAGAATATATTAGACATGTAAGACTAGAGTCTGCAAGAGACTTAATAACTAATACCGATTTGAATATATCTCAAATTGTTTACACCATAGGTTTTACAAGTAGAAGTTACTTTTCGAAAATTTTTAAAGAGAAATATGGTGTTACTCCTAACGAATTTAAAAAACAATTAATAGTACCACCTATTGCTATTTAATAAAAAAGCCTCGTTAAACGAGGCTTTTTTATAGATATATTTTATTTTTTATTGAACTTGAGTTTTAGCTCTGTTATCTTCAATATCGGCAGCTTCTTTTAAAGCATTATATAACTTTGCAGTTACCACACTAACTTTTTGAGTTTCTACTTGATTTGCAAACGATTGGTAATTATCTAGCTCTGTCGCCGGAGTTACTTTAGTTACTTGAACCATGTAAACACCATTAGCTCCATCTATTAATTTAGATGTTTCACCTTCATTTAAACCAAATGCAGATCCAACAATAATTGGCTCTCTACCAGCACCAGAAAGTGTTGGTGATTTCATAGTAACCGCCGAAGCAGTTCTTACTGTGGTATTTTCGGCAGCTGCTAAATCTTCTAAAGTTGTTGCAGTAACTCGATCTCTAATAATTTTAGCCTTTTTTTCTTTACGTATTACTGGTATTGCTGCAGCAGATGCATCTTCAACACTCTGAAGTCCTTCTTTATGCTTAGCTACTAATTGCGCAATAACATAACCGTTAGGCACATTAAAACGTTTAATATCTCCTACTTCTATATCTTCTTCAAAAGCCCAACGTACAATTGGTCTTTGATTACCAACGCCTGGGATGTTTTCATCTAATGCTTTAATACCATTTACTGGTCTAACCGTAAACTTATTCTCGGTTGCAATGTCTTGAAAATCATTTTCTCCAGCTTTTATTTCGAAGTTTGAAGCATCTCTAAATACTTTAGATATTGTAGCTTCTGATGGTTCAATTTTACGAGCAATAGTTCCTACTTGAACAGCTCTCCTTTTGTTTTTCTGTCCTTCAACTTCAATAATATGAAATCCAAAAACAGTTTTAACCACACCTAAATCTCCTACTTTACCTTCAAATTCAAAATCATTAAACTCAGGTACCATCGTATTATATGGATGCCAATCGTAACGTCCTTCTTTTTCAACACTTCCTTTATCTGATGAAAATTCTTTTACAAACTCACCAAATTTAGATTTATTAGATTTAAGAATTGTTAAAAGACTATCAGCAGTTGCCTTAGCTTGTGCTTCAGTTTGCACAACATCTGGTGCAGCAGCTTGAGCGCCTCTAAAAGGAATTAATATATGACGTACTTTTGCAGAGTCTGGTATTTGTTTAACCGCTACAACTTTAGTTACCTTAAAGTATCCATTATCTTTATATGGGCCGTAAACCTCCCCTTCATTAAGGTTGAAAATACTATCTGCAACCGTGGTTGGTAAAGATGATTTAAAAACAAAACGATTGTCAAATTTAATATCAGAATTCGAGTTAACAAATTCCTCATTATCAGTAGTTTTAGAAAAACTAATAACCGCTTCGTTTACGTCTGGTGTTGTTGGGTTATCTTCTTTTCCTTTTATAAGACTAATTAATTTATCTTTTATTTCATTTTCATCTTCAATAGTTGCGGCTTCTTTAAACTCAACATATTTAATATCTCTTGAAGCTTCAACCTCAAACTGCTTTTTGTTTTTATTAATATAGTCTGAAATATCAGATTTAGAAACTGTAACTGTGCTATCTGGGATTGATGCATAAGGCACTTGTACATACTTAATATCTACTTTATTACCTTGTAATTTATGCTCTAATTCACCTTCGGCAAGCGTGCCCGTTAAACCTGCTTTTACTAAGTTAAAATAGTTTTGGTTTAACGCATTGTTTGCTAATTGTTTCTCATAATTTACCCAATCGGCAAACGTTAATGGCTGGCCGCCAATAAAACCTGGTTGCGGCGATAATTCTTTAAGATTAGCGATAAACTCGTTTAGCTTATTTTCGTCAAATAAACCCGCTTCGTTTAAAAACTCAGGATTGGTAGCCATTGCTGTTTTAAGCAAATCTCTCATTTGGTCTTTTTCAATAGAAATTCCTAGGGTTTCGTATTGCGTTTCCATAACAGCTTGCCTAACTTCTTGCTCCCAAACACTATTCATTACTTGTGTGTTTGTAGCTGTTGCACCAGCACGTTTTTGTGCTATCTCTACTTTTTGTAAAAAGTCTTCGCGTGTAATATCTTTACCATTAATAGTAGCAACAATATTTTGCGATTTAGATGTTAGCGCATCGCTATTTTTAAATAAATCTGCTAATACAAAAGAGAATAACGCTAATGCTATAATTAATATTAAAAATAGTGAACGTTGTCTAATCTTATTTAAAACTGCCATTTGTAATTAAAATTTAAAAATCCTTAATTTGGGATTATGCTTGTTAAGTTGTTTGTATATAAAATCTGTTTTTTGATAAAATACAGTGCGCGAAAATACCATTTTCTATTTAATAATAAAAGTAGAAAGATGCTTTAATTGTATTAAATGGTGCAGATATAATTTATTATGAGAAACTGAAACAAGTTCAGTTTGAAGAAACACTAATCTTCTCCTAAAAGTTTGAGTTCGACTAAATCAATTTTAGTGTTTGATACTTCTAAAATGGTAAACTGAAATCCGTCAATAATAACAATGTCATCTTTTGCTGGAATTTGTTCTGTTTGGTTAACAATTAAACCTCCTAAAGTTTCGTAGTTTTCATTTTCAGAAAGATTCAACTTGTAGGTTTCGTTTAAATAATCAACCTCTAAACGTGCTGAAAAAGTAAATGTATCGTCATCAATTTTTTCTTCAATTAAAACTACGGTGTCGTGTTCATCTTCTATCTCGCCAAAAAGTTCTTCAACAATATCTTCAACAGTCATAATCCCCGATGTTCCGCCATATTCATCTAAAACAACCGCTATACTTTTATGTTTTTTTGTAAGTACATTGAGTACATCTTTAATAAGTACCGTTTCTGGAATATACTCTACAGGCAACATTGCAGATTTTATGGTTTTAGGCTTTTTAAACAACTCGAACGAGTGTACATAACCTAAAATATCGTCAACTGTTTCTTTATATACTAAAATTTTAGTGCAACCCGTTTCAGTAAAAAGCGCATTAAGTGTTTTTATAGATTCGTTAATTTCTACCGCAATTATCTCAGTTCTAGGCACCATAACTTCTCGGGCTTTAACCTCCGAAAACTCTAAAGCATTTTGAAAAATTTGAATTTCGGTATCTACTTCGTCATGCGCTTCAACCGATTCCATTTGCTCACTAATATAATTACCTAATTCTACTTTTGTAAATGCCAATTGAATTTGATCGCCTTCCGTTTTAAAAAAATATTTAAGTATAAAATCTGAAATCCAAATAACAAAATCTGAAATAAATGAAAACAACACATAAAATATATAAGCTGGTACTGCCAAGACTTTTATGAGTGTGTTTGAATAAATTTGAAAAAACACTTTTGGCAAAAACTCTGCAGTTATTAAAATAACAAACGTTGAGATAATGGTTTGCGATAATAAACTTAAGTCGTTTAATAAATAATTTGCAAAAACTGATGATGTTGGTAACATAGACCGAAACCAATTAACCAGCAAATCGCCCATAAAAAACCCATATATTACCAATGCTATATTGTTACCAATTAACATAGTTGTAATAAATTTTGATGGTTTTGCAGTAAGCTTACTTAATATTTTTGCAAGAATGCCATCTTGTTTTTTTTCAATTTCAATATGAATTTTGTTTGAAGATATGTAAGCAATCTCCATTCCTGAAAAAAAAGCCGATAGTATTAATGAAACAATTATGATAATGACATAAATGCTCATTTAGTTTGAATTGTTTCTGTTTTCAAATTTTTTACCAAACTTTCTTCTAAAGAAAAACATAAAAACAGCAAGTGCTCCTAGTAAAATTGAAGTATATGCTACTTCTCCATTACTCATATACTTTGAAATAGCATCGTATATAAATAATACAGCAAACACTAAATAAGCATATTGAAAAATTTTAGAATATTTCATTTTGAATATAAATTAAACTACCGCAAAGATAATTAAAATAGAGAAGCAGCGTTTGATGAATTTTAGTTATTCGTCAAGTGTAATAATACCTGTTACTTCAAGCACTTCAGCATTGGTGAATTTTGAATTAGAATCGAAGCCATTGCCATTTATTAAATCTTTACCTGTTCTAAAGGTTACTGGTTTATTAGTAAATAACCATTCTTTTTTCTGGTCGTAAAACAATTGTTCGGCATACAACGTATCGTTTGTACTTGTTGTTATCTTTACATTGCCTTGTAAATCTATAAGATTTGTTTTGTTATAAATGATTGCATAGTCTGATACAACTATACTCTTTTTATTCTCGTCATCATATATATCGAGTGTAATACCTTTTGGAAATTCATTAAACGGAAAATCTCTATTTGAGTAATCTAACATTTTAGGACTAATAAGAATGGCTTTAAGCTTACCTGAATCTGTATGTTTTAGGTTAAAATTTTCAGCAACTCCAATAGGTTCATTTTCAGACATACCGATTTTCTGAACGTCATCTAAATTGCCTTTACATGAAATGAGCATTACTGGAATAAGTCCAAAGAGAAGAATCCTTCCAAGCGCATTACATATGCCTTTTTTAATAGAACAAATACCATCATATGAAAAAAACATAGTCACCGCAATTGCGGTGACCATGTTTAATATATTATTTTTATATGTGAATTTCATTTAAACTTTAGGCACTGTAACAGAAGCTCCAATCCAACAACCAATTTTAACAACTTGTCCTGAATTAGCTGCACTAAATATATCTGATTTAGAAGGCGCTTTAGCTGAGTAACTTGCAGCAGATTGTGCGGCAGACTTTTTTAAGGTTGGGTCTACACGAGCTGCTTTTCTAGCTTCGTCTGCTGCTAACCAATATACTGCTCTTTTATTAAAAGTAGTATCTCCGCAACTGTTTGCACTTGCTGCATACATAGCTGCAATAGCTAAATGTGGACGACCGTTTGATGGGTTAAGTTTTAAAGCATTTCTAAAATAACCTCTTGCTTGTCCGTATTTCCCCTTCTTTTTAAGAATTGTACCAATTCTATAAGCTAATTTAGATTTTTTAAATTTATCTGTCTCTAAATCAAAAGACTGATTAAAGTAACTAATCGCTTCGGTTTCTTTATTATCTTTTAATAACAATCCAGCAACAAAATATTTAGTATCAGCAGATGGTGCTGTTTCATCATAAGCTTTTACCAGTTTAATGTATAAAGGGTCATCAGTACATTCTTTATTATACATTCTACTTACCGCACGTTTTAACCAAACAGCATCATTTTTATACTCCTCAAAATCTTTTTGATATAATGGAATTAAGTTTTCGCAATTTGCTCTATCTCCTAATTCAGAATCAATACTTGGTGAAATTTTATCAAATGCATTTAGTACCTGCGAATAATATCTTTTATACTGACCTTCTTTTTTAGTTAAAGGTGTACCAGCATCTTCTTTTTCAATAAGTTTATTAAGTTTTTCAGAGGCTATTTTTACTTCATCTTCAACTTTTTCTACTACATCATCATATTTATTAAATAAGTCTTTAGCAGGCTTTTTACCAGCATCATATAATTCAACCATTAATTTAAAATAGACATAAAGACTTTTTGGGTCTTTAAAATCAGTCTTATCTTCTGTATAAACAGCATCAAAACATTCGTATAATTCCTCAACAGTTTTATTCAAAATATCTTTATGATCGTACATTAACTGGCATGCTTTTACTCCAAATTCTCCTTTAGGCGTTTTACTAGCAAAATACTCTCTTCTTTCTTTCCAAAGTTTTAACAAGTCGTTTATATAAGCTACTTTGTCTGCACCTGTAGATTTCTCGATTTTATCATCTAAAATTTTCTCACCATATACATAAGTGGCTCTATTAAATTTAGGATTTCTAGCTCTTAATTCCATAAATGGTTTATAAGCTGCTTCGTAATTTTTTGCTTTAGCGTACTCCGTCATAATCGACAAAGTTGCCATATCCTCTTCATTACTTTGAGCATTTACTAGGTTTAAGCCTAAGAATAAAAATGTAAATAATAATGTAATTTTCGCTTTCATGATAATAATTTTATGTTGTTAGTCATACTTTCTTTTATTAAACCATCTGTCGTTCAAAGATAAGCTTAATTGGAAATTAACAAAATTCTCTTGAATTAAGTTACTATTTTTGGTTCCTCGTTTACCTATCTCGAAACCTAAATTGGCATTAGAAAACATTCTAATATCTCCAACTGGTAATCCTATTCCAAAAGATATGCCAAACTCTTTTATTGATTCGTTATTTATATTTAATCCTGTTTTTTCTGATCGAATACCCGCTCTATATACAACACGTTTAAAGTATCCGTTAAGCGTATTATAATTAGGTATAAAAAATCCACCGAAAGAAATAGTTGATGCATCCTCAAATTTAGTTAAACTAGTACTATATAAAGGGTTAGAAAAATTACTGGTTTTTTGGGTTGTATATTCTGCGCCCACAAACCATTTTCTTGGCTGGCCAATACCTGCTCCAAATGAAAATTTAGAAGGTATAATTAAATCTGTTTCTTTTAAACCACTAGCTTCAAGGTCTAGTTCAATAGTATTAATTGTAAATTCTTGTCCTGTTGTAGGATTAATAGTTATTGTAGAAAACGAACGTTCGTTTTTTGAGGTTAAGTTACTTTCTGGTGAAAATGTAATGCCAGAAACAAACTCTAGCTTTTCATTTAACATTCTTTTATAGGATAACCCGATGTTAAAATTTAAACCGCTTAAATCTGATCTATTAGCCTCACGAGATTGATATTGAGTAAGTACACCTTCGTCATCATAAAGAAATTCAATAGTTGCATTTTGAATATTTCCAAAATTATAATTTGCATCAACACCAATGCTTAATCCTTTTGCAAGCATATACCCAAGCCCCAAATAAGCTTTATTAACACCACCTTCGCCTCTAAATCTATTTTCAATATTTCCCGACCCATCAAGAGATTCTAACTTATATCCTACCGATGTATAGGGCATTAATCCGAACCCTAAACCAAACTTACCCATAGGGACAGACAATGCTAAATAATCAAATGTAGTTGCTGTAGCCTTATCACTGCCCGAATTACTTTTTAAATCTATGCTAGAATAACTTCCTCCAACTGTAAACTTAACTGGTCTAGTTTCTTTATTATAAAAAGCTAGATTTTCGCCAGCATAAGAGGCTGGGTTACGTAAATTAACATGAATACTATCGGTATAAATGCTTAACCCACCCATACTTCTGTTTTCAACGGTTCCTTTGAATTTAAGGCTACCAATACCATAAAACGAGTATGGTGAAGCCGTACCTTGTTGTGCGTAACTCTGAATTGCAAAAAACGCAATAAAAACTACTACAAGTTTTTTTATCATTAGTTTGAATTAAATTGTAAAATATAGTTTAGTCCCTCTAAAAGAAAATTAGAGTTGGCAAATATGCTACTTTTTAATTGTTTAGACAAGAAATTAGCATCACCTCCTGTTAAAATAACTGTTAAATCTGAATATTTTTGTTCATATTGATTGATCACACCTTCAATTTCTTTTAAAACACCATTTACCACACCAGAATGAATTGAAGTATTTGTTGAGTTTCCTGTTATAGAATTTGGAATTTCTGTTTCTAATAACGGTAAATTAGCCGTTAAATTATTTAACGATTTATAACGCATACGAATTCCTGGGGAAATGGCTCCTCCTATATATTCATTCTTATCTGTAACAAAATCATAAGTAATACATGTACCAGCATCAATGATTAAAGTATTTTTTTTTGGAAACTGATTTACTGACGCACTAACTAAAGCTATTCTATCTATCCCTAAAGTTTTTGGCGTGCTATATAAATTTTTAAAAGGTAGTTTCGTTTCAAAATTTAAAAGTATTAAATCTACTTGTTTGTCTATATAACTAATATCTTTGTCATTCAATTTTCCCACCGACGATATAATAGCTTTATTTATAGACTTATACTCCTTCTTTAAAGAATTAAAATACTTTAAAAGGTGATCTAGTTTAACAACATCTTTTCTTTTAATTTCATCACCCTTAAAAACAGCAAGTTTCACATAGGTATTACCAACATCTATAATTAAATTCATAATCCATTAAAAATGCTAAATTTACAAAACCAATAACAATTAAATTCTTAATTATTTTATAATATTAGTATTTAAGTTTAAGCACATCAATTAAATAACAATAAACTATAATTTTTTGTATTTTTATTTTGGCGAATAGCAAAAATGAATATATATTTGCAACCGCTTTGGCGAGGTACCTTAGCTCAGTTGGTAGAGCAAAGGACTGAAAATCCTTGTGTCCCTGGTTCGATTCCTGGAGGTACCACTTTTAAAGTTTTTAAACCCTTGATTATCACATGATTTTCAAGGGTTTTTTCATTAGTATTCTTCAATATACTCTTTAATTAATGTTTTATAGATTTATTAAAGAGTTTTAGTAACCTCTCCTTCTATATAATTTATCGTGAAATCACATGTTTTAAGATTTGCAGTAAGATGTGCAACCTGATTTTGATTAATCCACTTAATATCAATTTCTTTTTCTGAAGTTTCATTAATCCTTATAGTACCTGAAAATGCTTTCGACGTATTTCTCAATCTAATTATTTCTAGTTGTTTACGAACAACATCTCGTTTTAAGGCGTTTTGAACATCCTGAATTGAAAGCGTACTCCTGTTTATTTCTTTATGCCCTGCACTTCCCCCTGCGTCGGCAGCTTCATAATCGTTTCTACCGGCAAAAATATCTAAATACCAAACTTGTGGAATCCCAGGCATAAACATTTGAATGGCTCGGGCTAGCAACAATTTTTGTTCATCTTCGCCTAAAGCACTAAAAAATGTTGCGTTAACTTGATAATATGAAATTTTATTACCTTCTGGATCATAAAGGTTTTTTACTCTGCCTCCACGTTCCATTATTATATTCATAATGGCTTCAATCTCTTCGTCTTCAAGCAAACCTTTATTATAATAACCATTAACAGATTTGCCTTTTAAATCGAGTACAGGAATACCATCATGACAACCTAACATATTAACCGTTTTGTAGCCTTTACTAATGATTTCTTTAGCCCACTTTATAAGTGCTTTACTATTACTATTTTCAATGGTATGAATAGTTAATCCTGGTAAGAAAAAATCGTAAATTTGATATCCTTCATTGGCTACTTCATCATGTAAATGCATGCCGTATTCTGCATGAATTTCTGGTAAAAGTGTTAAATCTTTTTTATCTGCTATTTGTTTAATACGCTCTAAATACTGCCAAGTACCAGGTTTATTAAAAAAGTTTGATTGCCCAATTTCTTTATGTAAATAAGCAAAAGCATCTAACCTTAAAATTTTACATCCAAATCTTTTAACTTTTTGCAATGTTTCTTCGTAAAACTCCCAAACGAGTTCAGATTTTGCATTGACATCCATTTGACCTAAAAAAGTATTATCGTCATTTATCTTTTGATAAAAGGTATTCCAATACGGTTGCGTAGAACCGTTAGGAAAAGGCACTTTTAAAATTGGAAGCCCCGATTTTCTCATAAATAATTTATCGAGAAATTCTTTTTTTGGGATGATAATACCATCATCACCCATGATTCCGTTTCCTTCCCAAAAGCTATTCCAATTGATAAAAAAGTCTTTATATTTTGATTGGTCTCCGTTTTTCAGCAAATCTTTAAATTGAGGCGATACTACTGATAAATGATTTAATACAATATCAAACTTTAGTTGAATATTAAGGTCTTCGAGTGCTTTTAAATCGTCTTCTGCAACCAGTTCTTTATTAATATCATAGTCTATAATAGAGAAGCCCCTGTCTAAATCGCTATTAAAAAACGTTGGCAACACATAAAACAACGAAAAAACATCTTTAAACTCAGGCATTTTAAGCATTCTTATAGTATCGCTTAATTTCTCGCCAATACTATCTGGGTATGCATTAAGCATAACGCCATTACTAATAATAGAATCTTTTGACATAATAAAAGCGTTATAAAAGTTCTGATAATATGTTAATGTTATCTGGTAATCTCCCCACGTTTTGAAGTTTTAAAGCAGCTAATTGCAAAGCCACTTCTAAACATTTTTCAATAGGTTTTTCTTTGATATAAGCGAACAAAAAACCGGACCAAAATGCATCTCCTGCTCCTGTTGCGTCCTGAACCACATCAATTTGTATAGCAGGCATTTGAAAGATTTTCTTCCCTTTTTGAGATAACTTAACACCTTTGCTTCCCAGAGTTAAGCACACCGTATCAACACCTTCTGAATGGAAAAAATTAAATATGTCTTCGTGTGGCATTTTTTGTTCAAAAAGCCTGAGCATATCATCTTCACTAATTTTAACCAAAGGATTAAATTTACAATATGCCTTTATAACGTCGAGTGCCTCTTCTTGACTATCCCATAACTTTTTAGCATAATTTACATCAATGCTTAATTTGCATCCTAAATTAAATGCTTCCTTGGCTTTTTCTAAAATAGTGGATTGTGCAGGTTGTTTGCTTAATGCAAAACAGGTTGTATGGAAAATATTGGCTTTTAATAGTAACTCTTTAGAAATTTGATCTCCCGTAATAAAACAATCAGCCTCTCTAAACGGAATAAAATCTGGGGTGCCTTCTGTTCTAGACACAAAAATAACACTTGTTGGTTTATTTTCAAGCTGTTTGATATAGCTTGTAATAACCCCAACACCTTCTAATCTTTCAAAAATATAATCTCCAAAGCCATCCTTCCCAACCGTAGCCACCATAACAGATTTTAGTCCTAATCTGGCTGAATTCATTGCTACATTGGCCGGAGAACCTCCCAAGTATCTGTGATAATCTCTTGTATTGTTGATAAGCACTTCTGTTTGATGTCCTATGAAATCAACTAGCACTTCTCCAACACAAAGAATGTCTATCTCTTTATTATTGTTTTTCAAAACTATTTTTCTTTTCTTAATTATAAATTAATGTCCACCACCACTAGGAATGACTTCTCTTTCATCTTCATCAATAGATTTTGGTTGCTTAAGGCGTAATCCCAATACACCTGCTATGATAAAAAATACGCCACCAAATATTATGGCATTAACCGCACTATTATTCAACAGATTCTTTACAATAGGACCAAATGTTACCGTTTGAATTCCCATTGGAATAACAATCATCATATTCAATATGCCCATATAAACACCACGGCGTTCTTGAGGCACAATTTTTGACACCATAGAATAAGGAATACCCATCATAGCTGCCCAACCTATACCAAATAAAATCATAGGCAAAATAACCAAAAGGGGATCTTGTATATATGGAATACTAAGCATAGCAATGCCTGTTAAAAATAGACTAAACACATATACTTTTTTGCCTCCGAATTTTACAGCTAATGGCACGAGTGCCAATGCAAAAACTATTGTTGAAACATTATATGTGGTATTCATTTTTGCCGCTTGACTTAAAGCTTGTGAAGCATCAAAATTCATACTCTCTTTAAACATAGGCGCAATAAACTGCCAATACACAAATAAGGCATACCATTGAAAAAGATAAACGGCAGATAATTTCCACATAAATTTGGGCATATCTTTTATAGCATCTACAATTTCTAAAAACGGGGTTTTTATTCTATCTATTAGAGGTAACGCATTGTGTCTTTTTATTTCATTATATTCCTCATCGGAAGGTGGAATTTCAGGTGTTTTTAATACCGACCACAATATGGTAGAAACAGATAAAAGAGCACCAATAAAGAATGAATAATACAACCATTTAGGGATACCACTAACGGCTTCAACGGTTTCAGCACCTCCAAACCAATCCTGAAAAAGAAAAATGGATGCGTTCGCTAAAACAATACCTGCACCTACAAACAAACTCTGCATTTGATACCCAAAACTTAACTGCTTGTTTGGTAATTTATCGCCTACAAAAGCACGATAAGGTTCCATAGCCATATTATTACCAACATCAAGAATCCATAGCAAACCAACGGCAAACCAAAGTGCTGGACTAAACGGAAATGCAAACAAACACAAACTGCCTATTATAGCTCCAATTAAGAAGAATGGTTTACGTCTTCCCCAACGTGGCGACCAAGTTTTATCTGAAATAGCACCAATTATGGGTTGAATAATTAAACCGGTTACGGGGCCCGCAAGATTTAACAATGGCAAATCTTCGTGATGTGCTCCCAAAAAGGAAAATATTGGGTTAACAGCTGTTTGTTGCAAACCAAAACTGAATTGAATTCCTAAGAACCCTACATTCATATTAAAAATTTGCCAAAATGATAAGCTTGGTTTCTTAATTTTCATCTTAAATTTAGTTTTTAGAAGTATCTAATTTTTTAAGAAAATCTTCGAAATTAGAACCATTCATTACAAGTTTACCATTACCATTCAAATCTACAACTGGCAATGATAAATTATCAACTGGAATACCTGCCTTTTGCAGTTTTATTAGCATCTCTCTTTGCTTTAAAAGGTTTACATCTACATCATAATACGCAAAATCTATTTTTTTCTCTATTAGATATGCTTTTGTATCGATACAATAGTGACACGTATCGCTACCATATACAATTATCTTATCAGATTTTTTTTGCTCAGTAACAGTTTTTGATATTGAATCTGAAACTTGACCAAAACTAACTTGAGTTAAGGTTATAATAAATACTATCGAAAAAATTAAAGACTTCATAACAACAAATATTTAATTTAAAAGAGTTGGAACTTAGCATAAAACTCCAACTCTTTTATTAACAAACTCAAATCAAACTAAACTTCTTTTTAAAATTTATATTGTAAAGATAATGTTGAAGAACGACCACTAATTGACCTAGCTCTTACTAAACGATTTGAACCAAAAGCACCATCGCCATTACCTTCTACTTCTGTTATACCAACAGTATCAAAAAGGTTATTTACACTTAATACTAATGAAAGTCCTTCAGTTAAGCCAACTCTTCCAATTAAATTAAAGTAAGCATACGCTGGCATTACTAAAGCGTTATCATCTTGAGCATAAGATTTTGATGTGCCTAAAACACTTAAAGCAACACCATGTTGGCTGTTTTCACCAAAATTATAAGATGGCGATAAGTTGTAAACTAAATCTGCTTGTCTTCTTGGGGTGTTTCCTTTGTTATCACCACCGTCAATTTCAGCTTTTGTCCAAGTAAAAGACCCATTAAAAGAGAAGTTATCTCCAAACGCTAAAGCTGTTTCAGCTTCTAAACCTAAAGCTTTAAATGGATTACCAACAGATCTATTTAACTCGTTACTTAAACCTTCATCCGTATTACT
Source organism: Wocania ichthyoenteri Th78 (assembly GCF_000789235.1). GTDB lineage: Bacteria > Bacteroidota > Bacteroidia > Flavobacteriales > Flavobacteriaceae > Wocania_A > Wocania_A ichthyoenteri. Next base: position 1,245,319 of record NZ_KN525716.1, read on the forward strand.
CATAAATCCTGTTAAGTTAAGAACTCCATTTTTAAGTCTTTTCTTGTAACCAACTTCTAACTGAGACACTTCATCGTACTGCACATCTGCTTTACCATCTGTACCGTAGTTATTTCTATCTGCTGCTCTTCCTGAAGCACCAGAGCTATATCTTGCGAAAACAGCAGCTCCTTCGTCCAATTTATAATTTAAACCAGCAGAGTAAGACACAAAGTTATAATCGTCATTTACTATTTGCCCTGCACTTCCTGCAATAACTGGCACTACTTGTTCTATACCTTCAATAGTTCCGTTACCATCGTAATCGTATGCATCTTGACTTGTAGGACCATTTGCAATGGTACCGTTTACATTAACATTCTCAAAGCGAATACTTCCATCGAAGTTTAATTTTTCAGAAATGTCAGCATCAACACCTACATAAGGAGAGTTTACATTATGTACTGTATTATATCTACGTTGACAGCAATTTCCCCATACTGGCGTACCATAAGAGTATTGACCGTTTCTTGAAAAGCCATCAAAATCCGCTAGTCTTGCTTGTCCGCCACCTTTAACTTCTGAAATAAATGAGCTCCATTGCCATCCTATTTTAGTATTTTGTGTTGCAGTAAATAAACCAGCAGTTACACCAACATTATCACTTATTTTTTTAGAAATTTTCATATCGCTAAAAAAGTTGCTTAAATCATCTACAGTAACATCAAACATGTGTATAATTTGAGCCAATCCGTTAGAAGGGTTAAAAGCTCCTCTATCTCCATCAGAATAAACCAATGTTCCCGTAGCATTTGAAGCATCTCTTGCTGTTGTTTCAATTTCAGAAACTGTTCCCACAGCAGCTGTAAATGGCGACACCCATTCTCCGCTATTACTAGAGTAACGTGCTTTACCTGCTATTTTCCAATCACCTCCTAAATCGAAAGAAAATTCAGCCCCTAAAGATTTAGATACAGGGTTGTTACCGTTTCTAACATCGTTAACATGTCTTCCTCCGCCATCAAAAGGATTTGTTCCTGCACTTTGTTGTAAATATGCAGAGTGTGGGGAATCGCTAGTAATATCAAAACCTGGTAAGTTAGAAAATGTTGGATTTGCATTATCTCCTTCTAATAACATTGGCATTGGCAAATACATTACCGATCTGTCGTTTAATAGTTTAGCATAAACACGTACGTAACCTGCATCAAATCTTTTGGTAAGATTCGCTTTAAATTGTCCACCTTTATTCCCTTGATAACCTATTTCTCTTGGTCCTTCACCAGTTCTAATAAAACCACCAATATGGTATGATAACCCATTTTCAAATGGTTGTCCATATTCAAAATCTAATCTGCTTGTTTGATAATCTAAACCGAAAGTTGTTGCTAAAGAACCTCCTTCTGTAGCTCCAGTTTTGCTAATCATATTAATGATACCAGCTGGACCATTTGATGTTTGTGTAGATGCCGAACCACCTCTAATGGCTTCAACTCTACCAATGTTAGAATCAATTCTTAAAAAATTATCGGCGTTCCCAAAAGATGTGTCTCCAAACAAGTTTAATGGTAAACCATCTTCTTGAATTTGAAAATATCTCGATCCACCAGAAGAAATTGGCACACCACGTACATTAAAGTTAGCATTACCTTCGCCGCCAGAAGATTCTGCACGAATACCTGGTATATTTCTAAAAAGTTCACCCGCACTTCTTGGAGAAGCTTGTTCAATTAGTTTAACATCCATAGTAGAAACAGATACACTCGATTCTATTTTAGATTTAGGATTTACAACCCCAGTAACAATAACTTGATCTAAAGATTGTGCATCTTCAGACATGGTAAAATCTAAAGTGACATCAGCATCTTCAACTGTTACACTTTGTGAAGATTTTGCATACCCTAAAAAAGTTGCAGATAATGTGTAAGTTCCATTTTCTACATTTTCTATTGTATAATTGCCATCAAAATCTGTAACCGCTCCTTTAGATGTACCATCTAAAATAACATTAACACCACCTAAAGGCATTCCTGTTTGATCTTTAATGTTTCCTGATATTGATTGTGCAAATACTGTACTAACTGACAGAAGCATCATAATCAATAAAAATCCATTTTTTTTAATAGAATTCATTTGTCTTAATTTTTAGTTATTCGATAAATTATTTAGTTAATTTTTTGACAAATCTATATTTATACTCTATTCAATTTTACTTTTTCATAACGAAAACGTTTTCGATTTAAACGAAAACGTTTTCGATTTTGTTTTTTATTATTATATTTATATCTAAAATTAATTGTTTTTATGAAACCAGTAACCTTAAAAGAAATTGCAGAACAATTAAACATTTCTGTTACTACGGTCTCCAAAGCATTAAAAGATTACCCAGATGTAAGCAAAAAAACTAAAGGTTTGGTAAAAGAATTGGCAAAAACATTAAATTATAAGCCTAATACTTTTGCGGTTAATTTAAGAACTAAAGAATCTAAAACCATAGGTTTAATAATCCCTGTTATTGTTCATCACTTTTTTTCAAACGTTATTAAAGGTATTATTTCGCAAGCGGAAAAAAAAGGATATTTGGTTATCATTCTTCAATCTAATGAATCTTATGACTTAGAAAAGAAACAAATTGATTTATTATTAAGCCAACGTGTAGATGGTATTATAATTTCATTAGCAAATGGAACGGCAAATTTTAATCACTTAAATGAAGTTTTAGCTCAAGATAAACCTTTAGTCATGTTTGATAAGATTGCCAAAATTGTTAAATGTTCAAAAATTATAATTGATGATAGAAAAGCTGCTTATACGGCAACACAACATTTAATAGATATAGGCTGTAAACGAATCGCACATTTTAGAGGTGCGCTTTTACCACAAAATTCTATAGATAGGTTTCTAGGCTATAAAAAAGCATTGTTGGATAATAATTTACCTTACGACCCTTCTTTAGTTTATATATGTGAATGTGGAGACATGAGTTTTGAAGAAGGCAAGAAAAATGCACAGCTATTATTAAAAGATCATAACGATGTAGATGGGGTTTTTATAAACACCGATTTAGTAGCTATTGGAGCATTGACAGAGTTTAACAAGCAAGGTGTTAAAATTCCAGAAGACATTAGTGTTGTAGGCTTTAGTAATTGGTTCATGTCGTCTGTTATATCTCCAACATTAACAACTATTGATCAACCTGGTTTTAAAATGGGAAAAACAGCTTTTAAACAACTATATAAGGAAATTAAAGCTATCAAAAATAAGAAACCCAAAGCACCTAAAATTATTACGCTTGAAACAGAATTGATAAAGAGAGAATCTACTCGAACAATTTAAAGCAGAAAGTATCTAAGCACATATAAAATTGGGTTGATAAATTCATAAAATAAAGATTCATACAGAATGTGTTTACAGATACACATACTTATATAGAAGTGTGATATAATAAAACTACTTAGGTGTCATAAAAAAAATTCAATTTTTTATGTTCATGGGATTTTTTATCCTATCTTCTAATAGAGATAGTTTTTAGTAAAAAACTTATCCGAATTACGAGAACTACCTATTATTGCTTGTACATTAAAATAAAAAAAGTTGCTTTTATTTTCTGTTCAACGTATTAAAGTCACTTATTTTGATTAGCTTTATTTTTATAACATTGTTCATGTTAAAAACAACTAATAAAACAAATGACATTTTTGAAAACTACACATATTATTTTTTTCATTTCCATTGTAATATTAATAAATATAATTTCCCTTAATACAAATAAAAATTCCAAATTATACATTCCTAAAAGCACAGTGTCTAAGCAAGATACTGTGCTTTCTGGAAAACAATTAGCAAATATTTATTGTAAAATTTGCCATGTATTCCCTGAACCAGAACTACTTGATAAAAACACTTGGATCAATAGTGTACTCCCAAATATGGGACTTCGAATGGGAATTAAAATACCTGGAGTAGATGCGTTTGCAGGCACTCCAAAAGAAGATATAAACATTGTAAAATTATTAGGAATATACCCCGAAACACCCATTATAACAAAAGAGCAATGGAATAAAATTATTGAATTTTATGAAAAAGAAGCTCCTAGTTTACCCATCAAAAAAAAATTAAAGAACCCTATAGTTAATAAGCTCCCTCTATTTAAAACTGATAAAATTTTTATTAATAATAAAGGCTTTCCAAGAACTTCCATGTTGAAATTTGATAAGTCAAAAAAACTATTATATGTTGGCGATGCAAGCAATTTAATCTATGTTTTAGATAATAAAATGGCAGTTACAAAAACATGGAAAATGCCAAGTCCAGCAGTCGATATCGACTTTCCAACTAATAATACACCCAGAATATTAACCATAGGTAAATTTAGTCCTTCAGATCAAAAATTAGGTAACTTCCTTTATAATAATATGAGTATTCAAAACCTGCCCAGACCTGTCAACTTTACTACAGCAGATTTAAATGAAGATAATAAAGAAGATGTGGTCATCTGTGGTTTTGGTCATAATCGTGGTAAACTTTTATGGTATGATAATTTTGACCCCAATAAAGAATATGTTTTGAAAAATGCTCCCGGAGCAAGAAAAGCTGAAATTTTAGATTTTAACAATGATGATAAACCAGATATTATGGTTTTAATGGCACAAGCCAATGAGCAGATATCTATTTTTTATAACAAAGGAAATAATAAATTCGAAGAAAAAGTAGTACTTAAATTCCCGCCAGTTTATGGGGTTAGCTATTTTGAATTAGTTGATTTTAATAATGACGGATATAAAGATATTCTATTAACAAATGGCGACAATTGGGACTATTCAATAATTAGAAAAAACTATCATGGAATAAGAATTTATATAAATGACGGACATGATAATTTTAAAAAATCATTTTTCTATCCACTATATGGGGCAAGTAAAGCAATAGCCAGAGATTTCGACAATGATGGAGATTTAGATATTGCAGCCTCTGCATTTTATTATGATGATGATAACCCCGAAGAATCATTTATATATCTATCAAATAATGGAAACCTAGCTTTTACAGCACATTCTACTCCAGAAGCAGCATCAGGAAAATGGTTAACTATGGATGCAGCAGATTATGATAACGATGGTGACATCGATATTTTTTTAGGGTCATATTTCCATACTTTCGGAGAATACTTCAAACAAGTTTCAAAAGGGGTTTCAGATTTTCCTCAATTATTGGTTCTTACAAATAATTTTGAAAAATAAATATTTAATTACAACTTATTCTTACAATAAATTTTATATGAATTTTGTTTCAAAAAATTCTTTTATAGTTGTGTGGTTTGTAAGATTCAAAATTAAATCATTTTCTATTTCAGTATAGGTCAAAAAAAATCCTCAACAAATTAATGTTGAGGATTTACAATTCTAAATCAAGTTTAGAATAAAAAAGGCAACGACCTACTCTCCCACAAATGCAGTACCATCGGCGCTAATGGGCTTAACTTCTCTGTTCGGAATGGTAAGAGGTGAGCCCCATCGCTATAACCACCTTAAGTTATAGCTGCTCGCTATTGGATGTTACTCCTTTAGCATACAGCGTTTATCACTTTGGATAAACAAATATCTTAACATATTGAAAAGTCTCTAAGAGACACTAGACACATAATAAATATAAATAAATATGTATTGAACTTTATAAAAAAACAGGCGTACAATAAGCCTATGGGTTATTAGTACTACTTGGCTATGACATTACTGCCTTTACACCTATAGCCTATCAACGTGGTCATCTCCCACGACCCTTTAAAGAAATCTCATCTTGTGGTGGGTTTCGCGCTTATATGCTTTCAGCGCTTATCCCTTCCCAACGTAGCTACTCAGCAATGCCGCTGGCGCGACAACTGATACACCAGAGGTTAGTCCAACTCGGTCCTCTCGTACTAGAGTCAGATCCACTCAAATTTCTAACGCCCACTGTAGATAGAGACCGAACTGTCTCACGACGTTCTGAACCCAGCTCGCGTGCCACTTTAATGGGCGAACAGCCCAACCCTTGGGACCTTCTCCAGCCCCAGGATGTGACGAGCCGACATCGAGGTGCCAAACCCCCCCGTCGATATGAGCTCTTGGGGGAGATCAGCCTGTTATCCCCGGCGTACCTTTTATCCTTTGAGCGATGGCCCTTCCATGCGGAACCACCGGATCACTATGCTCTTGTTTCCAACC
>NZ_KN525716.1:1256500-1819158 GCF_000789235.1 Wocania ichthyoenteri Th78
ATCTGAAAAATTACATCCTACATAATTATAAAGATTCTTATTCTTTTATTGTGTTAATAGTCTTTGCGCGTAGATTGAATGGTTATTTATATAATGTCTGACCGATATGCAACCGTTAGGGATTGAGGCATTTGTTGAAGCTCTTTTTGTGTTGTTGCACCTATGCAACACAAAAAAGCGACTGCCGAAAGCACGACCTTGCCTTTTTGCAAGGAAACGCCTTAAGAAAAAATCACATAAAAAAGTTCCAGACTACACCAAAACGGACAGTAAAGTCTCGGTATGGATTGTTTGGTGCTGCGTAATAATTATAGCCTGTGAATGCTGAATTAAAATGTTCTGCTTTTAAATAGATTCTGGTTTGACGGATTTTCGCGTTTATAAAGAAATCTAATCGTGGGAATGCCCCATATTCTTTTTCTGTTTGTACGTAGAATTCTGCTAATAAAGGATCGTAGGAATTCATTTTATATTTTGTAAAATAATTCAATGTTACACCTGTTTGCAGATACAGTGCTTTTTTAAATACGTGGCTTGAGTAATATAATGTGTTGCGTGTGGTAAGCTCTGGCACGTTTAGCACATTGTTTTCGTCTTGTGTGTTTTGGTATAATATGGTGTTTTGTAATGCAAATTTACCTACTTTTATTTCTCTATCTAATTTAACCCTTAAATAACTTATTGATTTATTATTCTGAAATGGTTTGACTGGAGCCAACTCGCCGTCTGGAATTCCTGTATTATCTCTTTTAAAATAAGTATAGTCGTTTATTGTTGAATAATCGACCAAAATATTTGCTATTTTTTCTGATTTTAGTTGAAATGCTAGTTGCTGAGTTTCGGTATTATTGAAATTATTTTTCCAATTGTAATTTATATAATTGCTTTGATATAACAATACATTGTAATTTGGTGCTTTAGAACTGTGATTTATTGATGCTGTTGCTGATAAATCGTTATTTAGTTTGAATGTAGCGTGCGCTTTTATAAAGTTTCCGTCGAAACCTCCCGAAACGTTTACTCCTAATTCGCCATGCAATTCGAAATTTTTAAATTGTTTGTGGTATTTTCCGCCTGCTGAAAACACACCTCCTTTTAATCTATTAGTTATTGTATTCCCATTTAGCACCACTACTTTATTGTAACCGTAATTATAATTATTATTGCTTACATTAAATTGTAAATCGCCAATTATATTGTTGCTATAATTTAATTGGAGTTGATTGCATAGGTCTTCGAGCGTTACTCGGTCTCTGAATTTTGAACTCGTAAATGCATTGCCGAAATAAGATGTATTTGCGTTAGATTGGTCGTATTGATAGGATTTGTCTTTTAAAGATATTATATGACCTATACTTAGTTTATTTTTTGAAAGTGAATCTTTTTTTCTTAATATATTATAGGAGTGTTCTAAATGAAAGCGTTTTCCTTTTAGAATGTTTTCGGCGTTCTCAAAATTTACTTCTAGAATTGAGCGATCTAAAAATTCTTCAACACCATTTTCGAAATTCTCTACCATAGCATCTTGCAATCCTCCGTTTTCTTGATTTAATAAATCTTGAGTTACGATGTGCGCTCTTGCCCAATAACGTTTGTTTTTTGTTTGGTAGTTTGTTGTAAACCTGAAATTCCCTGAACTAGTTAATAGGTGTTGGTATTTTCCTAAAGACCGAAGTCCTTTATAGGCTATTGAAAAATTTAATTGTGGTGATGTGTTTACTGTAAAAAAAGAATCTGCTAATTGACCTTGCTCGAAAGCTGATTTAAACATTAATTCTGTTAATGGCGTGGGTACGCGGTAGTAATTAATATGTTCAACTTCCATATAATTGAAGTGCCTTGCTCTGGCTCCAAAACTTGGCATTAAACTAGTATTTTCAAAATTATGCGTTAGACTATTGTAGGTTTGTCCTAAGTTTGAAAATGGCATTAAGCCAAAATTATCTTTTCTTAAATAATTGAATTTGTATTCCTTCTGAATGGTTAAGGTAGTATCTACAAAAGTGGTATCGTTTTTATGAGAGATTATTAAGTAGTCTGAAATCTTTGCTTTTTCTTCTTTAGTTTTTGGATCTAATTTATCTAAGAGCTTTTTTTTAGGTTTAGGCTTACCAGATATTTTTAAACTATCTTGAGGTTTCAAAGACATAGTGTCTGTCTCTTTTAATAACTTAGGTTTTACCTGTGCGTTTACATTGCTAAACAAAAACACTAAAAACAATACTAAAATTAATCTCATCATAATTTAATCTTCCGAAGCAAAAGTAATTATTTGAACGCTAATTTTAAGGAAATATTTTAAATAAACCTGTTTCTAATAATTATCTTGATATCAAAATACACTTAATGTTTATGCAAAAAAAAGACTGCCTTAAAAGGCAGTCTTTTAAATATTTAAAATTTGATTATTAAATATTATTTTTTTGTTAATTCAACGTTAATAATATTAGAAAATATACCTATTGATACTTGTCTAACAAAAGCTAATGATATTGAAGACTCGCAAAGGTCTATTGCAGATGTATCAGAACTACCATCAGAATAATCTCCAAAAGCAGAAGGGTTTACAGCATATACATCACCATAAGTACTATGAACATAAAGCACTCCTCCATTACCAAATGTAGGGAAAGATACCGTTGGATTATCTGGATTAGATGCATCGACATCTAAAACAGTTGTTCCTCCAGTTCCGTATACATTTGTTAAGATTAATTGGTCTCCAGTGCCTTTTTGCACTGTAACTTCATAGGTGTATTGTCCATCTTCAAGAGCATCATAAGTACCTACAAAATTATCAAGATTGTAAGGACATACTTTTATTATATTAACAACAATTTTTTCTGCGGCAAATACTCCTGGTTTTTCCTCTATTTCTAAAACTAATGTATTAGTTTCGTCAACAGAGTCAATAGTTAATACCGCTTTGTTTGCATTTGCAGGTATAGTTATTGATGAAGGTACTGTATAATCTGAAGCAGAACCTGTACTTTCTTCAGATACAAGAATATTAAACGTTCTTGCAACTGATGAAATATCGTTAGTATAAACATTAATATCTATTGAACTTGAAGTGTTTACAGTTACACCTAAGTCAAATTCATATTGACCAGCTGAGATTATTGTATTAAAAACGGCATCACTTTGATCATCACTATCGCAACCATTAAAGGTTAATAACGAAATTGATAAAAAGAGGAATAATAAGTTAATTTTTTTCATAATGTAATTTTTTAATTATTTATTGAGTTAGTCTGTTTCAAATATAATATTTATTTTATAAATGTCACGTTTACAGCCATTATCTAAACATTTTTTTGTTAAAAAAGTAAGCCATATCGACGTGTTTTATTTAATAACAATTTTTTTATTGTACACTGCATTTCCATCTTGAATGTTTAAGAAATAAATACCAGAATAAAATGCTTTAGTATCAATTGAATGATTAATTTTTGATGAGATAGTTTCTAAATTTTTATTATAAACTTCTCTCCCGTGTATATCGTATAAGCTAATTTTTGTTTTATTTCTAGATGATTCAAAACTTAAGTTTAATTTTTCATCTGTTGGGTTTGGCCAAACAGCAACATTAGTAATCAATTTATCTGATGTTCCTAAAGTTAAATTTGCTCCTGTTAAAATTAAAGAAAATGCTTGACTTCCATTAGTTAATGATCCTTTATGGGTAACCGTTAATGTGTAATTCCCAGCAATTCCAGAGTTTATATCAATGTTTTCAATATTATCAACCGTATTATCACCTTTAATAGCTGCAGCGGCGGCATTAGTATTGTCTAATTTCCAAGGTGTAAAAACTGTAGCCCCAGCATCTTCTAATCTTAAATCTAAATCGTTTATTAATCTTGGAGTTGTACTATTTAAATCGTTAGTTTGTATAGGCCCCGCTGGATCTGTCCAACAAATAGTTGCACTTATTGATCCGCTTGCACTTGCAGAAAACTGGTAGATGTATGTTCCTCCATCATTTAAAGTCTGTTCACTTATAACAGCCACACCATTTTTATCATCCATTATAGTATTAACAGCATTTTCAACGTTTAGCAAGCCCCAACCATAAATGGGGTCTGGTCCAACTTTAGATATATCATCTTTAGCTGTATGACAAACAAGCGCCTTAATAGAGGCAGCTCTCATATAACCAGAATTAAGCTGATTATAATATTGCTGTAAAAGTAATAAGGAGCCTGTTACGTTTGGAGACGCCATTGAAGTTCCTATATAAGTATCATATAATATACTTGATCCAGAAGGTATAACGGAAACCGGGGAATAAACTCCAGTTCCATCTCCAGCTATGTCTGGCTTAACTCTAAAATCATCAGACGGTCCAATACTACTAGTATTATGAATAGGAAATTGAAGTACATTATTCCCAACTAAAAACGGATCAGCGTTAGCCACTGTTAAATTATTTTTACAAGTTCCCAATCCACCTGGTATTTGGTCATATCCTGAGGCCATAGCATCAGGAAAATTGTCAAGTCCATTATTAGCAGCTGCTGCAACCATAAGGTAATAAGGCGCTTGATACGCTATATTATCCCAAGTATTCGTTATTGAAGTGTAGGCGCCCCGGTTAACACCATTAGAATTACCATATGAATAAGAATGATTAGAAAGTAATAAACCATTTGATGCTTCAGCAAGCGCTTCAGTAGAATCATCAGACCAATCATAAGATCTTAAAGTTGCTTTTGGAGCCATACCTTTAGCATCTGGATCTGCTCCTTTTGCTATAAGTGTGCCTGCTACGTGCGTAGCATGATCATCTACTGTTCCAATAAATGGTCCTCCTCCCAATTCGGGGTAAACCACTCTTGATTGTGGTATTACTTGATCATCTTTAAACTCATCATGAGTACCAAGTGCGCTCTCAGCATCCCACACACCAACAATCATGTTCTGTCCATCTAAGTTTAAACCTAAACTTCCTCCTGTCTGTAATCTATCTGTTTTGGTTGCTTTAGCACTATTGATATTTAGTGTTGTTGCGTAAATAGGCTTACCATCAACTATATCATAAATAGCATAAGTTTTTCCTTTAGATTTATACTTCCTTTTTGCCTGAGTTTGATTTAAATAGTTTTCTATTCTACTTTCTCTAAGTAAAAAATCATTCTTTAATTTTGCTTTAAGTTCATTAATTTTATCAAAATCGTAAGACTCTACTATTTTTTTTCTCTCTTCTTCAGTTTGAGCAAAAAGCGACACATTAACAAAGCATAACAAGCATATAATTAATTTTAGTTTTATCATTTCTTTTTTTAATGTTAAATCTACTATGTGTTTGAAGGGTTGATGCCTTTATAAAAAAATAGCACAAACTCTTTTAAACAAAATATGGAATAAATTTTTATAATTATTAAAAATTTATTCCATATTTAATAATACAAATGATTATATTTTATTGATTAATACTATCATCAATATTAGGGTTTACATCAATTTCTACTTGTGGAATTTTTAACCAAAATAATTCACTATCAGCAGGTACATCAATATCTATTCTATGCAATGCATCTCTGTTAATAGGTAATCTGTATCTTTTAGCATCAAAAAATTCTACACCAATTTCACCGTACAATTCTTTACGTCTTTCTAGTAAAATTTCATCTAACAGTGCTTGACCAGAATTAGTAGACATTACTGCATTAGGATCTCTATCACTTTGCAATGCAAAAAGTATTGTTCTTGCAGGACCTTCGTTACCCATGTGGTATTGAGCCTCTGCATCAATTAATACCATTTCTGATTTTCTCATTATGGCACTATCTTCTGTTAAATCAAAAGTAAATTTAAAAGTGATAAACTCTCTGTATGGTGTTGAGGAGTTATATATATCTGCAAATAATTTTCTTTTATCTGTATCAGCAAATGTTTCTACAAAATTCTTATTCACATAAGTTCCTTTATAAAAAGCCGATGCAGATAAATGATCTGTAAAGTTAGCTGGTGCATTATAATAGTAAGTAGATTCTACTTCATCTTGATAAAGGCCCCAAATCCATTCTGGATCTGACAAATCCATAAAACCAGAACCGTAGCTAGTAGAAACAACCGCAGAAGTAGCATCACCGCCATAAGCTGCTTTAGCAGAACTAGAAGCTAAACCCCAATCGTCTTGAGTAACTAAAAGTACACGTGCTAATAATCCTTGAGCAACTGCTTTATTGATATAACTTTTACCTAATCTTGTATCTGGCAAATCTGCAACAGCATCTTTAAGGTCTGATAATATTAAATCATAAACAGCACTTGTTGGGCTCGTCGGGTTACCTTCTGAAGAACCTGTAGCTGGTTCAGTATAAATAGGTAATCTTGAAGCACCACTATCTGTTGTATAATTAGGAGCAAAATCTAATGCCAATTGAAAGTAAGAAAATGCTCTTAAGGTTTTTCCAACAGCTATGAATTCTGCCTTCGAGGTATCATCTATATCGCTTTCTTCTACGCCTTTAATTAATACATTGGCATAATTTACTATTTCGTAGTTATACTCCCAATTAAAAATAGTACGTCTGTAGTTAGGCTCTCTATTTTCGTGACCATAATCAAAATTATACCACGAGTTTTGGATAAAGTCGTTTCCTTTTACTGTTCTTGCAAAGTAAAGCGATTGCAATCCAGCGGTATCAACACTAGAATACTGACCTCTAAATCTCCTTAAAATACCTGTAATATAGGCTTCAACAACTGCTCTGTCTGCAAAAACTACTTCAGCAGTAACACCATCAGTGTTTTTTGGTTCTTCTAAAAATTCTTTTTGACAGCCCATTGTTACAAAAAAAGCCGCAAGAACAATTAAGTACTTTCCCTTTAAATTAAAATTAATAATTTTTTTCATTTTTCTTTTTTTTAAAATTGTAAAACAGCTCCAGTAGTAAAGGTTTTACTTAATGGTGATCTGTTATTAGTTGTACCAGCAAATGATTGCTCAGGTTCTATTCCTTTATGTGATTGCCAAGTTAAAATATTATCAGCTTGAATAAATAATCTTATGCTTGAAAATCCTATTTTCTCCATAGCTGATGCAGGTAAATTATAGCCAAAAGTTAAACTTTTTAATCTCACATAATCATTGTCAAATAAAAACCTGGATGACCTACCAGCAAAATCATTATTAGAAGCTAATAATAATGGATAATCCGTAATATCTCCTGGTTGTTGCCACCTGTTAACTACATCTGGATGATTAGAGCCTCCTGCACTCTCAAAAGTGTTAATTAAACCTGAATAATCAGTATCTAATAACTTACCTCCAAAACTAAAATTAGCAAGTATGCTTAAATCAAAATTCTTATATTTAAAATATGTTGTTAATCCTCCTAAAACATCTGGTAAAGCACTCCCCAATTCATATTGAGTTGCATCTGCCTTAACTTTAGTCGTAGTTCTTCCTGTAACATTACCTTCTGTATCTAAAATATCCATATACCACATACCATAGCCATCAGCAGGATCAACACCTGCCCATTCATCAATATAGAAATCATATAATGAATTACCAACTTTCCATAATTTTGAGCCATTAATAAATTCATCAGTAGTAAGTTCTGTTATTTCATTTTTATCTAATGAAAAGTTTAATCCAGCTGTCCAAGTAAAATCATCAGTAGCAGCAATAGTAGATCTTAAAGACACTTCCCATCCATAGTTTTTAATAGCTCCTATGTTGGTGGTTATTTTATCAGTACCTGCAGACCTTGGTAATGGCTTATCGTAAATTAAATCAACAGATTCTTTAGAATAATAATCTACGCTTCCTGCTAAGACACCATTAAATAATTCGAAATCGACACCAACGTTTGAAGATGCTGTTTTTTCCCAAGCAATAAATGGATCTGCAACACCATCAAGTAGAACACCTGTATTTCCTTCGTTATTCCAGCCTAAGGTAAACAATGCTTGATACGGAAAAAACCCTATCCCTCTGTTATTACCCAATTCTCCATAAGAGCCTCTAAATTTTAGGTAATTAATTGTGTTATTGTCTTCTAAAAACCCTTCATTTGAAACTACCCAGCTACCACCAACTGAGAAGAAGTCTCCCCATCTTGTGTTTTCACTAAATCGCGTAGAGCCATCACGCCTGAAAGCCCCTTCTAGGTAATATTTTTGGCTAAAGTTATAAGCTAATCTAGCCATATAACTATTTAATCTTTCCATAGTTGTATTACCTGTAACACTTTCTGGAACAGTACTACCATCTAAAGTCTGAACATTTGGTAGGAAACCAGTTCCTTGAGCCCCTAACTCATCAAGCTCATAAGTATAAGCCTCAGTTATTAAATCTACATTTACATTGTGATTACCAAAAGACGTATTATAATTTAAACTTTGTATAGCATTTAGAGTTGTTGTAATATCTCTATCTTGATCAACTCTACCACCAATACCAGCAGCAAAACCAAATAAATCATCATCAAAACTAAAAGAATCGAATAAATAGTTTTCGTAACTTAAATTAGTTTTGAACGTTAAGCCTTCAAATAATTTAAACTCAGCAAACGCATTACCTAAGTAATTTGTTCTTCTTCTGTTTTCTTTTCCAAAATTAATACTAGAAAGTATATTTTCTCCACCACGTACTGGCCTTATCGCATTAACTGACTGACCTACTACAGCTCCATTACCTAAATCGTAAAATTTATTTCCTGTAATATCACGCAATAAAGCTCCATTTGCATCTCTTGCATATATTGGATATATACTAGAATAACCATAAATTGAACTTATAACCTGATTAACACTTCCTGAGGTTTGATCTGGATTTCCAGAATCTGATCTAGAGAAACTTGTATTAAACCCTACTTTAAACCAATCATTTACTTGAGACTCTAAATTTACACGAGCCGATATTCTTTCAAAATCAGATTTAATAACTGGTCCTTCTTCATTTAAATAATCAAAAGACATAAAGTACGTAGATCTTTCACTACCACCAGATAAGCTAATGTTATGATTAACTCTTAAAGCATCTCTTCTAATAATTTCATCTTCCCAGTCTGTTTCCCATAATTTAGTTGCTGAAGTTAAATTTCCATTAGCATCAACAGGGTTAGCTACATTATAAGGATTATAACCAAGTCTATCAACCAATCCATTAGAAGCATTTTGTGCAGCATCTGTTGGTGATTGACCTAATACATACTGATTAGTATTACGCATTGCTTCCCAAGTATACCTAAACGTATCATCGGCATCAATCAAATCGTGTAATCCCACAGTAGGATTAGAAAGCCCTATTTGTGATCTAACCGTAACTTTAGGAGCAGAATTTTTTCTCCCCTTTTTTGTAGTTATTACAATTACACCATTAGCTCCTCTAGACCCATACAACGAAGTAGAAGACGCATCTTTAAGCACAGATATAGATTCTATTTGATCTTGACTTACTGTATTTAAATTTCCATTAAATGCCGCTCCATCCAAAACTATAAGAGGTGAAGCATCGGCATTAATACTACCAAAACCTCTAATACGTATAGCAGGATTATTTCCTGGTTGCCCTCCTGCAGAGATAATATTTACACCAGGCACTGTACCTTGGATAGCTCTTAAAGGCGATGTTACTTGTTGATTTCCAATAGTTTCACTACTAACAATACCTACAGAACCAACAATAGATTGTTTAGTTTGGGTACCATAAGCAACAACTACTACTTCATCTAAAGCAGCAATATCTTCTTGCAAAGACATATTAACTGTGTTGCTTGCTCCAATAGTAGCTTGAGCATCTTTCATTCCTACAAATGAAAAAACAAGAACTTCACCAGCAGATGCTTTAATGGCATACTTACCATCAAAATCTGTTTGTGCTCCTCTTGTTGTTCCTTTTACTATTACGCTTACTCCAGGTAATGGTAAACCATCTACAGATGATGTTACTTCTCCTGAAATAGATTTCTCTTGTGCATTAGAGAATTGAATTGAAAACGCCATTATTAGCGTTAACAACCATGTCAACTTTAATTTCATATAACAATTATTTTGAGTTAGTCAACCACAAACATCTTAATAATATATTAAATAAACAAAGAAATACCTTAAAAAAATGTTAATGAAAGCAATAATTAACATTTATCATAATGAACATTTATCAAAAAAAAGACTTTTAAATAAATATAACATCAAAAAAAGCAATAAAAAATATGAATTTAACAACAAGAGGCGCCTTTTTTATAAAAAAACAAATAAATATATTATGTATGCATAATAAATACTTGTAAAATTATAGATTTGAAAATATTTACACCAAAATGCTATTAAACAATTATTCAAATGAAGTGTTAGAATGCGGAACCGACGAAGCCGGTCGTGGCTGTCTTGCTGGTCCTGTAACCGCTGCCGCTGTTATACTTCCCATAGATTTTTCGAATCAATTTTTAAATGATTCAAAGCTACTTAGTGAAAAAAAAAGAGACCTTTTAAAGCCTATTATAGAAGCTGATGCCTTAACTTTTGGTGTTACGCACATATTTCAAGAAGATATTGATTCTATTAATATACTTAATGCTTCAATTTTAGCCATGCATAAATCAATCGATAAACTAAAGCCAATTCCCGAATTTATAATTGTTGATGGCAATAAATTTAACCCTTATAATAACATTCCCTTTAAAACAATTATAAAAGGTGATAGTAAATATTTAAGTATTGCTGCTGCCTCTGTTTTAGCAAAAACGTATCGTGATATTTATATGAATACAATTCATGAAGAGTTTCCCATGTACAATTGGAAACAAAATAAAGGCTACCCAACTAAAGAACATAGAGAGGCTATTAAAAAATATGGTATAACAAAATACCATAGAAAATCGTTTAGATTGTTACCCAAACAATTAAAATTAGAAATTTAATTTTCTAATAAATACTATTCGACTTTAATAAAAGTTTCTGTTTTTAAAATGAAAAATATGTAGGTTTGTAAAAATTAATTCCATTCAATGAGATTCTTTTGTTATACCCTCATATTATTAACATTTAGTTGTACAAACCATAAAACAGCCCGAACCCAACTCATTCATTTTATTCCAGAAAATGCATCGGTAGTTTTAAAAACTTCTAATATTGAAAGTTTAAAAAGCGATATTCAAAATAATGATTTCGTTCAAAAACTATCAAAAACAAAAAATTACAACAATTTAGAAAATAAATTTGACCTTTTATCACTTTTACATCCCGAAGGTGAACTATTGATTTGTTTTTCAAAAGAAGACAACGACAGCATTCAATATTCAATTATAACAAAATATCACACTTCATTATTTAAAACGGATTCTTTAACAAATTACATTGAAGAAAAACTAACGTACAAAAACAAATCACTAACAAAATCTACACTAAATAATAACATTTTTTACAGCACTGTTATAGATAGCATCTTTTTTGCATCGTCTTCTAAAAAAATAATTGATGCTGTTTTTTTAAATGCGGATAGAAATATTGAATTAGAAAAAATTTATAACACCACAAATAAAGACGAATCGTTATCCATTATAATTAAAAATGAAAGTGAATTTATTAAATCGTTTTTTATTGAAGATTCTATTAATTTTGAAAATTTTTCAAATTATTTTGCTGTTGATGCCGATATTAGTCAAGATGAAATTTTAATTAATGGCATTACAAAATCAACCGATTCGTCAAAAAGCTTAATCAATATTTTTAAGAATACTATTCCACAAGAAAATCAAATTCAAAACATAACACCTTCAAATAGTGATGGTTTTATGAGTTTTACTTTTAGTGATTTTAATGCTTTTGAAATCAACCTATCAAAATTCAACAAAAAAAATTCGATTGTTTCCACGACTCTTTTTGATAATATTGCTGAAATTGGTGTGATTTACGAAGCTAAAAAACATGCTGTAATTTTAAATTCTATTGACGTTATTGCGACCAAAGATGCTTTACTAAGCGAGCTAAATATTATTGACACTTACAGACAAATTGAAATTTTTGGTTTTAATAAATCTGATTTATTTTCAAACACATTTTACCCCTTAATTACATTTAATAGCGCCACTAAATATTGTGTATTAGATAACTTTTTTGTGTTTGCTGAAAACTTAGAAATGCTTCAAAATATTATTGCTAATTATCAAAATAAAACCACATTAAGCTCAACATCTTATTTTAAAACTATTAAAGCAAATTTAAGCGACGAATCTTCATTACTAATGATTGTAAATCCATCTGTTTTAAAAACTATTTTAAATAAAAACCTTGAAGACAATTCAAATTACAACTTAAACAAATACAGTGCTTCGGCTTTACAATTTATATACGACACCGATTTTGCACATGTAAACGGTATCATTAAAAAGGCAAAAACAAAAGGCTTCCAGAACTCTATTTCTGAAGTGTTTAATATTAAATTAGATGCCGATTTATTAAACCAACCGCAGTTTGTTACAAACCACATTACAAAACAAAAAGAAATTGTTGTACAAGATGTAAACAACAGGTTGTATTTAATTTCTAACAAAGGAAAAATTCTTTGGAAAAAACAATTACAAGGTGCAATTTTAGGTGATATTGAGCAAATTGATATTTATAAAAACGGTAGGCTTCAACTCGCTTTTGCAACGCCAAATCGTGTTTATGTAATAGACAGAAACGGTAAAGATGTGGCACCTTTTCCTAAAAAATTTAACGATAAGATTACACAACCACTATCAGTTTTTGATTATGATAAAAAGAAAAATTACAGGCTACTCGTTACTCAAAATAAAAAGGTATTTATGTACGATGTTAGTGCCCAAATTGTAAATGGGTTTACATTTAAATCTACCAATAAAACCATTCTTTCTCAACCCAAACATTTTAGAATGAGCGGTAAAGATTATTTAACTTTTAAAACCGAAAACAAACTTTATATTTTAGACCGCACAGGAAAAACTAGAGTGACACCAAAAGCTTCAAATACTTTTTCAAATGAAGCTATTTACCTTTATAATAATAAGTTTACAACTACAACAGATAATGGTAATTTAGTATCGATTGATACCAGAGGTAATACAGCAATTCAAAATTTAAATCTTTCAAATAATCATCATTTACAAACCACATCCAAAACGCTTGTTACACAAACCGACAACAAGCTAACTATAAAAAACCGAACTATTGAACTTGATTTTGGTAATTATACAAACCCAACAATATTTTATTTAAATGATAAAATTTATATATCTGTAACCGATTTGCAATCTCAAAAAGTATACCTCTACGATAGTCTAGCAAATCCTATATCAAATTTTCCCGTTTACGGAAATTCTTTAATCACTTTAGATAATATTGATAAAGACAAAAATCTTGAATTTGTTACAAAAGGCGATAGTAATTCTATTATTTTATATCAAATAAATTAAAAATACTATTTAATACCAATTAAGGTTTTGCAATTGCAAACTAATTTTTATCTTTAAGGCAGCTATTAATCAAATAATTACAATGAAACTACCTAAAAATGCATTACGCATTTCCCTTCTTGGGGTTGCTCTCTTGTTTTTTATATCGAATGCTTACGCACAAACTAAACAATTAAAACGTCCAAAAAATAAAGTTGGCATTTCTAGTGTCGATAATTTTGTAACTCAATCTTTCGATTTATACGATAAAGTATATAAATATGATGGCTACGCCGCTGCAGAAACACCTCTTGACGATGAAGATATTGATGTTTTAGAAGATGCGCTAGATGACTTACAAGGTTTAAGTGAAAGTGCTCCAGATATTATAAGCGACATTGATGGCGCAAGTGTTTTTAAACAAGCTAAAGCAACTTTACATATCAACAAAGCCAAAAAAGCTTTAAAATATAGTATAAAAACTGCAAAAGAATTGCTTCTAGGACAACGCGAACGCGATAAAAAAGAAGAAGATTCAGGTGATGATAATTCCTCAAATGATGAAGAATCAAATGGTGTTTCAGAATCCTCCAATGAAAATGATGATACTGAGGAAGAAGTTTCTAATATTTCAGACGATTTAAAGGTTTTTAGTAAGTTTGATTTTGTTCCAGGTGACAAAGTATTATTTTTTGATGATTTCTCACAAGATTTCATTGGCGATTTTCCTAGTAGATGGAACACCAATGCTTCAGGCGAAATAGTAAAAATTAATAAAGTAGAAGGCAATTGGTTTGAGTTGAAACCAGGTTACGGAATTTATTTTGTTCCTGATGTAAAGAGTCTCCCAGAAGATTATACCATAGAATTCGATTTACTAACACAGGGTTTAAGTAAACAAACCTCTTCGACTGCAAGGTTACATATTATTTTAAGCGATAACAATAAGTTTAATGACGGCTCACAGCATTATGTTTCTACTTCGCTACCCTTTGGACAGTACGGTGCGTTTAATATTCGTGCAGTTAATTATTTTAATAGAGGTGGCGGCGATATTAATTCTACTATTAAAGCAGATATTCGTGACGAAGTAAAAAACCAACCGCACATTGCTATTTCGGTTACAAAAAATCGTTACAGGCTTTGGGTAAACGAAGTGAAATACGTTGACATTCCTAGGTTCATTCAAGAATTAAATGTTTTAAATTATATTAAATTTCACATCAATAATTTAAAAGATGGAGAAGAACGTATATTTATTAATAACTTAAAAGTAGCAGAAGGTGGTGTAGATTTAAGACGCGAATTATTAAGTAAAGGAAAAATCTCTACCAATGGTATTTTGTTCGATTCTGGTTCAGATAACATTAAACCACAATCTTATGGTATTATTCGTCAGATTTCTCAAGTTTTAATGCAAGATGAAAGCATCAAATTAAATATTATTGGTCACACCGATTCTGATGGAAATGATGATGTTAATTTAAAACTATCAAAAAGCAGAGCAAATGCTGTAAAAGAAGCTTTAATTAAGGTTTATAAAATATCTGGTGATAGATTACAAACAGACGGCAAAGGTGACACCGAACCCGTAGATGATAATAATACAACCAGTGGAAAAGCCCAAAACAGACGTGTAGAATTTATAAAAATGTAACTATTATGAAAACAAAAATCATAACTTTAATCTGCTTACTTTTTATTAGTTTCTCTTCATTTAGCCAAAATACTTGTAGCACGTATTATCCTTTTGAGCAAGGTACTAAATTTGAAATTACAAGCTTTAATAAAAAAGGCAAAAAAGAGAGCGTGGTAAATTACGAGATAACTACTATTGAAAACAATGTCGCTACAATAAAAACAAAAATATCTGATGACAAAGGCAAAGAAATAACCTCCACAGAATATAATGTAACTTGTAACGGTAATAGTGTTTCCATTGATTTTAAATCTTTAATGAATCCTAATTTATTTAAACAATATAAAGATATGGAAATGGAAATGTCTGGCACTAATGTAGAGTTTCCTAATGATTTAAAAGTGGGACAAACCTTAAAAGATGCCAATTTAAAAATGACGATAAATATGAGTGGTATTAAAATGAATATGACTGTAGACATGCTTAATAGAAAAGTAGATGCGAAAGAATCTGTAACCACAACCGCTGGAACATTTGATTGTTTTGCTTTAAGCTATAATACCGAAATGAAAATGGGCATGAAAATGAGCTTTACAATTAAAGAATGGATTGCTGAAGGTGTTGGTATTGTAAAGAGTGAAACTTATAATAAAAAAGGCAAACCCATGGGATATTCTGAACTTACAAGCATAAGTAAATAAATATTTAAAATATAACGATAACCAAATCTGAAGTCCTCAAATCTTGAACGTCAAAGTGTAAAGCTTTGGCGTTCTTTTTTATAATTATTCCAACATATTTTAATAGTATTGCAGTCTTAATATTCTACACATGATTTCAAGAAAAAATGCCTCCATTTCAAAATTTATTATTCATAAAGTTGGTAATAAATTTAACGATACAAAAAATGCGTTTTCAGATAAATTAGTCGATTTTGATGAAGCGAGTTACGATTTAATGCTCCCTTTTTTATTAAGACCTTTTGGAAGTTTAGTACAGAGTCATCGTTTTAATCATCACGCCAATATTGCTTTAAATGAAATTAATAGCTACGCCGCCCAAATATTTAATGAAGATGAAGCTTTTGTTGAAGTTTCAAAACATATCGTTACTCATCTATACGAACAATCAACCTCAGCACAAATAAAAACGGGTGATGTTTTAATTGTTATGTTTGAAGGTATAGAATTTGGAGACATGACAACTAACGCCATTGGGATTTTTAAAATTGAAAATAAGGTAAACTTCTTTCAAACCTATTTAGAAAATAATAGCTACGATGTGTTGGTACAAAAAGGAATCAGCTCAAAAAAAATAGATAAAGGTTGTTTAATTTTAAATCAGAACGATACCGAAGGCAACATTGTTTTAAGTGTAGACAATAATGGGTACGATGCGCAATATTGGACCAATCAGTTTTTAAACATTAAATATGCCGACGATGCCAACAACCACACACAGCAATATATAGAACTATGCAAAGAGTTTTCTACTGAGGTTTTAAAAACTAGTTATGGCGCACAAAAACAAAACACATTTTTAGCAAAAACCATCGATTTTTTTAAAGAAAATGAAGTTGTAAACGTTGAGCGTTTTAAAGAAGAGCTTTTTGAAGAAGAAAAGCAGATAAGAGAATTTGAAGATTATAAAAAAGAATTTGAAGGCGAGCAAAACATTGTTATTAGAAATCAGTTTGATGTTGCAGAAAAAGTAGTCACTAAAGAAAAAAGGAAGATAAAAACCGATATTAAGCTAGATACTAATATTCAAATAAAATTAGATATTGATGCGCCCGATGCCTCTGCTGAATATCTAGAACGTGGTTACGACAATGAGAAAAAAATGCATTTTTATAAAGTGTTTTTTAATGCTGAAGCATAAATTAAACTATTTTTATTTTTATCAGAAAAAACTCCTATTTTCGTACTTGAATAAAACATATTTCTTATGCATAAAAAAATTAAAGTCTCTTTTCTTTTATTATTTGTTTTAATTATCACTATTAATAGTTATTCGCAGAATAATTTTGAAAAAGGATATTTCATTAGCAATCAAGGAAACAAAACAGAGTGTTTAATAAAAAACATGGGGTGGCTAAACAACCCCATGGAATTTGAATATAAAAATAATGAAAACTCAAAAACCCAAAAAGGTGATCTAAACAATGTGAAAGAATTTGCTATTTACAACAGCTATTATTTCAAAAGATATACTGTTAAAATAGATTATTCAAATAACGACTTAAGAAATCTATCCAATAAACGAACTCCTGTTTTCAAAGAAGAAAAGTTGTTTTTAAAGTTAATATTTCAGGGAGAAGAAACAGCCCTTTATGAGTTTTCAAAGAATAGAATTTCTAGATATTTTTATGAAACGCCAATTGTACCAATACAACAACTAATTTATAAACGCTATCTAACTAATGGCAATAAAATTTTAGAGAATAATAGATTTAGGCAACAACTGTGGACAACTTTAAAATGCGAAAATATTACACTAAATAGTATTAAAAAAGTAAAATATTCTAGGGGAAATTTAATTGATTTTTTTGAAAATCATAATAATTGTAAAGGTTTTTCAAATCAAGAAATAGCCTCTAAAAAACCAAAAGAAATAATTAATGTTAATATAAGGCCAAGAATAAACAGCTCTTCTTTATCAATGGACAAAGGGAGCACTTTACTTACATATGCTAGGAGTGTTGATTTTGGCAACAAAACTAGCTTTGGCCTAGGCATAGAGTTAGAATACATATTGCCGTTTAACAATAACAAATGGGGGCTTTTAATTGAACCTAGTTATATAAGCTTTAAAGGAGAAAAAAGACTAGTATACAACTCAGGGTTTTCTGAAACAAACTTTATAGCAGACTTTAAATTATTAGAGCTTCCTTTAGGAATTAGACACTATCTTTTTTTAAATGATAATTCTAAAATATTTTTAAATGCAACTTATAATTTTAATTTAAATTTAAATTCATCTATCTATGATGAAGAAAATAAATTTAGTAGTGAATTTAAAGCTAGCCCAAATCCAAATATTTCGTTTGGCTTAGGATATAATCATAAAAACACCTACTGTTTAGAGTTTAGGTTGGGTATCAAAAAAGAAGTTCTTAAATCTTCTCAATGGACGTCAGATTTAAATACTATCTCTATTATAATAGGATATAATTTATTTAATAAAAAATAAGCTGTAACCAATTTAGTTTATAGCTACATCTATAAACTAATTTCTTACGGCGTAGAATTAGAAACCTGCAACAATTTACCATTGTAATATTTGTTCCCGTTTAAAGAAAAATCGAAAATATATTGCGCCATTTGCAACGCGGTGGTTGGTGCTTTATAACCTGGAAATGCTTCTTCAAGCATTTCGGTTTGTACAGCTCCTAAAGCTAAAACGTTAAAGGCAATACCTTGTTCCTTATATTCTTCAGCAAGTAATTCTGTTAAAGTAATTACCGCACCTTTACTTGAGCTATAAGCAGCTAATCCTGAGAACTTCATGCTACCTTGCACACCTCCCATAGAGCTTATAGTAACTACATGACTACCGTTTTTCATAAAAGGCAAAACAACACGAGTCATTTCAGCAACTCCAAAAACATTGGTTTTATAAACCTGCTCAAAATCAAACATTGTAGTTTCAGAAAATGGTTTGTTAACAAGTGTCCCTGCATTATTAATTAATACATCTACTTGTTGCCAATTACTTTTTATAAATGCTTCAACTTTAGCATATGCTTTAGCATCAGATAAATCAAAAGGCATAGAAACAACATTATCTAACTGCAAATTTTCAATAGGCCTCTCATTCCGTGAAAGTGCCAAAATATTATGCCCTGTTTTTGCAAATAGTTTTACCAACTCAAAACCTATACCTCTACTTGTTCCTGTAATTATTATGTTACTCATCGTTCATTTTTATGTCCTGCGTTGGTGCATTTATCATACCTTCTAAAGCAGGAATCATAACGTTTATAAAATTCGTCATGTGTTCAAAATCCATTTTATCAGCTTCGTCATCTACATGATGATAATAATCAAAGTTTGTAAAATCAAATGTTGAAATGGCGTGCGCTGGTTTTTTAAAAGCTTTATAAAACGGATAATTATCTGACCTCATGAATAGCTGAAACTCTTTAGCTTTAGGAAAAAAGCCAATAACTTCTTTTTCGCCATATTCATTTAACTTTTCACCTAAATTAGATTTCTCGTAACCTGACATATATGCCATAATTTCTTCCTTTGCTCTAGGTACGCCAATCATTTCAAAATTAATCATGGTATACAAATTCAAGTTTTCCTTTTTAAGTCTTTCGGCTAAATGACCAGATCCTTTCAAACCCATTTCTTCAGCTGAATATAAGGTAAAAAGAATACTTCTCTTATTACTCTTGGCCTTAGAAAAATATTTTGCCCATTCCATAACTGCTACTGTGCCAGAAGCATCATCATTTGCACCGTTTGCAATAACATCTCCATTGACCTCTTTTCCGTTACCAATATGATCGTAATGCGCTCCTAAAATAACAAACTCCTTTTTTAATGCTGAGTCAGTCCCTTCTATGTAACCAACAATATTATACCCCACAATATCTTTTAAATTAAAACTATCTCTATAGGTTTTAAAATAAGGCTTTATATTGTTTTTTTTGAAATAGTCCTCAATAAAGACTGCTGCTTTTTCTATGCCTTTACTACCTGTATTTCTACCTTCTAATTCATCTGAAGCTAAAAACTCTAAGCTTTCTTTTACATTCTTTTCTAAAACTGGAGATATATTATCAGTTTTAGAAACAACTATCTGAGTTGTCTCTTTAACCTCATTTATATTAGTTTCTGTTTTAATTATTTTTTTTTGCGATCCACAACTTAAAAGTGCAGATACAGCCATAATACTTAATACTTTTTTCATGCGTTTATATTTATTGTTTTTTAATGGTCCCATATAACATCCATGATAATCATTTCACTATATGATAAATTTTTAGTCATAGATGTTTCATTTGATGAATTTTAAAAATCTAAAGATAAAAAAACCTGCTTCAATTATTATGAAACAGGTTTCGTTTTTATTACTATTATAAAAACCCTTCGACTGCGTTCAGGGTGACAATTAAATTATACCAACATGGTTACAGGGTTTTCAATATATCCTTTTAATGTTTGAAGGAATTGTGCTCCTGTTGCCCCATCAACCGTTCTGTGATCGCAAGCTAAAGATAATTTCATGGTATTACCCACAACTATTTGACCGTTTTTAACCACAGGTTTTTCAACAATGTTTCCAACAGAAAGTATTGCCGAATTTGGCTGGTTGATAATAGATGTAAACGTATCTATGCCAAACATGCCTAAGTTAGAAACCGTAAACGTACTACCTTCCATCTCACCAGGTGTTAGTTTTTTATTTCTAGCTTTTCCTGCAAGATCTTTAACAGCTGCCCCTATTTGAGGTAAACTTTGCTCGTTTGCAAATCTAACAACTGGCACAACTAATCCATCTGGAACTGCAACGGCAACGCCGATATGCACGTGATTATTTAAACGCATTTTATCTGCAAACCATTGCGAATTTACCTGCGGATGCTGCTTTAAAGCTAAAGCACAAGCTTTAACTACAATATCATTATATGAAATTTTAGTATCTGGAATAGAGTTGAATTGTGTACGGAATGCTATAGCATTTTCCATATCAAACTCTACACTTAGATAGTAATGAGGTGCAGTAAATTTAGAATTTGTTAATGCTTTAGCAATAGCTTTACGCATTTGCGAATTGGTAATATCTTCAAAATCTTCTTGACCTGTTGGCACAAATTTACCAACTGAAGCTCCAGATGGAGCAGCTGTCGTAAAGTTTTCAACATCACTTTTTACAACACGTCCATTTTCGCCAGTACCACTCACTTGAGATAGATTAATCCCTTTTTCTTCAGCTATTTTTTTAGCCAAAGGCGAAGCAAATATTCTTCCGTTTGATGAGGAAGCTGAAACTTGCTTTTGAGCTTTCTCAACTGTACTTGAAGAGACAACTTTTTCTTTCTTTGGTGCTTCAACTTTTTCAGCTTTCGGAGCTTCTTCAGTTTTTTCAGCACCAGAATCTACTTTAAAATTGCTAGCTACATTTGAAACATCGGTCCCTGCTGGACCAATAATTGCTAATAGCGCATCTACTTTTGCTGATTCACCTTCTTGCAAACCTATTTCTAATAGTGTACCCGATTGGAATGATTCAAATTCCATAGTGGCTTTATCAGTTTCAATTTCTGCTAAAATATCACCTTCTTCAACTGTATCGCCTACTTTTTTCAACCATGTTGCCACAGTTCCCTCTTCCATAGTATCGCTTAAACGTGGCATAGTTACAACTATAACACCTTCTGGCAATTCTTGTGAAGCCTCTTCCTCTTTTGATTCGGTTTTAGTTTTGGTTTCTTCCTCTTTTGGTGCTTCTTTCGCTTCCACGGAAGCATTACCATTTCCATTTAACATTGCAGAAATGTCTTCACCTTCATCTCCAATAATTGCCAAAAGAGCATCTACTTTTGTAGTTTCTCCTTCTTGCACGCCTATATGAAGCAATGTACCTTCATTAAAAGACTCAAATTCCATAGTAGCTTTATCAGTTTCAATTTCAGCTAAAATATCGCCTTCTTCTACCTTATCACCTACTTTTTTTAACCAAGCTGCAACCGTACCTTCTTCCATGGTATCGCTTAAACGTGGCATATTTACTACTATTGCCATAGCTTATAATTTATGTTGTATAAATGGATAATCTTTTTGCTCATAAACGGCATCGTACATCACATTCTTTTCTGGGAATGGAGATTCTTCTGCAAATTTTTCGCATTCTGAAACTAAAGCTTTAACACGTTTGTCAATCACTTTAATATCTGCTTCAGTAGCATATTTCTTTTCAAGAATAACATCTTTTACTTGTGTAATAGGATCTATTTTTTTGTATTCTTCAACCTCTGCTTTCGTTCTATAATGTTGTGCATCACTCATAGAATGCCCTCTGTAACGATATGTTTTAAGTTCTAAAAATGTTGGTCCATCACCACGACGCGCACGTTTTATGGCTTCGTCAAATGCTTCTGCAACCTTTATTGGATTCATACCGTCTACTGGCCCACAAGGCATTTCGTAACCTTTACCAAGCTTCCAGATTTCTGTATGATTGGCTGTTCTTTCTACCGAAGTTCCCATTGCATACCCGTTATTTTCGCAAACGAATACTACTGGAAGTTTCCAGAGCATAGCTAAATTAAAGGTTTCGTGTAATGAACCTTGTCTTGCAGCTCCATCACCAAAACAGCATAAGGTTACACCATCTACACCATGATATTTATCGCCAAAAGCAATACCAGCTCCTAAAGGGATTTGTCCACCAACAATACCATGACCGCCATAAAAACGATGCTCTTTTGAAAAAATATGCATTGAACCACCTAAACCTTGCGAAGTTCCTGTAGCTTTTCCGTAAAGCTCAGCCATAACGCGCCTAGGATCTACACCCATACCTATGGGTTGTACATGGTTACGATAAGCTGTAATCATCTTATCTTTAGTCAAATCCATAGCATGTAAAGCACCTGCTAAAACTGCTTCTTGGCCGTTATATAAATGAAGAAACCCTCTTACTTTTTGTTGTATATATACTGCAGCTAATTTGTCTTCAAATTTTCTCCAGAACAACATATCTTCATACCATTTTAGGTATACTTCCTTAGTTATTTTTTGCATTAGTAGCGTTAATTTAATAAACGAATAACAAAAGTAACACTTTAGTCATTAATGAAAAAACTGAAAATAGTAAATTTTAAACGAAAACGTTATAGTACAGACTTATCAAATACTAGTGGAAGTAAATTTGCTAACGAATTAGACTTTGCTACTTTTCCCATTTCTCCCATAAAATAAATTTCTATAGGTGTATCTTGTTTAACTTCGTATTCAGCAATAGCTTGTCGGCATGCCCCACATGGTGGAATTGGGCTTGTAGTTTTATTCTTTTTAGAACCTGCCGTAATAGCCATTTTTATTATTTTGGTATTTGGATATTTTGCACCCGCATAATAGATAGCTGTCCTTTCTGCACATAACCCAGATGGGTATGATGCATTTTCTTGATTACTTCCTGTAATTACTTCATTATTATCTAAAAGAATCGCTACTCCTACATGAAAATTTGAATATGGCGCATAGGCTTTTTCTCTTGCTTCAATAGCTTTATGCATTAATTTTATGGTATCTTCTGGTAACTCGTTTAAATCTTCAAAAACGTAAAGTGTGGATTCTATTTTTACTTCCTTCATAAATTATTATAATGAATTCGTTGAAAGACTAATATAAACAAAAAACTATTGCTTTGAGGCAATAGTTTTAATAGAATTATAGATGTTATAATCTAATATTCGTTGTATGTTTCTGCTCCAATATTAAACGTTAACGAAAAACGTAATGTATTTTCTAATGGGCTTTGCACTTTTGAAGCTGAAAATAAATAAGATAAATCGATATTAACAACATTGTATTTGAACCCTGCACCGAGTGCTAAAAATTTTCTTGCGCCTTTTTCTTCACTTTCGTTAAAATAACCAGCTCTAAAAGCAAATGCATCTTGATATAAATATTCTGCACCTAACGACCATGTAAATTCTTTTAACTCTTCACTGAATCCACCTGGAGCATCTCCAAAAGATTGAAACATTCCTGATAGAAAGCTTACATCTGGGTCTTTACCTTCTACGATAATTGTCGGTTCGTCTCCGTCTTGGTTTTCATCACCATCGGTATCAACAAAACCGTAAACTGGAGGTGTTGGCACTAACAGTTTTCCTATCTCAGCGGTTACTGCAATTTTATTGTAATCATCAAATATAAAATCGAAACCTGTACCTAAGCGCAACATAGTTGGCTGAAAGTTTTCTTGTCCGCCTTCATCATATTTAAACTTTGGTCCAATATTTTGAATAGCGAATCCCATTCTCCAACGTCCATTAAAATCGTTATAAGCCTCTTCTTCACTTTGATAAAACCCTGAAATATCTACACCAAATGTACTAGCTGCTGCTGTATCGTTATTTCCTGTATCTAGTTTTAAATCTGAGCGTAAATAACGCATAGCGACAGACATAGCGAACTGATCGGTTAGTCGCAACGCATACGATGCGTCAATAGTTAATTCGTTGGGTCTTTGAATTAATGCTTGAGAAAATTCGTCTTGCACAAATTCAATATCTCCTAAGGAAAAATATTTAAAACTTGCTGCAAATGCACTACGCTCATCTATTCGATTAAAATAGGTTACGTTTCCTAAAAAAATATCATTTACTAATTTGCTTAAATATGGTGTATAACTAACTGCAATTCCAGATTTAGCTTCAGAAAACACATATTTTGATGAGTTCCATTGTTGCGAAAATGCATCGACAGATGTTGCAACACCCATATCGCCCATTGAGGCTGCACGCGCATCTGGTGCAATTAAAACAAATGGCACACCTGTGGTTATAACTCTTCTTTCTTGATTTGGAAAAATAATAGTTTCTTGAGCATTCAATTTTATTAAAAAAGCAAATGCTATTAATAGCAATATTCCGTTCTTCATGGGTTAGTTTTATTTAACAAATATAATTTTTTATTAGAGGATAACAAGCTTCTCAATTTTTTCAACTTTTTTATTTAGAAAATTAGATTGCACTGTAAGCTTATATATATAGACACCTTTCCCTATTTTATCACCAAAATCATCTCTTCCATCCCAAACCATATCTCTCGATAACGAACTTGTTGTTTTTGTTCCTGCATTGGTTTGCCCATTAAGCGTTTTAACTAATTTACCTGAAACGGTGAATATTTGTATAGAAACGTCTAAAGGGTCTGAACTATTGTGATTAAACCAAAATTCTGTATAATTTACAAACGGATTTGGATAATTAAGTACATTATTAATAACTAACTCTTGGTCTTTATCGTATACAACAAATTGAATTTCAGTGACTGAAGAGTTATTATACACATCCCAAGCTTTTAAAGTTAAAGTGTGAAGTCCAGGTTCTAAATCTCTAAAAGGAAAAGATACCACGCCTTTTTTATAATTATCTACTTCGGTTTGATAGTAATCGTTTAATATAAACGGGTTGGTTTCGTCGCCATCTATAACAGCTACAATATCGTGACCAATACCACTTGCTGTATTAATACCATTATCATCTTCTAATTTAGCAAGTAATGTAGGTGATTCGTTAGTTATACCCCCTGAAACGAAATTTTCGTCGTTCATATAAAGGGCGACAACTGGACCAATATTATCTTCGGCAGCATTTTCATTTAATCCACCAATTCTAACCGTATTAATACTAACACCAGATTGATCTAGAAATAACTCTTCATTTTTTGAATAAAAGCTTACTTTCCCAAAACCTACAGGAATACCAATATCTTTTGGCACTACAAAATCGAATTCAAATTGTCCGTTAGTAACTGACGCTTGCCCTCTAAAAATAATCTCACCTAAAGTCTCAAAGTCCATTTTTACTAGTTGTCCATTCAAACGAGTACCATCGTTAGCTAATGTTTGTCTTTCTATATTTTTATCGTAAATAGTGGTAGAAAGTGTACCGCTATAATCACTTAAAACATTTCCTGAAATGTCTGTAACTTCGCCCGCTAGCTTAACATAACTTAATGCTTTTAAAGTGTCAGTAGCTTGTGTGATGGGTACATCATTAATTTCTGTTAATCTTATATTAGGTTTTGGAAATGCCAATTTCATGGCAGGGTCGCCAATAAAAAACACTAATCGTCTTTGACTTTGACTGGAAATGGATGGATCGTTTTTTGTTAACCTTAAAGCTTCAGCCATTGATGGATATTCATAATCTTCAAACGTATCATTATCACTAAAGGAAAATAAATATTGTTCTAATTCATTATTAAATGTGATTCCAAAATTTACAAAAACCTGTCTTGTAGTTGTAATTAAACCAATGGCACCTGCTTTTTTATTCCAATAGGTAAATTCACCTGCGGTTTCTCTAAAAGGATTATCGAATTTGGTAAACTCGCAAGTTACTGTAACAAAACAATTGAGTTTACAAAAGTTTCTGAAGCTCTCCACATCGGGCTTAGTTAAAATACGTTCCTGAGCCAAACCTTCTTCTCCGCCATGACCAAAATAATTAACCACTAATGCGCCATTATCTATAGCATTAACTAAAGATTCTGTTACTTGTGGGTATCTGTTTCCGCCAGCCGAAGCCTCTTGTTTAAAAGCATCTGTGTGAATTTTAACAACATTTATAAATGGTTTTTCCTGACTAACGTTATTCCCAACATTATCTGTGGTTTCTTGTAATATACCTTCCCAATCTTTATCGACATCATCAGAAACAACTACAAAGTTATTTCGCCAACTCCCAAAAGCTTCTTTTACGTAATAGCTTTCAATTTTATCGACCATATCTTTAGCACGTTGTGGCGTATCTGCTAGTATTCTACCTACGGCAATATCCAATCTGTCGCTTGTACTCATCGTGCCTTCATTGGCGTCCATCATACCATAAAAATCGTCCGAAACAAACGAATTGGTTAGATTAAAACTATTGTAAGAATACCATGAAGGCATAATGTTGGTGTTATTAGGAATTCTGTCTTTATAATCGAATGAGCCATCGCCAAGTAAGCATACATATTTAACCCTGTTTGCTGGTGTGCTAGCATTATCGTAAACATACTTTATTAAATTACGAATGGCACCAACATCTTGATTTCCCGTACTAAACTCATTATACACTTCATTTAACCCAACTACCTTAACATTCAAATTATACTGTTTTGTATTTATTTGCGCTAAACGTTCTGCCTGATTAAGCATATTATTAGGAGCAATAATAATATAATCGACATCTTGAAATTGTCCATCAGTATTTTGAAAAATAGTGCCCTTTATATTTTGATTACTAATCGTTTTATTCACATCTACTTTAGGTTCAAAATAATCTGATGGTGTTATAGCAACGTAAGTTTTAAGTGTTCCTAATGTTGATGTAAAAGAAAGGTTACTACTAGCATCTTCGTTAATATAACTTGTAGCGTTATATAAATCGGTTACATCCCAAACTTCAGAAATTTGTGATGCATTTGCGATATTATACTGCCCGATACCTGAAGCCGAAGCTACTGCTCTATTTTTAAACTGGAATTGTTCATCTTCAAAACTTAAAGCTCTTGTTGCTTCAATAGAAATATAATCTAAATAGCCTAAACCACTAGGGTTTCCTTGGTTATCATAATTAAGATTTACACTTATATTTGATGCATTCACATTTACATTTCCAATGTAGGATGCATCATTGGCTAAATTAGGGCTTGATGCCCCAGCTATTGATAATGTTGAGACAGTACTTCCGTTAACATTAACTTGCATACTACTTTGAGAAGATGATGCAGATGCTACAAATACCCTAAGATTAATTGGGACGGAAGTTACTAAATTCGGAAAGTCGAACTCAAAGGTTTTATCGTTATCAATATCAAATCGGTCCCCAAACCAACGTCTTCCTAAAAGCGCTATATTATATTCGTCAACTTCATGAAATCTATAATCTTCAAAAGTATCAATAACCATATTTACAGTTCCTGTAGGTTGACTCATAGGCTTAATTCGTTTACCTAAACTAGAACTTACATTAATATAATAATAGGTTTTATCAGTGTAACAATTAATATTGGTGTTGCTTTCCGCATTAAATTCCTTTGAACCTTGAGCGTAAAACAAAATATGATCTTCATCATTAAAAATACCATCTTCTTCTCCAACAAATTTTATAGCATTTTCGGTAACATCTAAAGGGTGCGACACAGCATTAGAATAAGGAATCATTCGTCCGCCATTGCCATATACTTTTATAGTTCTGGGATCAACACTATTTACATTAACTCCTAATTGTTGCAAAAAGTTTTTAGAAATTTTAAAAACGCCAGTAGTATCAACATAAAATTTAAACCACTCACCAGAGCTTAAAACCGAATTTGTTATCACTCCAGAAATACCACTTCCTTTACTAGAAAAAGATCTCTGAGTTGCTTTAGTGCTATAATTTATTTGAAAAGATTGTACTTTTTTATAATTACCATTGACATCTTTTATTATTGGTGTTATTTGAAAATATGCAAATGATTGAGTTCTTCCTTTTGAATTTTTTAAAATGAATTTTAATTCGTTACCAATGGTATTAACATTTAAATCTTTTAATTCTTCTTTTGAAATTGAAGCATAACTAACATTACTAATTCTTATTGAAGATTCATTAATATTACTTGAAACTTTCCATTGTGCAACAAAAAATAAGCCTTCATCAAAATCATAACTAAAATTATCTTTGTTAAAAGCTGGTATTTTTATATTATAGTTTCCTCCAGAAATAGTTTGATATCCATCCCAATTAATAATAAACTTTTTTTGCTGCGAAAACATGCTCGCAGAAATAATTAAAAATAAAAGTAAAACCTTCTCTTTCATCGCTAGAATAACGTCTTTTACAACATGTTATTATTTAAAAAATAACAATTTTTAAAACTGCATCAAAAATACAATAATAAATTTGCAAAAAGTGCGTTTATACAACACAAAACAGTGATGAAAAACAACAAAAACATCGTTGTAATGTTTAAAAAATAGGGTGAAATGCATATTTTTTTGGTTAAAATGCATAAAAACCCTTGCACTATTCGGTTTAATTCTTATATTGCAGCACCAAAAATATTATTAGCTTACTTAAACGTATGGATATGAAAAAAGTAGTAGCATTAAAGGTTATGGTAGTTTTAGCACTATCAGTAACCGCTATTGGTTGTAAAAAATCTTCGAGCTCAAAGAATAGTTCTAGAGCAACAGGATGGCAAATCAACGACAAAGAAGGTGGTTTTCAATACAATACCAAATTCCAAGAACAAGAAACTTCCCCAGGTTTAGTCTTTGTAGAAGGAGGAACTTTTACTAAAGGAAAAGTACAAGATGATGTGATGCACGATTGGAATAATACCCCAACACAACAACATGTTCAATCTTTTTACATGGATGAAACTGAGGTTACCAATATGATGTATTTAGAATACTTAGATTGGATTAAGCGTGTATATCCACCAACGGACGAGAATTTCAGAGCAATTTACCATGGTGCATTGCCAGATACTTTAGTTTGGAGAAATCGTTTAGGATTTAACGAAATTATGACTGAAAACTATTTACGTCACCCAGGTTATGCAGAATATCCTGTTGTTGGTGTAAGCTGGATTCAAGCCGTAGAGTTTGCTAATTGGAGATCTGATCGTGTTGGAGAAATGGCTCTACAAAAAGCTGGTTATTTAAAAAGAGGCTCGCACATAACTGATGTTAATTCTGATGCTACTTTTAGCACTGACACCTATATTAATTCACCAACTTCAACTTACGGCGGAAACGAAGAAGTTATTAATGGTGAAAGTAGAAGAGGTAGGAATGAGCAAACTGATGCAGACGGAAATCCTGTTAATATCTACGCAAAAAGAGAATCTGGAGCTATTCCATTAAAATATAGATTACCAACTGAAACTGAATGGGAATATGCCGCTTTAGGTTTAAGTGAATTAAGAAGTTATAACCTTTATAGAGGTCGTAAAAAATATCCTTGGGATGGACAATACACACGTTCTGGAAAACGTAAAAATCGAGGAGATCAAAAAGCTAACTTCAAACAAGGAAAAGGAGATTATGGTGGAATTGCTGGTTGGTCAGATGATGGTGCAGATATTACTAACGAAGTAAAATCATACGCCCCTAACGATTTTGGATTATATGATATGGCTGGTAATGTTGCCGAATGGGTAGCTGATGTTTACAGACCAATTATTGATGATGAGTTTAACGACTTTAACTACTATCGTGGAAATGTTTATACAAAAAATGCCATAAATGACGATGGTACTGTAAAGATTGTTACTTCAGATGATATTGTTTACGATACATTATCTAACGGAAAAGTAGTTGCTAGAAATTTACCAGGTGAAATATTACAAGTTCCTGTTGATGAAAATGAAACATATTTAAGAACTAATTTCGATAAGAGTAATGCTATAAACTTTAGAGATGGTGACAAACGCTCTTCTCGTAATTTTGAAAGCTTTAATGATGATGAAGAATTAGAGACTGGTAATAAAGCAGATGCTCAGACTCGACAAATGTATAATTCGCCTAAACACTCAATTACAAGAGATTCTTTAGGAAACATTGTTAGAGAGTTTGATAAGAACAATAACCGATCATCTTTAATTAATGATGAAGTTAGAGTTTACAAAGGCGGTTCTTGGAAAGATAGAGAATACTGGTTAGACCCGGCTCAAAGACGCTACTTCCCACAAGATATGGCAACAGATTACATTGGGTTTAGATGTGCAATGTCTCGTGTAGGATCGAAAAGTAAAGACAAAAACAAAACGAAGAATTAAAAAACTTCGAATAAATAATATTTAAAGTCCTAGCATTAGTTAGGACTTTTTTTATACTTTTATTTGAATAAAAATTCTCGACGATAAGTTGAGTTTATATTAAAATTGTCATTCCTGTTGTGGCCACTGAGCGGAGTCGAAGTGAAGGCAGAAATCTAAACTATTAAATACTCTATATTGAAAATTGAACAAATACATAATCTTTTCTTAGAATGTAATTCAGTCTGTACTGACACAAGAAAAATTAATAAAGACGACATCTTTTTTGCATTAAAAGGTGATAATTTTAATGGGAATACTTATGCTGAACAAGCCATAAAGAAAGGCGCTAAATATGTTATTATTGATGATAAAGAATATAAAATTTCTGATAAAACAATACTAGTAAACAATGTAATTAAAACACTACAAGAATTAGCGTCTTATCACAGGACATTTTTAAACATTCCTATTATAGCTTTAACAGGCAGTAATGGAAAAACTACTACTAAAGAATTAATAAACGCAGTACTATCTGAAAAATATAAAACTACAGCAACTCTTGGCAATTTAAACAATCACATTGGTGTGCCGCTAACATTACTTTCAATGAATCCTAATACTGAAATAGGGATTGTTGAAATGGGTGCAAATCATTTAAAAGAAATTGCTTTTCTATGCAATATTACAAAACCAGACTACGGTTACATAACTAATTTTGGAAAAGCCCATTTAGAAGGTTTTGGTAGTGTTGAAGGAGTAATTAAAGGCAAAAGTGAAATGTATGATTATTTAATTGCTAATCGTAAAACCATTTTTGTTAATGGAAATGATGCTATTCAAGTTAACAAAACCAATGATGCAAAAAGGCTTGTTTTTGGTAATACTAATTCTGCTAATATTAATATTGACTTTATCGACGCTAAACCTTTTGTCGAATCCAAATACAATGACTTAAATATAAAAAGTCAGCTTATTGGTGATTACAATTTTAATAATATTGCTGCTGCAATTACCATGGGAAACTATTTTAATGTTAAAGATAATGTTATTAAAAATGCTATTGAAAACTATGTTCCTAATAATAACAGATCACAAATCATTAAAAAAGGTTACAACAAAATTATTTTAGACGCCTATAATGCAAACCCAACAAGCATAAACGCTGCTTTACTTAATTTTGAAAAACAAACAGGACACAAAATAGCTGTTCTTGGAGATATGTTCGAACTTGGTAATGAAACTAAGCAAGAGCATCAAACCATTACAGATTTAGCTATTTCTTTAAACATTGACAAAATCATTTTAATTGGTGAGAATTTTTATCAATCAAAAGTCAGTTCCGAAAAAGTGGTTCAGTATAAAACATTTGAAGAATTCAAAAAGCATTTTAAAATTTATACAATAAAAAATACAACGCTTTTAATAAAAGGCTCTAGAGGGATGGCTTTAGAGCGGGTTTTAGAAAGTTTATGACTAGACATTATTCTTAGCAATTTGGTCTTTCAAATCGCTTAGTAAAACCTCAATTTTGGCTATAATTTGCTCATTATTTAAAATCGCCTTATAGGGTTCATTATATTCTTCTACACTATTATTTTCTTTTTTAGAATCATTTCTAAGCAACCAATTAAGATCAGCATCAGGAAATTCTTGAATTATCTTTGTTAAAAACTCAATAGATACTTTTTTTCCATTCACGTATTGTGAAAGCTGGGTATAATTCATTTCAAATTTCTCAGCTAAATCACTTAATCTACTATACTTACTCTTTATTAATTTTTTTAGTTTATCCTCAAATTCCATATTTAGAATGATTATAAATTATACAAATAAGTAAATTATTTTTATTTTGTTTAATTATTTGTATATATTCGTGTGTAAATTCACTCAAATATCATATAAAAATATTCAAGTAATGACAAATTTAAACAAATTATACACATTATATGATGTGCATTCACAAATTGAACAAGAAACCCTTAAAGACTTGTTAACTAACCACCTTCCTAAAGAATACACTGCTAAAGTAATTCATAAGCTTTCAAACGAAGGTATAATAGTAGATTCACAAATGGTTAGAAACATAAAAAGTGGTATTAGTAAAAATATTCTAGTTTTTAATGCCATTATTGAAATAGCAAATAAATATAAAGTTGTTTCAAACCGATTAAAGCAAAATTTAAATAACAAATAGATAGTAAATATCAATGAAAAAAAAATATCGTATAAAAGTTGAAGAGGGATTTAAAGACATCTTTAATACAGAAACAAAATACGGCAGCGAATATAATCATCATAGCAATTCGGACAGTTTAATAACTGTAGTAAATGAACCATTAGTAAAGCATCAAATTATACAATTAGCTAAACTATGCGAAGAAATACCTAATAATATTACATTAAAGCATACAGGAAAAGGTATTTACATTGAATTTTGGTAAATGCTACCTTTTAAATTTTAAAAAATTATTTGATTGTGAGCAATCGAAATTGACTATTCATTTTAATGAGGGAAAATAGTCAAATAAGTCTCCTATAACAGGGGGCTTATTAATTTAAAATGAATAAGATTAAATCCTTTAAAGTAAACTATTCTAAGAGCATCTTCTTTTTAATTTTTTGATTAAGATAATCTGAAACCTTGCCCCCATTTTCCTTATTCAAAGATTTTGCCATTTCCCAACAATCTATAGCTGTATTTTTATCTCCAAGCTTATAAGAAACATCCCCTTTATGTTCCCAAATAATAGGGTTGACTTTTCCCCCATTCTCAAATGCTTTATCTAACCATATATTAGCCTCTTTAAAGTTGCCTTTTTTATATAATACCCATGCATAAGTATCTTGGTAATTATGGTTATTTGGCTCAATGCTATTACACAATTTAATCATTTTCTGTGCTTCATCTAGTTGCTGTGTACTTAAAGCAAGTGACCTGCTATAGCTGTTTAATAAAGGTGCATTTCGCGGCTGAATTTTGAGAGCTTTATTAAATATTTCTGCCGATTTACTAAAATATTCTACTTTATAATATAGATTTCCTAATTCATTATAAAATTTCAATTCAAGTTCTTTATTATTCGTTACTAAATTTAAACCTTTAATAAAATACTCTATCGCCTCTTCATTGTTTTTACTAATCTTATTTGAAAGAGAGACGTTAACGCTTTTATTAATTGTTTTATTTAAAGATGAAAACAAGTTTTCGTTTCTACTTTTAGCATATCCTAAATAATAATGAAGCAAAGCATCATTTGGGTAAAGAACAATTCCATTTTCTAAAAATTTTATGGCTTGCTTATATTCTTTATTCTCAATATAATTCTCTGATGCTGCATGCATCGCATCAATTCTGTCTTCTACTTTCCTGTCTATTAATTTACCTTTAGCATTATACTCGTCTCTAAATAGCAAATCACCTCTTTCATCAAAGTTAAAACCAAGGTACTTGTTATACTTCTTTTTATGCGCACTAGTATAATTCCATTTAACATTCTTTACAAAGCCAGTATTCCAATTATTTATGTCAATTATTTTTCCAAAATTAACTGAGACAAAGAGAGGATTATTTTTTCCATTAAAAAACCCAATTTTTATATATCCGTTTTTATTTTTTTTAAGAACTTGTTTAAGAACGCCTTTATTATAATACGCTCTACTATCTACCTCACCAGATTCGAAATAGAAAATAACTTCTCCATCAAATATTATATTATTCTTATCATCCGCACCAGTTGCGAACCCTTCCATTTGTAATTGATTGTTTGATGAATAATAGTTTTTAATACGAAATGGATTACTTTTCATATCTACCAATGGTCTATAGTAAAAGGCTTCTTTTTTTGAAGTAATTTTCCAATCTTTATCAAAAAAAGTGGTTTCGTCTGTTCTTTTCTTCTCAGCAAGTGATTCTGCAAGTAATTTTTTAACATTAGGGTAATCCTTATTTAAATCAAATGTTTTCATTAATAAACTAATATGTTTTTTTGATCCCGTTTCCTCAAATTTTGCCCTATGAAAGTAATAATCAGCCTTTTTAGGGTTCGCTTTTATAGCCATACCAACAAAATCTTTGCTAGCTTGTTGATAATATTTATTTGGATTTTTATATTTTCTCAATGACGCATCAAAAAGTTGTTTATCACTTGGTGAATTATTTGAAGAAGAATTTTCTGTTACCTTGTTACAATAAGGGTTAACCCAATCTGTATTATCAATTGAAAATTGAGATTGTACTCTGTCTATTTTACATTGATAATATTTTGTCATATCTAAATAATATTTTTCCTTATCAACTGCTATTTCTGATGCTGCTCTCCTAAAAAAGTTTTCTCTGTTTTTTTTAAAATCTTTTACTAAATTATCTTTAATCTTAGTTAACATTTCGCGTTTCTTTCCTTCTAATTTCTCTACTGAAGCTGCCTTTTCTTTAGCAATTCTTTTTGATAGACCCATTGAACCGAGTGCAACTCCCAAATTAGTAGCAGCTTGGTCTAATTGAGTGGTATTATATGAACTTTGCTGAGCATGGTAAGCTTTAATTTCCTTGACTAGCTGATTATACCTTTGTTCACTTAATCTTTCCAGCTCAACTAATTTGTCATTAAACTGCCTTATAATTTCATCTGGGTCATCAGATTTTCGCATACGTGTTGCTGCTTCTATTTTGCTTTTATAGGCATTATACGAAGCATTCTGTTGAGAAATTTGGTTTATAGAAGATTGAATATAATCCCCTGCCTTTTTTGCAGCTTTTATTTGGGCATCGATACTCTGCTCCGTGGCAGCCAACCTTTCTCTACGATTAGCATAATATTCTGCATCTTCTTTTGCTTTTTTCTCTGCAAGTTTTTCTTGGAATTCTTTTTCCTCTTTTTTATTTTTAAGTGAAGTTTCAATTTTCTTGATATGGTTCTTTAGAGTTGTGTTATCTGGATCTAATACTAAAGCTTTTTTATATTCATTAATAGCTTTATTGTAGTGTGTAGACTTTAAAAATGCATCTCCTCTTTGAACAAATGCTCTAGTTTCATCTAATTTATTTTCAGCCTCCTTTAACTTTGCATTTTTCTCTGCTTTTTCCTCATTAGCATTTTTTTCTGCATCTTTTTTTGCTTTTAAATCTTGTAATTGTTTCTCTTTTGCATCTTGAGCATCTTGAATCTTGCTTTGCGCTTTCTCATTATCAAAACCATTATTTAATGCTCTTTTATATTCTTGAATAGCGTTTGTATAATCTTCACTCCTATAATAATTATCACCAGAACTAATTAAATCATTAAATGCTTTTTCGAGTTTTTCATTCTTCTTTATAAGGCTAATTTTTGCTAATTTATCTTTAGCTTCTTGGTTTGAATAGTCTACCTTTAAAACATCCCGATAAAGTTTTTCGGCAGCATCATAATTAGAATTTGAAAATTGACGATTAGCAGCATTAAGTAATTCCTTTGCTTTATTATTTTTAATCAACTTTTTTATGGCTTCCTCTAATTTTTGATCAACTCCATCATCAAGACCAGCAGCACCATTTATCGATAAGTTTAATATCTTTCCAAGATGTTTCCCCCAATTATCACTACAGTTTTTAACGCCATGAGATTTTATTATTTCTTTTACACTACTTTCATTATTCCAACTAAATTTATCATCCATATACTTCCCTGATAAACCTCCGCTTACACTACTATTAATATTTACGCCAAAACCTGTACCTGCACTT
The DNA here is from genome assembly GCF_000789235.1 of Wocania ichthyoenteri Th78. Classification (GTDB taxonomy): domain Bacteria; phylum Bacteroidota; class Bacteroidia; order Flavobacteriales; family Flavobacteriaceae; genus Wocania_A; species Wocania_A ichthyoenteri. The sequence continues at coordinate 1,292,717 of NZ_KN525716.1, forward strand.
ATCCTAGAATTTACACCATATTTAAATGATGCCGAAATTTTCAAAATCCCTTTATTAACTCGAACTGGAAATTGGTATTCAGGAATATCATTTCCTGAATATCTTCGTCCTTGGTAGGTATAGGATGTAATACTAACATTTCCAATAACTACAGATACATAAGGGTTACCTAGATAACATTCAGCTTTATATTTAATTGTACCTGATATTGATGCTCCTTTATGATTACCACTAAAGCTTTGAGTATGAACCCCACTTTGTCCTGTTGCCGTTATTATAAAAAAGAAAGAAATTATTGAATAGTAAATTAATTTTCTCATGCTACATTAATTTTTTTTAATTATTAAATCTAACCACGTACACCCGTCAAATATGATTTAGCTTGCTTTAGAAAAAGTATCCGTTTTCTACATTCTTCCTCATCACATTTCCTCTTTGTTTCTTCACGTAAATAACTTGTTATTATGTTAATAGCATTTTGTATTGAATACCAGGGTATCTTTTCGACCTCTTTACTGACCAAGTAAGCACAAATCTCGTTTCCTATTCTTTTCGTTTCTCTTGCATAATTGCTTGTAGGCTTTATCCTATTAAGCAATTCTTTTATTTCTTTAGCAGACGAGGCACAATTTGGCGATTTGTGCAATTCACTATTAATAACTACATTATCTTGTTGTTTACCGTCCGACTCTTTTCCCTCATAAAAATATTTTTGCTTAATGCCTCCTCCGTAGGTATAGTACGTACTTAATCCATGTCTTTTCCATTTCCCTCTATCATCTCCTTGATTATAAAAATACTTGTAACTACTTTTTGATTGAAGTTTTCCTTTTTTACTATTTGCTGTCGCACCACCACTAGAATAAGAATATCTAATACCAGAAAAACCATTGTAATCGTATTCATACATTATATTTCCAGAAGAATAGTAATCTATCCATTTGCCTTGTTTAATACCTTTATCGTATTGACCCGAACTTATAACCCGGTCCTTAGTTTCATATTTCAGATACTCACCATGTCTTTGCCCAAATGCATAAGTTGTAAGTTCTTTTAAATAGGTTTTCCCTTTCACAATGGAGTATATTTCAGAAAGCCCATGTTTTTGTCCATAAACATATTGTGTTTTATCTCTTAAATATTCAATTCTTGGTTCATCATAAGTTTGGTCATAAATATAAATTGTACCATGTAAAACCATCTTACCACCCAACTCAATCCATGTTGATTTTTTGTCTTTTTCAAATTTTATTCCATAAGTATTCCCATCAGAAGAAGTCCATTTATGTTTTCCTCCTTCTTTTAGTTTATCAAAATCGCTTAATTGAATTGAAGACACATTTGGAAATTTTAGTTCTTGTCCTCCTAATAATTGCAAGGAAAATAAAATTAATAGTAAACTTTTCATTGAACTTTTAAAAATGTCCGTTTTGCAATAAATAGAACCAATCATATAGTGTATTTCATTAATTAAACACAACATTAACAGGTAAATATTTGGGAGAGTAAAACTAGGTTAGGATAAAAATAATGATAAAAGGTGTTTGATTATGGTTATTTAATCAAACACCTTAAAATAATTCTCCTTAAGAACTAATTAATAGCTTCACAAAGATGCATTAATCTATTATTAAACACAATACTTAATTTGAGTATATTAAGTAGTCTTTTATGTTACTAATAGTCTAAAAAAATATCAAATAATAGTATTCTTTAGTTTTAATAAAGCCACTAGCTCTCCGGTAGAAGAAATATTTAACTTTTTTAAAATATTACGCCTATGTGTATCAACCGTGTGTGAACTAATACTTAGATTTTCAGCAATAGCTTTACTAGATTTGTTTAACAACAATAATCTTATAATATCGCGCTCTCTATTACTTATTCCATCCGACAAGAGTTTTTGAGAAAAGTTATTAAAGTAGATAGTTTCATATTCACTATTAGCATTTAAAATTTTAGCAGTTGCAGTAATATCAAGCTTTATTTTAGAGTCTAAAACTGTATAATGAGCAAGTCCTATTATAGGTTTATCATCACTATCAAACTCAAGTGGCGTTGTGTTTTGTATAACATTCACATAATTATCTTTAGCATTCTTTAAACGATAATTCCAAGTGTAACTCATTTTCTTTCTATCATCAATACTTGTATTATTTAATGTAAAATTCATAAGTTCATTTAAAGCTTTAAGCCATAGCTCTAAATCATCTGGATGCATTTTACTCCAAAAATATCGCATTCCCCGAGCTTTCAACTCATTTTTATCCACCCCTAAACATGCTTTTATGTTCTTGCTGATAAATTCAAAACTTAAATCTTGAGTATTAGTGACACAAAAAAAAGTAGAACTATAAGGTAAGTATGTATCTAATTCTTTTATTTTTTGAATATGCTTTTCTAAGGATGGATTTTCGTAAGATTTAAATATTTCTTTATATGCATCTTTAACACTACCATTATTCATACTTGAGAGATTTTTTTAAAAATAGATAAAATTCTTGGTTTGTAAAAACATATACCCTTTTAAACCTCTAGCAATAGGCTTAACAATAATGAAGAGACATCTATAAAATAAAAAATCCTAAAGCAAATGCTTTAGGATTTTTTTGTGGGCGCGAAGGGATTCGAACCCCTGACCCCTTGGGTGTAAACCAAGTGCTCTGAACCAACTGAGCTACGCGCCCTCTAAATTGGACTGCAAATATAACCTAGTTTTTAATATTGCAAAAACTTTTTTGATAAAAAATAAATAAATTTTCACTCTAAAGCTAAGTCTTCATTTGAAGCGTTGTTACTCAACTTTTTTCATCTCCATAACAATTTTAGTAACAACCTTTTGCCCCATGATTTCAAAATCCATATTGATATTAGATATTGTGGGTACTCCTGAAACTTTATCGATATTCATAACACCTGTTAAGCTTCCTGTAGAAGATCCCGAGATATCGCCTTTAACATCTAACACAACTTCTTTATCATCAATAAATTTCACAGTATAAATGCTTTTAATTTTCATACCATTACTATCCTTTTCTGCTACCCATGAATAACCAGTAGTTACTGCTTCTTTTGGATAAACTACGCTTTCAGTTTGACTAGTAAATTGATCTACGTTTCCTGAACCTTTGACCATTTTCATTTCTAAAACCTCGCCATAAACATTTGTTTGAGTTGACAAAACCGTTTCTAGCATTGGTTTCATTTGCACACTCATTAATTTAGCAGTTTCATCTAAATCTTCTTCTTTAAGGTTTGAATCATAATTTATCTTCATACCAGACTGCTCCATATTCATTTTAATGCTTTTAAAGCTCAATTCTGAGTTATAGACTCCCTCATCACTAACATCAATTACTTCAATAGGCATTTCAATAACCATATCCATAATCATAGTACCTTCCCCCATGTTTTGCTTCATGTCCATTTGCATTAAATACTTATCACCTTTATTATAGTTTAGTCTTAAAAGTGTTGACTCTTGCGCAAATGATAATGTTGCTGTAACTAGTAATAAAAGTGTAAAAAAGTTCTTCATAATGTTTTAAATTTTATTTTATATGTTTTCAAATATAATATCTTAAAATAGAATTGTATTAAACTATTTCTGCAATTACAAAAGTACTACCACCAACAAATATAAAATCATTTAGGTTTGCGCCTTTTAAAGCTGTTTTATACGCTTCATTTACAGAATTATAAGCATCGCCTACTAAATCGTATTTGTTTAAAGTTTCTTTAAGTTTATTAGCATCCATTCCTCTAGGAATATCTGGTTTACAAAAATAATAGGTAGCACTTTTTGGTAGTAAATCTACAATAGTGTTTATGTCTTTATCATTTACAACTCCAAAAACAACATGAAGCGCATCAAATTTTTCTTCTAAAAGCTGATGCATCACATATTGTAAACCCTCTCTATTGTGTCCTGTATCGCAAACTACTTTTGGTTTTTCGTTTAAAACCTGCCAACGCCCTAATAAACCAGTATTTTTAATAACCTGTACTAAACCTTCTTTTATATTTTGTTCTGAAATTTTGTATCCTTTTTTTTGAAGCTCCTTAACTGTTTGAATGACTGTCCTAATATTTTTTGACTGATAGCTTCCTAATAAATCTGATTTATAAACTTCGGTGATTTCTCTATCTGCAAAAACGATATGCGATTTATTCTTTTTCGCTAAATCTTTAAAAACTGATTGTGTTTCTTTTTGAGTTTCGCCAATTACAACAGGAATATTAGGCTTAATTACACCACCTTTTTCAAAAGCAATAGCCTCTAGTGTATTGCCTAAAAATTGTGTGTGGTCTAAACCAATATTTGTAATAACCGAAACTTCTGGGGCAATAATATTGGTAGAATCTAGTCGTCCGCCTAAACCCACTTCAACAACAGCAATATCAACTTTTTCTTTTGAAAAATAATCGAATGCCATTCCAACGGTCATTTCAAAAAATGACAATTGATTGGCTTCAAAAAAACCTTCGTTTTGTTTTATAAAACCAATTACAAACTGCTTGCTGACTTCTTTTCCGTTAATTTTAATACGCTCTCTAAAATCTTTTAAATGCGGAGAAGTATAAAGTCCAACTTTGTAACCAGCTTCCTGTAAAATAGATGCCAGCATATGACTTGTTGAACCTTTTCCATTAGTACCAGCAACATGAATGGATTTGAATTTATGTTCTGGATGATTTAAATGTTCAGCTAATTTTAAAGTATTTGATAAATCTTTTTTGAATGCCGATTTACCCTGTTTTTGATACATTGGCAGTTGAGAAAACATCCAATCGAGAGTATCTTGATACGTCATTGCTATTGACCCAATTTGAAGTTTACCTTAACAAAACCGATTTGTTTTGCTGGTGCTTTAGAATCTGCTGGCCATTTATGAGATAAGGCTATTTTTTTTGCAGGTTCTAATAAACATTGCGCTGTGTTTGTAGTGCCTTTTACACCTGGAGTAGCCTCAACTACGTTGCCATTTTTATTAACTACAATTCTAACGATAACCATTCCTGATTCGTTACAATCTTGCTTTAGTGTTTTATACGATGCTCTACCCCTACCATTTAAACCATAACCAACACCACCAGTTCCAGAGCCTTTGCCTCCAAAATAACTTGGAGCGTAAGGGTCGCCATCTAATTGTCCTTTATCGCCTGCTTTATTGTCGTTGCCTTCGCTACCAGTTTCGCTTCCTTCAGATTTGCTAACACCGCCAATTAAGGCATCTAACTTTTTCTTTTTTTCTTCTTGTTCTCGTTTTTCTTTAGCAATTCTATCGGCTTCTGCTTTGGCTTTAGCATCTGCAATCGCTTTCGCTTTAGCCTCGGCTTCTTTCTGTTTTTTTATTGCGATAGCTTCAGAGTTATCTTCGGTTAAAACCTCTTCTTTAGTTTCTGAAGATTTTGTTGGTTCTGCTTTAGCAACATCTGGTTGTGGTGGCTCTTCAATTTCTCTTGGTTCAGACTTTACAGGTTTTTTTGGCTGCACATTACCTTTACCAAAATCTGTTGTTCCAAAATTGACAGCAATACCGTATTCTTCTGGCGGATCCATATAGGTTGTACCTACCACAAACAATAGCACCAAAAGAATGATAGTAATCAACGCTGTGATTCTAGCAGAATTCTTTTCGTGTATGGTTTCAAAATATTTCATTTTTATAATTATAAACAGAGATAAAATCCTGTTCAATTAGAAAGATTACCACATTTCGACTGCGCTCAATGCAGGCTATATTGTTTTTTTTACTCGTAATGACGGTCTAATTAATTAGGCTTTACTGCTAAAATGACTTTAAATTTATTTCTATTTGCTATGTCCATGACTTTTACAACATTTTCAACAGGCACAGATTTTTCAGCTCTTAAAACTATAGTTGGCTTTTCTTGAGATGATAATGCTGCTAACAACTCATTTTCTAAAACACTTATTCCTACTCGTTTTTGGTCTATATAATAAGTTAAATCCTTTTTTATACTCACTGCAACCGATTTTTTATTTTCGGTTTTACCACTAGCTTTTGGTAACAAAATATCAATCGCATTAGTGGTGACTAAGGTTGAAGCAATCATAAAAAATATAAGTAACAGAAATACAATATCTGTCATTGACGACATATTGAATTCTGGTGTAACCTTATTTCTTCCTCTAAAGTTCATATTACGTAGGTTCGTTTAAATGATCTAAAAACTCTAACGAGTTTGCTTCCATTTGATAGACAACCTTATCAGTTCTCACCACCAAATGGTTGTAAGCAATGTAAGCCACAATACCCACAATTAAACCAGCAACCGTGGTTGTCATGGCTGTATACAATCCGCTTGCTAAAACATCCATTTCAATAGAGCCTCCTGCATTGGCCAATTCAAATATTGCTAATATCATTCCAACTACCGTACCAAGAAACCCAATCATTGGTGCAGCTCCAGAAATAGTAGCCAAAACACTGACATTTTTTTCTAATCCGTAAATCTCTAAACGTCCTGCATTTTCAATAGCAGTATTAATATCGGCAAGTGGTTTTCCTATTCTAGAAATTCCCTTACCAATTAACCTGGACACTGGTGAATTTACTTGAGCACATAGCATTTGAGCAGAGTCAATTTTACCATTACTTACATGATCTTTAATTTGATTCATAAAATTAGCATCTATTTTTGATGCGGCTTTTATGGCAAATAATCTTTCAAAATAAATATATGATGCTACAATAAGCAGTAAAAACAAAATAGCAATTATAACTTGTCCGGCAGCGCCTCCGCTACTAATTAATTCAATAATTGAAAGTGTTTTTTCAACTGATTCTTCATCAGTGATTAATTCTGCCCCCTCCTGTGTGTTTAGTAATAAAATATTTAGCATATAATTAAATTTATTGCAACTGTATAACGTATCTTTTTTTGTTAAAGTATAGCAAAATTACTTTTTGCTTAGATTCCCGTTTTCATAGGAATGACAATTTCAATGTAAACCCAAGACATTCTGCCTTGTGAAATTCTTTTCAATTAAAACAAGGTTCTAGTAAACATAAATGCTACCGAACCTACTAAAAATCCTACAGCAGCTAACCAAGCAATCTTTTTTAAATACCAAAAAAAGTCTATTTTTTCCATCCCCATGGCTACAACACCTGCTGCAGAACCAATGATTAACATACTACCTCCTGTTCCTGCAGAAAAGGCTATAAAGTGCCATAATTCATGATCTATAGGTTCTGAGAACATGCCTAAACTAGCTGCAACCAATGGTACATTGTCTATTACCGCAGATCCAAAACCTAATAATATTACTACTAAATCTGATACACCTCCTGAATGTAATTCCGTACCCAATTGTGGCATATTATCTTGTAAAGACGTTGCAAAATTAAACAATATTCCTAAAGATTCTAAAGCTGCAACCGCCATTAAAATCCCTAAAAAGAATAAAATACTTGGCAATTCAATTTTCGATAAGGAATGATGTACAGGACTATGTAAAGCATGAGCATCACTTTCACCAGAATCAAACTCTGTCATACTAAACTTAGAGCTACTGTAAATTTCGGCAAAAACAGCCACAACACCTAAAGACAACATCATACCTACATAAGGTGGTAAATGTGTAATCACTTTAAAAATTGGCACAAAAATAATAGCACCTAAACCAAGATACAGCATAGTGCTACTAAACTTAGATTTCCTCTTAATTTCTATTTCTTCTTCAATTTCTAAATCACCTTTAAACGCTGGTAAAAATGATGCGATAAATGTTGGTACTGCCATACATAAAAAAGACGGCAATAATAGATAACCAATTAAATGTCCTGTGGTTACTTTTTTACCAATCCATAACATAGTTGTTGTTACATCGCCTATTGGAGACCATGCGCCTCCAGCATTAGCAGCAATAATAATTAAACCTGCAAACCAAATACGAACACTCCTGTCTTTTACAATTTTTTGAAGTATTGAAATAAGTACAATAGTCGCTGTAAGGTTATCTATAATAGCTGATAAAATGAATGCTAAAATGGCAAAAATCCAAAGTATTTTACTTTTCTTTTTTGTTTTAATGAAGTCTTTAATGGTTGAAAAACCATCGAAATAATCAATAATCTCAACAATGGTCATGGCACCTAAAAGGAACACCAATATTTCTGAAGTTTTACCTAAATGATGCAAGAGTGTTTCTTCCATCAAATGCATTTTCTCTTCTGAAGCTAACGACCCAAAACCTTCCATTAATGAATGTTTAGATGAATCGAACCATTGTGGGAAGCCTTCAATACCTAAAGCAATTAATGCCCAACAAATGGCCATCATGACCAGTGCAGGAATTAGTTTATCTATTTTTATACTATGCTCAAGGGTAATGGCTAAATAGCCCATTACAAATACTAAAATAATTGCTGCTTCCATAAATTTGGTTTTATATTAGTTGGCTTAAGGCAATCTCAAAAGCTGTTGCACTTATTCCTGTTTTAGATTGGTTTTTGTTATAAACTTTCTCTATTGCTTCTTTAATTTTATTTGATGTATCATTAAATATCGCTTCATCTGTCATTTGCACACGGCGTTCCATAAAATAGGCAAAAACACGAGCCATTCCACAATTAGAAATAAAATCTGGTATTAAGCTCACTTTATAATCTGTATGCTCCATTATAGGACCAAAGAAAATTTCTTTATCTGCAAAAGGCACGTTAGCTCCACAAGATATAACTTCTAAACCACTATCTATCATCTCATCAATTTGGTGAATAGTAATTAATCTTGATGCAGCACATGGTGCAAAAATTTCGGTTTTAATAGACCAAATCTTCTCGTTAGCTTCTTCAAAAGGGATTAAATTTTCAGCAACTAAAGTATTTCCTGTTTTAGCAAGGAACAAGTTAGTAATTTCTTCAAATGTAAAGCCTTCTTCATTAATTAATCCGCCAACAACATCTATTATACCAACTATTTTAGCTCCCATTTGAGATAAATAAAATGCTGCTGCTGCTCCTACATTACCAAAACCTTGTATAACTGCTCGCTTTCCATTAATGTCTCCTCCATATACATTATAATATTGTTTAACAGCCTCTGCAACACCAAAACCTGTAATCATATCGGCTACTGTGTATTTTCTAGAAACACTTGGCGAATATATTGGATTTTCAATAACCTTAATAACGCCTTGTCTTAATTGTCCAATTCTGTTTATTTTATCGGCTTCGGTAGGTTTAAAATGCCCGTTAAAAACACCTTCTTGCGGATGCCAAACACCGCTTTCTTCTGTAATAGGAATAACCTCGTGAATTTCATCTACATTCAAATCGCCTCCTGTTCCATAATAGCTTTTAAGTAGTGGAGACACTGCAGCATACCAACGCTCTAACACGCCCTTTTTACGAGGGTCTTTAGGGTCGAAATTAATACCAGACTTTGCACCACCAATAGATGGTCCAGATACGGTAAACTTAATTTCCATGGTTTTTGCTAAAGACAAAACCTCATTCATATCCAGCCCTTTTCGCATTCTTGTTCCGCCTCCTGCTGCGCCTCCGCGAAGTGAGTTAATAACAACCCATCCTTCAGCTTCTGTTTCAGCGTCTTTCCAATTAAAAATAATTTCTGGTGCTTTATTTTCGTATTTTTTTAATAATTCTTTCATTCCTTATAATAATCGATTCTTTTTTAGCTTAAAATTTATGTGTTTAGTATTCTCTATTTTAAGCAAAGCTAAAGCTGATTCATACGAAAAGTGTTTAAATTATTAATTTAACAAATATAAAAAACTAAAAGCCCTTTAATATTAAATTTCAATAAATTTTATGGTAGATATATTTCACCAGAACTATGGTCTTTATTTGCTCCAGTTACACTTTGTAAACAATTAATTTCGTCTCTTAGTTTTAACACCCCTAAAAAACCAAAAATTAAAGCTTCTTTAAATTCTATAATGGTTTTAGAATGTATTATAATTTTATTTTTGGAATGCTGTTTTACTCTCTCAATAAGAAACTTGTTATACACGCCACCGCCAGTTATAAAGACTGATTTTTGATTTTCGCTACCAATTATATTGGCAATTTGAATGGCTGCGTGTTCCACAAAAGTTCTTAAAACATCTTTTATTTCTAAATTATATGAACTTATTAAAGAAAAAATATGAATGTTAACCCATTCTAAACCTAAAGATTTTGGCGGAATTTCTTTATAAAAATCTAGAGCATTTAATTGTTCCAATAATTTATTATTTATAGTCCCTGTTGAAGCTATTTTTCCTTCGTCATCATAATCAAAACCCAGTTGTTTCACATAATAGTTTAGCACAATATTCACAGGGCAAATATCGAACGCAATTCGCTTGTTTTCAGATTCATAAGACACATTAGCAAAACCCCCTAAATTAATACAGTAGTCGTATTCTGAAAACAACAACTTATCCCCAATGGGCACCAATGGCGCACCTTGACCTCCAAAATCAACATCTTGCACTCTAAAATCGCAAACGACTTTGTTGTTTAGTAATTTGGCTATATTTGGTAAATTACCTATTTGATACGTTAATTTTTCATCAGGCTGATGTAAAGCGGTGTGTCCGTGCGAACAGATAGCATCCACATTTTTTATATTATTTTTTTGAATGAAACTATTGACAACATTAGCTAAATAGACTGTATAATCTTTATCTATTTGCAATAATCTATCTGAAGTATATAGAACTAAATCTTTAAGAATTCGATGCCATTCATCATTATATGCAACGGTTTCAGCATGATTAATTTCAAAATGCCAAACATCATTATAATTAAATGTCGCATATACTAAATCTATACCATCTAATGATGTTCCAGACATCACACCAACAACGCTAAATTTCGATTTCATCATAGTAAGGTAAAAGTAATCATCTTAAATAAGATTATGAAAGAATATAGAAGCGAAAACTAAACTATAATTTTTAAGAATTCACAATTAAAGGCTATATTTGTAAACATTTTTTACCAAAACTAGATTTTAATTACGAATTATGAATTTTAGCCTTTCTGAAGAACATTTAATGATACGCGATGCCGCTCGCGAATTTGCACAAACCGAATTACTTCCCGGTGTTATTGAACGCGATAATAAGCAGGAATTTCCCAATGAATTAGTTCGTAAAATGGGAGATTTAGGCTTTATGGGCATTATGGTTGATCCTAAATATGGCGGAAGTGGCATGGATGCGATTTCTTATGTACTTATTATGGAAGAATTATCGAAAATTGATGCATCGGCTTCAGTAATTGTTTCGGTTAATAATTCACTAGTTTGTTATGGTCTTGAAGCTTACGGGACAGAAGCTCAAAAAGAAAAATATTTAACCAAACTTGCCACTGGCGAAAACATTGGTGCGTTTTGTTTAAGCGAGCCAGAAGCTGGTAGTGATGCAACATCTCAAAAAACTACAGCCATAGACCAAGGCGACCATTACATTATTAATGGTACAAAAAACTGGATTACAAGTGGTGGACGTGCCGATGTATTCTTAGTAATTGCTCAAACCGATCGAGACAAAGGATCGCACGGTATTAATGCTTTTATTGTTGAAAAAGGAATGGAAGGGTTTCATGTAGGACCCAAAGAAGATAAGTTAGGTATCCGCGGAAGCGACACACACACCCTACAATTTAACGATGTGAAAGTGCCTAAAGAAAATCGCATTGGCGATGATGGATTTGGTTTTCGTTTTGCCATGAAAACACTTTCTGGTGGACGGATAGGTATTGCGTCTCAAGCCCTTGGTATTGCTCAAGGTGCTTATGAGTTGGCTTTAAAATACTCTAAAGAACGAAAAGCTTTTGGTACAGAAATTTGTAACCACCAAGCGATTGCCTTCAAATTAGCAGATATGTATACTGATATTACAGCTGCTCGCCATTTAGTAATGAAAGCGGCTTGGGATAAAGATCAAGGTAATAATTACGATATGTCTAGTGCTATGGCAAAATTATACGCTTCTAAAGTAGCAATGGAACATACTGTTGAAGCGGTACAAATTCATGGTGGTAATGGCTTTGTTAAAGAATACCATGTGGAGCGCTTAATGCGTGATGCAAAAATTACTCAGATTTATGAAGGTACTTCTGAAATCCAGAAAATTGTGATTTCTAGGAGTATTATTAGGGATTGAAATACTCCTAGAATCACTTAACTTTTGACGTTTATTGTTCCCTTATTAGACATAAGAATAAATATATTGTTTCAATTTTATAGAATTAACATAATTTTAGATTGATGTTTTAAATATTTCATAACTTTGTAACTACTTATGAAACAAGTAATCCATAAAACAATGTCACTTTTAATGGCTTTTGTAGTATTATTTTCTACAATGTCATTCACTATTAATATGCATTATTGTGGAGATAATTTGGTAGAAACTGCTATATTCCATAAAGCAAAAGGTTGCGGAATGGAAATGGAAAAACCACCCACTGAAAGTTGTTCGATAACCAAGAAAAATTGTTGTGATGACAAACAATTGGTTATTGAAGGTCAAGATGAATTAAAACTTCAATTTGATAAACTTACTTTTGAGCAGCAACAATTTGTAGCTTCATTTGTATATACTTATATCAACCTTTTTGAAGGTTTAGATAAGAATGTATCTTCTTATGAAGAATACAAACCACCACTCGTCGTCAAGCAAATCTTCAAGATTGACGAGACTTACTTAATTTGATTTTTAAACAATAGACTGTGTTATCCTATGGCTGTATGTCGTAAGGGTAATTTGCTGTATTCGGTGTTTTTCTAACACTATTGTCTAATTGTCTAATTGTCTAATTGTTTAATTGTTTAATTATCAAAGCCAATGCTAAATAAAAGCATCAAATTTTTAATAGAAAATAAACTCGTTGCTGTTTTAATGCTTGTCCTGTTTATAGGATGGGGAACTGTAAACGCACCTTTTAATTGGGATACAGGATTTTTACCAAGTAATCCTGTTGCAGTAGATGCTATTCCAGATATAGGTGAAAACCAACAAATCGTATTTACCAAATGGGATGGTCGTTCACCTCAAGATATTGAAGACCAAATTACCTATCCATTAACCACTTCCCTACTCGGTATTCCAGGAGTAAAAACCATTCGTAGTTCGTCTATGTTCGGCTTCTCAAGTATCTATATCATTTTTGAAGAAGACATAGAATTTTACTGGAGTAGAAGTCGTATTCTCGAAAAACTAAACTCATTACCAAGTGGTTTATTACCTGAAGGTATTAATCCTGCTTTGGGTCCAGATGCCACAGGATTAGGACAAATATTTTGGTACACACTTGAAGGACGTGATGAAAACGGAAATGTAACTGGTGGTTGGGATTTACAAGAATTAAGAAGTATTCAAGATTACTATGTGAAATATGCGCTATCCTCTGCGAGTGGAGTTTCTGAAGTAGCTTCAATTGGTGGTTATGTTCAAGAATACCAAGTAGATGTGAACCCAGAATTGATGCGTCAATATAATATTGGATTACATCACGTTGTAAAAGCAGTTAAGGAAAGTAATAAAGACATTGGTGCACAAACTATTGAAATTAATAATGCAGAATATTTAGTACGTGGTTTAGGTTATGTGAAATCTATTTCAGACATCGAAAATGCAGTCGTTACTTCCGAAGATTATACAGCAATACGAATTAAAGATATTGGAAAAGTATCATTAGGTCCTGCAACCAGACGTGGATTATTAGATAAAGAAGGTGCAGAAGTTGTAGGTGCTGTTGTAGTAGCGCGTTACGGAGCAAACCCAATGGAAGTCATTAATAATGTAAAAGAAAAAATTAATGAATTAAGTGCAGGCTTACCTTCAAAAGTATTAGCAGATGGTAGGACATCACAAGTCACCATAGTACCATTTTATGATAGAACAGAATTGATTCAAGAAACGTTAGGTACACTCAATGAAGCCTTAACATTAGAGATACTAATTACCATTTTGGTCATTATCATTATGGTATTCAATCTTCGAGCATCTATACTTATATCTGGACTACTACCAGTTGCGGTTTTAATGGTTTTTATAGCTATGAAGTTCTTTGGTGTAGATGCAAACATTGTCGCTTTATCAGGTATTGCAATTGCTATTGGTACAATGGTCGATGTTGGTGTCATACTTTCAGAAAACATTATTAGGCACTTGGGTGAAGATGACGGAGCAAAACCCGTTAATACGGTAGTTTATAACGCCACAGCCGAAGTATCTGGTGCAATTGTTACCGCAGTAATGACAACAATAATAAGTTTCATTCCTGTATTTACAATGATTGGTGCAGAAGGAAAATTATTTAGACCATTAGCCTTTACAAAAACCTTTGCTTTAACAGCATCTATTATTGTCGCGTTATTTTTAATCCCGCCATTTGCAGCATTTTTATTCAGAAAGAAAAGCATTAAAAACACTTTTAAATATGTTTTAAATGGTGTTTTAATAGCTTTAGGAATCGTAGCAATAGTCTTTGGGTATTGGTTAGGATTGATTTTGATAGCTTTTGGAATTACAGCACTTCTCAATCTTCAAAATAAGATAACAGACAAACAAACTAATCTTATCAATATCATTATTTCAGCATCTGCGATAGTATTCCTGTTAGCCGAATATTGGAGGCCATTAGGTGTTGATAAAAGTATCTTATGGAATCTCATTTTTGTAAGTGTTATATGCTTTGGTTTGTTAGGCATCTTCTCATTATTCATTAAATATTACACACGTATTTTAAGGTGGTGTTTAGATAATAAATTATTGTTTCTATCTATACCAACAGCTATTGTAATTGCAGGGTTTTTCATTATGAAGAACACAGGCAAAGAGTTTATGCCATCCTTAAATGAAGGCTCATTTCTACTAATGCCAACCTCAATGCCTCATTCTGGTGTGGAAGAAAACAAACGAGTTTTACAGCAATTGGATATGGCAGTAGCCAGTATTCCAGAAATTGAAACGGTAGTTGGTAAGGCAGGAAGAACAGAATCAGCGTTAGACCCAGCACCTCTATCAATGTATGAGAACATCATTCAGTATAAATCAGAATACATGCTGAATGCAGATGGAGAAAGGCAACGCTACAAAGTAAATGAGAATGGTTTGTTTGAATTAAAAGATGGTCGTTTTATTTCTAATCCAAATAATTCCGAAAATGTTGCTTATACCACAGTCAAAAGCTCTCAACTAATCGAAGATGACGATGGCGAATACTACCGTAATTGGCGACCAGAAATCGAATCACCAGACGATATTTGGAATGAAATTGTAAGAGTTACCAAATTACCTGGAGTTACGTCAGCACCAAAACTACAACCTATTGAAACCCGATTGGTAATGCTTCAAACAGGAATGCGAGCACCTATGGGAATAAAGGTAAAAGGTCAAGACTTAAAACAAATTGAAGCGTTTGGAGTACAATTAGAAAATATTATCAAGGAAGCTGAAGGTGTTAAAAAAGAAGCTGTCTTTGCAGACCGTATTGTTGGTAAACCGTATTTGTTAATTGATATTGATAGAGAGAAAATTGCACGTTACGGAATTTCTATACAAGATGTTCAAGACGTATTAAAAGTCGCAGTTGGTGGTATGGTTTTAACACAAACGGTTGAAGGTCGTGTGCGCTATGGTGTTCGTGTGCGATACCCAAGAGAATTAAGAGCAAATCCAACAGACTTACAACAAATTTATGTGCCAGTTGAAAAAGGAAGTCCTGTTCCATTAAGCGAATTGGCAACCATTCGATACGAACAAGGACCACAAGTGATAAAAAGTGAAGACACCTTTTTAGTAGGTTATGTCTTGTTTGATAAATTAGATGGTTTTGCAGAAGTAAGCGTTGTTGAAAATGCACAAGCACTAATCCAAGAAAAGATAGATTCTGGTGAGCTAATAGTACCAAAAGGTATCAACTATGCATTCACAGGAACTTATGAAAATCAATTACGAGCAGAAAAAACACTATCTGTTGTTGTACCGTTAGCATTGGCAATTATCTTTTTAATACTGTATTTCCAATTCCGTTCTGTGGCAACCTCATTAATGGTATTTACAGGTATCGCAGTAGCGTTTGCAGGTGGATTTATAATGATATGGCTCTATGGTCAAGATTGGTTTTTAAACTTCAATTTCTTTGGTGAGAATTTACGAGACCTATTTCAAATGCATCCCATTAATTTAAGTGTAGCGGTTTGGGTTGGGTTTATTGCTCTTTTCGGAATTGCAACCGATGATGGAGTTGTAATGGCAACCTATTTAACGCAAACATTCGACCGAAACAAACCAGAAAACAGAAAAGAAATTAGAGCCTCGATAGTAGAAGCTGGCGAAAAACGTATCAGACCTTGCTTAATGACCACTGCTACGACCATTTTAGCATTGTTACCAGTACTAACCTCTACAGGAAGAGGAAGCGATATTATGATACCAATGGCAATACCAAGTTTTGGAGGCATGCTAATCGCATTAATCACCTTGTTTGTAGTGCCAGTATTATACAGCTGGAAATCCGAGTTAAAAGTGAAGAATGAAAAACTAAAAGTGAAAAGTTATGAGTAAAAGTATCTTAAAAGACAAGAGTTATGCTTTTGCAATATTAATTGTAAAACTATCTCAATCATTAATAAATGAAAAAGAGAATATGTGTTAAGCAAACAACTTTTAAGAAGTGGAACTGCTATTGGAGCACTAATTCGTGAAGCTGAATTTGCTCAAAGTAAAAAAGACTTTATTAATAAAATGAGTATAGCTCTGAAAGAAGCTAACGAAACATTATACTGGTTGGATTTATTAAAAGATACTAATTATGTTCAAACGCAACAGTATGAAAATCAATATGCATTAAACAAAGAATTAGTTGCAATGCTAGTGAGCTCAATTAAAACATCTAAATCTAATATTTAAAATGAAAACGTTAATACAAACAAACAAGAAAGTCAATTTTGGTTTTCCACTTTCCACTTTTCATATAAAAAGTCTGGTAATTTTTAGTTTTTCGTTTTTCGTTTTTCACTTTTCAAACGCTCAACAACTGGAAACACTCATTGATGAAGCTTTGGCAAACAATCCAGAGATTCAAAAATTCGAGTTGCAATACAAAAGAGTTTCAGAAAAAGTGAACGAAGTCAATACGATTCCTAATACTGAATTTGGTGTAGGTTATTTTGTAAGCGAACCAGAAACGAGAACAGGAGCGCAACGCTTTAAAGTATCAGCAAAACAAATGTTACCGTGGTTTGGCACGATTACTTCACGTGAAAATTATGTCAGTTCATTAGCTGATGCTAAATATGAGGATATTGTTATAGCCAAAAGAAAATTAATAGCTTCTGTATCACAATCCTATTATAATTTATATGCCAATAAAGCAAAACAAAAGGTGCTAACAGAAAACATTAAACTATTGGAAGCCTATGAGACATTAGCACTAACCTCTGTTGAGGTTGGTAAAGCATCTGCTGTAGATGTGTTGCGATTACAAATGCGTCAAAATGAAATGCAACAACTAAAAGATGTTTTAAGGCAACAGTTTTTAGCAGAACAAACGAATTTGAATAACCTTTTGAATAGGGAAAATGATACTGCTGTTACTGTGGTAGAGAGTTTAATGATGCCTTCAGAAGACTCTGAAATCACTACTGAAAATTTAGGATTGCATCCTGAATTGTTGAAGTATGATAAACTATATCAATCCATAGAGCAATCAGAATTACTAAACCAAAAAGAAAGCAGTCCTATGATTGGTTTTGGGTTAGATTATATCAATGTAGAGCCAAGGCCAGATATGAATTTCTCGGATAACGGTAAAGATATTGTGATGCCAATGGTTTCGGTATCCATCCCAATTTTTAATAAAAAATATAAATCCCAAACCAAGCAAAATGAGTTAGAACAGCAAGAAATAACCGCTCAAAAACAAGAACGATTAAACACTTTGGAAACGCTTTTAAGCAAGGCGATTAATGAACGTATTTCTGCAAGAATAAGTTATGCTACGCAAACCAGGAACTTAAAACAAGCCAAAGATGCAGAGGATATTTTAATAAAAAGCTACGAAACAGGAACGATTGATTTTAATGATGTTTTGGATATTCAAGAACTACAATTAAAGTTTCAAATGAATCAAATAGAGTCTGTTTGGACTTACTATATACAAACCACGATTATTAATTATTTAACACAGCAATAATGAAACATATATATAAAATAACAGGAATGACCTGCAACAACTGTAAGGCTTCCGTAGAAAAGAATTTAGGCGAATTAGAACAGGTTTCAAACGTTTCGGTAAATCTCGAAAGAAGTGAAGCAGAAGTAACAATGAATCAACTCATTGAAACCGAAACTTTAAAAAATGCATTACCTGAAAAATATACATTATCTGAAAAAAAAGAGCGAAATGTCTTTTCATCTTCTACAATAGCTACTGAAACCGAAGAAGAAAAAAGTAAACTTCAACAATTAAAACCACTCTTGCTTATCATCTTTTATATCGCAACAGCAAGTATATTATTACATTATAAAAATTGGAGTTGGAGCGAGTTTATGCTTGATTTTATGGGCTTATTTTATATCGTGTTTAGCTTCTTTAAGATGTTAGATTTAAAAGACTTTCCTGATTCTTTTAGAATGTATGACCCATTAGCAAAAAGAGTACCTGCTTATGGTTGGGTTTATCCATTTATTGAAACAGCTTTAGGATTAATGTTCTTAATGCGTTTTGAAGTCAATATTGCTTTAATAATAACACTTATTGTATTAGGAATGACAACTATTGGAGTAACAAAAACGCTCTTGGATAAAAAGTCAATACGATGTGCTTGTTTAGGTACTGCTCTAAAGTTGCCTATGACAGAAGCTACATTTATAGAAAATGCTATTATGATTATAATGGCGACATTAATGTTAACAAATGTTTTTTAAATATTAAACTATGAAAAAATTATTAGCAATACTCTGTTTTACTTTTTTGTTAAAGGGATGTAAAAACCAAGAGCAAAAAAAGGAAGAACACAGCCATCAAGAAACAAAAACAAATAAAGAAGAAACGCCCAAAAAGAAACCGTTAAGCCCTCACACATCGGCTATGGCAATGGTTGGCGATGCTCATATTCATATAGACTATTCGTCACCAGGAGTAAGGGACAGAATCATTTTTGGTGGTTTATTGGCTTATGGCCAAGTATGGCAAGCTGGAGCACATATGGCAACGTGGATAGAGACCAATAAGGATTTGCAAATTGAAGGAAAAACACTTCCTGCTGGCAAATACGGATTCTTTACAATTCCTTCAAAGGATGAATGGATAGTTATATTCAATTCTAATTGGGAGCAACACGGTAAAGACGAATATGACAAAAAGGATGATGTTTTGAGGTTTAAAGTACAGCCAAAAATTTCTAATGAAATAACAGAACATTTAGAGTATAAGGTCAATAAAATTAATGATGAAGATGGTAGTATTTCATTGGCTTGGGAAAAAGTATTTATAAATTTCAATTTTAAAGTACTGCAATAAATGGTAAATAGATATACAGCACTAAAAATAAGAAAAACACATCGTTATTTAGGCTTGTTTTTAGGTATTCAGTTTTTGTTTTGGACAATAAGTGGATTATACTTTAGTTGGACAGATATTGACGATATACACGGCGACCACTTTAAAAATTTAGAGTATAAATCTAAAGCGTTCAACAATCTTATAAGTCCTTCACAGCTTGATATTTCAGAAGGTATTAATACAATAGCGTTAAGAGATATTAGCAACACACCTTACTTTTGGGTTAATGACAAACAACTCTATAATGCTATAAATGGAAATCTTAAAAATAGTATTTCTAAAGAAGAGGCACTTTATATTGCAAAAAACAATATGAAAAATGGTTTAGAAGTAGATACTATTGAACAAATTGATGAGGTAGGTAAGCACCACGAATATAGAGAAAAACTATTGCCAGCCTATGTCATATCCTATAAGTCAGATGAAGCTTTAAAAGCCTATGTATCCATTAAAGACGGGAAATTTCAAACAGTAAGGCATCGTAGTTGGCGTTGGTTTGATTTTTTATGGATGACACATACGATGGACTACGAAGGTCGAGATAACTTTAACACAATAGTATTAAGAGCTTTTTCACTTTTAGGATTGATTACTGTGTTAAGCGGATTTTTGTTATGGTACACATCGTCACCATCTATTAGAAAATTATTAAAGAGAAAAAATAAGAAGAAATGAAAAAATATGTAATCTATTCAGCAATATTAGTAGTTGGCTTACTATTAGGCTGGTTACTATTTGGTGGTTCATCAAATAAAGAAACAGAAAGAAATCATTCTGAAACAGCAGAAACAAATCAAATGTGGACGTGTTCTATGCATCCGCAGATAATGCAACCAGAATCAGGCGATTGCCCAATTTGTGGTATGGATTTAATTCCTGCCGAAAGTAGCGCAGATGGTTTGGCAGCAGACCAATTTAAACTAACTGAAAATGCAATAGCATTAGCAAATATTCAGACAACGATAGTTGGTGAAAGTAATGTTGAAGGCAATGCCATAAAACTATCAGGTAAGATTGCTGAAAACGAAAAAGCAAATGCAGTACAAGTAAGTTATTTTTCTGGTAGAATAGAACGTCTAAATGTAAGTTTTACAGGTGAAAAAGTGAGTAAAGGTCAATTATTAGCAACCATTTATTCGCCAGAATTATATGCGGCACAACAAGAACTGATTACAGCAGCTTCATTAAAGGAATCGCAACCTGCTTTGTACAAAGCAGTTCGCAATAAATTAAAGTTATGGAAGCTCTCTGAAAATCAAATCAATCAGATTGAAGAAACAGGAAAAGTAAAAGAAAACTTTCCAGTTTATGCAACCGTTTCAGGAACAGTTACAGAAAAATTGGTAGAGCAAGGCGATTACATCAAACAAGGGCAACCTTTACTTAAAATTGCTAATCTAAATACGGTTTGGGCAAATTTTGATGTCTATGAAAATCAGATTGATCGGTTTAAAAAAGGACAGGAAGTTTTGATAACAACCAATACCTATCCTAATAATGAATTTAAAGGAAAAGTAGATTTTATCGACCCAATTTTAAATACCAAAACACGTACTGTAACCTTACGGGTAGTTTTGAATAATCAGAAGGATGTATTTAAACCAGGAATGTTTGTTGAAGGAAAGATTGAAGGTCTCAATACAAATAAAGAACAAGTATTAGCAATACCATCTTCGGCTGTTTTATGGACAGGAGAACGTTCTGTTGTGTATGTAAAAGCTAATCCTAATCAACCAGTTTTTGAAATGCGTAAGATTACATTAGGCAATCAAATCGGTAATAATTATGAGATGTTAGAGGGTTTAAATAATGGTGATGAAATAGTAACCAATGGAACATTTACAGTTGATGCAGCTGCTCAATTACAAGGCAAGAAGTCGATGATGAATAAAGATGGTGGCAAAGTAATGACAGGTCACGAAGGACATTTAGGAATGGATAATAATGCATCAAAAAAAGAAACCGAGCATACCAATATGACAGAACGTTTGGAAGTATCAAAAGCATTTCAACAACAGTTAAATAAGGTTTATGAAAGCTATATTAATTTAAAAGATGCATTAGTTGAAGATGACACAAACAAAGTATCTAAAGATGCCAATAGTTTACTGGATAATTTGAGTCAGGTAGATATGAAATTAGTAAAAAATGAAGCTCATAACCATTGGATGTCATTAGCAAAAGAGATAAAATCTTCTTCAAGTGCTATTTCAAAAACAACAGATTTAAAGGAACAAAGAAGCCATTTCAAACATCTATCTTCACATTTAATCAATGCTGTACAATTGTTTGGAATCGATGAAAAAGTCTATGTAGAATTTTGCCCAATGGCAGATAACAATAAAGGTGCGTATTGGTTGAGTAAAGAAGAAAAAGTAATCAATCCATATTTTGGCGAAGCAATGTTAACCTGTGGAGAAGTAAAACAAGTAATAGAATAATTAAACAGAAATAATAACAATTAAATTTTTAAAAAATGAAGAAAGTAATTTTAAGTGTAGCTGTAATAGCAGCATTAGGTTTTACAAGTTGTAAAAACGAAACCAAAAAAGAAACAGGAACAACCACTACAGGAGTTTCAAAAGATATGGCAATGACTGACTTGTCTTTTGGAGTAAGAGGTAATTGCGGTATGTGTAAGAATACGATTGAAAAAGCAGCAAACGGAGTAGATGGTGTAGCAAGTGCCAATTGGGATGTCGATAAAAAGAAAATTGATGTATCTTTTGATGATACCAAAACAGATGCAATGGCAATTCATAAAGCAATAGCAGCGTCAGGTTATGATACCGAAAAAGTTGCTGGAAGTGAAGAAGCCTATAAGGATTTACCAGGTTGTTGTAAATACGACCACGAAATGATGATGAATCAATCAGGTGAAATGAAATCGGAAGACCATTCAAATCACGACAATTAAGTAATATAAATAGGGTCTATTGAAAGTGATTATTTTGATAGACTCTTTTTAAAAATTACAATAGCACATTCCATTCCACACACATTCCACTTCTCTCCTATCGTCGTTTCGTAAAAAGAGTGTTCCATTAACATTTCAGAAAAAACTTTTGAGAATAAATTTTTTCGAAAAACAGAAGTAACAACTTTCGCTTTTAACCAAAGCTCAAGTTACATAACGCAGTACATTATAGTACAAATGTTCATTATGTTTTTAGGGTATTATTTCCATTTGACAGCTATTAAATATATCAAAATTTGGTTATCATCTGTCGTTAAATATACTCACTATCTATTCAAATCATCCAAAACCAAACGTAATTCGCCATAGCTATATTTATCGTCTAGCTGCTGTTTTAAATCTGAAAGCCCCTCAAATTTGTGTTTAGGAATAAGTACCTTCAACTCTTTATAGTGTATTTCTGAAATTAAGTCGGTTATTTTCACCTCACCAGTTGGAATAAAATAAGCCAAATGCCCCATTATGGTGTTAGGGTTTAACTCCCTATCATTCGCTATTTCGTCAATTGATTTTCCTGCTTTAAATAATTCTAAAGATTCTTTTTTAGTATCACCTCGTTTTTTCTTGGGTTTTTCTGCTTCAAACAAATCTTCTTCGTTAGTCGTTTCAATATCGTTTTCTTCACAATACGCATGAATAACTTTTAGAATCTTAGTCCCATATTTTTCTACACGGGTTTTCCCCATCCCATTAATCTGTAGTAATTCTTTTTTATTAGTGGGTAAGGTTTCGCAGATTTCGTATAAAGCTTTTTGAGTAAACACTTGATAATGAATCAAATCATTTTCTGTTGCTATATCGTTTCTAAGCACTCTTAACAACTCAAATAATTCAATATTTGTTGTACCGTCAATTATTGATTTTCGGGGCTTCTTAGGTTTCTCTTTAGCAAGAAAAACAGACTTTGCTCTCAGCTCTAAAAATGTATTGACATTAAAACCTTTTTCCAACCCTTGAAAGTATAATAGTTTGGCTGCTAATAATTCTTCTATGGTGTCTAGTTGTTTATTAATATCTTTTTCAATTGCTTTGTTATCTGTAGTAAAACCTAAGGTTTTTAAAGGCTCACTAATGGTGGTTTTGGTTTGCTCACTAAAATAATGTATTGCTTTTACAAAACGCTCTTGAACGTCTTTACTAGATTCTGGGGCTTCCGCAGATTCAGACAATGTTTTAAGTTGCGCTTTAAAACCATTGCCAATTTTCAATAAGCTAGCAACGCCTTCTTTTATAGTATTTAAAGGCGTTTCTACCTGCCCTTCAATAATAGTTCTGTTTTTATAATAAATATCTAAAATGCGCCCTACAGGATATAAAAACTTATAAAAATCAAATAGTTCTGCTATTAAATTCAATTGAAACTCAGCTTTAGATTGTTGCAATATGTTCTTATCTGGCTGATTTTCTTCAGCACTTTTATTAAACGATATCACATTCACATCGCTAATAATTTGACTGGAATCTATTTTACTTTTTAAAACTAAACCTTCCAACGATTTACATCGGCTTAATGCCACATAGGTTTGCCCATGAGCAAAAGCGCCTTGGGCATCTATAATGGCTTTTTCAAAGGTTAAACCTTGACTTTTATGAATGGTTATTGCCCAAGCTAATCGCAAAGGCATTTGTGTGTACGACCCAATTTTGTTTTCTGAAATGGCTTTGGTTTCAGCATCAACCGTATAATTTATATTTTCCCAAATTTCTGGCGTGGTTACAATGTTAAAATCATCGTCAGGACAGTTCACCACTACTTCATCTTTATCTAAAAGAATCACTTTACCAATCTTTCCGTTGAAATAGCGTTTTTCTGGTGAGCTATCATTTTTTATAAACATGACTTGCGCCCCAACCTTTAACTCTAATTTTTCGTCATTAGGATAAGCATAATCGGGAAACTTACCTTCAATTTCAGCTTTATAAGTATGTGCCTTTGTTTTTAACTTAGCTAGTTCGGAATGATTCGTTTGTTCTGCTTTATTGTTGTGCGTTGTTAAAGCAATGTAACCGTCGTTTTTATCTGGCACAAAGTTAGGTTGATAGCGTTTGTTCAACTCATCTGCCGAGGCTTGAGTTAGTGTGTTGTTCCGTATTTCATTAAGAATATCAATAAACTTAGGATTATCTTGCCTGTAAATATGTTTTAATTCTACTGTAACAGCGTTGCATTGTTGGTACGCATAGCTACTAAAAAAGAAAGCATTTTTGTAATGCGCCTTTAATAGTTGCCATTCGTTGTCTTTAATAACTGGCGATAATTGCTGTAAGTCGCCAATCATTAATAATTGAACGCCTCCAAACACTTTGTTTTTATTTTTAAAACGCCTAAGTGTTTTATCAATGCCGTCTAATAAATCGGCGCGAACCATACTAATCTCGTCAATAACCAAAAGATCTAAAGATTTGATAATATTGATTTTGGTTTTATTAAATTTTCGGTTGAAGTTAGAAGAATTATTCAATTCTGCATCTGGTAAAATAGGACCAAAAGGCATTTGAAAAAACGAATGAATAGTAACGCCTTTAGCGTTTATAGCAGCCACACCAGTTGGTGCCACCACAACCATACGCTTTAACGATTTCATTTTTAATTTATGCAGAAAAGTGGTTTTTCCTGTACCTGCTTTACCTGTAAGAAACACATTTCTGTCTGTATTGTTTACAAAATCCCAAGCTAAATCTAATTCGTTATTTACATCCATTTTTTATACTTAGCTTACTTTTTTAACTAGTTTCCCAACGGTTAACCCTTGAACTAATATGGAAAAAACTACAACTATGTAAGTAATTACTAAAAACAAATCGCGTTGCATAGCCTCAGTTAAGCCTAATGCTAAGGCTATAGAGATACCTCCTCGCAGTCCGCCCCAAGTCATAATTAAATTCGTTTTCGGCACAAAATCCAATCGTTTTTTAAAAAAATTAATCGGGAACAGAAGTGATGCATATCTGCATAAAAGTATAATAGGAATGGCAATTAATCCTGCCAAAATATATTTGCCATCAAAAGCTAGAACAAGCATTTCCATACCAATAAGCACAAACAATATGGTATTTAAAAGAATATCAATAAGTTCCCAAAATTTATCTACATAATTCTCTGTAATTTTAGACATGGCTGTCCCTCTAACCGTATCGTTACCAACAATAAGTCCTGCCGTAACCATTGCCAAAGGCGCAGATACATGAATTTTATGTGCAATAACAGTACCCGCCATTACTGCTGCAAGAGTTATAATAACTTCAATATCGTAATCATCAATAGTCTTTAAAAGCTTATAAGTTATCCATCCTAAAACGCCTCCTAAAATAACGCCTCCAATAACTTCTTGTCCAAACAGTTTAACAATATTTAAAGTTTCAATATTACCGTTTCCAAAAGATGCTATTTGAAAAATAGTTAGAAAAATAACGACACCTACACCATCATTAAATAACGATTCGCCAACAATTTTAGCTTCTAGTTTTTTTGGCACACCAGCTTTCTTTAAAATCCCTAAAACTGCAATAGGATCGGTTGGAGAAATTAAAGCACCAAACAACAAACAATAAATAAAATCGACATCAAGCCCTATCATTTTCAAAATATAAAACATCACAGTCCCAACTAAGAAAGTAGATACAATTACTCCAAAAGTTGCAAAAACAAAAACGGGCCAACGCTGTACTTTTAATTGCTGAAAATTAGTATGCAACGCCCCTGCAAAAAGCAAAAAACTAAGCATGACATCTAGCAAAACGGCTTTAAAATCTATTTGAGTAATAATGTATTTTTCGGCATCTAAAAGTGTAGAATCAAAATAACTTAAAGCAAAAACTGCTAAAGTAAAAACAATTGTGATAAGCATTAAACCAATGGTGTTAGGCAACTTTAAAAACCGCACGTTTATGTAACCAAAAATAGCAGATAGCGTTACCAAAACAGTAATTATAAAAAAATAGTCGTCCATTGAAGTTTTGTTTAGTTCCGCTAAAATAAAATTTAAAAATCTATATAAATAATTTATGTTAAGTATTACAAATATTATCGACTGAAATCTTTTAGATTTATATCTTTAAGCAAAAATTTTATGGAAAAAACATATTACGACCCAGCAGATTTAAAGAAATTTGGAAAAATTAGTGAATGGAATCAAGAACTTGGTGACAAATTTTTTGAATACTACGGAAAAGTTTTCGAAGAAGGCGCACTTACGGCACGTGAAAAATCATTAATAGCCTTAGCGGTTTCGCACACAGAGCAATGCCCATATTGTATTGATGCTTATACTAAAGATGGTTTACAACGCGGCATAACCAAAGAAGAAATGATGGAAGCTTTACACGTTGGTGCAGCCATAAAAAGTGGCGCAACCTTAGTACATGGTGTTCAAATGATGAATAAAGTGAATAAGCTAGATGGTTAAAAGTTAGAAGACCGAAGAAAACTCCATTAATTTGGAAAATGAATATGACAAAACTAAAAACACAATCCCTACATAAACGCGAAAGCGATTTAGCAAATAGCAACAGGCAACTGGAAATCTTATCAAACGGTATTTTTAAAAACGGAGAATTACCAACCTTTAAAACTAAAATTTCCGAAACCAATCAATTTCCGCTAAAAGCGAAAAAATTAGAGATTCTTCAAATAAACGTAGGCTATATGTGCAACCAAGTTTGCGAACATTGTCATGTTGATGCTGGTCCCGATCGAAAAGAAATTATGACACGTAGCACCATGCAACAATGCTTAGAAGTCATAAAAAACACAGATGCACATACTTTAGATTTAACAGGCGGTGCCCCAGAAATGAATCCAGATTTTCGTTGGTTTGTAGAAGAAGCTGCAAAGGCAGGTATTAAAGATTTTATAGTGCGTTCCAACTTAACCATTATTCGAGCCAATAAAAAGTATTACGATTTACCGGAATTCTTTAAAAAACATAATGTACATATAGTAAGCTCTATGCCACATTGGACCCGTGGAAAAACAGATAAACAAAGAGGCGAAGGTGTGTTCGATCAATCTATAAAAGCATTACAAGAATTAAATACTATTGGTTATGGTATGCCAAATAGTAATCTCAAATTAGATTTAGTTTACAATCCTTCAGGAGCTTTTTTACCAGGAGATCAAATGACCATGGAGAAGGATTTTAAAAAAGCTTTAAAAGAAGATTTTAATATTCAATTTCATAATTTATTTGCCATTACTAATCTTCCAATTAGTAGGTTTTTAGATTATTTAATTGCTTCAGAAAATTATGAAGACTATATGTATGCGCTAGTCGAGGCATATAATCCAACTGCTGTTGCAAACGTTATGTGTACAAATACTTTATCTATAAGTTGGGATGGTTATTTATACGATTGCGATTTTAATCAAATGTTAGAATTGCCAGTAAATAGCAAAGTAAAACATATTTCAGAATATAATGAAGAACTGTTAGAAGGACGAAACATTGTCATTTCGCAACATTGCTACGGTTGTACTGCTGGCGCAGGAAGCAGCTGTCAAGGTGTTGTAGCTTAACCCAGTTCCTGCACAGGCAGGAATCTCATACTATGAAAACCAAAATTTTATATATACTTCTATTTTTTTCAGGCATTAGTTTCTCTCAAGAAAACCTTTCAGAATTATTAAAAAAGCATAACTCTGAAAGCATTCCATACATTTCGGCCGAAGATTTATCAAAACAACAAAATATCATCATTTTAGATTCAAGAGAATTATCTGAATACAAAACAAGTCATTTGCAACATGCAATTTACGTTGGTTATGATAATTTCAATCTAAAAAAAACAATCAAAAAATTCAACAACAAACAACAACCCATAGTTGTGTATTGCTCTTTAGGAATTCGGTCTGAAGATATTGCGGAAAAACTCAAAAAGGCTGGCTACACTAATGTATATAATTTATATGGTGGTATTTTTGAATGGAAAAATAATAATATGCCCGTTTATAATTCCAAAGAAAAAGAAACAGATAGCATACATACATTTAGCAAAGAATGGAGTAAATGGCTTAATAAAGGCACTAAAGTTTATGACTAAAGAACTCATTATTGTTTTTGTAAAAAACATAAAACTAGGCAAAGTTAAAACACGACTTGCAAAAAGCATTGGCAACCAAGGTGCTTTTGAAGTGTATAGCGAACTCGTTAAAATAACAGAAACAGCTATAAAAAACTTATTAATTGATAAGCGCATTTATTTTTCTGATGCCATTATCGATACTAAATGGGAGAACCATTATAAAGCAGTTCAAAAAGGTGAAAATTTGGGAGAGCGTATGAAAAATGCTTTTATAAAAGGTTTTGAAGATGGCTATGAAAAAATCGTTTTAATAGGCTCAGATTTACCAGATATAAATTCTAATCATATTGAAAACGGGTTGCAAGCGTTAAATAGCAATAATGTTGTTTTTGGACCAGCTATTGATGGTGGTTATTATCTTGTTGGGATGACTAAAATTTATGATTTTATTTTTGATAACAAACCTTGGAGTCAATCCAATTTATTAGAAATTACACTTGAAGAATTAAAGGAAAACAGCATCTCATTTAGTTTGCTAGAACCTTTAAACGATATTGATACATTTGAAGATTTAGAAACTTCAGCATTTTACAAATCGAATATTGAATTACAACAACGCATACAACAATTAAATGATAAAGCATATTAAAAAAACGGTAGAATATCTACAAGAAAAAGGATTCGAGAACCCAGAAATAGGCATTATTTTAGGCACAGGTTTAGGGCAACTTATTAATGAAATTGAGATTATAAAAGAAGTAAGTTATAACCACATCCCCTATTTTCCAACAGCAACCGTAGAATTCCATAAAGGAAAACTTATTTATGGAATGTTAGAAGGAAAAAAGGTTATTGTTATGCAAGGGCGTTTTCATTTGTACGAAGGCTACTCGCTACAAGATGTTACTTATCCTGTTCGCATTATGGAAAAATTAGGTATAAAAACCTTATTGGTATCTAATGCTGCTGGAGCTATAAATCTAAACTTTAAAAAAGGTGAATTAATGCTTATTGAAGACCATATAAATCTTCAAGGAAGCTCTCCTTTAGCTTTTAACGGTGTTGAAAAATTAGGCGAACGCTTTACAGACATGAGCGCTCCGTATGATTCTAGTATTAATTCAACATTAAAATCCATTGCTAAAAACAATAATATAAAACTTCACGAAGGTGTTTATGCTAGTGTTGTTGGGCCACAATTAGAAACGCGTGCAGAATACAGAATGCTTAAAATTATAGGTGCCGATGCTGTAGGAATGAGTACAGTACCTGAAATAATTGTGGCTAATCATTTAAAATTAAAAGTGGCAGCGGTGTCAGTTTTAACAGATGAATGCGACCCAGATAACTTAAAACCTGTTGATATTACAGAAATTATTGCTATGGCTGCAAAAGCAGAACCTGACATGATAACACTTTTTAAAAAACTTATAAAGATTATATAATCATGTAATATTTGTTACACTTAATTGTTTACAAAAAGTCTACTTTTAACATAGCAAAAACATCATTAAAAAATCATAAAATGAGTTATTTAGAAACCACACATAACGTATATAAAGAAGCAGCACTAACGCCAGACGTTGGACTATGCTGTACCACTAATCCTATTTGGGAATTACCGGGGTTAAAAATTCCTAAAATCATGCAGGAAATGAACTATGGTTGTGGTTCTACCGTGCATGCACGCGATTTAACCAACAATCCTAAAATGTTATATGTTGGAGTTGGTGGTGGTATGGAATTGTTACAGTTAGCATATTTTAATCGTCAAAAAAACGGTGTTATTGGTATTGATGTTGTAGATGAAATGCTGGAAGCTTCTCGCAAAAATTTTATAGAAGCTGAAGCCCAAAACCCATGGTTTAAAAGTGAGTTTGTTGATTTGAAAAAAGGTGATGCTATGCATCTTCCTGTTGAAGATAACAGCATTGACGTTGCTGCACAAAATTGCTTATTCAACATTTTTAAAGCAGATGATTTAAAGAAAGCTATTGCCGAAATGTATCGCGTTTTAAAACCTCACGGACGTTTAGTAATGAGCGACCCCACTTGCGAACAACCTATGAATGATGAATTACGAAATGACGAACGCTTACGTGCTTTATGTTTAAGTGGAAGTTTACCTATAGCAGAATACGTTAAA
Source organism: Wocania ichthyoenteri Th78 (assembly GCF_000789235.1). GTDB lineage: Bacteria > Bacteroidota > Bacteroidia > Flavobacteriales > Flavobacteriaceae > Wocania_A > Wocania_A ichthyoenteri. Next base: position 1,323,423 of record NZ_KN525716.1, read on the forward strand.
GCATTAACTGATGCTGGTTTTGGCACTATAGAAATTAGAGCTAGAAAACCATACAGAATTTTAGACCCTAAAAATTATCCAACAGACGAATTGATTTATATTGAATCTATTGAAGTAGCCGCCATTAAAGACCCAATGCCAGAAGATGGCCCATGTGTTTTTACAGGAAAAGCTGCTATTTATTATGGTGACGACGATTATTTTGATGATAAAGCGGGACATATTTTATTAAAGAATCAGCCTTTAGCCATTTGCGATAAAACAACAGTAGCTTTAAAAGCTTTAAATAGAGATGATATTTATTTTTCAGAATCCACGTTTCATTACGATGGTGGTGGATGCTGTTAGGTAATTGATTACCTTTTTATTATGCTTTGAATTATGAAATACTTAGTTCTCATTTTTTTGTTTTGTTTTTTAGCAGCATGCTCAGGAACTAAAAAAGCTGTTGAAAATACTCCTAAAATTGGAACTGAAGTTTTAAAAACCAAAGATTCTATTACCAAAAAAGAAGTTAAAGTCAAAAAAACTAATACGACTAAAAAAAACGAAGTAGAAAAACCTAAACAAGAGCTTAATCAAACATTAAGAAAAGAGTTTAAACCTATTCATCAATTATGGGATGAATTGTTACTAAAGCACGTTTCTAAAAATGGCAACGTAAACTATAAATCGTTTAAAACTGAACGCAAAAAACTGCTCACTTATATTCATACTTTAAATTTGATGTTTTCAAATGAAAAGTTTGATACATTCTCAAAAGAAGAAAAACTAGCGTTTTGGATAAATGCATATAATGCTATGACTATCGATTTAATTCTTCGTCATTATCCAATAAAAAGTATAAAAGATATTAAAAACCCCTGGAAGCAACGCTTTTGGAAATTAGATAAAAAGTGGTGGAATTTAAATGACATTGAGCATGAAATTTTACGAAAAATGGACGAACCCAGAATTCATTTTGCTATAGTTTGCGCTTCAGTTTCTTGTCCAAAATTATTAAATGAAGCTTATACGGCTTCAAATTTAGAAGAACAACTCATTAAAGTCACTCAATGCTTTTTAAGCGATTCAACAAAAAACAACATATCTGAGAACACCCTTAAATTGTCAAAAATATTTCAATGGTTTGCTAAAGATTTCAAACAAAATGGTAGTTTAGTTGATTTTTTAAACCAATATTCAGGCGTTCAAATTTCCGCGAAAGCTAAAAAAAGTTTTAAAAATTATAATTGGGGTTTGAATGAATAACACATTGCGTCATTCTGAATTTATTTCAGAATCTCATAAAAAAATGTGTCTGTAAGAAACGTGACTTAAAATATGAAACACCAAATCTCCATAATAATACCTACATTAAATGAAGCAGATAATATTCCCAATCTGCTTAATCATCTAATAAAAAACTCTTCAAAAGAAAATATAGCAGATATTATTATTGTTGATGGTGGCAGTACTGATGGCTCTCAAAATATAGTACAGAACTTTGTCACTTCGAGTAATTCTGAGTATAGCGAAGAATTGTATCGAGAAGTCCACACGCAAGTTCTCGATACAAAATTTTCTATCGAAAATTCTACTCGAACGGGCATCAAATTAGTTAACTCGACAAAAGGACGCGCAAAACAAATGAATTTAGGCGCAAAAAATGCCACTGGAAATATCCTGTATTTTTTGCATGCCGATTCTTTTCCTCCTAAAAATTTTGATAAGCATATCATTGATCAAATTAAAAAAAACAATCATGCTGGCTGTTTTAGAATGAAATTCAACAGCAGCCATTTGTGGTTAAAACTTGCTGGACAGTTAACATGTTTACCTTTTAAATCCTGTCGTGGTGGCGATCAAAGTCTGTTTATCACAAAATCCCTTTTTAATTGTATTGAAGGTTTTGATGAAAATTTTAAAATTTACGAAGACAACGATTTAATTAGCAAACTTTACGCTCGCAAACAATTTGTAGTCATTCAAAAGTGGTTAACTACCTCTCCAAGACATTATAACACGAATGGAGTTTGGAGTTTACAGTATCATTATTGGGCCATTCATTTAAAAAAATGGCTTGGTGCTTCGCCAGATAAACTAAATCAATATTATGCAAAATATATAAGTGTTAACAAATAATAAATTTCACTTAACGAAATTATAAATGTTACATTTAGGTCATATAATCGTCTATTTTTATAGCAAATAGATATTATATGAAATCAAACTTTTACTTTATTTTAATTACGCTTTTTATTTCTCAGCTATTTCAAGCACAAGAATCAATACATGCTAAACTGATTGACTCTACTACACAAAAACCTATTCCGTTTGCCACTGTAGAACTTAATAAAAAATCTGGGGTTATTAGTAATGAAAATGGTGTTTTTCAAATGTATTTGAATAAAAAAACAACTGTAAACGATTCGCTTTTTATTAATTGTTTAGGTTACGAGACAAAACGCGTGGCGGTTCAAAAATTTACGGATGGTATTATTGTTTTAAGTCAAAAATCTATTGAATTGGATGAAGTTTTAGTTTCTAATAAAGAATACACAGTTGATGAAATCATAGAAAAAGCACAAGAAAATTTAGCGACTAATTATGATTTTGAATATACCAAAAGTAGGCTATTTTATAGGCAATCTGATAATAACAATATTCTTAAAAACACTATAGATATTAAAAAATCAACCATTCCAGAAATTAATCAAAAATTTGTAGATAGCGTTTTAAGCATTATGCCTAAAAACTCAAGCAATTATACAGAAATTTTAGGCGATTTATACGAAAAGCCTATTGCTAATAATGCTCTGAAATTAGATATAATAAAAGCTTCAAACCTTTATGATAAAAACAATGAAATCTCATTTGAAAGTCTTGAGGAAAAATTTAATAATATATTTAAAAAGCACATTAAACGAGATTCTTATTTTAAAATTAAATCTGGAATTTTTGGAACTAAAGAAGAAATAGACTCCTCACTTTTTGGTGACACTAAAGATGATAAAGACATTGAAAAAACAAAAGTCTTTATTGAAGAACAAAAAAAGAAGGAAAGTGAAAGAAAAAAGAACTTTTTAAGATATAGAAAACAAGCTATTTCAAATTTAGAAACCAGTAGTTTTATTTTTGAAGACTCACATTTAAACTTTCTTGAAAAATCTAACAGATATAACTTTGAGCTTTTAGATTACCAATTTCTAAACGGTGAATTTGTTTATAAAATAACCTTTAAACCTAAAAGAAAAGAAGAATATAAAGGCGTTTTATATATTAATACTGATGATTTTGCCATTGTTAGAGTAGATTACAACAATGTAAAAAAACTAAAAAACTTTAGACTTTTAGGAATTTCTTTTAGTGAGTATCTAAAAAAAGGAACCTTTATTTACTCTAAAAATAATGCAAATAAATATGTGCTTAAATACGCTGAAGAGGAAAATGGAAATAAATTTGGAATTAAAAGACCTTTAAAGATTATTGAAAAAAATAAGCACACCAAAGGACGAAGAAAGCAGAATGAAATTTCAACCGATATTCATTTTATAGTTTCAAATATTACAAAAAAAGAATTGGTGGTTTTTGAAAATGAAAGTATTACTGAAACGACATTTAACGACTTTACAGAAAAAGCAAAAGTTAAGCCTACGTATTTACCAAAGTACGATCCTAGTTTTTGGAAAGGCTATAATGTTATGGAGCCCAATCAAGCTATAAAAGATTTTAAGAGTATTGAATAAATCAAACAACCTGAGTTTATTATAAAAATTCGTTTTTACTGTTAATATTTCAATGAAATCAATAGTTATCACCTTGAGCGCAGTCGAGAGGTCTTAAAACCAATGAAATTTAGAGGTTTTGACTGCGCTTAACTTAACACTCAAACATAAATTATAGACTTATAAGAATTGTATTTATTGATATATTAAATTCAGGCTATTAAGTTCTTAAGCCTTATTTCGCCCCTTTTCATTTGGATATAAAGCAGGTAAATTATCACTTTGAAAAAATGCTTTTGTTTCAATATTCATCGCTGATAATTTACCAGTAAAAGCAGCACCTGTATCAATATTCCAAATATTTACAGCATGCATGGGTACATCAACATTAAAATTAATGGTTGGCGTATGCCCTATATAAATTTCGTTATAATGTTTTAATCGTTTTGGATACAGTTCTGAATTCTTTTCAATCCGTTTATCCATAGTTATAGCCATTTCCCAAAGTGTTCTATCAAAATACAAACTTGCTTTAAAAACTTCTTTTTCTACACCGTGCATTGATGTAAATCCTGCATGAACAAACAATCTGTTTTTATCATCAATATAATAAAGCGGCATACTTTCAAAAAAAGCTAAATGCTCCTTTTTTTCATCTTCTGAAAAATCAGCATAACTATCCATAGTTTCTTTACCACCATGCATATACCAAATAGGGTTAACGGCGTCGTCTCTCAACCAATCTTCACACCAAACATCGTGGTTTCCTTTTATAAAAATACAATTTATTTTTTGAGATAACGCCATTAAAAACTGAATAACTTGTGCAGATTCACTCCAACCATCAACATAATCGCCCACAAAAACAAGGGTGTCTTCATCTTTAATTTCCATTTTATTTAATAGCTGGATTAAAGCTTTTAAACCGCCATGAATATCTCCTATTACAAATGTTTGCATATATTAAATTTTCAATCAAAAGTAAACGATTTTTTTAAAAATACTGCCCAATACCAAATACAAATCCCTTAGTAGAATTTTTAGTTATTCCATGACCGTAATCAATTCTAAAAATGGCATTGTATATTTTTTTATGAATAAAACGAAGTCCTAAACCTGGGTATACTTTAATATTATCATCTTTACTAAAATCGCCAAAATCGCCTCCAGGATTTCGCCAAGAACCAGCATCTATAAAAGCATTACTCTGTAAAACAAACCAGTTTTTTTCATAAAGCGTATAGCGGAATTCGGTGTTTAAAACTATAACTCCTGTGCCTCTATCTATGGTGTTTCCAACGCCTCTAATATTCAAATTATTATCAACTGAAAAAGGCGCAAACGGTGTTTCATCATTTTTTGATAGCCCCAATCGCAATCGGTTTGCCCAATTACTTCTCGTACCAAAACGTTTAAAATAGAAAAAATCGTTCCAAGCGATAAAAAAATCGGGTAACATATCGTTGGTTGATGTTACATATTGAAAGTTAAGTTGGTTTTTTACACCAGATACATATTGATAAAAATAATCCAAGTTATTGTATTCGTAAATACTTTTCAGCAACCATTTATGCACATTTAATTGCTGTGGCACACTGGGATTTATTGCGCCAGATTTATAGGCATAATCTTCAATAAAATAGTTAAGCCCAAGTTCAAGTTTATTATTAAAATTAAACTCATACAATCCTAAAATTTCTAAAGATTGGTTATTATATTTATAATTGGCTGTCGCATTATCAAAAAAAACGGGTTCTTGGGTTGTTAAATCTTGATAATTAACAGCTAATCCTAATGTATTTGAAAACAAATAAGGCGCTCTAAAATTGATAGCATAACTGCTATAAATATCTTTTTGATAAAATCCGCCAAAGCCAATATTTCTTCCCAATAAATTAAATTCGTGCAGTCCTAAACGATAAGCAAATTCATCATTATTAGTCGTGTAAATATTTGCAGATGGAATTAAAGTGAAGTTCTCTTCAATATTATAAAACACGTTATATTGATTGTTTTCTGAATGAAATACTTGATAATAAGCATGAGAAACCGAAGGTAATCGCTTTAGACGTTTCATATCTTGTTCAATAACTAGCGAATCCAATTTTTCTCCAGCTTTAGTAATTGAAATATTTTTTATGAAAACTGTTTTCAGCTTTTTATTACCTTGAATTTTTAAATCGGCAACCGTAAAATTCTGCGAAAACAAACTCACAGTGTACAAGCTTAATAATACAACGGTTAGAGTTTTACTCATTGAGCTTTAAACGTTTTAAGAATGACCCAATTTACCCAATTATCTTCACTAACGTCCATTAAAGTGAAGTTATAATTGTTTCCTAAAATTAAAGCAATTGGCGTTTCCGTTGTGATATTTAAAACAACATTTGAGATATTGTAATATTGAAAATAATTATCGTAAGTGTAAGTTCCAGACAATAAATTGTTTTGTTCATCCGAAACTACTTGAAAATATATTGCATTATCACCAAAAGCGTCATCTTCCCACATAAAATTTGGCATTCCAGATTGTGATTGATTTATAGTAACTTCATCATTCCAAACGGTTGGTTTTGTAATTTGTTTAGACCGAATAGGATTTGAAATTTTGATTTCATTATCCAATTCAAAAGTAACAATAATCCATTTTTCATTTGAAGATGATTGCGTAAACTTGCCTAAATAGCCATTAAAAAAAGGTTCACTTTGAATAGATACTTTCAAGTAATTTGAAAAATCATCTTTATTAACTTGAGCATTTTGGGTTTCATAAAAACGAATATTGGTAGCTCCAGTTTCTGGGTAATAAAACGTTAAAACATCGTTTGTTTTTTCATCACTTGCAGCACAAGCAATAACAGCTCCCATTTCAAAAGATTTATTTGAAACATAATTCTGTAAAGTATCGAGCAACATATCATCATTATCTTTTGAACAAGATATTAAAGCTAAAAGACTTACAATTATGTACTTTATTTTGTTCATTTATATTCTATATACTGCTTACGTAATAAATCTTCAACGGGTTTGTTTTGCGGTGTAAATTGCGAGTTGTTTATGCCACCAACTTCACCGTGATTAATAAACCATTTCCAAATAAAACCACCTGCAAACCAATCTTCGTTCCAAAAAGTATCAAACAGTGCTTTCGTGGTATTGGTTTGCGCTTCTAAGTTTACTTGATTCATACTTCTATCGCTTTTCCATGGTTCTCTTCCAGAATAATCTACGCTTCTATAACCAAACTCTGTAAACAAAATGGGCTTGTTAAATGTATTTGAAACTTCATTAATAACAGGTTTATGCGCTTTCCAACCTTCTTTAGCTTCTGCAATTGTTGGTGTTTTACTATCACTAATAGGAAAATAGGCATCAACTCCAATAAAATCTAAATCGCCCCAAAACGGTGTACGTTTAAACTCATCCCAATTTGCTGCGTAGGTTAATTTACCTTTGTATGTTTTCTTTATTTCTATTATTAAATTACTCCAATAATCTGGTCTGCTTTCTATGAATTTTTCGAGTTCTGTTCCAATGCAAAAAATTTCAGCTTGTGCCTCTTGAGCTAATTGGGCATATTCTAAAATAAATTTTGAATATGATTCTTCTAAAATTTTCCAATTGGCTTCAGATTTCATTTCTAAATAACCCGTAAATTCACCATGCCAAATCCAAATTTGAGGTTTTATCATAATTTTTATATGTTGCTCTCGAAGCACTTCAATATACTGCTTAGCTCCTGCCCTGGTTTCTCCAAACCACTGTCTATCTGTATTATGAATGATTTCTGGATGCTCTGAATTTTTTATAAAACCAAAAGGCATAATGGCTGCATAATTTGCATTAACATTTACAACAGGTTTTACATGAGATTCGTTAATTTTATCTGAAGAAGCTACAAAACTAATACCGTTAATTTTTTCTGGTTGACTTAAACAAGATTGAAAATTTAACGTTAAAAAAACAATGAAGAGCTTAAATAGTTGCATAAAAAACGATTTATAAACTCCTAATTTACACTATTAATTAAAATAATGCTCTTAACCCTATATTAAATGATTGCCCTAAACCTGTAGCATTACCTCTAACAAAATTACTATAAAGCACCTCTAAGTTTAAAGTTTTACATAATTGATACTTTCCACCAAAACCTAATGCGGTAAAATCTTGTTCAAAATCTCCAACACGTTGTTGGTGTTGCACAAAGCCTAAGATGGTAAATTCTTTATTAGGAAAATAACTTAAAAACACACCAGGAGCTAACACAAATGTTTTATCGGCAAAACTAGTTTTCTCACCAAAGTTATATTCGGTATTTAGCTCTGTAAAAAGTTGCCAATCTCCACTTGGAAACGTATAATCATAGAAAAAACGATTTTGAAATGTGTAAGCTGTTTGATCTAAAAACACACCATTTTCAGTTTCATTATCAACCAAAGGAATATGAAATGCGGTTTGAATTGTAAAATTACTCACATTTTTAAGCGGATTAAATTTGATAGCTGGTGCCATTGAAGTTATGCCCGAACGTGCCGTATTAGTTTCTCCATCAAATTTAAAAACATCGAGTGATTTTCTATTTCCAATTACATTTGAGCGCATTTCAATTAACAATCCTACGTTTAATTTACTGTTTTCTGAAACGCCTGCAAAAATGTCTATAGTTGATGTAAAATAAGTTTCTCTTGGTAAATTTTTGGTTACATCTCCACTGCTGCTTGCACTTTTTGTTTGCGTATACAAATTGTTAAAAAATTTAATATCCCATTGTCCTTTCTTTAATAATTTTGATGGTGTATAGGTTTGAATATTACTTGTTGTGGTTTCTTCCTCATCTTGTGCAAACCCCGTAAAACTTAAAGTTAATGCAATGATTAATACTATTAGTTTGTTCATTTTTATCTGTTTTTGAGTTGATTATTGTTTATTTAATGTCCAATCGTAAGGGAAATAACTTAGTTTGTATTTGCCTTCTAATTTTTCGGTTCTGTATTTGTTTATAAAATCGATTTCGGTTTTACCATTCATAGTAAAATCTTCTTTGTACCATTCCATAATTTGTGATGCTTCAACGCGTTTCTTTTTGGTAGTCACTCTTAAAAAACTACCGTTTATTGCTTTTTTAGTCTGTGTTTCTAATTGGGCATCCAATGTATTTGGTAAATAAGCCTTATTAATTAATGGCGGACAACCAACGGCTCCACAAACTAGCACAAAATGAAAACGTGTATCATTAAATTGTGCTCTCAATAATTTGTGTTCAATATCATTTAATGTGATATTTTTTCCTGCTAAACTATAAGTCGTTTTATCAAAAAAACCAACGTTATCCAAAGGTGATTTTGTTGGATAATTATTTATGATGCCTTTTATAACTGATAAATTATAAGCATTAATCCAAAAAGCTTGGTAGATTTTAGCATCTTCTTTTGAAACTGAAATAGCTTCGGAAATATTCATTAATTCATTTAAAGCATTTTGATTCTTATGAATTTCTGAGTATGCGACTTTTCCGTTATCAACATGGGTTTTAAAGAAAGCATTGGCTTTACTAAAAAAGCTATTTACATCTTGCGAAAATCCTTTAATACTAAGTAAAAGTATTATTAAAATGATTATTTGTTTTTTCATTTGGTTCAATTTACTATTTGCAAAGTAATAATACCTAGGTCGTATAAAATGTTAGATAGCTTACATTGATAAAAAAAGTTTTCGGCGTCTTTAAAATTTTTAAATCCTTACAAAACACCTTCAATTTAAAGCAATTCTAAATTAACAACTTCAATATAAGTTATTATCTTTAACTTCGACCTACTACAACACAATCAATAAATATGGAGCACATTGTTATTATAGGAAATGGAATTTCTGGTGTTACCGCTGCAAGACATATAAGAAAACTTTCCGATAAAAAAATCACTATTGTTTCTGCCGAAACTGATTATTTCTTTTCTAGAACCGCGCTTATGTATGTGTATATGGGGCATATGAAGTTTGAGCACACACAACCTTACGAAAATTGGTTTTGGGAAAAGAACAGAATTGAACTTAAAAAAGGCTATGTAAAAACTGTTGAAACAAAATCGAAAACATTGTATTTTGCAAATGGTGACACACTACGGTTTGATAAATTAATAATCGCCACAGGTAGCAAACCCAATAAATTTGGATGGCCAGGACAAGATTTAAAAGGTGTTATGGGCATGTACCATAAACAAGATTTAGATAATCTAGAAAAATACGCTCCTAATAATAAAGTTTGTAAACGTGCCGTAATTGTTGGTGGCGGATTAATAGGAATTGAACTTGCTGAAATGTTACATTCACGACATATTCCTGTTACGTTTTTAGTTCGAGAATCTAGTTTTTGGAATGGTGTTTTACCAGAAGGTGAATCGGCTATGATTAACCGCGAAATACTAAATAATGGTATCGATTTACGATTAGGCGTGAATTTAAAAGAAATTAAAGCCGATGAAAACGGACAAGTGAAATCGGCAATTCTTGAAGAAACAGGAGAAGAAATTGAATGTAACGTAGTTGGTTTAACTGCTGGGGTTTCACCAAATATTGATTTTATAAAAGAATCAGGCATTGAAACGAATCGCGGTGTAAAAGTAAACAGGTTTTTAGAAACTAACATTCCTGATATTTATGCCATTGGCGATTGTGCCGAACAACATGAAGCTATTAACCAGCGCAGACCCATTGAAGCCGTTTGGTACACCGGGCGCATGATGGGAGAAACCGTTGCGCAAACTATTTGCGTTAACCGCATTGAGTACAAACCAAGTCATTGGTATAACTCTGCAAAATTTATAGATATTGAATATCAAACTTATGGTTGGGTTTGGGCACAGTCAAAAGAAAATGAAGCGCGTTTTTATTGGGAACACGAAGATGGTAAAAAATGTATTCATATAAATTATGATAAAAATACGCGAAAATTTATAGGTATTAACTCTTTCGGAATTAGAATGCGCCATGAATTTTTTGATAAAATTTTAACCGAAAAGCGTTCTGTCGATTATGTTTTAGAACATTTAGCCGATGCTAATTTCGATCCTGAATTTTACAAACTTCACGAACCTGAAATCGTTGCAAAATTCAACAAAGAAAACAACACGAATATTCAACTTAAAAAGAAAAGTTGGAAACGTATTTTTAGTACTTAGTGAGCACTACCGTTATTACGGAAATGTAAATTTTTAATAAAATAGATTCCTGCCTTCGCAGGAATGACAAAAAATATATGAAAAACATTCAAAACATAGGGCTTGGTTTATTTTTAACAGGTCTTGCTATATTTATCTCGCTCATTTTTTTAGGAAAATATGAAGTATCTCCAGAGTTATTAGACAATATAGTTACTAATAAAGGTATTAAAAGCGAACTTTTTATTGATGAATTAAAATCTGAAGTAGTTGGAAAAAAATTTGCAAATCCGTTTTCATTTTCATCTAAAATCACATCAGCATTAAAAACAGTAAATGAAACGCACAAACAAAATAGTGAATGGGATAAAGTTATCTGGGATAAACCACATAGCTTCACTTATGAAATAGTCAAAAGTGCGGGAAGCGGTATTATTAAAGAAAATAAAGGGCTTTTTTGGTGGCTCACTTTTGGTTTAGGTATTATTGGCGCATTATTATTTATCATCCCAAATGTAATTACACTCGGCCCTGCGGGTATTAAAAACAATGGTATTTTTCATAACGCAGCGACTAACCGCGGATGGATTGGTTGGTTTGCATTTATTTTTTTAGTTGGATTTTATATTCTGCTTTATTTCAGGCCTGATTATATTGTAAACTGGGTTTACCTTGTAGACCCTATAAGTGAAAATTTAAGCGGTAACCCAGCCAGTCAATGGTTTCTATATGGATTTTTATATTGTACCGTTATGACGGTTATGGCTGTTAGAATGTATATAAAATATCGCCATAATAAGTACCAAATATTACGAACTACATCGGTTTTATTCTTTCAAATAGTCTTTGCGTTTTTAATTCCAGAAATCTTGGTTCGTTTTGAAAAACCTTGGTACGATTTTAAAAATGCGTTTCCTTTAGATTACGATTTCTTCTTTAAATGGAGTCTAGACGAACTTATTAATAGCGGTGGTTTAGGTTTATTTATTTTAGTTTGGGGTATCGTGCTAACTTTGGTCATCGTTCCAGTAATGGTTTATTTCTTTGGAAAACGCTGGTATTGTAGTTGGGTTTGTGGTTGTGGTGGATTAGCAGAAACTTTAGGTGATCCTTACAGACAATTATCCGATAAATCGTTAAAAGCATGGAAACTGGAGCGTTGGTTAGTTCATGGTGTTTTAGTATTTGCTTTAGTAATGACGGGGTTTACACTCTACTCCTATTTTTCAGGAGCCAAAGCTGTTTTAGATATTAAAACGCAAACCATTCAAGATATTTATGGCTTTTTAATTGGTTCTATATTCGCAGGAGTTATTGGCACAGGTTTCTATCCTATTTTTGGCAATAGAGTTTGGTGTCGTTTTGGTTGCCCGTTAGCGGCTTATTTAGGTATTGTGCAACGCTTTAAATCACGTTTTAGAATTACGACCAATGGCGGACAATGTATTTCTTGTGGCAATTGCTCAACCTATTGCGAGCAAGGTATTGATGTTCGCGCCTATGCTCAAAAAGGCGAAAACATTGTAAGAGCAAGTTGTGTGGGTTGTGGCATATGTGCTGCGGTTTGCCCGCGGGGTGTTTTAAAATTAGAGAATGGTCCAGAAAAAGGGCGAATTAATTCCAATGATATTTTGCTTGGAAATGATGTTGATTTAATGGATTTAGTGAATCAGAAATAGTGAGTAGTTTTCAGTTCGCCATAAAACATATGTGCATTCTTGGCAAAATCCAAAAAATTAAAATGAAAAAGAATCTATTCTATATAATACTTTTAATAAGCTTATCAGCATCAGCCCAAAAAACCTATCAAAAAAACTACTTTGATAATGGTAATTTAAAATCTGAAGGCTGGACAAAAAATAATCAAAAAAATGGTTATTGGAAATTCTATTATGAAAACAGAAGTATTGAAAAAGAAGGTCATTTCTCAGCAAACAAACCTGTAAAATATTGGTATTTTTACACCGAAAATGGCATTAAAAAAAGTGAAGGCCATTTTATAAAAGGTGAAAAAACAAATTGGTGGTTATTTTATGATGATAAGGAAAAAATTGATTATAAATGCCAACTGAAACACAATAAAAAAAATGGTTTTTGCTTAATGTATAAAAATGAAAAATTAATTTCTGCGGCTAAATTTAAAGCAGGAAAAAAGATTAAAGAATGGACAGATTTAAAGGCGTTCAAAAAAGAAAATAATCTATTAGACCTACAATGATCAACATAAAAGTCATCATTCCTGCCTATAACGAAGCAGATTCTATTACTCACGTTATTAATGATATTCCTAATATAGTTGACGAAATAATTGTTGTTAGTAATAACTCAACCGATGATACCGAAATTAATGCTAAAAAAGCCGGAGCCACCGTTTTAACTGAAACAAAAAAAGGCTACGGATATGCTTGTTTAAAGGGCATGCAGTACATCGCTTCGACTACGCTCAGCGACCCAAGTAAAAAACCAGACATCATAGTCTTTTTAGACGGCGACTACAGCGATTATCCAGAAGAATTAACAAAAATTGTAACACCAATTATTAATGATGATATAGATTTTGTAATCGGTGCTCGTGTTAAGCGACTTAGAGAACAGGGGTCGATGACGTTTCCTCAAATTTTTGGAAACTGGCTAGCAACCACATTAATGACCTTGTTTTTTAGAGCAAAGTTTACCGACCTTGGCCCATTCAGAGCCATTAAATACGATAAACTTTTGGCACTAAATATGGAAGACAAAACCTATGGATGGACAGTTGAAATGCAACTAAAAGCCTTAAAACAAAAACTTACATATATCGAAATACCAGTAAACTACAGAAACAGAATTGGCGTTTCAAAAGTTTCAGGCACGGTAAAAGGTGCTATATTTGCAGGCTTAAAAATATTAGGTTGGATTTTTAAATACAGTATTAAAAAATGAGCAACGTTTTATGCTTAAAATATTTTAAGGTCATTAATAGCGAATTACATATGACCTTTGAAAAACAATAAAAATCAACAGATGAAATGATTCTAGAAACAATAGTCATAATAATATATACCATTGCGTTACTTCTTATATTTATATACGCCTTGGCACAACTAAATCTTCTTTTTAATTATTTGTCTTCTAAAAAAAATAATGAATCTTGTGCGTCTTTCGATTTATCAAATCCAGAGGAAACCCCATTTGCAACCATACAACTGCCTGTTTATAACGAAATGTATGTGATGGAGCGTTTGCTTGATAATATTGCCAAAATTAACTATCCTAAAGATAAATTAGAAATTCAAGTTTTAGATGACTCAACTGATGAAACTATTGAAACTACTAAAAATCATATTGCTACACTTCAAACCAAAGGCATAGATATTCAACATATTACTAGAACTAACCGAAAAGGTTTTAAAGCTGGCGCGCTTAAAGAAGGATTAAAAACAGCTAAAGGCGAATTCATTGCTATTTTCGATGCCGATTTTCTTCCAAAAGAGGATTGGTTAAAACGTACTGTTCCTTATTTTAAAGATAAAAGCATAGGCGTTGTACAAACCCGTTGGGGGCATATTAATCGTAATTATTCGGTATTAACAAAAATTCAAGCTTTTGCTTTAGATGCGCATTTTACATTGGAGCAAGTTGGCAGAAACAGTAAAGGGCATTTTATAAATTTTAACGGAACTGCAGGGGTTTGGAGAAAGACCTGTATTATTGATGCTGGGAACTGGGAAGGAGACACTCTAACTGAAGATTTAGATTTAAGTTACCGTGCACAATTAAAAAACTGGAAATTTAAGTATCTTGAAGATGTTGAAACTCCAGCAGAACTTCCAATAGTTATAAGTGCAGCACGTTCGCAACAATTTAGATGGAATAAAGGTGGCGCAGAAAACTTTAGAAAGATGATGTGGAAAGTATTAAAAAATAAAAACATTTCATCTAAAACAAAAGTTCATGGTTTACTTCATTTATTAAATAGCACTATGTTTTTAAACATCCTTATTGTTGCTGTATTAAGTATTCCAATGTTGTACATTAAAAACGAATATGCTCATTTAAAACTCTATTTTTATGTCATGAGCTTTTTTGTAATAAGCACCTTAATATTTTTTATATGCTATTGGATCATGTACAGAAAAATGTATGGTGGTGGCATTAAAAATTTTATGAATTACATAGGGATGTTTTTTGTGTTTTTCTCAATAGCCATGGGTTTTTCATTGCACAATTCCATTGCTGTTTTAGAAGGCCATCTGGGGAAGAAAAGTGAATTTGTACGTACACCTAAATTTAATATTAGTACTATAAAAGATGGTTGGAAAAAGAATAAATACCTAAAAAAAACAGTTTCTATACACGTTATTTTTGAAGGTCTTTTAATGCTTTATTTTGCCTTTGGTATGTATAGCGCATTTGTAGTAGGCGACCAAGGTGGCGATTTTGGATTGTTTCCTTTTCACCTCATGCTATTTTTAGGCTTTGGTTATGTTTTTATTAAATCGCTAACTTCTAAAGTTTAAATCTCCTTGGTTTTTTTATCTAATTTAATCTGTAGCTCTTGTTTTAATTTCTCAACTAATTCTGGGTAATCATAAGCTATATTGTTAGTTTCTTTTTCATTCGTAGAATGATCATATAATTCCACAAAGCCGTCTTTATGAAGCACCAATCTATGTGTTAAGGTTCTTAAAGTGGCTGCATAATTGTTATATGCTAAGGCAATATGACCAACTGAATCTTTCTCTTCTAAAACTTTTTTTAACGAAACACCTTGGGTGGAATTAGGTATATCTAATCCGGTTAGCTCACATAAAGTTGGAAAAACATCAAGGGTTTCTACAATAGCATTGGTTTTAAAACCTTTCTTTTTAATTCTAGGATCATGAATTATCAAAGGAGCATGCAACGACTCCTCAAACAAGCTATGCTTACCCCATATAGCATGCTCACCTAAATGCCATCCATGGTCGCCCCAAAGAATAACTATAGTATTTTTATCTGCTCCAGTTCGTTTTAATTCTTCAAGAACTTTTCCAACTTGGGCATCGGCGTAACTAACACAAGCTGCGTAATGCCGTCTAACCTCATCAGCAAATAGGCCATCATTATTTGGGTCTTTCCCCCATCTATTATATTGCTTAAATTCTCCTGAATTATGCCATGTAGTCTTTCCTATTGGTTTATTAGAATGTTTTATATCAGGAAATTCAGCATCTTCATATTTGTCTAAATAAGCTTTGGGAGCTCCAAAGGGTAAATGTGGTTTAATAAAGCCTACTGCAAGAAAAAATGGTTTTTCATCATTAGTTGTAAGCCTTTTTAATTGCTTTAATGCCTCTTCAGTAATGGCACCATCAGGGTAGATATTATCATCACCATCTACTGATTGAAAAACATCCATTTCACTAGACTTTACGCGAATTTCCCCACGTGCTAGCCCGTGCATCATTCCACGTGGATGCTCCCATTCTGCAACTGGCATAATATGCTTATCCCAGCCATTAGGTATTTCAATAATAGTACTATCATTCCAATTCACTCCCCCTCTTCCTCCTGGGTGATGAGATACTTTTCCAACTGATATTGTTGTGTATCCTTGATTTTTAAACCATTTTGGCATACTTGGGTCAACCTGTTCTCCTTTTAATATTTTTTTTGAGCGTAAAAAAAGAGCATTGTTACCTGAAGCTCCATATTTACCAGTTAATAATGTATAACGCGATGGTCCACAACTTGGCGAATTAACATAATGTCTTTGAAAGGAAACTCCTTTGTCTGCAAGCTTATCAATGTTTGGGGATATTATATATTCTGCACCAAAGCTCTTTAACTCTGGACGAAGATCATCAACACAAATTAAAAGTATGTTTGGTTTTTTTTCAACTAATGCTTTTTTACAACTTGATATTAATAGGATTGGTATAACCAAACAAATAATCAATAATGATTTACTTCTCTTCATTATATTAATACTTTTAATTTATAGAAGTATTACAGCATAGAAACTAAACTAACCCAAAAAGACTTAATTTCTATCGAATTAGCTTATCAATCCTTGTCGATTTTTTTGTATTTATTTTTGTTTTTCTTCCAATCAATAAGTTTAGATGGGTAGTACTTAACATTCATACGGTCTAAAAATGGTGTTTGATTTGCTAATCGCACTTTGTAATTTTCCCAATCTCGATTCTCTTGAGTCGTCCAACTAAGCTCAGAGTAACCAATAGCTCTTGGAAAAGCCAAATATTCGAGCTCTTCAATGTTACTAATAGTTTCAGACCAAAGTGGTGCTTCTAATCCCAAAATATTTTTTATTGGTATGCCTTCATAAGATTCTGGTGTCCATATATATGCAGTATCTACAGGAATATAAGCTGCCCAATGTAAACCGTGTTTGGAAAGTGTATCATATTTCATATCTAAATACGCTTTTTTAGCAGGCGACATAATTATCTTCATTCCCTTATCTACAGCAGCTTGAGCGTTTTTTTTGCTAGCCCAAAATTGAGCAATTGAGGTTGAATCTATATCGGCCGTAGCAACTTCGTCCCACCCAATCATGCGCTTATTATATTTTTGAACAATCTTCTCTACTTTATTTACAAAATAGATATAATCTGACTTTTTAGTTGCGTGACTCTCATCGCCTCCAATGTGAATATATGGTCCAGGAGTAAGCGCTGCTATTTCGCGAATTACATCATCAATAAAGGTGTAAACGGTGTCTTTACGTGTGTCGAATGTACTAAAACCAACTTCTGTACCTTGATATAATTCAAGCTTCCTTCCATTTCCATTTAAAAAAGGGTAAGAAACTGAAGCTGCATTGGTGTGCCCTGGCATATCAATTTCTGGTATAACTGTAATATGATGCATAGCTGCATAATCTATAATTTCGGCATAGTCTTCTTGAGTATAAAAACCACCAGACTCCCCTCCTACTTCTGTACTTCCTCCTATTTCGGTGAGCTTAGGCCATGATTTAATTTCGAGGCGCCAACCCTGATCGTCTGTAAGATGCAAATGCAAAACATTATACTTGTAGTATGCCAAAATATCAATATATTTTTTAACATCTTCTACACTAAAAAAATGACGTGCAACATCTAACATGCTTCCTCGATATTCAAATTGAGGATTGTCTATGATTTTTCCTGTTGGGATAGTCCATATTTTAGTTCTAGCAATTAGCGTATCATTACTTACTTCGGGAATTATTTGTCTTAACGTTTGAATGCCCCTAAAACTACCTGCTGCTGTATTAGAATTCAAGATTATAGAATCTTGAGTTATATGCAGTTCATAGGCTTCTAATCCTTCAACATTAAGACTATCAGATTGATTAATATAAATAACTGTTTCTATATTAGGTAAGTCATTTACATTAACTTGTAAATCTAAATCCGTTTTTGCCTTAATTTTTTTTGCTAAAAATTTCCCAACATCCTCATAACCCTCAATATTTTTAGAGGTATATATGGCTGTATATTTATCAAGTGCAAACCCGTTATTAGATGGAATTACTTGTAAAGGTTTTGGGATAAAGTTTTCTAAAGATAAATCAGTTTTCGGAAAGTTAATTACCCGCTCCTTTTTTTGCTTTGAACAAGCCATAAAAATAATTACAAAAAATAAAGTTACTAAGGTTCTAATTGCTCTTGATCTTACCATAATTTAAATTGAAACTAACTATATTATACATTACATAAACAAGCTAACGAAGTTATCTAATTTCTCTCATAAAATCAAGTAAGTGTATCTATATAAAAACCGACAAACAATTAATATTATATTTACTGTATGCTTTTAAACCCTGTCTTTTTTAAATTAAACAAAACACCACTACTTTTAGCGTTAGTAAGCTTACTACTATACATTTCTTTTGCTTATGATTTGATTCGTACAGATTATATAAAACTGGTTATGCTATATGGTGCTTTATGGTTTTTGTTTTACAAATTGGTACAATTTTTAAAAACTAACATTAAACTTTTAACTTGGTTAGCATTTGGGCTTAGAGCCATATTTATTTTGGCTATACCAAATTTATCTCAAGATTTTTATCGTTTTATTTGGGATGGCAGAATGCTTTTAGAAGGTTTTAACCCTTATTTATTTACAGTAGATTCTTTTATTAGTAAAGGTGAGTTTCCTGTGGCTCAAGCACAAGAATTATACAATGGTATGGGCACTTTAAATGCTAGCCATTTTACTAACTATCCTCCTATTAATCAACTTTGTTTTGTTATTGCTGCACTATTCTCAGGAAAAAACATTTTAGGTTCAGTAATTGTAATGCGCTTATTAATTATTGCTGCCGATTTTGGAACTTTATGTTTTGGTAAAAAACTGCTAGAAAAACTAAGCATGCCCTCATACCATATTTTCTGGTATATTTTAAATCCGTTTATTATTATAGAGCTCACTGGCAATCTTCATTTTGAAGGTGTTATGATTTTCTTTTTAGTTTGGAGTTTATATTTACTGCATATTGGCAAATGGCAATGGGCTGCAATAGTTTTTGCTTTATCAGTTTCAGTTAAATTAATTCCTTTAATATTTTTGCCTTTATTTTATCAGTGGATTACTTTGAAAAAAAATGATGATGCAATGCTGAAACATACTTCGGATGCGCTCAACACAAGAGCTCAGCATGATGAAAGAATCAAAAAATGGATTCCTGCCCTCGTGGGAATGAAAAAGTTAATTTCATTTTATGCTATTATAGGTATTACAACAGTTATTTTATTTCTTCCTTTTTACTCATCCGAATTTATAACTAACTATACTCAAACTGTTGCTTTATGGTTTCAAAATTTCGAATTTAATGCTAGTATGTATTACATCGCTAGAGAAATTGGATATACTTTTAGGGGGTATAACGAAATTGCTATTATTGGAAAAGTAATACCAATAGTAGTAATCCTTTTTGTTTTAATAATTACTTTTTTTAGAAGAAACAAAACAACTGTAAAACTTATTACTGCCATGCTTTTGGTATTGTCCTTTTATTATTTTACAACCACTACAGTGCATCCATGGTACATTGCTACACTTTTAATATTGTCAGTTTTTACTAAATATAAATTCCCGTTAGTTTGGAGTTTTGTAATTATACTAAGTTATTTAGCTTATATAAATATTGATAAAGCCGATAAATCTGAAAACCTATGGATTATTGCTTTAGAATACGCCATTGTTTATGGCGTTTTTATATGGGAAGTATATTATAAAAAAGGCTTCCGTAAAAGGAAGCCTAAATTCTTTTTAAAAACTTAAAATCATTACATTTTTTTAAGTTTGATTATAGTATTAATTTCTTCTTCATCTTCATAACCATCATCATCTTTAGTTACTTCTGTTCTCGTTTTATAGGTAATACTAAATCTTTTTCCAATTAATGTTTCAGATTTTAAATCAAACTCTTTTAACAATTCGTCTTTTACCTCTTGAAATGTTATAGTGTATTCTTCTCCTTCTATATCTTTTGCTATAAAATTATAGCCATATTCTTCATGTCCATCATATACTGCATTTACTACAGTTTCATCTTGAACGCTTGATTTATATGTGGTTGTAAAGCTTACAAGCGTAAAAATTGATAGTGTAAAACCTACTAATTTTAATAAAAAATTTGTTTTCATTATTGTACAGATTTTAAAATTAAATTGAAAAAATTATCGGAAAACATCCTACCACAAGTCCGAATTACTCACAGTAATTTTAACCATTAAAACTACTAGTAGTCAATATTATATATACGTTTCGTTTTATTGCTCAGATTATACTTCATAAAAAAAATTAGATCTATTAAATTGTAAAATGATGTGTCTTTAGTTTTTAATCTAAATCTTCAGAATCTTCATCAATAATGTTTGGATCTTGTACAGCTTCTGGGTCATCATCATCAAAATCTTCGTAGTCATCCTCATCATAATTCTCCATAGTTAACTCTAGTTTTGTGCTTACTTTTACCAAATACTTAGTATCATCTGTAATAACCTCAACAGCTTCAATTAGTTCGTTTTGAGCGTTTCTAAAGGTTACTATATGATCTTCATCATAACCATCTGGATATTTCTCCACCAATAAAGCTAGAATTTCTGGTGTTAACTTTTTAAAATCTACGATAACACGTTTTAAATTGTCGTTTCTTTTTGTCATTATCTTAGGTAAAATTAATTTTTAGTTAAAGATATTATTTAATTCTTATAACATCGTAAAAATCTTTTCGTCTATCTTTTAAATTTTTAACAGCTCCAAAAGCATGCAACTCTCTTAATAAGCTTAAATCTACATCGGCTACTAATATCATTTCTGTATTTGTGGTCGCTTCTGCTTTAATGCCATTGCTTGGAAATGAAAAATCGCATGGTGTAAATACTGCAGATTGCGCATACTGAATATCCATATTATTAACATTTGGTAAGTTACCAACGCTACCAGCAATAGCGACATAACATTCGTTTTCAATAGCACGTGCTTGAGCGCATAAGCGTACACGAGAATAGCCATTTTGTGTATCGGTTAAAAATGGCACAAAGAGAATATCCATACCTTCGTCTGAAAGCAAACGGGATAGTTCTGGAAATTCAGAATCATAACAAATTAAGATGCCTATTTTTCCTGCATCTGTTTCAAATGTTTGCAACTTATTGCCTCTTTGCATTCCCCAAACTTTTGCTTCGTCTGGAGTTACATGTATTTTCTCATAACGCTCTAAGCTACCATCTCTACGACATAAATACCCAACATTAAACAATTTGTGATCTATAACTTCTGGCATACTACCAGTAATAATATTAATGTTATATGATATAGATAATTGCTGCATTTTCTCAACAATAACTTCGGTATATTTTGCTAATTCTCTAATAGCATCAGGTTCATGCAAATGATTAAACTTTGCCATAAGTGGTGCGTTAAAAAACTCAGGAAATACTGCAAAATCTGATCTGTATGCTGCAACGCTATCTACAAAATATTCTACTTGCTGCATCAATTCTTCCAAACTATTATAGGTTCGCATTTGCCATTGAATTAAACCTAATCTTACAACGGTTTTTATGGTACTCGCTTTTCTGTTCTTCTTGGTGTAATATATATTATCCCATTCCATTAAAACAGCGTATTCATTAGACGCTGTATCGCCTTCTAAATACCCTTTAATAATTCGTAATGGATGAAAATCATTAGATATTTGAAAGTTTAAAACAGGATCGTGTATCTCTTTACGTTTAACTTTTTCTATATACTCTTTTGGTGTTAACTCACTTTGATACTTATGGTAATTTGGCATTCTACCACCAAATACAATACCTTTTAAATTAAGTTCTTCACAAAGTTCTTTTCGGTAATCATACAAACGTCTTCCTAATCGTAAACCTCTATATTCTGGCTTTATAAAAACATCAATTCCATAAAGCACATCTCCGTTAGAGTCGTGATTTTTAAATTTATCACCTTCAATAATGTCTGCATAGGTATGATTATCTTCAATGTTGTTATAATTAACAATAAGTGACAAAGCACAACCTGCGATATTACCATCTATTTTTATAACCACTTGCCCCTTAGCAAAAATAGTAGTTAACTGTTCAATATGATGCTTTTTCCAATAGCTGTCAAGTACACCTCCATAAGATTCGAGTGTTGCCGATTTTAATTCCTCAAAATCATCAACAGTCAAATACTTTAATTCGATATTTTCTATTTTCTGTTCTTCCATTATAAGTTTAGAAGATAAGCAAAAATTAAAGGCGCTACAATAGTAGCATCACTTTCTATAATAAACTTAGGCGTATCAATATCTAATTTTCCCCAAGTAATTTTCTCGTTTGGCACTGCTCCAGAATACGAACCATAACTTGTTGTAGAGTCGCTTATTTGACAAAAATAACTCCAAAACGGCGTATCTGTACGCTCCATATCTTGATACAACATAGGCACAACACAAATTGGAAAATCGCCTGCTATCCCTCCTCCTATTTGGAAGAACCCAATACCATTCTTAGAATTATCGGTATACCAATCTGCTAAAAACGTCATATATTCTATGCCAGATTTCATAGTGCTTGCTTTTAATTCGCCTTTAAGCACATAGCTAGCAAAAATATTTCCCATAGTACTATCTTCCCAACCTGGGCAAACTATTGGTAAATTCTTTTCAGCAGCGGCATACATCCACGAATCTTTTAAATCAATTTCGTAGTATTGCTCCAGTACACCAGACAACAACATTTTATACATATATTCATGTGGTAAATAACGTTCGCCTTTAGCTTCTGCATCTTTCCATATTTTATAAATATGCTCTTGTAATCTTCTAAAAGCTTCGTGCTCTGGAATACATGTGTCTGTTACACGATTTAATCCTTTTTCTAATAAATTCCATTCCTCTTGAGGTGTTAAATCACGATAATTTGGCACACGTTTATAATGCGAGTGTGCTACCAAATTCATAA
Source organism: Wocania ichthyoenteri Th78 (assembly GCF_000789235.1). Classification (GTDB taxonomy): domain Bacteria; phylum Bacteroidota; class Bacteroidia; order Flavobacteriales; family Flavobacteriaceae; genus Wocania_A; species Wocania_A ichthyoenteri. The sequence continues at coordinate 1,346,727 of NZ_KN525716.1, forward strand.
TATCTTCCTCAAGATTTGCACCAGTACAAGAAATGATTTGAACTTTGTCCTGACGAATCATTTCTGCAAAACTTTTACCAAGTTCTGCGGTACTCATAGCACCAGCTAAAGACACTAACATTTTTGCACCATTGTTTAATTGTGCTTCGTAGCCTTTAGCTGCATCTACTAATGCAGCTGCATTAAAATGTAAATAATGTTTTTCTATAAATTGAGAAATTGGTCCTTTAGTAATCATCGCCATCGTTGTGTTTTGAATTATTTTTATTTATATAATCGCTATCAAAAGCATTATTATAATCGTCTTCTGCCTCATCGTTTTGAAATTTATAGCTTAACATTTTATAGTATAATTTAGCCGCTAAAAAGTCTGAAGATTTATCTTTTGAATTTGGACATAATTCAACAATATCAAAACCTACCACATTTTTTTCTTCGAAAACCTGTTTTAAAAACTCTAAGGTTTCGTACCATAATAAACCACCAGGTTCTGGTGTACCTGTACTTGGCATAATTGAAGGGTCGAAAGCATCTAAATCAAAAGTAATAAAAACATTATCTGTCATTTGATCGATTGCAGCATCCATCCAAGTATCATCAATAGCCATATCGTGAGCGAAATAGGTTTTCTCATCATCCATAACGGTTTTTTCCATCACATCCATTGAACGAATACCAACTTGAATGAGATTGGTGTTTTGACTCGCTTCGTAAACAGCACAAGCATGATTACACTTTGAACCTTTATAAGACTCACGCAAATCTGCATGCGCATCAATATGCAATACGGTTAAACTTGGATACATCTCGTTAAACGCACGAATAGTACCAATTGAAATAGAATGCTCACCACCAAAAATGGTTACAAACTTGTTCTTTTTAATATACCTTTTTACGGTTTGGTGTACTGCTTCAACCATAGTTTCTGATGAACTATTTTCTGTTACAGCATCAACTAAATGCACACCTTGTTTATACACTTCGGTGTCTGTTTCAATATCGTAAAGTTCCATGTTCTCAGAAGCATTTAAAAAAGCTTCAGGACCTTTGTCTGCACCTTTCTGCCATGTACTTGTACCATCATAAGGCACAGGGATTAATACAATTTTTGCGCTTTCTAATTTTGCGAATTCTTCTGGAATTCCAGCGTATGTTTTTGTTTTCATGTGTGTATTTTATTATTTTTCAATGGTCACATATAACCTTTAATGATTAAAGCAATCTTTAAATTGAGTATTTAAAGATTATTTTAATCATGTCGGTTTCATAGTTTTATTTATCTGCTAATTGCAAATCAACTTCTGTATTAGTTGTTTGTACTTCGTTTGTTTCAGGTTTTTTATCGTAACCTAAAATTTTTAGTAAATCTTCACTTTTCTGTTGTTCAGAAAATAATTCGGTTGTTATATTTCCATCTGCGTCTCTATTAATTAAAATATGCTTTGGCGTAGGAATTAAACAGTGCTGTAAACCTCCAAATCCTCCAATAGTTTCCTGATAAGCACCTGTATTAAAAAATCCAATATATAATGGTTTTTCTTTGTTGTATTTTGGTAAATAAATAGCATTCATGTGTTGTTCGCTATTATAATAATCATCACTATCACAAGTTAAGCCTCCCAACAATACACGCTCATAACTATCGTTCCAACGGTTTAATGGCAACATAATAAATCGCTTATTAATAGCCCAAGTATCTGGTAATGTTGTAATAAAAGATGAGTTAATCATATTCCACTTCTCACGATCGTTTTGTTGTTTTTGGTAAAGTATTTCGTAAATCGCTCCGCCACTTTCGCCAACGGTAAAGCTTCCAAACTCTGTAAAAATATTTGGCACATCTACCTCTTCTTCTTCACAAGTCACTTTAATTTGATTTACAATTTCATCTACTAAATACTCATAATCAAAATCGAAAACTAATGAGTTTTTAATTGGAAATCCACCACCTATATTTAAGCTGTTTAAAGTTGGACAAATCTTCTTTAAACTGGTATATACCTTTAAGCATTTTAAAAGTTCGTTCCAGTAATACGCATTATCACGAATACCGGTATTAATAAAAAAGTGAAGCATTTTAAGTTCTACTTTTTTATTATTTTGGATTTGATTTTTATAAAAAGGCACGATATTTTTGTAGCCAATACCTAGGCGTGAAGTATAGAATTCAAACTTTGGCTCTTCTTCTGAAGCTATACGAATACCAACATTAAATTTTCCTTTTATCTCCTGCGAAAGTAAATCGATTTCTTCATAATTATCAATTATTGGAATACAGTTTTTATGTCCGCTGTTAATAAGTCTCGCAATATTAGTTACATATTGCGCACGCTTAAAACCATTACTAATAACAAAGGTGTCATTTGTAATTTTACCTTCGTTTTTTAGGCTTTCAATAATATCAATATCAAAAGCCGAAGAGGTTTCAATATGAATATCGTTTTTTAATGCTTCGTGTAAAACATGCTTAAAGTGCGAGCTTTTAGTACAATAGCAATAGTTGTATTTACCTTTGTAATTATGTTTTTCAATAGCATTTTCAAACCATTGCTTTGCTCGATTTATGTTATTAGAAATTTGAGGTAAGTATGTAAATTTTAATGGTGCACCATACTGCTCAACCAATTGCATTAGGTTAACATCATGAAAATTAAGTTTATTGCCTTCAAGCTTAAATTCGTCTTGCGGAAAATCAAAAGTTTGATTGATTAAATCAATATATTTGGTATTCATTATTTGTTTTAAAATAGTGTTGTTTAAAATTGAAAAAAATAAGAAACGTAGCGTTTCTAAAACGGAAACAAAACTCTAAATCAAATCTGAATTTGACTCTGCGTAGTAGGTACAAAGCCATAGTTATGCTGGCTAGCATAGATAGGTAAAACGGAAGTTAGCTTTAAAATTCGGTCGCTCATCCTATAAGCTGCTTTTGAATATGACTTCCTAATTTTCAAAAGCCCGAACACAGAAACAGGGTTCAATTTGTTCAGCTAAATGCACTGCAAATGAAATACATTTTTTTGAATTACAAACTTTTTTTGATTTTTTTTTGAAAAAAATTTAAAAAATGATTTTTTAGGATGTTACCATACCCTTCGACTTAGCTCTTGGAAGTGGTCGAGCTTTCTTCTGCGTTGGCAAATTTAAAAAGGCTTAAAGCATTTTAAGTGTATTTAATTCTTGCTCGGTCAGATGTTTCCAACTACCACGCGGAATATCTTTTTTAGTTAAATGCCCAATAGCTACACAATCTAAATTTTCTATTTCGTACTTTAAATAATCAAAAATAGTACGGATAATTGTGTTACCAGTATTTTTAATTTTTAAACCTATTTCTTTTTTTGAAGCACCATCAATATAACTAATCTCTTCAACAGCAACAAGTTTACCTTGAACTTTAAAACCTTCTTGGATTTTCTTTAAATCTTCAAGCTTTAAGTTTTTATTCAATTCAATGTGAAATAAACGTGCCACACCATTTTTAGAGTTGGTGAATTTATCTACAATAGCATCATCATTTGTAAACAACAACAACCCTTTTGAGTTTCTACCTAAACGCCCTATTGGTTTTATTCTAGACGATGTTGCATTAGATACTAAATCCATTACTGTTCTGCCTTTACCTTCGCTAGTTGTGGTTGCAAATCCTTTTGGCTTATTAAGTAAAACATAAGCTTTCTTTTCAGGGTTTATACGCGCACCATCGTAACGAACTTCGTCACCTATTTTTACTTTGTAACCCATTTCGGTAATTACTTTTCCGTTTACAGAAACCAATCCTGTAGCAATATGCACATCAGCCTCACGACGCGAACACATACCAGAGTTAGCCACATATTTATTTAAACGAATCTCATCTGGATTAGATGGCTTTTTAGGCTTAGGTTCTGCCTTTTTAAAAGGTGTATTTCCTTTTACATAACTTTTTTTAAAGTTCTCTTTAGAACCCTCTACAGAAGTTTTTCCTTTTCTTTGTCCACCTTGTTGTTTACTCATCACTTTAATTTTGCTGCAAAGATATAGTTAAAATTACGATTTAAGATTTAAGATTAACAATTTTGTTAAATTCTATTCAACACCAAATCAACATTAATTAAAACAATACTAAAAACACCCATTAAAATGATAAACTTTAAGACATTATGGAGTACTAAATAGTGTGTTTTCGTTTTAGATTTCCATAACAATAATAAAAAACCAAGTAGCAACACAATACATAAATAAAAATAGATATACATAAAACCAATTTCGAAACGATACACTAATAAGTATATTGGTATTAATGTTAGCACAGATAACATTGTAAGCATAGCTTTAGATGCTCTTTCACCATAAACAATTGGTATAGTTTTATAGTTTAAAAGTAAATCACCTTTAATATTTTCTAAATCTTTGGTGAGTTCGCGCATAGATATTATTAAAAACAGAAACAGGGCATGTACAAAAATGACTGTTTCAAAATTTTTGTAATACATAAAAATGGCAAAAAATGGTGTAATAGTTAAAATTGCCGATGTTAAATTACCTATAAATGGAAGTTTTTTTAGTTTATGCGAATAAAACCAAATACCAAAAATATAAACAGAAAAAAAGATAACGGGCTTAAACGACACATAACTTGCCATAATAACCGCCATAAAATTTAGCACAAAATAAAATGATAGCTTTGTGTTTTGATTTATCAACCTATCTAATTTTGATTTATGTGGACGATTGATTAAGTCTTTTTCTGAGTCGTAAAAATTGTTAATAATATAACCGCCAGCAATGGTCGCTGCCGATGCCAAGACTAGCATGAGTAAATTAATATCAAAAAGGACACTTTTTAGTGGTTTATCATGAGCAAGAATATAAACAGCTGCTAAATACTGTGCTATAACAATTATCAAAATGTTATAACCTCGAACCACAGAAAACATACTGAAGAATTTTAATAGTATATGTTTCTGTCTTCGGTTGAACATGAAAATTTATTTAGTAAAAGACCTTTCGACCGCGCTCAAGGTGACAGAGAAGTTTAAAAGTTATAAACCACTTCTAACTTATAATCTTTTAAAGATTGTTTAGCAATATCAATATTTTCAGTAAACCCTAAAATATAACCACCACCACCTGAGCCACAAAGCTTTAAATAGTATTCGTTAGTTTCAATACCTTTTTTCCAAAGCTCATGAAACTGCTTAGGTATCATGGGTTTAAAATGATTTAAAACCACTTTTGATAATTGTTTGGTATTACTAAATAACGATTTAATATCGCCTTTTAAGAAATCGTCAACACAAGCATCAGTATGCTTAATGAATTGATCTTTTAGCATTTTTCTAAAACCTTCTTGTTTCATATTTTCCATAAAAATACTAACCATAGGAGCTGTTTCTCCTATAATACCACTATCTAATAAAAACACAGCATTTTTTCCTTCAGTATTTTGCGATGGAATACCAGTAGCTTCAATGTTATCTTTAGAATTGATTAAAATAGGAATACTTAAATAACTGTTTAAAGGATCTAAGCCTGAAGATTTTCCATGAAAAAACGATTCCATTGCAGAAAAAATCGATTTTAATTTAAGTAATTTTTCTCTTGTTAAATTCTCTAAAACCGTGATTTTATCTTGGGCATATTTATCGTAAATAGCTGCTACTAAAGCACCACTACTCCCTACACCATAACCTTGTGGGATAGAAGAATCGAAATACATTCCTGCTTCAACATCTTTTTGAAGTGTATCAATATCAAAAACCACTAATTCTGAATCAATATTACTCAAATAATTAACAAATTTCTTTAAGCTTTCATTTGAAGTTAAAGCTTCTTCAGAAGGGTTTTCGTCTGTCTTTAAAGCTCCATTATAAAAATTATATGGAATTGATAAACCTTTAGAATCTTTAATGATTCCGTATTCTCCGAAGAGTAATATTTTTGAGTAAAAGAGAGGTCCTTTCATAAGCAATCCTTGACTTGGTTAAGCAAAATTACAATAGTTTAGCTCCAAATCCAATTTTATCGTTAATATACTCACCTTTTTGACAATATGCAACTAATTCATTTTTAATGAATTCACAAATTTTTTCGGTTTCACTCTCAGGATACAAAACATGTACATTCGCTCCAGCATCTAAAGTAAAGCAAACATTTGAGTTTGTTTTTTGCCTAAACGCCCATATTTTATTAATAATTTCTAATGTATTAGGCTTCATTAAAATAAAATATGGCATACTGGTCATCATCATCGCATGCAAGGTTAAAGCTTCACTTTCAACAATCTCGATAAATGATTTTAAATCTCCTGTCTTAAATACATTTATTAAAACTGAAAGATTGCTATGTGCCTGTTTAAATCGTTCTTGAGCAAAGGGATGATTGTGCATTAAATTATGCCCCACTGTACTGCTTACTTGCTTTTCGCCTTTATCTACAAGTAAAATAGTATCGTTATAATTTTTAAAATTTTGATGTACTTCAAAAGGATATTTTATGCCAAATAAATCTGAGCTTCCATCTATTTCATCATGTTTTCCCCAAACCACTAAATCGCCTTCTAAACTTCGGCATGCACTACCTGAGCCTAAACGTGCTAAAAATGATGCTTTTTGGGTGAAATGTTCATTTGTAATTTCAGGGTTTAATTCTTTTTCAATACTCATTAAGCATGAAGCTAAAGCGCTCATACCAGAGGCTGATGATGCAATACCCGAACTGTGTGGAAATGTATTTGATGTTTCTATTTTAAAATAATAGTCTTTTAAAAATGGGGAATAAGCTTCAATACGTTTAAAAAAAGTTTCAATTTTTGGTTTAAAATTGTCTTTCTTTTCTCCATCTAAAAATACATCAAATAAAAATCCATTATTATTTTCTTTTTTAGAAAAGCTTAAAGTAGTAGTTGTTTTACAGTTATCTAGCGTAAAACTTATTGATGGGTTTTCTGGAATTTGGTTTTCCTTTTTACCCCAATACTTTACTAAAGCGATATTACTTGGCGACGACCATATGTAACTTCCTTTTTCTATCAAATTTTTATATGTTTTTGGAATAAAACCTTTTGCTGTCATTTATTATTTTTCTGCTGACAAAGATAATAACTTTACCATTGTATTATAGTTTCTTACTGTTGCAGTTGTATTCAATTTTCTTTCAAAGAAATTCATATTGAATTTTGCACGACCATAACCTGTTGAACAGTAAAAATAAATACAATCGTTTATAATATAGTATTCTTCACCTTCATACACTTTTTCTGAAGCTATTTTTACCAATTCTTCTTTTGGTGTATCATGCAATAGCGCAAAATAGCTCTTTAATTTCTTTTCTTCTATAAATGGACTAGCATCAAAAATGCGTTTCAAATCATTTCTTGTTTTTACAAAAACAGAAACATCAAACTCAAAATGGCTGATAATCGTATTTTTAATTGCTTTTTCAATGGATAAGGTGTTTTCTTTTGAAGATTGAAATATTACATTACCACTTTGAATATAGGTTTGCACATTTTTTAGATCAGATTTGACAAGTAATGTACGTAAATCTGCCATGGGTACTTTTTTATGCCCACCAACATTAATTCCTTTTAATAAAGCAATATATGTGTTCATTTATTCTGATATAGATTTAGCTGCAATAAATGCTCCTGTCCATGCATTTTGAAAATTAAAACCGCCTGTAATAGCGTCAATATTTAAAATTTCTCCTGCAAAATACAGGTTTTTATGTAGTTTACTTTCAAAGGTTTTAAAATTAATTTCTTTTAAATTTATGCCACCAGCGGTTACAAACTCTTCTTTAAAAGTGCTTTTTCCTTCTACTTTAAAAATGGCTTTTGTTAATTGTAATGCCAAAGCCTCCAATTGATTTTTATTTAAATCTGCCCAAGTTGTAGTTTCAGAAATATGTGATACTAAAACCAATTGACGCCATAAACGTTTAGGCAAATCAAATTGCGAAAACTTAAATACTGTTTTTTTATTTAATTCTTGTTTTAATACTTTTAAATTATTTATACAATCTTCATAAGATTGCTTAATAAAATTCACTTCTATCGAGAATTTATAATCTCGTTTCGCCAATTCTAAAGCACCAAAAGCAGAGAGTTTTAAAATAGCTGGAGCACTCATACCAGCGTGTGTAATAAGTAAAGGACCACCGGACTCTAAATTAGAATCAACCACTTTCACTTCTACATTTTTTGCTACAACTCCTGGAATAGTTTTAATGCGTTTATCTTTAATATTAAAAGTAAATAATGATGGAACAGGCTGTGAAATAGTGTGATTTAAACCTTCAAGCAGATTCCATATTTTAGGGTTACTTCCTGTTGCTATCAATAACTTTTCAGCAAAAAACTCACCTTGATTAGTATCCAATTCCCAACTATCTTTTATATTTTGAATGGATTTAACTGAATGATTATACAAAACTTCAACCTTGTATTTTTCAGCTTCATTTAAAAAGCAATCTATTATAGTTTGCGACGAATTTGATACTGGAAACATACGTCCATCTTCTTCAATCTTCAACTCCACACCCCTTTTTTCGAACCACTCAATAGTATCACCTGTCATAAATTGATGAAAAGATCCTAACAATTCTTTTTCCCCGCGAGGATAATTCCTTACCAAATCTTGTGGAATAAATTCTGCATGCGTCACATTACAGCGTCCGCCTCCAGAAATCTTTACTTTTTGCAAACCCTCTTTACTGCGTTCTAGAATAGCCACTTTCAAGTCTGGATTTTGTTCTGCAATATTTATAGCCGCAAAAAAACCTGCTGCACCACCTCCAATAATAATAACGTTATATAATTTCATATAGATTACAAAAATAAGATTATTATCTACTGTATTTCTAATGTTTAATTATTTGGTTTAACTTTGATTTATGGAAAAAGAACCCACACTTATTTGTATCCCCGATATTAGTGGTTTTACTCAGTTTATGAGTGAAGTTGACTTTGAATTAAGTAGTAAAATTATTCCTTCGCTACTCAATAAAATAGTTTATTCTAACGAAATTGGATTTAAAATATCTGAAATTGAAGGTGATGCCGTATTGTTTTTTAGAAAAGGTGAGCTTCCATCTTTTAAGTCACTTATCGAGCAATGCAAGCTTTTTTATACAGAATTTTATCATCAGATGGAATTATTAATGGCTGAAAATAGCCATAAACTAGACAGCCATATCATACCAAAAATACTAGGTTTAAAAATTGTTTTGCATTATGGCTTAGATATTGGTGCTATGCAAGTTGGCAATAACATAAAATTGATTGGTGAGGACATTATAATTGCACATCGATTACTTAAGAATAGTATTGAAAGTGACGAATATTTAATGATTTCGGACACTTTATTACATCAATATAAAGGTAATAATATTGAAAAAGAAACATATTGGTCTGATTTAAAACATGGGCAAGATAATTATGATCACATTGGCGAAATAAATTATCATTATATTGAATTAAAACCTTTACAGGGTTAAAATTAACAAAGAAAATGCTAACCTCTTATTATAGTAAGTTTATCCTTTTTATGTTTCTTTATTACTCATGCAACACTGGTAATTTGAAAGCAATTGCAGATATTGATGGAGAACTAAAAGAAGCCTCTGCTATTGAATTAGTTGAGAATTCAAACATTTTATGGACTATTGAAGATGCAGGAAATAAAAATAACATTTATGGCTTAAACATAAAAGGAGGTATTATTAAAGACATAGATATTAGCAATGCAAGTAATATAGATTGGGAGGATTTAACATCAGACAATCAAGGTAATTTATATATTGGCGATTTTGGAAATAACAGTAAAAATCGTGATGATTTTACTATCTATAAAGTTGCAAATCTAAATACCAAAAACAATAAGACTACTGCAGAAAAAATAAATTTCCTGCTTCCAAAAAAAATGAAGCCTAAAGATTTTGAAGCTTTTTTTCTTTTAAATGATTATTTCTACATTTTTAGTAAAGAAAATAAATCTAGCGTAGTTATAAAAGTTCCAAATGAAATTGGGAAACATACTGCAGAATTTGTGTCTGATCTTAAGCTAAATGGAAAGCATACAAAAATAACATCTGCAGATATAAGTGATGATAGTAAAACCATTGTGCTACTGAATCATGACAAGCTATGGGAAATCACAAATTTTAAATCTGACAACTTTTTTAAAGGTACCATTAAAGAATTAAAATTTAATCACGATTCGCAAAAGGAAGGTATTTGTTTTAAAAACAATTCAACAGTTTATATAACAGATGAGAAAAACAAAAGTGAAGGCGGAAATTTGTATACCTTAAAATTATAGTTTTTAATTTAAAAATTTAGCCCAAAACCAAACGAGAATCTAAACCCTTCTGTGCTATTAAAAAAGTTAAAAGTCCCCGATAAACTTTCAGCTGCTGTCATCCATAATCCACCACCATAATCACTGTGCCATTTATTAGAATCTTCATTTTTTAACCATACTCGACCAACATCTGCTCCTCCAAATATTCCTATTTGTAAAGGCAAAATATTAGTTTTAAAAGACGGAAAACTATATCTCAAATCGGCATTACCAACAAAAGAATTTTTACCTGTAAAACGCTCTGTTCTATAACCTCTTAAACCATTATTACCACCAATATTAGAGGCTTGATAAAACACGAGTTCATCTCCAACTCTTATTTGAGTTTTTACATCTGTTTTAAGCACCAATTTTCTGTTTTTTGATAAGGCATTATAAAACCCAAGATTAGAATTTATATAACCATAAGTATTTTTGGTATCCTTAAATTCTGTTTTACCCCCTATGTTTAACATAAATGTCATACCCCGCGACGGGTTTATAGCATTATCAAAACTTTTGTAGTTATACTCTGCCTCTAGTCCCCCAAAAAAGCGTCTTTTATAAAAATCTGTGTTAATTACCGGAGCAAAGTTAGAGATAAAACGCCCTTCTGTTTCGTCAATTTCAACACCTTCAAAAATTGTTCTAAAGCCATAATCACTACCAAAACTTCCTTTTTTTATAATGCCAATTTTTGTTCCGATAATACTGGTTTTCACTCTGTTAAAATCTAAATCATTGTTATTATTTACTGTTTCATTTCCGTAACCAAAAAAGTTATTTGTAAAATTTTCAGTTGTAAATGTCCCTGCAACATGTAAATTCCAATCTTGAAATATGTTAGCAAACTCGCCATCGTACTTAAGTGCAAATCCACTAGTAGCAAAAAAATAACCTCCTTTAAAACGATGTTGTTGTGAAAACGGATTGCGTTGAAATCCTTTCACTGTTTTTACAAAAGATACGCCTAGCTGAAATCCATCATCTGGATTATATCCTGTATTTGGTGTAATAGTAGATGTCTTTACAATATTTTTATTAAAATCGAAAAGATTTAAGTTATACACATCTGTAAGTTTAATTTGTCCGCCTTTATTCTCTTTTACTGTATTCTTTTTTGATTTATGATCGTAGACTTTAATACGTCTGCCATTTTTAATAATATATGTATCATTTTCTTGTCCGCCAATAAGTCTTGTGTATATTAAATTATTGGCTTTTCCAGAAACTTCAAAAATATCTTTATCATCTAAACCATAAATCCAGATTTCTTTAGTTACATCTCTATTAAAGGTTTTATCTACTAAAACTTCGCCTTTTTCTCCATCTTTAATTCGTGATATTTTTATGTGCGTTTCGTTATACCCAGTACGAGTGACTTCAATATAATCGTCTTTATCTGTTCCTGTTAAAATAACCAATTCGTTTAAATAATTATAATAACGTGTTGCTATATCTTGCAAGTTGCCTCGCCTTCCTTTTAACTTTTGCTTAATATCTTTAAGGGTTTCATCCTGAACAGTTTCCGGTACTTTTGAAAAAGCGACATCTATAATTTCATCAGTGATATGTTCTTGTAAAAATTTAGCTTGCTCTAACCATTTTTCTTTATCCGCTTTTTGAATAAGCACACGGTCTAGTTTAATTCCTGCACTATTCATCCACTCAATATCTTTTAACTCTTCATCATACACTTGAAGTTGTTTGGTTGAGCCCGAAATAATCTTCATGACATCAAGTAAAGCTCCGTCAAAGTTCGAAAACACTTGATCTCTATCTCTAGGAATTGGTCTGTAATATTTGTCGCCATTTTCCATATTAAACTGTGCCCATCTCCATTGATCTTGATGTCGATCCCAATCTCCAATAAGCATATCAAAAAGGCGTGCTCTTACAAAAGCATTTTCATCTATTTTATACTTTTCGTCTTCTCGCACCTTTTCAATAATATCGTGTGTACTTTCAATATCATCAGCATATCCAAAATTTTTTTCATCAGTATAGTTTTCTTCAGGACGTTCTTCAATCATATATAATTCACCTCCATATTCTTCATTATACTCCCCTAATGCCTTATGCTTAGGTATAAAAAACAGCTTTGGATTAGTGTGATAAATCTGAGCTGCATTTGACAAATCTGGAACTACTGTAAATGCATATGGATGTGCAGCTGTATAGAAGTCTAAAATAAGACCTTCAATAGCTGTTTTTTCAAACTCGTCTTGTATATAAGTGTCTTTAAAAAGTACTGTTTGAAGATATTGCGTTGCACTTTTACGAAGTGCTCTCATATTCAATTCTCTCCCATCTTTTGTTTTTAAGCGTAATGAACGTGTTTGATGCCCTCCACCTTTTCTAACCACTTCTAAACCGCCATAAAGTGTATCTAATGTTGCAACTTTAGCTTTTATTTTTGTGCTATAGATTTCTCTATAATGGTCGCCCCAAATAGATTCAAAAAAATCTGTTTTATCGGTTTCTTCTTTTGAGTAAATAGACACTTCTACTTCTTGCGGAAACGTTTCTTTTAAATTAGAAGCATCAAAAACTTTTCTTGCTTCAAAAACTTCTTTTTGAAACAATAATTTAGCTTTTCCGTTTTCTTCCCCATAAATTCTAACCCAACTACTTCCGTCTTTAAAAACAACTAATTCTGCAAAGCCTTGTTTTCCATAAGAAAACAAACCATTTTCCCCTAAAGCAGCCGCAGATCCTTTTGATCCAGAGCCAGAAACAATTTGCTTTATCGACTCATTTTCTATATACTGCATAGTATGCTCATGACCAGAAACAAAAACCACGTTTTCTGTATCTAAAGTCATGGTCTCCAACCTACTCATTAACTTGTGATAACGTTCGTTATAACGATCTTGAATAGATACACCACCTTGAGTTCTTACTTGAGCTAATAATGAGGCAATAATTGGAACAGGAATCTTTTTCTGAGTTGGGAATAAATGCTTTGATGCTGCGTAATAACCGCCATGAATACCATTAGTATACATAGGATGGTGCATGGCAAACACCACCGTTTTGTTTTGTGCTTTTTTTAATTCGCCCTCTACCTCTTCAAATAAACGTTCTCTTGTTTTTATTTCGCAATCATCATTTATAGTTGGGTTATGGTTCCAGTTTTCTAAATACCACTGTGTATCTATAATTATTAATTGAATGGTTTCGCTTACATCTACACTCTCTAAGGGGCAGCCATTTTCTGGCAAAAAGGTGTTTTTTCCTAAAGCATCTTCAATATATTTCTCTTCACGTTTTAAACCTTTTAATCCGTTAGAATACCAATCATGATTTCCTGGGATAAAAACAGTTTCTCCTTTAAAATTCTTAACAGATTTTATTTGTGCATTTAATCCGTTTTCTGCACTTGCTCTTCCTTTTTGATTTTCATCTGGTAAGCCTGCAGGATAAATATTATCTCCCAAAAAAATAGTGTAATCGCCTTTGGTGTTTTTATCTGAAATATGATTTTGAAAAGCTGTTAAACCTTTTGAAAGCGCACCTTGAGATGATAAACCTGCATCTCCAACAAGATAAAATATTCTATCTATTTCTTTACTTGGAAATTGATTTTGTTTAACATCTTCATTCGCATATTGTGCCTTGTGTGTTGCACATGAATTCATTATTAATAATGTTGTTAAAGCTAATATTCTTTTATAAATCATCATAATTGGTGGTTTCTTATTACAAAAATAACTATTTAAAGCATGGGTTAATAACGTATTTAAATCAATCATTAACCCTAAAGAAGATTAATTGCTAATTAATAAGATACATTTTTCTTGTAGAGTGGTGCAAAAAACTAGAAACTTAACTTTATCTTTTTTAAATAATTACTATTTAAGCATATCTGTATGAAGCTGTCTAAGCTTCGCTAATTTAGGTGTAATTACAAAACTGCAATACCCTTGTGATTGATTATTACGGTAATAATCTTGATGCTCATTTTCGGCTTCATAAAACACGTTTAAAGCAACAACCTCAGTAACTATTGGATTTTCATAATGTACCGCAACCTCTTTGATTACAACTTCTGCTATCTCTTTTTGCTTATCATTACAATAAAAAATCACTGAACGGTATTGCGTACCTCTATCTGCACCTTGTCTATTTAAAGTAGTAGGATCGTGCGTTGTCATAAAAATAATCAAGATATCTTCATATAAAATAATACTGGTATCAAATGTTATTTGTACCACTTCGGCATGTCCTGTTAAGCCTGAGCAAATTTCGCAATAGGTTGGACGCCCAGGAACATTTCCTCCTGAGTAACCAGACACGACCTTTTCTACACCTTTTACTTCTTGAAAAACAGCTTCTGTACACCAAAAGCAACCACCACCAACTATAGCAATTTGCAAACTCTTATTATTCATTCATCGCCTCCTTATTAAGAATCATTGATTCTGAGTTGATACAATATCGTAATCCGCTTGGTTCTGGTCCATCAGGAAAAACATGACCTAAGTGCGCATCGCAAGTATTACACATTACCTCAACGCGTACCATCCCAAAGGCTGTATCTCTTTCGTATTTAATAGCGTTTTCCTTAATGGGTTGTGTAAAACTAGGCCAACCTGTACCAGAACTAAACTTAATTGTAGAATCAAACAAAGGCATATTGCAACAAACACAATTATACTTACCAGCATCATGAACACTACAAAGCGCTCCGCTATGTGGGCGCTCGGTTCCTTTTTGCCTTGCAATTCTAAATTGCTCTGGAGTTAATTGAGCTTTCCATTCTTCATCTGTTTTTTCAACACGTTTATCTGGAGTTGGGTTTCCTTTTACAGAAAAGTTTATAACTTCTTTCCAAGTTAGCATAATATGGTTCCTTTTTTTTTAGATTAATTTATAATACACTTTTTAACCTAAATATAGTCGTTTTTTTTATCTTAAAATTACATATAAACAGAAACTACGATTCCTATTTTAATTATTTTTTTAGTACTTTGGTTTTTATTAAAACTTATCTATGTCTAAATTGATTAAAAGTACTGAAGAATTCGTGTTTAACTTATTAAAAAACGAGTTAGATCAGTCATTTATTTATCATAACTACACCCATACCGAACGTGTTTTACGAAGTATAAGAGAGATTATTAAAAACACGGATGTAGACAAAAAAGATGCAGAAACACTAGAACTAGCTGCATTATTACACGATACAGGATATACAAAAACTAGAGAAGGACATGAAGAGGAAAGTGCTAAAATTGCAACTGCCTTTTTAAAAAAACAAGGTGCAGACGATAGCATTATTGAAGCGGTTACTGAGTGTATTATGGCTACAAAATTTAAAGATTCGCCTAAAACCGAACTTGGTAAAATAATTAGAGACGCAGATTCGTCGCATTTTGGGAAAAAATATTTTAATGAAGCTAGCGAGTTTTTAAGAAAAGAGTTAGAAATTCAGGGTATTGCTACTTACGCTCCAAGTGAATGGATTAACGAAAACATAAAAGTACTTACTAGAAAACATGAGTTTTACACCGATTATGCTTTAAAAAATTGGCAACCTAGAAAGGAAAAGAACCTTGCCAAACTTATTAAAACCAAAAAGAAAAGAAAAAGCAAACTTAAAACAGAAGAGTTAAAGGCTAAATACAAAGCACAATATAAAAACGAAAGCCCAGAGCGTGGTATTCAAACATTTTATCGAGTAGCTTTAAGAAATCATATTAAGCTGAGTGATATAGCAGATACAAAAGCCAATATTTTACTATCTGTTAATGCTATTATAATTTCGCTAGTACTTTCAAATCTAATCTCAAAATTAGATACCAATGAATATTTAGTGTATCCTACAGCAATATTTACATTATCTAGTGTCATATCAATGATATTATCAATAATTGCCACAAGACCAAATGTAACAAGTGGAGAGTTTACTAAAGAAGATGTAGAAAACAAAAATGTGAATTTAACCTTTTTTGGAAATTTCCATAAGATGAGTTTAAATGAGTATGAATGGGCTATTAATGAGTTATTAAAGGATAAAAACTATGTATACAACTCACTTACAAAAGACCTTTACTTTCTAGGAAAAGTTTTAGAACGTAAGTATCGCATTTTAAGGATAACCTATACTATTTTTATGTCTGGAATAATAATATCTGTAATTGCTTTTGGAATTGCAGTAAAAAATAGTCCTGAAGCTGAAGGTGATCTTAAAGATATACTTCCAGAGAAAAAAACATCAATGATTCAGTTAGATTCTAACAGGAAAAGCAATGCTTTTATTTATAGTGTTTAGGCTTTAATTTCTTTCATTAAATCATTATAAGTATAAAAAGATTTATCTTCTTCATTTTTATGATATAACACACTTACTCGAATGGCTTTTAATCCTGTTACCGCTTGTAAGTCTTGTAGCTCAACTATTTCAACATCGGTATCTAAATAGTTTTTAGATTGTAAAAATTTGATATATCTTAAATATTCGCGCTCGTCTTGTTTTTGTGAGTACACAATGCTTATTTTTCCTTTTTGAGTAACACGCTCTTTAGTGCCTTTAATATAGGCCTTATCAACTCGCTTTTTAACAATTTCGTAGCGTGCATTGTATGTGCCATCTACGTCAAATTGTTTTTCATCCATTCTAAAACTAATGGATAGTGGTTGATTAAACACTAAAACCATTGATGCTACATCTAGCGCCACAGAAAACTCAGATTGCATTTGGTAGTAGGTATTCTCCATTTCGCACATAACCTGTAATTGCCACAAACGTAAATTGTATAAATAAATAGGATTAAAACTTTCTTCTTTAGTGATAGATTCTCCAATGTACATGTTATGCTCTACACCATCGGTTTTAAAACGCTCAAAATAATGTGGGTACATAGCCTGTGCTTCTTCTTGTTTTTTATCTAAAAGCGATGCCATTTCTTTATTAATTAATGCAATAGTATCATCATAATCTTTTCTGTGATGATACAGCACATTAACTTTATCGTCAATACTATTAAAATAAGCATCTATCTGCTCTTTCAACTCATCAATTGTATATAAATGTTTTAAAACAGCATTAAGTTCCTGATTAAAAAATTCAGAAATTTGCTGTTCACTATCCACTTGAAAATGCTTACTTAACCCTTCTAAATAATCATTTATTTGATATACATATTGCTCGTATATTGGTAATGTTTCTATTTTTGAGGCATTCTTAAAAATGTTTTTTACAGCATTTAACTGCAAGGTTAAATCTTCTTTTGTAGCTTGGTTTCTAGCTTCAGATGAGCCTTTAATATCAATTTGCCCATAAAGCGGGTAAATATTATCAAAGGCTATTTTTTTAAAGACAGCTTGTTCACCATTCATTTCAGCTTTAATAAAATCTTTTGCCTCTCTTGCAAATCGCCAATGCACACTCGGATGAATAGAAGTACACTCTTTTTGAATAATGGCTTCAATTAAATTTTCTTCATCATTTTTAGAACGCTCAACTGCAGATATAATGTAAGGCATAACATCAACCAACTTATTGGCATTTATACTGTTAAGCATTTGGGCTTTATTTGATACTATTTCTAAAATTCCCATTAACCCATCATCATTTGCAATAGGTGCAAAAATAGCACTTTTTATACCCTGTTTATGTAAGCTTGTAATGTGTGGAGCGCATCCTTTAGTTTTTTCAAACATTCCATCTACATCAGATACCGAGAAATATTTTTTTTCTTTTAATAATCTATCATACGACCAACTACACAGGGCATCAGTACATTTTTCCTTTTCATAATTTCTAAGAAGATAGCTTTTCATACCTGTGCCATAGACACGCTCAAAAACACCTTCTTCTTTATTATATATTGAAAACCCAACTTTAAGATCGTTAATACCAAAAAGAGATCTGAAAATTTCATGAAATCCAGCCATAAAATTTTCATCTTTTCGTTTGTCATCAGATATTAGACTTGACTTAACGTTAGAGATAGATTGATCATCAGTAACGTCAAAAATGTTTGAAATAACAAACCCTTTAAACGTGTAACTATTTGGTGGAAACTTTTCTTTCCAAAGGGCAATGTTTTCAAAATTATCTAATAATTCATCATAATCTTTTTGAGTTATTTTTGGTGCATTTTTATTAGGAACAATTTCAGTAAAATCGGCATTATATAATATTTTATAAAAATG
Organism: Wocania ichthyoenteri Th78; assembly: GCF_000789235.1. Taxonomy (GTDB): domain Bacteria; phylum Bacteroidota; class Bacteroidia; order Flavobacteriales; family Flavobacteriaceae; genus Wocania_A; species Wocania_A ichthyoenteri. The sequence continues at coordinate 1,365,215 of NZ_KN525716.1, forward strand.
TGTAATACCATTTTCATCAGGTATTTCGTAATAAAATGGGCGTTTAAAATTTAAATTATACCCATAACAAAAATTTAAAATGATAGTACAAGCAATTATATAAGTATCATCTTTAGGCATGTTTTTAATTTCTAATTCGAAATCTTTACCTGCTGTTTTAATTATACTTTTAAATCGTTCTGATGCATTAAAAATTAAATTATGAAAGGGTATCGACGCTGTTTTTATTTCATTTTTAGTTAAAACTGGACTAAACGAATCTTGTAGAATTGTACTAATTTCTTTTTCTCTTTTTTTTAATATAGAAGCGTCACTAAAGCCGTCTCTTAATTCTGGAAACACGCTAGCTGTTTTTAATATACGTTTAGCTTTAGCTGCAGTAAATTCGTCGCTATTCTCTGCTAATGTTTCATAGTGCTGTAGGAGCTTATTGAAACTCACTTTTAGTTCAAAAGGCGATTCTATATTTTCGTTAATATCCATGATATTGGTTTTCTTATAAAACAAAATTACAAATTATTGCGTTAGTCGTTTTTATATAGACTTTCTAACACATAAAATGTTACAAACTTATTGTTTAATATTTAGGGTTTTTAAATTAAAAAGGCTTCACAAAAAATGTGAAGCCTTTACTACTTATAATTAAGAAACCTGCAACAATCATCAAAATATTAAGTTTTACTAAGGTTTCTTATTTACTAACATGTAAAACTTAAACACTAATAACCAACCAGTGTTTTTTTAAAGCGAACTTAATATTGTTAACAATACAACCATAACAATGGTTGTAAGAACTCCTAAGAGGAAATAAAATCTAAAATTTTTCATCAGTTTTATATTATTTACGATGGTATTTTATTAAAATTTGGTATATGTGTTTTTTTAAAGTATTGAACTCCTTAATGAGCTGGACATATTGCGCTCTTTTATTTTCATGAATATTGGCTCTTAATGCATTGTACTCCGTTTTTCCGTATTCGTATTCATTTTTTAACGCTTGGTCATACTTGCAAAATATTGCCATAATCAAAACATTTTTTCGGCGCAACCCTTGAATTGAACTTGAGACAGAACCTTTTTTAACGAGTTGTTTTTCAATAATATTAAAGTAATTCAATTCGTTATTAAGTTCCTCTAAGGTACTTATCCACAGATTTAACTCGTTCAAATCTTTTTTGATGCATAACTGCCTTTGAGTCTCTATTTTTTGTGATAAGGTTGAATTCAATAAAAAATAATTAGTGCTTTGTGGTAAGCGTAAACTTACCCTGTACCTTGTTAAAAAACTTGTTTTTCAATTTTCTGTATGCCTCTATATGTTGCAAATATCTTCTTCTGCAACTCTCGTGTTCCGTAATGTAAACCATATCGCATTGCGTGTCTTCACACTCTATAATGTCCGTTCGGGAAATTGCATATCTATTTAATGCGGCAAGTAGGTCTTCGTTTTCAACTTCTTTTATTTGAAGACTTTTTAGCACATTATCTTCCTTTAGTTTCAAGCTTAAACCTGTGTTGCACAAGTTTACTAGATTGTTTATTTCCTTTTTTATGTATTTTAAATGGCTCATCCAATTGTCCAACTCTATGGTGTTGATTTTATGCGTAACATCTACATCTGAATCATTAAAGAATATTTGAGTATTTTGATTTTGCATAACTGTTAATTTTATACCACTAAATCCATTCCACTGAAAATTTCTTCTTGACTCACATCAGCAATCTTTAGTTGTTGTTTACCTGCTGGAAATTCCCAAAGAATGACATCATCTTTAGCGTACCCAAAAAGGGCCGACCCCATTGGTGTAAGTATTGAAATTTTGCTCTGCTTCATATCCTTGTCCATAGGTATCACGACTTGCAAGGTTTTTTCCCAGCCTTTATCTGATACTACCGTAACTTTTGAATTAAACCGAACAACATCATCAGGCATTTCGTTTTCATCCAATATGTGAGCAGTTTTAAGTTGCTCAGTTAATTCTTGTAACGATTTTTGGGTATTAAAATCTCCTACATAACCAGATATATTAAGTATGCGTTTTAAATACACATACTCTTTCTTTTCCAATATTAAACTTCCGTACTTCATTGTGTGAATTTTTAAATGTTTTATTATTATTATTATTATTATTATGGGAAAATCCCTCTTTCAATATAAGCTCTTTCTATGCGCTGAATAGCAATACAATAAGCAGCTGTACGCATATCTAGGCCTTCTCGTTGCGAATATTCATAAACCTTATTAAAAGATTCTCTTAACTTCTTTTCGAGTTTAACCATGACTTCATCCAGTTGCCAAAGCTCTCCATTTCGGTTTTGTAGCCACTCAAAATAGCTTCCAACTACACCTCCAGAATTACATAAAATGTCTGGAATAATAGCAATATCTCTTTCTAAAAGAGTTTTTTCTCCATCAACATTTGTTGGTCCATTCGCACCTTCAGCAACTAAACTTGCTTTAATTTGTGAAGCTTTTTTAGCTGTTATTTGGTTGCCTAAAGCTGCTGGAATACATATATCACACTCTGTTGCAAAAAACTTGTCTTTCTCTAAATTTTTAGCATTTGGAAAATCTACAACACTCCCTTTATTTGCCTTTGTATAGTTAAACAAATCTTCAACTACAATTCCTTTTTGATTTTCAATACTACCAAAAGCATCTTGAACAGCTACTAATTTTCCACCTTCTTTCTCTAGGAAATACGCTGCCCAATAACCTACATTACCAAAGCCTTGAACAATAAATTTCTTGACTTTTAAATTGATATTGTTTTTCTCTGCCCAAATTTTAATTGACAAGTAAACACCATAACCTGTTGCTCTATCGCGACCTTCAAGACCTCCACTACCAGCTGGTTTTCCAGTAACTACGTGTTGGTTTGCAGTACGTTCAGCTGGTGGACGTGTGCTCATATACGTATCTGCCATCCACGCCATAGTTTGGCTGTTGGTATTTACATCTGGAGCTGGAATATCGTGTTCAGGACCAATGTTATCTGCCAAAGCAAACGTAAAACGTCTTGTAATGCGCTCTAATTCACCTTGTGAATATTTTGAAGGATCCAATTGTATGCCTCCTTTACCTCCACCATAAGGTAACCCAGCTAATGATGTTTTCCAGGTCATCCACATTGCCAATGCTCTTGCAGCATCAATATCTACAGTAGGATGGTAACGTAAACCTCCTTTATAAGGTCCTAACGCATTATTATGTTGTACTCTGTAACCTCTAAATATTTCTACATCACCATTATCCATTTTTACAGGAAAATTGACAATGATTTCATTATTGGTAATGCTCAATATTTTTCTGATACTTGGATGTAATTTAATTTGGTTCGCAGCACTATTAAACTGCTCCATTACATTGTCCATCATTCCTTTTACTGGCACTTTTTTTGAGTTTTTCTTTATTTCTGCTGTTAATGTTTCCATTTAATAATATGTTTTTGGTTATAATTCGATTCTATTAAATCTTCCTTTATTTGAAAATCTGTAAGGGCTTGTCCTAATGGTATCAAACCTTAGTTTCCCCTTTGTTGTTCTTTGGTTTGTCAATCCGTTTAAAATCGTTTTAAAATTCATAATATGTTTCTTTTACAATTACACCAATACTAAATGAGTTTCCTTAATCTTATATTTTGCCCTTATTGGTGTTATCTGTTTTTAAATTGGCTATCTGAAATATCTATTCGAAATCGATCTTTCGTGATATTTATCCATGATGTATTGATGTCTCATTGTATTTATGCAAGACATTCTAATTTTTAAAAGTTTTTCTTTGATTCCTGATATTACTGTCTTAAAAATCATAATCTTAAGTATTTAATAGTTAAACTAACTGTAAGATTTCTTTTTTGTGTTGCTCTGGTTTTTGCATTGTCTCAGAATTACATATGCTTGGTATATCTTCATCAAACTCGCTACAAGACCAAACTTTGTCTTTTTGTGTAGTTAACACACAATTATTGCGATGTATGCAACTCGGACAAATATTAAAATGATTCATATTAAAATGTATTAATGTTTTACACCTACCATAAGGCAATGGATGTGCCAAAACAATTACCAAAATCATATTGAACACAAAAGACCCTTTGTTTATAAGGGCTTAAAGAGTTGATCGTAGAAATTAAATAAAATTAGAGTTGGTGCAAAATTACCCAACTGAGTGTAAATGTATCAGTAAAAATAAAACTATTCAGAAAGTTTATGACGAATGGTTTTTCTGTCTATTTGAAGAATTTCAGCAGCTTTGGTCTTATTGTTTCCGGTTGCTTGCAATACTTTTTCTATATATTTTTTTTCGATTTCTTTAAGTGGAAGTAGTTTGTTGTCTTCAGAAAAATCCAAACTGTATTTTAAGTGCTCAGGTAAATGCTCTATATCAATTAATTTATCACACATAATTACAGCACGTTGTATAACATTTTCTAATTCACGAATATTTCCAGGCCAATTGTAACGTTCTAAAACTTTTAAAGCTTCAGGTGTTATTTTTAAGAAACGATCTTTATATTCAACACCATATTTAAAAAGAAATTTATCAACCAATAAGGAAATATCTTCCTTTCGTTCACGCAATGGTGCAACCTCAATTTCTACCACAGTTAGTCGATAAAACAAATCTTCTCTAAAAGTTTGTTTTTCAATCATATCTCGCAAATTATTATTGGTTGCTGCAATGATTCTAACATCAATTTTTTCCGCTTTAGTTGCACCAACCTTAACCACTTCCTTTTCTTGAAGTACACGTAACAGTCGAGATTGCACAGCTAGTGAAGCATTGCCAATTTCATCTAAAAAAATGGTACCACCATTGGCTGCTTGAAAAAATCCATCTCTATTAGTTTCGGCGCCTGTAAATGCACCCTTTAGGTATCCAAATAATTCGGCTTCCAATAAGTTTTCAGGAATACCTCCACAGTTGACGGCAATAAATGGTGCTCTTGCAAATTTTCCTTGATAATGTATGGCTCTAGCAACTAATTCTTTTCCTGTACCGCTTTCGCCTTTTATAAAAATTGTGGCTTTGTTGTTTTTAACGCGTTCTATGATTTGAATAACATTATTAATTTTTTCTGAGTTTCCTATAATTTCTCCGTAGGAAGCGTTTTTCTCTTTGAGCAGTTCTATTGTTATATTGGAATCGTTTTTACCAGGTTTAAGCGATTTATCAATAGATGCTTTTAATTCATCTTTTGTAAAGGGTTTCGTTAAATAATCAACAACACCAGATTTGATAGCTGCTAAAGAATCTTGAACCGAAGGATAACCAGTAACTACTAATTTTGGTAATTGGGGATAATGTTCTGAGACAAATTTTATGAGTTCTGAGCCATCAATTTCGGGCATTTTTAAGTCCGTAATTAATAAATCTATTTTGGTGTCGCGTAAAATGGTTACTGCTTCTTTTACCGAAATGGCTTTAAAGGTATGGTAATTCCATGATTGTAAATGACGTTGCAATAATTCTAGAATATTAACATCGTCATCAACAATTAGTATATTTTCTTTGCGCAATTGCATAATTAAGACTTTGGTAATACAACCGTAAATATAGCACCTTTATTTGGTTTATTTTGTGCAGTAATAGTGCCTTTGTGTGATGCAACAATACCATGAACAACACTTAATCCCAACCCAGAACCATCACCTGTTGGCTTGGTTGTGAAAAATGGCTGAAACACTTTTTCTAATGCTTCTGGTGTAAATCCATCACCTTCATCTGAAATTTTCAGAATCACATTATTTTTGGTTTGAATGGCTTCAATAATTACCAATCCATCTTTTGGAGAAAAATAAATGGCATTCATTAATAAATTAAAGATAATTTGTGTGAGTTGAATTGGGTCTGCTCGCAACCATAATTCCTCATCTTCAATCTTTACTATGTATTTCACCTGTTCCTTTCTAAAGGTAGCATCCAAAAGATTGATGGCATTTTTAATGTTAGGTATAATATTAACACGCTTCATTTCCTGAGGCATTTCGCAGGCAAAAAACATAAGTTTTTTAACAACTTCTCTTGAAAAAATAGTGTTTTGAATGATTTTATCTAAATCGGTTAGTGCTTTTTTATTCTCTTTAACATCCGATTTTAACAATTCAGAAAATCCTAAAATATTAGTTAATGGCGTGTTGAGTTCATGAGCAATTCCGGCGGTAATTTCACCTAAAATACTTAAACGGTCTGCACGCTCCATTTGCCTTTTTAATGAGGTTTCGTTTTTTTGAATTTCTATGCGTTCAAGCATATTCCCAACTTTTAAGGCTACATTGTCTAATAATAATTGTTCTTCTTCTAAAAAATCTTCTTTTTTGAATTCTGAAGTGCTTAAATGAGCTATTATTTTCCCTCTGCTTTCATTAAAAATATTAATATTTGTATAGATTGTTACCGTGTCTTGTATAGATTCCTCTGAACTCGTTGAAATTTTATCATTAGTTATGGTAATACTTGTTTTATCAGGATATTGAAATGCTTTTTTTAAACTATTTGCAATCGCTTTTAGTGTATCTTGCAATAGTTCGGCATCGGCATTTACAATTATAGATGACACTTCGTAAAGACAGGTCAATTCTTTAATACGTTCATTTAATATTTGTTCAGTTTTACCCATCAAATGATTATTTGTTTTCAAATTTGGCAGTTACATCTTTCTTCATGACTATGGTTCTATGTGGGAATGGGATTTCAATACCTTCTTTATCAAAACGCTTTTTAATACTTTCTAATACATCAATTTTAAGTTGAAAACTATCACTAAAATCTCTACCCCAAGTCCATGCTCTTATGGTCATTGATGAATCGTTTAGTTGTATTACTGCTGTTTTTACTATAGGTTTTCCCTCCTGCACCTCCAGCTCCGTTCGATTATCTAAAATAAGCGGATGGTTTTCACATTCTTCTTGCATGATTTTTTTTGCCAAATCTATATCACTGTCGTAGGATATCCCAATCTCAATACGTTCACAAGTTTTAAGTTCTCCCATATCATAATTAATGAGTTTTTCTTTATTGATAATCGCGTTTGGAATCACAATCATTTTGTTTTCATAATTACGAATTACTGTATGTCGCAGTGTAATATCGGTAACTGTTCCGACCATAGCATCTGTTACTTTAATGCGTTCACCAATCTTAAAGGGCTTAAAGGCAATAATGAATAAACCTCCAATGATGTTTGCTAAGGCTTCTTGTGCTGCAAGTCCTGCAATAAGCGCCATGACACCTGCGCCACCTAAAGCTGTTTGAGCAACACCTTTAAGGGAAGGAAAAGCCAAAAGACAAAGCATAATTCCAATGAAATAAATACCAACAAGGACAACGTATCTTAAAAATTTAAAACTGGTTGGGTCATGTTCATTTTCTATCTTCTTTTGAATGTCATATTTAAACCACATATTGGCAGTTGTAGCTGCAATTATGGTAAGTGCTAAAACTACTCCTATATAGAGTGCTGTTTTAAAATCATTGGCTAAAGTGTCCTGTTTGCTTTCATCAACAATGAGATAAGTCAAGGCGATTATTCCTAAAACAATCCATAATGTATTGAGTATAAGTTTCAACAAATGAAGTGGTCTTAGTGTCTCTTCAGGAAACTTCCTTTGTTTCTCTTTTACTAGCCAATGATGTAATTTATTGGTCAAAAACCGCAAAACTAAAATTGCAACGATAATAATGAAACCAAAAATTACATCTTGCTTATGCGTTTCTAAAAATTCTACCATAATCGATTTCAATTTTCAATTTTTAAAAAATACTATACTTCAAGCTCTATTAGAAGCTATCTTACTATTAGTTGAATTTAACCTCAAAACCAAATAACCAACTATTGCTGAAATAAAAGACCCTATTAGAATTCCTATTTTAGCAGAATCTATATATTCTGGTGATGATGCAAATGCTAAACTAGCTATAAATATCGCCATAGTAAATCCAATTCCTGCGAGAAAAGAAACACCTATAATTTGTTGCATACTAATATCACTAGGAATTTCTATTATTTTCATTTTTTTAGCTAATATCACTATAGATGCTATTCCAATGCCTTTCCCTAGCACCAGGCAGATTACAATATTTGTAACTAAAGCTGTGTCTAAATATGCCGAACTATCAATAAGCACACCTGCATTTGCAAGTGCAAAAATTGGAATAATAAAATAGGCAACCCATCCATGCAAATTATGCTCAAGATGTTGTAATGGCGACTGAAATTTACTAGCCCAATCTTCTAAGTCATCAATATGTTCAATTTGCTCACTAGACAAGATAGGTTTATTTGAAATACTTACTTTTTTGATTTTATTGAACACTAATTCAAGTTGAACTAAAAATGTTGATGTATCAATTTTTTGTCTAATTGGAACTGAAAAAGCCATTAGAATGCCTGCTACTGTTGGATGCATACCTGATTTTAAAAATAAGAACCAGATGACAGTTCCAAAGAAAAAAAAGATATATCTAGAGTAAAACCCTTTAAATGAAAATAAATATAATACGGCCAACATTACTAAAGCAATTAATAATAAAGATAAATTAATTGAGCCACTATAAAATAATGCAATCACTAAAACTGCTCCAATATCATCTACAATTGCAAATGCTGTTAAGAATATTTTTAAGCTCAAAGGAATGCGTTTTCCAAGAACATTTAAAACTGCTAATGAAAAAGCAATATCAGTAGCCATAGGTATTCCCCAGCCTTTAAAGGTTTCGGGGTTTTGGTTTAAAAACAAAAAGAAAACAACAGGAACTAACATACCACCCAATGCTCCAAAAAGTGGGAATGCTATTTTTTTAACAGAATTTAATTCGCCAATAAGTAATTCTCTTTTAATTTCTAATCCTATTAAAAAAAAGAAAACAGCCATTAAACCATCATTTATCCATAAAATTAATGGCTTTTTAAATTCAAAACTTTCTGTTACTATACCAATATCATATTGCCAAAGTTCGCTGTAGGCATTGCCAAATGATGAATTTGCCCAAACAAGTGCAATTACAGTCGATAGCATTAGTAAAATACCACTAAAACTTTCAATTTTTACAAATTTTTGAAATGGTGTAAGAAATACTTCTTTAATCATTGTTGTTAGTTGCTTTTTTAAACCTACTCAAATATAAGATTTCGCAGTAAGAAACTGCATGAAATAAGTATTGATTTTAGTTGTATGAAAAATTAAAAACCACATAAAATAAATTTATTTAAAAGTAATATAAGATACAAGAAATTATCAGATAACAGAAAACTAAACTCTAATGTTTTTCATTTGAGATTCAATTTACTAAAGCTATATTTGTTATTTCAACAGAAATAAATAGTATGAAAGTTCGTGAAAAGTTTATTTTAATTTCAATAATAGCAGTTGTATTAGCATGTGTTATAGCTTTATTTTGGCCACCTATTTTATGGACGCTTTTACTTATTGCGCCACTTGTAATAATGGGTGTTTTTGATATTCTTCAAAAAAAGCATACCATAAGAAGAAACTTTCCGCTAATAGGTCGATTTAGATATATTTTAGAATCTATTCGACCAGAAATCATGCAATATTTTGTTGAAACGGATACAGAAGGAAGGCCTTTAAACCGCATATTAAGATCGTTAGTATACCGCAGAGCAAAAGGCGAAAATGACACCGAGCCTTTTGGTACACAATTAAATTTATATCATTCTGGTTATGAATGGTTGGAACATTCAATGTATGCAAAAAATAACCCAAAAAACATTGGAAAATTTCCTCGTTTACTTATCGGAGGAAAAGATTGTAAACAACCATATTCTTCAAGTTTGCTAAACATTTCTGCCATGAGTTTTGGCTCTTTAAGCACCAATGCCATTCTCGCATTAAACAAAGGTGCTAAAATGGGCGATTTTGCACATAATACTGGAGAAGGAGGGATAAGCAACTATCATTTAGAACATGGTGGCGATCTTATTTGGCAAGTAGGAACAGGATATTTTGGATGTAGAAAAGATGATGGAACGTTTAATGAAGATACTTTTAAAGAAAATGCTTTACGCCCACAAGTAAAAATGATTGAGATAAAATTATCTCAAGGCGCCAAACCTGGACATGGTGGTATTTTACCAGCTATAAAAAACACAGAAGAGATCGCTAAAATAAGACATATAAAACCTGGAGTTGCGGTACACTCTCCTCCGTCTCATTCTGCTTTTTCTGATCCTATTCAGTTTATGTATTTTATTAAAAAACTTCGTGATCTATCTGGAGGAAAACCAATTGGCTTTAAGCTTTGTCTTGGTCGTAAACAGGAATTTATGGATTTCTGTGAGGCTATGATTGCCACTGGTATTCAACCTGATTTTATAACTGTAGATGGTGGCGAAGGCGGTACGGGTGCTGCTCCAGTAGAATTTTCAAATTCCATGGGGATGCCATTACGCGAAGGATTAATTTTTGTTCACGATACTTTAATAGGATTTAATTTAAGAAAAGACATTAAAGTTATTGTTGCAGGTAAAATTATTACTGGTTTCCATATGGCAAGAGCCATAGCTTTAGGTGCTGATGGTTGCAATAGCGCACGTGCTATGATGCTTTCAATTGGATGTATTCAAGCTTTACAATGTAATAACAATACGTGTCCTGTTGGTGTTGCCACTCAAAATGCATCTTTAGTTAAAGGATTAGTTGTAGAAGATAAAGCACCACGTGCCAAAAGATACCACGAAGCAACAATACAAAGTTTTCTAGAACTTGTAGCTGCTGCTGGTCTTAATAATCCAAACGAATTAATCAGAAACCACATTAGCAAAAGAGTAGGTTTATATGATGTAAAAACTTATGAAGAGATTTACCCACACATGGAACCAGGTTCTCTTTTAGATATTAACAAAATTCCTGAAAACTATAAACGCTTTTTTCATTTAACCAGGATAATGAAATAGAGATCTATTAAGACATGTTTCTCTATTAGAATTCTTAAATAAAAGTTATTACTCTTATAGTTAAATACTATTCTTTTATTTTTTCGAAAACACTCAAACCACATTCTAAAAACCTAGCATAATCTTCTTCATCTGGAGTATAACCTACTGCCTGATTTAAAATTTTTGTGCCATCAGAATTTAATAATACATAATATGGTTGCGAATTTGTTTGAAAAAATTGTGTTTGAAAATTAGCCCATTTATGTCCATAACTCTCAAGTTTTCTCGTCCCTCCGTTTACTCTATTAACATTTACTTGCTCGTCTTCTGGCAATGTTTTTTTATCATCTACATAAAGCGAAATTAACACATAATCGTTTCTTAAGTAATTATCAATCTTTTTAAGTGGCCAAACATGTTCTTCCATTTTTCTACAATTCACACATGCATAACCTGTAAAGTCTAACATAATAGGCTTATTAACCTTTTTAGCATATGCTATACCTGTTTTTAAATCTTTAAAGCATTCTAAATTATTAGGGCAGTCATTTGGATATAAAAAACTATAACCAACTGGTGGAGCTAGCCCACTTAACAATGTTAAAGGTGTAAATGTATTTGTTTCTTTATTTACTCTAAATCCCGAAACTAAATATATAGTAAATGCTGCCACTAATACGCCTCCAGCTATTCTTGAAAATGATAGTTTCTTTATCGGTGAATCATGTGGAAATTTAATTTTCCCAAGCAGATATAAAGCTAATCCGCCAAAAATAATAATCCAAAGTATTAAAAAGGGTTCAATTTTTAAAAGATTCCAATGCGCTACTAAATCAGCATTCGATAAAAATTTGAATGCCAATGCTAATTCTAAAAACCCTAAAATTACTTTGGTCGTATTTAACCAACCGCCAGATTTTGGTAAAGCATTCATCATATTTGGAAACATAGCGAATAATGCAAAAGGCAAGCCTAAAGACACTCCAAACCCTGCCATACCAGCGGTAAGTTGCCATGCACCACCATCTGCTGTCAATGAGCCTGCTAATAGCGATCCTAGAATAGGACCTGTACATGAAAATGACACAATAGCCAGCGTTAATGCCATAAAGAAAATACCAATAAAGCCTCCTGAACTTTCTCCTTGAGTTGTTTTATTTGTCCAACTAGATGGTAAAGTTAATTCGTAATATCCAAAAAATGAAAATGCAAAAAATAAGAAAATTGCAAAGAATATAACATTTAACCACACGTTGGTTGATATTTCATTTAAAATATCTGGATTTACTGAATCTAATAAATGAAATGGAACACTTAAAATAATATAAACTGCAAAAATGAAAAACCCATAAAGCAATGCTTTAGATACTCCTGAACCTTTATTTTGTCCGCTTTTTTTAGTAAAAAAACTTACTGTAAGAGGTATCATTGGAAACACACAAGGCGTTAATAATGCTAACAAACCACCTAAGAAACCTAAACCAAAAATGCTCCATAATGATTTCCCTCCGCTTTGTACTTCTGATGCGTTACTAGTAACTTCATTTTCACATTTAATACTAGCCTTTTTTAAATCTTTAACAGATAATCCATAAAGTATATTATTAACAATCATATTATCTACCATTGGAGTAGTTTTATTATTGTCAGATGCTTCTAAGTTACTTTCTTTAGAAGAATTTATATTAAATACTAAATCTGCATAAGTTGGAGGCAAACACCTAGTATCATCACAAACCATAAACTCGACTTCGCCTTTAACTAACGACAGCTCATTATTTAATACTTTTATCCGTTGTTTAAAAACTACTTTATTTTCAAAAAACTTAATACGCATATTAAAAACGGGGTCATTTATGGTGTGCCCCTCCTCTTCTAAAACCGTTTGAATTAATTCATAATCTTGATTATCCTGAAAAGCAAACGTTGTTGGAATCGGCCCACCTTCAGGCACATTTTGCGAATATAAATGCCAACCTTTATCTATTTTTGCCGTAGCAATAAGCTCATACTCAGTTTCTGAAACTTTCTCAACAGATGTTGACCATTCAACAGGTTCTAGTATTTGGGAAAAGGCATTAAAGCCTAGAGTTAATACTAAAATTAAAACTAATTTTTTCATCTATTCGTATATATTTCTTTTGTAAAATCTTAAAAACACTCTCTTAATAGACGCTAAAAGTATAAAAAACTAATAGGTTTTGATTACTTTATTTTTTTAAAAAGTAAGTTGTTTAAATAAGATAGAAATATTGAGTGTAAGTTTTGATAAAACAGGCTATTTAATTCAATAGTTACTTTATGATTGTCTTTACTTTAATTAACACTAAAGATTATTAAAGTAAACAGATGGTGTTATTTTAAATGAATAAACATACTCTTTGTTTGCAGGAATAGTATATTCTGAATGTACTAACCTTCCCCAAGAGGAATCTCCACCAACTCCCATTTGTAAGAAATCAATATTCCATTGTATGGTTTCTCCAATTTTAATATCTGCACCATGTTTTTTAGTTACAGGTACTAAACCAGAAGCTGATTGACTTGCATCTCCACTTTTAAAATCAATTTCCGTCATAACAAACGGCCAAACACTTGTATTAATTAAAGTATTGCCTGATGCTTTTAAAGACAAATCATTCGAAGATACTTTAACCCAACGAACATTGGTTTTGTTCCCCGTTTCCTGTGGACGAAGATATCGTTCAAATTGGTCTATAATTTTTCCAGAATATACACTAGTTTTTACACCTGTTTTTCTGTCCCAATAACTTTCTGTTAAACCTTTACCATACCATGATATATTTGTGAAATCTTTTGGTAAAGTTATGTACATTCCTAAACGCGGAATGTTTGGAAGGTTCTTTTGATTGGGCATAAAACTATAATCAACGTTTAGACTTCCATCAGATTTTAAGGTATATTTTGCTTCTACCTTTGCTTTATTGTTAGGTAAAACATAATCAACCTTATAAGTTACGCCATCACCTAATTTAACAGGGTTTTCAATCAATTTAGAACTATAATTATACGTAGCGTTTTGCCAAATTTGAGCCCATTTATGCATATTATTACCCAAATCATTATCTGTTGGTGGTCGCCAGAAATTAGGACGAATAGCTTCGCTCGTTATTAGTTTTCCTTGACATATCCATAATTGAATCTCTCCTGTGTCAGCGTTAATTTTAAAGTCAACTTTATCATTTTTAATAGTTAAAGAACCGTCGGTTTTAATTATTTTAAGATTTTTTCCTTTTATAGAAGTAGTTTTATTAAATCTTCTTTTTTGAAGTAAAAACTCATCCCAAGCAATTTCATATCCTTTAGGAATTAAATTTTCATCTTCATTTTGAATTAAACTTACTTGAAAAATATATTCACCTTCTAAAGAAAAAGAATTTGGAAATTTTTCTAGTTGAATTTTTTTTGTCTCTTGAGGTTTAACATCAACTAAAATATTTTTATCTTGAAAAGCTTCTTTTCCATCTTTTAAAATTTTCCAAGCTATTGTTTTTTTTGAAAGATTACTAAAGAAATTTTTGTTTTCAATTTCAATAACGCCGTTACCTAAATAATTGAATTGAACTGGTTCATATACTTTTTTTACTTCGGTTAAATGAGGATGTGGATTGCGATAAGGGTTAACCAAACCATTGTTCAAAAAATTACCGTCTGTTGGTAAATCTGGATGATAATCGTGGCCATAAGCCAAATACGGATTACCGTTTTCATCTTTATATTCTAAAGCTTGATCTACCCAATCCCAAATATAACCACCTTGAAGATTTGGATACGTTTCTATAACGTCCCAATAATCTTGTAGGTTTCCAACAGAATTTCCCATAGCATGTGCATACTCAATCATTATAGATGGTTTATCTGAATTAGACTTACCATGATTAATTAAAAACTCTGGTTTTGGATACATTGGGCAATAAATATCAGTATAATCCTCTTTTTCAGCAGGCTCATATTGCACAATACGATTATCATCTTTGTTTTTTAACCATTTATAAGTGCTTTTAAAAACGTCTCCCTTACCGGCTTCGTTTCCTAATGACCACGAATATATAGATGGATGATTTCTATCACGATAATACATGCGTTTTGTACGCATTTCGTGTGCAGGTAACCAGCTCATTTCGTTACCTATTTGAGTATTTTCGTCTATGGCTAACGGATGACTTTCTATATTGGCTTCATTTACAACATATAAACCATATTTATCGCATAAATCCAACCAATACGGATCGTTTGGATAATGAGAAGAGCGTACCGCATTAATATTATTTTGTTTCATTAATTTAATGTCTTTCTCCATAGATTTTCTAGACACTACATGACCAGTAAAAGGATCGGTTTCGTGTCTGTTTACGCCACGAATATAAATAGCTTTACCATTAATTAATACTTGGGAATCTTTGATTTCTACGCTTTTAAAACCTATTTTTTTGGTGATGTATTGACTATTTTTTGTATTGGTTTCATCTTCTAAAGTTATTTTCAGCGTGTATAAATTTGGCTGTTCTGCAGACCATTGTTTTACATTTTTAATTACCGTTTCAGAAGTAAATTGAATAGTATCATTCGCTGGAATATCTATTGTTTTTAAATCTGAATACACTGAATTTTCATCATCAAAAAGTTCTAAAGATACTTTTCGTTTCACAGATGCTTCTGAATTATTTGCTATTGAAATTGCGGTTTCAGAAATTCCATTTTTATAGTTTTCATCTAAATTTGTATATGCATAATAATCTGAAATAGATACTTTGGGTTGTGTATATAAATACACATCACGTTCAATACCGCTCATGCGTAACATGTCTTGACTTTCTAAATAACTAGCGTCGCTCCAGCGAAACATTTGTAAAGCCAACAGATTCTTCCCTTTTTTTAAATACTCTGTGATATTAAATTCTGCAGGTGTTTTACTGCCTTGAGAATAGCCAACATACTTGCCGTTTATATAAACGTACATTGCAGATTTGGCACCTGCAAAATGTAAAATAACGTCTTGTGATAAGAATGCTGCATCTAAAGTAATTTCATTTCTATAAGTCCCCACGGGATTATAATCGGTTGGTACATTTGGCCACTTTGTGGTAAATGGATAACGTTCGTCCAAATAAATAGGGTGTCCAAAACCTTCAACTTCCCAATTGGCTGGCACGGGAATGGTTGTCCAATCTGAGTCATCAAAGTTTTCATTTTGAAATGTTGTTGGTCTCATTTTCGGGTCTTTAACCCAATTAAATTTCCATTGCCCATTTAAACTTAAATAGCGTTTTGATTTTTCTTTGACTGTAATATCCTCCGATTCAAATCCAAAATAAGTGGCTCTTGGCGGTAATTTATGCTCTTCAAATATTTTATGATTATAATGAAATGTTTGCTCTGGAACTTCTGGTAATGCTGTTTGTTTGCAACCCAAGACAATACAAAACAGGATAATACATAATAGTTTTAATTTCATTTGTCTTGTTTTAAAGTTGCATAAAATCTTCTGCAAATATTTTTCTTAAATAAAAGATTAATTCTTCTGCGTTTTCTTTAGTAAATACTATTGGTGGTTTAATTTTTAGGACATTATGATCTGGCCCGTCGGTACTCATTAAAATACCGTGGTCTTTCATTCTATTGGCTAAATAATCAGTTTGAGCTGGCAACGGATTCATATTAGCATCAACCAATTCAATACCAAGAAATAAGCCTTGGCCGCGAACATCTCCAATGATTGGGAATTCTTTTGAAAGTGCTGTTAATTTAGATTTTAAAAATTCCCCAACTTTTAAAGCATTTTCTTGTAATTTCTCACGCTTTACGGTTCGTATAACTTCAGCACCAATAGCACAAGACACTGGATTACCACCAAAAGTGTTGAAATACTCCATACCATTAGCAAATTTTTCGGCAACTTCTTGAGTGCAAGCCACTGCAGCAATAGGATGCCCATTACCTAACGGTTTGCCAATAGTTACAATATCTGGAACAATATTATGTAATTGAAAGCCCCAAAATGTTTTACCCATTCTACCACAACCCGTTTGTACTTCGTCTGAAATACAAAGTCCACCAGCGGCTCGAACATAATCATAAGATTTAGCTAAAAAGCCTTCTGGTAATTCAATTTGTCCGCCACAACTTATAATAGGTTCAATGATAAAAGCACCGATGTTTCGTCCTTTTTTATGAACCGTATCGATTTGTTTTTGAACCTCTTCGGCGTATTTTTCTGCACTATCTTCGCCTCTATGTTTTCCTCTAAAGGTATCTGGAAGCGGAAAAATGTGCGTGTGCTCTGGTGCGCCATTGCCACCTTTACCATCAAACTTGTAAGAGCTAATATCAATACACATATTCGAGTTGCCATGATATCCAACTTCGCTGGCAATAATATCGCGTTGGCCAGTTGATGCTTTTACCATCCGTATGGCTAATTCATTGGCTTCGCTACCTGAGTTCACAAAATGTAGCACGCTTAATTCTGGTGGTAAAGTTTCAATGAGTTCTTTCGCTAAAGCATTAATATTGTCGTGTAAATAGCGTGAATTAGTATTGATTAAAGCCATTTGCTCTTGCCCCGCTTTTACAACTGCATAATGTTCATGCCCAACATGCGCCACATTATTTACAATATCTAAATATTTGCGTCCGTATTGATCTATAAGGTATTGTCCAGCACCACGCACCATTTTAATAGGTACTTTATATTGAAGACTTAAACTTTTGCCTAAATGTTGTTTTCTGTAATTGATTAAATCTTCGTTTGAATTTTCAAAAGTATTTTGAAGCGTTTCCGATTTGAATAATAGATTTGGGTCTAGACAGATACTTTTCCAAACATCAATTTGTTTGTAATAAGCCACTCCAGGAAAATCATTTTTATAATCTAAAAGCGAAAGCATGACTTGAAAATGAAGATGTGGTGCCCAATTTCCGTTTTCATTTGAATGTCCTAATTCTCCAATCTTTTTGCCTTTTTTTATAATATCGCCTACTTCATTTTTAGTAGTACTAGCAACAGATAAATGACCATAAAGTGAGTAGAATTCAAAATTATCTACTTGATGTTTTAAAATAACCAATCCGCCATATGCTTTATTACCAGCATCGTTTACAGCAGCTACCACTTCGCCATCAAATAAAGCATGAACAGGTGTGTCACTTGGCAACCAAAAATCAATACCTAAATGAATAGTTCTACTTTCTTTACCATAATTCCCTATTTTATCATAGGTATTTGAAGTGTATAAAGGTCGTGGTTCTAAATAGCCGCCAGCTATAATTTTGTTTGGGTTTTTCTTTTGAAGCTGATTGATTTTAAATTCAAAGACATCCAAATTATTAAAATCTTCTTGATGACCAATCCATGTGCTAGACACGCTTAAATCTAATGGAGATACTTCATCTTTATTAATGGATGGAAATAATTCAGCTAATTTAAAATCTTGTTTTGAAGCCCAGTTTTTAAATTGATTTTCATTGTGGTGTCCATTAAAACCACAGGCATTTCTAAAACTAAAATGTGCAAAATCCGCACTTATATTTCGCCATTTTTTTAAGACTTCCCAAGCGGGTTTTTCGCTAATTAATAAATAGGCATTATTAGGTTCTTCTATTTTATTAATTGCCGATTTTGTAACCGAAATTACCAATCGCATGGCAATCGCATTATACAAATGTTGTAGTTCATTTTCTTGCAATGCAAATGTAGAATGATAACCTTTAATAATCGGCAAAGCAGCTTCTAGCGGATCGTTATGATGCATTATAGCATAGGCGCAAGCAATGGCGACATCGTTAATAATTTGCGTGTTTATAGCGTCTCCGTAATCTATAGCGGCTTGAACTTTAGGGTTAATTAAATCTGAAGAGACTATGACATTATTATCGTTAGCATCATTATGAACTACAGCTTTTCTTAATAATGAATAGGTATCTTGAGATTTTTCAAATTGGTTTTGAAAATATTCAATGAGTTCCTTTTCTTCATTATTAAACAAATTCATATGCACTTTTGTCCAAAGCGATTGTGCTACATCCCATTCAAATTCACGATGTGCTTCGGGATGTTCAAACCCTTGTAAAGCTTTAGTAAGTAAACCACATTGTTCACCTAAACTATAACGCAAATCGTTTAATTGCGGATTTACATTACTCCAAACATGCCCCGAAACCCAACTTAATAATCTGACATTTCGTTCATTTCCAAAATCATCTGTAATTTTAGAAATGGTATTTCCATGAATATCAGTAATAACTTTTGGAGCAATAAGATTTTGTCCATTGGCTTCAACAAACTGTAATAGTTTTTGTTGAAAATCTAGATATTTTTCGTTTTCATTTGGTCGAGAAATCTTTAAAATACAACCTTCTGAATCGTCAGTTTTAATTCTAAAATTAAAATCGACTTCTCCTGGAAGTTCTGCTGCAATTCCCTTTATTTTGAAAAGCTCGAAGAGGATATCTTCGGCTTGCTGATTTGAAATTTTTAATTTCTCGTAGTTCATTTAGTCCTTTTGTAATAGCATGATAAGGTGCGCTGCGCTCCAACTAAAATTTTCGGCATTTAAACCTTTTCCTGTTAATGGATGGTAATTTTCGCGTATAGATTTTCCTTTTCCTAAAATGCCTTCAGCACCTTCAATAATTTGAATGGTTGCTTTATCTGCCTCTTTATTAAACCCATAATTACGCAATCCTTTTACACCAAAATAAGCTTGATCGAGCCAATTTGGACCGCGCCAATAACCTTCTAACGGGTCGAATCTATTATGGTCTGCACTCATGGTTTGAAATGGCACTTTAGTATAGAATTTCTTTGGATTCATCAGTTTATTTTTTACAGCTTCTGCCTGTTCTTGTGTCGCTGCTTTAGCCCAAAGTGCTGTCCAGCCTTCACTACCTTCTCCTTTAATAAAAATGGTTCCTTCAAGATTTGTATCGTAAAACCAACCATCTTCTTTGTCGTAGAATTGTTGTTGGATTTTTTGTTTTAAAAGTTCAGCTTCCTCTTTATAGATTTTGGCATCTTCTGAATTTTTTAGAATAGTAGCTAATTCGCTTAAATATAGTTTTTCGGCATATAAATAAGCATTTAAATCTACACTTTCTTGGTCTAGAGAATATGCGCCTTCACTATTTTTAAGAATTTTAGAATCATCGAAACGAATAGCATTGTCCATACCGCTTTCCCATTTTGCAGCAATTAGTGTGCCGTCAGTTGAGCCATATTCACACAATCCATCTTGGTCGTGGTCACGTTTATTATACCACCATTCGTGATATTTTTTTAATTTCGGATAAGACTCTTTTACAAATTCAATATCCTTATTCTTTTCATAAATCTTAGTAACTGCCCACACAGCAAGTGGCGGTTTGGTATCACGATAATTATGCGCTTCAATTGTGGTGTCTCGGTAAATACAATCTACAATAAAACCGTCTTTACTTTGAAAATCGAACATCGCTCGCATTTGATTTTTTGCTAAACTGGTATCGTAATAAGATAGTCCCACAACATGCTTCCAAGAATCCCAAGACCAAAACCCATTAAACCATTCGTAGTGATAACTTGGGAATAAGCCTTCGTGTTTAATTTCTCCTGCAGGAATTCGCCAATTGTTTTGCAGTGTTAAATGAGCTTTGGCTAAAACTTCAGCATATTTATAATCTTTAAATTGTGATTTTCTGTTTTCGATAAGGGTTTTTAGTTGACTATTTTTTTCTTGTTTTCGTACATTTAAAACGGAATCGAAATTAATCTTTTGAATTTGTTTTTTTTCTTCTTCCCAAGAATATTCTGGAAAAATAAAGGTATGTAAAATAGTAATTTCTTTGGTTTCGTTGGGTTTTAAATCTAAACTACTTTTTGCGTTGTATTGTAAGCTATCTACTAATTCAACATGGGTAGTTTTAGGGAAAGTTAGATAACCTTTGGCATTTGTTTTTGTAGAATTAATTTTGATTATGTTATCACTTTTTGATAAAGAAATTCCACTAATCAAAATAGGCGAGTGACCCCATAAAATTTTCACATTGATACTCCTATCACTAGTGTTTTTTATTTTGGTTTGTAGTAAAGCAGTGTGCCCGTTTTTGAAAACTAGTTTTTCGCTCACAGCTATTTTATCGCTTGAATAGTTCTTCTCTAAATGACTTGAATAACTATGCCCTTGTCCCCCATTTAGTAATTCAAAGCTATTATCAACTTTAATCATGGCATTCATAAGAGATGTGCTTAACCAAACACCATTTTGCTGCGTCATCAAAAAAGGTCCAGAAAAACCAATAGATTCATTTGATTCTTTATGCAAGCCATACCCAAACCAAGCACCTTGACCTGAAAACATTAAACCAGATTTATCTACAGAGTCTTTTGGTGTAATATGGTAATCCAGAATATTTTTACTAAAGTTTAGGAAATTATCTTTATTATCAATCTTTATTGGTTCTTTAGGCTTATTACAACTAAAAATTAATAACAAAACTAAAACTGCTATATATTTAATCACCTTGTTTAAATGCATTTTTTTAATTAGGATGTGTACGTATTTTAAAACTTAATAGATTCTAACAAATTTCGATTATTTTTCTTTAATAATTCAAAAAACACCTTTACTTGACCTTTCATATTCACTTTTTTAAGCCCCATATTAATTTATAATATCGTTATTTGTAATATATGTAGATTTCTTTATAATTTATAAATCTTAGCTAATGAAAAAATTAATGAAACTTACTTTTTTTATACTTGTATTTATAGGTCTTACTATGCATTGTCAAACTAATATCTGGGATGAAAACCCAAGCGACTCTCAAATAGAATTGGATAGTTTACTAACCATCCTACCCTACTCAAGAGGTAAAGATAAAATACCTTTGTTAAATAGAGTTGCTGAAATTTATTGGTCTATAAACTCCAATAAAACTATAGAATATGCAAATGAAGCGTTACAGTTAGCACAAGAGTTTAATGATAAAAATCAAGAAGGATTAGCGCTTATTAATCTTTGTCAAGGCTATTTGTTTAATGATTTTTATGATAAAGCTTTACAACTAGGGCTGCAATCGTTGGAAATTAGAAAAGGTATTGAGAATGATTATGATTTAGCCTTTACACTACGAACCCTTGGATGGCTATATTACGACATTGGCTATTTTGACAAAGCTCTTGAATACCATACTGAAACTTTAAAAATACATGAAAAAATTGGCGACAAGCAGCGCATTGCTTATAGCTATAACAGTATAGGACTAATTCACGAACACAAAGGAGATTGCAATTTGGCATTATCTTTTTTTAAAAAATCTTTAGAGCTTAAAAAAGCGTTTAATAATAAAGATAGAATTGCAGAAACCATGAAAAATATGGGTGTTTGTTACCGTAAAATTAATGAACTAGATTCTGCTAAGACCTTTTTAGAATCTTCTTTAGAGATTACAAATCAAATTAAAGACGATCAAAATAAGGTGCATATTCTAAATGAACTTTCAATTGTAAATTTAAAGCTTGGAAATTTTGACAAATGTTATTTACTATTAAAAGAATCCAGATTGATTATGGAGGGATTAATGGATAATAAAGAGTGGATAGTGGAGAATGATAGAATTATGTCTGACTACTATTTAGCAAAACAAGATTATAAAGAGGCTTTCAATTACTATAAGAAATACGCAGAAGGGAATTCAGAAATTTTTTCGAGTAATAAAAGTGAAAAACTAACTGAAATGAGGATTCTTTACGAAGATGAGCGAAGAGAGTCTGAAATTAAATTATTAGAGCAACAAAGAAACTTAGAAGCCCAAAAAAGAAAATTATTACTAATTGGTTCTATATTATCAGTAATTATTGCAATTCTTATTATAGCATCACTTTGGAACAATATAAAAAAGAAAAAAGCGATTTACCTGCAAAGCCATAAGTTGTCAAAAGAAAAATTAAGAACACAATCGCTTTTACGAGAAAATCTTGAGCATAAATTAGAATTTCGTATGAAAGAGCTAACAAATCTAGCCTTATTTATATCTCAAAGAACATCAATATACAAAGACCTTACAAAATCTTTTAAAAGCTTAAATTTTACAGATATAAAGCAATTAAAAAAAGACATAAATGCACTTATAAAAGAATATACATTTAAGTTTGATTTTAATGAAGATATTCAAAGATTCCATACAAATGTTGAAACTTTACAAAGCGATTTTTTATTCAGAATTAAAGAAAAATATCCTCACTTAACTAACAAAGATGTACAATTAGCCGTTCAAGTTAAGCTTAAGCTCAGCTCAAAAGAAATAGCAAATATTAATAATATTTCTTTAAATTCTGTAGAAATTGGCAGGCATCGATTGAGAAAAAAACTGAATTTAGATAAAAAAGAAAACCTAGTTAGTTTTCTAGAAAGTATTTAGTTTTTTAAAATTCTTATCTCTAAATAGAGCCATACTCTCTTCTTTAATTTTTATTTACACGCATTTCTTATTAAACACACACAAATAAAGACATTTAAGTATAATGTAAAGGTCAAGTAAAGGTGATTTTTGAGGTTTTATTTGAAAATAATACAATATTTGATAACACCTAAGCTCATGCCAAAATTTGAGGCTTGGGCATATGACTAACAAATAACTATTAATATGAAAAAAAAACAATCAAAAAATCAAAACCAGCCTTTTAATGGCCTGTTTTTATTGCTTTTTGTGTTTGCATCGTTTGGGTTTACATCCAGTTCTTTTTCTCAAAGTATTGAAGTAAGTGGAACCATAACAGACAACACAGGAATACCTCTTCCCGGAGCAACAGTTACCATTAAAAACAATCAAACTGTTGGAGTACAATCTGACTTTGAGGGAACCTATTCTATTGAAGTCCCAAACAAACAAACCGTATTGGTTTATAGCTTCTTAGGCTTTTTAACCAAAGAGGTTATGGTAGGTAATCAGACTGCTATAAATGTTTCTTTAGAAGAAAATGCTGAAAGTTTAGACGAAGTTATTTTGGTAGGTTATGGCATTCAAAAAAGAGAAGAAGTAACTGCTGCCATAACATCTGTTAATGTTGCCGAACTTCAAAAAATCCCAACATCTAATATAGCAACCTCTTTACAAGGTCAAGCAGCAGGTGTTAATGTATCTTCTGCTACTGGTGCACCAGGCAGTGATCCTGTAATAAGAATTAGAGGTTTAGGAACTATAGGAAATAATAATCCGCTATTTGTTATTGATGGAATTCCTGGAGATCTTTCATATATTAATCCAGCAGATATTGCAAATATAAGCATATTAAAAGATGCTTCAGCAGCTACCATTTATGGTTCTAGAGCATCAAATGGTGTTGTAATTGTAACTACAAAAAGAGGTGAAACTGGAGAGCCTAAAGTAACTATTAACTCCTATATAAGCACGCATTCTGTAAGCGATAATGTAAGTATAGCAAATAGAAGTCAGCACGATCAAATTAAATTAGAAGCATATAATAATGTAGGAGTTACACCGGCACCTTATTTAACAAATGCCGAACAGTATGCAGATTCTGATTGGGTTGGAGAATACATGAGTAATGCTTTTGAGCAAAAACACGACATAGGAATATCTGGCGGGACTGAAAAAATGAACTACAATTTTTCTGCAGGATATTTTGATAATTCTGGAACGGTAATAAACACAGGTTTCGATAGGCTTAATACACGTCTTAATATGGATTTCAAACTGCTTAACGACAAGTTAAAAATCTCTCCAGGTTTAAGTTATACCAGAGAAAACACACGTGGGATTTTTGAGCCCATTGGAGGTGGAAATGCTAGTTTTTCTCCATTCTTAGATATTTATTCTCAATTACCACATAAAGCCATTTACGATGCAAGTTCTCTAAACGGGTTTGCTACTCCTGCAAATGGACTAGGCTCTGGTAACCCAATAGGAGAAGGTGAGATTACCGATAGAGCAAATCAAGATGATTATATGCAATTTAATATATCTGCTACCCTAGATATTATTGAAGGTTTAAAATATCAATTTCAATATGGAGCTAATGTAGAGAATACGCACTTTTCATTTTTCTTGCCAACTTATAATTTTGGACCGCAGTCAACCAATGACAATCCATTGTTAGATGAATCACGGTCGAGAACTAACGAGTGGACCTTAAATAATACCTTAAACTATCGTAAAAAATTTGGTAATCACGACGTAGATGTTTTATTGGGTGTCTCAAGAGAGAAAAGCCAATTCAGATCAGTTGGTGGTTCAAATAACACTTTAGCATCAGACCAATTACAAGCTTTAGGTGCTGGTATTGGAGATGAATCGTCTTATGGATTTAATTCAACAAATACATTGCAATCTTATTTTGGTCGAATCAATTACGATTTCAATAAAAAATACTATTTACAAACCAGTGTAAGACGCGACGGGTCTTCTCGATTTGGACCAGATAATAAATATGGTACATTTTATTCACTATCTTTAGGTTGGGCATTGCATAACGAAGATTTTTTCGAATCGGATTTATTTAGCCAAATAAAACCTAGATTTAGCTATGGCACATTAGGGAATCAATTAATTGGCGAACATTTATTTTTAGCTCGAATTGGTTCTGGCGGACAACAACTAAACTATCCTTTTGGCGAAGGTGTTAGCCAAAATGTTTTAGTCGGAGCAATTGCAAACTCGTTACCAACTCCTGATATTCAATGGGAAGAAACAGCAACTACTAATATTGGTGTTGATTTAGGGCTTTTAAACAATAGTATTAAGGCGACATTTGATTATTTTATTTCTAAAACAACAGATATGTTAGTGTCTGTGCCAATTCCAGCTTCATCAGGAATAACATCGTTTCCTTTAACAAACGGCGGAAATTTAGAAAACAAAGGTTGGGGTTTATCACTTACTTATAATAGTGATTCGGATAAAGATTTCACTTTTGATATTTCGGCAAACATAAGTAGCTCGAAAAATAAAGTTACTAAGCTGGGTATTGCAAATGAATCTTTTACAGATGGCTTTATTGAATTTAACAACTTCCCGACCACAAGAACAGAAGTAGGCGGAGAAATTGGTCGTTTTTATTTATTTGAAGCTGATGGAATTTTTCAAAATCAAGCAGAAATTGATGCACATGGCGTACAACCAGATGCAGTTCCTGGAGACCTAAGGTTTACAGATATAAGTGGCAATGGGTCTCTAGGTGATGAAGATAAACGCTATATGGGAAGCGGGCTTCCAGATTTTGAATATGGCTTAAATTTTAATGCTAAATATAAAAACTTTGATGCCAGTGTGTTCTTTCAAGGCACACAAGACAACAAAATTTATAACGGTGTAAAAATGTGGTTATATAGAACGGATAGAAATAATATGTCATCCGATTTATTAAATGCTTGGACGCCTCAAAATACAGGAAGTAATGTTCCTAGAAATGCATTTGGCGACCCTAACAATAATATTCGTCCTTCAAGTTATTTCTTAGAAAATGGTTCTTATTTAAGATTAAAAAATATTCAAATTGGTTACACTTTCCAAGAATCTGTAACTTCTAAACTGGCCATATCTAATGCCAGAATTTATGTAACAGCCAATAATTTGTTTACCATTACAGATTATTCGGGCTTCGACCCAGGACTTGCAAATGGAGGCACATTTACAAGAGGTGTAGATAGAGGTTTTTACCCTTTAACAAAGTCGTTTATTTTAGGAGTAAATCTTTCACTATAAATTAAAAAAAAGAACAATGAAAAAAATAAAATATATAATTATAACGGTATGCTTTATCGGGTTTTTAAATTCATGTAGCGATGATTTTATTAATGTTGAAAATAAAGAAGTTTTAACTGAAGAAAGTTTTTGGCAAACCGAAGATCATGCAATGCAAGCCTTAACTGCGGCCTACGGTGCTTTGCAAAGTGCTAGTGGAAGTAAATGGGCGTTTTTTGAAGAAATTTATACGTCTACAGCATACAGAGCAGACGATGTAGAGAACAATACAGCTGAAACTTATGGGCGTTCTTTAGCAAGTTTTTCTAACACAACTGAAGAAAGCGGACCATATAATGTATGGCAAGCAAGTTATGCCGGTATAGGTAGAGCAAATCAAATATTGCAACAAGTTCCTAATATGGAAGCACTTTCTGCAGATACTAAAAAAGGACTTATTGCTGAAGCTAAATTTTTAAGAGCTTACTACTACTTTTGGTTAGTAACTGGTTTTGAAAATGTACCACTAATTACAGTTTTTAGTGGCGATTTGGAAGATTTATTTCCAAGTCAAGCAGCACCTTCAGCAGTTTGGGCACAAATAGAAACTGATTTAAGTGACGCTGAAGCAGATTTGCCAACTAATTATCCATCAGAATGGAAAGGTAGAGCCACAAAAGGCGCAGCGAAAGCTATGCTAGGAAAGGTTTACCTGTTTCAAGAAAAATGGGGACAAGCAGAAACTAAATTACAAGAAGTTACAGGTATGGGCTATTCATTATTACCAAACTATGCCGATAACTTTAACGGATTAGCTGAAAACGGAAGTGAAAGTATTTTTGAAATTCAATTTTCAGGAGACCGTTCAAACGGAAACGACGAGCGTCAAGTTTTTAACTTTCAAGTATCGCCTTATGCCTTTGGGGGTTGGGAATTATTTTATCCTTCTCAATGGCTAGTAGATGAAATGAAAACTGATTTAACCACAGGTGGGGATATTAGTAATCGCGTTTACGAAAGTATTTTCTTTGATGACCCTAATTCTGAAATGTACAGTAGAGATTCTGGACAAAACGAAACTTACGCCAGTGTAGCAGCAGATTTGAATCATCCTAAATACTTTAAAAAATATGCGTTTAATGCCGACGAAAATTTCTATAACGGGACTAATATCTCTGTAATCCGTTATGCAGATGTGCTGCTAATGTACGCCGAAGCTTTAAACGAAAACGACAAAACACCTTTGGCAATTGATCAAGTCAATATTGTAAGACAACGAGGTGGTGCTGAAGCTTTGGGTGTAATGACAAAGGATGAATTACGCACGCAAATCCGTCATCATGAGCGTCCCGTAGAATTAGCTATGGAATTTGGTATTCGCTGGTTCGATTTATACCGATGGCAACGTGGTAGTACTGCAACAGAGTCTATTAAAACCACTTTAGAAAATCACAATAAGCCATTTGCGGAGAATTTTCAAGATAAGCATATTGTGTTTCCTATACCGTTACAAGAAATTAATATAAATAACAATTTAGACCCAAACCCTGGGTGGTAAATTTTAAGTAATAGAGTTAGTTAAAGTTTAGTTTTTTAACTGAATACACCTAGGGATTAATATTCCTAGGTGTTTCTTTATTTTTATACTATTAATACATCTGTCAATGATTAAATATTGCCAACATGTAAAATTGTTAATTGTCTTTTTAAGCATGCTTATTTTTTCATGTAAAAAGGATTCAAATAAAGAAACTCTTCAAAAAGATGCAAACACTACATTATTCACCGAAATTCAAGCTCATAAAAGCAGTATAAATTTTATAAACGAAATACCAGAAAGTAGTGCTATGAATAGTATGGTTTATGAGTATTTTTATAACGGAGGAGGTGTTGCAGTTGGCGATATAAATAATGATGGATTAGCCGATATGTATTTCACTTCCAACTTAAAAGACAATAAACTTTACTTAAACAAAGGCGATTTTAAGTTTGAAGACATCACAAATAAAGCCAATGTAAAAGGTTCTTTTGGGTGGACAACTGGAGTAACCATGGTAGATATAAATGCTGATGGGTGGTTAGATATTTATGTCTGCAAATCTGGAAAAGGAAAAGCTAAAAACAGACAAAATCAATTATTCGTAAATAATAAAAACGGAACTTTTACGGAAAGCGCAGCTCACTACGGATTAAATTTTTCTGGGTATAGCACCCAAGCCTCTTTCTTTGATTTTGATAAAGATGGTGATTTGGATATGTTTTTACTTAACCACAATGTTTCGCCAATAAACACAAACAACCCTGAAGATTTCAAGAATAAAGAAGATGAATTTGTGGGCGATAAATTATACCGAAACGACAACGGTAAATTTGTAGATATATCAAAACAAGCCGGCATAATTGGCAATCCCTTAGGTTTTGGTTTGGGCGTATCGGTTGGCGATTTAAATCAAGATGGGTGGCCAGATATTTACGTTGCAAACGATTATATAGAACACGATTATTTATACTATAATAATGGCGATGGCACTTTTACCGAAAGTTTAAAATCGTCTGTAAAACACATTCCAAATTTTTCAATGGGCACCGATATTGCGGATTTTAATAATGATGGCCTTTTGGATATTATGTCGTTAGATATGGTTGCCGAAGATAATTACGGTATTAAAACCAGTATGAGCGGCATGAATCCAGATATATTTAATCATGCAGTAAATAACGGATTTCATTATCAATATATGTTTAATGCACTACAAATGAATAATGGCAACCAAAATTTTAGCGAGATTGCACAACTTTCTGGAGTTTCAAATACTGATTGGAGTTGGAGTCCATTATTTGCTGATTTTGATAACGATGGTTTTAAAGATTTGTTCATTTCTAACGGATTAAAAAGAGATTTTAGGAATAACGATTTTAGAAACCACAAGCTAAAGCGTTTAGAGGAAGCCCAGAAAAACAATGAAAAAATGGCTGCCGTTATTGAAGAACTAGTCAAGCAAACACCACAAAGAAAAACGCTTAATTATTTTTTTAAAAACAATGGCGACTTAACGTTTGATAAAACTTCATCGGATTGGGGAATTACTAAATCTACGTTTTCAAATGGTGCTGCTTATGCCGATTTAGATAACGATGGCGATTTAGATTTAGTAGTTAATAATATTGATGAATCCGCTACTATTCTAAAAAATAATTCCAATAAAAATTATCTTCAATTTCAATTTAAAGGAAACTCTAAAAACCCATTTGGTATTGGTGTTCGCATTGAAGCTAAAACAAAAAACGGTTCTCAGTTTATAGAAAATTATCCTACCCGTGGGTATCAATCTGCAGTTGAACCTGTTTTACATCTTGGTTTAAATCAATTAAAATCTGTTGAAAGTATAACTATCATTTGGCCAGATGGCAAGTTTCAAATCATTGAAAATATTAAAGCAAATCAAAAGTTAACAATAAATTATAGCGATGCCAAAACAATTGACAAAACCAACAAAAAACCAAGTACTACTTTATTTACCGACGTTACTAAAAGTTCGAAAATAGAACATAAACACATTGAAAACAACCATAACGATTTTATTAACGAGAGCCTGTTGCCTCATAAAATGTCACAATTTGGACCAGCATCAGCAGTAGGAGATATTAATAATGATGGATTAGATGATTTTTATATTGGAGGTTCACAAGGGTATTCAGGGACTTTATACATTCAAAATAAAGATGAAACATTTAGTGTTTCCAATACTAAAACTTGGCAAATTGATAAAAATCAAGAAGATGTTAATGCTCATTTTTTTGATGCCGATAACGATGGCGATTTAGATTTATATGTGGTAAGCGGTGGTAACGAATGGAAAGCGAATAGCAGTATGTATCAAGACCGACTTTATATAAATACTAATGGAAGCTTTAAAAAAGACAACTCCAAACTTCCTAAAATGACATCTAGCGGAAGCTGTGTAAAACCCTTCGATTTTGATAATGATGGCGACTTAGATTTATTTATTGGAAGTCGACTTAAGGCACAAACTTATCCGTTTGCTGATATAAGTTATTTATTAGAAAATGATAAGGGGAAATTTAGAAATGTTGAAAAACTTAAAGCTCCTAAATTATCAAATATAGGACTAGTAACCGATGCCATTTGGACTGATTTTGATAACGACAATCAAACCGATTTAATAGTGGTGGGTGAATGGATGGAAATTAGCTTTTTTAAAAATGAAAATGGGAAATTTATACTTCAAGAAAATATACTTCCAAATTCAAGTGGTTGGTGGAATAGTATAAAAGGTGCCGATTTTGATAATGATGGCGATACAGATTATGTTGTTGGCAACCTCGGTTTAAATTACAAATACAAAGCTTCAGTTAAGGAACCTTTTGAAGTCTTTTCAACAGATTTTGACGATAATGGCACTAACGACATTGTTTTAGGCTATTATAATAATCAAGATTTATTTCCACTTCGCGGACGTGAGTGTTCCTCAAATCAAATGCCATTTATAAAGAAAAAATTCCCAACATATAACGATTTTGGCTCTGCAAAACTAATCGATGTTTACGGAAAGGAAAAACTAGAGGAAGCCTTACACTTAAAAGCAAATAACTTTGCTTCTGTGTATTTAGAAAACTTAGGCAATGGACAATTTAATACTATTCAACTTCCCAACCAAGCACAACTGTCTTCTATTAATGATATTTTAATTAATGATTATAATAATGATGGATTAAAAGATATTTTAATTGCAGGTAACATCTATCAATCTGAAATTGAAACCACAAGAAACGATGCGAGTTACGGATTATTACTAATAAATAACGGTAAAAATAACTTTAAACCCATTTCAGCTTTAGAAAGTGGAATAGCTATTAATGGTATGGCAAAAGGAATACATGTTATACAACAAAAAAACACAGAAAAAATCCTAGTTACAAGAAATAACGATGCTATGGTTGTTTATAAATTAAATTCCCAATAGAACTCCAACGAAAAGCTATTATTTAATAAAAAAACGCTTCTCGATTAAAAGAAACGTTTTAGCCTTATATCGTGCGGGCGGGGAGACTCGAACTCCCACACCTCGCGGCACTAGATCCTAAGTCTAACGTGTCTACCAATTCCACCACGCCTGCATTTTATTTTTTTAACACTAATAATTAGCTTAAATCCTAAGTCTAGGAAAATTTAGCATGACCTCTTAAGTCTTTGATAATGTATATATTATGATTAATTGACTGGACTATTCCTATAAAAATTTCGTATAGTAAATTATGTTTACTAATGTAGTAAAAAGTATTGGCAAGAAATAGCGTTTAAAACTAGTTATGCTAATATTAGAGAGTTGTTGTAGTTTCCATTGATTTCGCTCGTTTTTCAATAGTTTCAATCATGGATTTTAAGTAATTATTTTTAGGTCTTAATTCTAGAGCTAGAATACAATTTTCTTTGGAGAGATTTAGTTGATTGTCTATTAAATATGCTTCAGCTAAACTTGCATAGCAATTTGATGATTTTGGGTTTTCTTTAATATTCAACTTAAATACTTTTATAGCTTTTTTAATATTGTTCTTTTGCAGAAGAAGATAGCCAACAGCATTTAAGGTATTTTCAAATGAATAAGAGGATTTCTTATCTGATTCTTGTTCAGGATTATTAGCTTTTACATTAAAGTAATTTTTAATAGCATCTTCATCATTTTTCAACAAAAAACAAGATATAATCTCATGTTGAACGTTTGCTTTGTGATACACTAATTTAGAGTCAACAATACCAGCTACATGATTTATTATATCGTTATGAGGAGAAAAATATTTATACCCATTTGTTAAAACGATAATGGTAAGATTGTTATTAATAAACTTTCTAAAACCTGTTTGAGAACCACCTGTAAAACCATATGACACATTGTTGTTTAAAGAGTAAGTATGCCATCCATGAAGAAATTCATCAGTTTTATTATTAAATTTAAAAGGCTCCCACATTTTGTGTTTTAATTCGTTTCCTAATAAATGATTGTTATCCAAACGAGCATTCCATTCAACGAGTTCTTTTAAAGTAATGTTCATGCCATTGGCAGCATGGTATCTTCTTCCTCCATACACTTTAGAAATATTATATTCACCTTTCTCATTATTAAACTCATGACGACTAGCTCTGTTTAAAAATTCATCGCTTAGGTCTGATGAAAAGATAATATTACTTGAATCTTTTTGAAATTGGTTTGTAATAATAAAGTCCTCGAAAGACTGACTTGTTATTTTTTCAATAATTTTTGCTAGCAACCAATAATTTGTTTGATTGTATTCAAACTGATTGCCTGTATCAAAATGTAAACTTTCATTAATTAGTTTCGACCAAATATCAGTATCAGAAATAGTTCCTTCTTTTACATAAAAATCTGGTAAACCAGAAGAATGTGTTAATAAGTGTTCTACTTTAATAGTTTGCCAGCTTTCAGGTAAATTACTAATGTATTTGGAAATCACATCCTCTAAAGATATTTTATGTTGCTCAATGAGCTGAAAAATAGCAGTACTTACAGCCAACTTGGTAATGGAATAAACAGGAAAAAGGGTGTTTTTAGTTACAAGGGTGTTCTTTTCTAAATCGGCTTTTCCAAAGTATTCTTCATAAATTAAATTCCCATCTTTAATAACAGCTAGTGCTATACCTGGAATTTCTTGTATTTGTATTTGCTCTTTAATATATGTTGTAATTTCATTATTTAAATTGTTTTCAGTTACATCTTTTTTACAACCAAAAATTGTAAAAAGTAAGAGTAAAGTTGTAGTTGCTATAATTCTGTTCATTGATTTTTTTAGATTGATATACTACATAGACATTTTTTGTACTTCAATGTTACATAATAATTTATTGTGCTTAATGTTTTATGAGTGGTATTATATATTAATTTGCACAGTTATCACCACATTTTTTATTTTTTTTATAATCCATTATAGCACCTTTCCCTCCTTGTGTAATAGTACAACAATCTGATATTAATTTTTTTAATTTCACTCTGCCTCTTTGTATTTTAGATCGGACGGTTGTATAATTTAAATTAAGTTTTTCGGCTATTTCTTTTTGTGAGAAATTTTCAATTTCCGATAAATTAATAATAGTGCGGTAATTTTCGGGTAATTGATTTACAAATGGAGCAATACAATTGCTTAATTCATTAACTGTGTTTTTTTCTGATAATTCTTTTTGAAATTCGATAACCTCTATGTCTTCGGTAAACCGTTTTTTCTTTCGGTAATAATCTGTTATACTATTTTTTGCAATTGTGTACACCCAACTTTTAATATTTTTTACATTTTCATTTTTTGATGTGGATAGTTTGTAAAAAATTTCTTGAGTTAAATCTTCAGCATCTAATTGATTATTAATTCTTTTCCTGACATAAAGGAATAGAGGTTTATATAGTTGTTCTATTTGTTTTTCCATTTTGAATAATAAAATTAATAAATAAAGCAGTAATAAGAATTGTAAGAGCTAAGAATAAATAGTATTGACCAATATATTCTATTAATACGATGCCTAAAAAAGCTCCAAGTCCAGCTCCTAAATCCCACCAAGTGCTTACACTTGAAATAATTTGCAATGAATTATCGCTTTTTGTTTGCTGCTCAATTGCAATTAAAGGTGAAAAGGTAACTACTATAGCATTAGCCATAAAAGCAATAATAACACCCAATATAGTAAAGTTTATGGCGATTAAGAACATCGCTAGAATACATATAATTATTGAAACACTAAACAATTTTAAGGACTCTATTTTTAAAGTAAGCATACCACTAATTAAAGATACACCAACCATTGCTATTCGTTTCAATAATAAGTAAGATGCTACTAATATTAACAATTGTGGAGTGCTTATGGATGAATCGTTTAATAAGTTTGCAAGCACGACTACCAAAATACCGTCAATTGAAATTGCGAGAAAAGTAATTAATAAATTAAGTGTTGTAAACGAAAATGTTTGCTTAGTTTTTACCTTATTGGTTGGGGTGTGATTAAGATTAGATAAAGTGAAACTAAGAATTATAGCTACTGAACTGATACTTGCTATAACAAATAATGTACTTTCAATACCAAAAGTGGAAATTAATATTGGACCAATGCATAACGCTACTAATGCTCCTAATGATTTAATACTTTGTGTTATTCCAAAAGTAAATCCAACATTGCTTTTTACTTTTGATGCATAATTCTGGGTTGAAATTTTTAAGCCAGAATAACTTAATCCCCAAATAATTCTTGCCATAGCAAAGGTTATTAATCCTAATTTTAAGCCATAGACAAATGTGGTAATTACCGCAAAACAAGACGACCAAAGGAGTACCTTCTTCATACCAATACTATTAATAATATTGGCAATCCAAGTGTTAGAGATTACTCTAACAAAGCGATTAATTGAGAGTAAAAAACCAACGCTTACTAGCGGAAGACCTAATCTTTCAGCATAAATTGGTAATACGGGATACAAAATAGCATCTCCAAGTCCTGCCAAAGCCATAATACCACTAGAAGTTAAAGCTCCCAAAAAATGGGAGCTTTTAGTAGTAGATATATCAATTTTTAATTTTCTACTTAACAACAACCTGTTTTTTCAGAATTCACTTCTTTAGATTCTGTTTTATCACAACAAGAGGAACCGTCTTCTGGTTGTTCACAACATGGTGTGTTTTGCTCTTTCACACTCGCAGTTGGTGTACAACATCCCGAGCTTTGTGTTGTTGTTTCTTCGGTATTTAACTTACTTGTTTTCATAATTTAAATTTTTATAATTATAATCACTTACTAAGACGAATAGTTGAAAAAATGATGCATAAAATTCCTAAAGAATTAGATTATCGGTTATTTTCTTTAGTGGGGGATAGTGATCTTCAAAAGCAATTTCAAAATGAACCTTATTTCCTATTTTTTCAATAACCCCTGTTTTTTCTACCATTTCTTGATAGGTTTCGTAACACAGTAACGATTCTCTCATGGCAATAACATTATTCTTATTTAATGGTGTAATTACATCAATTAACTCACTCTCAGATAGTTTTAATCTTGGCCAACCATCTTTCATAAATGAAGGTGCTCCATTGTCTGGCATTGTAAAAAAAGCTAACCTTTTTAAATATTTTGCGCCATTATCTTTCATTTCAAGAAACACTCTTTTTACTACAGCATAAGTAACTAAATGGTCGTGAAAACCACTACCTCCATGAACAGGATAGGTTATTACTATGTTGGGTTGTATTCGTTCAATTTCTTTTTGAACGTCTCTTTCTATTATTCTTGGATCAAGTTCTTTTAACCGACTATCTGGGTAGTCTAATAGTGTAAATCCTGAAAAATGGAGTACTTTTTTTACATCAAGCATCTCGTTATGGCGGATGATTCCCATTTCCTCTATACTTAGATTTAGCTTATGCCTAACCTGGGTTGCGCCTCCTTTAGTTAGGGTGAGTAAATAAACGTCATTGCCATCATTTACTTGTTGATTTATTGCTCCAGCAGGCCCGAATGATTCATCATCGGGATGTGGAAATACATATAATATTTTCATTTTTTTTCATTTTTAATTTAACAACAACTTCCTTCACTCACGCTATCCGAGCTACAGACCCCTGTTTCTGGTAAGTTTAATTCTACTCTTTTTGCAGATTCAAAATCTCCATCTAAGTATGCCACAACGGATCGTACTTGCTCATACCCCGTAGCCATCAAAAATGTGGGAGCTCTTCCATAACTTTTAGAGCCAACTATGTAAAAGTCTTTTTCTGGATGTCTTAATTCTTTTTCACCGTGAGGACGTACTGTTCCACAGCTATGTGTATTGGGATCAATTAGTTCGGCTAAGTCAAAAACAGACTCCAATGAAGCGTCTAAATCGATTCTTACTTCACGGATCATATCTAAGTTAGGTCGCGAACCTGTATTGCTAATTATTTCATCAATATTGGATATGGTCTCATTTTCTCCATTTAGCTCTCCATCTATTTGGATTCCATTTTTATTCACTGTTAATTTTAGAATATGAAAGTGCGTATAAACATTCAATTTTTTACCATTTATCAATCCTTCAAGGCGTGCACCCAAAGCACCTCTTGCCTCGAATGCGTCATCTTCTTTTCCTCCATAAACAACTGAAAGATCTTTTTTTCGTAATACCCAGTTTATTTGTGTATTGGAATATTTCTTTTGAATATCTGCCAAGTCCAGTAAAACATTCATAGCAGAGTGTCCTCCTCCAACAACCAGAATATTTTTATTCTTATAACGATTTAATAGATCTCCTTTAATATTAGGAATACCATAGAAAATATTATTTTTAATCTCTTGTTCTCCTTCTGCAAAGACTCCTCCAGATCCGATAGGATTGGGCTGATTCCAAGTGCCAGAGGAGTCAATTATGGCTTTTGCCTCATAATATTTCGTCTGATTGTTTTCAATTACTTTAATTATAAACGGTTTGTTTTCTCTATTGGCTGTTTTCATTTTATCCAATCCTTTTCTTCCGATAGATACTACTTCTGTATTTAAATGTATATAGGGTTGAATTTGTGGATGTTGTGAAAGTGGATGGAAGTATTTATCTACCAATTCTTTTCCGGTTGGTAGACCTTCTTTATTGGGGATTTCCCAATTTGTTTGTAAAAGTAATTCTTCAGCAATTTTATCAATATTATATTTCCAAGGTGAAAATACTTTTATATGTTGCCAAGACAAGATATTTTGCCCAACGGAACTTCCTAATTCAAACAAAATAAAAGGAATTTTTCTTTTGGCTAGGTGGGCTGCGGCAACCAGACCTATAGATCCACCACCAATAATAGCAATAGGTAATTTATTAATTTGCATTTGTTGTTGTTTTGATTCACTCCATAAGACGAGTATTTCAAAAAAAGATGCAGAATTTCGATAATATTCTTTTTACCTATAAATCAAGTAATTATATAGTACCTTTGTTCTAGTACATTTTTTCTTTAATTTGTTTTATGTGTTCCCACTCATGATGCGCCTTCATTTTAATCATTTGAGTTATTGTTACAGGAGAGAATTTACCATAATACCTAATTTCGTGCTTTATATTTAACTGATCAGTATCTTTGTTTTCGCGAATCATATTTATTATTTCCTCATTAATTTGTTCAATTATGTTTATCAACTCCCAAAGGTCAGAACTCTGATACTTTTCTACATTTTTATCATTAAAATCCGTCCAGTTATTTTTTGAACTTATATGCCATGGAAAAGTTTGGTCTTTTGTTTTTAATAGGAATTTTATTTCATCTCTAAATTGTTCCGCCCACCCAATTAAATGAGCGACTGTTTCATTCAAATTCCAACAACTTGTTATCATGATTTTTTTAGATGCTGTGCCATTCAAGTTGATTGTGATTTTTTTGAGACTTTGAAGTGGTAAATTCAGGTGGTTAATACTTTCTTCAATCATTATTTCAATTTATTAAAATTATTTGTACATCATTTTAATTAAATTCCCTCTTAATGGGGAAAACCAAAGGAGAGAGTTATGTTTATTTGTTTTCAATTCGCCAAGGAGGGTTTAATCGATTTTTTCCACCACTAAATAATATCAATTGATTTCCGTCAACATCTTTCAGTCTTGCCTCTTTCCATAACCATCTTTGGTCAGTTGGATCTTGGTCAAACGCAATACCCCTTTTTTTTTTAAATTTTCTCAACTTGTTCGTCAAGGTTTTTACATTCAAAATACACATAAATCCCTTCTCCTTTTGGCAATTCCTCAGCTTGGTGTATCGAAAAAATTGAGTTTCCATTTGGGCATTCAAATCTGGAGTAATGTGGCAAGGATTCTACTATTAATTTCAGCCCTAATTTTTCATAAAACGGAATTGATTTTGTCAAATCCAATGAAGGAATAGTTATTTGATTTAAGTTCATATTTTAATGCTAGCGATGATTTTTACACATTTTTACAACCAGTTTTAATCTTTAGTATGCTTTGACGCATTAAGGAATATTTTATTTTTCTATTAGTACACCGACTAATTCAGCAAACTCAAATAAACCTGTTTTTCCTATACTACTAAATCCGCGAGATAGTCAATTAAAATCATAAACCGAAAAATTGTTTTTAATAAGTACTTTAATGATTTCAGAAAAATTAACTGCTTGAACTTCCCAACCGTGTATTAATAATATTTTATCTTTTCCACCTGCGATAAACCATAGAGTCACATTTTTCAATTTGGATGGCTTCTCTTATAAATCTCTCGACAAGTATTAAATAACAATACTTACAATGCTTGTTACAGTTGTTTTATTCCGTTTCTATTGTAAATGAAGCTGTTAGTCCAACACTAAAATTCCTTGGCAGTTTTTCAACTCCAAAAATTGCCCTTGAATGCTTTCCTTTGTCCTCCAATACTTTCAAAAACAAATCTGAAGCTCCGTTAGCAATAATTGGTGAGCTGTCCCAATTCGTACCTGACTGGAAATACGCGTCAATATGGTTAAGTCCGACAATTTTATCAAATCCGATTTTCTTTTCAATTTGTGCCAATACATTTAAAGCACACAATCTCATTGCATTATAGCCTTCTTCGGTTGTAATTTCGTTACCTAAACGTCCTTGATAAAGGTATTCCCCGTTTAATATTGGAAATTGGATTGCTATATATGCAATGCTACTTCGAACGTTTACTGAAACATAACTTCCACCTGGTGTAGAAGTTTCTGGTAATTCAATATTAAGTTTTGCAAGATTTTCTTTTGGATTCATACTTGTTATCTCTGTTTTATTTTATTGTTACATTTTGATCTGAATTTTGTTTTTCAGTCGTGTTATTTGCTTGGTTTTCACATCCCAATATGAATGTAAATATGTAAGAAAAAATTCCAATAGCTTTGGCTGCATTCTTAAGCACCATTTTTAATCCGTTGCTTCCTTTCAAGATTTTACTAGAAAGTACTTTCCTTCTAATAACTTTACTGTTTGGTAAAAGCTTGACATAACTAGTAAAGTGCTTAGCTATTTTTAACCCTATTATTTTTATTACATCAAAAACTACTTTTTTCATTAATGCCTATACTGTAGAGTAACTCATGAGTTCTATGCCAAAAGAACTAGTATTTATAATGTAAAGAACACTATTTCTTTAATAAGTTTTGTAATCTATTAAAATCTTTTTGAGAATGCTGAATGATTACTTCAGCATTTTTTTCTTTTGCAAAGGCCTCAAAAGACGTCATACTTTTTAAGGTTTGTTCTACATTGTGATTGAAAGATGGGACACCTTTATTCTTTCTATTTTCTTCAAAATGATATAAATCCCCAGTCAATAAAATAGGATTATCAAATCCGGCTTCAACATATAAAACCTGATGACCAATTGTATGGCCAGGCATTGTTTTTATAATAACTGTTCCGTCACCAAATACGTCAAAATCACCATTTAATTTTTTTATGTTTGTTAATTCTTTTATTGAATTATAAATGTCCTCATTTTTTACTTTTATGGAGTCATTAGCTATAAAATTGTATTCATTTTCTTGTACCAACCATGTTGCATTTTTAAAGTTATTTGCATGTCCTACGTGATCAAAATGAAGGTGTGATAAAGCAATATATTTGAAATCGGAAATCTTAAAACCAATTGAAGCCAATTGATTTTTAAGTGAATCTTTTCTTGAAACCGTAAATGCACCGCTTGGATCCGTATAAGGTTGTTGACCAACTAAATTTTCCGGTAAACCAGCGTCCCAAATTAAATTTCCTTTTGGATGAGCTATGACATAGTAGGCATCAGCCATCTGTTTTGTTTGTCCAGTATATGTAGTATCTTGAGAAAAAATCTCTAACTTATTTGCTAAAATTGAGCCTCCATCTAAAACATACAGCTTTACACCTTGTTTTATTTTTACACTCTCTGTTGTTTCTATTTGTTTACCTAATTCCGTTTTATTTCTACAAGAAGAAAATAAAGTAATGGTTAACACGATTAGAGTTGTTGTTTTCATGTTTTTTTAATTTTCATTATGTTAATTTTGGCGAGAAAATTACCTGAGTTACATCCAATAGATATTCTCCTTTAGTAAGAAATTAGTCTAATTATTTTGCCATTTTCAAACATTTTTATATCCCGTTTTACTTCAATCTCTATTGAATTTCTTCAATTTCAAAACCTAAGCCTTTTACGGCATTAAATACCACATCTTTTTTATCATCATCTAATTCCACTTCTAAAAATCGATCTTGATGATCAAGATCTACTTTCCAAGAATCGATATTATCTAAATTATTTAATACTGGCGTTAAAGATTTTATACAACCTGTACATTGTATGTTTGTTTTATATTTTACGATTGTCATGATGTAATTTGTTTTTTAATTAATTATACTATTTTTCAGTCTTAAGCTATTAGCGAGTACTGAGATTGAACTCATAGACATGGCCGCTCCAGCAATCATTGGGTTTAATAAAAAACCATTGATTGGATAGAGTACTCCTGCTGCTATGGGAATAGCGATAAGATTATATATAAATGCCCAAAATAAATTTTGCTTTATCGTTCGCATAGTTGCTTTAGACAAATGAATGGCTTTAGATATCTGTTTTAAATCGGAATGGATCAAAGTTATTCCTGCACTTTCCATAGCTATATCTGTTCCACTTCCCATGGCAATACCCACATTAGCCTGAGCCAAGGCGTGTGAATCATTTATTCCGTCTCCCACCATGGCAACAATTTTCCCTTGTTCTTGCAGTTTCATAACAAACGCTCCTTTGTCGGTTGGCATAACATTGGCTTGATAATGTTTTATTCCTACTTTATTGGCAATTGTTTTAGCTGTTTGCTCATTATCTCCTGTTAGCATGTGAATGTCTATTCCCATTTGTTGTAATTTCTGAATCGCAGAAATAGTTGTTTCTTTTAATTTATCAGCTACGGCTATAATGCCAACAACTACATTTTCACAGGCTATATAAACTACCGTTTTTGCTTCTAACTTTAGACCATTGCCTTTTGACATCAATTCATTTGGAATAGTTATCTCATTTTGAATCATGAAATTTTCATTACCAATTCTATAGGTTTTATTTTCAAATGTTGCTTCCGCTCCTAGGCCTGTTATGCTTTGGAATGATTCTATAACAACACTTTCCGTATTTGATCTTTTTAGATGTTGAACGATTGCTTCTGCGATTGGGTGCTCCGATTCTGATTCTATAGCCATTACTACTTTTTCAATTTGGGTAGATCCTATGTTTTTACCCCAAATTTGATCTGTTACTTGCGGTTTGCCCTCCGTTATTGTTCCTGTTTTGTCAAGAATTAAAGTGTCAATTTTATAAGCTGTTTCTAGAGATTGAGCATCTTTAATTAAAATGCCTTGTTCGGCTCCTTTTCCAATTCCCACCATTAAGGCTGTTGGGGTTGCCAAACCTAAAGCACATGGGCAAGCGATTATCAAAACCGTAATCGGAGTAAGTAATGCATAAGTTAAAGAAGGTTCTGGTCCTAAAAAGTACCATAAAAAAAATGTTAGTAGTGCCAACCCTATCACGATAGGAACAAATATGCCAGCTACTTTGTCTACCATTTTTTGGATGGCCGGTTTACTGGATTGCGCCTGTTCAACTAATTTAATGATTTGAGAAAGCAAAGTTTCGTTACCTACCTTAGTTGCAATTATTCGTAATGCTCCTTTTTGATTTATGGTGCCTGCAAACACATTGCTTCCCTTTGTTTTTTCTAAAGGAATAGGCTCTCCAGAAATCATACTTTCGTCAATAAAAGAGGTTCCTTTTTTTACTTTACCATCAACGGGGACTTTATCACCAGGTTTTAGGATAATAAGTTCTCCTTTAAAGATTTCGTCATAATTTATAACGATTTCTTCTCCGTTTCTAATAACAATCACTTTTTTAGGTTTTAATCCCATTAGTTTTTTAATTGCGGATGAAGTTTTACTTTTTGCCTTTTCCTCAAAAAAACGTCCTAATAAGATTAGGGTAATAATAATAACTGCTGATTCGTAATAAACATGGGGCATGAGTCCTTTACTTAAAAAGTACTGAGGATTTACCGTATTGAATACACTAAATATGAAAGCAATTCCAGTACTGAGTGTAACAAGCGTATCCATATTGGCGGAAAAATGCTTTAATTTTTTCCAAGCAATGACATAAAATTCCGCACCACTCCAAAATAAAACAGGGAGTGAAAGTGCCATCATAATCCAGTTTTCATAGGGTATTTTTCCCATAAAAAACATAGCCATAACAAAAATGGGGATTGAAAAAACAGCAGAAAAAATTAATTTAGCTTTAAGTAGAGCCAATCTTTTTTCTTCTAATTCTTCAAATACTATTTGGCTATCTTGGCTTTCACCTAATATAAGTGTATATCCAATTTCTTTAATTTTTGCCTGAATTGTTTCAATGGATATTTTGTTATTATCATATTTTAAAGCAACAGATTGATTCGGATAATTTACTGTCGCTTCTGAAATTCCATCCTGTGGCTTTAGATAGGATTCTATACTGACTGCACATGCCGCACATGTCATTCCTGCTATTTTATATTGTTCCTTCATGCTATATCTTTCTTGATAGAACAAAAGTAGAACTGCTACTAATCAAACGTATTACAGAATTTTGACTATTCGTTATAGAATTTTGATTTACCCAATATAATTCGTCTAAAGTGAATCTAAGGATTGATGATTGGGGGCTTTTAATTTTTTAAATTCAGAAGGAGACATGCCCGTTTCTTTTTTAAATTGAGCAGAAAGGTGAGCTACACTGCTGTAATTCATTTGAAAAGCTATTTCTGAAAGGGTATATTCTTTATAGAATAGGAGCTCTTTCACCCGTTCAATCTTTTGTTTTAGAATAA
The DNA here is from genome assembly GCF_000789235.1 of Wocania ichthyoenteri Th78. GTDB lineage: Bacteria > Bacteroidota > Bacteroidia > Flavobacteriales > Flavobacteriaceae > Wocania_A > Wocania_A ichthyoenteri. Next base: position 1,408,706 of record NZ_KN525716.1, read on the forward strand.
ATCGTTCAATGGTCATTCCTTCTACAGATGAAAAAAGCCGACTAAGTGATGAATATTCTTGATGAAGTTTTTCAGAAAGGTATACCGAAAAATTCATAGTTAACTGTTCTTTTGTATGGTGTATTTGTGTTACAACTATCGTTTTAATCTGTTCTATAGTTTTTTGATTTTTATCTTGAAGTAATTCAAATCCTCTTTCTGTTAATCTTTCACTCAGTTTAGATTTTATATTCTCATTAATTTCTGAGGTACTTTCTATTTTACCTAATTGAATATGTTTTAAGGGGATGTTTAATTCTTCACAAATATCCTTAACTACGTCAATACAACGAGGACAAACCATCTTTTTTATGTAGATTATTTTTGAGTTCATTTAATGGTATACAATTAAAAGTTAAACTTCGTTCAAGTTTGAAATTGAAAAGATAATAAATTTGTTATTGTAATTAAAAAAATATTATTATATGGCAAGATGGGGTAAACCACCTTATCGAAATGGGTCTCTAATGATATTATTTTTATGGTGTTACCCTACCTGATTTTTTAATTATTTGACACCCAATAGATTTAAAAATATATAAAGAAAAGTATTTGAAAGTTATTTGTATTGGATTGATAAGCTCTAGAAGTAAAAATTTTCAAAATATAGAGGAATCCTGTAATAAAACATATAAATTAGAGTCACTACTGAAATTCGGAAAAATTTCGGGAATAAAAAATAGTCAATCACTTGATAAACAGGAAATTGACTTCATAATTTGTAGCATGAACTGGACTCGAACCAGTGACTTTCAGGTTATGAACTAAGATAATTGATTACAAACCCTAAAAATTTTAATCATGTGGTATTTATAAAGACTCTAATTTTTTGAATAAATATCAATACGAGACCTAACTAATAATTTTTGACGTTAAATAAATTTAAAACTCATCGTTTTAAATTCAGTCAGCGAATACAACAAAATGTTGTACCTAAGCATTTTTTCAAGCTAATTTTAAACAAAAAAAGTCGAAGATTTCTCTTCGACTTTTGTACAGGCGGCGAGACTCGAACTCGCACACCTCGCGGCATTAGATCCTAAGTCTAACGTGTCTACCAATTCCACCACGCCTGCATTTTATTTTTTTAACACTAATAATTAGCTTAAATCCTAAGTCTAGCGTGTCTACCAATTCCACCACGCCCGCTAAAGGACTGCAAATATAAACAACATTTTTAAATTGCAAACTTCTTTATCACTAAAAACATTCTTTTTTTATACTTTTGGTAACAACTTTATAAATTCACCATGAACAACGTTAAATCATACATTAAAGAACACAAAAAACGCTTTTTAAACGAACTCATTGAGCTATTAAAAATCCCATCTATAAGTGCTGACTCAGTTTATAAAAATGATGTTTTAAAAACTGCTGATGAGATTAAAATTAGCTTGGAAAAAGCGGGCTGCGACCATGTTGAAATTTGCAAAACTGATGGCTACCCTATTGTTTATGGCGAAAAAATATTAGACAAAAACCTCCCAACAGTTTTAGTTTATGGGCACTACGATGTACAACCATCAGATCCGTTAGATTTATGGCATTCACCACCATTTGAGCCTGTTATTAAAAAAACAGAAAAACATCCAGAAGGTGCTATTTTTGCTCGAGGCGCTTGCGACGATAAAGGGCAAATGTACATGCATGTAAAAGCATTGGAATTTATGACGAGTACCAATCAACTCCCATGCAATGTAAAATTTATGATAGAAGGCGAAGAAGAAGTAGGAAGTTCAAACTTGTCCATATTTGTAAAAAACAATCAAGACAAGTTAAAAAACGATGTTATTCTTATTTCTGATACTGGAATGATTGCACCCGATGTGCCTTCAATAACCACCGGATTACGCGGGTTGAGTTATGTTGAAGTTGAAGTTACTGGGCCTAACCGCGATTTACACTCGGGTTTATATGGTGGTGCTGTTGCGAACCCTATAAATGTTTTAGCCAAAATGATTGCATCCCTTCATGATGAAAACAATCACATTACCATTCCTGGATTTTACGATAAAGTAGAAGAACTCTCAAAAGAAGAACGTGCGGAAATGGCAAAAGCTCCTTTCAGTTTAGAAAACTACAAAAAAGCATTAGATATTAATGCGGTTTATGGCGAAGCAGGATACACTACAAACGAACGCAATTCCATTCGTCCAACTTTAGATGTTAACGGCATTTGGGGCGGTTACACAGGAGAAGGTGCAAAAACCGTTATAGCTAGTAAAGCCTATGCCAAAATATCTATGCGCTTGGTGCCACATCAAGACTGGAAAGATATTACACAACTGTTTAAAACCCATTTTGAAAGTATTGCCCCAGCTGGAGTTACCGTAAAAGTAAAACCACACCATGGCGGACAAGGCTATGTTACACCCATAAATAGTATAGGCTATAAAGCAGCAAGTAAAGCTTACGAGGACACTTTTGGCAAAACCCCAATCCCGCAACGCAGTGGCGGTAGTATTCCAATTGTGTCGCTATTTGAACAAGAACTTAAAAGTAAAACCATTTTAATGGGCTTTGGGCTAGATAGCGACGCTATTCACTCTCCCAACGAGCATTTTGGAATTTTCAACTATTTAAAAGGTATTGAAACCATTCCTTTATTTTATAAATATTTTACAGAGCTTTCAAAGTAATTTTTTGGGTGTTACCACCTTTTTCCTTTTTAAGGAAGAAAAAAGATGGTCGCGCTTTACACTACTAGTTTTGGCTCGATGCTCGCCTCGCCAAAAGCTAACCGTTTTAATCGCTAACACAAAAGGCGTAACTAAATGAACAATCAACACAGCAAACACCTTTTATTACTTTTATTAGCAACCCTTTTTATAAGCACATCTGGAGCTTTAGGCAGATATATTGATATGCCTATTCCAGTTATTATTTGGTGGCGCTCTATTATTGCTGCTATTTTACTCTATGCTTTTTGCAGATATAAAAAAATCAATCTTAAAATAAAATCAAAAAAAGAAATCGCTCTTTCTATAATAAGCGCCTTGTTTTTAGCAACACATTGGATTACTTATTTCTATGCTTTAAAGCTATCAAACGTGGCTATAGGTATGCTCTCATTATTTATTTACCCTATAATAACCGCATTTTTAGAACCTTTATTTATTAAAGTAAAATTCGACGCTATTTATATACTACTCGGTGTTATGGTATTAATCGGCATATACATATTAGCACCAGAATTTAATTTAGAAAGCACGCACGTAAAAGGCATTTTATATGGATTAGCTTCAGCTTTATTTTATGCGCTTCGTAATATTATTTCAAAACAATTAGTTACTAATAACAATGGTACTTCCATCATGCTATATCAAATAGGTATTATTAGTATTGTGCTCTCTCCTGTTTTATTTTTTATGGACACCTCTGGTATTTCTACACAATTCCCTTATGTTATTATCTTAGCAGTAGTTACTACAGCCGTTGGACATACCATGTTAGTTAATAGCTTAAAACATTTTACAGTAAGCACCGCTAGTATAATAAGTAGTACACAACCTATTTTAGGAATTGTTATTGCTTTCTTTTTTTTAAATGAAATTCCAACTTGGAATACGTTTTTTGGCGGGCTTATCATTCTTTCAACCGTGGTTATTGAAAGTATTCGATCTAAAAAAACATAATTTTATAATTTTTTTTACTCTACATTTGTAGAATAGAAATATTAACTCTACATTTGTAGAGTTAATTCTAATAATGTAGAGTATGCAACTATCAAAAACCGAAGAAGATTTAATGAATTATTTATGGAAGCTAGAAAAGGCTTTTATGAAAGATTTACTTGAGGCATATCCAGAACCTAAACCAGCAACCACAACCGTAGCAACCCTTCTAAAGCGCATGACTGACAAGGGTTTTATTGCATATAATTTATATGGAAAATCTCGCGAATATTATCCTTTGGTTAAAAAGAAAGACTACTTCTCAAAACATGTAAATGGTCTAATCAAAAACTTTTTCAACGATTCTGCGAGTCAGTTTGCATCGTTTTTTACCAAAGAAACTAATCTTACAAAAGAAGAATTAGAGCATTTAAAAACGCTTATTGATAGTGAAATTAAAAAGAAGTAAATTATGTTGTTATTCATATTAAAATCCAGTGCTTGTTTAGCTGTTTTTATGGTATTTTACAAGATATATCTTGAAAAGGAAAGCTTCCATCATTTTAAACGCTTTTATCTTTTGGGTGCTTTATTGATTTCTATAGGTATTCCGTTTATAACTTTCACAGAATATATTGAAGTAGAATCCATTCAAGATATTATTGCAGTTCTACCATTAGAGTTTTCAACTACTGAACCTTTAATTGTTGATGATGTTTCAACATGGCAAGATAATATCCCCACCATTTTATGGACCATTTATGTTATCGGTGTTTTACTTTTTAGCATTCGCTTTATACTAAATTTAATAACTATATTCTCCAGAATTAAAAACAACCCAAAGCATCAGTACCATGAATTCACGAATGTTTTATTAAATGGTTTAGTATCTCCGCACACTTTTTTTAATTACATCTTTTTAAACAAAACCAAATACGAACACAACCTTATCCCAAACGAAGTTTTATTACACGAGCAAACCCATGCCAAACAAAAACACGCATTAGATATTTTGTTTTTAGAAGTTCTTCAAATTGTATTTTGGTTTAATCCGTTACTTTATTTTATAAAAAAAGACATTAAACTTAATCACGAATTTTTAGCAGATCAAGCGGTTTTAAAACATGGTGTTGACACTAAAAATTATCAAAGTATATTACTCGCATTCTCATCTCCCGATAGTTATTGGGATGCTAGAACTAATCAGCTAGCAAATGCCATCAATTATTCATTAATCAAAAAACGATTTACAGTTATGAAAACAAAAACATCAAAAAAAGCCTATTGGCTTAAAGGACTACTTATTTTACCCATTCTAGCTATATTAATTTATGGTTTTAGTGAAAAAAAAATTGCAGTAGCAGAACTTGATACACAAGAACAAAATCAAGGGTTATCTATTAAAACAAATTTGTACAATTACCTTATTGAAAAACACATTGAAGCAATAGAAACTCTTAATGAATCTGAAAACAAAGACTCTACAGATTTAAAACTGATTCAAGAAAGAATTAGCCTAATAAGAAAAGATTTAGACAAACTAATTGAAACAGCAAATTCTGCTGAATCTATTAATAATGAGTTGAAAAAACTTCAAAAACAAATTCAATCAAAAAAAAATACTGCCATTAGAGATAATAAAAACCAGAAACATTACAGAATAATAACTTTTTTAGATAAAGATGGCTTAGTTTTACTTCCTAATGGATGGTATCCTGTTTCTACCTTAAAACGAAATTTTAATGCATTTCATAACAAATCTAAATCTGATTCAACAGAAATTGAATTATTAATTCATAAAAAGAGCACTAAAAGTAATACTTCTTTAGCTATAGATATTCTAAATAGTTTTGGAACTTTAAAAACCAAATATGTAGACAAATTAGGCTGGTCTCCCAGTCATGAAAAACAAAAAAAACAATGGGAAACAAAATTTATAATTGGAGAAAGTTTTTCTGATTCTGTTCAACAAAAAGCAACTAAAAAAGAAATTGCAGAATACAACAAGTTAGCAAAAAAAATTAAAGCTAATCCAAAAGGTGTTTTTAAAGAAAAAGACATTAAGCGATTAATCTCAATTTATAATTTAATGAGTATGGAACAGAGAAATAGTGCTGAAATAATGCCTAGTTTTATTCCACCTCCGCCAATCCCTAATAATACAACACCAGAACAAAGAAAAAAATATAAGCAAGCTATTCTTAATTTTAAAGAATTAACAAAAGAGCTAGACGTTATCGAAATACAAGAAGCTTTACCTCCACCACCTCCAATTCCAGCAAATGCTACACCTGAACAAAAGGCCAAATACAAAAAAGTAATTGACGATTATAAAAAGAAACACCCAGAAGCAGTTACTAAAAGGAAGTCTAAATCTGGTGAAGTTATTGAAATTGTAGAGGTTCCTGTAGACTTGTTCCCTCCACCTCCTCCTCCAAAAAGCCCTTTAGAACATGCTAAAGAAATGGCAAAAAAAGGAGCCAAGTTTTACTACAATAAAAAGGAAATATCTTCAAAAGAGGCTATAAATATATTAACTAAAAATAAAAACATTAATATAGAAACAAATCATTCAAATGATAATAATTATATAGTTCAACTTTCAACAAAACCCATAGTTATAAAAGAAGATTAAATTATTTTAAAAAAGCCTAAAGAAATTCTTTAGGCTTTTTTAAACCTAATTGTGTAACAAAACTATGCTTTTAACGTTCTAATAGACAACTTGTGCTAAGCGCAGTCGAAGTATCAATCAAAATCAATCACATTATGTTAAAGCAATTCTTCATTATTTGCTCTGGGTCAGATACCAATATTTTAAAAACTTGTTCGGTAGGCGAACAAAACAAATACGCCGGTATTGGTGCCACCGTTTTCTTCACCGCTGTTATGGCTTTTATTGCAGGTAGCTATGCGCTTTATACGGTTTTCGATAATCTTTACACGGCAATTTTCTTTGGATTAATTTGGGGGTTACTCATTTTTAATTTAGATCGTTATATTGTTTCAACCATCAAAAAAACAGGAAATGTTATAGATGAACTAATCCACGCTTCACCTAGAATTGTATTAGCAGTCATTATTGCAATTGTAATTTCGAAACCTTTAGAGTTAAAGATTTTCGAAAAAGAAATCAATCAAGTATTATTAGAACAAAAAAACGAACTAACACTAGCCAATAAAAACCAAATAGCAGAACAGTTTACACCAAATATAGCTTCACTACAAAGTGAAATAGCAAGTTTACAACAACAAATAGACATTAAAGAAGCGGAGGTTAATGCGCTTTACGATACCTACATAGCAGAAGCGGAAGGAACAGCAGGCACAAAACTATTGGGCAAAGGACCTGTTTATAAAGAAAAACGAGAAAAGCACGATGCTTTATTAGCTGAACTACAACAATTAAAAGCTGAGAATAAAGAAAAAATGATTGTCGCAGAGAATCAGATAGTTGTCCTTAAGGGAGATTACGAAAAACAAGTGGTTACAACACAACCCATAATCAATAATTTTGATGGCTTAATGGCACGTATTAATGCTTTAGGCGAGTTGCCTTGGTTGCCATCATTCTTTATATTCTTACTGTTTTTAGCTATTGAAACCTCACCTATTTTCGCTAAATTATTATCGCCAAAAGGCGCGTACGATTTTAAAATTGAAGATGAGGAAACAGCAATAAAAACTTCAGTTATTCAAAATAAAAACCAAAGAGAAGCTTTACTAAAAACAGATTATGCTATTAATGATCGTGTATATAATGATATTGAAAACGAAGAGGAATTGTATGCTTATAAAAAGAAAATAACTCAAGAGTTAATGAAAAAGCAACAAGAAGCTTTTTACAATAAACAAACTAAAATTCTATAATTTTTTATATCTAATTAAAAGCATTTAATTTCTGCCATGGCAGCAAATTGGGCTCCATCAAACGCAGATTTTGCAACAATCTTAAAATACCTAAAGGTGGTTTCACTATCCAAATGCACATGGTGTATTGTATTAATGTCTTTTAACACATAATTTCCTTTACTTTCCCATGTAACATTATCTGCACTAACCAATATTTCAACATCCTTTATCTTTCGCATACCATTTCTTTGTAAAAAAGAAAACCCTTTTGCTGTAATAGTTTCACCAGTATCAACAACTATACTATGAGGATACGTTGCAGTGCATCCTCCCGTCCAACATGAATGCCAAAACGTAGAAGGATCATCATCTAGAATCATACTAGCAGTAGCGTTATATTCTTCAGAGGTAAAAGACACTATACTCCAATTTGTTCTGACTAAATAGTCTTGATCGCCAAATTCAATAATAGGTATATTATTGTCAAACTTATAAGAATATGAAAAGTTAGAAATTTCTCCATTGGTATGGCATAATCTCAATCTTAATACGTATTCAATGGTTCCCTTTTTATCAAGCTCATTAATAGGCATAGAAACACTAAAAGTACTATTATCATCTACAGCTGTTGCCCAAGTAACAGCATCATAGTCGGCATTATCATCTGCTGGATCATTATAAAATCCAATATAATTTACAGCAACATCAGATTGAAATGTTCCAGACACCTTTAAAGCTCCATCTTCAAAGTTTGCTTGAATAGTATTAATCTGTGCAGTAGCTCCTGTATAAAAAGCTGCGTTTGAATTATTAAAAATTTGATTATTATTAAGAATAGCGCAACTTGCTTCGGTTAAAAATGTAGGTGTACTACCATATGTATAGTTACCAGCTCCCATTAATGAGGTTCCTTTATTTGCATCAGTATATTCTGATACTTTTTGTTTATTGTGTGGTAAATTTAGACCGTGTCCTAACTCATGAAGTAGACCTCCTATATATTTCGTAGCATCATTACTAAGTTTAGAATTCCCTCCAAAGTGTTTTACATCCATATCATTATAATCCAAAGCAAAACACCAACGCCCTAAACCATAAAATGGCACATTAGGATTATCATGATCTTTAACTGGCATTAAAACCAATGTATGCTCACTATTTTTTTCGCTAGGGTTCGCTTTAAAATAAGCCTCAATCTCTTCAATTACTTTATTACCTCCTCCTTCGTAAGGATAACTAGAGGTATTAAACTTTCCTTCAACGTAGTTTATCTTTACTCGGTTTTTAGCATTATCGACAAGTAAATTATATGTTTTATCTCCAAAACCATAACCATTCATATTTTGCTTATAAAACTCTTGACCATGCAGTAATATTTCACTTACTCTTTTATGAGAATTTGTACGATTTGGCACATCTTTAGGAATGAAGTATACAATATTCAAATTATACTTTGCATCTGACGTGTAATTAAACACTTCTTCTGTTGGGGAATCCGGATCTACAATAATATCTTCAGAAGGCACAGAGCCCTTTGAACAACTTATTAATATTGATAAAACTAAAAATCCACAGAAAAAACATATTCTTTTAAATAAACTCATCAATTCGCTCTTTATAATTAATAAGCAAACTTATTTATACTATGACGATGTAAGGGGTGATTTTTAATCAATTTAGAGTAAGATTTAACCATTAAAACAAGTAAAGACTTATATAATTATAAGCCTTTGCTTGTTATTGGGGTGATGACAATGTTATGCAGCAAAATCAGATTTAAAATGCTCGTATAAGTCTTTACATCCTAATCCAATTATAGACATTTTCTTGTTTTTAGATAAAGCTTCATAATGTAATTCTGCTAATGCAGTTACGCCATACTTATCCATCCACTCAATATTTTCAATACTAATAGTGAGCGCATTTACTTTTTCAAAAACATTATTAAACTCACTCTTAAATACATTCAAATTGCGTTTATTAAGAATGCCCTTCATTTTAAAAAAGTTATTGTAGCTTGTAATCTCTAATTCCATAATTAAGTTATTTAAAAGGGTTAAACAATAAATTTGAGGGAGACTAATCAATTGATTATCAAATAAAAGTATACAACTTAAAACAAAATCACATTATTTAATCGATGAAGAGATTTTAACTTTAGTTAAAAAAATAAGAGATGTCAAATTAATCGACGAGTAACCCCTTTTAAAGCAGGATTTTGTTATTTTTACTTTTATAAAAATACTATTTATGAAACATTTTATACTATTACTATGCCTTGTTACTTTTCTGCACAGCAATGGCCAATCAACTGAAATTCAAGACAAAAAAAGCATTGAAAAAGTTTTAAAAAAACAAAGAATAGCCTGGTCTAAGAATAATATTGAAGAATTTATGGAAGGCTACTGGAAAAGTGATTCGCTTAAATTTTATGGTAGTAATGGTGTTACTTATGGCTGGCAAAATACTTTAGAACGCTATAAAAAAGCATATCCTACCGAAGATCATACAGGTATTTTAAACTTTAAAATTAATGATATTTCCAAAATAAACGAAGGTGCTTACTTTGTTATGGGAGAATATCACCTAAAAAGAAATGTTGGAAATGCTGATGGTATCTTTATGATTGTTTTTAAGAAAATTAATGGTGAATGGAAGATTATTGCTGATACTTCCAGTTAAATTATGCAACTAATAGTTAGAAAAGCAACCTTAAAAGATTTACCCACTTTATTAAAGTTTGAGCAAGGTGTAATTGAGGCAGAAAGACCTTTTGATACTACGATTCAAAACGGAAATATTAACTATTATGATATTCCAGAATTAATTACAAGTCCAAACTCTGTAGTTTTTGTTGTAGAAAATGATAATGAAATTGTAGCATCTGGCTATGCAAAAATTAAATCTGACAGACACTACTTAAAACACGAAAAACAAGGCTATTTAGGATTCATGTTTGTTTCAGAAAAGCATAGAGGAAAACAGCTTAACCAACTAATAATTGATGCTTTATTAAAATGGTGTAAAACGCATTGTGTTTACGAAATTAGATTGGATGTTTATGAAGGTAATATAGCTGCTATTAAAGCCTACGAAAAAGCAGGTTTTAAAAAACATATGATTAATATGCGCTTACATATTGAAAACTTAGATTTGTAATAATTTAAAAATTTCTGTCTGGATGATAATTAGTTAATTCTAATGATGGTTTTTGTTCCGAAATAATTTCGGACACCAATTTCCCTGTAGCTGTCCCCATACTCCAACCCATCATTGCATGACCAGTGGCAACGGTTAAATTTTTACACTTTATAGATTTGCCAATATACGGTAATCCATCTGGTGACACTGGACGCAGTCCACAAGCCACATTGTTTTTTTCTTCTACAGTTAAAGTGATTTCAGGATAATATCGTTTAGCTGCATCAGCAATAGCTTCAACTCTAATTTTATTAATATTATGGTTAATGCCTGCAATTTCCATAGTACCAGCAAACCTTGTAAAACCATGCATTGGTGTTACAGCTACTTTTGCTTCGGTTAAAATGGCCGGTATTGAAATATTGGTTTGGTTTGTTGTATTTATCCTGTATCCTTTTCCAGCTTGAAGTAGTAATTTCAATCCTAATTTTTTGCTTAAAATAGGACTCCAAGATCCTGCCGCCAAAACAAATTCATTTGCTTTTAAAACTTGTTTATTGGTTTTGATGGCTAAAATTTTTTGGTTTTCAATTTCTAAATCTTCAACCTTTTCATTGGTATAAAAAATAACACCATTATTTTTTAAATACGTTTTCATGTCGCCCATAAACTCATGGGGTGTAGTATGAGAATCGCATTTGTATAAAGTCGCACCTTTAACGTTTAACGCTACATTTGGTTCTAATTGTTTTAGCTCATTAAGGTTAATTACTTTAGCATCTAAACCTTCTTGTTTTGCTAAATTTGCAGTTTTAATTTCTCCCTCTAAAGCTTTATCGGTTTGGCACAACATGAGTAAGCCCTTCTTTTCATAATGGAATGAAAAATTTTCATCTCGCTTTATGTCGTCGTATAAATCTTGACTTAAAAGCGAAATTGCTTTAATAGTTGGAATTGCTTTTTTAACATGCTTTGCATTGCATGATTTATTAAATGCCAATGTCCATCTTAAAAAATCTAAATCTAATCGCGGTTTTATATAAAGTGGACTTGATTTATTAAACATCCATTTCAAGCCTTTTCTCATTACACCTGGTGCAGATAAAGGAATAATATGACTTGGTGATAAATACCCCGCATTAACATAAGAAGCCCCAGAATCGAGATTAGACTGATCGACAATAGCTACTTGATGTCCTTCTTTTTGAAGATAATATGCAGAACATAACCCGATAATTCCACCCCCAATAATTATTACTTTTTTACTCATAATTAAAAATCAAATGACTTGAAAACCGTGAGCGTAAGGATCATCTTCGTCATCAATAAAAATTGTATTATACCCATAAACTTTTGCCCAACCTTGAATACTTGGTACTATTGCTATTTTACCATCTAAAATTGTTTCTTGTTCAATTCTACCAATAAATTTTGAACCAATAAAACTTTCGTGAATAAAGTCTTCATTCTTTTTTAGTTTTCCTTTAGCATGCAATTGTGCTAATCTTGCAGATGTTCCTGTACCACAAGGTGACCGATCTATCGCTTTATCGCCATAAAACACCGCATTTCGTCCAGAAGATGTTGGATCGATTGGATTTCCTGTCCACAACATATGAGTCACATTTTTAATGGTTTTGTTTTCAGGGTGAATAAACTTATTAGGATATTTTTCGTTGATTCTATCTCGTACCACTTGCGAATATTGAACGATTTTTGAAGCCGTAAAATCATGTATTCCTGAAAAATTTTTCTGTGGATCAACTATAGCGTAAAAATTCCCTCCATAAGCTACATCAAAAAGGATTTCACCCAATTCTGGACAATCAATTGTTAAGTTTTCTACTGCTAAATAGCTTTTTATGTTGGTTAATTTTACCCAATCTACTTTGTTTTTGGTTTGTTGATATTCAATTTCAACCAAACCAGCTGGTGCTTCCATTCTGATTTTCCCTGGAATCTTGGGTGTAATTAAACCTTCTTCAATGGCAATTGTAATTGTACCAATTGTTCCGTGTCCACACATTGGTAAACAACCAGAAGTTTCAATAAAAAGAATAGCAAAATCATTTTCAAGGTTATGTGGTGGGTAAATAATACTACCACTCATCATATCATGTCCACGAGGTTCAAACATTAAACCTTTACGAATCCAATCGTATTCTTTTAAAAAGTGCTGCCGCTTTTCACTCATAGTTTTACCAATTAGATTTGGGCCTCCACTTTTAACAACTCTTACAGGGTTTCCACAAGTGTGTGCATCAATACACACAAATTTTGTTTTACTCATTTAATTTTTCCTCTATATAGTTGTCCATACGCTTTTCCATAATTGAAAGCGTTACAGTTCCTTCTTCAAGAATAACTTCATGAAATTGACGAATATCAAACTTTTCACCTAAAGCTTTTTCTACTTTTTTACGTAGTTGCCTGATTTTAATTTCTCCTATTTTGTATGATAATGCTTGTCCTGGCCAAGAAATATACCTGTCTGTTTCTGTTTTCACTTCGTGAATTGACAACGCCGTATTTTCAGACATATAATCAATCATTTGCTGTCTTGTCCAACCTTTTGCATGAACTCCAGTGTCAACAACTAATCTGCAAGCTCTCCACATTTCGTAAGTTAACTGTCCAAATTTTTCATAAGGTGTTGTGTAAATACCCATTTCTTCTACTAAATATTCTGAATATAATCCCCAACCTTCACCATAAGCTGATAAATATAACCCTCTTCTAAAATCGGGAATTATTTTTGGCAATTCATTATTCAATGACATTTGTAAATGATGACCCGGAACGGCTTCGTGTGCTGTTAAGGCAGGAATTGTATATAATGTTCTGCTAGGTAAATTATAAGTGTTTACCCAATAAAACCCAGCTGTTGTTTCACTATAAGAACCAGAATATCTTCCTGCTGTATAATTTGGCGCAATTGCCTCTGGAACTGGAACAACGCCATAAGGTTTACGTGGTAATGTTATAAAATATTTAGGTAATTCAGCATCTATTCTTTTAGATATATCACGTGCAAACATTAACAATTCCTTAGCTGTTTTTGGATAAAATTGCTCGTCAGTTCTAAGGAATTTTAAAAACTCAGCAAATGATCCTTTAAAATTCAAATCAGAAATAATTTTATTCATTTCTGATTTAATTCTGGCTACTTCTTGCAACCCAATTTGATGAACATCATCAGCTGAATATTTAGAACTTGTAGTAAAATAATTGATTCTGTTTTGATAAAATGCTTTCCCATTTGGAACAGTTGAGATGCCTAAACCTTGTCTTGTATTTGGAAGGTATTCATCTTCAAAAAAGGTTTTTATCTTTTTATATTGATCTATTGCGTTTTTCTGAACACTGATTTTGGCAACGTTAATTATAGAATCTTTTAATTCTTTTGAAAACGATTCTGGTAACTTATTAAATGGTTTAAAAAACTCACTTTGGGTTACGTCCGAAAGAATGTGTTTATTATAAGTGTCTTCATAATTATGAAAAATTGCTTTAGGCTGTGCGAGCCCTTCTTTTATCGCTCCTCTTAATAAACTTATATTGTAATCAACCTTTTGTGGTAAGTTGTCTAGTGTTTTTAAATATTCAATTACTTGCTCCTTTTTTTCAAAAGTCCTATTTCCCATTCTACTCAAATTCAAGTGAAAAGCAGATTCATTTGTTATTGTATTCAAGTACGTCTTATAGGTATTTGCATCAATTTTATCCTGCAAAACGAATAGTAGCAACTCTCTAGATATTTGCTCTGTTTTAGATAAACCTTCGACAGCTAGCAACTCTAATTCTTTTTTAAGTTTTATTGAAAAATCAGCTTCGGCTTGATAATATTTAATCGTGTTTTCTAAAGATTCATTTCGCTTAAATTCATATTCTCTTTCCGCTTCATATTTTGCAATAATTGCGTTTAATTTATCTGAATCTGATATTTGTTTAAACGATAAAAAAACTAAAAAGGAAAAGAGGTAGTATAGTTTGAATCTTTTCATAAAACACGATTAAATATTAAATTTGTTGATTAGTAAGTTTCCCATTTACAATTCTTAGAATCTCTAATGGATTTTCGTTTTTCAATTCATCTGGAAGCAATTCGTTTGGCCAATCTTGATAACTAAATGGTCGAACCCATCTTTTAATAGAATCTACACCAACTGCTGTAAATCTTGAATCTGTTGATGCAGGATATGGGCCTCCGTGTTGCATGGATGGACAAACCTCAACACCGGTTGGTACACCGTTAAAAATAATACGCCCCACTCTATTTTGCAATGCACTAATACTATTTGAATGCTCAGTAATTTCATTATTATCAGAAATTATTGTTCCAGTGAGTTGCCCTTCTAAATTTGAAATAACGGCTTCTAATTGTGCTTCATTTTCACATTGAACAACTAATGAAAATGGTCCGAAAACCTCGTGATGTAATGTTGGATTATTTAAAAATGTTTCACCTTCAACTGTGGTAGCCACTTGTCTTGCAAAATTAGGCTCTACTTCATTTTCGTAACCAGCTAAAACTTTTAATCCTTTTTGAGATAATGCTTTTGTTTTATTGGTTTCGTAAGCTCCTGCAATATTTGGATGCAACATACACGAAGGTTCTATTTTTACAATTTCTTTAGCTAAAGTGTTTACAAAATTGGTTAACCCTTCAGATTTAATACCAATGATTAATCCTGGGTTTGTGCAAAATTGCCCTGAGCCTAAAGTAATTGAGCCTGCATATGTTTGAGCAATTGTCTCTGCTCTATTCTTTAATGCTTTTGGCAACAGAACAACTGGATTTATACTTCCCATTTCTGCAAATACAGGAATTGGTTCGTCTCGTTTTGCTGCTAAATTATATAATGCACGACCACCTTTTATGCTTCCTGTAAAACCTACTGCCTTAACTTTTGAATGTTGTACTAAAGCTTGACCAACTTCAATACCACTACTATTTAAGTTTGAAAACACACCATTCGGCATGCCTGTTTTTTCTGCTGCTTTTATAACTGCTGAAGCTACCATTTCGCCAGTTCCTGCATGCATTGGGTGCGATTTAACAATAACGGGGCATCCTGCTGCTAATGCCGCAGCGGTGTCACCCCCTGCTGTTGAAAACGCCAACGGGAAATTTGATGCTCCGAAAACGACAACGGGTCCTAAAGCCACATTCATTTTTCTTAAATCTACTTTTGGCAATGGTTGACGGTCTGGTAGTGCGGTATCGATAGATGCATCGACCCAATTACCTGCTTCAATATGATTTGCAAAAGCGCGTAATTGCCCCAATGTTCTACCGCGTTCGCCTATGGCTCTCCCATTTGGCAAGCCGCTTTCTGAGGAATATACTTGTAATAACTCGTCGCCCAAAGCTTCAATTTCGTTAGCAATTTCTCTTAGGAATGTTGCTTTTTTCACTCCTGATATTTTAGAATAAGTTTTAAATGCTTCTGAAGCTAATTCCACTGCTTGATTAACCTCATCGTTTGATGCTTCTGTGATGCCCCATGGGTTTTCAATATTCAGTAAAGGATTAAATGTTTTAAATGTTTTACTTCCTTTTGCTGATAGTTGATTTCCGATGTAGTTTTTTCCTGTTATCATAACTGTTTTTTGTCATTCTGCGCTACAACGCTGAATCGATTTTTTGTTTCATTGTGGATTCCGCATCAAATGCGGAATGACAAACATTGCTAATTTGTCTTATATTTCGATGCTAAACATCAATTTGATAGCTTACTTTTTATTCGCTTTAAATGTGCTTCTACATATCTACTGGTTTGTGAACTATTTTAGTTGATACTGGATATTTTTCTAATAAATTTTTTGGACGAACTGGTCGTTTTTCAAAATCACCGCCGCAGTTTGGGCAAACTTGCTGTAAAATTGAATCTACACAATCTTTACAAAATGTACATTCAAACGTACAAATCATAGCCTCTTGAGAATCAAATGGTAATGATTTATTACAGTGTTCGCATGTTGGTCTTATTTCTAACATTTTATTTTTATTAGTGTATTCCTGCCTTCGCAGGACTGACAAAAAAACAAAAAATACAGCCTTTCGACTACGTCCAAGACAAGCTACAAGACTGGCCGCTTTTTGGATTGGTAACACCCAAATTATTTATACTAGAGCACTTAAATTTTTATACTCTGGTAATATTGGACGTGTTCTTAATCCTGCTTCTATTATGTCGATTACGTGTTTACGTTCGTTGCCGTGAAGTGGTAAACGTGGTTCACGAACATTTTCGGATCCTATACCTGTGTACACTTCGGCTAGCTTTATATTTTGCACTAATTTAGGGTTTATATCTAACTCTAGCAATGGTAAAAACCAGCGGTAAATTTCGATGGCTTCTTTAATTCTGCCTGCTTTTTGTAGCTCGTAAATGGCAACGGTTTCGGCGGGAAATGCGCACACTAAACCAGCTACCCAACCGTCAGCTCCCATGAGTAAACTTTCTAGAGCGACAGTATCAACACCTGTCATTATTTTTAATCTATCACCAAAACGATTTTTTATTCTGGTAACGTTTGAGATATCTCTTGTTGATTCTTTTACAGCTTCAATATTATCGCATTTAAGTAACTCTTCGAACATATCTAAAGTCACTTCAATTTTATAATCTACTGGATTATTGTAAATCATTATTGGCAAGGATGTGTTATTTGCCACAGCTTTGAAATACTCCACTGTCTCTCTATCTCCAGATTTGTAACGCATTGGCGGCAACATCATGAGTCCTTTTGCACCATCTTCCTCAGCTTTTTGAGCAGCGGCGATAGCACCTTTTGTAGATTGTTCAGCAACATTCATTAAAACAGGAACTTGTCCTTCAACAATTTCAACCGTTGTTTTAACTAAAACACTTTTTTCTTCATCTAGTAAAGTACTTGCTTCTCCTAATGTTCCCCCAAGGACAATGCCATGAACACCTGCATCTAATTGTGCCTTAATATTGGTTTCGAACATTTGTAAATCCAAAGTATCACTATCAGTAAACTTTGTTGTAACTGCTGGCATAACGCCTTCCCATTTTAAACTCATTATTATGCTATTTAATTTTTACCAAAATTATAATTTGTTTGACTAGTTTAATAATGCTTGTTTATCCAGAACATATACTATATTATCCATACATGTATTCATAATAATTAATTAGAGTATTATTTATGTACCTTTATCCTCTCTGTCTCTATCAATACGCCTCTCCAAAGGAGAGAAATAAAAAAGCAATTAAAATTGAACGTTTTACCCTTTAAAATACCAAAACCAGAACATGATGCCTTTATTTTTCAGGTAGATTATACGGATGCATTTTATGATAAATTACACCAACATGAAGAGATTCAAATAAGTTTTATTGTTGAAGGCGAAGGCACTTTAATTGTTGGCGATACTATAAATGATTATACCAAAAATGACATTTTGGTAATTGGCAGTAATATTCCGCATGTGTTTAAAAGCGATTTGAATACTTCAACCACATCACACATGCTATCTTTATTTTTTACCAAACAGTCTTTTGGAACTCATTTTTTTGAATTGGAAGCTTTAAAAGAATTAGAGCCTTTTTTTAAGCGCGCCAAACACGGTTTTAAAATAATATCGAAAAAAAAACTGTTTAAAGATTTGTTTTTTGAAATTGAAAAGGCAACCAAATTGAATCGATTTATTGCGCTTCTTCAGCTTCTAAAAATAGCTTCAAAATGTAACTATAAAAGTTTATCTTCTTTTATTTACGATAAAAAATATTCTGATAATGAAGGGAACAGAATGCGAAATGTTTTTGAATATACTATGAATCATTTTGAAAGCGACATCACATTAAGCACCATTGCCGAAGTTGCAAACATGACTAAAAATGCATTCTGTAAATATTTTAAAAAGCGTACTAATAAAACCTATATTCAGTTTTTAAATGAATTACGATTAGAGCATGCTTGCAAGCTTTTACTATCAAATAAAGATTTAACAATTTCTGAAGTTGCCGAAAAATCGGGGTTTAATAATATGTCTAATTTTAATAGACAGTTTAAGGTTGTAAAACAATTGAGTCCAACTGGTTTTAAGAATAATAATTTATAATTTCTTTACGTAATCAGTAATAATAACGATTTGTGTAGGCCCAACTTTACCTTCAATGTATTTATCGTTATCACGATCTAAACGAATGTTTCTTACGGCCGTTCCTTGTTTAGCAACCATACTTGAGCCCTTTACTTTTAGGTCTTTTATTAAAACTACAGAATCTCCAGCTTCTAAAATAACACCATTTACATCTCTATGAATTACCTTATCACCTTCTTCAACACCTTCTCCAGTAGCTTTTGCAAACTCTAAAATATCATCTTCTAAATACATCATATCTAGCAAATCTTGTGGCCAACCTTCTGCTTTTAATCTGCTTAAAAGTCTCCAAACAACTACTTTTACCGCTTGATGTTCGCTCCACATACTATCATTTAAACATCTCCAATGATTTGCATCTGTAGTTTCTGGATTATTTATTTGAGAAATGCATGTGTTACAAGCTAGTAAACTTCCATCAACTCCTACGGTTGATGCTGGTGGCACTTCGTATATATCTAAATTCTCGGTGGCTGCACATAATTCGCATGCATTATTGCTTCTTTCTTGTAACGTTTGTAATAAACTCATGGGTTGCTTTTTGATTTTACAATATTACGCTTAAATAAAAGGTTCTACAAGTTTGTGTTTTGGTAAGCAAAAAAGAGACACCAATGGCATCTCTCCTTTTTAAAAAATTTGTGTTTTATTACTTCCTCAGTTCAGGAACAACTTTATAAACAGCATCTCCATGTACTCCTGTAAAATATTTTTTACCCATTTCACCCATTTCTTTTTTAGCTTCTTCATCGCTCCAATGCGCATCAAATAATTCTCCATCTTTATCAAACTTTTTATCTAAGTCTGCTAACGAATCTAAAAAGTAAGCCTCTACAAATTGCGTTTTATCTGAACCATAAGCATGACTCATTGGGTAATAAGCCTTTACATATTCGTTTTTATGAGTTACATTTTTAGTGTATTCTGCAAACGTATCCATAAACTCTTTATATGAACCATCTTCTGGAAAAGCAAAATGGCTAGTTCGTAAATACACAATCATGTCTTTTTTTGGTTCTTCAGATAAACTCTTCGCATGTGGCATGGTGGCATAAATCTCATCAGAATGAAAAGGCGAATAATAATTTGCTTGCTTGTTAAGGAAGGTTTTTCGTTTATCTTTATCTGGCCATGCGTCTTTAGCTAATTCTGTGTTTCTTTTAGCTGCTAAATCTATAGCATTCCAATTGGCATATGCCTGTACATAAACTAACTCTCTGTTGTCTGATGTAATTTGGTGTAAATAAAAGCCTGCTGCCATAACATGTTCATTCTTTTTAGTAACTTTATCCATATATTCCTTTTCTACTGCCTTCCATTCTTCCATTTTAAAATCTTCTAAATCCATATTCCAGTGCATGACTGTCATGGTTACGTACTCAGGTCCTTGCTGAGCTTCTTCTTGAGCAATAATTGTTGTTGTGTTTAACAACCTGAGTTCGATTAATATTTAGGCATTTTTTATTAGTGAAAAAGATAGATTTTCAGTAAATTAAAGTTCTGATTTTCAATTTATTAATCTAAAAATCTATCTATGATAATCTACTCTAAAATTACTGAAATTTTCTGTCTTGTTGATGAATTTTGTAAAGAATATGACCAAATAGTCGATAAACATCTTTTGGGAAATCCTCCAAAACGTCCATCTGTTATGTCAAATAGCGAGGTGATCACTATTACCATTTTGTTTCAGCTCAGTGGTTTTAGAACCTTTAAGCACTTCTACATTTATTACCTGCAAAAGCATATGCGAGATGATTTTCCAGCTACAGTTTCATACAATAGATTTACAGAACTCATGCAGCAAAATCTCATGCCAATGACTTTGTTTTTAAAGACGTGCTGTTTAGGCGATTCTACTGGTATTTCTTTTGTGGATTCTACGCCTGTTAGAGTTTGTAAACCTAAACGAATCAAGAACAACAAAGTATTCAAAGGCATTGCAACTACCGGGAAATCCACTATGGGATGGTTCCATGGCTTTAAATTGCACATCGTTATAAATGATAAAGGCGAGATTCTAAACTTTACAATAACCCAAGCTAATGTTGATGATAGAACGCCACTAAAAAAGAAGTCTTTTTTAGATAAAATTTATGGTAAATTATACGCAGACAAAGGTTATGTCGGAAAAGATTTAATGCAATTGCTTTTTGCCGATGGATTGCATTTAATTACGCATATCAAAAACAATATGAAAAATTATTTAATGACAATGAGTGATAAAATTTTACTCAGAAAACGTTCTGTTATTGAAACGGTAAATGATGAACTCAAAAATATTTGTCAAATTGAACACTCTAGACATAGAAGCTTTACTAATTTCTTATCAAATATAGTTGCAGGCCTTATCGCATATAGCTTTTTGCCTAAGAAACCTTCTATAAAATATCAGACTGTAAAGTCTAATCAGTTGACTCTTTATTAATCGAACTCAGGTTAACAGCAAAAATGTAATTACAATTGCTGAAAATAATCGGTTGGTTGTTTTCATAATCTGTTAAAAATTAAAGTTAATATATTGGTTTAATAAATACTACTTTTAAGATTTAAGGGCTAATGATTATGCTATAAATAATTTAGGAATTGAGAGATTATTTTTTGATGAATGAAGTTAAATATACAAAATATTTATTTGAATATTAACTTAATAGAGTTTATAATTGCTCTCGTAGTTTTTTAGGCAGGGTTTTCACAACCATATCATAAGAATGGTTGATAAGCTCCAAAACAAGTTTTGTTTCTAATTCACCTTCATCAATATATAAGGTGTTCCAGTGTTTTTTACTCATGTGATATCCTGGGCGAATGCTACTATATTCTGCTCGTAATTCTTCTGAATAGTCTGGATCTGCTTTTAAATTTACAGCTGCTTCACCTTTTTCCCAACTATCTAATCCTGTAAGCACAAACATTTTTCCTAGTACTTTAAATACCAAAACGTTTTCGTCAAAAGGAAATCCTTCAGAGGTACCTTTTTTACTTAAACAATATTCTCGGAGTTGTTCTATATTCATAAAAAATAATATATATTAATAATGGATTTCTGCCTTCTCAGGAATGACAAAAATTATTTTAAAAGTCGTTCCATTACTTTTTCTGGATGTTTTAAGTCTGTATATCCAAATTGTTTATATAGCTTATGAGCATCAGACGTTTTAAGCATCCATACTTTACACGATTGTAATTTGGGTTCTTCATTAATTGCTTTCATTAGTTGTTTTGAATAACCTTTGCCTCTATATTCAGGAAGTATAAATACATCCATTACATAAGCAAAAACAACATAATCTGTAGCTACTCTTGCGAAACCAATTTGCTTTTCCTCTATATAAACCCCAAAACAAAAGCTATGCGCTATTGATGCTTTTATTTCTTCAATAGTTCTTCCTTTTGCCCAATACGTTGTAGTTAAAAATCGATGAATGACATCAATTTGAAGCTTGTTTTTATCTGTAGATATATTAATCATTATTGCAGCTTCTTTGTTTTACCTTCTTCAATTTTTAATGCTGAATAGTCCAATTTCCAGCCAATAGTTTCAACAATGGTTTCCATAAGCAAAATAGTTTCTAAGGCTTCTTTTTGAGCGACTTGAATGAGTCCGCTTTCTGGAATTTTATCTTTAATGTGTTGCTTTGCTTCTGTATGTAAATCGGTTAAATCGTTTGCCTCAAACCTATTAAAGTAGCCATCGGTTTTATCATAATAATTCAAATTGGTTTCAATAGACAATACTTCGGGTTGCGGAAAATGTTCTAATATTATTTTCTTATTACCATTATCTGATTTAAGTTGAATCTTAGCCAAATCGTAACCCACATAAGCTTTAGCATTAATAACTACCAATGCCTTCTTTTTACTAGAAATAAGTTTCAGGAAACGTTGTTTTACATCTTCATAATGATAAATTTCGGCAAAATCACCTTCAACAGTTATGAATTTACAAACCGTTTTAATTTTATCTAAAAGCAATACAGATTGCGAATTAACCAATTGTTTTTTCTTAAGAGATTTTAAGTAAGTAACAACACCTAAGCTAACCAAAACACCAATAATGATTCCTAAAAATGATTCCATTTACTCAATAATTTTATATAAAATAGGTTTGCTTGGTGTTGCATCATTCTCGAAAGGGGCAATCATAAGATTCAATAAATATTCGCCATCATCAACAGAGTTGGGCACATAAATAAATTCTGTAATAGTGGCATCCATTCTAAGTTTTCCTTTGGTATTCCAAAAGGCATTATGAACCAACAATTTTCCATCATCCTTCTCTTTATCTACCGATGGCAAATCTATTAATAAGTGTTTAATGCCCTTTTCTATCAAATAAGTAGCGACTTCTTCTAATAAAAAAGGTGGGTTTGTATTAGAATATCGTTTGCTTTTTTTCTCCAATAAATTTGGCAAAGTCCTAATAATAATAGCATCTCTTTTTTTATTTCTTAAAGCTGTTTTAATCTGTTTTTTAGATATAAAAAAATCATCCCCATCGTTTTCTGGTGCAACGGTAACAACTTCTGCCACAAAAAAATAATGCTTTAAATTTTTGTTTACAGAATGTATTTCTTTTGTGATATGCCCAACACATTCGGTATGTGTTATATGCGAATGAGGGTTAAAATGGATACTGTTAAAATTGACAACGGCACCTTCTGAAACTTTAATTACCTTACCATCAGACTCTTCTGGAACAATCTGTGGGTCATCTATATACCAAGCATTTATGTTTTTTTTAGACATATCTATCGCTATAGAAATATCTATAGGTTTAGACACATCAATTTGTATTTTTCTTGAATTGTATTGTATTGTTGCGATCATATTCAAATATAATCAAATCATAAATAAATCGGCAGCAATACCATCAACTAAAAATTTTCCTTTTTGAGTTGTTGTTATTCTAATGTCATTACAAGGAGTCTCCGACGAAGTAATCTTTTCAAATAAAACAGATTGACGCACTTCGTTCTCAATGACAAGTAATTTTTTTTTTATAAATTTTTCAGAAGTCTTCTTTAAATGAGTTAAATATTCTTTACCAAAATCGGTTTCAACTTTATATAAAGAAACACCCCAAATGGTACGTAAACCTGTCATAATATATTCGTTATATTGGTCTTTTACAGAAAGTGTTTCAACCGTATTTGGAAGTTTATTATTTTGAATAGACTGAATGTATTTTGAATTATTTGATACATTCCAACTACGCCGTGTTTTACTAAATGAATGTGCCGAAGGTCCAATACCTATATATGGTTTTCCTTGCCAATAACTGGTATTGTGCTTTGAAAAACAGTTAGGTTTACCAAAATTAGAAATCTCGTAATGTACAAAACCTTGTTCGTTTGTTTTTTCTACTAAGTGATTAAAATGCTGTAATGCTAAATTCTCATCAATGGGCGGATAGGTTCCTTTTTTTATAAATGAATCTAATGCCGTTTTTGGCTCGACCGTTAAAGCATAACTTGAAATATGATTGACACCGAAACCAAAAGCTATTTCTAAATTTTCGTTCCATTTTTCTAAACTCATATTGGGAATGCCGTAAATTAAATCGATGGTTATATTATCGAAGTGTTTAGTTGCTTCTTGCAAACATGTTTTGGCTTCATGGGCGTTATGAGCGCGATTCATTTGTTTTAAATCATCTTCAAAAAACGATTGAATACCGATGCTTAAGCGGTTGATTTGTGTATTTGTTAATTCGTTTATTCGTTTATTCGAAAGGTCGTCTGGATTGGCTTCTAATGTTATTTCTGGGTTTTCAATTACTGAATAATTCTTGTAAACCGAATCAATCAATAATTGCAATTCGTCAATGGACAATAAGCTTGGTGTTCCGCCACCAAAATAAACGGTTTCAATGGATTGATTTTTGAGTTCCTCTTTTCGTAATTCTAACTCTTTTACTAGTGCTTGAATCAATTCATCTTTCTTTTTTAAAGAGGTTGAAAAATGAAAGTCGCAATAAAAACATGCTTGTTTGCAAAATGGGACGTGGATGTAGATGGCGCTCATTTAGTTTACAGTATTCAGTTGCAGTTTGCAGTCAGTTAAAAATTCCATATTATATTTAGTAAATCATATTAATAACTTAGAAATAGATCCCTGCCTACGAAGGCATGACAACTAAACGACTTAACAGATAAACAAATCAACTTTTTTTTACTCTTCCTTCGTTCTGCTTTACAAAAGCACTCCAGCCCGAATAACTTTTACCAACAGTAATTTTACCAGAGTTATAAAAATGGCAAACGGCAGCCGCTAAACCATCAGTCGCATCCAAATTCTTAGGCAACGTTTTTAATCCCAACAAACTTTGAAGCATTTTGGCTACTTGTTCTTTACTGGCATTTCCATTACCAGTAATGGCCATTTTTATTTTTTTAGGCAAATATTCTGTAATAGGTATTTCCCTACTTAAACCTGCTGCCATTGCCACACCTTGAGCCCTACCTAACTTAAGCATACTTTGCACATTTTTACCAAAAAACGGTGCTTCAATTGCTATTTCGTCTGGGTTATGGGTATCTATAAGCTCTATAGTGCGTTCAAAAATAAGTTTCAACTTTAAATAATGATCGCTATATTTTTTTAAATCGAGCTCATTAAGCTGCATAAACTCCATGTTTTTTCCAACTACTTTTATAAGTCCGAAACCCATAATAGTTGTTCCTGGGTCAATGCCTAAAATAATTCTTTCTTTACTCATTAATCACAATATTGACAACCACTAAGCGAAATAGAAGCGCCAATAGTTAATGTTAATAGATTTCCGTTAAACGATCCAAATCCATCCGAAATAGAATTAAAATCTTTACCAAATCCTAGTATATAAGAGGCATCAAAATACACCGAAAGTTTATCAGAAACACCATAATGAAACTCAATGCCTGCCATCGCATTTAAAAATGAGGTATCATTCTGAGTATAATTACCTAAAGGTTTAATAGTTGTTAACCCTGGACCAGCATGAACAAATGTAGCTATACGCTGTGGCAAAAAGCCAAACACACTTGTTGCATTATAAACCAATTGAGCATTGAGTCTTGTGTAATT
The DNA here is from genome assembly GCF_000789235.1 of Wocania ichthyoenteri Th78. Classification (GTDB taxonomy): domain Bacteria; phylum Bacteroidota; class Bacteroidia; order Flavobacteriales; family Flavobacteriaceae; genus Wocania_A; species Wocania_A ichthyoenteri. The sequence goes on from NZ_KN525716.1 coordinate 1,434,557, forward strand.
AATTTTAAATTCTGGTGTGTTATTCAAATTTGAAAAACGGTTATAACCAAAATCTAATTTTGCCCCCAACTTAGGCTTAAACATATACTGAATTCCTAAATTAATACTCGGAAAATTTACAGATTTAGCTTCAAAATTAGCAACAAAACCATTTGCCGACGGACTATTAACACCTAACGCAAATTGCGCTTTAATCGTGTTTGTATCACTTTGTGAAAACACAAAAAAACTAAAACTAGTAAAAAGTATTGAAAATAATATCGGTTTAAATTTAAGAGGCATATAATAATATTGGTTTAATTTGCTGTACCCTTTTATAATTATGAATAAAACGTTGCCATACAAAACTAAGCAATTCTTTTTTGTGCTGATTAAATTAAGCATTGTTGTTAGCGCATTTTATTTTATTTATGAAAAACTAACAAATAACGATAGTTTACAATTTTCTGTTTTTGCTGATTTTCTATCAAAAAAGAACCTTTTTACACCAAAAAACATCATTTTATTATTTTTTTTAAGCTTTTTTAACTGGTTTTTAGAAATTTTAAAATGGAAAACCTTAGTATCTTTTGTTAAAAAAATCACTTTTAAAAATGCTCTTGAGCAAAGTTTAGGGGCGCTAACAGCATCATTATTTACTCCAAATAGAGTTGGTGAATATGGTGCTAAAGCAATGTGCTATCCATCAAATATTAGAAAACGTATCGTACTAATCAATCTGTTAAGCAACCTGTTGCAAATGACTGTAACTGTTACTTTAGGTGTTATTGGTTTTTATTTTCTAATAACAACCTATGAGGTGAATTTAGATTATTACAAACTAGCAAGCGTATTTGCAATTAGCTTAATGGTCGTGTTTTTAATAGGCTTTGGTATTAAAAAAAGCAAATTATCAATTAAAGGTTTTTCGTTAGAAAAAGTAAAGCAATTCATTTTAAAATTTCCTAGAGATAAAATCGTGTCTGGGTTTTTATTATCGCTATTACGATACGCTATTTTTTCATTTCAGTTTTACTTTTTATTACAAATTTTTGATATTAATATCACTTACAGAAGTGCGATGATGATGATTACGTCTATGTATTTATTGGCATCAATAATTCCGTCTATATTTATTTTCGATGTGGTTATAAAAGGAAGTGTAGCTCTATATTTATTCGCATTAATTGACGTAAACGAGCTTACTATTTTAAGTATCATTACCATTATGTGGCTATTTAATTTTGTGCTACCAAGTGTGTTTGGCAGTTTTTATGTCCTTAATTTCAATTTACCAAAAAGCGAAGATTAATTATGGTTTTAATTAGCATTATTATAACACTTCTATATTTGCTTTTAATAGGTAGTTTTATTTTTGGTTTTGATAAAGTATCGACTTTCAAATTGAAAAGCATTGAAGCTAAAACAACATTTTCTATAATTATTCCTTTTAGAAATGAAGCTGAAAATCTACCCCATTTGTTAGCTTCAATTAATGCCTTAGAATACCCAAATCATTTATACGAAATTTTTTTTGTTGATGATGATTCGGTTGATGATTCGGTTAAAATTATTAAAAAAGCTCTCGATACATCCCGACTACAACGAGACACTCGCACGGACATTTCGATTATTAAGAATGAAAGAACTTCAAATTCCCCAAAAAAAGATGCCATAACAACAGCGGTAAAACAAGCAAAACATAGTTGGATAATTACAACCGATGCCGATTGCACTTTGCCCAAATATTGGCTGGATAGTTTTGATGAGTTTATTCAAACCACAAACAGTAAATGTATAGTTGCTCCGGTAACTTATGTCTATGAAAATAGCTTGTTAAATCGCTTTCAATTACTCGATATTTTAAGTTTACAAGGCGCAACCATTGCCGGTTTTGGTATTAAAAAACCTTTTTTATGCAATGGTGCAAATTTTGCATATCAAAAAGCATTGTTTTTCGAATTAAACGGATTTGATGGTAATAACAATATAGCAAGTGGCGATGATATTTTCCTGTTAGAAAAAGCTGTTAAAACGTATCCCAAAAACGTAAACTATTTAAAATGCGAACAAGCTATTGTAAAAACGAAAGCACAACCAACTTGGAACACATTAAAAGAACAACGCATAAGATGGGCAGCTAAAACAAGTGCTTACAATAATGGATTTGGCAAACTAATAGGTTTCGTTGTTTTAGTAATGAATGCTTTAATCATTTCGCTTTTACTGCTATGCATATTAAGCATATTCAATATTAAAATTTTTATTTATATTTTAATTATTAAGTTTAATATCGATTTCTTTTTAATCTATAAATCGGCATTATTCTTTAATCAAAAACACATTTTAAGAACTTACATTTTCGGATTTCTAATATATCCTTTTTTTAGTGTTTACATTGCTGTTACTTCTACCTTTAAAGGTTATAAATGGAAAGGTCGAAATTTTGAAAAATAAATGGAATTGATTTATTTTTAGTAGCTTTACATAGAACCCAATATCTTAAAAATCATGAAAAAGATTCTTTTTTTACTTGTGCTTACCACTTGTTCTTTTTCGGTATCTGCACAACAACAATACACTGTTAACGGAAAAAACTATGAACTTAAAACCGCAGTTGAGGGTAATATAGATTTGCTTTGGAATAGTATTGATAAGCAATTTCGGTATTTTGTTAAAACGACTGATGGAAACATTTTTGAATTGATAAACACTAAAAATACAAATAATAAATACCAAGAGGAATACAAAACACAGCTTAGTGAGTTAACCAAAAACACTAGTATTTCGGCAGCCAATTTAAAATTCACATTAAATGACTTAACACAGTTTTTTAAACAGTATAATACGGCTATTGGAGATTCGGCTTACCTTGACGAAAGACCAATACTTAAATCGCGTTTAGGGCTTTTTGGCGGTATAACAAATCATCCTTTTGTTAACAATGAAAATAATTCAACAGTTCCTTTTTTTGGCGCAGAGTTAGAAGTCATTTCGTCTCTTAAAACCTCAAAACACGCTGGCTTTTTTAGCATTGAACACGCATTAGACAATGATGATTTTAAATATACTACAACCCAAATCGCTTTAGGTTACCGATATAGATTTATTAACAACCCATCGTTTAACTTCTATGTAAATACACATTTAGCGACATATAATTTCTCGAAAAACACCATTGCAATGATAGGCTTACCTAATGAAGTTGTAAAAAACTCAACTTTTAAAATTCCTTTTGCTTTTGGATTGGGTGCAGATATTAAAATAAGTAACAGTAGTTTTATGACTTTAGCTTACAACGAATTGTTCGCCATATTTGTAGATAGTAATAGTAATTTTCCAGTAGATTTTGCTATTGGTTATAAACTTAATTTATAACCTTAATTCACTTTAATGATTATAGGTAATTTAAATTCTGTAGTCACTTGTTGTCCGCGTTTTATAGCTGGAAAAATATTGGGGAGCGAATCTAAACTTTTAGTAAGTAAACTTTTAATATTTGGAATTTCGGCAATAGTTACCGAATCTATTTTTGCATCCATTAATTTTAAGTTTCCAGTTTCAGACACTTGAAAATCTAATACCATAGTATCGCTAATATCTTTAGTTACAATAATAATTTCATTTTGTAAAAATTCAGAAATATGTGAGGTTAAAAGGTGTTGAAAACATCCTTTTTTTTCTTCTTTAATAGTTAAAGAATCACAGATAGAAAAACTAGGATACTCATCAACATCGTTCCAATTAAAAGTTTGTAATTCTTCTTTTAAAATCGCTTCAGATGATGTTTTTTTTACTTTAAAATACTCACAAGACGTAAGTATTAAAAATAATAATAAAACGCAAGTTTGCCTCATGGATTAAAACTGAAACCGAAAAGTACAATTTTTTTAGATTTTAATCTTCTTTCTTATCTACTTTAAGAAATTTTTCGTTTTTAAGTTTCGAAATACGATCTTCAATAAAACTGTTCAATTTACTATTTGGGAATTTTTTAGTAAAATCTTCTAGTGCATTAATCTTAGCGTCATAATCGGCATAGTAGGTTTCGAGCGTTATAGCTAAATGCAAATTAGAAAACTCGTTTGTAGGATTTTCTCTCACGGCTTTTTTTAAAGCAGCAATACCTTCTTTATATTTTTTTTGATGATTTAAGACGGTTCCCAATTTCATGTATTCTGCATCTAATGGCTGATCTAATATTGACAATGCTTTCGAGATATAATCTTCTGCACTTCTAAAATCATCTAATTTCTCATAATAAGTTCCAACAACATAGATAGCTGTGGCATCATTGGGGTTGAATTGTAAAGCTAACTTACGGTGTGTTATCGCTTTTTTATATTCATATAATTGTACGTAACACAAGCTTAACTTTTCATGTATAAACTCTGAAGACTCTCCTAGTTCTAAAAGCTTTTCAAACCAAATAATGGCGTTTTCGTATTGCTGTCGCACATAATAATTTTGTGCTTTCAAACTTATTAGTTCCTTATTATTTTTATAAGACGATAAGCCAGTCTTTATATATTCATCTGCTAATTTATTATGTCCTTTTTTAAGATGATATTTAGCAATTTTAAAAATAGCTTTTTGGTGTGTGCTATCTAACTGAAAAGCACTATAAAACCTATTTTGTGCTGTAGAATCTTTTAATTGCTCTAAAGTTAAACCCAACTCGTAATGAAAATTTGGATTTTTATAATCTGTATAAACCAGTTTATTAAAAACTTCTGATGCTTTTTTGAAATTTTCGGTTCTATATAAAAACTTTCCAAAATCATATTTTAACAACGTGTTTTCAGGATTGGTTTCTACACCTTTTTCATAGTTAATTAAAGCTTCGTCGTAATTACCAATAGCGATATATGCTTTTGCGATTTTATGATAAACTTCAGGTTGATTATTGTGCCTATTATATTGTGCAATAGCTTTACTATAATTACCATTTGCAAACAAACTGTCTGCAACGTTTAAAACCGAAGTTTGAGCTTCGGTTTTAAATACTATTATTATAAGAAGAAATAAAATTAATCTATTCATTTTTAATCATGGACTTGGAATATTATTGGCAAAGAGTATAACACATCTACTTTTTTTCCTTTATGCTCACCAGGAATTAATTTAGGTATTGATTTAATCACCCGTATGGCTTCATCTTCTAAACTAGGATGTGGTGCTCTTGACTTTTCAATTACAATTTTGCCTTTTTTTGTTATTTTAAAAACAATATTAATACGTTGCCTTCCTTTTAAACCTAAACTTTTGGCTAAACTAGTATTGAAGTTTTTTGCGACATATTTAGAAATACCATTTGTTGTACAGTTTTTCTTTTCCTTTTCACTTTCTAAAGATTCACATTCAGTCAAAATTGGTGCCTTATCAACAATAGCAAAAGGCGTAGCACCTCCTAAGGTATCATCTGCATAACCAACAATTGCAACCTCTTCTAACATTTGATTATCGTCTGCAACCTCAAAAATAATTGGGAGCGAATACGGTACAGTTACTGCTTTACCCTTTTGCACACCAGGTTTCATTTTAGGTAGTGAAGAAATCACTCTTACAGCCTCTGTCTCTAATGCTGGGTGTGGTGCTCTTGAACGAATTCCGGTAATATAACCTTCCTTACTTATTTTAAAAATAACATTAATACGTTGTCTTCCTGACAAACCTAAATTGTTAGCCAGTTTTGTGTTAAAATTTTCAATTACAAATTTGCTAAGCTTTTCGCTCATACATGCTTTCTTTTCAGCATTAGTAACTAAGTCTTCACAACCAGGATAAACAGGTACATTTTCAATAACAGCAAAAGGAACTTCAACATCTTCTTCTGAAGTATTTTTGTCCTTCTTTTCACCATAAGCAACAATTACAGTTTCATCAACAACTGATTGGTCTTGAACTTGAAAAATTATAGGCAATGAATATGGGACTGTTACATTTTTACCGTTATGCTCACCTGGAATCATTTTAGGCAAAGTTTTAATAACTCGGATAGCTTCAGCTTCAAGGTCTGGGTGTGCCGCTCTAGAACGGATTCCTATAACATTTCCTTCTTCATTAATTTTAAAAATTACATTAATGCGCTGGCGACCTGCTAAACCTAGTTTATTAGCCAAATCTGTATTAAAATTTCGATTTACATGTTTTGCAATGTTTTCAGATATACATTTCTTTTGCTCTTCTCTTAATAAATCTTCACATCCTGGAAATATTGGAACTTGGTCTATTACTGCAAAAGGGACTTCTAAACTGGTTTCATTTAAGGGAATTAATTCTGCTTCTTTAGTTTTCTCAAAATCACTCTTAATTAACTTAACAAACATCTTGTAAGGTGATGATTGAATTTCTTTATAACCTTTAGGAATTTTTTCACGTCTATGATGTATGCTATAAATCATACCCTTTTGATCCAATGTTTCTGTCATCATACCAAAATAATTTGGGTTATCATTCAAAAACGCTCTATATTCATCATGAATTACTTTCATGTCTTTTGGGGTATTTTTAGTCCCGACTAAAGTATGTTTATATTGACTTAAATCTATAACGTCTTTTTGATTTTCAGTTTGAGCCTCTTGAGCTTCTGCCGATGTATAAATCAACATCCCAAAAACCAAAGGGATTAACAGTGCATACTTGATTAAATGAATTTGTTTTGATTTTGCTTTTGATAACATAACGATTCGTTTTTTGATTAATGATTGTTTAAAAAAGGTATTGATGAATGATATATTTTTAGTCTCGAAAACCTGAGCTAATAGGTTTTGATAGTATTCATTTTTATTTTGATGCTTTACCGCATTAGCATCTGCAATAAATTCGTGCAATGTTGCCATTCTGTTTTGATACATATACACAAATGGGTTAAACCAAAATACAATGCGTAACACTTCAAAAAATAATAAATCTAAAGTGTGTTTTTGTTGAGTATGAATAAGCTCATGTTTTAAAATAGCTTCTTTATCTTCTGCTTTAATGCGCTCTCCTAAAAAGATATAATGGAAAAACGAAAATGCAGCATTGCTATTTAATAATTCAACCAACACAATGTTACCGATGGATTGCTTTGGATTTTTAATAACTAACACAAAAATTTTAAACACTTTATACAGAAACAAACAAAACGCTACACATAAACCTATGTAGAATGTAACTTCCCAAAATGACATGGAGTTTTGCTCTAAAACAACGGCATTTAAAATAATTGTATCATTTGGATTTACTAGAGATTGCCCTAAAATAACTTCGGGTAGTGACATTATATAATTTTGTGGCACAACCTCTTTAAAGCGCTGTATCTTTATAAATGGTAATATTAAAGATAGAAAGGCTGTTGCTAAAAGGTACAACCTGTTCCATTTAAAAAACGTTTCTTTTTTTAAAAACACATCGTATGCCAATAGAAAGACAAGTTGAAACGCTATAGTTTGTAATATATAATGTATCATTTTTTATCTTTTTTATTGATTTCTTTTAAAACCGATTCTAGTTCGTTTAAACTAATATCATTCTTTTTCATAAAAAAAGACACCATGCTTTTAAAAGAGCCTTGAAAGTAATTATCGACCAACTTATTTATGGATTGATTGCTGTATTCTTGTTGGGGAATCAACGGAAAATACAAATGTCCTTTCCCCTGCTTTTCGTAATCTACAAAACCTTTGCTCTCTAAAATTCTAACAATTGTAGATACAGTATTGTAAGCAGGTTTTGGCTCTGGAAACTCTTCTATTATAGCTTTTACATTGGCTTTTTTAAGCTGCCAAAGTATTTGCATTATATCCTCCTCTGCTTTAGTAAGTAACTTCATTTTTTAAAATATTTTTTATTCAACTAAACTTTTAGTTAAACAAATATAACTAAAAAATTAGTTTGAACTAATTTTTTAGTTTAAAAATGTAACAACTTGTTTAATTTAGCGTCATACTTTTAAAACACTTTATGGATATTATTTTGGTTATAATTTCTGCTTTATTTATTATTTTGGGAATCATTGGCAGCTTTTTACCTGTATTACCTGGGCCACTAACAAGTTGGTTAGGCTTATTAGTTCTTCATTTAACCGATGCTATCCCAATGGATAAATCGTTTATAATTATTACGCTTATTATTGCTATTTTTATATGGATACTGGATTATATTATACCTGCCATTGGCACTAAACGTTTTGGTGGAACGAAATATGGTATGGTTGGTACAACGTTAGGATTAATAGTTGGATTAATTGCCCCAATTCCTGGAGGTATTATTATTGGTCCTTTTGTTGGCGCACTTATTGGTGAACTATTAAATAATGCCGATTCTAAAACGGCTTTTAAAGCGGCATTTGGTTCTTTTATTGGATTTTTAACCTCAACATTTATTAAGTTTATAGTTGCAATAGTTTATTTAGGATTGTTTATTGGCATTTTATGGGATTATAAAAATGCTCTTTTTTCATTTTAGAAAAACTAAAGTATTAAAATAGAAGAACCCTGTGGGTCTCTCACATCCACAGGGTTTTTGTAAATTGCTATTATCAACAAAAAAATTGAGGGATTAATTAATTTGAAGTGTTGATATTACAAATATATATATAACAAATTGTTTTTAACTGCGGAAAAACCGTAACGGTATTACGGTTAAAATGTAGAATTCAGATATAGTAGGGCGTTTGATGATGAAAATAAAATAAAAAAACTTAAATTAATATTTAATAATCAAAAAGTTTAGAACTTTACTTACACAAAACCTTTGTCTCTAGCTTCTTTTAGTAGTGTTTCGTCTTGTCCGTCTTGAACAGAAAATAATTCTTTAAGCTGTTTTTTTCTTTTTTCAACTGCACTTAATGAGATATCTAAATGAGCTGCGAGATTTTTTGTTTTTACCCCTTGAGATAGTAAGTGAAGTATTTTTCTGTTTTTATCATCAATTATAATATCACTAGTAATCGTTCTTCTTATGTGGTTGTTAACTGTACCACTGTAAAAAGGAGGATTATTAAGTACTGCTTGAAAGGCACTTGCTAATTCACTTGATGTTAAATCGCTTTTAATTAAAAACCCTTCGGGATCTATAGTTTTAATAATATTATGAATACGAAAAGATTCATTGAACATGGTTAGTATTATAATTTTAGCATTTGGTAGAATATTGCGCGCATATTCTGCTAAATCCTCTCCAGATTGCATTAATCCATCAGTAGATGGTGGTAAGCTTATATCTACAAATAATACATTATAAGGTGTGTTATTTTCTACAGCTTTATTCATAAAAGCCAAAGCTTCATCACAATTATTAGCTATATCAATTGATAATTCTTGTTTATCTTTTTTAGTAAATAGTAAAGTGTTTTGATAGCCTTCTATAATCATAGGATGGTCATCAATCATTAATATTTTAATATGCTCTATCATTCAATTGTAATTAACCTGTTTTAATTTTTATTGTTATAGTTGTGCCTTTATTTACTTCTGAGGTTATATTTAAATCGCCTTTAATTTCTTCAACTCTAGAGTTAATGTTTTTTAAACCAATACCTCTTTTAGCTTTATCTACAATAAAACCTGATCCATTATCATTAATAACTAAGCAAAATACATTATTTTTTACTTCAAAGCTAATTTTTACAAGGGTTGCATTAGCGTGTTTATAAATATTTTGTAGTGATTCTTGTATAATTCTGTAAATGTGAATTTTAGTCTTATTTGAAGCTTCTTCCCAATTAATATCATCATTGTGTTTTAACTCGTAATCAAAACCATAAGCTTTTGTTTGCTTTTCCAGCAAGCTTTTTATTATGTCTATAAATCCAGAACCAGACACAAAATCGGTATTTAATTTGTGAGAAACTTTTCTAATATCGTCTTCTATAGTTTTAAGCTCAGAAATATATTGGCTTCTCGTATTTATGACATCAGCGTTAATACCCATATTTAAACTATCCAAACTTAAGCGTGTACCAAACAAACGCCCTAAAACGCCATCGTGTAACTCTTCAGAAATACGCTTTTTTTCTAATGTTCTTGCTTCTTCAATATTATCTTGTTGCGAAAGCATTAGGTTATAAATTTCTTCATTGGTTTTTTGTTGCTGTTGTATAAATTTCAATTCTTTGTTTTTATTTCTCTGGCTAACAACCAAATAGATTAAAAAAGAGGTGATAATTAAGGTTATAGAAATAATTAAAAGCCACATACGCTCTCGTGCAATTCTAATATTTTCTTGTTCAATTTGATTGGTTTCAAAACGAATTCTTGCAAACTTATCTCTTTTAGCTCTTTCGCTTCTTTGTAAGCTATCACTAAGTTTTACATAATTTTTTAAATGCTTGACAGCAATATCTCCCTTTTCAATTTTTGAAAGCAGTAAAAGTGATTTTAATAAATCATCGTTATTATAAGCCTCTGAAATGTTTTTAGCCTTATAAGCATGATATTTAGCTAAACCTTTACTGTTTTTATTGTTATAATATTCTGCTAAATGTTGATGAATTATTATAGAATTATAACTATGGTTAATACTATCACATATTCTTAAAGCTTTTAAATATAACTCAGGTAATTGTTCCGTTTGTTTAGATAGATATAATGTATTCGCATAATTACCTAAAGCCAAGACATAAACATCTGGGTGATTGTTAATTAATTCCTTGTTTGATAAAATTTCATTATACTTTTCTATGGCTAACTCATATTCTCCTGAACGTCTATAAACTTTAAGCATATTATTTAGAGTTAAACCTATGCTTCTTTGAAAGTCTCCTTTTAGTTTCTTTTTTATTTCAAGTGATTTTTCTAAATACTCAATAGCTTGGTCAAACTCTTCTAGTTCATCAAAAACGATCCCTAAGTTATTATAAACATAAGCTTTACGCTCTTTAATTAGGTTGCTTTCATTTAACTGTTCTAATAAAGTTAGTGCTTCAATTGAGGTTACTTCACTACCTGTATAGTCTTTATCATAAGTTTGACAAACTGCAATCCCGTAAAGAGTTATAGCTGTCTCATATTTATAATTGAATTTCCTAAAAACCTTTTCAGCTTTTTGATAATAAAAATAAGCACTATCACTAAGCAAAGAATACCTATATAGTTCTCCAATTTTATAATGTTGATTTGCTACAGAAACTGAATCTGTAAATTTAGCAGTTGACAAATAATCTTGGATAGAATCAATTTTACGCAAATTTTTATTTATTTGCGAATGCATTTCACCTAACGAAATAAATACGATAACGAAGAAAAAAATATATTTCAATATACAAGAAGCTTATTACTTTGTATTCAAATGTATCTATAATTTTTTACTAAAAAAAAAGTCCTAATGCAAATTGCATCAGGACTTTTATATTTTAAGATTTTTATTGTATTAATCTTGTCCACTACCTCCAGTATAAGGAGTTTCTTCAGTTTCAGGAGCAGTTAAAACATCATCTTCATTTAAATCTTGCTTAGTACAAGATGCAAACACAGTTAAAAATAATGCTAGTAATAAAGTAATTTTTAAAGTTTTCATATTAATTCGATTTAGGTTAAAATTATTTTTCTCAGTTTTATTTTAAAATTTAAAATGCTATCGAAGATTTTGAAAAATCAAAACCTTTGATGAGGGAAAAATGGATAATTAACTTAAAAATCGAACGTAAAAAAACGCATAGATTTTTTAAACACTATGAGGGAATTGTGACTATAAAGTCACGAAAATGGATTAATGAAACTTAATGAGCTGAGGGGAATTGATTTGGGTGCTTATTAAGAGCTGCTAAAGTAGGTCAACGTAGTCAAATACTAGAAATATAATCGATAAAGTGACTGCTTTTATCGATTAAACGTCAAAATACACTAATGTTATTAACAATTGACTGTTGAAAACTTATAAAGTAGAGCCGTTTTCGATTAAGCTTGTTTTGACTATTTTAGTTTTAAAATCTGATTGTTCTCCAGACACGTTACGTAATCTTTTAACTAACATTTGTGCTGCATTTGTTCCAATTTCTTTTGCATGCTGTCTTATAGTAGTTAATCGTGGTATGGAATGATTAGACACTGATTGACTTGAAAATCCTATTACCGAAATATCTTTTGGCACTTTAAAACCAAAACTTATAGCCACATTAATAGCAATAACACCAGAAGCACTATCTGCAGCAATTACCGCATCAATGTCTTCATGCTCCTTCATGAAAGCTTTTATCTTGTCTTGAGAATCATCTTCTTTTTTTATATTTAAAACTAATGCTTTATACTCTGAACTTTCCAAAATAGCCTTATTATATCCTCTTTCTCTTAATTTACCTACGCTTAAATCATCAATATTGCTAATAAAGGCTATTTGCTTTCTGTTCTCCTCCAGTAATTTTTTTGTAGCTCTGTAGGTTGCATCAAAGTCGTCAACAATTACTTTATCACACAAAACATCATGGGCGACTCTATCAAACATTACTATTGGCAAACCTTGTTTAATTGTTTTTTTAAAATGCTCAACTTCATTTTTTATTTGTGTTTCTTCTGATACACATAAAATAAATCCATCTACGCTACCGTTTGCTAATAATTGCAAACTTTCTTTTTCTTTTTCTAAAGATTCGTTAGAAATACAAGTAATAATATTATATCCGTGTTGCGTGGCTTCTCGCTCAATTCCAAATAAAACCTTTGATAAAAAGTGATTTAGAATATCTGGTATAATAACACCAATTGTATTTGTTCTATTTTGTTTTAAGCTTAAAGCTACTTTATTTGGCTTGTAGTTATATAAATCTGCAAGTTCTTTAACACGCTTAATCGTTTCTTCTCCAATTTCTTCACTATTATTTAAAGCTTTAGAGACTGTAGATATTGAAACATTTAACTCTTTTGCTAATTGTTTTAAAGTAACCATTCTGTTTATATATTTATTTTATAAAGGATGCAATTTACAAAATTACATAATGCAACATATATAGTCTTGAAATTTGTTGGATGTAGAAATAAAAAAAAGTTCGTCCGGTTAGAAAAGGTATTAAAAAACAATAGCAGCGTTACAAACACTTACTTTTTTCTTCTAAAAAATGAGATTGTAACGCTGCTAATTAATTAAAAAACTAAGTATAGTTTGACTAATTCCTACATACTCAATAATGTATTATAAATGAATAATATCACTTTTATCTAATTCTTACATACTTTTCAAGAATTTCTCTATTAATTCCAGCTTCTTTAACTTCTTCTATTCCTTTTTGAATCAAAGTATCTCCTTTAATTCGAATTGTAAATGGGAACTCATGATTTTTCAATGTCTCTATGCCTATATAATTTAAAACTTCTGTATAATTATTTCCTTTTAAAATATATTTACCTCCTCCTCCATAAAAATTATTTACACTATTATTTTCTTGATTAAAAAAAGCAAAATGAGTATCATTAATGATTTTTATAAAACTAGTATGCGTTAAATCTTTTATTTTTAAAGAATCATTTTCTTTAACTTCAGCATATACCATTTTCCATGTGCCTTTTATTGCATTGTTTGGATTAATGTCTTTTTTATTCGTGCAGTTATGTGATACTAAAATTAAAATAACACCTAAAACTAGTTTTTCTATTTTTTTCATTTATAAAAATTAATTAAAATTTGTAACGTTTAAAAGCCTCAATAGCGGCATAATCTGCCAACCCTAAATCATTATATTTTTTTGCTGTTAACCTGTTTCTGTCTTCAACACGCACCCAAAACTCTCTAGAATCATCTCCTTGAAACATAACACCATCTTTTTGAGATTGATGATAAAAAATGGCATGACGCTTTTTGAGTACTTGATCTGGGCTCATTGGCACTGCCATTTCTATTTGATAAGGCTCCCACTCGTGCCATGCGCCACGGTATAACCATACCCAACAATCGTTCATGTAACTATAGTGTTTTAATTTTTTTAATGCTTCAAACAAACTATCTAAACAAACTTTATGGGTTCCATGTGGGTCTGCTAAATCGCCTGCTGCATATATTTGATGTGGCTTTACGTGGTCGATTAGACTACACATAATATCTATATCATCATCTGAAAGCTTATTTTTCTTTACAGTTCCTGTTTCGTAAAATGGTAAGTCAAGAAAATAAACGTTTGAATCATCTACTCCTAAATACCTCGTGGCTGCAAGCGATTCACTTCGTCTTATCAGTCCTTTTAATTTTCTAACTTCAATAGAATCTATATTGTTATCTGTTTTGCTTTTTAAAAAGTTTATAATGCTATCTGATTCAACAGAATTTGCATTTAACGATTTAGATATTTCTGCAAACTTTAATGCCTCTTCATCAGAAACTGCTATATTTCCAGATGTTTGATAAGCAACATGTACATCGTGACCTTGCTCTACCAGCCTATCTATAGTACCACCCATAGAAATCATATCATCATCTGGATGTGGACTAAATATAATTACTCTCTTTTTTTCTGGAGTTGCTCTTTCTGGCCTATTAGTGTCATCTGCAAATGGTTTTCCTCCAGGCCATCCTGTAATAGTATGCTGCATTTTGTTAAACATTTTAATATTTAAATTGTATGCAGTACCATCTTCAGTTAAAAGACTAGACATTCCATTATCATTGTAATCTTTATCTGTTAATTTTAAAAAAGGTTTATCTGTTAAAGCACTTAACCAAACAACAGCTTTAAGTTTTAAGGTATCTGTCCATATACAAGAGGTTACTAACCAAGGTGTTTTTACTCTAGTTAATTCTGATGATGCATCTTTGTCTAAAACAAAAGTTGTATTATTATGTTCTTGTAAATAGGTTGCGGGTACTTGAGAAGTGATTTCACCCTCAATTGTCTTTTTAAGAATTTTTGCTTTACTTATTCCCCAACCTAATAGCACAATTCTTTTAGCACTTTGCACTGTACCAATACCCATAGTAATAGCTTTTCTAGGCACATTATCAATGCCAAGAAATGCAGGAGCGGCATCTATACGTGTAATATGGTCTAATGTAATGCTTCTGGTACCAGAGTTGAAATGAGAACCAGGTTCGTTAAAACCTATATGTCCCGTTCTACCTATTCCTAAAAGCTGAAAATCTAAACCGCCATGTGCTTTAATTTTCATTTCATAATCTATACAATATTGATATAAATCTTCTGCTTTTACTTTACCATCTGGAATATTAATGTTTTCTGGCAGAATATCAACATGATTGAAAAGATGTTCATGCATGAAATAAAAATAACTCTGAATGTTAGTTCTATCCATTGACAAATATTCATCTAAGTTAAAGGTAATCACATTTGCAAAACTTAAATTTTCTTCTTTATGCATTCTTACCAGTTCTTCATACACTTTTACTGGCGAAGACCCTGTTGCTAACCCCAATACACAAGATTCATTTAATGCGTTTTTCTCTCGTATTAAATTTGCGATTTCTTGAGCTACTAATACTGATGCTTTCTGAGAAGATTCGAAAATAACATTGTGAATTTTTTCAAAACGAGTATCTTCAAATTTCCCAGGTGTTTTATAAATAACACTCTCATAATTGGCAATATCTACTTTCATATTAAAACTTGGTTAGAGTTATTCTTTTTTATAAAGCAAGCAAAAGCTTAACTACAAAAAGATACTAACTTAAAATTGCACTTTACATTTTTATTGTACTAATTAAGATTTGCAACATTAATGTATTAGTAGGCCAAATCGTTTAACTTGTAACTAATATACTACCAAAATATTTGAAATTTTAAACAAAATATATAGACAACATAGTTTTAAAGATAGACAACTACATATTGCAGATAAGTGATTATTTTAATTAAAAATTCAAATTTAATTGATTGAATTCATTCTCAAAAATTTACCAACATTCATATAAATAAACATTTTTTTGCATTTGATTTAAAAAAATAATTTAATTTCACAATTAAAAGATTGTAAATTAAACATCTAAGTATTTTGAGTTTACATCATAAATTTTTATATTGGTATATTATATTTCATATATCATCACATAGTTGCTATTATTCAATACGTTTTTTAAAAAAATTTAACCAACACCATTAATCGCTAATTAATTGTTGTTTGTCATTAAAAACAGGTTGTATATATATTATTTTTTATATCAAGATTATAATTAAATATTTTGCATACTTATACATTATATAATGTTTAACATATTTAAAAACTAATAAATTAACTTAAACCATTTATAAATGATAAAAACAAAAAAACAAAACTAAATTAACCCCTCAAGAATAAATCTTGAAGCAATCAAAATTAAAAACTAATTCAAAAAAATTATGATTCAAAAATTACTAAAACTAATGTTTGTGTTTTGCTTGTTGAGTATGCAAAGCATGCAAGCCCAAAGCACAGTAACAGGAACTATTACAGACAGCAATACAGGAATCCCTCTTGGAGGAGCAAATGTTGTTGTTAAAGGAACTACCAACGGTGTTTCTACAGATTTTGACGGTAATTACAGTATTACTGTTTCCAGCCAATCAGCTATTTTAGTTGTTTCTTACATAGGCTACACTAATCAAGAAATTGCTGTTAACAATCAAACAGTTATTAATGTATCCTTAGTAGAAGACGCTAGCCAATTAGACGAAGTTGTTGTAACTGCTTTAGGTATTAAAAGAGAACGTAAATCTTTAGGATATTCTGTTCAAGAGATTCAAGGTGCTTCTATATCTGAATCAAGAGAGCCTAATATGGTTAATTCCCTATCTGGCAAGATAACAGGTTTACAGGTTATTAAAAGTAGTAACGGTCCAGCTGGATCTTCTAAAATTGTATTAAGAGGGTATAGCTCTTTAACTGGAGATAACCAACCACTAATTGTGGTTGATGGCACACCAATAAATAACTTTACTGGGTCATCTAATGAAGGCTTCTGGAGTCCTTCTGCAGATTTAGGTAATGGAATAGCAGATATAAATCCAGATGATATTGAAACCTTATCGGTTTTAAAAGGTGCTTCTGCAGCTGCATTATATGGTTCACGTGCAGGTAATGGTGTTATTTTAATTACCACTAAAACTGGTAAATCTAGTAAGGGATTAGGCATTTCTTACTCAGCAACTACTGGTTTTCAAAGTATTTTTACCAAACCTGATTTACAGAGTAGTTTCGGACAAGGTTCTGTAGGTGTTTATGATGAATATTCTCAATCTAGTTGGGGACCAAAAATTGCAGGACAAACAGAAACAGGTCCTGAGCAAGGATCGGTTGTTTTTGACAAAGCTTACGATAATATTGGAAACTATTATAAAAATGGATTTAGTCAAAATCATAGTCTTTCAGTACAAAACTCATCGGATTCCGGTTCTTTTTATGCTTCTGCAAACTATTTGGATGATGAAGGTATTTCGCCTTCAGCTACATTAGAACGTTTAAACTTAACAGCAAGAGGTGTTTCTAAATTCGGAAATAATAAGAATTGGACTGCTGATACCAAAGTGCAGTACAATAGAACGGTTGCTAACAACAGACCAAGAACTGGTTTTGGAGCTTTAAGCCAATATCAAACCATAATAAATTTTCCGAGTTCACGTGATATTGAACAGTATTCTGCTGCAGTAGACGAATTTGGTAATCAAATATGGTTTGATCCTAACTCTAATCAAATTAACCCATACTGGGCTAACGAAAGACGTTTAAGTTGGGACTCTAGAGATCGCTTTATAATAACTGGATCTTTAAAACATCAATTTAATGATTGGTTACATGCTGAAGTTAGAGCAGGAGCAGATTTATATACCACAAATACAGAATCAAAGGTATTTGCTGGAACTTCAAGCACTTCTACTTATGGCTTAGGAAAAAACACCTTTATTGAGCAAAATTATAGTACTTTAATAGCAGCTTCTAAAGACAATATTTTTGGTAAATTAGGGGGTTCAGTTACTTTAGGTGGTAACTTAATGTCTACAGAGAATAGTAGTATAAGTAGTAATTCAGGAGAGCTACTAGTTCCTAATTTATTTAGCTTAAATAATGGGGTTGATCCAGCAAGCGTTTCTCAAGGGTTTAGCACTAAAAAAATAAATTCAGCTTATGGACTTTTACAAATAAACTATGATGGTTATTTATTTTTAGATGTAACTGGTCGTAATGACTGGTCATCTGCTCTAAGTGAGGCTAATAGATCGTTTTTCTATTCATCTGTTAGTACATCATTTGTCATTTCTGATATGATAACTAAAAACGGGGGCGATTTACCAAGTTGGTTTACTTTTGGTAAAATTAGAGCATCGTATGCCGAGGTAGGTAATGATTTGAATCCTTACCAATTGTATAACGCATTTTCTATAGGTAATGATCCTTTAGGAAATACAACGGCTACTACAAATAGTATATTAAGAAATCCTGATATTGTAAATGAGCTAATTAAATCTGTTGAGATTGGTTTAGAAGCACGTTTCTTAAATAACAGAGTTGGATTAGATGTGGCTTGGTATAAAACTAACGCATTTAATCAGATAATACCTCTCCCTTTAGACCCATTTAGCGGGTTTAATTCTAAATGGATAAATGCTGGTGACATTCAAAATAAAGGTCTTGAGATAACTTTAAAAACTAGAATTTTAGATAATGATGATGGTTTATCTTGGGATATGGACGTTAATTACTCAACAAACGAAAATATCATTAATGAATTAGATGATGATGTTACCAAATTTAACTTAGGCGGTTTTGATAACTTTAATGTTAGTGCAGATGTTAGTGGAGATTATGGGGTCATAGTAGGGACAAAATTCCAAAGAGTTGAAGACGAAGCTAGCCAATTTTTTGGAAGAATTTTGGTTGATGCTGACGGGTTGCCATTGGCTACAACAGATAAACATGTTTTGGGTTCTCAGCAACCTGATGCATTATTAGGTATTACAAATATGTTTACTTATAAAAATTTTGCCTTCAGTTTCTTATTTAGTGCTAGCATTGGAGGAGAAATTTTCTCTGGAACTAATCATGCCTTACAAAGATCTGGTTTAGGAGCTGTAACAGCATTGAATGGAGAAAGAGCAGATATTGTATTTAATGGTGTTGTAGATGACGGTGCTGGAAATTTAAGTGAAAACACAACTGGAGCTTCGCCACAAAATTACTGGACAGCCATTACAGGACGCTCTGGTAACTTAGGTATTAATGAGGCAAATGTATATGATGCAACACATGTAAGATTAAGAAATGTAAATTTAACTTATACTTTTGATAAAGGATGGTTAGATAGAACTCCTTTTCAAGGATTATCTGTAGGCGTATCAGCCAACAATGTATGGATGATAAAAAATAATCTAAATGGCGTAGACCCTGAGGCAGTAAATGCCACAGCTTCTAATGCTACTGGTTTTGAAAACTTGGCACCACCAACGACAAGAACTGTATTTTTTAATATAGCAGCTAAATTTTAAAAAAGAAAAATTATGAAAAAAGTATTAAGTAAAAAACTGGCACTAATTTGTGCAACATTATTGATTTTTTCTTGTAGTGACTTTGAAGAAATCAATAAAGACCCCTTGGCTGCCACTGCAGAGCAAGTAGAAGTAGAATTTTTTATTAATAATTCTATTGGAGCGGCACAACAAGATCCGCACATAGCAGAACGTGTATTTGTATTATATTGGAAGGATGCTTCAAGAACTTCTAGGTTAGGAGTACTTTCTCATGGACGTTCAAATGATGGATGGACAAATGACTACTTTAATAGTTATATATCTAAATGGTTGTTAAATATTACGACTGCCATTACTGTAGCAGAAGAGAAAATTGCTACAGGAAACGTTAAGGAATATACTGAGAATTTATTGCACATAGCAAGAATATGGAGAGTGTATATTATGAGCGAAATGACCGATGGTTTTGGTCCAATTCCAATAGATGGATTCAAAGGTAAAAATCCTGAATACAATAGTGTAGAGGATGTCTACAATTTCATGTTAGCTGAATTAGAAGATGCTGTTAGTAAAATTGATGATTCAAATACCTTTAAACCAGATGCAGATTTAGATCCAGCTTTTGGATATGATTATGACAAATGGAAAAAATACGGAAACTCTATGAGAATGCGTTTAGCGATGCGTTTATCTGAAGTAGCTCCTGCTCTTGCAAAACAACATTTTGAAGCTGCTGCTAATAGTGGGCAAATTATTGCTACTTCTGGAGATGATATGAGAGTGTTTTCTGGCGGTGGCTGGAATAGCTATACAAACCCACAGTCTAGACAATGGAACCCACACTATATAACTCCTGCTTACAGAAATGCAGTTGTAGGATTAGGCAGTGTTACCTCTATGGATCAATTACCAGTTGAAGATCAAATTAATCTTAAACCTGCTAATTATTTGGGGATGAAATTTGATGATCATTTTTCAATGCTAACTAACGATCCTGCAAAAGGATTCTGGCTTGATGGTTTACCAAACACAATAGACCCTAGATCTTATAAAACGTTTCCAATCCCTGGAAATCTTGATGACCCTAGCTATAGTAATTACCCGACTTGGAGTAGCGCCCATACAGTTAGTGAAAGAAATTTACTTGATGATGCTGGTGAAGTTTTAATGACACTTGACGGTGCCTTTACTTATAATGCAACTGCAGCTGGAAACACTGGTGAACCAGGTTCTAAAAATCAATTAATATCTGCAGGGTCTTGGCCACGTTTAGGGCTTAATTTTAGAGAGGGAGATAGTGAGCGTATCTTTTTTCCATCATGGGAAACACATTTCTTAATTGCTGAAGCTGCTGCAAGAGGATGGAGTACACCATTAACTGGTAAAGAAGCTTATGAAACTGGAATTTCAGAAAGTTTTGCTTATTATGGTGTTTCAGAACATTTAGCGACTTATTTAGCCTCTGAAGATTATAATAACAATGGTACTTCAGTAAGTTGGGATCATACAACAGAACCTCCTGCAAGTGTATCTATGGATTATGTAGATGGTTATACGGGTACTCCTGATACGTTTGATTACACTTATCCAAATAACACTATTTATGAAGGTGGAAATGTTAAGAATGACCTTATAACAAAAATTATCACACAAAAGTTTATAGCGTCAAATGCTTGGATTCCTCTTGAGATATGGAATGATCATAGAAGATTAGGTTTACCATTCTTTGAAAACCCTGCGGTTGAAAACCCATTCCCAGATTTACCACAATTAAATCCTGGAAATGTAATGACAAACCAAGTAAATTTCTTTGGACAGCGTATAAAATATCCTTCTTCTTTTGAAAATAATATCCCAGTTGGACATGCTCAAGCTGTACAATTATTAGGAGGACCTGACACAGTTCATACACCATTGTGGTGGGCTAAGCAAAATTAAAATATAATAATAAAAGTTATATTGTTAAAAGGGAGAATCGATATGATTCTCCCTTTTTTATTTTTATATTTATCATTCATTATTAAAAGTATTATTGTGAAAAAATTTATTATCTATACAATCTTAGGTTTTACACTTATTAATTGCAATCAAAACAAATCCTATAGTAGTTTAAAAACGATAAAAAGTAAGTCTAATAATAGTTCTACGCTTTTTTCTTTAATTCCAAACGAAAAAACAACTTTTACTTTTAAAAATAATGTAGAAGAAACTGGGAATTTGAATTTCTTAAATTTTGGTAACATTTATAATGGTGGTGGTGTTGCAACTGCAGATTTTAACAATGATGATTTAGTAGATGTCTTTTTTATAGCCAATCAAAATTCAAACAAACTGTATTTAAATGAAGGTGATTTTAAATTTAAAGATATTACTGAAACATCTGGTTTAGCAGATGCTCAAGGTTGGTCAACAGGGGTTTCTGTTGTAGATATCAATAACGATGGTTGGCTCGATATTTACATATGTAAGTCAGGAACCAATAAAACAACCTTTAAAAAAGAAAACAAACTATATATCAACCAAAAAAATAATACGTTTATAGACAAGGCTGAAGAATGGAAAATAAACGACCCGGGTTTTAGTACACAATCGTACTTTTTCGATTTTGATAAAGATGGTGATTTAGACATGTATTTGGTAAACCACAGACCAGATTTTGAAAACACTGGACGGCTTAATATGCGTATAGAAAGAGCTTATTCGAGGTTAAGCTCAGATATTTTATACAGAAACGATGGTACTTACTTTACCGAGATTACACACGAAGCAGGTATAGTTAATAAAGCTTTTGGGCTAAGTGCATCAATAGGCGATTTTAATAATGATGGTTGGCCAGATGTATATGTATGTAATGATTTTTTAACTCCAGACAAACTCTATATAAATAATAAAAAAGGTAAATTTACTGACGAAATTTTAGATAGAATTAATCATACTTCTTTTAGTAGTATGGGATCAGACTATGCTGATTTAAACAACGATTTACATCCAGATTTATTTGTATTAGAAATGGCTTCTGAAGATCATGTACGTAGCAAGCAAAACATGGCTACAATGAATACAAGCAATTTTAACAACTTAGTTAAAAATGGTTACAATCATCAATACATGGTAAACACATTACAGCTAAATAGAGGCAACGGAAAATTTAGTGAAATAGCTCAAATAAGTGGTTTAGCTAAAACCGATTGGAGTTGGGCACCATTAATTGCCGATTTTGATAATGATGGACTAAAAGATATTTTTGTTTCTAATGGTATTCTAAAAGATATGGCTAATCAAGATTTTAGAACCGAACTAAACAGAAGATTTTCAAGGGATAAACAACCCAGTTTTGAGGAAATAACAGCTTTACAACCCTCAACAAAACTTAGTAATTATAGTTTTAAAAATGAAGGCAATCTTAGTTTTACTAAAAATCCTAAAAATTGGGGATTAAACGAAAAAACACAATCCAATGGTGCTGCTTATGCAGATTTTGATAACGATGGCGATTTAGATTTAGTTATAAATAATATAAACGATACACCACTACTCTATCAAAATAACGACACTAATAATTTTATTCAAATTAAATTAAATGGCGATGCAAAAAACAAATTTGCCATCGGTTCTAAAATAACCTTAACAGCAAATAATACAAAGCAATATCAAGAATTATATACCAGTAGAGGTTTTATTTCATCTGTTCAAAATATCGTAAATTTTGGAATTAGCGATGCTATAATTATTGATGAAATTTTAATTGAATGGCCTAATCAAAAAATCACTAAACTTACTAATGTTAAAACCAATCAAATCATTTCTGTAAATCAGGAAAGTGCTACTCCGCTCGAAAATAAAAAGATAGAACAACCAAAAACACTATTAAGAAGAAGTAATCCTTCTGAACAAGGCATTGTTTATAAGCATAGCGAAAATGAATTTGATGACTACAAAGAGCAAGTCTTACTACCACATAGCCAATCAACCAATGGTCCTTTTATTGATAAATCTGATGTGAATGGAGATGGTTTAGAAGATTTTTTTATTGGCGGCGCTAAAGACCAAAGTGGCGAATTATATATTCAAAATGAAAATGGCAGCTTCATCAAACAAAGCACTAAAACCTGGCAAGAAGACAAACAATTTGAAGATTTAGGTGTGCTATTTTTAGATTTTGATAATGATAATGACAACGACCTTTATGTGGTTAGTGGTGGTGCCGAATTTGAAGAAAACAGTAGTTTATATCAAGATAGAATTTATATAAACGATGGTAAAGGCAACTTTAGCAAAGGTAAAAATGTACTTCCTAAAATTAATTCCAGCGGGCAAGTTATTAAAGCTTCGGATATTGATAATGATGGTGATTTAGATTTATTTGTTGGAGGAAGAGTGCTACCAAACAAATATCCGTATGCGCCAGAATCCTATATATTAATAAACGAAAATGGTAAATTTTATAATAAAACGAAAACTATAGCACCAGCCATTAAAAATATTGGATTAGTAACTGATGCTATATTTTCAGATTACGACAATGATAATGATGAAGACTTAATTATTGTAGGTGAATGGATGCCAATAACCATATTTGAAAACAATAATGGAACGTTTAAACCAGTAGCAAACGATTCATTAAAAAACACCGAAGGTCTATGGTTTAGTATTGAAAGTGCAGACGTTGATGCTGATGGTGACATGGATTATTTTGTTGGTAATTTAGGATTAAACACAAAATATAAAGCCAGTACTAAAAAACCTTTTCATGTGTTTTGTGATGATTTTGATAATTCTGGAACTTATGATATTGTTTTAACCTCAAATTACAAAGGTTATTTAGTTCCCTCAAGAGGGAGAGAATGCTCTTCGCAACAAATGCCCTTTATTAAAGATAAATTTCCCACGTTTAACGAATTTGCAGAAGCCACTCTTGAAGATATTTATGGCAAAGAGGCTTTAGATAAAGCACTTCATCTTAAAGCACATATGCTAAATAGTGTGTTTTTAGAAAATGATGGCGGTGGTAACTTTAGTATTAAAAGTCTTCCTAAAATGCTACAAATTGCACCAATTATGGATTTTGAGTTTATTGATATTAACAATGATAATCAAAAAGAAATTATAGCTATTGGCAACCATTACAATGCCGAAGTTGAAACCGTGCGTTACGATGCTTCATTAGGTAGTGTTTTATCTTATAAAGACAAAAAATTTAAAATATTAGATATAGATAAAACTGGTTTTATAAATGTTGGCGACTCAAAAGACATCATTACAATAAACAGAAAAAATGGTACCATGTTGTTAATAACCAACAACGATGATAAAGTTAATTTGTTTAATATACAAAACGAATAAGTTAAGATAAATACTAAAAAACACCTCCTATAAAACAAAAAAACAAGCCTGCCTTACAATGAAAAACATCATTTCAATCTTTAAAAATAAAATAAGGCTAACTATACCTCTAAAATATCATATTTTCTTTTGGCTTAGTTATTTTACGTTTAATGTAGTAAGATGGGGCAGTTATTTTAATGATTACACCTATTCATTAAAATCAAATTTAGTTGAATTCCCTATTCATATTATTATAGTGTATTTTAATGTATACTATCTAATTCCAAAGTTTATTTTAACAAAAAAGTACTGGAAATATATAGGTTCCATTTTTGTGATATTAATTCTAGTTTATTTTGTTAGATCTGGGTTAATTTATTTTCTCGTTTCTAAAACTTTATCTCCCGAACTTGGTAGAGAAGTGAAATTTATAGATGTAAATCATTTTATAGTTGTTGCACTAGGTGAACTTTATGCAGTTACTTTTGTAACAGCAATAAAATTACTAGTTGATTGGACTATTGAAAAAAGGAGAAATGAAGATTTAGCTCAGCTTCAAATGAGTACCGAGCTTAAATATTTAAGAACACAAATACAACCACATTTCTTTTTTAATACGTTAAATAATTTATACGCATTAACATTAAAAAAATCAGATAATGCTCCACGATTGGTGCTAAAATTATCAGATATTATGCAATATATTTTATATGAGGTAGTCAGTTCTAAAGCAAATTTATTGCAAGAAATTAATCATATAAATAATTTTATCGATATTGAAAGAATGCGATTTAAAGATCGAATTGAATTTGATATGGATATTACTGGAGAAATAGATAGCATTGAAGTTCCACCATTGTTGTACCTTTCATTTGTAGAAAATTGCTTTAAACACGGACTTAATGGGAATGATAAAGTTAAAGTTAACATGAGTTTTAAAAGTCTAAACAATGGCTATTTAGAATTTAATGTAGCAAATAATTTTAACCCAAAAACCTCTGTAGAAGAAAATCATGGTATAGGAATAGTAAATGCTCAAAGAAGGTTACAATTATTATTTTCCAATGATTTTATTCTTGAAACTAAAGTACAAGGAAATATTTATAATTTATTTTTAAAAATCCCTGTAAGATGAAAATTAAGTGTATCATTATAGATGATGAACCTTTAGCAATAAGTGTTATAGAGAATCATTTAAAAAATTTCGATAATATTGAAGTTATTGAAACCTTTACTAGTCCATTAAAAGCTTTTGGTGTTTTACAGCAATTAAAAATTGACCTTGTTTTTCTAGATATTAATATGCCTCAAATGAGTGGTTTTACTTTTATTGACAACTTAAACATTAAGCCTTTAATAGTTATAACTACTGCATATAGAGAATATGCGGTAAAAAGTTTTGAATTAAATATATTAGACTATTTAGTAAAACCAATACCTTTTAATCGCTTTTTAAAAACAATAAATAAAATATACAAACAAATACACACCAACACTACTTCTGGGGATTCTAGTTTAAATCAAGAACCTCATATTTTTTTAAAAGTTGATAAAAAATTAATTAAAGTTAACCTTAATGATATTTTGTTTATTGAAAGTTTAAAAGATTATATTAAAATAGTAACATCTCTTGGCGATTATGTAGTACACAAATCACTCACCTCCATTTCTGAAGAGTTACCACAATCAAATTTTATACGCGTACACAGATCGTACAATATTTCAATAAACAAAATTGCAGCTTTAGAAGGAAATACCATAGAAATTGCAGGCAGAAGAATTCCCATTGGAAGGAACTATTTAAAGCAAACAAAAGAACGCATACTGAATATTAAAGAAGGGAACGAAAATTAATTTTTAGATGAAGCCACACCTTAATGTTTACTAAAACTATTTAGTTCATCTTTTTTAATCAACATAAAAATTTATAAAATGAGTGCAAAGCAAAGAATTCAATCTGTAGACATACTTAGAGGGTTTACAATTGCTGCAATGATTTTAGTTAACACCCCAGGAACTTGGAGCAAAGTATATGCACCATTGCTTCACGCCAATTGGCACGGACTAACACCAACAGATTTAGTTTTTCCGTTCTTCTTATTTATTGTAGGTATTTCAATTTCGTTTGCCTACAAAAACAAGCCAAAAAATTGGACTACCTATAAGAAAATTATTACTCGTAGTTTAAAGCTTATTGGTCTTGGATTGTTTTTAGCGTTATTTTTACCCTACTTCCCATTTATAAAAGATTTTGAAGCCTTAAGATTTCCTGGTGTATTACAAAGAATTGGTGTTGTGTTTTTAATTTCTGCAGTTTTATTTATGAACTGTAATTGGAAAACGTTGCTAGCTATAGGCTTATCAATTTTAATTGCGTATTGGATACTCTTAGGCTTTATAACTTTACCCAATGGGATTTTACCAACTTTTGATAGAGCGCCAAACAATTGGGCTAACTATATAGATTTAAAAGTTTTAGGTAAACACATGTGGAAACAAGATTATGACCCTGAAGGTGTTTTAAGCACATTACCCGCCATTGTAACCAGTATTTCTGGAATTTTAGTTGGTAGAATACTTTCTAAAGATAATATTAACAAATTGACTTATTTACTAATAATCGCTATATCATTATTGGTTTGTGGTTATATTTTTAGTATTTGGTTCCCCATAAATAAAGCCATTTGGAGTAGTAGTTTTGTATTAGTAACTAGCGGATGGGCGACTTTAATTCTATCTATTATTTATTACCTAACCGATGTGTTAGATTGGAAATTTGGTAGTGTTTTTAAGTACGTTGGCTCTAATGCTATTACTATTTATTTTTTATCCAGTTTTATTTCTAAATGCTTTTATTTAATAAAAGTTAACCCTCAACAAAGTATCCATTCCTGGTTATACAATACTATTTATGTTCAACCTTTTTTAGCAGATAAATTATCATCCTTACTTTATGCTTTAACTGTTGTAATGTTTTATTTAGTCCTGGGATATGTTCTCTTTAAGAAAAAGATATTTATTAAGGTTTAAATTATTTTTTTACTTCTTAAAGCATTTTTATATAATCACCATTAAACTTTATACATTTATTGGCAATAACTTTATAAGCTCACTGTTTTTTATAGTTACTATACTTTATAGTAATCTCAAAAATATTACATATCCTTTTAAAAAGATATACTTTAAATAGAAACAGCGTTAATTTGTTAATTAACGCTGTTTCAAATGACTAACTATATATGAAAATAATTACTATATAGGATTTTGATCCATTAATGGGTTAGCATCAATTTCATCTTGAGGTATTGGCCATGTCCATCTATTATCGCCAACAGGAACCTGCATAATACCATTTGTATATGTTGAACTTTGGTTTGAACCAGTTCTATCCAACGGTAAGTTTAATCGTTTTAAATCATACCATCTAAAACCTTCGCCCCACAGTTCTACACGACGCTGTACCATAATTTCATCTATTAATGCTTGTCCTGTATTAGTTGATAATGTATAAGCACTATCTCTAGTAATGACCATATCGTACAATGCTTGAGCAGCTAAACCATCTTGATTGCTTCTAGCTAAGGCTTCTGCTTCAATTAAATACATTTCGGCTGCACGCATTAAAGGAACATCTACACGGCTATCACTATTACTTACTGCTATAAATTTTTGATTTGTATATGGGAATCTTTTATGGCTAGATAATAATGAAACTCCCGCAGGTAAATTTAAATGATCTCCAGTTGGATCCCATAATGTCTTGCGTACATCTGTAGCAGAAATCATGTCATATAACAAATTGCTAATTGATCTAGGATTACCACGAATTGCTGATGAGCTAAAATTTCTTGATATATAAGCACCATAATTACCAAAACCTTCAGACTGATCTTCAACTATTTGGCTTGCCCACATAAACTCACTATTGTTCTCAGAAAATACTTGAAAACCATTGGCATACGTACCTTCATCCATTAAAGTAAACCCTGCTCTAGCTTCAGCAGCTAATTGCGCAGCCATAGCCCAATTACCTTGTGTTAAAGCGACTCTTGCTTTTAGGCCTTTTGCAATATTTACATTAAAATGAGATTTGTTATTTCTAACATAACCATTTAATAAAACAATAGCATCATCTAAATCTTTATTAATTTGAGTATAAACTTCTTCAACTGTATTTCTCGCTATGGGGTCGATAGAGTTATCTAATTTAATTGGAACTCCTAATTGAGAATTTCCACCTCCTGGTTCGTATCTATCTCCCCATAATCGCACTAAATGGAAGTGACAAAACGCTCTATAAACTAGTGCTTGCCCTTTCACTCCATCTCTATCTTCTTGATCTCCAGTGGCATTATCCACACCATTAATTAACACATTGGCATTTGCCATCCATTGATAAAACATACTCCAATTAGCAGTGTTATAAGCGTTGTCTGGTTCAGAATTTGGTCTCCATCTATAAGAATGCGTCCAATTACTTCTATTAAATACATGATCTTCTCCAGCTTCGTCTATATGCATATTAAAAGCGCCTATGCCTCCTCTACCTTGGCTCCCGTATCTTACATACAGGGCTCTATGTATTCCGTTTAATGCCGTTAAAGCATTATCTGTAGTTAAAACTGCTGCTGCAGATGATACTTGATCAGTAGGATACGTATCTAAGTAGTCTTTTTCACAAGCTGTAAAACAAAAGGAAACAGCTAAAATTCCGATAAAAGAAATTATTATTTTTTTCATTGCTTTTTTTTTAAAATTTAACATTTAATCCTAAAGAAACTATTCTAGATGGTGTATAAACATTTGATGTTGTTCCACTAAAATTCTGTTGTATATTCAAACCTTGTCTTGCATTAATTGAAAATACATTTTCTGCACTTAAATACAGTTGCGCTGTATTTATTCCCATTGAACTTATAAAATTTGAAGGCAAATTATATGAAAAATTAATACGTTTCATATTTAAATAAGAACCATCGACTAACCATCTATCAGATGTAGCATTAAAATTAGTAGTTTCTGATGCGTCTAATCTTGGTATATTTGTTATGTCTCCAGGTTGTTGCCAACGGTCAAGAATATCAACACTTTTTGCTGTTCCGTATCCTCCAGAGCTCATAATACTTTGGTAATTGTAATCTATACTTTCTCCTCCAATTTGGTAAGTAAGCAAAAAGCTTAAATTAAAGTTTTTATATCTAAACGAATTGTTAATAGCTCCTGTTAAATCTGGAATAGCTGTACCTGCATAATGAAATGCTGCATTAGCTTGATTTGTTGTTAATGTATTTCCATCAATAACTCTTATATCTGAACCATTAGCATCAATAGCATCTTCGTTTGCTGTGTATAATGCAGCTCCATCTGCAGGGTCTACACCGTACCAATCTTTTAACCAGTAATCATAAATTGAGCGACCAACCATTAATTTTTTTGATCCGTTTATAATTTCATCTTGTGGTAATTTTGTAAACTCGTTTTTTATAGTTGTTGCATTTAAACCAATGTTCCAATTAAAATTTTCGTTTTTTACAACATCATAATCTAAACTTACTTCAAAACCTCTATTGTATAAAGTACCAATATTTCTTGGAATGTCTTCACTACCACTAGATAATGGTAATGGTACATCAAAAAGTAAATTAGCAGATTCACGATTATAGTACTCAACGGTTCCGTTTAATCTATTCCATAATCCAAATTCTATGGCTACATCATAACTCTCACTAGCTTCCCACTCCAATAAAGGTGCTTCAAGTGATGCTTGTAAAAACCCTGATTCGGACTGATTATTAAAATCTAAATCATACAATCCTTGGTAAGCATACCAACCAATTCCTGAGTTATTTCCTAATTCTCCATATGATGCTCTAAGTTTTAATAAATTTATAGCTTCTATATTTTCAATAAAAGACTCTCTTTCTAACCTCCAAGCAGCACCTACGGACCAAAATTCACCCCAACGAACATCTGATGCAAATTTTGAAGTCCCATCTGTTCTATAAGATGCACTCAAGAAATATTTACCATCATAATCATAATTAAATCGACCAAAGTAGCTTTCGTCTCTTAACAAATCTGTTGCAGACTCTAAATTAGTAGTGGTCACAAAGTTTATTAATTCGTTATTACCATCAGCAATTAACTGCATTCTACTACCAGTAAAGTTATTTACTTTTAGTTGTAAAGATTCATGTGCAGCTAATAATTTAAAATTATGATCACCGAATGATTTAGTGTAATTTAAAAGTTGATTAAATCCTAAAGTTGTTCTTCTGTTATATCTTCTTGAAGCTCTACCTCCAGGCGCACCATCACCAACTAATTTATTCTCAAAATCTGTGGTATACCAGTGACGTTGATTCCAACTTGCATTAACAGTTAGCATTAAATCTTTAGTAAAATTAATATCAAAATAAGTTTTCCCGCTCACAGAGGTGATTTCGTCAATATCATCATTATAATCAATTTCTGCCAGAATATGTCTTCCTCCACTTGCTCCACTGGGTCTATTATCATCTAAATCATAAAGGCGATTCCCGTTATCATCTAATATAAAGTTACCAGCGGCATCATGTTGGTAAATAGGATAAATAGGTGCTACACCTCTTGCAAAACGCACAGGATTAACAAACGAGTTACTTTGTGTACTTCCCGTTTGAGCTTGATTTCCTGTAGATGTCGTAATAGCTATATTTAATCCAGTTTTAAGCCAATCATTAGCTTGATAATTTGCATTAATACGTCCTGAAAATCTTTCAAAATCAGATTTTTTGATGTAACCTTCTTCATCTAAATATCCTAGCGATACATAAAAATCACTATCTTCTGTACCTCCCTGATAATTAATATCATAATTGTGGCGTATTCCTACTCTGGTAATAGCATCAACCCAATCTACATCGTTATATAATAGTCTTGCATTTGGATTAATTTTCCCATCTATTCCTACAATTTGATCATCAGCTACATTATATGGATTATTTAATAATTCTGTAATAATGTTAGACGATGCAAATGTATTGGCTGCAGTAACATCGGCTGCAGAATCTACTCCAGGAACAGCTTGGCTATTTCTCATAGATTCCCACATAATCTCATAATATTTATCAGAACCTAAACGATCATACTCTTGTATGGCACGATCAACAATACTCGTTGATGCATTTAAAGTAAATTGTCCTTTTTTATTCTTACCCTTCTTTGTGGTAATAAGAACAACTCCATTTGCAGCCTTATTTCCATAAAGCGCCGTAGATGACGCATCCTTTAAAATGGTTAAGCTTTCAATATCTGCAGGATTAATTGAATTTATTGAAGCGTAAAACGGAATTCCATCTACAACATATAAAGGATCGCTATCCGCACTAAAAGAACCAAAACCTCTTATACGTATATCTTGTCCTTGACCTGGTTGCCCTCCAGCTGCTGTTACAGAAACTCCGGCTGAAGCGCCTTCAATTGCTGCAGAAACATTGGCTACAGTTATTTTTGAAAGTGCTTCGCTATTTAGTTGTGTAGCAGATCCTGTAAAATCTGCTTTCTTTGCGGTACCATAAGCAACTACTATAACTTCGTCAAGTGCAGTATCAGCAGTCATTTTAACATTAATTTCATTTGATGTTCCAACTTGTACCTCTTGAGTAATCATACCCACATAACTAAACACAAGAATATCTCCATCATTAACTTCAATAGAATAATTTCCATCAAAATCTGTTTGCGCACCCGTTTGAGTACCTTTAATTACAACGCTAGCTCCAGGTAAAGGTAACTGTCCGTCTGTAACTACACCTTTAACAACCCTTTGTTGCACACCTGTATTAGCTAATACTTCTTTAGCTTTTATAATAATTGTATTATTGGCAGCAATAGAAAAAATAAAATCACCTTGTTTAAGGCTTTTATCTAGTAATTGGTTTGCTTGAATAATTCCTTTTTTAATAAAAACTTTCGGAAAGCTCTTAAACATGTCTTCCTGATATATAAATCTATAATCAGTTTGTCTTTTAATAATTTTAAAGACTTCGTCTACGGTTAGTGTTGTATCATCTATGATTTCTATTTTGGTATTTTGCGAAAAAATATCAACGGAAGAAAACCCAAATGACAATGAACACAATAAGAATACAAAAGTTCTCATAATGATAGTTAGAATCCTTTTTCTTATTAAGAAAAAGAAAGTAGTTGGTTTAATTTTCATAAATTTGCATGTTTTAGTTAGTTAACTATTAATTGATTATTACAGACTTAAGAGGAGCAAAGTTGGATACCGCTAAATGTCTACTTTAGCCCTCTTTTTTTATTTTAGTATTATTTTCTTTCCATCTATTTTAAACGAATTTATAAACCCAGATTCTTTAATACTTATTAATATATCTTCTATTTTTTGATTTTTACTTAATATTCCAACAAATTTAATATTCTCAACTTCTTTATCTACAAATACAACATCCATATCATACCACCTAGAGAGCACTTTCATAATGTCTTTTAACGGCTTGCTTTCAAAACTAAAAACACCTTTAACCCAAGAAGTTGCATTGTATACATCAACATTTTCTATAATTATGTTTTTATTAGATAAACTAATTTGAGATTGTTGATTTGCTTTTAAGTAAACATTTTCTGAACCATTGTCTACCTCTACCTTACCCTCAACCAAAGTTGTATATACAATATTTTCATCTTGATATGATTTGATGTTAAATTTGGTACCTAACACTTCTAGCTCTTGCATTCTACTTTTTACATTAAACAAAGCTCCTTTGTGAAGAGTACTAGGAGATACATCAAAAAAGGCTTCTCCATAAATTAATTCCACCTCCCGCTTTTCTCCTTCAATAAAGCTAATAGGGTATTTAAGCTTAGATTCTGAGTTTAACCATACTTTTGTTCCGTCTGATAATTGCAGAAAAAATTGCCCACCTCTTGGTATGGTTAAGTAATTGTAAACTAATTTAGGTTTTGAATCAGCTTTATTATCGTAAATTAATTTATCACCAGTACTTTTTACATTTTTTGTAGAATAATTTTGTCCTTTCTCTAGCACAATATTTTTTCCATCTTCAAGAGTTAGAATAGCTTTGTCTGTTCCTACTTCTATCTTATCACCTGTTGGTAATTTAATTTCTTCTACTTGAGGTTCGTTTCTATTAAACAACCAAGTAGTCGATATTGAAATTAATATTAAAATAGTTGCAGCATATTTAAAAAAGTCTTTTTTATAAAACGGAGTATGTTTTATGCTTTTTAAATTTTTCTCTTTTAATTTTAATTGAATTTTATTAAAAACTTGATTTTTTAACTCGTCTTTTAATTCAATATCAATCGGCCATTCTTTGTTTTCTTGATTTACAAAAAAATTAGATAAAAACTTAATTTCATCATCAGAAATAACTCCAGATTGAAGTTTTCTAATTAATAATTGCAAATAATTCTTATCTTGAGTACTCACGAATTTATCTCTTTTATATATAAGACGAAAAAAAGACGACAATCCCTAAACAAAAATTAGACTATTTTTAATTTTCGCTTATGTAAGTTAATTTTAAACTGATAACTCTTTTAAAAAACTACAAAAAATGACGAAGTATGAGATGTTAATAAGTGATGGCCTAATTATTTTTAAAGCTTTGGTAATGTAGGCTTCTACAGATTTAGTAGAAATGTTTAATTGTTTAGAGATTTCTTTGTGACTTAATTGATTTTCTCTGCTTAACTTAAACACTTTTTTGCACTTTTCGGGCAAAGTATTTACAACCGCATCTATTTGTGCTTCTAGTTCTTTATATATGAGTTTTGATTCTGGAGTTGAAGTTTGTATTTTTATATCAAAGTTTTGCATCACCTCTTCACTAAATGCATTTTTATCTTTTCTAAAAAGATCATATACTTTATGCATAACGCAAGTATACAAATAGCCTTTTAATGTTGTTTTAATTACAAGTACATCTCTTTTTTCCCAAATTTTAATAAATATCTCTTGAATTACATCTTCAGAAATTTCACGTTTCTTTAAGAAGCTAAATGCATAAATAAATAATTGTTCCCAATATAAATTATAAATTAGTTTTAAAGCATCTTCATCACCTTGTTTAAGACGTTCAATTAATTTTTGATCTTTAATTTTCTTAAAACTCATTAGTTAATTTTCATTCGAACTATAACAAATGTAAATAAAATATTTTATTCGATACATTCGTAAAACAAAAAAGCATCCCAATCTTCTATAAAGAAAAAAGGAAAGCTTTCCATTGGAATACCAAATAAACTCTGGTATAACTACGTCCTAGATTTCTCTAGGAACAACACAACGTCATATTAATTGCCAAAAAAAGCCCTAATTTCTCAGAGCTTTCTTTTTGCAATTTTAGCGGTCTGGACGGGACTCGAACCCGCGACCTTCGCCGTGACAGGGCGACATTCTAACCAACTGAACTACCAGACCGTTGCATTATTGCGGTTGCAAATATACATGGCTTTTTTTATATCTCAAATCTTTTTTAGTGTTTTTTGCATAAAAATATTGCTAAACAAATTTTTGACGCTCTACCATATAAGCCGTAAGTACATTATTAAAATGTTTATTAATATCTGCCTCAACATATTTAATTTTATATTGTGCACATTTTAAGCGCAATGCATCAAAATAATTGCTTACCGCTGCATTATAATTTTCTTTAATAGCATCTGCATACAAGTTAATATACTCTTTAGTCTCAACGTCAATAAATCGTTTCGGTTTATTATCAAAATCGAACTTTAACTCCTTTTTCTTATCAAATACATGAAATAAAATAACTTCATGTTTATTATACTTTAAATGACGTAAAGCTTCAAATAGTTTTGTTTCATCTTCCGAAGTTTGAAACATATCGGTAAATAGAAAAATCATAGAACGTCTATGAATTTTTTCTGCTATTTCGTGCAAATATTTATATGTCTCAGTGGTTTTGTTTAAAGATTTAGAAACAACAGCATTACTAAGTTGACCTAGTAACATTTGATGATGGCGTTCGCTGCCTTTCTCTGGCGAATAAAAATCGTAATTATCACTATAAATACTTAAACCTACAGCATCACGTTGTTTTTTTAACATGTGCATTAATGAAGCCGAAGCTAATGCCGAAAACCCTATTTTATTTAGATTGTCTATTGAAAAATTATCCATTTCTGGGTAATGCATCGAGCTACTATTATCTAAAATAATATGACAGCGCAAATTGGTTTCATCATCATAACGTTTGGTATAAAGCTTATCTGTTTTCGCAAACAATTTCCAATCTATATGTCGTGTACTTTCGCCTTGATTATATATTTTATGTTCAGCAAATTCTGCCGAAAACCCATGAAACGGACTTTTGTGCATGCCAGCTATAAAACCCTCCACCACTTGTTTTGCAAGTAATTCTAGGTTATTAAACCCACTAGCCTTATTAAGTTCGTGTTGTAAATTCATGTTTTAGTGTTAGACCGCTTTGCTGTTAGAGTCAGGAAACAAGTTTAAAAACAAGCTCAAAATTCTTCTTTTTCTCTTCTTTTTTTCTATTTTCTAAATAACCGCATCAACAATACCATAAGCAACAGATTCGTCTGCTCCCATCCAGTGGTCTCGATTAAAATCTTTCATTATTTTATCAAAATCCTGTCCGCAATTATCAGCTAATATTTTTGCACTTAATTCTTTAGTTAATACAATTTCTTTTGCTGTAATTTCAATATCACTCGCTTGTCCGCGAGCACCTCCACTTGGTTGGTGTATCATAACACGAGCGTGTGGTTGTATAAAGCGTTTACCCTTTTCTCCTGCCGATAATATAATCGATCCCATAGAAGCAGCAAAGCCAGTACAAATTGTAGATACTGGACTTTTAATAGATTTCATGCAGTCGTAAATAGCAAAGCCAGATGTTACATAACCTCCCGGACTATTTACATATAAATGTATGGTTTCGTTAGACAAAGCATCTAAATACAATAATCTATCAACAACATGTTTTGCAGAATCATCATCAACTTGTCCCCACAAAAACACTTTACGTGCTTCAATTAATTTACTATCAATAGCATCCTGAACTTTATTTTTACTCATAAATATTTATTTTGCATCTAAAATAAAAAAAGGTTCACCATAAATGGCAAACCTTTTCATTTTTCTTTTTAATTATCTACTATAAAAGTGCATCAATAGCATCAGTATAAGCATTTTTAGGAGCTACACCAACCTGTCTACCAACAACTTCTCCATTCTGAAAAACCAAAACAGTAGGGATGTTACGTACACCGTATTTTGCAGCAAATTCTTGATTTGCATCAACATCTACTTTTCCAACAACAGCTTTACCATCGTACTCGCCGCTAATTTCTTCAATAATAGGTCCAACCATTCTGCATGGTCCGCACCAAGCTGCCCAAAAGTCAACCAATACAGGCTTATCGCTTTTTAAAACTGTTTCTTCAAACGTTGCATCTGTTATTTCTAATGCCATAATTTTATATTTTAATCTGTTTTACTTTAAATTTATTTACAAATTTAGTCAAAATATTTTCTATAGCTTACAACCTAACAATTTGTTTTACCTATAGCTACATTAGTTTAGGTTATTTTATTTTTTTTAGGAGCAACCACAACACTTAGACTACGCTCAGTGCAAGTGGTCATGCTATCCAATAATAGTTTTGGCTCGATGCTCGCCTCGCCAAAAGCTAAAGTTTATCCTGAGCGGAGTCGAAGGGCTACTATCCTTTGCGCAATGAAAAACTAGCATAAAATTTAATTAAGCAACCAAAAAGTTGCATTTTAAAAATATTTAATTTAGTTTAGCAACCATAAAGTTGCATTTAAATCAAAAACAAATAATTATGAATGATGTTATTAAAAAAGAAGTTGTCTTTAATCATGCCATAGATAAAGTATGGGATGCTATTTCAAAAGCTGAAGAAATCTCAACCTGGTTTATTCCTGCCGATTTTAAAGCGGAACCTGGATATCAATACACCTTTACTTCTCCTCCTAATGAAAAAGGTTGTACAGTTATAAGTGGCAAAGTAAAAGAAGCAAATCCGTATATGCTTATTTATACTTGGATTGTAGCTGATACAAAAGTAGAAACCACTGTAAAGTGGGAACTTGAAGCAACCCAAGATGGCACAAAATTAACTTTAGAGCATTCTGGAATTACAAATTATGCTGGCGAAACCGCTGTAGCTATGTTTGAAAGCTTTAACGGTGGCTGGGATAATTGTATTTCTGGTTTAACAAGCTATTTAAAACAAGAAGTTAATGCCGGATAAAATAACCAAGCTATTTAAAGCCATTGCAGATCCAACAAGGCGTGACATTTTTCATGCCTTGGTTTTTGCTACCTCTGCATTGTCTATCACTCAAATATCCAATCAATTTGAAATTACAAGACAAGGCGTTACTAAACATATTAAAACACTAGAAGAAGCTGGCTTAGTAAATATCAATACTCAAGGACGAGAACGTTTCTGTAATGCTAACCCGAGTGAACTTCAAGAAGTGAATAAGTGGATTAGATTCTATGAACATTTCTGGGATAATAAACTTGATAGTTTAGGTGACTACCTTAATTCAACAGATTCTTAAATGAGTAATACCTTAAAAAGCTATACACAACAAATTGAAGTTTCAGCTAATTCAAAAGAAACATTTTACGCACTCAATGAAGGGCTTGAGTTTTGGTGGAGCAGAACAAGTAACACAAAATTTTGCATCGGTGGACAATTTACCATTCATTTTGAAAATGGCTATTGGTGGACATTTAAAATCGTGGAATATGTTTTTAACAAAGAACTCATATGGAAATGTATAGATGGAGAACCAGAATTTAATAAAGAATGGATTGGTCATATCCTACATTGGATAATTGATGAAAAAGACTCAAAAACTATTATTAATTTTCATCAAATGGGTTTAACTCCAGAATTGCATTGTTATGATGTTTGCTCTTCTACTTGGGATATGTTTTTAACTAAAAAATTAAAAGCATATTATAAGTTAAATAATATTCTTTTTCAAACTAGAATATATTAAATTAACCCGTTGTGCATTATGATTTAAAAGAAAAAAGTTGTCCATCTTACTGATAATCAGTAACTTGTTTTAGCGATAAAACATTAATTATGAACAACTTAAATGCAAATTACGAAAGAATATTGGAAGTATTAAGAAAAATATCAAAAGAGCAGCTTTTAGCTTATCAAAGACGACAACCCAAACTGAGTGATTTGGAGTTGGTAAGCCTAAGCCTTACATCAGAATATATGGGTATAGATAGTGAGAGTAACCTATTTAGACAACTTCCTGATGTCATTTCATCAAAAATTAACCGCAGTGTTTATAATCGTAGAAGAAGAAAGTTAGCAAATCATATTGATGCAATACGTTTAAAATTGGCTACTCATTTTAATGAATTTGAAGACTATTTCATTGTAGATAGTATGCCTTTAGAGGTTTGTAAGCTATCAAGAAGTTCTCGTTCAAGAATATGTAAAGAAGCTACTTATGTCTTTCCAGACAAAGGTTATTGTGCTTCTCAAAGTGCTAATTATTATGGGTATAAATTACATGCTATTTGTTCTGTTAGCGGTATTTTTCAGAGTATAGATTTGAGTCCGGCATCTGTTCATGATGTGAATTATCTTAAAGATATTAAAGCACAAATTAGCAATTGCACTTTAATTGGTGATAGAGGTTATTTATCCGCAGAAATTCAACTTAACTTGTTTGATACTTGTAACATAAAGCTAAATACACCGATGAGAAATAATCAAAACAATTACAAAAAACAACCGTACATTTTTAGAAAATCGAGAAAGAGGATAGAAACTTTATTTTCTCAACTGTGTGACCAATTCATGATAAGACGCAACTACGCTAAGTCTTTTGAAGGCTTTAAGACCAGAATAATATCTAAAATAACTTCGCTAACTGTAATTCAATACATTAACAAATTTGTCTTTGATAGAAAAATAAACAATATAAAAATCAGCATTATTTAAAATGCACAACGGGTTAAATTATAATTAATAGCTAAAATATTTTATTTAGTTAGGATTCCTTATTATATTAGCATCATAATTAATTTAAAAATATAACATTATGAGTAAATCCATTTTTTATCACGCAGGTTGTCCCGTTTGCATAAGTGCAGAACACGACATTATTAATTTAATAGGAGCAGAAAATGTAGATATTGTGCATTTTGGTGAAGACAACTCAAGAATTACTGAAGCAGAAAATGCTGGTGTAAAATCGGTTCCAGCTTTGGTAACTCCAAACGGAAATGTACTTCATATTAACTTTGGTGCTTCAATGGAAGCAGTAAAAGGGTAATTTTTTAATTCTTTTAGTTAGGAATCCTATTTAAAATAAAAACATAAAACTATGAAAATTTCAGTTTGGGATACATACGTAAAAAGAGAAGATGGTAAATTAATGCATTTTGATATTCTGGTGCCAAATAGTTTAGATGATAAACAAATCATTTTAAATTATGGCACGAGATATTTAAAAAGTAAAGTTTTTAAAACAGAAAGTATATCATCAAAAATTTGCAACTTTTGCCATATCGAACAGGCTACCGATGTTATTGTAAATGACATTAAAAACAAAGGATTTTCGATTATTGAAATGGAAAATTGCAACTTATTTAATTAGGATTACTAACTTTGCCTGTCAACCTAAGGTTGACAGGCATTTTTTATGAGCGATAACATTTTTAATCCAACACATCAAGAAACCAACACCTCTAATAAGATTGTTGCTGGTTTAGAGCGCATTTCTGAAGCCTTTAAAGTATTGCTTTGGGAAAAGGCAAAGCTTTTAGGTTTAAGTCCTATACAAATTCAAATACTCATTTTTATTAATTATCATAAAATAGAATTTTGTAATGTGAGCCATTTGGCTAAAGAATTCAACGTTACAAAACCCACCATTAGTGATGCTGTTAAAGTTTTAGTGAATAAAGGATTCATTAAAAAAGTATATTCTACTTCTGATAGTAGAAGTTATGCGATACAATTATCAGATTCTGGAAAAGCTATTGTTACCGAAACCGAAAATTTTGCACATCCTTTAAAAAAGCAATTAAACGGAATTGATAATGAAGACTTAGAGTCTACCTTTAAAACGCTTAGTAAACTCATTTATAAATTAAATCAAATTGGTGTTTTAACAGTTCAGCGTACTTGTTATGCTTGTAAGTTTTATCAAAAAAATGACAATCAACATTTTTGTAATTTATTGGAAAAGGAATTACATAATTCTGAGATTAGGATTGATTGTGGTGAGTTTGAGCAGAAGGTTTAATCACATAACTCAATCAAAATAAAATAGCCAACCATCAGACAAATCTTTCCGTTCTGAATTCTCTTTATTTATTAAAGTAAGCTTTTTAATTCTTTTATATTTTTTGATTTGTTTTTCTCTCAAGTTTTCTAATGAAAAAAAACTCAGAATGACAAAAACATTATAGCATCAATTCAACTTAAACCTTACATCCTGAGCTTCTAATTCATTTAAAAGCTCTTGACACACTTTAACTTTTTGCTTTCTACTAGGCATGGTTAATTTTATTTTTTCTTTGGTATCATATACTAAAAAGTTAAGGGCTTGATTTCCTGGATGCATATTAATCAACTCTTTTAAAGCTATTATTTTCTGTTCATCTAAATCTTTTATATCAACTTGTATAGACAGTTTCTTTGCATAATTTTCCATCACATCGTGCAATAATTGGAAATTATTAAACTGTAATCGCGGGTCGCTTTTCTTTCCGGTGTCTTTATTTATCCAGCCTTCACGCACAAAGGTTTTTACAAACACAAAACTGTTTTTGAGTAAAAAATGTCTGAATTTTAAATACTCTTCCCCAAAAATTCGGAATTCAAAACTATCGGTATAATCTTCAACAGTAAATAATGCCCAACCTTTCCCCTGCTTACTTACGCGGTGTTGTACATCGGTTACTACACCTCCAAAAACAATTTCTCTGTTAATATAAGGTTCTAAGTTATTAAACATGGCAACAGTACCGTTACAAAACGTTTTCATTTCGGTTTTAAAATCATCCAACGGGTGTCCAGAAATATAAATCCCAACAACTTCACGTTCTTTACTTAATTTTTCCATAGTTCCCCATTCTTCACATGGTGGTACTTCGGGTTCTGCAATTTGTACATCGCTAGATTCCCCAAACAAACTTACTTGTGCAGAGTTTTCGTTTTCTTGGTGTTTATGCGCATACTTAATGGCTTTCTCTAAAAAGGTAATACCATCACCATCATCATGAAAATACTGTGCTCTGTGTGTATCGGACAAACCATCAAAACCGCCTGCTAAGGCTAAGTTTTCAAATGCTTTTTTGTTAGCGGCTCGTAAATCGATACGTTTTGCAAAATCGAAAATAGATTTATAATGTCCGTCTTCTTTTCTGTTATTAACTATCGTCATTACTGCCCCGTGACCGACGCCTTTAATAGCTCCCATACCAAAACGAACTGCATTATCTTTGTTAACCGAAAACTTATAAAACGATTCGTTTACATCTGGACCAAGAACGGGTAATTTCATGCGTTTGCATTCTTCCATAAAGAAGGTAACCTGCTTAATATCGTTCATATTATTCGATAAAACCGCTGCCATATATTCGGCAGGGTAATGTGCTTTTAAATAGGCTGTTTGATAAGCAATCCACGCATAACATGTAGAGTGCGATTTGTTAAAAGCATAACTTGCAAAAGCTTCCCAATCTTTCCAGACTTTTTCTAAAATTTTAGCATCATGCCCGTTTGCACTGGCTTGCTCAATAAACTTCGGTTTCATTTTATCAAGAACCGCAATTTGTTTTTTACCCATCGCCTTACGCAAAACATCTGCTTCACCTTTTGTAAAACCTGCCAAACTTTGAGATAATAACATTACTTGCTCTTGATAAACCGTAATACCATAGGTTTCTTTCAAGTACTCTTCCATCGCTGGTAAATCGTACTCAATATCTTCATCGCCATGTTTTCTTCGAACAAAACTTGGGATATATTCCATGGGCCCTGGTCGGTACAAAGCGTT
Organism: Wocania ichthyoenteri Th78; assembly: GCF_000789235.1. Lineage (GTDB taxonomy): Bacteria > Bacteroidota > Bacteroidia > Flavobacteriales > Flavobacteriaceae > Wocania_A > Wocania_A ichthyoenteri. The sequence continues at coordinate 1,477,315 of NZ_KN525716.1, forward strand.
CATTGCAATTAAATCTTCAAAAACCGTAGGTTTTAAATCACGAAGGTGTTTTTGCATTCCAGGAGATTCATATTGAAAAACGCCAACAGTTTCTCCACGTTGAAAGAGCGCATAGGTTTCTTCGTCATCTAATGGAAAATTATCTGGATCGAGTAAAATATCATGTTTTGCTTTAACGATTTTTACGGTATCTTTAATTAAAGTCAAGGTTTTTAAGCCTAAGAAATCCATTTTTAATAAACCCGCAGATTCTACTACCGAGTTATCAAATTGGGTGACATATAAATCGGAATCTTTGGCAGTTGCGACAGGAACAAACTTGGTGATATCATCTGGGGTTATAATTACTCCGCAGGCATGAATTCCTGTATTACGCACCGAACCTTCAAGCGTTCTTGCTAAGTTTACGGTTTCTGCTTCTAAATCGTCGCCTTCAGAAATATTTAAAAGTTCATTTACTTTTTCTAAATCTTCAGCCCTAAACTTTTTAGCTAATTCTTTTTCATCCAACCCAAAAATCTTTCCGAGTTTGGACATCGTTGGAATTAACTTCGCAATTCTATCGGCATCAAATAATGGCAAATCTAGTACACGAGCGGTATCTCGAATGGAAGATTTTGCAGCCATCGTACCGTAAGTAATAATTTGCGCTACTTGGTTGCTACCATATTTTTCAATAACGTAATCCATCACACGACTTCTGCCTTCATCATCAAAATCAATATCAATATCTGGCATACTAATACGGTCTGGATTTAAAAAACGCTCAAAAAGCAAATCGTATTTAAGTGGGTCTATATTGGTAATCCAAAGGCAATAGGCTACTACAGAACCTGCTGCCGAACCACGACCTGGACCAACGGACACATCCATATTTCTAGCTTCGCGAATAAAATCTTCAACAATTAAAAAATATCCAGGGTATCCTGTGTTTTCAATAACGCTTAACTCAAAATCGAGTCTTTCTTGAATATCTTCTGAGAGGTCTTCGCCATAGCGTTTTTTTGCACCCTCGTAAGTAAGGTGTTTCAAATATGCATTTTCACCTCGCTTACCTCCATCCGTTAAATCATCTTCATGCTTGAATTTTTCAGGAATATCGAAAGCAGGCAATAAAACATCGCGTGCTAATTGATACCCTTCTACTTTATCTACTACCTCTTGAATATTCAAAATGGCTTCTGGCATATCATGAAACAATTGTTTCATCTCCTCAGAAGACTTAAAATAATAGTCTTGGTTTGGTAATCCATATCTATATCCCCGACCACGCCCTATGGGTGTCGCTTGCTTTTCACCATCTTTTACACAGAGTAAAATATCGTGTGCATTAGCATCTTCTTGTTTTCTATAATAAGTATTGTTTGATGCAATTAATTTAACATTGTGTTTCTTCGCTAGATTTATTAAAGTAGGATTAACTCGGTTTTCGTCTTCCTGATTGTGTCGCATCAATTCGACATACAAATCATCTCCAAACTCATTTTTCCACCAAAGCAGAGCTTCTTCAGCTTGATTTTCACCAATATTTAAAATCTTACTTGGTACTTCACCATATAAATTTCCTGTTAAACAAATCAAATCTTCTTTATATTCTTGAATGAGTTTTTTATCAATTCGTGGTAAATAATAAAAGCCATTAACAAAGGCATGCGACGATAATTTAGCCAAATTATGATAGCCGTTTTTGTTTTTAGCTAACAGTACAATTTGATAACCGTTATCTTTTCTAGTTTTATCCAAATGATTTTCGCAAACAAAAAACTCGCATCCAACAATGGGTTTTATTTCTTTTGCAGTGGTTTCTTCACCTTTTCCTTCAGCTTCAGCTATTTTAGCTTTTACACCACTGTTATGTTTGTTTACGGCATTTACAAAGTGAAAAGCCCCCATCATATTTGCATGATCTGTTAAGGCAACCGCTGGCATATTATATTCGGCTGCCGCCGAAACAATATCAGACACACTCATTGTAGATTGCAACACTGAAAACTGTGAATGATTATGCAAGTGCACAAAATCGACATCTTTTAATTCAGAAACATTTTGTTTGATTTCTTCAGTAGAAATGCCACTAGTTTGCGCTTTCTGTAACCGCTCATTAATCTTCGCACTTTCTTTTTTAAGATTGATGTGTTTTAAACCAATCAGTTGAATAGTTTGTGGATTTGCTTCCGAGAATTTCTGGAAATAATCGGGCTGAACATCCAACTGCTCTTTGGTATATTCTCCTAAACGAATTAGTTCAAAAAAACAACGTGTTGTTGCTTCAACATCGGCAGTGGCATTATGCGCTTCGGCAAAAGGGGTATTAAATAAAAACTCGTGTAATTCAGTTAGCGTTGGTAATTTAAATTTACCATAACGACCACCAGGAATTTGACACAAACTTGCCGTATGTTCGGTACAAGTATCTAAAACCGGTAATTCTTGAAGTTGATTTGCCACATTGCCACGTACAAATTCGGCGCCCATAATATTCAAATCGAACTTTACATTTTGCCCAACTACAAATTTTGTTTTCGCTAAAGCTTCGTTAAACTTTTCTAAAACTACAGCTAAAGGAATCCCTTGTTCTTGAGCTAATTCTGTAGAAATACCATGAATTTTCTCTGCATCATAAGGAATATTAAAGCCATCAGGTTGCACCAAATAATCTTGACTTTCAATACAGTTTCCCATGGCATCGTGCAGTTGCCATGCAATTTGTATACACCTCGGCCAATTGTCGGTATCGGTAATGGGTGCGTCCCAACGTTTTGGCAATCCTGTGGTTTCTGTATCGAAAATTAAGTACATTTTTATGTTTAGATGTTTATTATTAAATCGTTTACAAAACGAGAACTTAGCCTATAAAAATACATAGAATTTATACTTTTCTAAAGTGAAGTTATAAACAATTGTAAACAAAAAGTGCAGCCCGATGGGCTGCACTCCTCTTAACCAAAACTAACTAACTTTTATGAAACTAACTCTTCATGCACTTTTTCAGTATTAATTGCCGCTCGAATAGCATTTCTTTGCTTAAATAACATTGTATCAATACTTGGCGGCAAAGCTCTATCTTTTAAAACCTCATTGTATTCTTCAAGACTTGCTTCTTCCCCTCTAATAGCTTCATCTAAAATGGCCTCTTCATTGTTTGATATGAATAGCGATTTTAAGCTCATCCAATTTCTGTGTACTGCACCTTTAAAACTCCCAGAGTCTTCTGGGATTTCACCATAACGTAAAATTTCTGTTCTTAAGCCTTTAGCAAATTCGCTTCGTTCTGAAGCTCTTCGTTTAAAGAAAATTTTTAACGTTGGGCTATCTACATTTTCAGCAGCATTCAAATACCCTTTTTCGGCAACATAATTCTTAATTAATAATTCGTTTAATTTGTTTGAAATTTCTTCTGTATACTTCATATTATCATTTTCATTTTTAAATTTCATGTGTTTGTTTTAACTGCTTCTCAAAGGTCACATGCGACCTTTGATGATTATACTAATTATTAAACACATTCAAATAATTATTATAATCGTGTCGGTTTCAATAATTTCTTTAAAGATGTGTATTGTTTCACATCATTTCCCTTAATATACAACAGAAGACCTCTTTTGTCAAGCGATTTAACAGGGTTTGTGAAAAATTTAAGAAACGTTAACAAATTCAATCTATTTATTATAATTTAGAGGCTTATTTTTATATAAAATCTATGAGACTTTATTTTAGCATTTTTTTAATTGCATTAACACTGTTTAATTGTAAATCGGAAAGCAATCTGTTAAGCACACTTTATATTGGCACTTATACTGATGGCGATAGCAAAGGCATTTATCAATTTCAATTTAATTCTGAAACTGGCGCATTAACCGAAAAGCAATTGGCGACGACTTCTGTAAACCCGTCATTTATAACCTATTCGGCAGATAAAAACTACATGTATGCTGTTAATGAAACTGAAAACGGCACTGTTTCTGCTTTTAAAGTTGAAACAGACAAAACCCTAACATTTATAAATAAAGCTAGCACCCATGGCGAGCATCCTTGTCATATTGCGATTAACGAACAAGGAAACAAAGCTGTTGTTTCAAATTATACAGGAGGAAATTTCTCTTTGCACACTATTAAGGATGATGGCGCATTAAATGAAGCTTTTCAAGTTTTAGAGCATAAAACCGATAGCATTGTTTCGCATGCACATTCTGCTCAGTTTTTTAAAACTGATTTATATGCCACAGATTTAGGCTTGAATGCCGTTTTTAATTATCGATTATCAAACCAAACATATAAATTGATTTCTCCTTCAATTGTTGATTTAGAAAACGAATCTGGTCCAAGGCATTTTTCGTTAACAAACGATGGTAAATATATTTACATTATAAATGAGCTTTCTAGCACAATTACTTCAGCTAAAAAAACAGAAAACGGATTTGAATTTATTGAAACAATTTCAACTTTAGATGATGATTTTAATGACGCAAGTTATTGTGCCGACATTCATTTATCTAAAGACGAACAATTTTTGTACGGTTCAAATCGTGGCGAAAACTCTATTGTTGTTTTTAAGAGAGATGTAACTTCTGGCAAGCTTAATAAAATTCAAAACATAAGTGTTCATGGAGATTGGCCTCGAAACTTTACTATAGACCCAACTGGTAAATTCTTGTTAGTAGCCAATCAAAAAAGTAACAACATTTCTGTTTTTACGATTGATGAAACTAGCGGAAAACTCAGCTTTTTAAACGCCGTAGAATTCCCTTCTCCTGTATGCTTATTATTCTAAATAAAATACTGATAATTAAAAAAATATAGTATCTTTGCGCCCTCATTAATAACCGAGGTCGAGAACCTCAAATAATTAATTATTATGCCAGTAAAAATTAGATTACAAAGACACGGTAAAAAAGGAAAACCTTACTACTGGATCGTAGCAGCAGATGCACGTTCAAAAAGAGATGGTAAATACCTAGAAAAATTAGGGGCTTACAATCCAAACACAAACCCAGCAACAGTTGAATTAGACGTTGATGGTGCTGTAAAATGGCTACAGAATGGTGCACAACCAACTGATACAGCTAAAAACTTATTATCTTACAAAGGCGCTTTACTAAAAAATCATCTTGTAGGTGGTGTTAGAAAAGGGGCTTTAACTGAAGAGCAAGCAGAAGCAAAATTCACAGCTTGGTTAGAAGAAAAAACAAACAAAGTACAAGCTAAAGCGGATGGTTTATCTGAAGCAGAAGCTAAAGCTAAAGCGGATGCCCTAGCTGCTGAAAAAGCTGTTAACGAAGCAAGAATAGCTGCGGCTGCTCCTGTTGTTGAGGAGGAAGCTTCAAACGAAGAAGAATAAAAACATTTATTTTTATACTTTTAAACTCCGATAGACTCTATCGGAGTTTTTTATTTAAACAAATTTTTAAAAGTTTGGTTAAATAATTCCCATGAAGATGGGAATCTCATTAACTTTGGATAAACTTGAAATAGATTACCGCCTTCGCGGGAATGACAAAATAACTTTGCAATGCAAAAAAAAGATTGTTTTTATTTAGGAAAAATTGTAAAAAAATATAGTTTTAAAGGTGAGGTTTTAGCAAAATTAGACACCGATCAACCTGAAATTTACGAACATTTAGACGCTATATTTTTGGAACTTAAGAACAACATGGTGCCTTTTTTTGTTGAAAGTTCTCAACTTCATAAATCTGAATTATTACGTATTAAATTTGAAGATGTAGATACTGAAGCTGATGCGGATGCGATTATGAAAAGTCATTTGTATTTACCGCTTGACTTACTTCCAAAACTTGAAGGTGATAAGTTTTATTTTCATGAAGTTATTGGATTTATTATTGAAGATTTAAACTTCGGGAAAGTAGGTATCCTTAAATCTATAAATGATTCAACGGCGCAATCTCTTTTTGAAATTGATAGAGATGGTATTGAAATTTTAATACCAATGAATGATGAGTTTATTTTAAAAGTAGACCGAGAGAATAAAACTATTTTGGTTGAAACACCTGAAGGTTTGATTGATTTATATTTATAATAAACGTAACGTCATGCTGAATTTATTTCAGCATCACATCTTATAATTATGAGATCCTGAAACAAGTTCAGGATGACAGACATGGGCAAACCTTTTAAATTCAAACAATTCGTAATTAACCAAGACCAATGCGCTATGAAGATTGGCACCGACAGTGTGTTATTGGGCGCATGGATTTCTATTGTCAAAAATCCATTTTCAATTTTAGATATTGGCGCGGGCACTGGAGTTTTATCTTTAATGTTGGCACAAAGAACACATGCTGAACTTATTGATGCTATTGAAATTGATGATAATTCTTATGAGCAATGTGTTGATAATTTTGAACAATCACATTGGGGAGACCGTTTATTTTGTTACCATACTTCTCTTGAAGAGTTTACAGAAGAAATTGAAGACAAATACGACTTGATTGTATCAAATCCACCATTCTATTCTGAAGATTACAAAACAGAAAACAAGCAACGTGATTTAGCTCGATTTACCGATGTTATGCCTTTTGAGCATCTTATTGATAGTGCTTCAAAGTTACTCTCAGATAATGGTACTTTCTCAGTAATTATTCCTTTTAAAGAAGAAGTTAGCTTTATTAATTTAGCTTCAAAAGTAAATCTCTTTCCAAATAACATCTTACATGTAAAAGGAAATCTAACTTCTGAAATAAAACGTAGTTTAATTGAATTTTCTTTCCGCGAAAGCGATATTAAAAAGTCGGAACTAATTATTGAAACTAGGCGCCATCAATACACACAAGACTATATTAATCTAACCAAAGATTTTTATTTAAAAATGTAGAATTCTAAAGAATTTATGTGATATTCTCTAAAATTATTCACCCAAAAATATAGTTAAATCTGGCAAAGAATCTTTAATTTTTAATTTACCCTCTTCGGTTATATTTGTTTTCCAAAGATAGAGCTTCTTTAAACCTGATAATTTTTGCAAGCTTTCAACACTTGAATCTGTGATAGGGTTTCCGTAAATGTTTAGATACTCCAAATGCTTTAACCCTTCCAATTGTTTTAAGCCATCATCAGATAAATTTGTGTTGTTTATTCTTAATTCGGTGAGGTTTTTTAATTGCCCAATATTTGATATTAATTCTTCCTCAACATTAGCATTTGCAATATTTAACCAAGTAATATTATCTTTAGCATGCAATAAAATATTAAATTTATCTTGACTTAATTCTTGTTTATTATATGAAGAATAACTAGCTTCTAATAATGTACTCTTACTAATAATTGGCTTAATTTTAAACCCTTTTAATTTTATTGAATCTATAGTTTGTGGACTAACTTCGGCAACATTTAAACTTTCTAGAAATGTTTTCTTTAACCCAATTCCTACGTCTTGTAAATAGCTTTTAATTCTATCGGTAAGACTTAATTCTATAATTTTTTTATCAAAAGAAACACCTTCATTAATCCACCATTCTATTAATACGGTTTCTTCGTTTGTTAAAGGTGTTCGTCCTTCAGTTGGCATAAATTCTTTATGGTTTATATCTAAAGTTATGCGTCTATAAAGCTCACTTTTTAAGGCATTTCCAGAAACTATAACTTCACCATTTTTGCCTCCTTTTAAAATACTTTTAGGATCTATTAATAACAATTCTCCTTTGGCTTTATCGTTATTATGACAAACATTACATTTCGATTCGAAAATGGGATGAATAACATCCTCATAAACTAAAGCAGAATCTAAAATAGTTACGCGCTCTCTTACTGGTTTTAAACCTGCCATACTTCTAATAGAACTCGGTGCATGTTCAAATAAATAGTTAGAACCATGTGTTAAATTTCCACCATTATGTCCTGCAATAAATAGCAAAATCATAACCAAAGTTACTATAATGGGATAGCCTTTTTTTTTCCAAATTGCTTCACTCTGTTTTCTTTTTATAAAAAAGAGAAGAAACGTAAGTAAGGTCATTATAATTCCTGTCCATTTATGAAGAGTTATAGTGTCTTCATTATAACCACCGTCGGACGCTAACATTAAACCTAAAATAATTGAAAGAACACCAAAGCATGCACCTAATAAAAAAGCATAACTAATTGCAAGATTTAAATCGACCTTTTTCTTTAGTGAAATAAGCTCGAAAAACACCGCTAATATGATAAAGCCAATTGGCAAATGCACAAGCATTGAATGAAATCGACCAAAAAATTGAAATATATCTGCTTCTAAAAAAAATATCATAAACTCTCTACTATCACAAACTATTTATTATAAATATCTTTTCCTCCATTCTTGCATCATATACACATTAATAGCCCATTGATCTACTAATGGTTGTTTGGTGTATGGCATGGTCCACATATAATTTGCTGGCCCAAATTCTGTAGTCATTGTTAATGGTTTGCCTGCTTCCTTTTTTAAATTCACAATTTTATCCCACCAAGCAAAATGGGCATTAACAGCTCGTTGCCACTCTGGAGCTCTTGGTTCTGGAACTTGCGGCCCTTCTTCATGACCTATTCTAGAATGTATATGAGAGGTACGCTTTAACGCTTTAGCTACAGCTTCCTTTTGATTATCTAACAAACTTTCAGCCACCACACACCAATGTGAAATATCTAAGGTTAATTTCAACTCTGAAAGTTCATCTATAAAGTGCTCACAAATATGTGGTGCAAACAACATACGACCTCGATGTGTTTCTTGATATACTGGAACACCCGAGACCTTAGATTCCTGAATAGCAAATTCTATTAACTGCTTACTTTCTTTGAATGAAAAAAAATCTTTTCCAGTATGACAATTTATAAAATCCGGCTTTTTAGCAATCACTTTAAGTAAGTTTTTAGTGTAACTTTCTTGATGCGCTTTAAAAGTATTTCCACCACTTCCAGTTAGAGCTCCGAATCTTAAATTATATTTATCGAGAGCTTCGTATAATGCTTCTTCATCGGCTGTATTATTTGGAAACCAATCTTCTATTCCGTCATAGCCTTCTTTTTTTGCTTGTTTACAGAATTCATCCATTGTCCCATTAAATCCCCATTTTGTAGCATATATTTTAAGATCAAAACCCGCTTTGGGAACAACGTACCTTGGCGAATCCATACTTGTTAAAAATAATCCCGCAGTTCCTGCCGTTGCTGCACTAATAAATTGTCGTCTCGTTTGTTTCATCTTCTAGTTCTTAGTCTTAAAATTACACTAGTAAATCCTTTATTACACGACCGTGCACATCGGTGAGTCTAAAATCTCTTCCTTGAAAATTATAGGTGAATTTTTCATGATTAATTCCCAACTGATTTAATATCGTTGCTTGTAAATCATGAATATGCACTCTATCTTTAATGCCATAATAACCTATTTCATCTGTCTCGCCATAAGACAAACCGCCTTTAATACCTCCACCAGCCATCCATATTGAGTAAGCTTCGGTATGATGGTCTCTTCCATAGTATGGCATAATACGTCCGCCTCTATTTTCGCGCATTGGCGTTCGACCAAATTCACCGCCCCAAACTATTAAGGTGTCATCTAAAAGTCCACGTTGTTTTAAATCTTTTACTAAAGCCGTCATGGGTTTATCTATTGCTTTGCTTTTGGCACTCAACCCTTCATTTAAAGAACCTGCTTTACTATCGCCATGCATATCCCAACCCCAATCATATAATTGTACAAACCGTACACCTTGTTCTACCAACCTTCTTGCTAATAAACAGTTATTTGCAAAAGATGTTTCTCCCTTTTTTGCGCCATACATCTCTCTAATGTAATCTGGTTCTTTAGAAACATCCATAACATCGGGTACAGAAATTTGCATTTTAAAAGCCATTTCGTATTGTGAAATACGCGACAGGGTTTCATCATCATTAAACTCTTTATACTGACTTTCGTTAATATCATTTATAGCTTTTAATGATTTTTTACGAATATCTCTACTCATTCCGTTTGGATTAGAGACATATAAAATAGGATCGCCAGAATTACGACATTGCACACCTTGATATTCTGAAGGAAGAAAACCGCTTCCCCAAGCATTTTTACCCGCGCTAGGATTTTTTCCACCTGAAACCAAAACCATATAACCAGGTAAATTATCATTTTCAGATCCTAAACCATAAGTTACCCAAGCACCCATACTCGGTCTGCCAGATCGTGCACTTCCCGTTTGCAATAATAATTGCGCTGGTGCATGATTAAACTCATCGGTATGCATCGCCTTTACAATAGCAACATCATCAACAATGCTACTAAAATGGGGTAATGCATCAGAAATATAGGTTCCCGATTGTCCATATTGATTAAAATCAAATTGAGGGCCTAACATTTTTGGTGTACCTTGTATAAATGCAAATCGTTTTCCTTCTAATAAGGATTGCGGACAATCTAAGTCGTGTAATTTCTTTAATTCTGGTTTATAATCGAATAGCTCTAATTGCGAAGGTGCTCCTGCCATGTGCAAATAAATAACACGCTTTGCCTTTGGCAGAAAGTGAGGCAAATTCTTAGGATCAAAACCAGTATTTGTATTACTAGCAAATAGCTGCTGTGGGCTTATTAACGATGATAAAGCAATACCTCCCAAACCTGTAGTACATTGTTTTAGAAAATGTCTTCTCGTTGTAAATTCTAATTTTCGTTTCTGTGCGTCGTTGTACAAATCCATTTGAATCGTTTAATTTTTTACTAGAAATTCATCCATATTCATTAACGTATTTACCATAACGGTAAGTGATGCCAATTCTAAATTTTCAGATTTTATAAGCTCAAATGCTTCATCCTTATGCTCTAAATAATAAGCTTCGGTTTCGTCAAGTAAATTAGATAATATTTCAGACTTTTCTTTACTGATTTTTTTACCCATTACTTTTTCATAAGCCTCATTTATTTTTTCTGTTTTTCCTCCTTCAATATTTTCTACCTGCTGTGCTAAACTTATAGCCGCTTCAAAATAAACAGGATCATTTAAAGTTACTAATGCTTGAAGCGGTGTATTGGTATTAATTCTTCGCGATAAACACGTTTCTCTTTCAGAAGCATCGAAACTTATAAATGAAGGATATGGGCTAGACCGTCTTAAATAAGTGTAAAGTCCCCTACGATAAGCATCTTCTCCACTGCTAGTTTTCCATTGGTCATTATTGTATATAACTGTCCAAACACCATCTGGTTGATGCGGCATTACGCTAGGCCCATACATTTTATCACTCAGCAAACCAGATACCACCAAAGCTTGGTCTCTTATTTGTTCTGCAGATAAACGAACTCTAGGGCTTCTTGCAAGCCATTGATTATATGCATCTTTACTTTTGACTTCTTCTGAAATTACCGAACTTTGCTTATAAGTATCTGATAACACGATCATTTCCAACAACTTTTTAACACTCCAATCCCATTCTTTCGAAAAATTAATAGCTAACCAATCTAATAATTCTGGATGTGTTGGTTTATCTCCTAACGTCCCAAAATCTTCAGAAGTAACAACTAATCCTTTTCCAAATATTTTTGCCCAAAACCTATTTGCAATAACTCTTCCTGTTAAATAATTATCTTCATTAACCAACCACTCTGCAAAATCTAACCTACTTTCAAACAGCTTGTTATTTGGGTTGAACAATTTTGGAATTGATGTAGATACCGTATCTGTTTGCACTAACCAATTTCCTCTATCAAAAACTCTAGTTACACGACTAAAATCTTTAGATTTCTCTACCATTATTGGAGTTGTGTATTTAGGTCGAGTGTTTAATAATTCGTCTATTTTGGCATAAACCTCTAAATATTCTTTATTCTTATTTGATGGTAATTTTTCACCAACTAAGAATCCATCAACCGAACATTCATAATCTTTATCGTTACTTTTAAATTGAAAATATAAATCGGCGCGTTTAGATATTGCCTTAATTTCAATAGGTACGTTCTCAAAGCCTTTAGTTTTATTTAACTTTAACTCTCCAATTACAGCACCGTTAATACTATCAGTTTTAACAAACAAGTTACTCTTAAATTTTCCGCCTTGGCTATAATTCAAATATATTCTATCAATATTATCTAAAGGAACATCTTTAAGTTTAATATAGGCATTTGCTCCAACAATCATGTAATCCTGTCCAGCCCTATTATAATGTGTTGTATTAACTGTTTGATTGAAATCTTCTGGTCTTATTTTTGGTTCTTGTATATGAATAAACTTTTCCCATGTATTGGCTTTTGTTTCAGAAGAAATATTAGATATCCATTTTTTTACATCTGCTAATTCCGATTGATTTATACTATCAAACTCTCTATATATAGGGTACTCTTCCGGCACATCCCAATCTGAAGTGTTATTAAAAAAAGCAAATGAGGTATAATATTCTTCGTGCTTAATTGGATCGTAAGGGTGACTATGACATTGCACACAACTCATTGTGGTAGACTGCCATATTTCCCAAGTGGTATTTACACGATCTATAACTGCAGATATTCTATATTCTTCATTATCTGTTCCTCCCTCATCATTATTCAATGTATTTCTATGAAACGCTGTTGCTATTATCTGTTCTTTCGTAGGGTTAGGAAGTAAGTCTCCTGCTAATTGCTCTATTGTAAATTGATCAAATGGCATATCATCATTTAAAGCTTTTATCACCCAATCTCTATATCTCCATATTTGTCTGCCTCTATCAGCTTCATACCCTTTAGAATCTGCATATCTAGCCAAATCTAGCCACATGCTTGCCCAATGTTCGCCAAATTTGGGTGATTCTAAAAGTGAATCAACTAATTTTTCATATCGATTTTCAGATGTATCTTTTATAAAACCTTCAATCTGATTTGTAGTAGGTGGCAAACCGATTAAATCAAGATATACCCGCCTAACCAAATCATAAGAGTCTGCTTCCTCGTTTGGAGAAAGGTCATTTTCTTTCATTCTTTTAAGCACAAAAGCATCTACCTCATTATAACCCCATTCCATTTCTACATCTGGTATCTCAGCCTTTTTTGGCTCTAAATATGCCCAGTGCTCTTCCCATTCAGCTCCTTGCTCAATCCACTTTGTTAGTGTATTTATTTCATCTTCACTTAAAGGCTCCCTTTCAAGTGGCATTCTCATTTCTGAATTTTTGTGAGTAATTCTAGAAATCATTTCACTTTTTTCTGGATAACCTGGAATAATACCAATATTACCATTTACAGTTTTGCCTATAGCATTTTCTCTAAATACCAAACCAAATCCGCCTGATTGCTTTACACCACCATGGCAGCTAATACAATTTTTATTAAGGATAGGTCTTACTTGAGTATTGAAATCAATTTTATTATCCTTACATGAAAGGAAAAAAATGAAAAACACTAAATAATAAAGGACTATTGATTTAAAAGAGAACGTCTTCAAAAAAAAATGGTTTATAGATTGCACTAAAATGGTTTTACAAGATATTAAACTCATTCCTTATAAAAACATGCTAAATTATCTAATAATGGTATTTTTTTTGCTGCTTTTCAACTTGCTTTAATTAAATTTGAATATTATTGAAAATAAGACAAAAAAAAGCATTGAATATAAGAATTACACATTTTATATAATTATAGAAAATAATGAAACCAGATTTATTTGAAGCTCCAGATTATTACAACCTTGATGAGCTACTTACAGACGAACACAAATTAGTACGCGATGCTGCTAGAGAATGGGTAAAACGTGAAGTATCACCCATTATAGAAGAGTATGCTCAAAAAGCAGAATTCCCCACACAAATAGTAAACGGATTAGCAGAAATTGGTGCTTTCGGCCCTTATATTCCAGAAGAATATGGTGGTGCTGGTTTAGATCAGATTTCTTATGGTTTGATTATGCAAGAAATAGAACGTGGCGATTCTGGAGTGAGAAGCACGGCTTCGGTACAGTCGTCTCTAGTAATGTACCCTATTTGGAAATATGGGAACGAAGAACAGCGTCAAAAATACTTACCTAAACTGGCAAGTGGCGAATGGATTGGATGTTTTGGATTAACCGAACCAGACCATGGAAGCAACCCTAGCGGCATGGTTACCAATTTTAAAGATATGGGCGACCATTATCTTTTAAATGGTGCCAAAATGTGGATTAGTAATGCGCCTTTTGCACAGGTTGCTGTAGTTTGGGCTAAAAATGAAGAAGGACGTATTCACGGACTTATTGTTGAGCGTGATATGGAAGGGTTTTCTACACCAGAAACCCATAATAAATGGTCACTTCGCGCTAGTTCAACTGGCGAGTTAATTTTCGATAATGTTAAAGTACCAAAAGAAAATTTATTACCCAACAAGTCTGGTTTAGGCGCACCACTAGGCTGCTTAGATTCTGCGCGTTACGGTATTGCTTGGGGCGCTATTGGAGCAGCGATGGATTGCTACGACACAGCTTTAAGATATAGTAAAGAACGTATGCAATTTGGGAAACCAATTGGTCAGTTTCAATTACAACAAAAAAAACTAGCTGAAATGATTACCGAAATCACCAAAGCTCAACTTTTAACGTGGAGACTTGGAGTTTTGCGTAACGATGGCAAAGCAACATCGGCACAAATATCGATGGCAAAACGTAACAATGTAGATATGGCAATAAATATTGCCCGTGAAGCCAGACAAATGCTTGGTGGCATGGGCATTACAGGCGAGTATTCTATTATGCGCCATTCTATGAATTTAGAAAGTGTAATTACTTACGAAGGGACTCACGATATTCATTTATTAATAACTGGTTTAGACATCACAGGCCTTAACGCCTTTAAATAGTAGCTAAGCCACATTTAGCAGCTCACTCTTACTGATGAATCTGTTTATTTAAATACTACAAATGCTTCTTTTTATTAAGAAGCATTTTTTATTGAATTTTGCTTACATTTACTTCTATGTTTTCAGCTAAAAAAAGATTAGACAACGCTTATGCAACTGCTAAAATTGTTGATTTTGATGATGATAGCAAGTTTATCTTATTTAGCGATTGCCACCGTGGCGACAATAGTTTTGCAGACGATTTTGCTAATAACAGAAATATCTATTTTCATGCATTAAAACATTATTATGCTGAAGGTTTTCAGTATTGTGAAATTGGTGATGGGGATGAACTTTGGGAAAACCTGTCGTTTGACTCTATATTAAATGCTCACAAAAACGTGTATATGCTTATGAAATTATTTCATAAGGCCAATAGATTACATATGATTTGGGGAAACCACGATATGGTTTACAGAAACCCTGAGTATGTAAAAAAACATTTATCTACTTATTTTGATGCTAAAACAGGGGAAGATGTTGAACTTTTTAAAGATATAGAATACCACGAAGGGATTATTTTAAAGCACTGTTTAACAGAACAAGAGCTATTTTTAACCCATGGACATCAAGCCGATTGGTGGAATTATTTATTTTGGAAATGGAGCAGGTTTATGGTTCGTGTACTTTGGAAACCCTTAAATGTTATGGGAATTGCAGATCCTACAAGTCCTGCAAAAAACTATAAAGAACTTATTAAAGTAGAACGCCGTACTAAAAAATGGATAACCGAAAATAATAATTTAGTCACCATTGTTGGACATACACACAGACCACGTTTTCCTGAGCCTGGAGACATTGCTTTTTTTAACGATGGTAGCTGCGTACACCCAAGAAGTATTACCGGTATTGAGATTGAAAATGGTGAAATATCATTAATTAAATGGCAAATAGCCACTAAAGAAGACGGCACACTTCTAATAGTAAGAGTAGTACTTGAAGGCCCTAAAAAATTAATAGATTATAAAACGTCATAACCAACTAATAAAATTAAAAAAATGAACTATTTAAAAAATAATTTTTTACTGATTATAATTTTAGCATTTACCTTAAATAGTTTTAGCTGCCAACCCACTGATGAAAAAGAAAACACTATTGCAGTTATGGCTTATTATGTCCCCGAAAAAGATTATAAACCAGAAGCACTTCCTTTAAACCAACTCACACATATTATATTTTCTTTCACTAAAGTTATTGATAATGAAATGAAATTTAATAATGTAGAACATGGTAATAAACTAAAACAACTGGTAGAACAAAGAAAGAACTATCCAAATCTTAAATTTATGATTGCTTGTGGAGGCTGGGGTTCTAAAGGATTTTCGGACATGTCTTATTCGCCTAAAAACAGAAAGAGGTTTATTGAAAGTGTAGTTAAATTTATTAAAGAATATGAATTGGATGGGTTGGATATAGATTGGGAATACCCTTGTATTCCAGCAGCTAATACTAAAGCTCAACCAGAAGACAAACAAAATTTCACCTTTTTAATGAAAGAACTTCGAGAAGCTTTAAACACTTTAGAAAGAAACCAAACACTAACCTTTGCCTCTGCTGGTTGGAAACCTTATTATAACAACATAGAACTTGATGAAGTCATGAAACATGTGGATTACATGAATATTATGACTTATGATCAGGTAAGTGGAAATGCAACATTCACAGGTCATCATACACCATTAGGCTGGATTAAAACTGAGCATTTAAAAGATTCACTAGTCTCTGATTTTTACGAAGAAATGAAAATAAAGAGTGATAATCAAGGTGTTGAATATGAAGCAGGTTCAACTGAAATGATTGTTGATTATTGCATTTCTCAAGGTGTAAATCCTAAGCAAATTGTAATTGGTGCAGCTTTTTATGGCAAAGCCTGGAAAGGAGTATCTTCAATTAATAATGGACTGTATCAAGCTAATAAAGGAGCGTTTGCTACCAGTGCTTACAGAGATATTAGAGAAAAATACGAAAGCGACAAAAATTACAAGAGACATTGGGATTCTATAGCTAAAGCGCCATATTTATTTAATGAAAGTGATAGTATTTTCGTTACTTTTGATGATACCGTTTCAGTAAAACTTAAAACTGAATATGCTTTAAAAAATAAATTAGGAGGCATAATGTTTTGGCAACTTGGGCAAGACGTCAAAGAAAAAAACAGTCTCTTAAATGCCATCTATAAAGCAAGTAAAAATTAGCTTTCTGGAGCTAATTCAACTTCTAACCCTTCCATTTCTGGTGTCATCTGTATTTGACAACCTAAGCGGCTGTTATCTTTAACATCAAAAGCTTCAGACAACATCGCCTCTTCGTCATCACTCATCTCTGGCAATTCAGTATCGCTTAACACATAACATTGGCATGAAGCACACATAGCCATTCCGCCACAAACACCAATGGTGCCTTCTGGTGCAATTTCATAAGATCTAACTACTTCCATTAGATTCATAGCCATATCCGTCGGTGCAACAACCTCATGTGTAACACCTTCTCTATCTGTGATTTTTATGTTAATATCTTCCATTATTCAATTTTGTGCTTATGCTAAAAAAAGGTATACTATAATTTTGCAGCAAAAATAAGCTTTCTGAATTATTTAGAAATAAGTTTATTATTATTTTGGTAGGAATTAAAAAAGAAAGATTACGCTTCAATATTAATAACTTGCTCAATTTGAGGCGCATATTTTTTAATAGTCATTTCTACACCAGATCTTAGTGTCATTTGATTAACACTACACCCTACGCAAGCACCTTGTAATTGAACTTTTACCAAGGTATCATCCTCTTCTATAGATAACAATGAAATATCGCCACCATCACTTTGTAAAAACGGACGGATTTCATCCAGTGCTTTTTCTACGTTTAATTTAAGTTCTTCTGATGTCATAAACTATTTTTTAACTGCTGAACACCCAGCCATTGTTGTAATTTTTATAGCTTCGGTTGGTGGTAAATCGTCATTTCTTCTAACTACTTCTTGCACTACATTTTGAGTTAATTTCTCAAAAGCTTGCTCTAAAGGTGTAGCTGTTTGTAAAGCTGCTGGACGACCAGCATCTCCTGCTTCCCTTATACTTTGTACTAAAGGCAATTCACCTAAAAACGGAACTTTTAAATCTTCTGCTAAATTTTTAGCCCCTTCTTTTCCAAAGATAAAATACTTATTATCTGGCAATTCTGCAGGTGTAAAGTAAGCCATATTTTCAATGATTCCTAAAACAGGTACATTTATACTGTCTTGTTGAAACATAGCTACTCCTTTTTTAGCATCAGCTAAAGCCACATTCTGAGGTGTGCTAACAATAACCGCTCCAGTAATAGGAAGCGATTGCATGATACTCAGATGAATATCGCCAGTTCCTGGTGGCAAATCAATTAACATAAAATCGAGTTCTCCCCAATGGGCATCAAAAATCATTTGATTTAATGCTTTAGCTGCCATTGGACCACGCCAAACTACGGCTTGATCTGGTTTAGTAAAAAATCCAATAGATAATACTTTAACACCATAATTCTCTACAGGCTTCATTTTAGATTTTCCATCAATGTTTACTGCTAAAGGTCTTTCATTTTCAACATCAAACATAATAGGAATTGATGGCCCATAAATATCGGCATCTAAAACACCCACTTTAAAGCCCATTTTAGCTAAAGTAACCGCTAAATTTGCCGTAACCGTAGACTTACCAACGCCTCCTTTACCTGAAGCAATAGCTATAATGTTTCTTAAACCAGGAACCGCAGCGCCTTTTATAACATTAGCTTTTGGTTTTACAGGTGCATCAACTTTTACGTTTATTGTAATTTTAGCTTTTTCGTAAACTTGCTCGTGGATGGTTTTAAGTATATCAACCTCTACACGTTTTTTTGCTTGTAAACTTGGATTTGTAATAGTAATATCCACTATTACTTCATCACCAAAAGTGATAACATTTTTTACGGCTTTACTCTCAACCATATTCATCCCTTCACCAGGAACAGTAATAGATTCGAGTGCTTTTAATATATCTTGTTTGCTTAATTTCACTTTATTCAATTTAGATTTATTCTAAAGTACAAATATACAGTGAATTGTTTAGAATTTAAAGTCCTTTTATTGAAATGATTTATATAGTAATTAGGTTTATTTATGTGAAATAAAGACTTGAAATTATTTGTAAACTTATAGAAATTAGGGAATAATTACAATTCCTTTGAAGGATCCCAAAACACCCTTTCAAGGTTTTTAATTTGGTTTTCAACAACCTCAACACCTTCGCTTTCTAAAAGTTGTTGCATTAAATTAGTACCATCAAAATAATGCTTCCCAGTTAACAAGCCTTTTCGGTTTACAACACGATGCGCCGGCACGTCTTTACTCCCAGACCCGTTCATGGCATAACCAACCATTCGCGCACTTTTGGCAGCACCTAAATAGGTTGCAATAGCCCCATAACTTGTTACTTTTCCGTAAGGAATTAATCGAGCCACTTGGTAAACTTTATCAAAGAAATTTAAAGTTTCAGTTTTCATACTATAACTCTTTAATAATATTTATTAGTGTAACTATAGAAATAATGCCTGTAATACCACCAATAATACGGTTCATGTTTTTTTGTGATGTAAACGACTTTTCTTTTATTCTATCAAAAAAGAAAATATACATATATAACATAACAAATGTCCCTGTGGCTGCTCCTGCAACGTACGACACAATACTTGTTTGATCAAATTTCAACCATCCAAACGATGCCAAGGTAATTGTCATATAAGCTTGATATGGTATAGGAAAAACATTTATTGCAGACAAAAATATGCCATGAAAAAAGCGACTATGCTTACTTCTCATTTTTGGTGTTGCTTGTTTTGTTGGTTGATTTTTAGCAACAAATAAAAAATAAACGGTTATTAAAACAAAAATAACAAATGCTACTCGCTGGAGTATGTCTATAACTTCTGGATGATTACTTAAATATCTTGCAAAGATAGCGGCAATATAAGTTTGAGCAATTACAATAACACAAACCCCAATAGAAAACACAATACCTCTTGAATGTCCTTCTTTCAAGCTTATTTTAGCGGCCGTCATGTTTAACAACCCTGGAGGAATAACACCAACTAAAGCTATAAATAATCCTAAAAAAAAGATAAAAGTAATATCCACTAACCGTTAATTTTAAACCTAATATACGTAATTGGTTTGTTTTGCTCTAAATATTGTGATTCGTAAAAGGTTTGAATACTTGTAACTTCTTCTGGACTGCCTTCTTGTTTATACACATTATGGTTAGCGTAAAGCACTTCGTGTCCAGCGCCATGCAGTAACCCAAGTGTATATCCGTGCATAAACTCACTATCAGTTTTAAGGTTCACAACGCCTTCTGGTTTTAAAATTTTATGTATCGTTTTAAAAATTCAGCGTTCGTCATGCGGTGTTTGGTACGTTTGTATTTTATTTGGGGATCGGGAAAGGTTATCCAAATTTCGTCCACTTCATTTTCAGCAAAAGCATGATCTATCAACTCGATTTGAGTTCGAAGAAAGGCAACATTATTTATATTTTCTTCTATAGCGGTTTTAGCACCTCTCCAAAAACGCGCACCTTTTATATCGATGCCTATAAAATTTTTGTTGAGATATTTTTGGGCTAATGCAACGCTATATTCTCCTTTACCACAACCTAACTCTAAAACTAATGGGTTATCATTTTTAAAAACCGCTGTTCTCCAATTGCCCTTTAAATTGAAATTTGAACTAACTAATTCATCTCTTGTTGGCTGAAATACATTAGCAAAAGCTTCGTTTTCTTTAAATCTTCTAAGTTTATTTTTGCTTCCCACAGATTTTTACTTGTTTTTTAAATATTTGGTAAAATTAAGGAAATATACGAGAGTGTTTATATGCTTATCTTTGAATTTACTGAAAATGGTGTTAAAGATTTATGCTGTATCTTTTTTTATTCCTTTCATAATATTTGAATTAAAATAAAAAAGTTGTAGCAAAACCCACTCACTTACTCTAAATGATTTGTGCTGAGTGATACCAAAGCAAAGTAACGAGATATGGAACGACATATTGAAAAATGAAAAAACGAATTTTAATAGCTCCTTTAAACTGGGGATTAGGACATGCTACAAGATGTATCCCTATTATTAACGCATTATTAGCTTACGATTTCGAACCCATAATTGCGAGCGATGGGGTTGCTTTAAAACTATTACAAAAGGAATTCCCAAAACTTTCTTCGATTGAACTGCCTGCCTATAACATAACTTATGCAAAAAAAGGAAAGCATTTTAAATTAAAATTACTAAAAGATTCCCCTAAGCTATTAAAGGCTATCAAAGCGGAGAAGAAAGCCGTAAAGGATATTATTGAAACATATAATATTTCTGGAATTATTTCTGATAATCGATTAGGTATTTATAGTAAAAAAGTGCCTTCAGTTTTTATAACACACCAATTACATGTTTTAAGCGGAAACACGACTTGGTTAAGCACAAAAATCCATCAAAAATTTATTAAGAAATTTAGTGTTTGTTGGGTTCCAGATATGAAAAACGAGCCCAATTTAAGCGGGAAATTAGGGCATCTTGATAATTTTGACTTAGCTACTAAATATTTAGGTCCTTTAAGCAGATTTGAAAAGAAAAATATAAAGATTGTAAATGATATTATGGTTTTACTTTCGGGTCCTGAGCCACAACGTACTTTACTTGAAGAAAAGTTATTATTAGAATTTAAAAACTACCCTAATAAGATTGTTTTTGTAAAAGGAATTATGGAAGAAGAACAAACTATACAGATTATAAAAAACATAACTGTTTATAATTTTATGACTTCTGATTTACTCGAAAAAACGATAAATGAAAGCGCAATGATTATTTCTAGATCTGGCTACACTACTATTTTGGATTTGGCAAAACTTAATAAAAAAGCTTTTTTTATACCTACGCCTGGGCAATTTGAACAAGAATATTTAGCAAAACGATTAACCGAATTAAATCTTGTACCTAGTTGTAATCAAGATGAATTTACATTACATAAACTTAAAAAGTTAAATGCTTTTATTGGGTTGAAATCTTTTGATTTTAAAGCTAATTTTAAAGATTTATTTAGCCTTTTCGAGCGTAAATGAGAACTCACTACCTACACCAAATTCGCTTTCTACATATATTTTTTCGTCGTGAGCTTCAATAATATGTTTTACAATAGACAAGCCTAAGCCAGAGCCTCCAACTTTTCTGTTTCCTGTTTTATCAACTCTAAAAAAGCGTTCAAATAAGCGTGGTAAATGCCTTTTTTCAATGCCTTCTCCATTATCTGTTACTCTAACAATAACCTTATTTTTTATTAAATTTTCGATACTAATCTCTGTTGTTCCTTTTTCCCTCCCATATTTTATTGAGTTTACAAAAAGGTTTGCTAACACTTGCTGTATTCGCTCTTTATCGGCATTAACCAAAATGGGGGTTCTATAATCAGTATCAAAAGTTAGGGTTATGTTTTTTTTATGTGCCCGCATTTCGAACATATCGAACACGTTATTTACCAATTCTACAATATCGAACACTTCAATATTCAGGCTTAAATCACCAATTTCTAGCTTGGTAATCATATCCAAATCTTTTACAATATAACTGAGTCTTTCAACACCTTTATTAGCTCTCTCAAGATATTTTTTCCTTATATTTTTATCATCTATAGCCCCATCTAGAAGAGTTAAAATATAACCCTGAACAGTAAACAACGGTGTTTTCAATTCGTGAGATATGTTGCCTAAAAATTCTTTACGATATTTTTCTCGAACCTTAAGCGTTTCTATTTCTAATTTTTTATCACGGGCAAATCTATCAATCTCTTTAGTTAGTGTTCCCATATCGGTTGTAATAGAACCTCTGGTTAAACTAGCTGATTCTAAAAGTGTTAAATCGTCGTATATTTTTTTAACACGTTTATAAATGAATTTTTCAGCTCTTAACTGAATAACTATAAATGAGAAGAGATAACAAGCTAATGCAAATAAAAAAACTAACAACCAATTAATTGAATAAAATGCATATAAAAAAACACTCATTAAGAGCGTTATAAAAAGTGTTATATACAGCGATGTTTTAATCGCAAAACGATATGTTCTTTTTAATTTCAAATATTTAAAATATTAATCTACAAACTTATAACCAACACCTTTAACAGTTTTAAAGCTATCATCTCCTATTTTTTCACGTAATTTACGAATATGCACATCAATAGTTCTTCCTCCAACTATAACTTCATTTCCCCAAACTTTATCAAGAATTTCGTCGCGTTTAAAAACTTTTCCTGGTTTAGAGGTTAATAAAGATAGTAATTCAAATTCCTTTCGTGGTAAAATAATTTCTTTTCCTTTTAAAATAATTTTATATTCATCCCTATCAATAACCAAATCGCCTATTTTAAGTGTTGTGCTTTTGGCATCTTGTTTAAAGCGACGTAAAAGTGCTTTTACTTTACTTACCAAAACTTTTGGTTTTATGGGTTTTGTAATATAATCGTCGGCTCCAGCATCAAACCCAGCGACTTGAGAATAATCCTCGCCTCTTGCTGTTAAAAAAGTGATGATAGTCTCTTTTAAATCTGGATTTTTACGAATAATTTCGCAAGCTTCAATACCATCCATTTCTGGCATCATCACATCTAAAATAATTAAATGAGGTAACTCTTTTTTAGCTTTTTTAACGGCTTGAGCTCCATTTTCGGCTTTAATAATTTGGTAGCCTTCATTTGATAAATTATAACCAACTATCTCTAAAATATCTGGCTCATCATCAACTAAAAGTATTTTAATGTCTTTTTTATTCATTATAAAACAATAGATTCTATCTTTCTTAGGTCAAAGATAAAACTAATAACATAACTATATTAAAACATAAAAACAAATAACATTAAGGTAACATACAACTTACACAGATTTAACCTTTCGATGAAATGTCTAAATCTTTAACATTTTTTTGGTATAACTTTTGAAGTAATTTATTACTTTTATAACATTGAAAGCTTACTATGGAAAAAAACTACTTTTTTATTATACTTTTTACTTTAATGTTTTTTGTACCTCAACTGGGGTTTACACAAACAAGGGATTCTAATCTGTCTACTCAACAAAACATTGAAGGGCTTTCCATATACCCCAATCCTGTTAATAACGGAAAACAGTTTATATATATTACATCTAAAAACAGCTTAACTAAAAAAGTTGAAATTTTTAATGCCCTAGGAAAACAAATTTTGTCAACTGTATTAATAGGCAAAGAATTAAATATATCGAAGCTAAGTACTGGCGTTTATATTTTAAAAATTACTGAAAGCAATATAAGTGAGACACGAAAATTGGTGATTAAGTAATTTTATCTAAATATTTTTTTTAAAAGCATTGCTAATAGCAATGCTTTTTAATTTTATATACTTTTGTTTATGTTATCGAAGACAAAATTACAGAATAATTTTAACTCGAACTAACTACGATTAAATGATAGATAGTAACGCCATTTTTAATATTAAAAATCAAACGGAATTTGAAGATTTAGCTTTGCAAATCTTTAAACATCAGTTTAATAATAATCGTGTTTATAGGTCATTTTGCGATTTACTTTATAAACACCCAAGCGATGTTAAAACGATTCAAGATATTCCTTTTTTACCTATTCAGTTTTTTAAATCACATAAAATATTAAGTAACAAAGATGATATTGAAACTACGTTTACAAGTTCTGGCACTACTGGAAATTTAACGAGCAAACACCATATAACTGACTTGAAAATTTACGAACAAAGTTTCACTAAGGGTTTTCAACAATTTTATGGTAGTGTTGAAGATTATGTGGTTTTAGCACTCTTACCTTCTTATTTAGAACGTGAAGGTTCATCATTAATTTACATGGCAAATGCTATGATTTTGCACTCGAAACACACAGAAAGTGGTTTCTATCTTAATAATATTTCAGAATTAAAAAACACTTTAATTAAATTAGATGCTGATGGAAAAAAGGTGTTATTAATTGGAGTATCTTTTGCTTTATTGGATTTAGTTGAAACCTATCAATTCAATCTTAAAAACACCTTTATTATGGAAACCGGTGGCATGAAAGGCAGACGAAAAGAATTAATTAGAGTAGATTTACACAAAAAACTAAAAGCTGGTTTTGGCGTTGAAACCATACATAGCGAATATGGTATGACCGAGCTTTTAAGTCAAGCCTACTCTAAAGGCAACGGTATCTTTAATTGCCCTAATTGGATGCAAATATTAACACGTGATACTGAAGATGCATTGACTATTCAAGAATCTGGAAAAACTGGCGGCATAAATGTAATAGACTTAGCTAATATTAATTCTTGCTCATTTGTTGCCACACAAGATTTAGGAAGAACTTATAAAAATGGAGCATTTGAAGTTATTGGTCGTTTTGATAATTCAGATATTCGAGGTTGTAATTTGATGGTGTTATAATTTCAAATTAAAAAAATTATAATCCTCTGTAAGATTATTGTAACCCTTTCGACAAAACAAACAGCTAAGAAAAAGAAAAGTTAATTTTTTAGTTGGTTGGTTAAAAAAAGCCTGAGTTTTAACTCAGGCTTTTTGTTGTTTTATACAATTTTTAAAATAAAATAATTCTTTTTACCACGTTGCAGCAAAACAAACTTACTATTAATTAAGTCTTTGGTAGTAATTTTATAATCATCTTTTACTTTTTCTTTATTTACCAAAATAGAATTTTCTTTTAATGCACGACGCGCTTCTCCGTTAGATTTTAAAAACCCTCCTTTTTCTGCTAAAGCAGCAATAATATCTAGTCCGTTCTCAATATCAGATTGCTTAATTTCTGTTTGCGGCACGCCATCAAATACATCTAAAAAGGTTTGCTCATTAAGTTGTTTTAAATCATCACTTGTAGATTTACCAAACAAAATAGCACTAGCTTTTACAGCATTATCTAAATCGTCTTTAGAATGTACCATTTCTGTAATTTCTTCAGCTAAACGCTTTTGCAACACACGTAAATGTGGTGCTTCAGCATGTTCTTTTATTAAACCATTAATTTCTTCTTCAGTTAAAAACGTAAATATTTTAATGTATTTTTCAGCGTCTTCGTCGCTGGAATTTAACCAATATTGATAAAATTTATATGGCGAAGTTCTGTTAGCATCTAACCAAACATTTCCACCTTCAGATTTCCCGAATTTTGAACCATCAGATTTAGTAATTAACGGACAAGTGATAGCAAATCCTTTTCCGCCACCAACGCGTCTAATCAATTCTGTTCCTGTTGTAATATTTCCCCATTGATCGCTTCCGCCCATTTGAATTGAACAATCATTCGCTTTATACAAATGAAGAAAATCGTAACCTTGTACTAATTGATAAGTAAACTCTGTAAAACTCATCCCTTCTGATGATTCAGACGAGATTCTATTTTTTACAGAATCTTTTGCCATCATATAATTTACGGTAATATGCTTGCCTACATCACGAATAAATTCTAGGAATGAAAAGTCTTTCATCCAATCGTAATTATTCACTAAAATCGCAGCATTTTCAGCATTACTTTCAAAATCTAAAAAATGTGTTAATTGGTTTTTTATAGATTCTTGATTATGTCTCAGCGTTTTTTCATCTAACAAATTACGTTCGTTAGATTTCCCTGAAGGATCACCAATCATACCTGTTGCACCACCAACCAAAGCCACTGGCCTGTGTCCACAACGTTGGTAGTGAGCTAATAACATAATAGGCACTAAGTTACCAATGTGTAAAGAATCTGCAGTAGGATCAAAACCCACATACGCACTTCGCATGCTTTCCATTAAATGTTCTTCTGCACCTGGCATAACAGTATGTATCATGCCTCTCCATGTTAATTCTTCAACAAAATTCTTTATCATTATATCATATTTTTAATAAACTACGGCAAAGATAAAAATCAATGTATAATTACTCTTGTATTATGAATAATTCTTTACTTTAGTTGCATGATTTTAGTTACTGGAGGTACAGGATTAGTTGGTGCACATTTGCTTTACAAACTTATTAGTAATAACGAAACAGTTCGAGCTATCTATAGAACAGAAAGTAAACTTGATAATGTAAAGCAGGTGTTTTCCTGTTATACTGAAAATTACGAATTACTTTTTAAATCTATTGAATGGATTCAAGCCGATATTTTAGATATTCCACTATTATCTGATGTTTTTAACGATGTAACATACGTTTATCATTGTGCTGCTTTTGTGTCTTTTGAACCTAATAAATATCATCTTTTACGTCGTACTAATATTGAAGGCACCGCTAATGTTGTTAATCTTTGCATTTCAAACAACATTAAAAAATTATGTTATGTAAGTTCCATTGCAACTGTAGGCAATTCTATAAACAATGCACCAATTACAGAAAACACCAAATGGAATCCTGAAGACGACAATAGTGTGTATGCTATTACAAAATATGGTGCAGAAATGGAGGTTTGGCGAGCTACACAAGAAGGTGTAAATGTAGTTATTGTAAATCCGGGTGTTATTTTAGGCGCAGGCATTTGGCTTTATGGTAGTGGAAATTTATTTAAAAAAGCGCATAAAGGAATAAAATATTACACCTCTGGAACTATTGGGTTAGTTGATGTAAAAGACGTTGTTTCGATTATGATTGCGCTTTTAAAAAGTGATATAAAAAATGAACGTTTTATTTTAGTTGCTGAAAATTGGACTTACCAACAGTTTTTACAAACTATGGCAAAAGCTGTAAATGCAAAACTGCCTAAAAAAAAAGCTAAACTTTGGTTGTTACAATGGGCATGGAGACTTGATTGGTTAATACATAAATTAACTGGTAAAAGAAGACAGTTAACAAAACAATTAGTAGTATCGTTAAATACCGAAACTAATTATAGTCATGCTAAAATTAAAGGTGTTCTAGATTTTGAATTTACTCCTGTAAAGAAAAGTATCACTACTATTGGAAGTCTATATCTGAAACAGGTGTAATTAACCCTTCTTCTTTTGGTTTTTTTAGATTAAACCTAGTTACAGAATCTTTTTTAATTAGCATATTTAAAGAATCTTTCATCTTTATTAACCTA
This sequence comes from Wocania ichthyoenteri Th78, assembly GCF_000789235.1. Classification (GTDB taxonomy): domain Bacteria; phylum Bacteroidota; class Bacteroidia; order Flavobacteriales; family Flavobacteriaceae; genus Wocania_A; species Wocania_A ichthyoenteri. The sequence goes on from NZ_KN525716.1 coordinate 1,505,205, forward strand.
ATAGAATCTTTTTTAATTAAAGGTTTTAAAGAATCTTTTTTTACTAGTAGCCTTATATGGTCTTTTAATTTAAAAATAAGTATTGAGTCTTTTTTTATAATACTTTGAATGGAATCTTTAATCTTTTTTTCTTGTTCCTCTTGAATTGCTAAATCAGTAAACTTATTTTTTAAGACATCTAAACTATCTGCAACCTTATCATAAATAGCCTTATAATCATCAACATAATAGGCGTAGTAATTATTGCTTAAAGCAAATTGCAAACTATCTATATTATACTTTTTATAAATATATGTTTCAGCCTGCAAATTATTTTTTTCTAAAGTTATTTTATTCATTCCATTTGCAGATGATAGCAATCTTACATCCATTATAATATTAACCATTTTATCCTTCGAAATTAAATTTTTAGGCTTTTTAGGCTTATCGTATTTATAACAAGCAGTTGCCGTTAATACAATTGTAAGATAGACTAATAATCGTTTTAAAATCATCTATTAAAAGTTAATCGTTTTGCGGCATTAACATCATAAAACTTAAAATTTTTATAGGCTAAACTACCGTTTATAAAGGTATGCGTAATTCTCGATTTAAAGGTGGTACCTTCAAACGGAGACCAACCACATTTGTAAAGAATATTGTCTTTTTTTACTGTCCACGGATGGTGTAAATCTACCAAAACTAAATCGGCAAAATAGCCTTCTTTTATAAATCCGCGTTTTTCAATTTGAAATAAAATAGCAGGGTTATGACACATTTTCTCTACTATTTTTTCTATTGAAATTTTATTTTTATGATGCATTTCTAGCATCGCAGGTAAAGCATGTTGTACTAACGGCCCACCAGAAGGTGCTTTACTATAAACGTTTTCTTTTTCTTCAATAGTATGCGGTGCATGATCTGTAGCTATAACATCAATCCTGTCATCTAATAAAGCTTCCCATAGTTGATCTTTATCGGCTTGTGTTTTTACTGCAGGATTCCATTTAATAAGTGTGCCTTTTTCATCGTAATCTTTATCTGTAAACCACAGATGATGTATACAAACCTCAGCAGTAATTTTTTTATCTTTTAAAGGTGTTTTATTATCAAACAAAGCAGTTTCTTTTCCTGTTGACAAATGAAACACGTGCAATCGCGCCCCTGTTTTTTTAGCTATCGAATTAGCTTTTGAAGACGACAAATAACATGCTTCTTCGCTTCGTATTTCTGGGTGATATTTAATAGGAATATCGTCGCCATATTTTTCTGTAAATCGTTCAAAGTTAGCTTTAATTGTACCTTCGTCCTCGCAGTGTACGGCTATTAATAAATTGGTTTTAGAGAAAATATTCTCTAAAACCTCAGGGTTATCAACCAACATATTTCCTGTTGAAGACCCTAAAAACAGCTTTAATGCTGCTACATTTTTAGCATCAACTTTTAAAATTTCATCTAAATTATCGTTTGTTCCGCCAAACATAAACGAGTAATTTGCAGATGATGTTTTTGCAGCTATCTCAAACTTTTCTTCTAATTTTTCAATAGTTGTGGTTTGCGGATTGGTATTTGGCATCTCAATAAACGAGGTAATTCCACCTGCAATAGCTGCTTTAGATTCGGTTCCAATATTCGCTTTGTGTGTTAAACCTGGTTCTCTAAAATGCACTTGATCGTCAATAACACCAGGAAGCACATATTTCCCTTCGGCATCAAACACATGTACATCGGCAGATTTTGCACTAATAGACGTGTTTATTTCTTTTATATAATCACCTTCAATTAATATGTCGCCATTAAAAATTTTACCTTCATTTACAATGTTGGCATTTTTAATAAGTGTAGTTTTTAATGTCATTTTATACTTTTTATTTTTTAAATAAACTTTTCAGTTTCATTGAAATTACTCCAAAAACAGCTTCAGAGATAATACCTGAGCTTAGTTTCGATTCGCCTCGTGTTCTATCGGTAAATATCACAGGGACTTCAGTTATTTTAAAGGTCTTTAAATAGGCTTTAAATTTCATTTCTATTTGAAACGCATAACCTATAAACTTAATTTTACTTAAATCTATGGTTTCCAAAACGGTTCTTTTATAACACACAAAACCAGCGGTAGTATCGTGTATACGCATTCCCGTAATTACACGCACATATTTTGAAGCTAAATAAGACATGAGCAATCGTTTCATATCCCAATTAACAACGTTTACCTTATTATTTATATATCTAGATCCAATGGCTAAATCTGCGCCATCATCTTTACAGGCTTTATAAAGCTTTATTAAGTCTTTTGGATTGTGAGAAAAATCTGCATCCATTTCAAAAATGTACTGATACGATTTGTTTAAACTCCAATTAAACCCGTGAATATATGCGGTTCCTAATCCTGCTTTTTCTTTACGTATTTTTAAAAATAATCTATTTAGGAATTCTTCTTGAAGTGCTTTAACCTTTAAAGCTGTTAAGTCTGGAGAATTATCATCAACAATAAGGATATGAATATTATCCGACTGAGAAAAAACGGCTCTTATAATAGCTTCAATATTTTCTATTTCGTTGTAAGTTGGTATTATAACAACCGTATCTTGCATTTGATAATATATTGTAATGTAATATTTTTAGCAAATGTACATTATTTCAAAGTTTATTTTTTTTAAATATTCCTTAATAATTTACGTAAAGTGCGAATATTTATAATAATTTTAGGGCATGTATCGCGACATCATCTCAAACGAGCTATTTACAATTTTAATGGTTATAGGTCTTACCATTATTGCAGCAGCTAAATTAGTTGCGCCACAGCGTTTTGGTGATTTCATTTATATTTTAGGAAATTCTAAATACCTTAAAATATATGCCAAAGAACAAAAATTTTTAGATAAGTTTGATGCCTTATTATTTTCCAACTTAGTTATTTCGGCATCAATTTTTAGCTTTTTAGTTTATCAATATGTAGCAGAGACTAAAACAATTTCTATTAATATACTTTTTAAATTAGTTTTTGGTATTGGCACCTTCATTTTAATAAAAGTCCTTATTGAGCGTTTAATAGCGAGTCTTTTTGAAATTGATAAATTAATAGATCAATACCTGTTTCAAAAAATCAGTTATAAGAATTATTTAGGTCTATTATTAATTCCAATTAACGCTTTATTAATTTTCGCAATTAAGCCAACATTAAGCCTTTTTTATGCAATAATTGCGTTATTATTAATTGTTAATGTTTTTGGTGTAATTACTTCATTTAAAACACATCAAAACGCAATAAAACACAACTTGTTTTATTTTATTTTGTATCTTTGCGCTCTCGAAATCGCACCCTACATTATTTTATATAAGGTGTTTATTTCTTAAAGCAACAAAATAAACTACTTGTATATATGAAAGTAAAAACAATTTTAGTCTCTCAGCCAGAACCTAAAATAGAAAATTCTCCTTATTTTGATTTGCAAGAAAAGCAAAAGGTTAAAATAGATTTTAGGCCTTTTATACATGTTGAAGGTGTTTCTGCAAAAGACATTAGGCAACAAAAAGTAGATTTGAATAACTACACTGCAATTATTTTAACAAGTAGAAATGCTGTTGATCATTTTTTTAGAGTTGCTGAAGAAATGCGTTTTAAAGTTCCAGATGCCATGAAATATTTTTGTCAGTCTGAAGCTGTAGCATACTATCTTCAAAAATATGTAGTTTACAGAAAACGTAAAATTTATGTTGGTAAGCGTACTTTTTCTGAGCTTTCGCCTTTAATTAAAAAATATAAAGATGAAAAATTCTTATTACCAAACACTGATAAAGTAAAACCAGAGGTACCTAGTACCCTAGATGCTTTGGGTGTAAATTGGAAACAAGCTACATTTTATAAAACGGTGGTTAGTGATTTATCTGATTTAGAAAATGTAACATACGATGTACTTGTGTTTTTTAGTCCATCTGGTATTGAATCATTATTTCAAAACTTTCCTGATTTTAAACAAAACGAAACACGTATTGCAGTATTTGGAAATACTACCATTAAAGCTGTTGAAGAAAAAGGTTTACGTGTAGATATTGCTGCACCGACACCAGAAACACCGTCTATGACTATGGCGTTGCAAAAGTATATTGACAAAGCTAATAAAGGTAAGTAATTGTCTTATATTCTACATAAAAAAAAGGGCAATTTTAATAAAATTGCCCTTTTTTATTTTGAGTTAGTCACTCTTTTAATAAACTAGAACGCATACCTTTGTGGTCCACCACGTCTAATTTCTTCACTACAATGTTCTTCAAACTTCTTAAAGTTTTCACGAAAAGCATTTGTTAATTTAAAAGCTGTTGTATAATACGCTTTATCATCATTCCAAGTGGCACGCGGACTTAAAACTTCTGTTGGAACACCTGGACAGGATCTTGGTTGGGCAACTCCAAAAACCGAATGGATATGGTAATTATCATAGGTATACAATCCTAAATCACCATTTAACACAGCATTAATCATGGCGCGTGTATATTTTAATTTCATTCTTGTTCCAACACCGTAAGGGCCACCTGTCCATCCCGTATTTACCAACCAAACATTAACTCCAGATTCTTTCATCTTCTTACTTAACATTTCGGCATATTTTGCTGGATGAAGCGGCATAAAAGGCGCACCAAAACATGCTGAAAAATTTGGAGTTGGCTCTACAACTCCAGCTTCTGTTCCTGCTACTTTTGCCGTATAACCTGAAATGAAATGATACGCTGCTTGACTAGGTGTTAACTTAGAAATTGGAGGTAAAACTCCAAAAGCATCAGCGGTTAAAAAGAAAATGTTTTTTGGATTTTTCCCAATAGATGGTATTCTAATATTTTCAATATGATCTATCGGATAACTTACTCTAGTATTTTGTGTAATAGAAGTATCTTCAAAATTAACATGTCCATTTTCATCTAAAATAACATTTTCAAGAATGGCTCCTTTTTTTATCGCATCGTATATTTCTGGTTCGTTATCTCTGGAGAGGTTAATCACTTTAGCGTAACAACCGCCTTCAAAATTAAAAACAGAGTTTTCGTTAGTCCAACCATGCTCATCATCACCAATTAAACTTCTGTTAGGATCTGTAGATAATGTTGTTTTACCTGTGCCAGATAATCCAAAGAAAATAGCCGTATCTCCATCTGCTCCAACATTAGCACTACAGTGCATTGGTAATGTGTTTTTAAATACTGGCAATATAAAATTTAAGGCAGAAAAAATACCTTTTTTAATTTCTCCAGTATAACCTGTTCCTCCAATTAAAGCAATCTTTTTAGTAAAATTTAAAATAGCAAAATTGTGTTGACGTGTTCCGTCTTCATCTGGAACAGCCATAAAACCTGGAGCGTTTACTACAGTCCATTCTGGAGCAAAATCTTTTAACTCATCTTCAGTAGGACGCAAAAACATATTATATGCAAACTGATTACTCCAAGCATATTCGTTTATAACACGAATATTCAATTTATAATTTTCATCAGCACAAGCAAAACTATCTCTTACATAAAGGTCTTTGTTAGAAAGATAATCCACAACCTTATTATATAATACATCAAACTTATCGGCATCAAATGGAATATTAATATTACCCCACCAAACGCGGTCTTTAGTTATATCATCTTTTACAATAAATCGATCTCTTGGTGACCGCCCTGTAAACTCTCCTGTATTAACTGCTAAAGCTCCAGACGAGGCTTCTTTACCTTGCCCTTTTTCAATAGCAATGTTATGGAGTTCTTTTGATGAAAGTTGATAATGTACTTTGGCATTTTTAATTCCGTAAGATTCTAACGCAATCGTTTTCGTAACTTGGTTGTTATTTACCATTGTTTATTATAAAAATTATTTATTCTGCAAAATTAAACATTATTTTAACCCTACAAATTATTTAATTATCATTTTTAGACTTAATTTTTAAGAAATCAACAAGTAAAAAAACCCAAGCTAAAATTAATAACAAACCACCAATTGGTGTTATAAATGCGATAGTTTTAAAATCGAAAGCTGTTAATATATTAGTTGCTAAACCATAAATAGAGCCTGAAAAGAAAATCACACCTATTAATACGAAGTAAAAAATAAGTCGTTTTGTTTTTTGGGTTACAAGCAAACTATTCCCAACAAACAGCAATAATATAGCATGATACATTTGATAGCGCACACCTGTTTCGAAAGTCTGAATAGATTCAACCGAGATTAATGCTTTTAACCCATGTGCGCCAAAAGCTCCAAGAATAATGCTGATTATTCCTAATATGGATGCAGCAATTAAAATTTTCTTATTCATAATTTATATAGATTATTCGTAAAAAATCCTTTTTATATTTATTAAATTCGCAAAACTAAATCGCTTAAAAGCACACTTAATTTTAAAAACAAAATTACTCAACAAATCTCACTATGCGAAAGATTTTAGTTATTGGTTCTGGAAAATCTACATCATTCCTTATAAAATATTTATTAGATAAATCTGAGTCTGAAAATCTTTATATCACTATTGGCGACATCAATATAGAAAACGCTAAAAAACTAATTGGCAATCATAAAAACGCGACTGCAATTACATTAGATGTCTTTAATGAAATTTCGCGTATTGAGGCAATTAAAAATACAGATATTGTAGTATCTATGCTACCTGCACGCTTTCATATAGAAGTGGCAAAAAACTGTATTCAATATAAAAAGCATATGGTAACGGCATCTTATATAAGCCCAGAAATGCAAGCTTTAAATGATGACGCTAAAGCAAATGGACTCGTTTTAATGAATGAAATTGGTGTCGATCCTGGTATAGATCACATGAGTGCTATGCAGGTTTTAGACAGCATTAGAGATAAAGGCGGTAACGTTATTTTATTTGAATCGTTTACTGGCGGATTAGTTGCACCTGAAAGCGATAATAATTTATGGAATTATAAATTTACTTGGAACCCCAGAAATGTGGTTGTTGCAGGACAAGGTAGTGCTGCTAAGTTTTTACAAGAAGGCACTTATAAATATATTCCGTACAACCGTTTGTTTAGACGCACCGAATTTCTAGAAGTTGATGGTTTTGGGCGTTTTGAAGTTTATGCCAACCGCGATTCTCTAAAATACCAAAGTGTATACGGATTAGATAATATTAAAACATTATATCGCGGCACCATGCGTCGTGTTGGTTTTAGTCGTGCGTGGAATATTTTTGTAACCTTAGGAATGACAGACGATAGCTATACCATTGAAGATAGTGAAAACATGAGCTATCGCGATTTTGTTAATGCCTTTTTAACCTATAGTCCCACAGATTCTGTGGAATTAAAATTAAGGCATGCGCTTAAAATAGATCAAGATGATATTGTTTGGGACAAGCTTGTAGAACTGGATATTTTTAATGCTAATAAAAGAGTAGAACTTAAAAAAGCAACACCAGCTCAAATTCTTCAAAAAATACTCATGGATAGTTGGACACTTGAAGAAAACGATAAAGACATGCTTGTTATGTACCATAAATTTGGATACGAACTTAACGGTAAAAAACACCAAATAGACGCCACAATGGTTACGCTTGGCGACGACCAAACTTATACCGCTATGGCGAAAACCGTTGGCTTACCAGTTGCTATTGCTACACTTGCTATATTAAATAAAAAAATAACAACTCCTGGTGTGCAAATGCCTATTACTAAAGAAGTTTACCAACCCATTTTAAAAGAATTAAAAGATTTTGGTATTCAGTTTAACGAAAAAGAAGTGCCTTATTTGGGGTATAATCCATTAAATAATTAATTCTTGGACGTTACCCACCCTTCGACTACGCTCAGCGTAAGTGGTCGCGCTTTACTCAATGTTTTTTATTTAAAATTAATGAATTCGTGAATATAAGTATTTCACTACTCAATCTTTTTGTTTTTAAGTAAATAAAAAGGATTTCAAATATACCATTCAATCCCCAACGCAGAAAAACTTGGAGATTCGTTTAACGGTTACGTATAAGAATAGTGCGGTTTTGTGTCCGAGGATTTTCCGCAGGAAAATCAGAGTGACCAAATACGCACTAACCTTTGATTAAGCATTAAAATTAGCATTATTTTTATACAATGTTGTAGTTAGTTTTTATAATTTAAACTCTTTCTTTTCATCATATGTTTTATTCTTATCGGAAAACACATCTCTCATCAATTGAAAACTTCCTTGCTCGATAAGAGGCGTGTCCGTATATTTATTTAATTCCTTATTAAACTTTAAATAGTAATTCGTCTTTCTCTTCCGAGTATGATTGGTCATTATCAGGGAATCAATTTCCATTAACCAATTAGCTATTAAATCCAAATAATCAATAAATGTATGTGAACTGATATAAAACTTCTTTTCTTTTACTCTATTTGAATCATGAACTATGCTATGTCTAACTTTAATTATTAAAAAAATAGTTTTTATATCAATATTAGAAATATTAAGGATATCCATTTCGAAAATTATCTTGAATAAAGTATTTACTTTAGGTAAGTTATGATAAATAACGTCCTCCAAAGTGTTTATTGTTAATGATTCAGGACCTTCGATTACATGTTTAGGAGATAAACTTTTTTGGAAATTAAACTCTTCTACAAATTTGATTGATTTGGAAGAATCTTTCTTTATGTGCTCTACGAGTATATTATGCAGGTAACTTTCCATGATAGAAATAACATTAACTAATAAATGGTTATAGATAAGGTTTTTATCATTGAACTTTTTAATTTTTTCGTAAGTGAGGTCTTCTTGAGAATTAGTCTGTATGTTGGAGTTTTTAAATAGAGATGGATTTATAAACTTAAATAATGAAATATTGATAGCCGTTTCTAAAATATCTTCTAGGTCGGTAATAAATAATTTAATAGAATTACTCTTCTTCATTTATTTCTTAATTAACTACAATGTTGATCGGATATAAACTGTTTGTTAATATGGTTTATATCCGCCGTTAAACGAAGTTATGTTTTTTTTCTGACAAAGTAAAGCAAGTATTCAAATCAAATGTTTCAGCTAGTTTTATAAAGCTTACACAAAACCTCCTTTCAATTTAAAATCAAATCCTTACTTTTATGTTTTAAAATTAAACAAAACTACTTGATTTCCTTCTTCAAGGAAATGACATAAATAATTTATTAATGAAAGTTATAAATCAAAACATCCATATTGATGGTATCGATAAAAAGATACTTAGGGCTTTAATGGCAGATGCCCGAACACCAATATTAGAAATTGCACGGGGCGTCGGTATTTCTGGTGCGGCCATTCATCAACGCTTACGGAAGCTTGAAAAATCGGGGTTAATTTCGGGATCAAAATTTATTATCAATCCAAAAGTGTTGGGTTATACCACCATGGCTTTTATAGGTATTTATTTAGATAAAGCCATGAGTAACCCTGAAGCGGTAAGGCAGTTAAAAAAAATACCAGAAGTTTTAGAATGCCATTACACGACTGGTAATTGGAGTGTTTTTATTAAAATTTTGTGTAAAGACAATGAGCATTTAATGCATTTGCTTAATAAAGAAATTCAATCAATTTCTGGTGTTTCGCGAACCGAAACGTTTATATCATTAGACCAACAAATTGATAGACAAATTAGTATATGATATAAATCCCAAACATTGCGTTTGGGATTTATAACTCATTATTTATCATTTATTATTTTGAGATTACTGATTTCGCAGGAATTTCACATCTTCATCAACCAAGAACGTACATCTACTTCTTGCTTAATAATAGCACGTAAATCTTCTATTTTCACACGCTGTTGCTCCATAGTATCTCTATGACGAATAGTAACGGTGTTATCTTCTAAAGTATCATGGTCTACAGTAATACAAAATGGTGTACCGTTAGCATCTTGCCTTCTATAACGTCTTCCAACAGCATCTTTTTCATCATAAATTACATTAAAATCCCATTTTAAATCATCTATAATTTTACGAGCAATATCTGGTAATCCATCTTTTTTAACCAATGGTAAAACAGCTGCTTTTACAGGAGCCAAAACACTTGGTAATTTTAAAACGGTACGCGTTGTTCCGTTTTCGAGTTCTTCTTCTTGTAAAGAATTTGAGAATACTGCTAAAAACATACGATCTAAACCAATAGAAGTTTCTAACACATACGGCGTATAGCTTGCATTATCCTCATGATCAAAATATTGTAATTTCTTTCCTGAATGTTCTTCATGTGCTTTTAAATCGAAATCGGTACGCGAATGAATGCCTTCTAATTCTTTAAAACCAAATGGGAATTTAAACTCAATATCGGCAGCAGCATCAGCATAATGCGCTAGTTTTTCATGATCGTGAAAACGATAATTATCGGCTCCCATACCTAAACTTAAATGCCATTTCATTCTATGTTCTTTCCAGTACTCGTACCATTCTTTTTGAGTTCCTGGTTTTATAAAAAACTGCATTTCCATTTGTTCAAACTCACGCATTCTAAAAATAAACTGTCTTGCAACAATTTCATTTCTAAAGGCTTTTCCGGTTTGTGCAATACCAAATGGAATTTTTAATCGACTCGTTTTCTGTACATTTAAAAAATTCACAAAAATCCCTTGAGCCGTTTCTGGGCGTAAGTATAAATCCATCGCAGATTCAGCCGATGCGCCTAACTTGGTTCCAAACATTAAATTAAATTGCTTAACATCAGTCCAGTTTTTACTTCCTGTTAACGGATCTGCAATTTCTAATTCTTCAATAAGTGCTTTAACATCAACTAAATCTTCATTCTCTAAAGATTTTGCCATCCGCGAAAGCGTACTATTTATTTTTTCTTGATAGCCAACTACGCGTCCGTTAGTAGAAACGAATTCTTCTTTGTTAAAAGCATCGCCAAAACGTTTTGAAGCTTTAGCCACTTCTTTGTCAATTTTAGCTTCAATTTTAGCGCAATAATCTTCAATTAAAACATCGGCACGATAACGTTTTTTAGAATCTTTATTATCAATTAATGGGTCGTTAAACGCATCTACATGCCCTGAAGCTTTCCAAGTGGTTGGATGCATAAATATAGCGGCATCAATACCTACTATATTTTCGTTCATTTGTACCATGGCTTTCCACCAATAGTCACGTATGTTTTTCTTTAACTCTGCTCCGTTTTGTGCATAGTCGTAAACCGCACTTAAACCGTCATAAATTTCGCTACTTTGAAATACATATCCGTACTCCTTTGCATGCGATATTACCTTCTTAAATTGATCGTCTTGATTTGCCATAGGTGCAAAAATAAAAAACCGCTTTAAACTAAAGGCGTTCTTGGTTAAAATTTGCGACGAATTCATTAATAAATATTTATATTCGTGTATTTGAGACTGATTTTTGGTAATAATCCTCGATTTCGCAAAATGCTTAAAGCAGTAGTTAATTTATTCTTTCCAAAAGTATGTTATGCGTGTCTTAATTTATTAAACGACAACGAAGACACGATTTGTATAGATTGCAGACACGATTTACCCGTTACCAATTTTCATTTTGATGACAACGATGCTATAAAGAAGGTGCTTTACGGACGTGCCAAAGTAGAAAACGGCACTGCACTTTTTAGGTTTGAAAAAAAGGGATTGGTACAGCAACTCATTCACGGATTAAAATACAAAGGCTACGACAATATTGGTTTTTTCTTAGGCAATTGGCTTGGTGGTGAGTTGAAAGAAGTTGAAGCTTATAAAGATATTGACATTGTAATCCCTGTTCCGCTTCATAAAAACAAATTAAAAAAAAGAGGTTTTAATCAAGTGGCGAAGTTCGGACAACAAATTGCAAAAGCTTTAAACACAGATTATAAAGATAATGTCTTGGTTAAAATCACCAATACCAAGTCGCAAACTACAAAAGGGCGCATTTCTCGTTGGATGAATTCAGAAGAATTATTTGCTTTACAAAACGCGTCAACTATTGAAAACAAACATATTCTTCTAGTAGATGATATTATTACCACAGGAGCTACACTTGAAGCTTGTATTGCAGTTTTAAATCAAGCGAAACATATAAAAATAAGTATTGCAACCATGGCAATAGCTTAATGTATTGTCCGTTATGTTTCTAAAATTATGTAGATTACTACATAAAACTATTTTTTTTTATTCTGTTTTTTGTGAATTTCAGAACAAAAAAATTCATGTACTTTTGCTAAAAATTAAAAATGAGTCAATGAATAAGACCCTTTCTAACTTTATTTTTATAGCGTTTATAAGCTTGGCTTTTATTAACTGCGCCAATCGTGGCACACCTGGTGGCGGACCAAAAGATGAAACGCCTCCAAGCATCGAAAAGTCAACTCCAGAGAATTTTTCTACTAATTTTAAAGGCAACGAAATCAAGATTGTTTTTGATGAATATATTAAGATAAAAGATATACAAAAGCAGCTTATTATTTCACCTCCCATGAAATGGCAACCAGATATAACACCGCTTGGTAGTGCCAGTAAAGAAATTACCATTAAAATTAACGATACACTGCTACCCAATACAACATACGCTTTCAACTTTGGAAATAGCATTACCGATAATAATGAAGGGAATCCATTTCCTTATTATAGATACGTACTATCAACAGGCGATTATATAGATTCGTTAACCGTAAAAGGACAAATTATTGACGCTTTAAAACGGCAACCTGAAACCTTTGTATCGGTAGCTTTATATGAAATAGATTCAACATTTCATGATTCTATCATCTATAAAGAAACGCCTAAATATATTACCAATACGCTTGATAGTGTTACCACCTTTTCTATCGAAAACATAAAAGCTGGAAAATATATGCTAATGGCTCTAAAAGATGGCAATAATGATAATAAATTTCAACAGAAAACGGATCAAATAGCGTTTCACGAGAGCTTTATAGATATTCCTAACGATTCACTTTATACCTTAAAATTATTCTCTGAAAAACCTGATTTTAAAGCTATTAGACCACGTTTAATTTCTGGCGAAAAAATTGCTTTTGGCTACGAGGGTGATTATAAAGACATGGATATTAAAATAACATCTGAAACCCCAGAAGATTTTACACATAGAATTACTAAAGACGAAAAAACAGACACACTTTACTATTGGTACAAACCTAGATTAAAAGCAGATTCATTGCTTTTTAAAGTGTCGCATCCCACTTTTGAAAAAGATTTTACGGTACGAATAAGCGAGCAAAAAAGAGATTCATTAATAATTAAAACACAACCATCTGGAAACATAAGCTACGAAGAACCTTTCAAGATTTTTGCAAACACACCTTTTACAGCCTTTGATGCTTCAAAGATTAGTATTATGGATAAAGATTCTACAAATATAGATTTTACTACCCAATACGATTCTATTACAAACGCATACAATTTCAACTTTAAAAAAACAGAAGACAACGCTTATAAATTACAAGTTTTACCAGAGGCTTTCGTCGATTTTTTTGATAATACTAATGACACCTTAAATTATGCTGTGAGCACAAAAAAAGAATCTGATTTTGGATATGTAAGATTTACTCTCGTGAATGTTAAATATCCTATTATATTTCAATTAACTGACGCAAAAGGCGAAGTTAAATACGAGCAATATGCTACAAAACCTAAAGCCTTAGATTTTTTAAATTTAGATTCTGGGAAGTACTATATTAGAGTTATTTTTGATACTAATGGCAATGGCAAATACGACTCTGGTAATTACCTCAAAAAGATTCAACCAGAGCGTGTAAGTCATTTTGAAATGGATGACGAAATTAGATCAGATTGGGGACTTGTGCAAACTTTAAATTTTATTGAAGAGTAAATACATCTCTATCATCTAAAAATTTAAGTTTATTTCTATAGCCAGAAATATGTCTTTTTTCTAAAGTAACGATTTCTACTTGCTCTTTATTGGGTTTAAATGTGGTTAGTGTATTCCCTAAAACATCGTAAACCGAAGAATGTCCTGAATATTCACTATTTACACCATCAATCCCCACTCGATTAACACCAATACAGTAACTCATATTTTCAATAGCGCGTGCTTTTAATAAAGTATCCCAAGCAGATACTCTTGGTTCTGGCCAATTAGCAACATAGATTAAAACATCGTAACCCTCGGTATTTCTCGCCCAAACGGGAAAGCGTAAATCGTAACAAATTAAAGGACAAATTTTCCAGCCTTTGTAATTCATAATTACTTTCTCGTTTCCAGCAGTAAACACTTTATCTTCTCCAACTAATGTAAAGGTGTGCCGCTTATTATAAATACTAATTTTTCCAGAAGGTTCAACAAATAATAATCGGTTATAATATTTGTTTTCTTCTGAAATAATTAGACTCCCAACAATAGCTGCATTATGTTTAGAAGCTTCATTTTTCATCCACTCTACTGTTTTGCCTTGCATAGTTTCTGCAACTTTTTTGGCATACATTGTAAAACCTGTTGTAAACATTTCTGGCAAAATAATTACATCGACAGATTCAGAAATACTTTTAAGTTTTTCTGAAAAATTCTTCCTATTTAGTTCTGGATTTTCCCAAACTAAATCAGATTGTACTACTGCTATTTTAAGTTGTTCGTACATAATATTTAAACACGTTTTAACTTCTTTTCTGATTTTTTATGGGCTTCTTTAAATCTTTCGATCTTTTTAAGCCACATTGCTTCATTTTCAGGAGATAGCTTACCTTTCTTTTTTAGTCTCTCATATTTTTCGATAGATTGCCTGTGTTTTTTAGACGATTTATCAAAATTTGACTGTGCTTTTTGTTTTTGTTTCAAAGCTTTTTCAGCCTTTTTCTGTTTATTCTCTGCTGTTTTTTGACTTTTCTCAGCCTTTTTTAGCTTTTTAGCCGATTGTTTAACTTGTGCTATTTTCTTATCAAAAGCAATCATTATTCTTTGCTGTTCTTCAACAGAAAGCGTACTCGTAACATCTGCTCCATCCTTTAAAATACTTTTCCCTTTTACCGTATAAGTATTCCCATTAAAATTTACTTCTTGAGCATTTAGTATAAAACTAAAAGATACAAATACTATTACAAACCAAAATTTCATGATAAACTATTTTTTAAATTTTAATATAATTTTTAGACACCATTTTTATAAAAAAGTTACTTTTTTAAATAGAATTTAAAATATCTGCGGCGCGTTTTAATGTTTCATTCTTTTTTGCAAAACAAAATCTGAGTATTTTACTGTTAACTTCGGTATTATAAAAAACCGATATAGGAATCGATGCTAATTTATTTTCAATAGTTAAGCGTTTTGCAAAATCTACATCATTTTCTTTAGTAATTTCTGAATAATCTAAAAGTTGAAAATAAGTGCCTTTTGATGCTGTAAACTTAAACCGTGAATCTTTTATCAAACCTAAAAAAGAATCTCTCTTTTCTTGATAGAAAGCTGATAATTCTAAATAGTGATTTTCGTTTTCCAAGTATTCAGCTAACGCCTCTTGCATGGGATGATTTACACAAAACACATTAAACTGATGCACTTTTCTAAACTCATCCATAAGTGCTTTCGGCGCACAACAGTAGCCAATTCTCCAACCCGTGTTATGAAATGTTTTACCAAATGATGCCACTACAAAACTTCTAGATTTTAATTCTGAAAACAAACATGCACTTTGGTGTTTTTCACCATCAAACACAATATGCTCATAAACCTCATCACTCAATACTATAATATTTGTTCCTTTTGTTATGTCTTGTAATTGAAGCATATCTGTTTCAGAAAAAACAGTCCCAATTGGGTTTTGAGGCGTATTAATAATAATCATTTTTGTACGATTATTAATTTTTGCTTTTACTGCATTCCAATCCACTTTAAAATTTGGAGATTCTAATGCCATCGAAATTGTTTTTCCACCGTTTAATTCAATAGCAGGTTCGTAACAATCGTAAGCCGGATGAAAAATAACAACCTCATCTTTCAGTTTTATAAACGCCAAAATAATGCTAAAAATAGCTTGAGTTGCACCAGTAGTAATTGTAATTTCTGTTTCTGGGTGATATGTAGAACTATATAGTAAATCGAGTTTTTTAGCTATGGATTCTCGCAACTCTATACTACCTTGCATAGGCGCATATTGATTATAGCCATTATGCATAGCCTTAGTAACCAAATCAATAAGTTTTTCATCCATTTTAAAATCTGGAAAACCTTGCGATAAGTTTATGGCATTGTGCGCTCTAGCCAAAGCACCCATAATTGTAAAAATGGTTGTACCAACATGTGGAAGTTTAGAAATATGTTGCATTTTTTAATTATTATTGGCAGTAAATTTACATAATAAATATATGCTTTATATATTTGATTTTATTCTAAAGTTTATACCATGAAATACCTAAAAATTTTATTGTTTTTTATAACATTAAACACCTTTGCTCAACAAGGAGGTATGTGGATTCCTTCGCTATTAGAAGGTATGAATGAAGACGAAATGACTAGCTTAGGCAGTAAACTAACCGCCAAAGATATTTATGATATTAACAATTCCAGTTTAAAAGATGCTATTGGACATTTTAATGGTGGTTGCACTAGTGAAGTAATTTCCCCTAAAGGGCTCATTTTAACGAATCACCATTGCGGATTTAGTCAAATACAATCGCACTCTTCTCTTGAAAATGATTATTTAAAAAATGGTTTTTGGGCGATGAGCTATGAGGAAGAGCTACCCAACAATGGTTTATTTGTTGAGTTCATAGTTAGTATCCATGATGTTTCTAAAAATGTTTTAGCAGATATAAATGAGAATATGACTGAAAAAGAAAAACAGTCTACTATTGATAAAAATAGTAATGGAATATTAAAAAATTGGACTAAAGAAGCTTGGCAAGATGTAAAAGTTAAATCGTTTTACAAAGGCAATCAGTACTTTTTGTTTGTTACTGAACGTTTTGAAGATATTCGTTTAGTTGGTGCACCGCCAACCAGTATTGGTAAGTTTGGTAGTGATACTGATAATTGGGTATTCCCAAGGCATACAGGCGATTTTTCTTTGTTTAGAATTTATGCAGATGCCAATAATCGTCCTGCAAAATATAATATAAACAACAAGCCATATACACCAAAACATTTTCTGCCAATATCTTTAGATGGTGTTGAAGAAGGCGATTTTACTATGGTATTTGGTTTTCCAGGTAGAACCAACGAATATTTACCTGCCGTAGCTATAGAGCATATTACCAAAAATTACAACCCCACAAATATTGCGATTCGCGAAGCTGCTTTGAAAGTAATTAACGAAAAAATGAAAGCTGATGACGATGTACGCATTAAATACGCCTCTAAACAAGCTAGAATTGCTAATGCGTGGAAAAAATGGATAGGTGAAAATTTGGGTATTGAAAAAAGTAATGCTGTAGAAAAACGACGCGCTTTTGAAACTACTTATACCAAAGCTTTAAAAGAAAAAGGTTTAGAAGAAAAATATGGTGATATTCTTCCAGAGTTCAATCGTTTATACAAAGATTTTGCACCTGTAGATATCAAGCGCCGTAATTTTATTGAAGTTTTTTTAACTACTAATGAGTTAATGCAAATGACTTTTAGAACCTATCAAGTGGTACAAGCCATTAAAGATAATCCTAGTGTTTTTGAACGCGCAAAAGAAAGTCTTATTGGGAGATTTAAGGGTATTCATAAAAATTATAATGTTGATGTAGACAGAGGTATTTTTAATAGCGTAATGCCTCTATACGCTAATCATGTGGATGCTTCAATTTATGATAAAACGGCATTTACAAATTTAGATTCGGCTTTAAAATTATTAGAAGGTTCTCCAAAAGAAGTTTTGAAAAACATTAATAACGATGCCGCTTACAAATACGCAAAACCCCTTATTGATGAGTTTTATAATGTGATAGACAAAGAATTTCAGCAAAAAAACGAGACCATAACCGCTTTACAAACTAAATACATGACGGCGCTAATGGAGGCTTTACCAAATGCACGTTATTTTCCAGACGCCAATAGCACACTTCGCGTAACTTATGGTCAGGTTCGCGGCTACGCCCCAAGAGACGCTGTGTATTATAATCATGTGAGTTATTTAGATGGTGTTATTGAAAAGTATATTCCAGGAGATTATGAATTTGATGTTCCTCAAAAATTACGTGATTTATATGCTGCTAAAGATTACGGGCAATATGCTGACACCAATGGAAAAGTACCTGTTTGCTTTTTAGGAACTAACCATACTACTGGCGGAAATTCAGGTAGTCCAGCTATTGATGCACACGGGAATTTAGTAGGTTTAAATTTTGATCGTGTTTGGGAAGGCACGATGAGTGATATGAATTACGACCCGGAAATTTGCCGAAATATTATGGTAGATTTACGTTACGTGCTTTTTATAATTGATAAATATGCAGGCGTCAAACATTTAATTGATGAAATGGAATTAGTGCATCCTAAAAAATAATCTACAACGAAATAAAACATTCAGACCTGTCAGTTTTAAAAATTCGACAGGTCTTTTTTTATATCAAATAATCTTTAATTGTTTTAACAACTCTTGCTTGTACGTTCTGCCAATAGGGATTTTATTATCTTTTATAAAAAGCGTATTTCCTGAAATTTTGTCAACAAACTTGCTATTAATAATAAAAGATTTATGGACTTGATTAAATTGATTTTCTGGCAATTTAGCAGTCCAATTTTTTAAAGAATCAATGTATGATAATTTTTGTGTTTCGGTAACTACAGTAATATAATTTCTGTCTGATTCAATGTATAAAATTGAGTTTAAAACAATCTTATGAAGTGTTTTATCAACATTTAAAAAAATACTTTTTTCATCTTTTCCTTCAGTACTATTATTTGGTGTTTCAATCCTGTCTTTAGCTTTGTTAATAGCTTTTAAAAAGCGGTCGAACGAAAAAGGTTTTACTAAATAATCAACAATAGTATCAAGCTCAAAACTGCTTACTGCATAATCGGGATATGCTGTAGTCATTATAATTGCTGGCGGATTTTTAATAGTTTTTATAAAATCTAATCCAGACATATCGGGCAAATTAATATCTAAAAAAACGACATCAACCGTATTGGAGTTTAAAAATGAATTGGCTTCAATTGCTGCTTTAAACGTATCGATTAAATTTAGATTAGGCACTTTATCAATAAAATGCTTTAAAATGCTTTGGGCAGGAATTTCGTCTTCAATGATGATGCAATTCATATATTCATTTTTGATGTATCTTAGAGTAATTTAGATTTTTATCGGAATTGTATAGAGAACCTATTTACTTCTCGATACAAAATTATTTTTCAATAATTTCACTCAAACTGACAGTTTTTTTAATTCAAATTCAATTTTAAATATACTTTAAAACTTTCTGCTTTTTCAATTGTAAAATTATAGGTGTCTTTATAAATAAGCTCCAATCGTTTTTCTAGGTTTTGCAAGCCTATTTTAAAATCGTTTTCGCTTACTTTTTCTTTGTTAAAATCGTTTTCGCAAATACATTCTAAAATACCATTTTCAACAATAATACGTATTGAAATAGCACTATTTAAAGTACTGTGTTTAAAAGCATTTTCTATAATGGTTATTAAAAGTAATGGTGCGATTTTATGATGAAACGAATCTATATTTTTTGAATACTGAATGGTTTTTGTGCCCTCAGTTCTTAACTTCTGAAATTTTATATAATTATCAATAAACTGAATCTCTTTTTCTAAAGAAATGGTTTCTGCATTGCTTTCGTAAAGCACATGTTTTAAATTATCTGAAAGCATTAAAATTAGGTCTGCTGCTTCGTTTGGTTTTTCTAAAGTATAAGAATAAATGGTGTTCAAATTATTAAAAAGCACATGCGGATTGATTTGCGATTTTAAAAACTTCAATTCCATTTCGGTATGTTCTTTTTTAATCTCCTCCACTTCGGCCTGTTCATCTAAAAAACGATAAAGCATCCAAACAAAAGAGAAGAAAATAAGTGGTACCAAGGTTTGCCATAAGTAATCGCTCAAGCATTTCATAATTGAGCAACCACACTGCGCAAATACATTACAATATAGTTGAGTTGCAAAAAAAGAAATGGCTACAAACACAAAAGCATATAGAATATAAAAACGCTTTTTAATAAAAAACGGAAGTAACACAAAATGATTGGCGTACACTATAATAACGAGTATAGAAAGGTATTGCAAAAACGGATTTTCGCTCCAATAATAATCTGAAAATAAAAAAAGTGAGACAAAAATAAACAGCATCCAAAACAAGATGTGCACCAAAATTTGCGAGGTATGTTTGTGTAAAGTCACCATTAATTGCTGTTGAAAGTAAACAGAAATGCTATAACCATCAAAAAATTATGTACAAAAAGCCCTTATAGTATTGCAAACTGCATAAATATTGCCGTTTGTAAATTTAAGTATGCTGTTTGTAAATTTAATTCGCGTCGTTTACAAAACTGTTTTAGGTTTGGTTTGTCAATTAAAATCATCAGAATGAAACGAACAGTTACCTTATCCATCTTTTTACTTAATCTACTTTTTTCATTTTCTCAAACGGCTAACAAACTTACGGCCGACAAAAAAGGGAATGAGCTTTTATTGGGAGAAATCTCGAAATCTGATTTAACCAATAACACATTCAACACTTGGTTTTCTGAAAATTACGACGATTATTTAGTTAATAAAGGTATTACTAAACAATTAAAAGATTCGTTAAATCAATATGAAATTAAAGCCTTTTTAGGAACTTGGTGTGGCGACAGCAAACTTGAAATCCCTCGTTTTTACAAAGTTTTAGAAGCTGCTAAATTTCCTGAAAGTCAATTACAAGTTATTGCTGTTAATAGAACTAAAGAGGCTTACAAGCAAAGTCCGAATCATGAAGAGAAAGGATTAAACATTCATCGAGTTCCTACTTTTATTTTCTATAAAAATGGTAAAGAAGTGAATAGAATTGTTGAACATCCTAAAGAAACTTTAGAGCGCGATATTTTAAATATTATTACAAAAAATAAGTACACGCCTAATTATATGGCTGCTAATTATATGTACTATTTACTCAACTCTAAAACCTTAGATAGCTTAAAATTAGAGGAGTCTGTTTTAGTTTCAAGATTAGCAGAATTTGTAAAAGGTAGCAGAGAATTAAACACTTTTGGCTACTCGCTTTTACGTTCTAATCAAACTGAAAAAGCATTATATGTTTTCGATTTAAACACCAAAATATTCCCTTATAAATACAATGTTTATGATAGTTTGGGTGAAGCTTTTTTTGAAGTAAAAAATTATACTGAAGCTTTAAAAAATTATTATAAGGTATTGAGTTTAAAACCAGATTATAAAAATGCTATAAGTATGATTGAGGAGATAAAATCAAAAATATAATAACTTCTCGATAAAATTTTATTCCGTTATTCTCCATAAAACCACTTAAGGCGACAATCGAGTTTAAACGTTACTTAATAACGATATTGTTAGGTCGAGTGATTCTGTTTTTCACAGAATAGTATCGAGACCTATTTGGAGTCAAAATTTTTCTTTGAAAGATTAGGCAACCTTTCAAATTCATTATTAATTAAGGCTTCTTTTTTTGCTTTAGACCATTTTTTGATTTGCTTTTCCTTCTCAATTGCCATATTGGAGTTAGTAAATTCAGCATAAAACTCTAATGTAAGTGGTCTTCTTGAAAATGTATAACTTTCTTTATGCTTCCCTGTTTTATGTTCGAGGTAACGCTTTTCAAGATTGGAAGTAAAGCCTGTATAATAAGTTCCGTCAGAGCATTTCAAAATGTAAACAAAGTAAGTTTTCATAAATAAAGGGTAAGCTTCTCGATACAATTCCTCATTTCTTCGGAATCACTCGAAGTGACAAACTAATCAACTAAACAATTTGCATTTTCTTCAATAAAAATGACGCGTTCATATTTTGGCAAACACCTTCTTTTAAAGTATAATCAAAGTGAAGTTCATCATTGATAATTTCAGCATCAAAATAATAATTCTTTACATCGTCGAGTTCTTTTTCAATTTCGCACAAACTTAAATCGTGCGTAGCAATAATTCCCGTTGCATTCGAAGCGACTAGTTTTTCAACAAACTTTCTAGAACCAATAGCCTTGTCTGTACTATTGGTTCCTTTTAAAATTTCATCTAAAATAATAAAATAAGGTTCTTTTTGGATGGCATCAACAATGTACTTAAGTCTCGTTAATTCTGAAAAGAAATATGAACTATCATCCGTTAAAGAATCTGTAGTTCGCATACTAGTAATTAATTTTACTGGTGAATACTGACTAGATTTTGTACAAATAGGCAACCCAACATTTGCCATAACTATATGTAAAGACACCGTTCTTAAAAAGGTGCTTTTCCCTGCCATATTAGCGCCTGTAACAATAAAAAACTGTTCATTATCAATAGTTAAATCGCTATCAACACGTTTTTCTTTTTTCAATAACGGATGCCCTAAACTTTCAGCTTTAATAACACTTCCATCCTTCAAAATTTTTGGAAACACAAAATCTGGATGGTTATAAGCATAGTTTCCTAAAGAGTTATAAGCATCGAAAAACGACACGACTTCAAACCAATCAGATACCTTATTACCATATTTAACAATCCATTGTTCAATGTGATAACTATGCTTTATATCTGTTAAAAAAAAACCATTTCCAAAAATAGCACCTATCAAGTTATTTCGATTGTCTAAAGCATCCAACGACTTTGAAAAAGTCTTAAAAATTTCAGAAGCCTTTTTTTCACCAGATTGAATTTGCTTCTGCTTTTGTTGTAGTAATTCTGAAGAAAACGTTTCATTTTCAATCAAATCTAATAATGACGCATATTGACGAAAGGTATCTCTAACTTTATCTGTGTTTAAGGCTAGCACATTTATTTTTTTTAAATATCGCCCAGTAACACCTAATCCTAAAAGCAACCAATACCCTATTAAGGCTTGATTCGTTACAACCTCAAAAACTGTAAGTACTAACAACACAATAGTTGTTATACTAAACACCAAAGGTATCCAAAACATAACTTTTGGTAAAAATGTTTTATGATTTTGCAACCAAGTTATAATATGTTTTGCTGGTGTATCAACATCAACTAAACTAGAAGTCGCTGAGTAATATTGACGCCATTGAGGTTTAGAACTCAACTCTTTAATAGCCTCTTGTCTAGATTCAATATGTTCTACATCATTTGCTTTTAAAGCATTTGTCAATTCTTGTGTGCCTTCATTTATAGTCGTTCTATTCATAAATTGAAAAAACGAACCACGCCCAAATAAATCAATATCCAAACTATAAAAATGACTAGGATCTTGAAACTCCGAGCCTTCATCTCTATCATAAAAATCGCCTAATGCTATTTTAATTTCATCTTCATTTATAGTCACCAAAGCCTTATGAAACTCACGTTGTCGCTTTATATCCGTATATTTTGAAAGCAAATAAATAAATAAGACTATACCCAAAAACCCAATAGAAACAGCAATTTGCCATTGACTAAAAAAGAAATAAATTCCAAAGCCAGCAGCTAAAAAAACAAAGAGACGCAACATGCTAAGCGCCGTCATTTGTTTATACAAACTTTTAGCTTCAGTTTGATATTTTTCTAAGTGTTCTTGATAATATTTTAAAGGATTTACCATGCTATTTTAATAAAACGTAAAGAAACAAAAAAGCCCTGAAACTATTGTTCAGAGCTTTCAAACTTTGTTATGTTTTAATTTGATTAATCTCTAGAACCTCCAAATACTTGAAGTCCCCAATACACTAAAGACGCTAAAGCACCAATGGCTGCAACTAAATACGTTCTAGCTGCCCATTTAAGCGCATCTTCAGAACCTACATATTCTTCTTGCGATACCATATTTTTATTTTTCAACCATGCCAATGCACGGTTACTGGCATCATATTCTACCGGTAAAGTTATAAAACTGAATAACGTTGCAAACCCCATCATAACCAAACCTGCAACAGCAACATAATAACCAAATCCAAGACCTGCCGCAGCACCAAGCATAAGACCACCAATAACAACCCATTGAGACATTCCTGAAGTTACACTAACAACTGGCACCAATGCAGAGCGCATTTTCAACCACTCATAGGCTTGCGCATGTTGCACCGCATGACCACATTCGTGAGCCGCAACAGCTGCCGCTGCCGCATTCCGCTGATTATAAACAGATTCACTTAAATTAACCGTTTTATTCTTCGGGTTATAATGGTCTGTTAATTGTCCAGGAGTTGAAATCACCTCAACATCTCTAATACCATGATCTGCCAACATTTTTTCAGCAATTTCAGCACCACTCATTCCGTTGCGAAGCTGTACTTTCGAGTATTTTTTAAACTTCTTTTTTAAAGTACTACTTACTAACCAACTTACTAAAGCAATCGCTCCTAATAATATATAATATCCTAACATTGTGTGTTTCTTTTAAAATTTTAATTCTGATTTAAATATAGCAAAAATAAGACCAATTTTATAGTCTGAATTTTTGTCAGTGTGTTAAAGTATTGCTAATTATATTTAACCTTGAAATAAATTAGCACCAACGAAGATCCAATAGTTATAGTATTCGCAACAATCATAGACGGACTGTGTATATAAAACCCATAAACTAGCCATAATGTTATGCCAGTAATAAACATTAAAAGCATGGGTAAAGACAAAGCAGAAACATCCTTTGTTTTCCAAGTTTTATACACTTGAGGCAAAAAAGCTGCTGTGGTTAAAAACGCCGCAGAAAAACCTATTATTTCTATATAATTCATGTACTAATTCTTGAATAATGATAATTATTTGGGCGTTACCTCTTCTATCCTTAACTCGGAAACGTACGTCTTTATGAACTTGTTTCAAAATCACATCATCATTATAAATCTCTATTATGAGACCCTAAAACAAGTTCAGGGCGACGTGATACTACCCAACAATATTAACAATTTTACCAGGGACTACAATTACTTTTTTAGGCGTTCTGCCTGCTAATTGTTCTTGCGTTTTTTCGTTTGCTAAAACTGCCTTTTCAATATCGTCCTTACTCATATCCAATGGTAATTCCATAGTAAAACGCATTTTACCATTAAACGAGATGGGGTAATTCTTGCTACTTTCCACTAAATGACTCGCATCAAACTCAGGGAATGGCGCTGTTGAAATAGATTCGTTATGCCCTAATTGACTCCATAGTTCTTCAGCAATATGTGGTGCATAAGGTGAAATTAAAACCAAAAGGGGTTCTAAAATTTCTTTACTTGTACATTTTTGAGAAGTTAACTCATTAGCAGCAATCATAAATGTTGAAACCGAAGTGTTAAACGAAAAACTTTCAATATCTTCTTGAACCTTTTTAATGGTTTTATGTAGTGTTTTTAAACTGTCTTTTGTTGGTGCAGCATCAGTAACTTTAAGTCCGTTATCATCGGCATACAACTTCCATAGTTTTTTAAGGAATGAATGTACACCAGTAATGCCAGCTGTATTCCAAGGTTTGTATTGTTCTAAAGGACCTAGGAACATTTCATAAAGGCGTAAACTGTCTGCACCGTAATCTGAAACAATGTTATCGGGATTAACAACGTTGTATTTAGATTTAGACATTTTTTCGACTTCGCGACCTACTTTATAAACATCGTTATTTTCTTCAATGATCTCTCCTTTCTCTCCGATAAAAATGGCCTCTTTGTATTCACTTCTCCAATTTTTGAATGCTTCTATATCTAATTCATCTGAAGCGTTTACATAAGAAACATCGGTATGAATTTTAAGTTCAAGTAAACTTATATCACTTACCTCTATTTTATCAATTTCTTTGCTAAGGTTTTTATCATTTATATTTGCCTTAATTTCTTCTTTTATAAAATCTAAATTATTTTCAAAAATAGGATTAACAATTTCTCTGATTTTTTTATCAATAAGGAGTCTTGATTTAGGATTAATATACTCAAAGGACAAGAAAATATGAGGTAGTTCTTCTTTTAAACTACTACTAGTTATTTTTAACTTTTTAACTTCATAAAAGGGTGTCAAGAAATAAACAAAAGCACTAGTCCCCAAAATCATCCCTTGGTTTATCAGCTTTTTAGCAAACTCATCATGGTTAACATAGCCTTTATCGAACATAAACTTTTGCCAAAAACGCGAGTATAACAAATGTCCTGTAGCATGTTCGCTTCCACCAATGTATAAATCTACTTGTTGCCAATAATCCATCGCTTCTTTTGAGAAGATTTCGTTATCATTATTGGGGTCCATATAACGATTAAAATACTGCGAACTTCCTGCCCACCCAGGCATTGTGTTTAACTCAAGAGCCCCACCTAACCTCCCCGAAGGGGAGGAATTTTCAAACGCTTCTTTCGAAACTATTTCTGCTTTATCACCGTACTGTAACCAATGCCATTTTTTTGCGTTACCCAAAGGCGGTTCACCGGTTTCTGTTGGTAAATATTTATCTACTTCTGGTAACTCTAATGGTAAAAATTGCTCATCTATCATTTGAGGCATTCCATTTTCATCATAATAAACTGGAAATGGTTCTCCCCAATAACGCTGACGAGAAAACACCGCATCGCGCAAACGGTAATTGGTTTTTCCTTCACCTTGACCAATCTGCTCCAATTCGTAAATAGCTCGTTTGGTTGCTTTTTTATAATTCATGCCGTTTAGGAAATCACTATTTCCAATTACGGTTTTTTCTTTATCTGAAAAGGCTTCTTCTGAAATATCAACCCCTTCAAAAATATTAGGAATTGGTATATTAAAATGTTTTGCAAAGGCATAATCGCGTTCATCGCCACAGGGCACAGACATGACTGCTCCTGTTCCATAGCCCGCTAAAACGTAATCGCCAATCCAAACCGGAATCGGTTCTTTTGTAAACGGATGCTCTGCATAAGCGCCTGTAAATACGCCTGAAATGGTTTTTACATCTGCCATTCTATCACGTTCACTTCGCTTTGCGGTTGCTAAAACATAAGCTTCAACTTCAGCTTTTTGTTCTGGAGTTGTTATTTGAGATACGAGTTCGTGTTCTGGGGCGAGTGTCATAAAACTAACCCCGAAAATGGTATCGGGTCTTGTTGTAAAGACATCTATTTTGTGAGACCCTTCGACTGCGCTCAGGGTGACATTCTCGTTTTCTGAATTGGCAGATTGCTTCGCTTCGCTCGCAATGACATTGAACGATACACTTGCACCAACAGATTTTCCAATCCAGTTACGCTGACTTTCTTTTAAAGAATCCGTCCAATCAATTTTTTCTAAACCTTGAAGCAAACGTTCTGCATAAGCAGAAATTCGCATACTCCATTGCGTCATTTTCTTTCTAATTACTGGATGGCCACCACGTTCTGAAACCCCATTTACAATTTCATCATTTGCTAAAACGGTTCCTAATGCTGGACACCAGTTTACTTCGGTTTCAGCTAAATAAGTTAATCTATATTGTAATAATATTTGTTGTTGTTTTGTAGAATCAAAGGCGTTCCAATCTTCAGCAGAAAATGGTTCAATGTTATCATCGCAAACGGCATTGACGTTTCCATTTCCATCTGAAGCAAACAGTTTTTCTAATTCTGAAATGTCTTCAGCTTTATCCGCATCATTATTATACCAAGAATTGAACAATTGGATAAAAATCCATTGCGTCCATTTGTAATAATTGGGATCGGATGTTCTAACCTCACGCGACCAATCAAAAGAAAACCCAATTTGATCTAATTGACGACGATAGGTTTTTATATTTTCGGCAGTCGTAATTGCTGGATGCTGCCCTGTTTGAATGGCATATTGTTCTGCAGGTAACCCAAAGCTATCATAACCTTGAGGATGCAATACATTAAACCCTTGATGACGCTTGTAACGCGCATAAATATCTGAAGCAATATAACCCAACGGATGCCCAACGTGTAAGCCCGCACCACTTGGATAAGGGAACATATCCAAAACATAATATTTTGGTTTATCACTACCATTTACGGCTTTGAACGTTTGATTATCTGCCCAATACTTTTGCCATTTGGCTTCAATTTCATTGAAATTGTATTTCATTATCGTCTCTTTTAAGAAGTTGCAAATTTACGCTTTATAAACAAACTGAAAAATCTTTGGTTTTAATAAATATTCCTGTTTATTTCTATTTAAATGAAATTATAGAATAATAGATTTACTTTTGAATTTATTTTGAAAATTTAACCCTTGAATAAAAACATACTTAAAGCACATTTAGCACTACTTGGAGCCAATTTAATCTATGGTGTTAACTACATTATAGCCAAAGGCATTATGCCACAAAAAATTGGTCCTTCGGCATTTGTTTTTATTAGATTAGTTTGTGCTACTGCACTATTTTGGATTTTAAAAGCTCTTGTATTCAAAGAGAAAATATCTAAAAAAGATTTTCCTCGATTAATACTATGCGGACTATTAGGAGCTGCAGCAAACCAACTCTTGTTTTTTCATGGTATTAATTTAACTTCACCTGTTGATGCGTCAATAATAATGACAACCACACCTGTTATTGTTCTCGTTTTTAGCTTCTTTCTTCTTAAAGAAAAAATTACTCCAAGAAAGCTATTAGGTATAAGTATTGGAAGTATTGGCGCAATAATATTGATTTTATATGGAAATAATTCAGGTGGTACCAGTTCTTTTCTTGGTAACCTATTAGTTATTTTAAATGCTAGTTGTTATGGTCTTTATTTAGTTGTTGCAAAACCATTAATGAAAAAATATCATCCTATAACCGTAATAAGTTGGGTGTTTTTATTTGGTTTTATATTTATGCTTCCTTTTGGATTGAGTGATATCATTTCAACAGATTTTTCATCATTTAATTTAAACACCTATTTAGTTATTGGTTTTGTTGTTATATTCACCACGTTTTTCGCTTACTTATTTAACATTTATGCACTTAGCCATGTCTCGCCATCTGTAAATAGTAGTTATATATATTTACAACCTGCCATTAGTTTTATTATGGTTAGCATTTATGCCTATGTTTTAATGCAAAACCAATATGCTGATGATATTAATATAATAAAAATAGGGTGCTGCTTAATGGTTATTGTTGGTGTATATTTATTAAGCAAATCGCCAAAAAAATTAGCTTAATTACAACAAATTGGATCTATTTTAGTTTATATAACTATATTTTGAATGATGTTCCGAATGTCTCGGGAATGACAATTTTTAAATGAAACCAAAAGACTTTTAGCCTTTTGAAGTTTTATTGGAATACTTTATTATTTTTACACAATTAATCCAATTTCCTTATGAGTTCATCTTTTGAAAAACACCAAAAACGCAGACTTATCTCTTCATATTTCTCGGTGGTGTTAAGTATTGCTCTAGTTTTGTTTTTATTGGGTTTATTAGGTATGCTTATTCTTAATGCTAAAAAAGTTTCCGATCATTTTAAAGAACAAGTTGTTGTTACCATTTATTTAAAAGATAATGCTAAAAATGTAGAAGTAAAACAACTTGAGAAAAGTTTAGCCATGGCAGATTATGTAAAATCTACCGAATATGTTTCGAAAGAACAAGCTGCCGAATTTATGAAAGCGGAAAATGGCGAGGATTTTATGGATTTTGTAGGTTACAATCCGTTACAAAACTCTATCGATATTCATTTAAAAGCCGATTTTGTAACCTCAGAGCATCTTGAAAAAATTTCTGCAGAAGCAATAAATAAAAACTTTGTTGATGAAGTAACTTATGATAACGATTTGGTTAATTTAATGAACGATAACGTTAAAAAAATAAGCTTTTGGGTGTTAGTAATTAGTGCCATTTTCACATTAATAGCTGTATTATTAATTAACAGCTCTATAAGGTTAGCCGTTTATTCTAAACGTTTTACAATAAAAACCATGCAAATGGTTGGTGCTACAAAACAATTTATAAGGCGCCCATTTGTTTGGAAGAGTGTACGTTTAGGCATGATTGGCGCCTTTCTAGCACTAATAGGAATGGCGATTGTTTTGTTCTATCTTAACAAAACATTTACGGAGTTAGAATTATTAAGTAATCCTGTTTTAGTAAGCGTCTTGTTTATTTTTATATTTGCTTTAGGCATCATTATAACATGGGTAAGCACACATTTTGCAACACAACGCTTTTTAAACTTAAAAACCGACCAGTTGTATTATTAGATAATTTACAAAGGTGTTAACATTACTTTTTAAATAAATCCGTTAATTTGCATATCTACTTTACAAAGAATTATGGGAGAGAAAAAACGAAAAGAAAACACAAAACCAGTATTTGTTTTTGGTAAGAAAAACTATAAATTTATGTTTATTGGTTTAGCTTGTATTGCTTTAGGTTTTATACTAATGTCTGGTGGTGGTAGCGACGACCCTAATGTTTTTAATCCTGAAATTTTTAGCTGGAGACGTATTAGGTTAGCCCCCACTTTAATTTTGATTGGTTTTGGCATTCAGGTTTATGCTATTCTATTGAATCCAGATAAAAAGTAATGAATATAATCGACTCTATTATCCTTGGTATTATTCAAGGGCTTACTGAATTTTTACCCGTCTCATCTAGCGGTCATTTAGAACTAGGGAAAGCCATTCTTGGCGATGATTCTGTGCCTGAAGAAAGCTTACTTTTTACCGTGGTATTGCATTTTGCAACCGCTTTAAGCACCATGGTTGTTTTTAGAAAAGATATTTTAGACATTTTAAAAGGTATTTTAAAATTTAAGTGGGACGAAGATTTGCAATTTGTTAGTAAAATTGCCATTTCTATGATTCCTGCTGCAATAATTGGTTATAGCTACGAATCTCAATTTGCTGAGTTATTTGGCAGTAACATAAAACTTGTTGGCTTTATGCTTATAATTACGGCACTTCTGCTTTATTTGGCTGACAAAGCTAAAGACACCAACAAAAAAGTAACTTTTCAAAATGCTTTTATTATAGGTGTTGCCCAAGCTATTGCAATGCTTCCTGGGATTTCACGTTCTGGAGCCACCATATCAACATCAGTTTTATTAGGGAATGACAAAACCAAAGCAGCTCGTTTTTCGTTTTTAATGGTTGTACCATTAATTTTCGGTAAAATTGCTAAAGATGTTTTTAGTGGGGATATTTCAATGGAAAGTCATAATATTACATCGCTTACTGTAGGGTTTCTTGCTGCTTTTGTGGCGGGTTTATTTGCCTGCACATGGATGATTGCTTTAGTTAAAAAAAGCAAACTTACTTACTTTGCTATTTATTGTGCCATTGTTGGTATTATAACTATTGTGTTTTCTTTACTAAATTCATAACATGATTTTGAAAGAAGAATATCTTTCCGGGCAAGTTTTACTGATGGACAAACCGCTAAATTGGACATCTTTTCAAGTCGTTAATAAATTACGTTGGGAAATCCGTCAAGCTTTTAATATTAAGAAAATAAAAGTAGGTCACGCTGGTACTTTAGATCCTTTAGCTACTGGTTTATTAGTGATTTGTACTGGGAAAATGACTAAGCAAATTGACACCTTTCAGGGTCAAATAAAAGAATACACAGGCACTTTTACTTTAGGAAGCACAACGCCTTCTTTTGATTTAGAAACCGAAGTAAATGAGACTTTTCCAACTGAACATATTACACCAGATTTAATACACGAAGCTACTAAACAGTTTATTGGTGAGATTCAACAACATCCTCCTATATTTTCAGCATTAAAAAAAGACGGAAAACGTTTATACGAATTTGCAAGAGCAGGAGAATCTGTAGAAATTAAACCGAGAACAGTAAACATTCAAGAATTTGAAATTACTAAAATTGATACTTCGACTGCGCTCAGTACAGGCTCAATAAATATTAACTTTAGAGTGGTTTGTAGCAAAGGCACTTACATTCGTTCTTTAGCTAACGATTTTGGAAACGCCCTCAAGTCTGGCGCACATTTATCTGCTTTAAGACGCACCAAGATTGGAGATTTTAATGTAGCCAATGCTATTTCAATTGAAACCTTCATTGCATCGCTAAAAGGCTAATTTGTTTATTTTTACGTATATTTCATATACAATTGCTATAAATTGACTCAGATTTGAACCTAACAAATCAACATAAAGCCCTACTTATAACGTTTCTCTTAACGGGAACTGTGGTACTTTCTATTTTTAATTTAGGATTAAAAAAGCAAAGTGAATTCATTTCTGAAAGTTACTATGAAATGGAACCTGAAGAAGAACTTACCGAAGAAGAGATCAAAATACTTGAAGCCTTAGAACAATTAAATGCTAGTAAAGCTGAAACCAACAACGCTTTTAACGAAACTAGTAATAATAGACATTTTGCTGAGGCTTACAAGCCTATAGCTCCACCAGAAGATTATGTGCCGAAGAGTAACGATGCATCAGAACAAAATGAAGCCTTTAAAAAAGAATATGAAGAACCTAATGATTCTAAACTAAACACCGAGGAACTTTCGTCGTTTAGTAAGGTAAATGATTTATTAAAAAAGCAACAAGACGAAGGTGCAAACACAAAAAGTACGATTAGCTTTTCGTTAGTCGATAGGAAAAAAGTTTACATTCCAATTCCTGTTTATTTATGCGAAATTGGCGGGAAAATAGTTGTAAATATTACAGTAAATGCTAAAGGACATGTTACTGATGCCTATATTAACTCGTCATCATCTACATCAAACGAATGTTTGACCGAGCATGCTTTAGAATATGCAAAAAAATCTCAGTTTAGCACAGATACTACTAAAAAAAGCCAAATTGGGTCTATTACGTTTTACTTTATAGGCAAACGGTAGGTTGTAATTCGCATAATATTTCTGTAAGGTTTTTTATTACATTTTGCCCTTTATCGTTATTATACCAATGCTGTAAATCTTCTTTAAATTCTGGAGTTAGTGTTCCATATTTTGCTTTAAATTGATTCACGTAATTTGTAGCCTCAGTTGGTCTTGGCCCATAAGTATTTAATACATTTCTAGAGGCGTTATCAATCATTATTAATTTAGGAATAGCTCTACCACCATTTGTTAAAAAAGCATCCATTAACCCTAAGTTTTCATCACGAAGTACAATTCTTAAGTTAATCTTATCGTTTAACTCTGCTACTTTATTTATTGCTGGTACAATATGTGCAGCGTCTCCACACCAACTCTCGGTAATTAGCAACCAAGTAATATCTTCTTCAAAAGCTTCAATTTTATATTTAGCGTCGTCAGAAACTTTTATAGTTTTATCCCAACGCTTCATACGTCTATCGTTAAGCTTTGTATAGTTTATCAATGCTTCTGTTTTTTCTAATCCTGTAGTCGAGTTTTCTTCAACCAACCGTTTTACTAAACTTCTATACGCATTGTAAGATATACTATGCTCTAAACTATTTTTTATAATAGAATCCATGATTTATTTTTTATTGGAACAAAACTTGACGATACAAATTTAGTATCTTGGTATTTTATTTAAGATGATATTTGTCATGTTTTAAATTTAAACCTTACAGCCTATAATGGGTACTTAATTATTAATCTTCATTTTTTAATAGCTTATGGTGGAAAAACATAGATGTGGTTGGTGTGTTGGTGATGATTTATATGAAGCTTATCACGATAAAGAATGGGGCGTTCCTGTTTATGATGATGCGACTCTTTTTGAGTTTTTAATTTTAGAAACTTTTCAAGCTGGTTTAAGTTGGATTACTATTTTGCGTAAACGCAAAAATTTCAGGAAAGCCTTTGATAATTTTGATTATAAAAGAATAGCAAAATACAACCAAGATAAAATTGATGCTTTATTACAAGATGCTGGTATAATTAGAAATAAATTAAAAGTAAAAGCTACCATTACCAACGCTCAAGCTTTTCTGAAAATTCAAAAGGAATTTGGTTCGTTCTCGAAATACATTTGGAATTTTGTTGATGGAAAACCGATTAAAAACAAACTTAAAAACTATAAAAATGCCCCTGCTAACACTGCCTTAAGTGATACTTTAAGTAAAGATTTAAAAAAACGCGGGTTTAAATTTGTGGGCTCTACCGTGGTTTATGCACACATGCAAGCTACTGGTATGGTTAACGACCATGAGGTTGGGTGTTTTAGGTATGAGGAGGTTTGATTGAAAAATGATTTGTATATCGGTAGCGGGGGAAGTTTAATTTAGGCAGACTCTTTTAATGCAAAGATAAAATTCCGTTTCAATGAATTTTATCGGCTACTAAACGCAGTTATCATTTTTTCTCACAAAGTCAAACTGTGGCTAGAACTATTCCTTCAAATATTCCAAAAACAAATCCCTAGAAATCTCCTCAGCACCTAAACTTTCTAAATGCTTGGTGTACACTTGGCAGTCTATAAGTTTGTAATTTGTGTTTTGCATAAACGTTATAAAACCTGCTTTACTGGCATTACTTTCATTGGTGAACATGCTTTCTCCACAAAATACATTATTGCCTAAATCTACGCCATATAATCCTGCAACTAATGCATTGTCTCGCCAAACCTCAACAGATTTTGCATAACCTAAATTATGTAAATTCGTATATGCTTCAACCATACTATTGGTTATCCACGTACTCGCTTGTCCCTTGCGTTTTATTTTAGAACATTCAGTAATTACTTCTTTAAAAGCTTTATTTATGGTAACGATATAATTACAATTACGTAATATTTGTTTCATGCTTTTTGATACCCTAAGCTTTTCTGGAAACAATACAAATCGTGGGTTGGGAGACCACCATAAAATAGGCTCTTCTGCTTCAAACCAAGGGAAAATTCCGTTTTTATAAGCATGCAATAAACGCTCAACTGATAAGTCGCCACCAATAGCTAGTAAACCATCTTGGGTAGCTTTATTTATATTGGGGAATTTTATGTCTTCAGTTAGGAGTTGCATTTAAACTATTTGTATAAAAATAAAAAACCTCAACGTTTTAATGAACATTGAGGTTGGTAAATTATAAACCTTTCCGTCTTTTGATTCTTTATGGAATCAAAATCCACCTTTCCTTAATAAAAACGGACTAGAAAGGCAAATCGTCATGATCTTCTTCTTTTAAATCTCCTGCAGGCTCAAAAGCATCCATTGGTGGTACTGGTGGTACGTTTTCTCCAGAAGCATCAGCTTGTAAAGCTTCAATTCTCCAACCTTGAATTGAGTTAAAATATTTAGTTTCTCCTTGTGGATTAACCCATTCTCTACCTCGTAAATTAATACTTATTTTAACTTGTTGCCCTACTTGGTAACTGTTTAATAAATCTGTTTTATCTTGAACAAACTCCACCATAATATGTTGCGGATATTGCTCTTCAGTAGTAACAACTATTTCTCTTTTTCTAAACCCATTGCTTCCAAAAGTTTGAGTTTCTCCTACCATTTTAATTCTTCCTTGAACTTCCATTTAATCTATTATTTATTCTTAATTATTATTCTTGTATTTCAATTACATTTCATTCTAAGACAACAATATTTTCCATGCACTTTCAACATCTCCAAAGCTTAAATAATTTCGTGCTAATTTATGTTTTTGTCTATGTGTTGCCGTTTTTATGTTTGGGTAACGCGCTCCTAAATCTTTTACAAATGCTTTAACGCTGTCTTCGGTTGGCAACCTTTCAATATTTGCTAACATGCCTAAATCATTTCCTGTTAGAACCATACTGTTTTTTACAAAATCAGGAAAATTATCTACACCAATACCTAGTGTTGATAATGGTTTTGGTATTTCAAAAAACCCTTTTTTAGCACGTGTATAATAACTCCCACCTGCTCTGGCTACTAAATCTAACTTTTGTTGATTTATTACGCCTTCTTCATTTAAAACATCATCATCAATATGCAATTTTACGACTTCGCATATAATTAAATTTCCTGCACCCCCT
Source organism: Wocania ichthyoenteri Th78 (assembly GCF_000789235.1). GTDB lineage: Bacteria > Bacteroidota > Bacteroidia > Flavobacteriales > Flavobacteriaceae > Wocania_A > Wocania_A ichthyoenteri. The sequence goes on from NZ_KN525716.1 coordinate 1,540,969, forward strand.
TCTGTTCCTAACTTAACAATTTCGTTGACTTTACATTCAAATTGCACTGGTGATTCAGCAACACGAAACGGTTTTACAATGTCAGATTTTAACATCGTTAAACCTGCTTTTTCAAACTCATTTACGCCATCGGCATACTCTGTACTGCTTAATGACATTTGATGAACCATATCGAAATTCACCACATTTATAACTACCTCTTTAATAGCCTCGGCATTTTGTAAAGTATGTTTTGTAGTGTTATCTCGAACACGACGCGCCGGCGAAAAAATCATAATTGGCGGATTTGCACTAAACACATTAAAAAAACTAAATGGCGATAAGTTTGGGTTACCGTCTGCATCTAAAGTACTCGCAAAAGCAATAGGTCTTGGTGCCACAGCACTTAACAAATAGCCATGCAATTTACCTGTTGAAATGTCTTTAGGTTCAAACGACGTCATTAAGCTTTTTTAATTTCAACAAAACTAATCAAAAAAAACATGATAATTTAAACTAGTTTTCAACATAAGTTTACCTCTATCAACAATTTATCAATATTTGCTATCAGAGGAAGTGTAACTATTTTAGCATTCAACTAAAAACCAATTTACTAACAACTTGCGCAATAATATTAACAGATTTGCATTATATTACTGATTAATTAAAATTTGAATGATTTTTACCGAGTACAGAAATACGTTTCGTTGGATTATGATAGCCGCATCATTTATAATGGTGTCTGTTATTTTATGGAAAACCTATGAATTTTTTCAGCATTTTAAAGATGAAGAACGCGTAAAAATGGAAAATTGGTCGTTTGCTCAAAAGGAATTAAGTAAAACAGGAGATTTAGATGTAAATATTGGCGAATTACCTATTGAAATTTTACAGAGCAATAGAACAACACCAATGATTAAAGTAAATCAAGATGGGAGTTTTGATTCTAATAATATTGATGAGGAAAAAGCTAAAGATTCACTATATATTCAAAAATTAATAGCGAAATTCAAGAATGAAAATGCACCCATTGAAATACGCTATAAAAATGAGGTTTTATCTACTATCTATTATGGCAATTCACCTTTAATAAACAAACTAAAATATTATCCGCTTGCGTTAATTTTAATTATAGTTTTGTTTATTGCAGTTATATTTTTCTTTTATAGTAGTAATAAAAATGCTACTCAAAATAAGTTATGGTCAGGTATGGCAAAAGAAACGGCACATCAAATTGGCACACCATTATCCTCTTTAATTGGCTGGACAGAAATTTTAAAAAGTGAACATGTTAATCCTGAATATATTTTTGAAATTGAAAAAGATGTAGATCGATTACAAACCATTACCGAACGTTTTAGCAAAATAGGATCTATTCCTACCTTAGAAGTTGCTGATATTATTGAAGAAACCATTAACTCTTACGATTATTTAAAATCGAGATCATCAAAACTTATTGATTTTGAAATTACAACTCCAACTGGCGATATCCCTGTAAAACTTAACAAACAACTGTATAGTTGGGTTATTGAAAACTTGGTTAAAAATGCCATTGATGCTATGAAAGGCAGAGGCAAACTTACTGTTGAAATCTCTCAGCTTGAAAATAATATAAAAGTAAGTGTAACAGATACCGGAAAAGGCATTCCTAAAAATCAATTTAAAAAAATATTTGAGCCAGGTTTCACCACAAAAAAACGGGGTTGGGGATTAGGCTTATCGCTTACTAAACGTATTGTTGAAGATTTTCATGACGGCAAAATTAAAGTGTTACAATCTGAAATAAATAAAGGTACAACCATACAAATTGCTTTAACACGAGCGGTTTAATAATTTCTTAAATCATGTCTGAAAAATTCATTACTATAAAAGAAGTGGCACTAAATAACAACTGTCCTGAATGTTATAGTAAAGATGGTTTGCGTTTAACATTTAAGCAAAAGCTTTTAGAAACTAAATTTTACAAATCAATTACTAAGGAAATTAGCCACAGTATTACTTGTGAAACTTGTAATACTACTATTTATCCTGTGCGATGGACAGATGATATTGAGCGTGTCTTTGAGTATCAGAAAAAAGCTTTTGTACCTAAAAAAGCATCGACCTATTTAAAAAAGTTGTCTTGGATTGTTATTATATTCATAGCAATAGTAATTACAGCAACAGTGTTTACAGTGCTATATACTAAATTATAATTGTGCCTTTATAGCTTCGGCTGTATTTTGAAATTCTTCAGCAAGTAGCTTTACTTTTTGAATAAAACGAGTATCTTCCATAGTATGCAACGGAATTAAATGCACATGTACATGTGGTACTTCTAACCCAATTACCGTCATTCCTACTCGTTTACACGGAATCGCTTTTTCAATAGCCACAGCCACTCGTCTTGAAAAGATCATTAAACCGGAATAAGTAGCTTCATCTAAGTCAAAAATTTTATCAACTTCTTTTTTAGGAATACATAGCGTGTGACCTTTGCTATTAGGATTTACATCTAGAAATGCTAAAAAGTCATCCGTTTCAGCTACCTTATAACAAGGTATTTCGCCATTTACTATTTTAGTGAAAATTGAAGCCATAAATCTTGAGAGTTTTGAGAGTATATGTAAATATAAAAGATTCCTACTTAACTTAAACAGGAATCTTTTTAAAAATTATTTTGCTTTTAATTATCTGGAAATCTCGATAATATCAAATTTCATTACACCGTTTGGCACTTGTATTTCGGCTACATCTCCAACTGATTTACCTAAAAGCCCTTTCCCTATTGGTGAATTCACAGATATTTTACCTGAGGCTAAATCTGCTTCACCATCGGCAACCAAGGTATAATTCATTTCCATACCATTGGTTTGATTTTTTATTTTAACTTTTGATAATACTAACACTTTAGAATTATCTAACTGAGATTCATCAATTATGCGTGCTCCAGCCAAAGCATCTTCTAATTTAGAAATTCGCATTTCTAACATCCCTTGTGCTTCTTTTGCAGCATCATATTCGGCATTTTCACTTAAATCGCCTTTATCTCTAGCTTCAGCAATAGCTCTTGACGCTTTTACACGCTCCACATCTTTTAATTGCTTTAACTCTGCTCTTAATTTTTTTAACCCTTCTGGTGTATAGTATGATACTTTACTCATAACTTCATCGTTTATTTAATAAAAAGATGCTGAAATTAGAGATTCATAAAATATCCATTTTAAATTAGCTATTTTATGAATAAACAAGTTCAGCAAATAAAAAAATCTCGCATACACGAGATTGTATAACAAATATACAAAATATTTATCTCAATCTGCTTTTTGTTAGTAAATTGCAATTTAATTTTTAAGCATAATGAAGCCTTATTTATATCTTTTAATCGTTCTTATTTTTACTGCATGTAGTAAAAATTCTGTCGATAAAAATTGTAATTTTTTACTCGATGTTGGTGTTAATATAAGCATAAATATGAGTTTACCTCAGTATAGTCAATTAGCCTTTGTAAGTAACCCCGTTTACATACCAAATGCAGGTAACGGTGGCATTTATGTTACTAACACAGGCACAGGTTTTGTTGCTTTTGATGCCGCTGACCCAAACCATATACCAAGTTCTTGTTCTAAATTAACATTATCTGGGATTAATGGTATTTGTGGTTGTGATGATGAAAATGAATATAGCTTATTTAACGGTTTACCAGTAAACAACTCCAGTTTAAGATGCCCGCTAAAAGCGTATCGTGTTGAAGAAAACGGAACTACCCTTTTAATTTTTAACTAAAAAAGCCTCAATATAAATATCGAGGCTTAAAAAATACTGCTTGTTTTATTTTAAAACTTTAAAGTTGCACCAATTAAAAAATTAGTAGTTGCTTGCGGATAAAATCCAGCACCTTCAATAGTTGTTGTTATTCCTGGAGATGACCATGTATCATCATAAGTATAATAATAGCCGTTTGAAATATACTTTTCGTTAAAAATATTATTCACTAAACCAGATAATACTATAGATTGAAATATTGATTTCAGTTTAATCTCATAAGTCACATTAAAATCATTTATAAAATAACTTTCTAATTTTGAGGCTTCAGAATCATTATTACCCATAAATTGTTCGCCAACATATTTACTTAAAAACGACATTTGAAAATTATCTGTCGGTTTAAAAACTAAAGCATTTGCTGCAATCAGCTCTGGGGAAAACGAAATATTAGTCTTTCCTAAATTTTCTAAAACACCATCTTTCTGAAAAAATGTTTCCTTATTTTTATTAGAGCTTAAAGTAATATTTGGCTGTATTGCGAATTGCTCTGAGATTTGTATTGCGGCATCAACCTCTAAACCTAACCTGTAACTATCTCCACTATTCGTTCTTATTGGTGTACCTGTATTATCTATCGCTCCTGTTAAAACTAATTGCTCGTTATATAACATATAATAAGCATTTGTGCTAATTCTGAATTTTTCATTGTTATGTCTCCAACCTAATTCAAAATCGTTTAGCTGTTCTGATTTTATATTTGGATTACTTTCAAAATCGCTACGACTTGGTTCGCGGTTAGCCCTTCCATAAGAAAAATAAAGATTGTTTTTGGCGTCAAATTCATAGGTAATTCCTGCTTTTGGATTGAAAAAATTATATTGCTCATCTACTAATAAATTTATCCTATCTGATGTTAAACCCGTGGTTTTATAATTCACAAAACGCATTTGCAAATCGCCATATAAACTCACTTTATTGTTAAGTCTGTAAGTAGCTTTTGTAAATAAACTAAAATCTTTTTTCTTGCCTTGTCCGTTATAATAATTATCCCCTATTTCAGAATCACTTGCAAAACGTGCCCAAATAATTTCTCCAAAATGATCGCCAATATAACTGCTATATGACAATCCGAAATTCATATCTAAAACATTTTTCTTATAATTTGCTCCTGCATTTACTACATAAAAATTATTATCTAACCAACGGCGACGAATTAAATCGGTTTCATCAATCGTTTCGCCACCAATAGTAATTGGGGTTAAATCGTATTCATCAAAAGGTTCATCTTCTTTATACTGCTCAAAATAACCACGCCCTTTAGTATAATTTAACCCTAAATTAGTAGACCAATTGTTGTTGTAACGTTCGTTCCAATGCAATTGATAATGGTCTTGTTTATAATTATCTACTTCATCTTCATGAAATCGTGTTACTCCATTTTCATCGGTATACATACCTGCAGTGTTAAAAGTTCTATTATTTGCCAAAATATCTAAATCTTCTAAACCATTCCATGATTGATAAGTAATTTCGTGTCCACTAAATGTAATGGCTTTAATTAAAGTATTCTCGTCTACGTAAGATCCTTGAAGGAAATAGGATTTTAAATCTGAAGATGCTCTATCTATATAACCATCTGAATTAATTTTAGATAAACGGCCAGCAATTTCAAAGTGATTATTGATTTTTCCAGTGCTAAATTTTACAGTATGTTTTCTGGTGCTATAACTCCCGAAGGCATTAGAAATCTCGCCATTTGCTTTTTCTGAAACGGCATCGGTAAGCACGTTAATACTAGCACCAAAAGCACCCGAACCATTAGTTGATGTACCAACACCACGTTGTAATTGCAAACTCTCTACAGATGAAGCTAAATCACTTAAATTCACCCAGAATGTCCCTAAAGATTCCGCATCATTATACGGAATTCCGTTAATTGTAATATTGGTAGATTGTGCATTAATACCACGAATACGAATCCCCGTATAACCAACTCCCGCACCAGCATCGGTTGTTGTAACCACAGATGGTAAATAGTTTAGTAAAATAGGAATATCTTGTCCTAAATTACGTTTAGCTAATTGCTTTTTAGTTATATTAGAATGTGTAATTGGCGATGTTGCATTTACCCGAACCGCTTTAACTAAAACTTCGTCTAGTTTTTCTGTTTTAGTAGAATCTTGTTGAGTTTGGTTTTGTTGTGCGTTTGTACTGACTGATAACACTAATAGTGTTAAAAAAAGAAATAAGTTTTTCATTACGATTACATTTAAAATCGAATAAAAAGAGGTAATTATTCTTTATTATTAATAATTATTTTTAGAATTAATATCGAAAGATTGCTACGTCGTTAAAAAACTCCTCGCAATGACGGTAAAAATTCAATTTCCTAAACAGCATTACCTGTTCTAGGTTCAATGGGTATGATCTCAGCCAATAATAGGCACCCCTTTTTTGAGAACGCTGCAAAGGTAAAATGAATTATGGAATTATAAAGACTTCTCGATACAATTTTCAAAAAAAGAAAATTACTCGAAGTGACACTTTTTTTTAATCGATATTAGGTTTTTTACGATTTGCCTTTTTTTCTGAACGATTACGCTTATTTTTTAAACGCTTTTTAATAACAGATTTTGGAATTTTAGTAGGAATTCTTTTTTTAGGAATAATTAAAGACGAAGTTATTATCACTAAAAATCGTTTAATGACTAAGTCCTTGTTTTTATGCTGACTTCTGCTTTCATCACATTTCAAAACAAGCATACCATCTTTGGTTAATCGGTGATGGAGTTTATTTTGTAAGCGCTCTTTTTGCTCTTCATTAAAGACTATAGAATTTGATAAATCGAATTGCAATTCCACCTTTGAAGCCACTTTATTTACATGCTGGCCACCAGCGCCAGAACTCCTAACAGATTTAAATGTTAACTCTTGTAATAGTACTTCTTTATTAAACATTATTTTGTTTGATGCTCTGGCTTTAATAAATCGTTTACGGTTTTTACAGGATTAAATGTTTTTACAGGAATTTCAACAAAAATGCTATTCCAATGCGCCATACTTCCATTCCAAAGCCCAGGTAATTCAAGGGCTTTTATATCTACTCCATTTTGTGTTTTCATGGTTATAAAAGCTGCATCAGAGTCAACAAAATTTAAAAGATTAAACTTTTCACCTTTATAGTTTTTAATTCCGCAAACTAAATCTGTTGGATTAAAATGAGTTGCGTTTTTAACTATTTCTGCTTGTTCAACATTATCAATATCTATTTGAGCAAACTCTACTATTTGCAACGATATTTCACCATGTTTATCTTTAACCCAAAATGGGCCACCACCAGGTTCTCCTTCATTTTTAACCATGCCACAAACACGTATTGGTCGATTTAATTTTTCTTTTAAATACTGTTTCTTTTTTTTCGAAGTTAAATCATCAAAGTCATCGCCAATCGAAACATTCATTTTTTTGGATAGAAACATAGCAATGGTTAGCATATCTGCTTCTGAAACAGTTTCTCTGTCCAATTTATGTAAAAACGAAAAGGCTTGTTCTTGAACCTGAATAAGTACACCAGCAATTAGTTTCTTATAGTTAGATAGTTTTTTGTTCTTATTAAAAACCACAATATTATCGATGTTTTTAATAAAAATAAGGTCGCCGTTTAAATCGTTTAAATTTTCTAATAAAGCACCATGACCCGCAGGCCTGAATAAAATAGAACCATCTTTATTTCGGTAAATATCATTCTGGTTGGTTAATGCTACGGTTTCAGTTTCCTCTTTTTGATAAGAAAAAGACACATTAAAAGATGTGTTTGTTTTTTGTTCTAATTGGTTTTTAATTCTGTTTAATTCTGAACTAAAATACCGATGGTGCTTTTCTGAAACTGTAAAATGAAGATTAGCCTTGTTATTTGATGAAGCGTATAAAGTAGATTCTAATAAATGCTCATAAAAAGCTGTAACTGCTCCTCCTTCGTATTTATGAAATGGCAGCAATCCTTTTGGTAGAAAACTATAGTTTAAAGCCTCTTTACTTAACATGGTTTTTACAAACTCTAAATATGCCTCATCTTCACTTAAATTTTCGAAATTAGGATGTATCGTTTTTGCTTCTAATAAAACCGCATTGTAAAACGGAAACCTCTCTAAACCAGAAATAAATGGCTTTATAAGCGTATCGTTTTGCCTTTTAGCATAATTGTCAATAGTTTCTTTTTTAGGATTGAAATGGTTTAAAAACTGAAATAAAAATTTAAACATACGTGTTGCTGCGCCAGAAGCTGGCACAAACTTTACAATATCAAAATTATTTTGTTTGGTTTCATATAAATTAACGAAATCTTGAATTTCAGTTTCATTATAACGTTCAATACCATTTTCAATATTTGCAGCAGCAATTAAGTTAGAATAAGACATCCCTTTTTTTATACGCTCAGCTTGCGCTATAACTTGAGTAGTAGTTATGCCCTTATTTTCTATATACTGGATATCTTTATCTGAAAACATTAATCTTTGGGGTTTAATAATTTGATCAATATGCTTAATTGCTGTTTCTAATCGTTCTTTTTTACTTCCTTTTAGTAAAACGTATGGTCTGTTATTATCTATTAATGCGTTTTCAAAAGCTTGAAACATCTCTTTTCTGTGTTCTGGCTTATCACGCAAATCATCAGCTTCCCAAGGCGTATCAATATACGTTAAAAAGTATAAATCGTAAGTGTTTTCTAAAGCATATTTTTCAAGGATTGGATTGCATGTTCCTAAATAATACGCTTCAGAATATACTTTGGTTTCCAGCAAATCGGTATCACAAATTAAAACAGAGTCTGTTTTTTTAGCCAACTTGTTTTCTAGTTTTATTTGTCCTTCTGCAATGGGTAATAAATCTTTTGGCTCACAAGTTTTTCGTTCGTTATTCCATTTATCTTGCAAATATTCGCGTGCATATTCTGGTACCCAAACCGAATTATAATAACGTGCTAATTGTCTGGATAGTGTTGTTTTTCCAGTAGATTCTGGACCAAACAAAACTACTTTTATGCAGTTTGAAGGCTCTTGTTTATACTTTTTTTCCATGCTAAATAACCAAATATGGCAATAAATGTAAATCCTAAATATTGAAAACTAGTAAATGTAAATCCTTTATAAAAATACAATGGTATGGAAATAAGATCTCCAATAATCCAAAATATCCAATTTTCAAGTTTTCTTCTTGCCATCAACCACATACCAACAAAAAATATAGCTGTAGTAATGGTATCAACATAAGCCACCCAATTAGTCCATTTATCAAAAGTTTTATAAACCAAGTAAACAAATAATAGTGTTGCTATAAATATAGCTGCGCTTATCTTTTTCTCGTTGAGAGTCATTATAGAAATTGGAGTTACGTGTGTTTCATCAACTTTTCTAGTCCAAACATACCAACCGTAAACACTCATTATGAAATAATAACCATTTATCATCATATCACCTAACAACCCCCATTTAAACAGTAAATACACAAAAATAACGGTACTAATCATGCCCGTTGGAAACACTAAAATATTATTTTGTTTTGAAAACCAAACGGAAAGAAATCCGAAAATGATAGCGATAATTTCTAATGCAATATCTACCGTTCCGTAATCTGAATATTGTCCAAAGAAAAAATCAAAAATGAGGCTCATAATCTTGTCTATCGGATTTCACAATTTTCATATATAATAAACCTTTTTCAATTAATTCAAAAGCCTCCTTTATTTCGGTAGTAAGTAAATGCATCACTTCATCATAATCGCCATAAACCTGAGTGCTTAATGGGTTTTCTGAAATTTTAAGATGTGATGCTCTTAACTTTTTTATAAAATGAATGATTGCTGGTTCAAAATCATTCTGTAAGGGTGTTAATGTTAATTCTACTGATATTCGCATAGTTCTTTTTTTATTTTAAATGAGACTTTTCAGCTACTTTCGAAGCGACATTCGGTTTTTCTTTTAATTCTTCAAAAAACGATTCATCTTCTTCAAAAGCAGTACCAATAACAACTAAATCTGCTCCAGACAAATATGCGTTTTCTAATTGTTGCTTATTTTTTATTCCGCCACCAACTATCAATGGAATGTTTATGTTTTTCTTTACTAGACTAATTATTTCAGAAGTCACAGGACGCGACGCTCCACTTCCTGCTTCTAAATACATAAGCTTCATACCTAATAATTCTCCTGCTGTGGCGGTATCAACTATTTTTTGAATGGCATATCTATCTATAGGCTTTGTTTTTGTTACACGCTCAACCGCTGTTTTTTTACCACTTTCAATTAAAACATATCCTGTAGATATTATTTCTAACTGTGTGTTTTTTAATTTCGAAATAGACTCAACATGCTTGCCTATTAAATAGTCTGGGTTTCTGCCAGATATTAATGATAAAAACAAAAGTCCATCGGCTTTATTTGTTATTTGAGAAACTGCTCCAGGAAATAAAATAACTGGTAATTTAGTGTGCTTTTTAATTTCAAAAACTAATGTTTCAGTCGCTTCAACTTCAACAGTACTACCTCCAACAAAAATATGAGTAGCTATAGATTGATTTACTTTTCCAAAGAAATGAGTAACATCCTTAATATGAAATTTATCAGGGTCGATTAAAACGGCTAATAATTTTTCTTTAGCAGAAATTGATTTTATTATGCTTTGATATATCTTTCTATTTGCCACAAATACACGAATGATTTTCTCTACTCTATTCTCTATTTTCTTTATTCTCTTTTCTTATTAAGCCATAGCATACGCACAAGTAAAACCTTCAAACTCCAAGAAGTGAATATTATATCTGTGTTTTGTAGTTTTATAATCAATCCAAGCAACCGTTTCATCATCCTTAATATTAAACGGAATTACCAAACAGTGTTTTTTAAAACTCAATCCTGGCTTTGCATAAAGTTTATATAACGATTCCTTTACACACCAAATAGTGGTTAGTTTTTTTATGTAATTTTTATCGTTTTTATTCAAATAATCGAACTCGTAATCAATAAATTTATGTGCGATAATATTAATTTTATCACGTTGTTTTTCAATATCTATTCCAATAATTAAATCACTTATTATAACTGCTGAAAAATTAAATGAATGTGTTATAGAAATTTGTTTGCCATCTTTTAAGTGAGGTTTTCCATTCTCATCATAAAATAAATCGGCATCGGTGTATCCAAACTCTTCTAATAATTTCCGGACACTTAAAAACCCACGCTGATGCATCTCACTTTTCATACCCAAAACACGCTCTAAACTATTAGATTTTAAAGTAACAGACTGGAATAAATCGGCATAAGACTCAGAAATCTTCCAGATTTTAACAGTAGTTTGTGAGTTTGGAGTAATGGTTTTATACAGCGGCATTTATTATTCTGAAAGTTATTGATTATCTTTGCACAGTCTAAGACATGTAGCAATTTTTGATAAGCGAATTTAACTATTTTTAAGTGCTAAAACAAAGTTGTTATGCTTTTAAAACAATAAGAAAAATACTATGAGTACAAAAACAATTCCTTACGTAGCAAATAAAGTAAAAGATATATCGCTTGCAGAATGGGGACGAAAAGAAATAGAGTTAGCAGAAGCTGAGATGCCAGGATTAATGAGTTTACGCGAAGAATACGGAGATTCACAACCACTTAAAGGCGCACGTATCGCAGGCTGTTTACATATGACTATACAGACTGCAGTTTTAATTGAAACATTACAAGCTTTGGGAGCTGAAGTAACTTGGAGTTCTTGCAACATATTCTCAACACAAGATCAAGCTGCCGCTGCAATTGCTGCTGCTGGAACTGCGGTTTACGCATGGAAAGATATGACCGAAGAAGAATTTGATTGGTGTATCGAGCAAACCTTATTCTTTGGTGAAGATAGAAAACCACTTAACCTAATTCTTGATGATGGCGGAGATTTAACCAATATGGTTTTAGATAAATACCCAGAATTAGCTGAAGGAATTAAAGGTTTATCTGAAGAAACAACAACAGGAGTTCACAGATTATACGAGCGTGTAAAAAACGGAACCTTACCAATGCCAGCCATTAACGTAAACGATTCTGTTACAAAATCTAAATTCGATAATAAATACGGTTGTAAAGAAAGTGCGGTTGATGCCATTCGTCGTGCTACCGATTTAATGTTAGCGGGAAAACGCGTTACCGTTTGTGGTTATGGTGATGTTGGAAAAGGTACAGCAGCCTCTTTTAAAGGTGCAGGAAGTATAGTAACTGTTACAGAGATTGATCCTATTTGTGCGCTTCAGGCTGCCATGGATGGATTTGAAGTTAAAAAACTAGAAACCGTTGTTGCTAATTCTGACATTGTAATTACCACAACAGGGAATAAAGACATTGTTCGTGCAGAGCATTTTAAGGCTATGAAAGACAAAACCATAGTGTGTAATATTGGTCATTTTGATAACGAAATACAAATGGCATGGTTAAATGATAACTACGGCAATACTAAAAACACTATTAAGCCACAAGTTGATAAATATACTATTGACGGAAAAGATATTATCATACTTGCCGAAGGGCGTTTGGTAAATTTAGGATGCGCCACTGGCCACCCAAGTTTTGTAATGAGTAACTCATTCACAAATCAAACTTTAGCGCAAATCGAGCTTTGGAACAACGCTGATGCTTACCAAAATGATGTATACATGTTACCAAAACATTTAGATGAAAAAGTAGCAAAATTACACTTAGAAAAAATTGGGGTGGAGTTAACCGAATTAAAACCATATCAAGCAGAATATATTGGTGTAACAGTTGGTGGTCCTTATAAGCCAGAGCATTATAGATACTAAATTCCTTTGAAAAAAGGAATCTTATAAAACACAAATCCCAAGCAGCAATGTTTGGGATTTTTTCTTGGGCGTTACCACAAGGGTCGGGCTTTCACTACTCGCTCCCTCCTGTGTCGGGGAGCTCAAACAGACCGTTCAATCCCTAGCACGTAAAAACCTACCTATGAATAAAATTTTTCTTAAATTTATAATCTCAAACCTTGTAAAAAAACTACAATGAAATATTTTATTATAACATTAGTCATAGGTGCTATTTTAACATTGTTGGCATTCTTTTTTGATTTTACAAACAATAAAAATGATAAATATTTTTTAATCTTTATTTCTATTATTTTAGTTCTAAGCGGACTATTTTATTCAATAAAATATGAAGTTTCAAAAGACAAAGACGAAACAGATAAAGTTGCTAAGATTGATACAACACTCGTTAACACTGAAAAATTAAAAACAAAAGCAGATTCTATAATTACTAATTTAAATGAAAGTTTAAAAAAATCTGAATCTATAATTAATAATATAAATGAGCAAAACAGAACATTAAATAGAACTCTGACTCAAACTAAAGAATTTGATAAAAAAGTAAAAGAGCAGCTAAAAATTGATAAAAAAAGATTTGAATCCGAAAAACCCACTGTTGATGTATCTGTAAAATTTGCAGTATATGGAGATTCAGATTTTTATAGAATAAATTATAATTTTAGTAATAGTGGAAAACGAGAAGCTATTGATTTAAAATTATCTGGTGTCATTATTTTAGGGAAAGGTAAAATTATTAATAATCATTTGATTTTAGAGCAGACATCCAACGGTCAATTAAATGTCTCTACCAACTCCTCAAGAAGACTACAAATTTATAGTTCTGAAAAATTCACTAGTACTGATATTAATGAAAAATATGAAGCCGCAATCTTAAAAATAAAATATAACTATTATGATAACTTTACAAAAGGTATTATTCAGGACACCGCGACGTTTGCTTGGTTTGGGAAAAAAGAAAGTGGTCTAGTTTTTCATTACGCCAATGAAGAATGGGCTGAAACTATAAATAAATTCATTGAAGGAAACAATATCGAATTCTAGTCAATCCACCATATCCTCTTCAAAATACCACCATAAACTAGAATCGATTGACTGCTTCATTTTATTAATATCTACATCTTCTTTCAAGAAAACCGTAATATTTTCGGGAACTCGATTTTGCCCAATACTTTCGCTTATTTCAATCATTTCAATCTCATTAAAATGCTCTAAATGCTTTTTAATCTTAGCACCTAGAGATTCATCACTCAAAAAAATCTTAATAGTTTGTTGACTTGGAGAATTTCTAATTTCTGATCTAAACGGTAGCATAATCAATAATTTTAAGTAAAACAATATCCAATAGCCTAAGTTAAGAATTTAATCAATATCTTTTTAAATTAAATTTCAACTATGACAAATAAAAAGATTAAGATTTTAAATGAATTATTATCTGAAATAGAAAAAAACATTCTTTTTAAAGATAAAAAAAGTGATTTGATTTCTACATCCAATATTGGCTGGCAACTGGATCATAGCTTAAAAGTTTTTAATGCTGTTTGCGAATGGACTATAAAATCTAATCCAAAAGAATATGAGCGAAAATTTAATTTTTGGCGTGCAGTTTTACTTCCGATAGGTTATATCCCAAGAGGAAAAGTTAAAGCTCCAAAAATGGTACAGCCACCAAATATTATTTTAGATGAAGATTTACACGCTCAAATACAAACTGCAAAAAACCATATTGACGCTTTAGAAGTTTTACCTAAAACGGCTTATTTCAAGCATTTTATTTTTGGAAAATTATCTAAAAAGCAAACGTTACGATTTTTAGAGATGCATACTAAGCATCATTTAAAAATAGTAAGCGATATATTAAAGGCATAAAAAAACCTTCCTGTTGTTATCCAGAAAGGTTTTAAATATCTAAAAGAAATCATTTCTTAAGCTTCAAAAGGCTCAATAGAAACGTAAGATTTGTTATCTTTTTTCTTTGTAAATTTAACAAGACCATCAACTTGTGCATGCAAAGTATGATCTTTTCCTTGGTAAACGTTTTCACCTGGGTGATGTGTATTACCACGTTGTCTTATGATAATGTTTCCTGCAATGGCAGCTTGTCCACCAAAAATCTTAACACCTAAACGTTTCGATTCTGATTCTCTACCATTCTTAGAACTACCTACTCCTTTTTTATGAGCCATTGTCTTAAGTTTTTATATTGTTAATAATTAGCTTAATGCAGCAATTAAATCAGCCTTTTTCATTGAAGAAATACCTTCAACTCCTTTTGCTTTTGCCATCTCTTTTAATTCAGCAACTGTTAATTTGCTTAAATCTTGAGTTGCTTCAGCTTTTGGCGCTGCAGTTTCAACTTTTGCTTTTGGTTCTGCTTTTTTAACTTCTTTACTTGGAGCTGCTTTCTCAGCTTTAGCTGGGGCTGCCTTTTTTGCTCCTGAAGCAGCAATGCTTTCAATTACAATTTCTGTTAAAGATTGACGGTGACCATTTTTAACACGGTAACCTTTACGTCTTTTCTTTTTGAAAACGATTACTTTATCACCTTTAAGGTGCTTTAAGACTTTAGCACTTACTTGTGCTCCGTCTATAGCTGGGGCGCCTACAGTTATTTTGTCACCATCACCAACCAAAAGAACATTATCGAAAGAAACTTTCTTACCTTCTTCAGTTTGTAAACGGTTAACATAAACTCTTTGGTCTTTTTCAACTTTAAATTGATGCCCTGCTATCTCTACAATTGCGTACATAGCGAATTTTTATTAATTAATTTTGTTCAAAAAATGAGTGCAAATATACATCTAATTAATTAAACCACAAACCATTTATCTGTTTTGAAGAATATTTTTGCTATTTTTAAAAAGTTGCATAACTGTAAGCGTAGAAACTACAGATGTAGCAAACCCCATTACTGCAACGACAAAAGTAATCATACCTATATCCAAATTAAATTGTCCATTAAGTTTTTCAAGTAAATTTGGCAAAAAACCAGGATTAATTTCAGTTGCATAAAACAAGAAAAATAGAGTAAAGAATAAGGTAGCTACAAAGCCTGTTACAATACCCGTTTTAAAGCCTTCACCATAAGAAAAAAGTTCAGCATCTCTAAGCTTTTTTAACCGAACGGCTTCATATATACCAAAAACTGTAATAACAGCATTAAAAAAACTAAAAACCGGATTAGTATGTTTATTAAATAATGCTAAAATTAAAAAGTATGCAATAAGTACTGCGCTAGTAACAAGGCCAAACCGAATAGGAAGTGTTATTGTTTTCATCTGCTTAAATCTTTTAATTATTAAACATTAATTAAAAAATTGAGAGCTTCTGTAAAACTTTATGCCCTCATATTAAAAATTTTATCATGTACTATATATAATTTAGGAAGTTTAAAATAGATTTATGCTAAGTTTCAACATGAAACTCACTTGTAAGGCTCTTAAATTTCGTAAAAAAAATTGATTTAAAATAATTTCTGTCAAAGTATTTTTAAATAAATCACTCATTTTAAACGCCTTAAACAAGATTAACTCTTTCGCCTATGTGATAAATAAACTCCAAACAAAATAACCAAACTAGCTATTATTTGCAATAAACTTAAACTTTCACCATCTAAAACACCCCAAAAAATGGCAACTATTGGCATTAAATAGGTTACAGAAGATGCGAAAACCGGAGTTGCTACATGCACCAACTTATTAAACAAAACTTTTGCAACAGCTGTTCCAAAAAGCGATAAAATAACCAAATAAAACAAGGCCGGCTTAAGATTTGGAGATGCCAAAACTTCAGCCTTAAAAAAACCAGAACTAATAAGTATAACAATAGCTGGTATGATTATAACTACAAAGTTTCCAACTGCTATGGTAAGCGCATGCATATTTTGCAAGTATCTTTTTAAAACATTAACACTGGTAGCGTACGAAACAGTTGCCAGAATTATATAAATAGTATATAAATAATTTTGATTTGAATTAATTGAAGCACCATTTGCTATTAGCAATACAGCGCCTAATAAACCTATGAAAACACCCAATATTTGTCTTTTGGTTGATGTTATTTTAAAAACAATAAACCCAATAATAACCGTATTTAAAGGTACTAATGAATTTAAAATAGACGCTATTGAGCTATCAATTTCGGTTTGTGCATAAGCAAAAAAGAAAACAGGAAAGAAAGTACCTAAAACACCTGTAACACTTACCCATTTCCAATCTTTAGGCTTAATGGTTTTTAACTTATTAAACCCAACTATAAAAAGAAAAAAACCTGTAAATAATATTCTTAAAGAACCTAACTGTACTGGTGTTAATCCTATTAACACTTTTTTCATGAGTATAAAAGAGCTGCCCCAAATTATTGAAAGCGCAAAAAGATACACCCATTTTAAATTGACATTGTTCATTTAATATTTATAAGAATAACAAATTCCACTTTTTAACGCAAAGAAACATCAATATTTAGTAGTTTTGTAACCCATAATGAGCATTTAATTATTTTAGGTTTGAAATATTTTAAATCTCATAGATTAAATTTATTAATTTAAAACATATCTAAATGAAAACATTTAAAAATATTATAGCTATTGCATTAATTACATTTATTGCTTTTAGTTGTAAAAATGAAACAAAACCTGAGGTTAAAACTATTGAAGTTGCTTCAGAAACCTCTAAAAAATTAGACCCGAATGCAACATATGCAAAAGCGGAATTCACTATTGATGGTATGACTTGTCAAATTGGTTGCGCTGCAACTATTCAAAAGAAAATTGCTAAAATGGATGGTGTAAAATCTGCTACAGTAGATTTTGATAGAAAACTAGCTATGGTTGAATATAACGAAGCTAAAGTTACTCCAACATCACTTGAAGAAACCGTAACTAAAGTTGCCGACATTTATAAAGTTAGCGATATGAAAACGGTTGAAGGTTTTTCAACAAAAAAAGCATGCACTGCAGATTGCACAAAACCATGTTGCGCTAATAAAACTGATGCTGAGAAAAAAGCATGTGCTGCCGATTGTAAAAAGGCGTGTTGTGCAGAAAAAGCTGAGGCTTAATTTTTAGAATCATATACTTATCAAAAAAGCTTCTCAAAATTGAGAGGCTTTTTTATTTCCACTCCACAGTTTCCATAATATGCTTAATGTCTTTTTGCAAATAGTTTGCTGCAGGAAGAATGGAATCGTAATTGGGTTTCGCATAGAAATATAACGATCCTGTTAAAAAATGATTAATGCTATCTGTTAAATAAAATTGAGATTGCGAAGCCGCATTACCTTCCACTTCATAAAACATACCGTAGGTTTTTTTTTCTGAGTTTTCGTAAACCGTTTCTAAAATACCATCGGCTTTTATATTGTGTTTTTGCGTAAAATTTTGTGCGTCACGCAAAAAATCTATTAAGTTTTTTTTGTTTCCTTCTACGGCTTTGTAAGTTAAAAAAATAGTACCTTTTAATGATGGGTACTCAATGTTAATTCCATAACTCTCGGTAGTTGCATTAACATCATTCATTTTTAGTTTTGTAGCTAGTAAATTAGTTTCAAATGCAAAAGGAACACTAATATTTGATTTCACATAATTAGCTTTCGGGTAATCTAATCTTAAATAGGCCTTTGGTTTTGGCACATAATCTTCTCTACAAGAAATAGAGAAAACAACTATAAGAAATAAACACAAAAAGTTCTTCATTAAGTAATTGTAAGTTTTACAAGTTTTATCCTTTTCTTATCTAAAGCTTCTATAGTGAAAACGTAATTTTTAAAATTTATTTTACTATTTAACTTTGGGAAGCTTTTAGATATTTCTAAAACAAAACCAGCAACGGTTTCTGCTTCACCTTTATATTCTTCAAAAACAGTATCATCTTCAATTTTAATAACTTTATAAAAATCTTTTAAAGCTGTTTTACCTTCAAATACATAATTATTTTCGTCTAGTTTTGAATACATTAAATCTTCATCATCAAACTCATCACTTATATCACCAACAATTTCTTCAATAATATCTTCTAAAGAGATTAACCCTGAAGTACCTCCATATTCATCAACAACAACTGCCAAGTGCACTTTTTTCTCTTGAAATTCTGCCATTAAATCATCTAACTTTTTATTCTCTGGCACAAAAAAGGGTTCGCGTAATAAGGTTGACCAATCAAATTGTTTTCTATCAATATATGGCAATAAATCCTTTACGTATAGAACACCTTCAATAGTATCAATATTATCCTTATAAACAGGTATTCTAGAATAGCCATTTGCAATTATTTCGGGCATAATTTCAGCATATTTTTGCTCTATATTTAGCGCGAAAATATCAATTCTTGGTCGCATAACTTGTTTAGTGTCGGTATTTCCAAAAGACACTATACCTTGCAATATTTTTTGCTCCTCTTTGGTCGTATCGTCTTCACTTGTAAGCTCTAAAGCTTGTGATAATTGGTCGACACTCAAATTCGATTTTTGCTTGCCTAATTTTTTATGAATAGCCAATGTAACACCACGCATGGGCATACTTATAGGCGTTAATAAGACATCTAAAACCCGCAGTGGGTATGCCATAAACGACACAAATTTTAGCTTATTTCTACTAGCATAGATTTTGGGTAATATTTCGCCAAACAATAAAATAAGAAAGGTTACTATAATAACTTCTAATGTGAATTTTAATACGGGAGATGTAATAGCATCAAACATATTACTGCCCAAATAAGCGAATAAAATAACAATAGCTATGTTTATAAAATTATTTGACACTAATATGGTGGCCAATAATTTTTTAGGACGCTCTAAAAGTTTAGCTATAATTTGTATGCGCTTAGAATTATTCTCTAAACCCTCTTCAATATCGGTTCTTGTAAGAGAAAACAACGCCACTTCGGCACCAGAAATAAGTCCAGAGCAAATTAACAGTAAAAACAACAATGTAAACCCACTAACAACTGAAAAATCAATTGCAATAAGTAATACTATAAAACTCGCGGGATCAGGATCCAATTACCATGGTATTAGTTAAACAATAAATTAAAACGGTAGGTCATCATTTCCTTCACCATTAGACTCATTTTTTTCAGATGGTTTTGTTACAGGGTTTTGAGTAACTGGCTTATTTGCTACGTTATTTTCACTTTCTTTTTTAGTGGATAAAAAAGTGAAATCCGAACAATGAATTTCAGTCGAATATCTATCAGCACCTTTATCGTCTTGCCATTTTCTGGTTTTCAATCTGCCTTCTATATAAACCTTATCGCCTTTGCTTAAATACTTTTCGCAAATTTCAGCCCCTTTATTTCGCACAACAATATTATGCCATTCAGTATTTGTAATGCGCTCATTAGTTTGTTTGCTAGTATAGGTTTCGTTTGTAGCCAATGGAAAACGACCTATACAACCTCCACCTTCAAAATAATGCATTTTTACCTCATCTCCTAAATGCCCAATAAGCATTACTTTATTTAGTGTTCCAGACATAACCTTATCTTTTTAATTTAATGCTACAAAATTACTCTTTTGCAATTGATAAACTTAAAATTAATAAAAAAATATGATTGTTTATAATCATACCACAAAAGAATGTTTGTTTGTGTAAGTAAAAAGCTAAAAACGAACATGCTCTTATTTTAAATTACTGTTGACTAGGTCGTGGCAATTTCAATAGAAACTCAAACACTAGTGAGACTAATTTAAAAATTAAAGGCCTCTATAAAATTACCTATAATAATAGGTACAGGAAAATCATGAACTCTTTCAATTGAAACACCTTCAGCCAAAAGACTATCTACATTTACAATCCAGAATTTAGTATATAAATGCTGATGCGATAATTTATGAATAATAGCATCCTTATTATATAGTACTAATTCAAATGGCATACCTGTTAATAAATCATGTGATTTTATAAGTTCTTTAAACACTTCATAGCTTTGCTCTTTGTTAGTTTCTACTAAAGGAAACTGATATAAATTTTGCCAAATGCCTTTGCCTTCTCGTTTTTCTAATAGGGTTTTTTGGTTTTTTGAAATAAATACCAAAAAATTAAAATGCTTTGTTTTTGCTTTCGCGGATTTAATTTTAACTGGTAATTCTGCTATTCTACTTTTATTAAATGCAATGCATCCTTTGTTTAAAGGACAAGCATTACAATCTGGACTTTTAGGTTTGCATTGCACTGCGCCAAATTCCATAATGGCTTGGTTAAATTCTGCAGGATTTTTTTCATCTATTAATTCTTGAGCTAATGCTTTAAACTGCTTAGCTCCTTTTGATGAATTAATAGGCGTATCCATTCCAAAATATCGTGCCAAAACACGATACACATTACCATCAACCACAGCAGAAACTTCATTAAAACAAATAGATGCCATAGCACTAGCCGTATAATCACCAACGCCTTTTAATTTTAATAAATCTTTATAACTGTTCGGGAAAACACCGTTTAATTCACTAGCAATATATTTCGCAGTAGCGTGTAAGTTTCTGGCACGAGAATAATACCCAAGTCCTTGCCATAACTTTAACACATCACTTTCATTGGCATTAGCTAAATCAAAAACTGTTGGATATTTAGTAACAAACGCTTCATAATAAGGTAGCCCTTGTTTAACTTGTGTTTGTTGTAAAATAATTTCTGATAACCATATATAATAAGGAACTTTCGTTTGCCTCCAAGGCAAATCTCTCTTATTATTTGAATACCAACGTATTACTGCTTTTGTAAATCTCATTATTTAGTTAAATAAAGCAAACAAAAATAAACGTTTATATTCTTAAATTTTAATGAATTAGGTTTGAAATATTGAATATTTAATTCCTATATTTGCATCCCTTTTATAATCTATAATAGTAACTAAAAATAATATATTAAAAATGACGAAGGCTGATTTAGTAGCAAAAATTTCTGAGAAATTAGGAATTGAAAAAGGTGATGTTCAAGCAACTGTTGAAACATTTATGGAAGAAGTAAAAACGTCGCTAGAAAGTGGTGATAATGTTTATTTAAGAGGTTTTGGAAGCTTTATTATTAAAACTAGAGCAGAAAAAACTGGCAGAAATATTTCTAAGAATACAACTATTAAAATACCTGCTCATAATATTCCTGCATTTAAGCCTGCAAAAGTTTTTGTAGAAGGCGTTAAAACAAATGTAGACGTAAAGTAATAAAGAGCATCAAACGAATTATTAATTTAAAAAGACACTATTTATGCCAAGTGGTAAAAAACGTAAAAGACATAAGGTAGCGACGCACAAACGTAAAAAACGTAGACGCGCTAACCGTCACAAAAAGAAAAAATAAACCCAAAAAAGTAGTTAGATTAGCTACTTTTTTCGGTTTTAAAAACAACAAGTTCATTGAAATGAGTTCATTAATTTTTTAGCGTCAAATTTGATGTATTTTGAACTCCACGGATTAAAAATCCTGTGATAAAAAATAATGTATAATCCATCTGTATAATTTGGTTACTGGTTTTTAGTTATTAGTTTTTGGTTGTTATTCTAAAAGAATTCAACTATTAACTTTTAATAATTAACGACTAACTAGAGTGTATGGATAAAAATTAACTAAATGGATAAAGAATTAATCATTCGATCTAGTTCCGACGATGTTGATTTTGCCTTATTAAAAGATGGAAAACTTATTGAATTACAGAAAGATGAAGATAGTAACGACTTCTCGGTAGGTGATGTGTTTATAGCCAAAATCCGAAAAGCTGTTCCTGGACTAAATGCTGCATTTGTTAATGTAGGTTACGAGAAAGATGCTTTTTTGCATTATCACGATTTAGGTCCTAAGCTACCTTCGCTTTTAAAATTCACAAAACGTGTAAGCACAGGTAAACTAAACGATTTTTCTTTAAAAAATTTCCCATTTGAAAAAGATATTGATAAAGATGGCAAAATTGCCGATGTCTTAAAATCAAATCAATCGCTATTAGTACAAATAGTAAAAGAACCTATATCAACTAAAGGTCCTAGAATTAGTTCTGAGCTTTCCATAGCTGGTAGATATATTGTTTTAGTTCCTTTTTCTAACCGCATCTCTATTTCACAAAAAATAGAAGACAAAGAAGAAAAAGACAGATTAAAACGATTGGTTAAAAGTATCACACCGCAAGGTTTTGGTATTATTGTTCGTACGGTAGCACAAGGCAAAAAAGTAGCTGAACTAGATAAAGATTTACAAAACTTGCTTAGTCGTTGGACGGCAATGTGTAAAAAGCTACACAAAGCACATCATCCCAGTAAAGTATTAGGAGAAATGAATAAAGCTTCGTCAATTTTACGAGACATATTTAACGACACCTTTACAGGAATTACTGTTGATGATGAAGAGCTTTACTATCAAATTAAAGATTACGTGCAAGAAATTGCACCAAAAAAAGAATCAATAGTTAAATTGTATCAGTCTAACGTTCCAATTTTTGAAAAATTCGGAATTGAAAGACAAATTAAAACCTCCTTTGGCAAAACCGTTTCTATGGCAAAAGGCGCATATTTGGTAATAGAACATACCGAAGCACTGCATGTTATAGATGTAAACAGCGGAAATAGATCTAACAAAGCAAATAACCAAGAGGATACAGCACTTGAAGTTAATTTAATCGCAGCTACCGAAATGGCACGCCAATTACGATTACGTGATATGGGTGGTATTATAGTAGTCGATTTTATTGATTTAACCAGTGCAGAAAATAGGCAAAAGTTGTTTAATCACCTTCGTGATGAAATGAAGGACGATAGAGCAAAACACAAAATATTGCCTCCAAGTAAATTTGGATTGATACAAATAACAAGACAACGTGTTCGACCAGAAATGAACATTAAAACTCGTGAGGAAAATCCTGATGAGATTATTAATGGCTCTGAGGTAGAAGCTCCAATAGGATTGGTGCAAAAAATAAATCACGATCTTGAAAAGCTATTAAAAAAAGACTATAAAAAGCTGACTTTAAACACACATCCTTTTATAGCAGCCTTCTTAACAAAAGGTTTTCCATCAGTGCGTTCAAAATGGTTTTTGGAGCACAAAAAATGGGTTAAAGTTTTACCAAGAGATGCTTACACATACTTAGAATATCATTTTTTCGATAAAGATGGTAAACAAATTAAATAATTAAAAAACGCCTTACTATTTATTTAGTAAGGCGTTTTTGCTTTATATGCCATTACGAAAGCTTTAGGTTGTGACAATCTCATTCTAATAACAAGGTTTAATTATTATTTAGGCGTTACCTAAATAGGTCGGGCTTTCACTACTCGCTTCCTCCTATCGTCGGCGAGCTCAAACATGCCGTTCTATCCCTTACGCGACTAGCCAGTGAGTCTGGTTTTTCATATCACAATTATTAGTCTTTTTAAAATAAATTTACGATTTAGTTAATTTATTTTGACAGTCCTATTTTTTAAATTAAATTTGTAACCAATGTTTAATGTTTAGTAATGTGGTTATAAAAGAATATTTATCCTTAGCTGAAACAGCAGAACTTGTTGGAAAATGCAAAGAAACTCTCAGAAGATGGGATAACGAAGGCATATTAAAAGCTGTAAGAGAACCCGTTTCTAATTATAGAGTTTATCATAAAGAAGATGTTCAACTTCTACTAGGTAATTTATTAAATACAGTTGACAAAGATGAAGTTTCAAATTTCATAAAGCCTCACAATGATTATTCAGTTTTAGAACTTTTTGCCGGGGCTGGCGGGCTAGCTGTGGGAATGGAACAAGCTGGATTGAAATGCGTCGCTCTGAATGAAATTGATAAATGGGCTTGCCAAACTTTAAAAAAAAATCGACCAAATTGGAATGTATTAGAAGGCGATATTAAAGATTTTTCTTTTAAAGAATATAATGGAAAGGTAGATGTAGTAACTGGTGGTTTTCCTTGTCAAGCATTTAGCTATGCGGGAAAAAAACTCGGACTTAATGATGCCAGAGGCACTTTGTTTTATGAATTTGCAAGAGTAGTACGAGAAGTAAATCCTCCTATTTGTATTGGAGAAAATGTTCGAGGATTATTAAGTCATGAAAAAGGAAAAACCTTAGAAGGAATGATTTCAATACTCGATGAAATTGGATATAATGTTGTTCCTGTAAAAGTTTTAAAAGCAATTAATTATAGAGTTCCACAAAAAAGAGAAAGACTAATTTTGGTTGGTGTTAGAAAAGATATTGATGTTAAATATGAATATCCAAAACCTCATAAAAAGATATACAATTTAGTTGACGCACTTAAAAAAGGAGATTTATATAATTGTAAAGCTCCCAAATCAGAAGGGTCAAAATACCCTGAACATAAAAAAGAAATTCTTGATTTAATTCCTCCTAAAGGGTATTGGAGGGATTTGCCAATAGATATTCAGAAAGAATATATGGGAAAAAGCTTTTATTTAGGTGGAGGAAAAACTGGAATGGCAAGAAGAATTGGTTGGGATGAACCTAGTTTAACTTTAACTTGTAGTCCAGCACAAAAACAAACAGAACGATGTCATCCAGATGAAACGAGACCATTTACTGTTAGAGAATACGCCAGAATTCAAACTTTTCCAGATGAATGGAAATTTATTGGATCTGTTTCTCAGCAATATAAGCAAATAGGAAATGCTGTTCCTTGTAATTTGGGACAAGAAATCGGTTATTCAATTATTAAATTTTTGAATAAACTTTACTTGAAATCAAATAAATCTGAATTTTCGATTTCAATAGCCAACTCAATATAACCTCTTTCAAAAAAATTCTCAGTATCTATATTTAAAATCATAGAATCTAAACTTGCTACTAGTTTTTCATAAAAATCAGAGAACCCTGTTAATCTATGCCAAAATTCAGCACCAATTATTACTGGGTAAGTCTCATCAATTTTCCTGTAATGCTGACTTAATTGTTCTTCACTACCATATAAAACACCCAAAATTAAGTCTGTGTTATTTAGATTCATAGCGTTAGTTCTACCCAAGTTTGCAACCTTTGAGAACTTACGCAATAATGGATTTACATCACCAGAGTTAATAGTATTTGGTCCAGATTTCAATTGACACCACTTTCTCCTATTATCTATTTTATCAATAAATTCAATATCCATTTCTGGTATTAAAGAACCATCTGCTAACCCCAATTCAACAAACATTCTCTGAATTCTTGTTCCAAATGAAGTAGTAATCGACGTCCCTAAAACTCTTGGATAATATAAAGCTTTAGCAATTCCAATTGGAGTGTAGTTATTCTCCAATACTTTAGATAAATATTTAACAATAATTGGATTTATTTTATACGATTTCAATTTAGAATGTTCTTTAAGAACATTCTTTTTATGATTCTCTAGAATATTTTCTCTAAAGTATTTCGTAATAATTTGAAGTAACTCATTTTCATTCATATAACAAATATATGTAGATTATTTTCACCTTACGAAATCTTTAAGGCGCAGGATTAGGAATAGTATCATGCACTTCATTAATCTGTGCTAGTACTTCATCATTCAAAACCACATCAACACTATCAATATTTTCTTTAAGCTGCTCTAAATTAGTAGCACCAATAATATTACTGGTTACAAAAGGCTGTTGAGTTACAAATGCTAAACTCATTTGTGCTAAAGTCATGTTATTATCTTCAGCAATCTTTAAATACTTTTTTGTTGCTTCAGTAGCTTGTGGATTGGTATAACGACCAAATCTTGGGAATAGTTTTAAACGTGCGTTATCTGCTGCTGTCCCTTTTATATACTTTCCAGATAGTACACCAAACGCCATTGGCGAATATGCTAACAAGCCTATATTTTCGCGAATAGATACTTCGGCTAAATCACCTTCAAAGGTTCTGCATAATAACGAATATGGGTTTTGAATGGTTGCCATTCTTGGTAAATTATTTAATTTAGATTCCTCTAAATAACGCATAGTTCCCCAAGCCTTTTCGTTTGAAATACCAACATTTCTAATTTTACCTGCTTTAATTATGCCATCAAGTGTATGTAAAACTTCATTAAAATTATCTTCCCACGCATCATTTGGGTTATGTTTATAATCTCTAACTCCAAAATAATTTGTTTCGCGTTCTGGCCAGTGTAATTGGTATAAATCAATATAATCGGTTTGCAAACGTTTTAAACTATCGTTTACTGCTTCTTTAAGAGCCTCTGGAGCAAAACCATTAGTACGAATATGCGCTGTATAATCACCATTGCCGGCAATTTTTGAGGCTAAAATTACTTTATCTCGATTACCAGTTTTAGCAAACCAATTACCAATAATAGTTTCTGTACTACCATAAGTTTCTGGACTAGCTGGAACCGCATACATTTCGGCAGTATCAAAAAAGTTTACGCCTTGATTTAATGCATAATCCATTTGAGCAAAACCATCGTCTTGAGTATTTTGATTTCCCCATGTCATCGTACCTAAACATATTTTACTAACTTTTATATTGGTATTTGGTAATGTTGTGTATTTCATAAATGCTGTATTTGTCATTCCCGAAAAGTTGGGAATATTTTTAATTGAATTTCAAGGTTTGCTGTGGATTCCTGCCTGTACTTCGACTTCACTCAGTATAAACTCTGGAATGACAACTTAGTTATATTTATAACTATTGGATAAAGATAAAAAACCTTTAAAAGCTATTAAGGGTTTTAAAGGTTTTTTATACGTTAGAGATTGCAGCGGCATCCTTTTTTAAAATAAGGAAAATACTTTATTTAAACCTAAACATTTAACAGATAGCCACGTCCTTCGTCCTCGCTATGACGTAAAAAAGATACAGCGGAAAGCGCGACCCTTGTGGTAACGCCCTAACAAAGAAAATCTTTGTTTAGATTCCCGCCTTCGCGAGAATGACAATTTATCTGAAACTTTTAGGAAAACCCAAAAGAGTGTTTTTGCGAATATTAATTCTCGTTTAACAACTTAGAAAGCTCGTCTAACTTAGGCGTTAAAATAACTTCAATACGTCTGTTTTTAGCTTTCCCTTCTGCGGTATCGTTTGTTGCAATTGGCGCAAACTCACCACGTCCAGCGGCTGTTAAATTCTCGGCATTTATAGATGGGTTTTCTCTAAGAATATTTACAATGGCTGTGGCACGTTTAGTTGACAAATCCCAGTTACCACTTAAGTTTCCGCTCCCCTGGTATGGTGCATTATCGGTATGTCCTTCAATTAAAACAGCAATGTCTGGATTAACGCCTAACACACTACCCAATTGCTGAACTGCTCTACGACCTTCTGCTCCTACTGCCCAACTTCCTGAACTAAACAACAACTTATTTTCCATTGAAACATATACTTTTCCGTCTCGCTGTTCAACAGTTAAACCCTTACCTTCAAAATCGGTTAAGGCTTTTGAAATGGCGTTTTTAAGCGCTGTCATTGCAGCATCTTTTGATGCGATAACACTTTCTAATTCTGCTACGCGATCCGAGCGGTCTTGTAGCTCTCTTTTAAGTTTTGCTAATCGTGCATTCTCTGCGGCTAAAGCTTGTTCTTTGGCTTCTAATTGTGCTAATAATTCTCTATTTTTCTTAGAATTTTCGGCAATTGAAGCAGAACTATTTTTCTCTAAAGCATCATAAGAAGCTTTTAAATTATCTAAATTAGATTTTGTAGCATTGTAATCGGCTTGTAATTTATCGCGTTCTGTAACAGCTTCATTATAGGCTGCTGTTAGTTGCTTTAATTCATTTTCAGCTATGTTTTTCGCGTTTAAAAGTGCTTCATTTTCATCTGAAAGGGTTCTGTTTTCTTGTTTTAAATTAGCATATTTTCCTTCTAATTCTTTATATACTTTTGGCGACACACAGCTTACTAAAAGCACTAAAGTAAATACAGTTAATGTGATTTTTTTTATCATGATTTCAGGTTAAATTTATTTTTGTTAAATATTAATTTTCTATTTCTACTAAAATTGGACAATGATCGCTATGCACTGCATCAGAGAGTATAACGGCTCTTTTAATGTTTTCTTGTAATGGTTGCGAAACCATGGCGTAATCTAATCGCCAACCTTTATTATTAGCTCGCGCATTAGCACGATAACTCCACCAACTATATTGCTGAGATTCTTTATTCAAATATCTAAAAGAATCAATAAATCCATTATTAATAAAGCTTCCTATCCACTCACGTTCCACGGGTAAAAACCCTGAAACACCTTTCATTTTAGGGTTGTGAATATCTATTTCTTCATGGCAAATATTATAATCGCCACAAACAACTATATTAGGAATATCTTTTTTTAGCGTATTTATATAATCTTGAAACATATCCATATACTCCAACTTATGGTTTAGCCGTGCATCGTTTGTACCCGATGGTAAGTATAAACTCATCACAGAAACCCCTCCAAAATCTACTCTTAGGTTTCTGCCTTCAAAATCCATAGACTCAATTCCTGTGCCGTATTCTACATGATTTGGCTCTGTTTTACTTAAAATAGCGACACCGCTATATCCTTTTTTCTGGGCACTAAACCAATAGTTGTATCTATAACCAGCTTTTTCAAACAAACTTAAATCCAACTGTTCTTTCATCGCTTTAATTTCTTGCAGACAAATCACATCTGGATTGGCACTTTTTAACCAATCGATAAAGCCTTTATTAATGGCTGCACGAATACCGTTTACGTTATAGGATATAATTTTCATTAATTTTTTTAATTAAAGTTTTAAAAGATCCCGACCTCTGTCGGGACAATACCCTTTTTTTAAAAAGCGTATTGATTTCAGCTAAAATAAATAATGCGTTACATTTACACTATTATTTATATAAGGAGTTTTAACGAAGCTATTAACAAAATATTTTAAGCGTATTGCAGTTTAAGTATCTAAATGAAGTGTTTACTACCCTTTCTTCTCTTTTTTATTAGTTTTTGCTCATTAGCACAAAACAAAAACTCTAATTACAAGACTAAAAAAGTTGCCGTAAAAGATACCATTAGAATTGACAGTGTTAGTATTAATCCCAATTCGTTTTCGATTAAAGTGAAAGACAACTCGATAATAGATTCCACATATTATATTGTAGATTTTCCAAAAGCCATTTTAACTTTTAAAAAGCCTATTCAAGCAGATTCTATCATTATAAATTATTTAAAATTTCCCGATTTTTTAACCAAAACCTATAAGCAATTAGACGAAAACATTATTGTTAAAAACAACAGTAATGCCCAAATATTATATAAGTTATCGCAACCTAACGAGTCCAAAAATTTTATTCCTTTTGATGGTTTAACCACTTCTGGTAGTATTTCTCGTGGAGTTACTATTGGCAACAACCAAAATTCGGTTTTAAAAAGTGAATTAGATTTACAAATTACAGGAAAATTAAACGATAAAGTATCCTTACGAGCCTCTATACAAGATGCTAACATTCCTTTACAAGAAAGTGGTTATAGCCAACGTTTAGATGAATTCGACCAAGTGTTTATTGAACTGTTTAGCGATAATTGGAACATTCGGGCTGGCGATATTGATTTACTAAATACCGATTCTTACTTTGCTAGTTTTTCAAAACGTGTGCAAGGATTATTGATTAATGCGAAATTAGGAAACGACGATGCACAAACCAACCTATTTGCTGCAG
Organism: Wocania ichthyoenteri Th78; assembly: GCF_000789235.1. Classification (GTDB taxonomy): domain Bacteria; phylum Bacteroidota; class Bacteroidia; order Flavobacteriales; family Flavobacteriaceae; genus Wocania_A; species Wocania_A ichthyoenteri. Next base: position 1,571,132 of record NZ_KN525716.1, read on the forward strand.
GTGCTTTTGTCCGTGGGCAATTTACCAGAAGCGAATTTAATGCGCAAGAAGGCAACCAAGGCCCATATAAATTACAAGGACAAAATGGCGAATTATTTGTGCTTATTGTTTCGGGTAGCGAAACCGTTTATGTAAATGGTGTTGCTGCAAAACGTGGCGAAAACCATGATTATATTATAGATTATAATGCTGGCGAAATCATTTTCAACTCCACATTTCCTATCACTTCCGAAATGCGAATTACGGTCGATTATCAAGTAAGCGAACGCAATTATTCCCGCTTATTAGCTTATGGAGGAGGGCGTTTTGAAAGTGAGAAACTAAAACTTGGCATTTCGGTATATTCTGAAAATGATGCCAAAAACCAACCTTTGCAACAAAACTTATCGACTGAACAAGTTCAAATATTAGCAAATGCTGGAGATGATAGAGCGCAAATGGTTGCACCATCTGAAGTTTTAGAAGCTTTAAACGAGAATAGAATTCTTTATAAAAAAGAACTCATTAGCGGTGTTGAAGCCTTTATCTTTTCAAATAATCCAGATGATGAATTATATCGTGTTACGTTTACGCGAGTTGGTGAAAATCAAGGTGATTATATTTTAAGTAGTATTAATGCCATCAATAACATTTATGAATATGTTGGTGTTAATCAAGGAAATTACGCCCCTATTGTGCAACTTATTGCACCAACAAAACTTCAAATAGCGGTTATTAATGGAAGCTACAATCCCACCGAAAAAACAGCTATTCATTTTGAAGCGGCTGGCAGTAAAAACGATTTAAACTTGTTTTCTGGTTTAAATGATGATAATAATAATGGATTTGCAGGAAAGCTTAAAATCAATCAAAACATTATTAAAAAAGATAGTCTTTGGAATTTAAATGCTTTTATTGATGGTGACTTTATTCAAAATAATTTTAAAACCATTGAGCGTTTATATAATGCTGAATTTTCTCGTGATTGGAATATTGAAAACCCTTTGGGCAATCAACAATTTACAAAAACAGGATTGCAATTGATTTATCTAAAAAAAGGACTTGTAAATTATCAGTTTGAACATTTAGAATTCTCTGAAAACTTTAATGGAAATAGACATGTTACCTATATGAATTTACTTCTTAATAAATTCAATATTAATTCTAATTCAAGTTTTTTAAAAGCGACATCTAACGTAAACATTTCAACATTTTTAAGGTCTTACAATACCATTACTTACGGGATGCAAAACAGTTGGATAGGTACTAAGTTAGCCATTGAAAATAACGAGCAAAAAGATATCTCTACCCAAATTTTAACCCCTTTAAGTCAAAAATTCAAATCGTATGAATTGTTTTTTGGCGTTGGTGATAGTACCAAAGTTTTTGCTGAAATTGGATATAAAAATAGAGTAAACGACAGCGTCAGAAATAACGAATTGCAAAAAGTAAATACATCTAATACATTTTATTTAGATTCAAAACTTATTCAAAACACCAATACAAATCTGTCGCTTTACGCAAATTACAGAACATTGAGAAGTGAAGACGATACGATTGACGACGAGCAGTCTATAAACTCTAGATTACAATTCAATCAAAAGCTCTTCAAACAAATATTATTATGGAATACCGTTTTTGAAACCAATTCTGGAACCTTACCGCAACAAGATTTTACTTATGTGGAAGTTGAAACTGGACAAGGCAATTATACTTGGATTGATTATAACACCAATGGTATTCAAGAGTTAGAGGAATTTGAAATTGCTCAATTTCAAGATCAAGGTAAATACATTCGTGTGTTGCTGCCAAATCGTATTTATATAAAAACGCACCAAAATAGGTTGAGTCAAACGGTGACTATTAATCCATCCCAATGGTCGGTTAGCGACAATAAATCACGGAAATTTTGGTCGCATTTTTATAATCAAACCAGTTATTTAATAGATAGAAAAATTAAGCGCGAAGGCAATAGTTTCAATCTCAATCCTTTTGAAAATGATGCAGATAATCAATTGGGCTTACAATTAAACTTTAGAAATGTATTATTTTTTAATCGCGGAAAACAGCGTTACACAACATCGTATACCTATTTATCAAACCAATCTCGGAATGTTTTATCTGTTGGTTTTATTGCCAATAGCTTAAAAAGTCATCAGTTTAATTTTAACCATAAAATTGAAGAAAGCTGGCTACTATCATTTCAATCTGCTTTTGATAAAAATGAAAGCATCAGTGAGAATTTTACAAGCAAAAATTACAATTTTGATGAAACGCTTTTCAATCCTAAAATCTCTTATTTATTTAATGATAATTCGCGTTTCGATATCTTTTATCAACACACAAAAAAAGAGAATACTGTTGGTGGTTTAGAATCTTTAAAACAGCATAAATATGGTGTCTCGTTTGCCTTTTCAAATAAAGATAAAAATGCTATAAATGGGGAGTTTAATTATTTTTCTAATGCTTTTAACGGAAATGCAAATACACCTGTTTCTTATCAAATGCTAGAGGGTTTACAACCGGGAAAAAACTTTACATGGAGTTTGTTAGCACAAAAAAAACTGACTGCTTTTTTAGATTTGAATTTAAACTACTTCGGCAGAAAAACAGAAACTAGTAAAACGATTCATACGGGAACCATTCAATTAAGAGCTTATTTTTAAACCATAAAAAAACTCCTAAAAATGAATTATTTAGGAGTTTTTATTTCTATAATGAGATGCTGAATCAAGTTCAGCATGACAAAGTATTATATATTAGCCTTCATCAATTCTCTATTCATTCGAGCGATGTTATCTAACGAAATCCCTTTAGGGCATTCAATCTCACATGCTCCTGTATTAGTACAGTTTCCAAAACCTTCTAAATCCATTTGAGCCACCATGTTTTTAACACGATCGGCAGCTTCAATTTGTCCTTGTGGCAATAATGCATATTGAGATACTTTTGCACCAACAAATAACATAGCTGATGAATTTTTACAAGTAGCTACACATGCCCCACAACCAATACAAGTTGCAGCATCCATAGCTTCATCGGCTGAGTGCTTAGAAATTGGAATAGAATTCGCATCTTGTGTGTTTCCTGATGTATTTACAGAAATATAACCCCCAGCCTGTTGAATCCTTTCAAACGCCATTCTATCTACAACTAAATCTTTAATTACAGGAAACGCTGCTGCTCTAAATGGCTCGATAGTAATCGTATCCCCATCTTTAAACATACGCATATGTAATTGACACGTAGTAATGCCTCTATCTGGTCCGTGAGCTTCGCCGTTTATATACATGGAGCACATTCCACAAATACCTTCACGACAATCGTGATCGAATGCTACGGGTTCTTCGCCTGCGTTTACTAATTGTTCATTCAAAACATCCATCATTTCTAAGAAAGACATATGCTCTGAAATATCAGTAACTTTATAATCGACCATTTGACCCTTTGCATTTGAGTCTTTTTGTCTCCAAATTTTAAGTGTTAGATTCATTGTTTTAGTTTATTAGCCAAAAGTCATTAGGCAAAAGCTATTTGTCTATTGATTTAATGAAGGCATTTAACATTTTACTCTCTTCGGTTATTAAACCTTAAATTTTATTAAAACTTTCTGTTGAAATAAAATCTAATTCCTTTGCTATTATTATTTGAGTTTCTAGTTCTAGTAAAGAGCCTCTTGAATATTTTAAAAATTGAATATAATTTTTAGTATAATTTCGACCCCAACCTTCAGCTATATTTGATGATATAGAAACAGACGAACGTTTAATTTGATTCTGTAATCCATACAATTCCTCATTTGGAATTTCTTTACATACTAAATAAGTTTCTTTAACAATTTCAATACCTTTTTGCCAAATCAACAAATCTTTATATGATTTTACTTTAGTCATCTTATTGCTTTTGCCTAATGGCTATACTACTTATAACTCCTCTGCTTCAACTCAATATCTTTAAATTCTAATTCTTCTTTATGTAAAACCGCTTCAGCAGGCTCTCCTTTATATTCCCATGCTGCTACAAAAGCAAAGTCTTTATCATTACGTTTTGCTTCTCCTTTTTGTGGTCCAGATTCTTCTGCAGACTCTTCTCTAAAATGGCCGCCACAAGACTCTTCGCGCATTAAAGCATCTTTGGCAAATAATTCTCCAAGCTCTAAGAAATCGGCAACACGACCTGCTTTTTCAAGTTCTGGATTCATTTCATTTGCCGTTCCTGGAACTGAAACTTCTTTCCAGAATTCTTCTCGAATCGCTTTAATTTCAGCCATAGCCTCTTTTAAACCTGTTGCATTTCTAGACATTCCTGCCTTATCCCACATTACTTTTCCTAACTTCTTATGGAAATAATCTACAGATTTTGTTCCTTTATTATTTACAAAGAAATTAATTCTATCGCTTACTTCTTTTTCTGCTTCATCAAATTCCTTAGTATCCGTTGGAATTTTTCCTGTTCGAATATCATCGGATAAATAATCTCCAATAGTATACGGTAATACAAAATAACCATCGGCTAAACCTTGCATTAAAGCAGATGCACCTAAGCGGTTAGCTCCATGATCTGAGAAATTTGCTTCCCCAATACAGTAACAACCAGGAATAGTTGTCATTAAATTATAATCAACCCAAACACCTCCCATAGTATAATGTACCGCTGGATAAATCATCATTGGTGTTTTGTATGGATTTTGATCTACAATCTTCTCATACATTTGGAATAGGTTACCATACTTAGCTTCTACTATAGCTTGACCTAATTCGTATATTTTTTCGGCAGATGCATTCTCTATATTATGAATTTTAGCTTGTTCTTTTCCATAACGTTCAAAAGCTGCAGCAAAATCTAAATACACCGCTTCCCCAGTAGCATTAACACCATAACCCGCATCGCAGCGTTCTTTTGCTGCACGAGATGCTACATCACGAGGCACTAAATTTCCAAAAGCTGGATAACGGCGTTCTAAGTAATAATCACGTTCGTCTTCAGATAAATCGGTTGGCTTTTTGCGACCTTCACGGATTGCCATAACATCTTCCATATTTTTAGGCACCCAAATACGTCCATCGTTACGAAGTGATTCAGACATCAATGTTAATTTAGACTGATAATCTCCACTTCGAGGAATACATGTTGGGTGAATCTGTGTATAACAAGGGTTTGCGAAATACGCTCCTTTTTTATGAATTTTCCAAGCTGCAGTAGCGTTAGAACCCATTGCGTTTGTCGATAAGAAATAAACATTTCCGTACCCGCCAGAACCCACAACTACGGCGTGAGCCGAATGTCTTTCTATTTCGCCAGTAATTAAATTACGTGCAATAATTCCACGTGCTTTTCCATCAACAATAACAACATCAAGCATTTCGTGACGGTTAAACATTTCTATTTTACCACGAGCAATCTGACGGTTCATAGCTGAATATGCACCTAATAATAATTGTTGTCCTGTTTGACCTTTGGCGTAAAATGTTCTTGAAACTAATACACCACCAAACGAACGGTTATCTAATAATCCGCCATAATCACGTGCAAAAGGAACACCTTGAGCTACGCATTGATCTATAATATTAGCTGAAACTTCGGCTAAACGATACACATTAGCTTCACGCGAACGGTAATCGCCACCTTTTACAGTATCGTAAAATAATCTATGAGTTGAATCGCCGTCACCTTGATAATTTTTTGCTGCATTTATTCCGCCTTGAGCGGCAATAGAGTGTGCACGACGCGGAGAATCTTGATAAGCAAATGCCTTTACGTTATACCCTAACTCAGCTAACGTTGCAGCTGCTGAACCACCAGCTAAACCTGTACCAACAACAATAACATCGATATGACGTTTATTGGCAGGATTTACAAGGTCAATTTTATTTTTATAATCTGTCCATTTATCTTTAATTGGACCTTTTGGTACTTTTGAATCTAAAGCCATAATATTTTTTTAGATTAATGGTTAAGATGATGGAAAAGTGCAATAATTATAAATCCTAAAGGAATAATAATCGAATATGCCTTACCTATATTTTGAAGCGTTTTTTTACGCCCAACCGTTGAACCCATAGATTGAAAAGCTGAGGTAAACCCATGTGCCAAATGCAAGCCTAACAACACAAAAGAAACCACATAAGCAGCAACTCTCCAGGCAGGAACAAACTTTTCTTGTAACTCGTGAAAATATCGTGTTGGCTCTTCTGGTTGAACATTAACGTATTTTACATTGATTTCATGAACCCAAAAATCAGCAAAATGTAAAACAAGAAAAGCTAAAATAACCAATCCGCTATAAATCATATTCCTACTCATCCAAGTAGAATTTGCAGCACCGTTATTTCTAGCATAACTTACACCGTTTGCTTTTTTGTTTTTTAATTCTAATATGAATCCCATAACAAAATGAAATACCACACCAAAAATTAAAACGGGTTGTAAAGCAAATTGAATTAATGGGTTTGTGCCCATGAAATGGGATAATTCATTAAACAAATCTTCACTAAAAAGTGATGTAATATTTACTGCTAAATGAATAATTAAGAAAAACATAAGGAAGAACGCAGAAAGCGCCATGGCTACTTTTCTTCCAATCGAAGATTTAAAAAATCCGCTCATTATTATGAAGTTATTTATATAGTTACAAAGGTACTTTACAATAAAGTTATAGACAAAAAGTTACGCCTTTAAAATTTGTATTTAGAACCATTTTAATTTAGAAACTTTATTTTATTTGAATAATTGATTTTTCTGAACCAATTCTAACACCATATTCGCCTTTTGGCAAGTAATATTTACCATTTTCGGCTTTATTAATTTTAACACTTGTATTCTCTTTCATTAATGATTTTTGTGCTTTTTCAGAAATGGTTAAATCGTATTCAATAGTATTGAATCCTTTCTCTGCATTTACTTTTATTACATTTAGTTCTGAGTTATTTTCAGATAAGATTTTAATGGTTTGCTCTCCAGTTTTATTTGCATAAAAACTAATATCAATTGAAGGCTCAAAAACCTTAGACCAGGCACTAAAACTACTTCCCCAACGTAAAGAATGCTTAACATCTTCAACGTCAAAAAGCACAATAGATTGATTCATTTTTGATGCATTCATTTTTTGTAAATGTTTAATATTGGTTTTGTAAATGCTTCTCCCGTGTGTTCCTAAAAGTAAATCGTTAGCTTTAGGCTGAATAACCAAATCGTGAACCGCAACACTTGGTAATCCTTTGCTAAAAACGTCCCATTTTTCACCTTTATTAAAAGATACGTATGCGCCATTATCTGTTCCTACATATAAAATATTCTCGTTTTTAGGATCTTCTTTAATCACGTTTACTGGTGATAATGGAATATTTGAACTAATATTTTTCCACGTATTCCCGTAATCATCACTCATATAAACATACACCGAAAAATTATCCCAACGATATCCGTTTAAAGTCACATAAACACGTTCTTTTTTATGCTGCGATGCGATAACGCGTGTTACCCACAAATCCTTTGGCAATTCGTTTGAAATATTCTCCCAACTACCACCAGCGTTTTTAGTGACATAAATTAATCCATCATCGCTTCCTGTATAAATTAACCCAAATTGAAAAGGCGATTCGCTAATGGTTGTTAATGTGCCATAAGCAACATTTCCTGCTTTCCCTCCATTGGTTAAATCGTTACTAATGGCAGTCCAATCATCTCCCTGATTCATAGAACGCATCAATTTATTTCCACCTAAATATAAAATATCTTGATTATGAGGCGACAATAAAATAGGGGTTTGCCAATTAAATCGATACGGATTTTCTCCTAATTCATGTTTTGGTTGAATATATTTTTGTGCTTTAGTTTCTCGATTGATTCTAAAATAATTTCCGAATTGATACCCTGTATAAACAATATTTGAGTTTCTGCTATCAATTTGAATATGCATCCCATCGCCTCCCATAATACTCTCCCAAGGGTTCTGACCACTTTGTTGCCAACGTTTATTAACACCAGCATTATGAGCACCAACCCAAACGCCATTATCTTGTAAACCGCCATAAACATTATATGGTGTTTCGTTATCTACATTTATGGCATAAAATTGACCTACAGAGGTTACATTTAATTTTTCCCAACTCTCGCCATCGTCATAGCTCATATTTAAACCCCCATCATTTCCGTTAATTAAATGTCCTGATTTTTCTGGATTTACCCAAAGCGCTTGATGATCTGCATGTACGTTTTCTTTACTGATGGATGCAAATGTTTTTCCGCCATCTTTAGATTTTAAAATAGGCACCCCCATAATGTAAATACCATCTTTATTTTGAAGGTCAACTCGTATTTCTCCAAAATAATAGCCATAACTATAATACAAATCGTCAATATAGTTTTCGTGTGTTTTTTGCCATGTTTTACCACCATCAATACTTTTATAAACCTCAGCTCCAATTACAGGTGTGTCGAAAAGCATAGTGTTGGCATCTTCTAAGTATTTAGCCAAATCGATTGGTTTTACGTTGCCGCTTCTTACCATTTGTTTTACATTTTCGGCACGATATTTTTCTTGAAATCCGTTAGTTTTTAAAAACCCATTGAGCTTTTTATCTTCAAGGTTTAAAAAAGATTCAACGGTCATGGTTTTAAAATCTTCTTTAGTTAAGCCTTTTTTATCTTCTTCTTTATTTTCTGAAGCCCTTCTAAATTGACTGTCGTGTAAAGCATAAATTATGTTTTCGTTAAAAACAGCTAAACCAATTCTACCAACACCATCGCCAGTAGGAAATCCACTTTTTGGAGTAGATACTTTAGTCCAAGTATTACCAGCATCTGTACTTTTATAAATTGCTGAATTATTTCCACTTCCATTAAAATTCCATGCTTTTCTGTCTTTTGTCCACGATGAAGCAAACATCACATTGTAATTATTTGGCGCATATTGCACATCAATAATACCACTTACGTCATCAACAAAAAGGTTTTGTTTCCAGGTCTTTCCTCCATCAGTAGTTTTATAAATACCACGCTCTTTATTTGGCGAATATAAATGACCTGTTACACCAATTACAACTTCATCAGGGTTATAGGGATTAATAAGAATTCGACCAATGTGATGAGAATCTGGTAACCCAACATTTACCCAAGTTTTTCCATTATCAGAAGATTTCAAAATCCCAATTCCAGCATAACTAGAACGCGATGAATTGTTTTCTCCAGTACCAACCCAAATGGTTCTCGTTTTCCAGTCTACGGCAATATCTCCAACGTTTTGAGTGTTTGAAGTGTCTAAAATTGGCTCAAATGTAGAACCATTATTGGTTGTATGCCAAACACCACCAGAAGCATAACCAACATAAAATTCTGTTGGATTATTAGGGTTTACATCTAAATCTACAACCCTGCCGCTCATTATTGTTGGCCCTATATTATCAAAGGATACGTTTTTAACTAATGAGTTTTGAGCGAGTTCTTGTTTTTGTTGAATCGCTTTTTTCAAAACTTTTACAGATGTTGATGCTTGTTGGCTAAAGCCAAAACAAGAACAGAAAAGGAAGCAAATAATAAGGTGTTTTTGAAGTCTCATATTGATTGATTTTATTGTGATGAAAATTAACTATTCTTAATGTTCTAGCAAAATTTAACTATTCATTTTATTTAAACCTTATAATTTAGTCATAAAAAAAGCCTGTAAAACTGACTCCACAGGCTTTCATATTATTTATCGATTTACTTAATCTAATACTATCTTTTTCGTAATCACTGCAGAATCGGAATGAATATTTACAAAATAAATGCCTTTTGATGCACTTGGTATTTTAATGGTTTTTGTTTTTGAAGTGTTTGAAATATCATGTTCAGAAATCAACCTACCACTAACATCATAAATAACCGCTTTTTGCAAATTAATATATGACGCATTGTTGATATAAAATTGGTCTTTTGCTGGGTTGGGGTATAAGTTAATAGCCGCATTAAGTTCATCTTCTTCAACGCTTAAATTACAAATAGAAGAATCTGTCATTAATGTCTGACTGCAGGCAACTAAAGAAGTGCTTCTGCTATGAACATCATTTGCGCCTGCTATATTATTTGCTGTAAATACACGTTGTTGCTCACCATTAGAAATTGCATAGTGCATTACATCGTCCATATTATCACCGTCAATAACAAGATCATTAGTATGTCCCAACTGATGCCCATGTCCTAGTTCATGCAATGCTACACTTTCAAAATCATACTCTGTGAATGCTGGCAAACCCGCACCAAAGTGCCAGTTAGTTTCATCATCAAAAACAATATCCAATTCTACTACATGCCAATTCCAACTAGATGCATTGCCAAAAGCACCACATCCAGAATACCAACTAGAACACCTTCCTAAAACCCCATCAGGTAAATCATCTGCAGGCACTGCATTGTTATCAAATTTAACCACATTAATCCCATCTGAAGCTACAACATCTGCTCCTGTAGCAGAACCACTTACAGTCCAGTTCACTTTAGTTTCGCAACGCCATTTGTCTAGTGCACTTTCAAAATCTACTTTGGCTCCAGGAAATTCTGAATCGTTAAAGAAGTCTGTTTGCATTGACCATGTATAGCCTCCAACCACATTATCATTTATATGCCTAGTTTGGTATGCATAATCTCCTAGTGGACCATTAGGTCCTGCAGGATTTTGCCCTGTTTCATCATCTGGATCAAAAGTTACATTGAGTTGTGCATAAGTAATTGTTAAAGATGATGCAGATACGCCTGTAGTAGTATCATCATGTGTAATTAAAATTGAACCTGTTCCTGCTCCAGATGGAACTTCAACTGTAATTTGAGTGTCTCCCCAAGATTGCACTTGACTATCTAAAGCATTAACGAAGGTAGCTCCACCATCATCTGCATTACTAAACCCAACTTTCCCTTGTGTACCACCAAAACCAGACCCATTGATTGTTAACAAAAACCCTGTCCCAGCCGTAGCCGTAGTAGGAGTAAAAGTTATAGAAGCTGGGGGTAAGAAAACGTTAGATTTATTCGATTTAGAGAAATTATTTGTTTTAAACTCCAATACTTCTATGTAATCAGATTTTGTGTAATTCATTATTTCATTATAAAACGAATTTGAAATTCCTTTCTTTTTACTAAAAGGATTTACAGCGACATCTTCATATAAATTATACTTATAAAATCCTTGTAACGAACTATATGTTCTATATTTTTTATTTGATGATTTAGCTTCTAATTCTGAGGGAATATTATTATCGTATAAAGTAAATATTCCAATGTCTCCTCTTCTTAACTCTAAACTAGGAGAAACTATTAATGCCTTATCTCCAATTGTGCCACCAATAGTAATAACCTCAACAGTTTCGGATTGTTCTCCTTTAAAAACTTTATATATCTCAACTGTATTTCTCGTATATATGTTGTGATGGTTATCATCCCAAAATGATTTTTTTGCTATAACTTTCCCCTCGACAACCAAACTCGAGTTGTCAATTTGTTGCTCTAAAGGTATTTCTTTAAGCATCTTTTGAGCAAGTAAACTTTCAGTTAAAATCAAACTGAATAATAATGCCATTATTAACGTAATTTTCTTCATCATTTTATGTATTAGTGTTAATGTAAAAAATTGAAAGACTAAATATTTAACTCTTACAACTAAGGCTATGTACTCTTTGATAGTTTTTCAAAAAAAATCTGAGGGATTACCAAATATAATAAATTATACCTAATGATTTGCTTAGAATTATTACATTTATCCCATAAATTCTATATCAATTATGAAATATCATCCTATTAATTCTAAGCTCTTTATAAGAAACAGAAAAAATTTTGCTTCGAACATGAAGCCTAATAGTTTAGCTGTTTTTAATTCAAACGACATCTATCCAATAAGCGCAGATAGCACCATGCCTTTCGAGCAACATCGCGATATTTTTTATTTAAGTGGTGTAGATCAAGAAGAAAGCATCTTAGTTTTATTTCCAGATTGCCCAAAAGAAAGTCATCGTGAAATTCTATTTTTAAAAGAAACTAACGAACATATTGCTGTTTGGGAAGGCGAAAAGCTAACCAAAGAAAAAGCGTTTGAAACCTCAGGAATTAAAACTGTTTACTGGTTACAAGACCTAGAAAAAATTATGTTTGAACTTATGACGCAATGCGATACCGTTTATATAAATACTAACGAGCATTATAGAGCAAATGTTGAAACCGAAACTCGCGAAGATCGTTTTACAAAATGGTTAAAAGATAAATATCCTGCACATGCGGTAGCCAAAAGCAACCCTATTTTACAACGCTTACGCTCAGTTAAAGATCAAATAGAAATTGATTTATTGCAACAAGCTTGTAATATTACCGAAAAAGGATTCCGTCGTATTTTAAACTTTGTAAAACCTGGAGTTTGGGAGTATAATATTGAAGCAGAATTTATGCATGAGTTTTTAAATAATCGCTCAAAAGGATTTGCTTATACACCAATTGTCGCTTCTGGAAACAATGCTAATGTATTACATTATGTTGAAAATAACCAACAATGTAAAACAGGCGATTTAATTTTATTAGATGTTGGAGCTGAATATGCTAACTATTCTAGTGATATGACTCGAACTATTCCCGTTTCTGGTAAGTTTTCTGTAAGACAAAAAGCTGTTTATAATGCTGTTAATCACGTAAAAAATGAAGCAACTAAAATGCTTGTTCCTGGAACTATTTGGGCAGATTACCATGTTGAAGTTGGTAAATTAATGACCTCTGAATTATTAAGTTTAGGTTTACTTGATAAAGCCGATGTACAAAACGAAGACCCAAACTGGCCTGCTTACAAAAAATATTTTATGCACGGTACCAGCCACCACATGGGATTAGACACACATGATTATGGTATTTTAACAGAACCTATGCAAGCTAATATGGTATTTACTGTGGAACCAGGTATTTATATTCCAAAAGAAGGTTTTGGCATTCGATTAGAAGATGATGTTGTTATTCAAAACAATGGAGAGCCTTTTAATTTAATGCGAAATATTCCTATTGAAGCAGATGAGATTGAAGACTTAATGAACTCATAAAAACAAATGAGGGTCGTTAATAAACGACCCTCAAAATACAACACTAAAACTGCAATTTACATATATTTATACTGTGACTAACTCAAATAAATAATTGTTTAGTTTTCTTAGTGTTTTAACTTTATCGTCAGCATTTATTAATAGAGAGATATTATTTTTACTTCCACCGTAAGAAATCATTCTTATTTTTACATCTTTTAAAATTTTAAATAACTTGTAAGTATACTCATGATTTACAACTGAATGCCCTACTAAACAAACAATGCTTTGGTTTTTATCAACCTCAATCAATGCAAATTTTTCGAGTTCAGCAACTATTTTATCTAAATTTCTATCATCATCAATGGTAAGTGAAACGGCAACTTCAGATGTTGTAATCATATCAATAGACGTTTCATAAACCTCAAAAACTTCAAAGACTTTCTTTAAAAACCCATGTGCTTGAAGCATGCGCCCAGATTTAATTTTAATAGCCGTAATATTATCTTTAGCAGCAATGGCTTTAATACCATTTTCTGATGTAATACTAGAAATTAATGTACCATGAGCCTCAGGGTTCATCGTATTTTTTAAGCTTACTGGTATGTTGTATTCTCTAACTGGTGTAACGGTTTGCGGATGTAATATTTTTGCTCCAAAATAGGCTAATTCTGCAGCTTCATCATAAGACAAATTTGAAATTGGTTTGGTGTTTTCAACGTGCCTAGGGTCGTTGTTATGCATCCCATCAATATCTGTCCAAATTTGTACTTCTTCAGCTTTTATCACAGCACCTATTATTGTTGCTGTATAATCGCTACCTCCACGTTGTAAGTTCGATATTTTATCATCAACATCTAAACAAATAAAACCTTGTGTTATATAAACATCTGAAGTTTCGGCAGTATTAAAAACAGTTTCAAAATGTTTTTTTATATAAGGCAAATCAGGTTCTTTAGCAGTATCAATTCGCATAAAATTTAAGGCTGGCAATATTGCAGAACGAATGCCTTCTTGTTTTAAATAGCAGTTGAATATATAGGTTGAAAGCAATTCCCCTTGAGCTAAAATTGTATTTTCTAATATGTTTGAAAACGGTTTGTAAGTTGAGTTTATTAACAAACTAAAAATATCTGAAACATAATTTTTTGTTTCATTATTTAAAGTTTTATCTATTAAAAGCTCATCAATTGTTAGACTGTAAATTTCATGAAGCTTGTGTATTTTATTAATGGCCTCATTTGAGTTTTCATCTTTAATATGGTTTGCAATAGCAACCAGCTCATTTGTGGTTCCTGACATAGCCGATAAAACAACAATTTTCTTATTGCCATCATTAATGATATTCTTAACGTTTGTAATGTTTTTTACAGACCCAACCGATGTACCACCAAACTTTAATACTTTCATTCTTATTGATTTAATCAATGTAAAATTATAACTCATTTCTTCAATAAAGATATTTTTACAAAAAAACGTTTACATTTGCACAAATTGTTATATAATTAACATGAAAACTGTATCAAACTGTGTAGAAGACATACTAATTTCGCAGCCTTATTTAGAAGAAGCTTTATCTAGAAACATCATAAATTTTAGTGCTTTGGCTATAGAGCTTACAAAACCAATTAGCGAAATGCTTAAAAAAGAAGTTAAACCAGGTGCGGTTATGATGGCATTAAGACGTTATAATCCCCCAGTAACATTATCTAATTCTGCAAAAATGAAACGTGTGCTTCAGAATTTAGGTGATATAACGGTCCGTTCAAACTTAACAGACTTTACTGTAAAAAATTCGAATACTTTAATACACAATCATGCCAAAGTATTAGAGAAGATAGATGATGAATCTAAATTATTTTACACCTTTACCAGAGGTATTCACGAGAGTAATATGATTATTTCTAGTAGTTTAAAAGGTTATATTACTACACATTTAAAACACGAAACATTTCTTGCTGTACAAGATAATTTATCGGCAATAACCATAAATTTACCACAAGACAACTCGAAAATTGCAGGATTATATTATCATTTTTTTAAGCGATTAGCATGGGAAGGTGTTGTGCTTTACGAAGTAATTTCTACCACAAACGAGTTTACCATTTTGGTTGAAGATGAATATGTTGACAAAGCTTTTACAGCAATTAAAAGGGTGAAAAATTAGAAAAGGCACTCAAAAAAATGAGCGCCTTTTCAACTACTAATCAATCACCATCAAACCACTTATTTTACAACCAAAGTATATTCTGGAGTTTTATTAAACGGACAGAAATACTTGTACGTTCCTTTTTTAAGTCTTACCTCTTTTGAAGATTCTGTTTTACCATGCTTCACCATTTGAGAAACATAAGCATCAGCAATATGGTTTTCGGGTTTAGATCCATCTTTACCATCTTCAATTAATACCAACCCCACTTCTGGTGCTGCATTGTTATTTGTTACATTAAACACATATGTCCCTTCGGTAAGTGTTAATGCTTTTTGTGTAAACTCACCTTTTGTTTGTTCAAAAGATACCATTTTAACAACTGCCTTATTCATTTTGTCTTGTGCAGTAGCTGTTAATGTAAAGGCTACTAAAAATAATCCTACTATTAAATTTTTCATTTTGATTCTGTTTTGGTTTTTATTTAAATATTTAGTTTGATGTTACTGTAAATTTTCCAGCTTCAACACTTGGGAAATCCACTTCTGTTTCAGCTATATGATTTACATAATTTGTTAATGTATTTGATACTACATTTAAAATAATTTCTAAAATGTCGCCATCATTATAACCAGCTTCTTTTACTGCTTGAATAGCTTCCGAAGAAACTTGACCTCTATTTTTTGTTACTGTTTGAGCAAATTGTAAGCCTGCTTGGGTTTTAGCATCTGTTGCAATTCCTTGCCTGTTTTGCTCTGTTTCCTCAATAGTTAAACCATTCATTTTTCCAATGGTTGTATGAGCAGATAAGCAATAATTACATGCGTTTTCTTCTGCAATTGCTAATGCTAATTGCTCTCTAAATTTGTTGTTAAAGTTTCCGCTTTCAGTTAACTCACCCAAACTCAAATAGGTTTGTAATGTTGCAGGTGAGTTTCCAAATACTTTAATTAAGTTTGGGATAAAACCTAATTTATTTTGAACTGCGTTAAATAATTCTTTTGATTTTCCTGTAGTTGTTTCTGGATTTAATGTTTCAATTCTTGTACTCATAATTTCTACTCTTTAATTATTATTAACTTATTTATTTGTGTTTTTGCATTCGCATAATTGTCTTTCTGGGTAATTGTCATCATATTCTTGATAACCCCAACAATTAGGACATTGCATATTTTCTGTTAGATTCATAATTGTTTCTTTATAATTACAATGCAAATATGCAACAGGGAGTAAGGCGAAAAAATGGACAAAAGTTCCTAATGCTTGGACAGACTAGTTTTTTTGGTCTTTTTTAAACTGAAGTGGTGATTTTGAGGTCGCTTTTTTGAAAAATCTGGTAAAATAAGCCGAATCGTTAAAGCCTAAACCGTAAGCAATTTGCTTTACAGAATTGTTAGAATAAATTAGTTGGCGCTGCGCTTCTAATACAATTCTGTTTTTTATAAAATAGCTTGGTGTTTGTGAGCCTATTTTTTGAAAGTGTTTAGTAAGAGATTTTGGGGAAAGACCTAAACGATTTGCATAATCTGTAACAGAATGCAGCGTTTTAAAATTCTGCTCTACTAATAGACTGAAATCTTTAAAGAGTTTTGTTTCGTCATTATTTTTTATAATATGATGCTCCTTTTTTATGCGAACAGAATGAATTATAAATTGTTTTAAATATGCTTGAAGCATATCGTATTGTGCAGTTACATCCTCTTTTTTAAATTCGTCAATCAAGCTTTCTAAAATAAAATTAAGTTTACTTGTATCGCTTTCACAAGGTTTTATAAAAGGTGTTTCGTATACGTTATTAAAAAGTATACCATTACAAGCCACTTCTTTATCATGCGCTTGAATACAATAGAAATCGCGAACAAAAGTTAGTTTATATGCTTCTTTTATTTTTTCAGATTCAACTGAAAACACTTGCCCTGGAGATAAAAAGAAAAGTACATTATCATCAAAAGCATAACTTTCAAAATCTATATTATAAACACCTTTTCCATCTTTAATCCAATAGATATTATAGGCATCTATTTGTTCAGGATTATTAAATACACAAGCTTTTTCAAATTGAATAACGCTTAGAGAAAATATATCTTTATAAGAATAGATTGAAATATCTTGAACTGCCATACATCAAATTAATTAGATGTAGCTTTAGTCGTAAAAGTTTTAATATTTAACACTAAAAATGTAATTAATGCTGGAAGTATCCAACCCAAATTTTGGCTAGCTAAAGGAATTACACTTTTAACATATTCTAGATGAGTTGAATTAATAATGAATCCTAAAAAATCTGGAATGCTAAAAATAAAAGTGGTTAAAACAACACCTCTAAAAACTAGTTTTGATGCCAATTTTTCTGGAATAACATTCAATAAAATAAGTACAATACACAATGGATAAATAAACATTAAAGCAGGTAGCGCTACATCTATAATATACTTAACTTGCATTTGCCCAACTAATATCCCAACTAAACAACATATAATAGTTGTAATTAAATAAGCCTTTTGAGATTCCTTAAAATAGGTCTTAAAAAAATCTGCAATACTTACAATAATAGCAACAGCTGTAGTAAAACAAGCCAAAGCAACTAACACACTTAAAAATGTAGACCCAACATTTCCTAAAGTTTTTGTAGCCAAACCAGAAAGGAGATTGGTTCTAGAAATACCGCTATCAAATTGCCCATTATAAAACGCTCCAATGGTAATTAAACCTGCATAAATAACAAATAGCCCTGTCATTGCTATAAGTCCAGATTTTGCAACCATCTTTCTTTTTTCAATAAAAGATAACTTGTTTTTAGAGTTGTTTATTGAAACCAATACAACACCCCCCATAATCATACCCGCCATAGCATCATATGTTTGGTAGCCTTCCAACAATCCACTTATTATAGGGAGTTCAAAACTTGAAGGACTCATAGTTGTTTCAGCAGAAAAAACACCAACAACAATAATCGCCAATACTATTAAAACAATTATGGGCGTTAAATATTTACCAAGAATGCTTAATGCTTTGTTCCGATTCATCACAAAAATAAATGCTAATACAAAATAAACAATGCTAGTAAGTAATGCGCTTGTATCAAAAAAAGGTGCAATCGCCATTTCATGAGTCACAGCCGCTGTTCTAGGGCAAGGTAGCGCAATGGTAATGGCATACATGCAAAAGCAAAAAATTAAACTAAAAAGCGGAGATACTTTTTTACCAAAATCAAACATGGTGCCTTGTAATCTGGCATGTGCAAAAATTGCCAATAACGGAATTATAGTTGCCGATGTAATAAAACCCAAAGCAACCAACCACCAATCTGCACCTGAATTAAACCCTAATAACGGTGGCAAAATTAAATTTCCTGCGCCAAAAAATCCAGCAAATAATGCAAAGCCAAATACAAAGGTTTCTTTAGTTTTATTCATGGCATGGTTTATATTTGTCTAATATAGTTTAAAAATGATTTTAGAGTACAAAGGCATCAATATTTTTTATACCGATGAAGGCAAAGGGCAAGCCATTGTTTTGCTTCACGGTTTTTTAGAAAACTCAAATATGTGGCATGATTTTCTGCCAGAATTAACTAAAAAAAACAGAGTTATTTGTATTGATTTATTGGGGCATGGGCAAACAGGTTGCATAGGCTATATACATTCCATGGAACTTATGTCTGAAGCCGTTGAGACCGTTTTAAATCATTTAAAAATTAAACAATCTACTTTTATTGGGCATTCTATGGGTGGTTATGTAGCACTCTCTTTCGCGGAAAAAAATCCAGATGCCATCATAGGTTTATACTTGATGAATTCTACTGCCGAAGAAGATTCAAAAGAAAAAAAAGAAAATAGAGATAGAGCCATTATAACAGTAAAACAAAACCATAAAACATTTATTAGAATAGCAATTAATAATTTATTTAGACCAAAAAACAGAGCTATATTTATTAATGAAATAAAGCAAATAGTTGCTGAAGCTTTACAAACACCTTTACAGGGCATTATTGCTGCTTTAGAAGGCATGAAAATTAGACCGAATAGAGAAGCTGTTTTAAGCTCAAACAAATTTAAGGTAATGATGATAATCAGTAAAAAAGATCCTGTTTTAAATTACAATTCATTGGTATTACAAGCAAAAAAAGCGCGTATAAAAGTAGTAGAATTTCCTGATGGACATATGTGCCATATTGAGAATAAAGACGAATTCTTACATAATATTATGCGTTTCATCGAAAATTAATATCGTTTTGTCGTTTTTATTGATTATTTTCCCTATGTTTATTGTCCCTAAATTTTTAACGCATGAAATGAGCCATAATAATATCTTGATTTCATCCAAGATGTTTAAAGGCGAATTACATCTGACGGAAAAAACCAATAAAATTTAAACAGATGAAAAAAACTACAAGCAAACCTACTTTTATCCCAAAAATGTATTGCAATCTTTTTGGACATGATTATCAAGTCTCTAAAAAAGTAACCTACCATGTTAAAGAATATACTTGCAGACATTGCAAAAAAGAGTTAACAACAAATAGCAACGGCAACTTAACTGAACTTACTCCTAAGTTTAAAGAAATAAATGACATTTTAAGTCGTATACATGCTTCAAGAATGCAACGTTTAAAGAAGAAATCATTCGCTTCGTCGATTTATTAACATCTTGTTGATAACTTTAATGACTTTTTAATACATTTAGTGTCTCTCCTAAAGAAGTAGTAATTATTAATAGTTAAAGTTTATGAAAAACATTCATTGCAAAATGTTTGGGCATGATTTAGAAGTAGCACGAGAGGTTACATATCATGTTAAAGAATATACCTGTAAAAATTGTAGAAAAGAATTTACAACTAGTAGTAATGGTAATTTAACAGAACTCACTTCCAAGTATAAAGAGATAAATAAAGTTTTAGAATATATTCACAAGAAACGTATTTCTAAAATTAATCGCCAAAAGATTAATCCTAATTTACTCGTCTTTAAGCATTAAAATTTTTCCACCCTTGCGCCTTTATTGGTATTTTTGTTTCGGCTCTAGTAATTAAATGTATACCTGCGCTTTCTTCTTTTATATGACCAATTATTGAAAAATTTGGATTCGCTTTAATCTTCGGATAATCCTCCTGAGATATCGTAAATAACAACTCATAATCTTCACCTCCATTTAAAGCAACTGTAGTACTATCAATATTAAATTCTTCGCAAGTAGAAATGACCTGAGGATCTAATGGGATTTTTTCTTCATACAAATCGCAACCCACTTTACTCTGCTTACAAATATGAATAATTTCAGATGACAAACCATCGCTAATATCAATCATTGATGAAGGTTTCAAATTCATATCGCTTAATAGTTTAACAATATCTTTTCTAGCTTCAGGTTTTAATTGACGCTCAATAATATAAGAATAAGGTTCTAAATCTGGTTGATTATTAGGGTTTACTTTATACACTTCTTTTTCGCGTTCTAAAACTTGTAACCCCATATATGCAGCACCCAAATCGCCCGAAACTACAAGTAAATCATTTGGCTTAGCACCGTTTCTGTACACCTCATCATTATTTTCAACTTCACCGATAGCAGTGACAGAAATTAATAATCCCTTAGTCGAAGATGTTGTATCTCCACCTATAACATCTACATTATAAATATTAGCTGCAGTATCAATTCCAGCATACAAATCTTCTAGAGCTTCAAGCGGAAACCTGTTAGACACCGCAATAGATACTGTAATTTGTGTAGCCATAGCATTCATAGCAAACACATCAGATAAATTAACAATTACAGCCTTGTACCCCAAATGTTTAAGCGGCATATAACTTAAATCGAAATGCACGCCTTCAACAAGTAAATCGGTGGTAACAACAATCTTATTATTTTTAACTTCTAAAACCGCTGCATCATCACCAATACCTTTAATGGTCGATTTATGTTTAATTTTAAAATTTTTAGTTAAATGTTCAATAAGTGCAAACTCGCCTAAATCACTTAATTGTGTGCTTTGTTGATTTTTATCTTCTATCATGCTGCAAAAGTAAGAAGCTATTTTTATTAATCAGCATGCTTTTAATATTATAACATTAAAAAGAAGTCATTTTTTCAAGGTTAGAGCATTCAATTTTAACATTAAAATCGATGAGTTGTCAGTCTTTTTAACTAATATTAAACTAACTTTGTTTTTAATATTATTTGCCTAAATTATTATTTATTAGATTTTTAAGATTATAATATATCCTAAAAATAGTTTGTTTTAATATAATGCTATGATATTAAAATAGATATTGAAAAAGAATAATTAAAAAATTTCAAAATATGAACTTGCCTATAAAAAGTACTAATGTTCTAAGAATTTTAATTTTAGGATGCTTTTTGTTCTCAACTACTTTTTCTTGTGATAATGAAGGTGTCAAGTCTGTTGAAGAAACAGATAACGGAGCTATGTCTCCGTGCGAAAATGGTTTTGCAGGCGTTTACCCTTGTAAGGATTACGATTTAATGGCGCATTTACCAATAAATACCTTTGGTGCTTTAGAAGGAAATGATTCTTGGGGTTGGACAGATCCTTCTACGGGTAATGAGTATGTGTTATTAGCCACGGATACAAACGTTGCTTTTATTGATATTACTGAAGCTACAAACCCGATTTACTTAGGCAATGTCCCAACAGAAACCGTTGCTAATTCTTGGCGTGATGTTAAAGTATATAAAGACCATGCCTTTATAGTTGCCGATAATGTTGGTGCTCATGGTATGCAAGTGTTTGATTTAACACGTTTACGCAATGTTGAAAATCCCCCTGAAACGTTTACTACTGATGCGGTTTATACCGGAGTTGGAAGCTGCCATAATATAGTAATTAACGAGGAAGAAGGTTTCGCTTATTTAGTAGGCTGTAACACCTATAGTGGTGGTCCAAACTTTGTTGATATTTCTGATCCGAAAGACCCTGTTGCTGCCGGTGGTTATTCAGCAAATGGTTACTCGCACGATGCACAAGTAATAACATATAATGGTCCTGATACTGATTACACAGGAAAACAAATTTACATAGGCAGTAATGGTAGTACTTCTGGCACAAATAAAGTTGTAATTCTTGATGTTTCAGACAAAGCAAATCCACAATTTATTTCAGATATAACGTATTCAAATTCTGGTTATACGCATCAAGGTTGGTTTACTGAAGACCAACAGTATTTCATTTTAGGAGATGAACTTGATGAACAATTTTTTGGAAACAATACAAAAACATTAGTTTTCGATTTTAATGATTTAGATAATCCTACATTATCTTCTACTTATTTTGGCCCAACATTAGCAATAGACCATAACGGTTATGTAAAAGGAAACACATACTATTTAGCTAATTATAGAGCCGGATTACGAATACTGGATATTACCAATATTGCCGCATCATCAAATGCCATGACCGAAGTTGGTTATTTTGATACTTTTCCATCAAATGATAGCGCAAATTTTAATGGTGTTTGGAATGTATATCCTTATTTCGAAAGCGGAAATATTGTTATTAGCGATATTGAAGGCGGTTTATTTATCGTTAGAAAAAGCGGCACATAATACTATACTATTTCATGCTGAAAAAACCCCTTAAAATATTATGCTTTTTTATCCTTACTTTCTTTTTTGCAAACTGTTCAAAAAACGAAAATGACACAAAAGAAATAATTCCTTTTCAACCTGAAATAGAATTTATAAAATCCTATGGTGGCTCTAAAAATGAAAGCGCAAAAGCAATTGTTAAAACTCCAGATAATGGCTATGCAGTTTTTGGATATACACAAAGTGATGATGGCGATGTTACTAATAAACAAAACGGTTTGTTTGATTATTGGCTACTTAAATTTGATACTGCCAACAACCTACAATGGCAAAAAACATTTGGAGGAAGTGATGACGATAGAGGCACAGATATTATTCAAACAGTAGATGGTGGATTTGCCATTTTTGGTTTCAGCCAAAGTGCAGATGGTGATGTAACCGAAAATGCTGGAGCTAGTGATTTTTGGATTTTAAAATTAGATGATTCAGGTAATATTTCATGGCAAAAATCTTTTGGCTTTTCTGGTGCTGATGATGGCATTTCAATAATACAAACCAATGATAATGGCTTCCTCATAACTGGCGCTTTAGATGTCACTGCTTCTGGGGGCTTAGGCAATAGTAAGTCTTTTGCTAAAAAACACGCAGGTGGCGATTATTGGGCTATTAAACTTAACGCTAATGGCAGCAAACAATGGAGCAAATTTTATGGTGGCACATTTACAGATACCCCCTACGATGTTATTCAAACTAACGATAATGGTTATATTTTAGTAGGCTCTTCAGATAGTAATGATGTCGATATATCAAACAATAAAGGCTCTTACGATTTTTGGGTGATTAAAATATCTGAAACGGGAACTTTAATCTGGGAGAAATCATTTGGAGGCACAGAAATTGATGAAGCTAGGAGTATTACAAATTCAAATGACGGCAATTATATTATAGTTGGAGATACTAGAAGCAATAATTTGGACGTTTCTGAAAACCAAGGTGCAGCCGATTTATGGGTGATTAAAATATCACCATTAGGCAATATAATTTGGGAGAAAACTTTTGGAGGCACCAGTTTTGATGTGGCTCGATCTATCTCAAAAACCCAAAACAATGGGTTCTTAATTTCAGGAAGTTCAAGAAGCAGCGATGGAGATGTTACAAATAACAATGGACAGAATGATGCTTGGATATTAAAAATAGATGCTGATGCAAATTTAGAATGGCAAAAAACTATTGGAGGGAGTGCCATTGATTTCGCTTATGATGCAGTCGAGCTAAACGATAAATCTATAATAGTTGTTGGAGAAACTAACAGTTCGGATATTGATATTCCAGAAAATAAAGGGTTTACCGATGTATTGATTTTTAAAATAAAATAAATGAAAAAATTAGTCTCGATAGTGTTTACTTATTTGCTTATCACATCTTGTAGCAAAGATAATGACGACGTAGCAACCCAAGTCAATACAACTTTCAATTTCACTCATAATTGGGATGGAACATCAGTTTCAAATACAGATTTTAACACCATTCAATATACCAATGCAAATGGAGAACAATTAAGCATTACTAAACTTCGGTATTTAATTTCAAAAATTACCTTTCAAAAATCAAACGGAGAAAAAACCATATTAGATGGTTACCATTTAATTGATGTTACTAACAATTCAAATCTAGAGTTTATTTCAACTTCTACAATTCCTTCGGGAAATTATAGTAACGTATATTTTACCTTTGGATTTGATAACGACGCAAATTATAACAATTACCAAGATTTGAATTCAGCCTCATGGAGTGTTCCAGCAATGCTTGGTGGCGGTTATCATTTTATGCAATTAGAAGGTAAGTTTATCGATAACACCACAACCGAAACAGGTTATACTTATCATACCATTAAAGCGGTTGACAACTCAAAAACACCACAAAAATTTCAAGACACCTTTTTTAAAGTTGATTTAGGTGCGGTTACCATTACAAATAATGCCACTTTTAATATTGAAATGAATATTGCCGAATGGTTTAAAACCCCAAACACTTGGGATTTGAATGCTTTAAACAACATACTAATGCCTAATTTTAATGCCCAAGTTATGATGTTTGAAAACGGACAAAATGTATTTAGTTTAAAATCTGTTACACAATAATTTTTGCAAAAATGGATAATACATATTAGCTGTATATTTATTTTCATCTGCTCGTCTTGTTCAAATGAAAGTATGGAAACCTATATGGCAACGCCAAGTCCGTTACAAATTCCTCGATTATTTGAAGACAATATTTTAAACCCAGTAATTCCAACAAATAATCCACAAACTGTTGAAGGTATAGCTCTAGGAAAAAAATTATTTTTCGATCCTATTTTATCCGCAGATAACACCCAAGCCTGTGCCGATTGTCATACTCCTGAAAATGCTTTTTCTGACGCCGACAGATTTAGCGATGGAATCGATGGTATTCGTGGAAACAGAAACTCGATGTCCTTATTTAATTTAGCATGGAATTATGATGAAAAATTCTTTTGGGATGGTAGTTCCTTTAGTTTAGAACATCAAGCTTTTGTGCCTGTTTCAGACCCTATTGAAATGAAAAGTTCTTGGATTCAATTAGAAACCGAACTTCAGCAACATCCAGAATACCCAAATTTATTTCAACAAGCTTTCGGCACTTCAAAAATCGACTCTACCCTAGTTACAAAAGCTATTGCTCAATTTGAGCGCACTTTAATTTCATCCAATTCAAAATTCGATAAATATCTTTTAGGCGAAGTAACATTAACTCCACAAGAAATCAACGGTTTTAATGTGTTTATGGATGAAGCTAAAGGTGACTGTTTCCATTGTCATGGCAGCGACAAAAACCCGCTTTGGACAGATAATATTTTTCATAACAACGGTTTAGATGCCACTATCACAGATTTAGGCTTAGGTAAAGTAACGGGCGATCCAGCAGATAATGGTAAATTCAAGTCGCCTTCTTTACGCAATCTTGCGTTTACGGCACCCTACATGCATGATGGCAGATTCGAAACACTAGATGATGTTATAAATCATTACAGTGAAGGTTTACAAAACTCTCCAACTATCGATCCTTTAATGAAAAAAGTGGCTCAAGGCGGCGTGCAATTATCAGACCAAGATAAAGCCGATTTAAAAGCCTTTTTACTATCACTTTCTGATTATGAGTTTATAAGCAATCCAAACTTCTTAAATCAATAAAAAAAACCTATAAAACTATATACTAATATAATGTTAGGTTATATGGTAATCCATGACTTATATTGTATATTTGCACTCTATTTAGAAAGTGTCTTAATAAAAAACACTATTAAAGTATTCTAAATCTAATAAAAAAAATATGATAAAAGTTTCTGAAACAGCTAAGAAAAAAGTTATTGAATTAATGACTGACGATGGCTATAACCCAACCGAAGACTTTGTGCGTGTTGGAGTTAAAAGTGGTGGTTGTTCTGGCTTATCTTACGATTTAAAGTTTGATAAAGAAAACCAAGAAGAAGATAAAGTTTTTGAAGACAATGGCGTGAAGATTATTGTTGACAAGAAAAGTTTCTTGTACTTAATAGGCACTACCCTAGAATATTCGGGAGGATTAAACGGAACGGGGTTCGTGTTTAATAACCCTAACGCAAACCGCACTTGTGGTTGTGGCGAATCATTTTCATTATAATAAATTTAAGAAAGCATTATGTCGAAGTATACAGAAGATGACTTACGCGAAGAGCTAAAAACTAAAGAATACGAATACGGCTTTTATACCGATATTGAATCTGATACATTCCCTAATGGTTTAAATGAAGATATTGTACGCGCTATTTCTAAAAAGAAAGACGAACCACAATGGATGACCGATTGGAGATTAGAAGCCTTTCGAGTTTGGAAAGAGATGACCGAACCAGATTGGGCAAATGTTAATTATGTAAAACCAGACTTTCAAGGTATTTCATATTATTCAGCACCAAATAGTAAACCTAAATACGATAGTTTAGATGAAGTTGATCCAGAATTATTGGCAACATTTGCAAAACTAGGTATCTCAATTGACGAACAAAAAAAATTGGCTAATGTCGCTATGGATGTTGTTGTTGATTCGGTTTCAGTAGCAACAACATTTAAGAAAACACTAGGTGAAAAAGGTATTATTTTTATGAGCATTTCTGAGGCTATTAAAGAACATCCAGAACTTGTAAAAAAATATTTAGGAACTGTAGTACCTCAAAAAGATAATTTTTATGCCGCATTAAATTCTGCTGTTTTTAGTGATGGCTCTTTCTGTTACATTCCAAAAGGTGTACGTTGCCCAATGGAACTATCAACCTATTTTAGAATTAATCAAGCAGGAACAGGTCAGTTTGAAAGAACTCTGGTAATTGCTGATGAAGGCAGTTATGTAAGTTACCTTGAAGGTTGTACAGCACCAAGTAGAGATGAAAACCAGTTACACGCAGCAGTTGTTGAGTTGATTGCTTTAGATGATGCTGAAATAAAGTATTCAACAGTACAAAACTGGTATCCAGGAAATGCTGAAGGAAAAGGTGGTGTTTACAACTTTGTAACCAAACGTGGTTTATGTGAGAAAAATGCAAAAATATCTTGGACACAGGTTGAAACTGGCTCTGCAGTAACTTGGAAATACCCATCATGTATTTTAAAAGGTGATAATTCAGTTGGAGAATTTTACTCCATCGCAGTAACAAACAATTATCAGAAAGCCGATACGGGAACGAAAATGATTCATTTGGGCAAAAACACTAAATCGACTATTATATCAAAGGGAATTTCAGCAGGAAAATCTCAAAATAGCTATCGTGGTTTAGTTCAAATAAATTCTAGAGCAGAAAATGCACGTAACTTTTCGCAATGCGATAGTTTACTAATGGGGAATGAGTGTGGGGCACATACCTTCCCATATATAGAAGCAAAAAATAAATCGGCAAAAATAGAGCACGAAGCAACCACTAGTAAAATTGGTGAAGAC
Organism: Wocania ichthyoenteri Th78; assembly: GCF_000789235.1. GTDB lineage: Bacteria > Bacteroidota > Bacteroidia > Flavobacteriales > Flavobacteriaceae > Wocania_A > Wocania_A ichthyoenteri. The sequence goes on from NZ_KN525716.1 coordinate 1,598,816, forward strand.
CAAATTTTTTATTGTAATCAACGAGGCATAGATACTGAAAAAGCCATCGCTTTAATTGTAAATGGTTTTAGTAAAGAGGTTTTAAATAAACTCCCAATGGAATTTGCAGTTGAAGCTCAAAAATTACTAGAAATTAGTTTAGAAGGAAGTGTTGGATAAATTAATAAAAATGAAAAAAGTATTAACTGTTATTTTATGTCTTTCAGCATTTTTAAGCTGTAAAAAAGAAATTAAAAATCAAGAAAGAGAGAAATCTATTGTAACTGAAAATTCGGAACAAACAGCAAAACAAAGTGATGGATTAACACTTTTAAAAGGCGAGTTTGTGTATTATGCTGATGCTGCAGTTTTACAAACACATGCTGAAATTTATGGTGTAATTCTTAACGATAAAGTTGACGAGTTAAACGATAAGGCGAAATCATTTAAAAAAAGACCAACAGACTTTGTTTTAGTTGAGGTTCGCGGAAAAATCACTCAAAAACCCAAAGGAGAAGAAGGTTGGGATAATCAAGTAGAAATAAAAGAAATATTGAGTGTAAAGCCTGCTTCAAATGAAAAAAATAACGTTGTAAAATTAGGAAAAGAATAATTATGTTAAAGATAAACAACTTACACGCAAGTGTTGAAGACAAAGCTATATTAAGAGGCATTAACCTAGAAGTAAAACCAGGAGAAGTACATGCTATAATGGGGCCAAATGGTTCTGGAAAAAGCACATTAGCATCAGTTATCGCAGGAAAAGAAGAGTACGAAGTTGATAAAGGTGAAATCATTTTACTAAACGAAAACATCGACGATCTTTCTGCAGAAGAACGCGCACACAAAGGTATTTTTCTTTCGTTTCAATATCCTGTAGAAATTCCTGGAGTTTCTGTTACTAATTTTATTAAAACCGCTATTAACGAAACACGAAAAGCTAAAGGTTTAGAAGACATGCCTGCAAAAGACATGTTAAAACTTATTCGTGAAAAAGCAGATTTATTAGAAATTGACAGGAAATTTTTATCACGTTCGCTAAACGAAGGGTTTTCTGGTGGTGAGAAAAAACGAAACGAAATTTTTCAAATGGCTATGTTAGAACCAAAATTGGCGATACTTGATGAAACCGATTCGGGATTAGACATTGATGCTTTGCGTATTGTAGCAAATGGTGTAAACAAACTTAAAAGTAAAGATAATGCCGTAATTGTTATAACGCATTATCAACGTTTATTAGATTATATCGTTCCAGATTTTGTGCATGTTTTACATGAAGGTCGTATTGTAAAATCCGGATCTAAAGAACTAGCGCATGAGCTTGAAGAAAAAGGATACGACTGGATTAAAGAAGAAGTTGGCGCGTAGCGCAAGTAAACAATATTCAGTCACAGTTGGCAGTCTGCTCACTCATAACTGAACACTCAAAAAGTTTAAAAAATAGTAAACAGTTTCTTGTTTGGTTCTTAATTATTTGAATACTGAACACTATGACTGAAAACTGAACAAACATGGATTTAAAAGAAAAATTAGTATCATCCTTTCTAGTATTTGAAGACCAAGCAGATGTTGACACTTATGTGCATGATGTTAGAAATGATGCCATAAAAATATTTGAAGAAAAAGGTTTCCCTACCAAAAAAGAAGAAGCCTGGAAATACACATCTTTAAACAAAATATTAAAAGAAGATTACAGTGTATTCCCTAAACAGGAAAACACTATCGATTATAATGACATAAAGAAATATTTTATACATGATATAGACAGTTATAAAGTCGTTTTTATCGATGGTAAATATTCTTCGCACTTATCGCAAACTACGCACGATAGTATAGATGTTTGTTTAATGTCTTCTGCGTTATCAAAACCAAAATATCGTTTAATCATTGAAAATTACTTTAATAAAGCGGCAACAAAAGATAGCTTATCGTCATTAAATACAGCATTTTCTCAAGAAGGTGCTTACATTCATATTCCAAAGAATAAGCTGGTAGAAAAACCAATTCAAATTATTCATTTATCAACAGGAAATGAAGCTGCTACTTTATTGCAGCCTCGCAACTTAATAGTAGTTGATGAGAATTCGCATGTGCAAATTATAGAACGTCACCAAAGTTTAACTAGTAATCCTGTTTTAACCAATAGCGTTACCGAAATTTTTGCAAACAAACGCGCTATTGTAGATTACTATAAAGTACAAAACGATAATGCTAACGCATCGTTAATAGACAATACATTTATTAAACAAAAACGTGAAAGTGTTGCATCTGTACACACCTTTGCTTTTGGAGGCAAATTAACACGTAACAATCTTAATTTCTATCAAGAAGGCGAGCGAATAGATTCTATTCTTAAAGGAGTTACTATTATTGGCGATAAACAACATGTGGATCACAATACATTAGTACATCATATAGAACCAAATTGTGAAAGCCATCAAGATTATAAAGGTGTTTTTGGCGAAAACTCAACTGGTGTTTTTAACGGTAAAATTATTGTTGAAAAAGAAGCACAAAAAACCAATGCCTTTCAATCTAATAACAATATTTTAATTAGCGATAAAGCCACTATAAATACCAAACCACAGCTAGAAATTTTTGCTGATGATGTAAAATGTTCGCACGGTTGTACTATTGGTCAGCTTGACGAAAGCGCTATGTTTTATATGCGTTCTCGAGGTATTCCAGAAAAAGAAGCCAAAGCTCTTTTAATGTATGCTTTTTGCAATAACGTATTAAGTTCGGTTAAAATTCCAGAAATAAAACAACGTATAACCAAAATAATCGCCAATAAATTAGGGGTTAATATTGGGTTCGATTTATAAATTTTATTGAAGCTATTTCCCGCTATCCACTGTATCTTTTTCTCGTACCTCAAAAAAGGATGCCGTTTCTATCGGGGCTAAACATAAAGTAATGTTCAACATAAACGATATAAGACAAGACTTCCCGATACTTTCTAGAAAAGTAAACGGAAAACCTTTGGTCTATTTTGATAATGCAGCAACATCACAAACCCCACAACAGGTCATCGATGTTATTGTAGATTATTATTCAAATTACAACGCCAATATTCATCGTGGTGTACACACTTTAAGTCAAGAAGCAACCGATTTATACGAGCAAGCACGCTTAAAAATACAAGCCCATTTTAATGCAAAATTTTCACACGAAATCATACTAACATCTGGAACTACGCATAGTATTAATTTAGTGGCAAACGGATTTTCATCACTCTTAAAAAAAGGAGACGAGATTATCGTTTCGGCTTTAGAGCATCATAGTAATATTGTGCCATGGCAAATGCTTTGCGAACGTACAGGAGCTGTTTTAAGAGTTATCCCCATGAACGACGATGGCGAACTTATCATGTCGGAATTTGACAAATTGCTTTCAAAAAATACAAAACTTGTTTTTGTAAATCATATTTCAAACGCCTTAGGAACTATAAACCCTATTGAATATATTATTGAAAAAGCACACCAAGTTGGAGCGGCTGTTTTAATAGATGGTGCACAAGCCTGCCCGCACGTAAAACCAGATGTTCAAAAATTAGATGTCGATTTTTATGTTGCTTCAGCACATAAAATGTGTGGACCAACAGGAGTTGGTATCCTTTACGGGAAAGAAGAATGGTTAAACAAATTACCACCCTATCAAGGTGGTGGAGAAATGATTGCCGAAGTTACATTTGAGAAAACTACTTACGCGAGTTTACCACATAAATTTGAAGCAGGCACACCAAATATTTGTGGTGGTATAGCCTTTGGAGCAGCTATCGATTATATGAACACTATTGGTTTCGATACTATTGAAAAATACGAGCATGAATTGTTAATTTATGCTACAGAAAAACTTCTAGAAATTGAAGGTTTAAAAATCTACGGCACATCAAAAAATAAAACATCGGTTATTTCATTCAATTTAGAAAGTATTCATCCTTATGATGTGGGCACTATTTTAGATAAATTGGGAATTGCCGTTCGTACAGGTCATCATTGTGCGCAACCTATCATGGATTTTTATAAGATTCCTGGAACTATTCGAGCTTCTTTTGCATTTTATAATACTAAAGAAGAAATTGACGTTTTAGTTGAAGGTGTTAAAAAGGCTAAAATGATGTTGTCTTAATTTCTTATTGTATTTTTGTTTAAAACTTGTTACTGTGACTATTGAAAATATTCAAAACGAAATAATAGACGAATTCTCAATGTTTGAAGATTGGGAAGAGCGTTATCAATATATGATCGATTTAGGGAAAGATTTACCTTTAATTGACGAACAATATAAAACCGAAAGCAACATTATAAAAGGTTGTCAAAGTAAAGTTTGGGTACATGCCGAAATGAACGACGATAAAATTACATTTACTGCCGATAGCGATGCCATAATTACAAAAGGTATTATCGCTATTTTAATTCGTGTGTTTTCAAATCAAAACCCAAAAGACATTATTGATGCCGATACCAATTTTATTGATAAAATTGGTTTAAAAGAACATTTGTCGCCAACACGTGCAAATGGCTTAGTAAGTATGGTAAAGCAACTTAAAATGTACGCTATTGCGTACCAAACACAATTAAATTAAGATGAGCGATACAACAATAGACACCAACGCTTTAGGCGAAAAAATAGTAAACGTTTTAAAAACCATTTACGATCCAGAAATACCAGTAGATATTTACGAACTAGGATTAATTTACGATGTATTTGTAAACGAAGATTACGACGTTAAAATATTAATGACACTTACAACGCCTAATTGTCCTGTAGCCGAAACATTACCACTAGAAGTTGAAGAAAAAGTAAAATCTTTAAACGACGTGAAAAGTGCCGAAGTTGAAATCACTTTCGACCCACCGTGGACTCAAGATTTAATGAGCGAAGAAGCGAAGTTGGAATTGGGAATGCTGTAAATTCAGCCGACAATATTCAGTCTTCAGTCGCAGTTTCAGCTCAACAACAAACAACCTAACACATTACTTTTTTGAAAGACGAAATAATAAATCGCGTAGCGAATAGTAAATTAATAACCGTAAATCTTGAGGATTATTATCCAGAAGGGAAACGTGTACTTTTTGATATTAAAGATTGGTTATTTGAAGGTTTTGTGTTGCGTGAAAAAGAATTTAGACAAAAAGCCTCAGAACACGATTGGTCACAATATAAGGGTAACTATATAGCGTTAACTTGTAGTACCGATGCTATTGTTCCTGCTTGGGCTTTCATGCTGTTAAGTATTCATTTAGAACATTTTACAAAAAAAACGATTATCGGAAATCTTGATGTTTTAGAAACTTCTATTTATCAAGATGTCATTAATACGCTCGATGTTTTAGAATATACAGATAAACTCATTATTATTAAAGGTTGTTCAAAAAAACCTGTACCACAAAACGCTTATATTATGCTGGCAACTAAACTAAAACCAGTTGTTAAATCTATTATGTATGGCGAAGCTTGTTCTTCGGTTCCTCTATATAAAAACAAATAAATTTTACTGTGACTAAATTGTATATAAGTGTCTAATATTTATATTTGCAAAAATTTTAACTAAAAACTAAAATGAAAAAGACGTTATTATTATTTACTTTTTTTATCGGATTAATTTCAATAAATGCGCAAACTTTAGAAGAATTAAAAGCTACACAAGCTGCAAAAAAAGATTCAATTGCAGCCATTCAAGGACGTGTTAATGCAATTCAAGGTCAAATAGACGCATTACCAGGCTGGAAAAAAGGGGCATTTGGTACTATTGGCGGAAGTATTTCTAGCTTTAAAAATTGGTTTGCTCAAGGCACACCAAATAACAACTCAGGAAACATTGGGTTTACTGTTAATGCATATGCAAATCTTAACCAAGATAAATTCTTTTGGAGAAATGCAGGAAATATAAATCTGTCTTGGGTTAAATTAGATGATAAAGACGACCCAACAGATAGCGATAAGTTTAGAGAAGCTACTGATGTTTTCAATATCAATTCTTTATATGGACGTAAGCTAAGTGAAAAATTTGCTATTTCTGGTTTAGGTGAATACAGAACCACTATTTTAAGCAACTTTAACGACCCTGGCTTTTTAGATTTAGGTGTTGGGGCGACTTGGACACCAGTTAAAGATTTAGTAGTTGTGATTCACCCATTAAACTACAACTTTGTGTTTAGTAGTAATTCAGTAATAGATTTTCAATCGTCTTTAGGAGCAAAAATTCTTGTTGATTATACTAGACAAATTGATGCTGTAAGTTTTAAAACTAACTTATCGATGTTTCAAAGTTATAAATCTGGAGATTTGTCAAACTGGACATGGACCAACTCTTTTGGATACACTCTATGGAAAATGATTGGTGTTGGTTTTGATTTAGGTTTAAGACAGAATAAGCAAGAAGCTTTTAACTATCAACAAAGTCAACCAGGAAGCACTAATGCGCAATTAAAAAATACTGACAATAAATTACAATCGTATTGGATGTTTGGGCTTAATTACAAGTTCTAAAAGCATAGAAAATATATTTACTAAAAAATGCGTTTCCTTTTTTAAGAAGCGCATTTTTTATAGCTATTCATTGTCCTCTTTAAATTTCTTCTTCTTACTTTTTCTTCCAAAAAGCCTTTTTAAAAACCCATCCCGTTTTTCTGGATTACAATCTAAATCGTTAATAACCTCTTGCGAAAAGCTTTCAAAATTACTTTTTGTAATGTCATCAAAATGAGCATCAGCATTCAACTTCTGATAAAATTTAGCGAAAATTGGTAATGCAGAATTAGCACCTTGCCCAATTCCTGTAGATTTGAAGCCAATGCTATGGTTGTCATTCCCAACCCAAGTAACAGTTACCAAGTTTGGAGTGATACCAACAAACCACCCATCTTTATTATTTTGCGTGGTACCTGTTTTTCCAGCAATCTTGTTTTTAAGATAGTATGTTGAGCGTAATCTAGAGGCTGTCCCGCTATTAACAGTAGATTGCATAATTTTCAACAATACCTGTCTTGTATAATTACTGTAGGCAGGTGTTTCCATAATCTGTGGTTCAAAACTCGCAATGGTACGCCCTTCTTTATCTTCAATTTTGGTAATGGCATACGGCGTTACACCTTTACTATTGTTCACATAACTGGCATAGGCACCTGTAAGTTCTCTTAAATTTATTTCTGCTACGCCTAAAGCTAACGAAGGTTGTTTAGGAAGTTCTTTGGAGATGCCTAATTTTTCAGCTTGTTCTATCACATTTTCAATACCCACTTTATTTAAAACTTTTACGGCTATGGTGTTGATTGAATTACTCAAAGCCTTTTCTAAATTATAATTTAAATGTGGATCTTCTTCTTTTCCTCCAGAATTGGTTGGCGTCCAATTATCAAAATCAGTATAAGTGACTTCTTTCAATGAAAAATAAGTGCACGGTTTCATGCCGTTTTCAATAGCCGCCGTATAAACGAAAGGTTTAAAGGTAGAACCAACTTGACGTTCGCTTTGCGACACATGGTCGTATTTAAAATACCGATAATCAATACCACCAATATAGGCTTTTATGGCACCTGTTTGAGGTTCAATAGTAAGCATTCCAGTGTTTAAAAATTTTAAATAGTACTGTAAACTATCTATGGCCGAAATATTTTGAATGATATCACCCGTCCAGTTAAACAATTCCGTTTTTCGTTTTATTGAAAGAGAATCCAATATTTGAACTTCTGTTAATCCTGCTTTTTGATAGGATTTATATTTAGGAAGATTTTTAATAGCAGTTTGAATAATGGTTTTATTTGAATTCCACGGTGCTGTTTTTCCAAAAGATTTTTCGTGAATACTTTGCAAATCCGTGAGATGTTCTTGCATTGCTTTTTCTGCAAGGAATTGCATGGTTGAATCTAATGTAGTATGAACAATCAAACCATCTCTATATAAATCATAAAAGCTCCCATCTGGTTTTTTGATAGAATCCAAAATGGCTGTTAATTCCTTTTTTACTTGAGTACGAAAATAAGGTGCCAAACCCACATCATGATTAAAGGACTTGTAATCTAAAACAACATTTTTATTTTTAAGAACATCTACAGAATCTTGCGAAATATAACCGTATTTAAGCATTTGCTGAAACACAACATTCCGTCGTGATTGGCTACGTTCTAAATTAATTCTTGGATTGAAATAGGTGGTTGCTTTTAAAGTACCAACCAAAGTAGCTGCTTCGGAACAGGTTAATTCTGAAGCTGGTTTATTGAAAAATTTTCGCGCAGCACTTTCAATACCATAAGTATTATCCGGAAACGGAACGGTATTAAAATATAACGTCAAGATTTCGTTTTTAGAGTATAACTCTTCAATACGTTTGGCAATAATTGACTCCTTAAGTTTATTGATTAGCATACTGAACATAAAATAATCTTTACGCCCGAATAAATTTTTGGCTAATTGAAGTGTAATGGTGCTTCCGCCACCGGCTGATTTATCTCGAAGAATAATGCTTTTAACAAACACGCGCATTAAACTCACATTATCGATTCCGTCGTGTTCGTAAAAACGCACATCTTCGGTTGCTACAAGTGCGTCAATTAAGTGTTGCGGAAAATCATGAAACTCTAAAGGTTGCCTATCGTAAATATAATATTTACCAATTAAAGCACCGTCTTTATCCAGCACTTGGGTGGCTTCTTCTTGTTTAATAGAACTCAGTTCGATTGTATTGGGCAGTTTGCCAAAAGCACCGAGATAAATACTTATATAAAGGACAACAAAAAAGGCAATAATAGAAGCAAAACCAATCAAGCTCCATTTTACCCATTTATTTTTTAACATTTTTGAAATCCACTTCATAATTGAAAATCCCGATACATTACATTTGGAGTATTATTCAAAATAGTATATATTAATTATCTTCTTCATAATCGGGATAAAGAAAATGATTATAAGGAAAACGTGTCACGTGAATTTCTCGAACTTCATCATAAACACGTTTTTTAAAATCTTCTAAATTCTGTTTATTTAGTGCAGAGATAAATAAGGCGTTATTGCCTACTTTGTTCATCCAAGTTTTTTTCCACTCTTCTAAACTGTAATGTGCTTCGGTTCTTTCGGCAATTAAATCGGTATCATCAAAAGGTTCAGCCTCGTAAGCATCTATCTTGTTAAACACCATAATAATTGGTTTGTCACCACTTTTTATTTCGCCCAAAATTTTCTCTACAGAAGCGATATGTTCTTCAAAATTAGGGTGTGAAATATCTACAACGTGAAGTAATAAATCGGCTTCTCTAACCTCATCTAAAGTGCTTTTAAAGCTATCAACTAACTGTGTTGGTAGTTTTCTTATAAACCCAACGGTATCGCTTAATAAAAAAGGTAAATTTTGAATAACTACTTTTCTAACGGTAGTATCAAGTGTTGCAAATAGCTTATTTTCAGCAAATACGTCACTCTTACTAATCACATTCATTAAAGTCGATTTCCCAACGTTGGTATAGCCAACAAGAGCTACACGTACCATTTTACCACGATTTCCCCGTTGTACCGCCATTTGTTTATCGATAGTTTTTATGCGTTCTTTTAGTAAAGCGATTTTATCGCGCACAATACGTCTATCAGTCTCAATTTCAGTCTCTCCTGGCCCACGCATTCCAATACCTCCTTTTTGTCGCTCAAGATGTGTCCACATCCCTCTTAATCGAGGCAATAAATATTCACATTGTGCTAATTCTACTTGCGTTCTAGCATAACTTGTTTGGGCGCGTTGTGCAAAAATATCGAGGATTAAATTTGTTCGGTCTAATACTTTACAATTAAGAATTTTACTAATATTTCGTTCTTGCGCTGCAGACAATTCGTCATCAAAAATAGCGGTACCGATATCATTCTCTTCAATAAAAATGCGCACATCTTCCATCTTACCAGTTCCTATAAAGGTTTTAGGATTTGGCATTTCCATTTTTTGAGTAAAGCGTTTTATAGCATATCCACCAGCAGTAAAGGTTAAAAACTCAAGTTCATCTAAATATTCTTTAGACTTTTCTTCGTTTTGGTCTTTAGTAATAACACCTATTAAAACAGCTCTTTCTAAGTTAAGATCTTTCTCTTCTATCATATTGCAAAGTTACGTAATTGCTGTGATTTTAATTTTAATATTTTTAACCCTATTTTTGATGTATGACTGACACTTTTGAAGACATTCCCATAAGACATAATATGCAAACTATTGCCTTTTATAATCTTGAAAATTTATTTGATTTAAACAACAACAAACATACAAACGATAATGATTTTTTACCAACATCAGTTAAAAAATGGACATCAAAGCGCTACAATAATAAGCTTAGAAAATTAGGGTTTGCTATTTCGAATATTGGACGAAAGGAAACAGGGAAACATCCTGCTATTGTTGGATTATGCGAAGTTGAAAATGCTAAAGTTATTGAAGATTTGTTAGCTTCAAAATATTTAGAAAGCCACAATTATAGTTATGTGCATTACGACTCTTTAGACGAACGAGGTATTGATGTGGCTTTACTTTACGATGTTAATATGTTTGAAGTTTCTAATTCTGAAACGTTTACTATTAGCCTAATAGATGATGATGGCTTGCCAGATTATACCCGAGATATTTTGTTAGTTTATGGCTTGCTTGACGGCGAAAAAGTTCATGTTATTGTCAATCATTGGTCATCGAGACGAGAAGGCGAAAAAGAAACAGAATTTAAACGGATGGCATCTTCAAATAAAGTAGGCGAAATTATAACCGCTTTACGATTAGAAAATGATAATGCCAAAATTATTGTCATTGGTGATTTTAATGACGACCCACATAGTAATAGTATTAAGCAGTTAGTTAACGGTTTTAATTTATTTAACCCAATGGAAACATTGCGTTCTTTTACACGAGGGACAACAAAACATAATAGGCAATGGAACTTATTTGATCAAGTTTTGATTTCGACAAACTTTTTTAAAACCTCTGATAATTTCTTTGAATATTATACTGCCAATATTTTTGATGAAGATTTTTTAAAACTTTTTAATGGCAAGTTTAAAGGCTCTCCTTTTAGAACTTATATTGGTAAAAGATATCAAGGTGGTTATAGCGATCATTTTCCTGTGTATGTTGTTTTAAAGAAGTAGTTATACAGCTTGAAACATAACATAAGCCAAACCTAAAGCAACAAAGGGCAAAGTCCAAAGTAGCCAAATATTAGTCTGTGGTTTTTTCTTTTTAACCATTTTTGCGTTTATCATCATACGTTTTTTACCTGTGTATTGTATCCAGTTTTTAAAATGAATCCCAATAGATCCCATAATAAATAATATCCACGCACTTGTACTCGACATCGTATCAGTATGCATTTGATTAAAAAAAGCTGCGAAAAAACAACCCAACAAGAACACTAAACTTATTTGAAGTACAGATACATAAACTAACGCAATGCTATTTGCTTTTTGCCTATATCGCTTTTTATAAAACGAAAATATGGAATAGTAAAATTGATCGAAAACCGTCATTTGGCGAATTTAATGTTTTCTTAATGACTTTCTACTATTTTAATTACTCTTCATAATCCACACTAATATCATCCAATTCATAAACCCCATCAAAAGTATCTTGTCCGCTTCCCGTGTATTTGAATGCGATATGCATAGTGCCCGTTGCACAGGATAAATCGACACTTCCAGAATTAAACCATGGCACAAACGAATCGGTATCTTTCACCACATAAGCCGCAGATAATACACCCCAAGTTGCTGTGGTAATATTAGCTTCATTTCCATCCCAATCAAGCGAATACAGCACCTCCATAAAACTACTATCTGCTAAACTATTTGATGTTTTAAAACGCAATGTTATACCTTCATGCGCATCTAAATTTATAGGTGGGGTTATTAACCAACCAATGCTACTATCATCTCCAGAACTAGCGGGTTGAAACCTCGCAGAACGCCCCAAAGAGGCATTTGATGATGTTGACGAATACCCTTCCCAAGCTACTGTACCTGCTTCAATATAATTTGTCCAACCAACAATTTCTATGGGTTTATTGTTTTTTTGAGGCTCAAAATCTTCCATAAATAAATTTCCTGTCCCTACCGTTGCTGCTAAACCACAAGTTAATTCCATAGGATCGCAACGTTCTGTACTTTCAAAATTAACAGCCTCAGAACTATTAATGATTATCACGCTAAAATCGTCTCTAAAATCTCTACTAAATATTCCTGTTACACTTCCTTTTCCTTGTGGTACAATAAGCGATTTAAAGTCTGAAAACGTACTGGTTTGCATAATCATAGAAATACCCGAATCACAACTTTCTAATAATCGGAATCCGTCAAACTCATCAAAAGATTCACTGGCGTAAGTAGCTCCTAATTCAAACCTATTTAATTGCATGTTTTCTAACTGAATTAAGGTGTTTTCATCAGCTTCAGTTAAATCTGCTAAACCAACAATTTTGGGTGATATTTCGGCAACTTCATTACTTCTAATAACAATCTCTTTATATTCCGAAGCTTGAATCTGTTTTACATCAACCGCATCGCCTTTTCCAATGGTAATAACACCACTAGTTTCACCAATGGTTAATCCGTTCATTTTTACATACACTTTTTGACCAAATTGATAGGTATCTGATAAACTACTTACATTTATATCTACCTTAAAACCGAGTCTGGGGTCATTATCGGGGTTATTATCATCTGTTTTATTTTGAATAATGAGTTCTTCAAAAAAGTTCCCCGATTTATCTGATGACACCACATAGCCTTCAATATAAACATCATCATTTATTATTACTGTTGTGTTGCCACCATTTACAGCTTGTTCATAAAGCGATTTAATAGCTTTAAACGTGGTGATTTTTTCTTGCGGAATATCAGGATTTGTTATTGAAATATCCGGCACACCATAATCGTCGTCTTTTACACAAGACGCTACAGTCAAAAACATCAATATAAAACCAAATACTGTTTTGTTAATATTATTCTTCATCCTTTTTATTTTTAGATTCATTTAGGTTTCGACTGCGCTCAACCTGACAAATCGTTTGCGTTTTAAAACCTTAAATTCAAATTTAAAAAATACGTTGTCCCTCTTCCATACCAGTATTTTGGACCAAAAACTGGAGTTTCCAATGCTTTATCATCACGCAGTTCTCTAAAATTGGCATTTCTACCTTGTTCAAAACCACCTGTTTTATATACTTCATCTAAAAGATTATTAACGCTTGCAAAAAGCCCAACGTAATATTTGCCTATTTTCCATGATTTCCCGCCTACTAAATTCACCACCATATAATCATCAAAACGTTCTTGCTTTAAAAGTGTTCTTGCTAAATCTTCATCATAATCGTTAAAAACATTGCCATCAAAATCGGTTGTAAAGTTTGATGAGCGTGTTAGCGGACTCACATCAATATACGTATTTGAGAAAAAATTTGCCGTGGCACCAAACCACCAAAAATCAGGGTCTCGATACTCAAATCCTACCGAATACGCATTTTGCGGACCAGAAGCTAACTTATAATTCTTTAATTTTGATTGTCCAAAATCTTTAAACCCATCAACAAACCCAGCAGCTATAGCATCGGCATCAGGTTCTGTGGACAAAAACAAATTGGGGTTATTATCATAAGTAAACTGCCCTACAGCAGCAGCGCCTTTTAATTTAATAGTTGATGTCACTTGAGCTTCAACACCAATTTCGGCTCCTAAATGTTTTTTATTTATACCCTGTAAAATTTCCTGTACAAATGCGGTATTATCGCCACCAATACCATCGGCAAAAAAGAATGAAATTTCACTAGCATCAGTAATTTTTGCAAAATATCCTGTTAATTTTGCTTTCACTATAGAAGAACGAAAAATATAGCTCGCATCTACAGAAGCTACTTTTTCTTCTAAGATATTAGGTACTACATTATGATTTTCTCTAGAATTTGAAAAAGTATTTTGAATTGATGGTGCTCTCGAGATATATCCTGCATTAACATCAAACACATGTTTACCTGTTAGCTTATAAGTAGCGCCTGCTTTAGCTCCAAATCCTGTAAATGTAAGCTGTTCGCCTTTACCAAAAGAATTATCTGGGAAACCTCCGTTTTGGTAAATACCTTCTCTTTGGTATTGCGTATTTTTTATACTCCCTGAAACATAAAAATCTAGTGTTTTATAATTAAATTGAGCTTGTGCATAAGCACTTAATTCATTAGCAAAAATGTTGTAATGGTATTTAAATTTATCCCCTTCAGATACCATTCGATTTGGATTTAACAAATCGTTTTGAGCCTCATTTATTTCAGTGGCAAACCCATCAATATCTAAATAGGTTTGTGCGCCTAAGAGATCTAAAACCTCAGCAAAATTCTCGGACTTTAAGCTTTTAAAATTAATACCTGCGTTTATCAGAATGTGGTCGTTAATTTCGGTGTTTAAAATAGAATTTATGGTTAATTGTGAGTCATCCACCCGGTCTTCATAAAGTGCATAAATAGCATTTCCTCCATTTTGAGCATTATTAATATTAGCACTATACATGGCATTCCAATTGATTTGACCTTCATTTTGAAATGTTTTTAAAGCATTGTATGCAAATTGCAAATCATTTGGAAAATTACGTTCAAAATAACTGGGTAATTTTTGATAATACGTAGGGCTTGGGTTTGCACCACCACCTTGCGGAAACCCATTAACCAAATCGGTGCCATTATAATCCAATCGGCTGTTGCCTAATTTTCCAAATTGGTAGCCAATGTTTGTATTTATAGCTGTTTTACTATTCAAATCCCAATAATGATTTAACATCACAATAGCTTCGTTCACCTCCTTAATTCTAGAATTTCGTTTTTCACCGTTTTGCCAACCCCAATATTCATTGTATTTAATATCTTTTAAATCGTAAATTTCTTGGGTGTTAGGTGACGATTTGCCACGTCTGTTTGGCGTGTAAATAGCAGTTACATTCAAACTATGTGCATCATTAATTTTCTTTTCCGCGGAAGCGAAAAATGAATTAGAATTATAGCTTGTTGCATCTTGATAGCCTTCATTACCCCAGCGCCTCCCAATAGAAATAGTATATGCCCAATTGTTTTTTAATAGGCCAGAAGCATAGGTTGCCATGACCCTATTGGTATAACTTCGGTTAGATGACGAGTATGTTATTCTACCTCCAGGTCTTGCTTCGGAAGCTCTTACATTAATATTTGTTGTACCCAAAATACCTCCAAAATTATAGTTTGATGGTCTTAAACCCCATGTAAGCTCTTGATTTCTTAACACATCATTAATTCCTCCCCAATTACTCCATTGCGGTCTTCCGTTGTAAATTTTATTCATTTCTATACCATTAATGAGTATAGATCCATTTTTAGAATCTAAGCCCCTAACCCGAAAAAACGAGGAGCTAAATTCAAACGCTGCAGTACGTTGAAATACATCTAGTGACGATGCCAATAATCCCGAAATATTATCTGCACCACTCGTGTCGTCGTTTAACTCATCATCAGAAAGTGTTATTGTAAATAGGTTTCGTGAAGCGGTATCCACTTCCAAAGTCATATCTGTGATATTCACCGTTTGGTTTTCATTTACAACTATCGGGTAACGCTTTGTAATATATCCCGTTTTAGAAATCCTTAAAATTTGTTCACCTAAAGGCACATTATTATTAAATATAAATTCGCCTAATAAACTTGTTTGTGTAGTTTGATTTGTTTCTTCAATGGTAATCGTTACTTCAGGTATGGGATCAAAAGAAATACCATCCACAACACTCCCCTTAATAATAGTTTGTTGCGAAAAAGCAGTTAAAATTGAAAAAAATCCGAATAAAAAAATGAGGGTTATTCTATTCATAATTATCTTTAAGACACCAATAATAAGAAAAAGTAACTATTTGTTTTTAAATTTTTTACATCGCCATAATAACTTTGGCTTAGGTTTTGTATTATTACAAAGCAACTAGTTAGTTATTAAAATGAATATTATACGTCTTGGATTTTCAGTTTTATTTTTAAGCATTTTTACTATTGTAAATGCTCAAGAAAAGAAATTTAAAATTCACACCATAGCCTTTTACAATTTAGAAAATTTATTTGACACTATAAATGACCCTAATAAATTCGATGAATTTAGCCCGATAATGGAGATAAAAACGAATCGTGCCGAAGCCTATAAAAAGAAAGTAAAAAACATGTCTCGGGTTATTGCTGATATTGGATTTGATGTTACAAAAAACACGCCAGCGATTATAGGAGTTTCTGAAGTTGAAAACAAAGAGGTGTTAGAAGATGTTGTTAACGACTCACTACTTAGAGATAAAAATTATGGTATTGTACATTTTGATTCGCCCGATGCTCGTGGAATAGATGTGGCTCTACTTTATCAGAAAAAAATATTTACGCCTTTAAATACCAGCACTCATGGATTGAAAATTTATGATGACCAAAACCAAAAAAGAATTTACACCCGCGACCAATTATTAGTAAGTGGTAAACTTGAAGATGATTTTGTTCATATCATTGTAAACCATTGGCCATCAAGACGAGGTGGAGAAGCTAGGAGCAGGCCTAAACGTATTGCAGCTGCAAAATTAAACAAGCGTATTGTTGATTCACTTCAATCGATAGACCCATACGTTAAGATTTTTATTATGGGCGATTTAAACGACAACCCAACAAATTCAAGTGTTAAAGAGGTACTAAAAGCAAAAAAAGATAAAAATAAAGTGGGTTTAAAAGGTATTTATAATCCTATGGAAAGTTTTTATGCAAATGGTGTTGGTACTAATGCTTATAGAGATAATTGGAATTTATTCGATCAAATTATGATTTCAAAACCTTTATTGGAAAAAGATTTTTCATCATTTAGGTTTTATAGAGCAGGTATCTTTAACAAACCTTATTTAATTCATAATAAAGGAAGATATAAAGGCTATCCTTTTAGAAGTTTTTCTAATGGAAACTTTACAGATGGCTTTAGCGACCATTTCCCTGTTTATTTATACTTAATCAAGGAGGTTATTGACTAAAAAAAGCCACAAATCGTTTTTGTAGCTTTTTAGTTTTTATCAATCTGTATTAACTCATCCACGTACTCCATGGAATTCTCGATAAAAATAAAACTAAAGCAATAGTGTAAAAAATTGCTATGGTTTTTAATTTTGAAGCAGATGTTAGTTTCTTTTTATGCTTTGAATACCCAATAGTAATTAAAGCAATTGCTATAATGTTTACAAAAGGATGCTCTACAAGATATAAGCGTGCTATTGAATTGCTCATAACTTTCCCTCCTAATTCACTCCAAAGTTCAAATCTTGGAGACACAAAATATAACAGCAACCCAATTAATAATTGAATGTGCGATACAATTAAAGTAAAAAGCGATATTCTGAAATCTTTAGCAGTATATTCTTTATCACCAAATGTTTTAAATAAGGCATTACCTACTGCAATAATTAAAACTATTAAAACAAGGTAAGCCCAATAAGAATGTAAATTTAATATAGTATTATACATAATTTATGTTTGAAAATTTTATTATAGCAAATGTAATAATAAAAGCCATAAAAAAAACCGCTTCGTATGAAGCGGTTTTTTAGGACTAGTCAATCTTAAAAAATTAAAAATTGAAACGCATACTAAAATTCCATGTTCTTCCGTAACCAAATCTTACACGATTTTCAACATTAACACCATTCCAAGCTACATCTCCTGTATCAACATGCTTATTCTCATCAGAATATTCTAAATAAACTTCGCTAAATACATTATTGACGTTTAAGCGAAATTGTATTGAATTCTGGTCATTTTCACCTACTAACCATTTGTATGATAATCCTGCATCTACAGTATCAAATGATGGTAACTCAATAGAACCTCTATTATTAGCAGTTGAAAACTCACTTCCACCATAATTAGCATTACCATATAGCTTATCATATTGATTCCAATTAGCATCCACTTTAAATCTTGGTAAAATTTCATATTTAGCACCAATACCAGCTGTAAATTGAGCTGCATTACCAACTTTCGCGCCATCAATATAACTAGTGTCACCAGTAGTTGTTGTACCACCTCCTTCTACAGTTTCAGTAAGCGTTACATTACCATCATATTGCCAATCACCAATTGATAAAAATCCTTGAAGCTGAAATTTATCTGTTAAACGTGTAAATATTTCTAATTCTCCACCATAGTGCACTTGCTTAATAGCACTTGTAGAGTAAAATACATCTGCAATATTATCATTATCTGTATCTTCAGAATCATAATCAATTCTGTTATCCCATATTGTATAGTATAAGTTTGCATTTACAGAAACTTTATCTCCTAGAAATTTATATCCAGCTTCAATTCCAGTTATATTTTGGTTTTCGTCACTTAACGGATTTAGTTGGTTAGAAGCTCTGTCGTCTATAAATAAATCACTGTGGTAAGGTTGACGAGAATAATATCCTGTATTTAAGAATACAGTATTATTATTATTAATTTGGTATGCTCCACCTAACTTAACATTGAACCCAGGGTTATTAACTTTTTCAGACACTTGTCCTTTACCTTCTACTGAAGAATTTCCATATTCTGTTCTTACATGTGATTGCGTAGAGGCTGACCCTTGGAAATAAGCAGAGAATTTATCTTTATTATATTCTAATTGACCAAATACACCTAAATAGTTAATGTCTTCTTCATAATCATAATAAGGGTGTAAACGTTGCCCATGGTCATCATTTGTATTAAATAAAACATTCCAAGGATTAATTCCTCCAAAGGCTTCAGTTATTTCATAACTACCTCCATTATAAGTGCTAGAATCACTAACAGAATCAACAGAGAAAAATTCGTTTACACTTCTAAAGTGAATCCCGTTATATAAACGCACATCTGCTCCTATGTTAAAACTTAAGTTTTCATTTAATTCGTTATTATAATTAGTTACTAAACCATACCAGTTGTGGTTATTATTTGAACCTCTAGCATAAGTTGCAACACCAGTGTTTCTATCAAACTGTGACTGAACAAAAGCACCTCTACCTAAAGAACCGTATAAAACAGTTGATAAAGATGATTTTTCATTTATATCCCAATCCCAGTTTAAATTCATCACTGGTTTATGATATATATTACGTCCGCCAGGGTAAACACCAGAATTTAAATTATTTGGGCTATCTACACCTGTTGCGTTCCAAGAATTATAACGTCTTCCTCTACCTTCTGCTAAAAAATCTTCTAAATCTGCATTTCCCGCAGCTGCATGCCATTGTGGTGCACCAGTTAACATTAAATTTAAAAGATGGTTATCATTTATTTTATAACCAAAAGATAAGAAATACGTTTGACCCTGACCTTCAGTATGGTCTACATATCCATCACCTCTCCAATGTCCAAACATTGCTGTTACTGCTAATCCATTATCCATTAAACCTGTAGAGTAGGAAGCAGTTGATTTCGTGAAACCATCATTTCCTATCATTTGCTGTACAAATCCACCTTGTGTTTTATCTAGTGTTTTAGTAACGATATTTACCGTACCACCAACAGAAGATATTGCCAATTTAGAAGATCCTAAACCACGTTGTACTTGAACAGCTTGCGCTACATCTAATACACCTGACCAGTTCGACCAGTACATTTTACCATCTTCCATACCATTAATCGGCTGACCATTAAGTAAGAATGCTGTATTAGTTTGATCAAAACCTCTTAAAAATAATTGTCCGTCTCCAAATCCACCACGTTGTGTAGTATGTACTGAAGGTGTTGACTTTAGAAGTTCAGGCAAATCAGAATTACCCGCTTTTTCTTGAATTTGGGTTGCTTTAATAGTAGACACAGCAATTGGTGTTTTTCTACCTTCAGCTAAATCTATAACTCCAGACCCGATGATTACTATTTCTTCTAATGAATTATCTGGTGTTAGCTTAACATTTCCCAAATCAACATCTCCATTAAATGATAAAGTTACAGAAGCATAACCTAGATAAGAAATTACAACTTGACCAGAAGACGCTTGAGTTGTTAAAGTAAACTTGCCGTTAAAATCTGTAGAGGCTCCATTTGTTGTTCCTTTTTCAACAATATTCGCACCTGGTAGTGGCGAATTAAGTTCGGCATCATTAACTGTACCTGTTATAGTACTTTGTGCCGTAATAACTGTAGAAAATAAAAATGCCACAGCTAGCATAAAAAATTGAGTAGTTTTTTTCATAATTTAATTAATTATATTGAAATTAGTCAGTGCAAAAATAAGCATAATATTACATTAAATATTATGCACGCATAAAATAAATGTTAACAAAAAAAAAAAACAGTGAAATATCGAATGTTAATAATATCAATATTTCACTGCCTTTTACAATTATTTTAAATAACTATACACAAGAGAGTTACAATTATCCTTTATAATAATTCAATAAATTATTTGTAGAAGAATCGTGATTATTAACAGAAGTGCTGTTAAATTCTTGTAAAATTTTACTTGCCAATTGCTTTCCTAACTCCACCCCAAACTGATCGTAGCTAAAAATATTCCAAATAATACCTTGAACGAATATTTTATGCTCGTACATGGCAATAAGTTTTCCTAAACTTTCGGGCGTTAGTTTATTTATAAAAATAGTATTTGTTGGTTTATTTCCTTTAAATACCTTAAACGGAATTATTGATTTTTCAGTGCCTTCAGCTATAACTTCAACCTCAGTTTTGCCATTTAAAAGTGCTTCGGTTTGTGCTAAAAAATTAGATGTCAATTTATCTTGATGGTCTTGATTGCCGTGTAATGATTTTACAAACCCGATAAAATCTGCTGGAATTAATTTTGTGCCTTGATGAATAAGTTGAAAAAAGGCGTGTTGCGAATTGGTTCCTGGCTCTCCCCAAATTAAAGTTCCTGTTTCGTAATCTATTGGGTTTCCATTTCTATCAACACTTTTTCCATTACTTTCCATAATACCTTGTTGCAAATAGGTTGCAAACTGATTTAGGTATTGCGAATAGCCTATTACAGCTTCACTTTCAGCTTTAAAAAAGTTATTATACCATACACTTATTAATGCTAAAACTACTGGGATATTGGTTTTAAAATCTTCAGTTTTAAAATGCTCATCCATTTTGTTGGCACCTTTTAATAAGCTATCAAAATTAGTATAACCTACTGCTAAACTTATAGACAAACCTACTGCACTCCATAAAGAAAAACGACCACCAACCCAATCCCACATGGGGAATATATTGTTTTTGTCTATACCAAAATTTTTAACGCTTTCTATATTTGTAGATACTGCAACAAAGTGTTTTGCAATAGCATCTTCTGTAGCCGATTTTAAAAACCATTTTTTAAGCGTGTTTGCATTTGATAAGGTTTCTTGCGTTGTAAACGTTTTTGAAACCACCACAAAAAGCGTAGTTTCTGGATTAAGTTTTTTAATCACTTCGTTTACATGATCGCCATCTACATTACTTACAAAATGTGTAGTTAAATGATTTTTGTAATACTGCAACGATTCAACAACCATAGCTGGCCCTAAGTCCGATCCACCAATACCAATATTTACTATATCGGTAAACGATTTTCCTGTAAATCCTTTTCTTTCACCATTTACAACTTCATTTGTAAATGTTTCAATTTTTTGTTTTACCTGATATATTTCTGGCATTACATTTACACCATCAACATAAAACTCTGCATCTTTAGGTGCTCGTAAAGCAGTATGTAAAACAGCTCTTCCTTCGGTTTTATTTATTTTTTCACCTGAAAACTGACTCTCAATAGCCTCTTTTAATTTAACCTCGCTGGCTAGTTCTAATAAATATTTAAATGTTTCTTCAGTTATTCTATTTTTAGAAAAATCAACATAAAAGTCATCCCATTTAATGGTAAATTTATTTGCTCGTTCACTGTCTTGAGCAAACAAATCTTTCATGTGCGAATTATTAATTTTATTATAATGTTCTTGAAGCTTTTTCCAAGAGTTTGTTGTTGTTGGATTTATATTTGGTAACGGCATGTTATGAATTTGCTTGAATGATTAGGGTTTGATCTGGCTGTTCCTCAATAATTTCAGGTTCAAAAAGAATATTATCTAATTGATATTTTATAGGTTTTATAAAATCTAAATATTTGAATTTTAACGAATCTGAAATTGGTTTAGCTTCAGGAAGTTTTTGTTTAAAAGGATCGACTTGCTTTCCGTTTTTCCAGAATCGATAACACACGTGTGGGCCACCAGTATTTCCTGTCATACCTACTAACCCAATAACGTCACCTTGTTTTACAAAATCACCTACTTTTACTAAACGTTTACTCATGTGTAAATACTGAGTTTCGTAAGTTGCATTATGCCTAATTTTAACATATTTTCCATTACCACCTCTTCTTCTTGATTCGGTTACCGTTCCGTTTGCTGTTGCCATAATTGGCGTACCAATGGCTGCTGCAAAATCGGTGCCTTTATGCGGACGCACTTTATAACCATAAACAGCAATGCGTCTTTTTAAATTATATCTTGAAGAAATACGTTTAAATTTAACTGGTGCTTTTAAAAAGGCGCGACGTAAATTTTTAGCCTCTTCATTAAAATAATCAATAATACCTTTTGTAGAATCAGTTTCAAACTCAAAAGCATAAAAAGGCTCGTTATTATGCTCAAAATAGGCTGCTTTAATATTGTGAACACCTGTATAAATAGTATCGTCAATATACTTATCAGTGTAAATTACTTTAAAACGATCTCCTTTTTGTAGACGTCTAAAATCTATAGTCCACGCATAAATCTCATCGGCCATTTTATAAGCTAATCTCGGACTTAAACCTTGTTCTTCTAAAGTTTCAGAAATATTACTAGTAATAACACCTGTTGCTGTTTTTTCAACATACTTAATAGGTTTTCTGCTTTTAAAAGCGTGAATAGAGTCTTTAAAATTTATAACGACATACTCTTCTTTTGAAGGCTGATAAATAAATGTTTCTGGTAATTCTAAAGAATCTTTAGAACACAATAATGTATAAGGTTTTCCTTGTTGAAAGGATCTAATAATATCGAAAGTATCTTTGGCTTTTTCTGCTATATGAAATATTTTAGGGTAGCCAACTTTGTTTCGTTCTAAAATTTCTCCAAAACTTTCGCCTTTTCTTACCGTATCTCTTTTAACTATATAGTCGTTTAGGTTAAAACCAAACTCCAAAACTTCTTTTGGTTTTTCTACAATGGCAATTTCTTCCTGCGATACTGGTGTCGGCTCTGGTTTGTCTTTTTTGCAAGCAACAATGATTATTGCTAAAACTGCCAATATTAAATATTTGTTCCCCATTCTTGTAATTCTTTTTCTGTCCATAATTCTGGAAAAAATATTCTTTTTTGATATTTTGGATGCATATATTTTACCCATTCACTTCCGCCTGTGGCTTCGGCAGTTTCGCCGCCTATATTTAAATAATGATTTGCTGTATTATAATGCGCCATAACCCATTTTATATTTACCGTATAATCATAATGACGCATCGCTTTTATTAAATTTTCATCTTCTTTAACTGCTTTTGGAAGCTCTCTAAATTTTGACAATAAATTATGTGTATTGTAAAACTTAGTAAATCTAATAAACTCTTCTTTATATTTTTCTTCAAATGCTGTTAAGGTGTAACTTTTTTTACCTGTTTTATAATCTTTTCCTGCAGCTTGCCAATATAAATGCTCGAAAGCATGCTCGTAAGATGTGTTTCTATCAATAGATTTTCTAAACCTGTTATCTATAAGATTAATAAGTTCTGTAGATGCAAATTCTATTTTTCTGTATTGTGCACTTTGAAATCCGCTTGCAGGTGTTAAGGTTGTTCTAAATTTATTGTACTGATCGATATCCATTCCATCTTTCATAATATTAAAAGACGATGTAAGCATATCAAAATAACGACTTATACGCATTAATTTTGAAGTGAATAATTCGGCATCAACGGCATCATGTTTTGCTACTTGCTCAATTTCACCAAGTATCATTTTAAACAACAATTCGTTTATTTGATGATACATAATAAATACCATCTCGTCTGGCAAGGTCGTGCGTTGTATTTGCAGATTTAATAAGGCATCGGTTTGAATATAATCCCAATAATTTATGGGTTTACTGTATAAAAGACCTTCTAAATGAATATCTAAATCTTGGTCTATTGCCTTGTATTTTTCTTTAAGTTGATTGGTTATATTATTACTCAAAATTTCTTTAATTTTCAACAACTATTTTAAAAGGGTGTTTTAATCCTTTAAAAGCCTCAAGGTCTGCTCTTAACGACCCAACAGCTAAATCTGCCTTAATGCGTAAAGGTACTTTATTTTTGTCTTTTGACACCCAAAGCGTTAAACTTTCTTCTTCTTTAAAAACGCGTCCTGCCATAACATAAGGCCTAAATTTTAAAGCTTCAATTTTTCCAAAATCTGTACTAATGGTTTCTTCTCCTAAATATTGCAATTTAAAACCATAGGTTTCTTCATCAAAAAACATATCAACTTTAAATTCATCGCCTACTTTTAATGTTCTAATATCTATATTATTACGTAAATAATAATAAGTTGACACCATATCTTGGATATTAGGTTTGGTATCTATAATCGTTTTTTTCTTGTGTTTTTTATCATTAACGTGAGCTTTATTGTTTTTTTGGTCAAACTCTATTTCAATATCTTTAGTATGCCCGCCTTCATCTATATTTCTAACAAACTTATAAGGCTTGATGGTTTGTTTATCAAAATAGCTTTCATATCTGTCTTTAACTTTAAAAAACCATTTTATCATACCTGTAGTCCATCCTTTACCAACTACATGATACACGTCTTTATTATTTAATTTAGAATCTTTAACAGTAAGTGTTGCATTTCCTGCTTTTAAAAAGCCACTGTAACTCATCTTGAATTTAAACCATTCGCCATCGCCAAATGCAGACTCTTGCTGAGGATAAGCCATTTGAATTGTGCTTAATGTAAGTAATATAAGTAGTAGTTTTTTCATGCTTTATTGGGTCATAGATAATGTAACTCCTTGAGTTTGCATTTATTGTTGTACACAAGAAATTACAATTACTGTTCCAAAAATATAAAAATTCTTCATACAGCCTGTTATTATAAGAAGCTCTTAACGTTTTTTTGTTACATCAAACAAAAAAACTCCATCTAAAAAATGATGGAGTTTTGAAAATATAAATAGTATTTACTAAAGCGTTCCTCTATTAGCTTGCTCCCTTTCAATAGACTCAAAAAGTGCTTTAAAGTTTCCTGCACCAAAGCCTCGTGCACCCATACGTTGGATTATTTCGAAAAACAAGGTTGGCCTGTCTTCCACAGGTTTTGTAAATATTTGTAACAAATACCCTTCCTCGTCGGCATCAATCATAATTCCTAAACTTTTAAGTGTTTCAATATCTTCTCGTAATTCATGACTATATTCTTCTAACCTGCCAGGAACGGCTTTATAATAGGTTTCTGGGGGTGTAGACAAGAACTCAATTCCTCTAGCTCTTAATTGAGATACTGTACTAATAATATCGTCTGTAGCTACAGCAATATGTTGTACACCAGCACCTTCGTAAAAATCTAAATATTCTTCTATTTGCGAACGTTTTTTACCTTTTGCTGGTTCGTTAATTGGGAATTTTATACGTCCGTTACCATTACTCATCACTTTACTCATAAGGGCTGAGTATTCGGTATGTATTTGTGTATCATCAAACGATAAAAAATTTTCAAATCCCATAACATCTTCGTACCATTTTACCCAAGTATTCATTTGTCCCCAACCTACATTTCCAACCATATGGTCAATGTATTTTAAACCCGTCGCAGTTGGATTATAATCTGATTTCCACTCACGGAAACCTGGTAAAAAAGCACCGTTATAATTTTTGCGTTCTACAAAAATGTGGACAGTTTCTCCATAGGTATAAATACCTGCACGAATTACTTCTCCGTGTTCATCTTTTTCTACAACAGGCTCCATGTACGATTTGGCTCCACGACTTGTAGTTTCTTGATATGCTTTTCTAGCATCTTCAACCCATAGTGCAACTACTTTCACACCATCGCCATGTTTTACAATGTGTTCGTTTATTTTAGATTTACTATTTAATGGCGTTGTTAAAACCAAGCGTATTTTGTCTTGCTTTAGTACATAACTCACTGAGTCTTTAGAACCTGTTTCTAAACCTTTATATGCATAAGATTGAAATCCAAATGCCGTTTTGTAAAAATGTGCTGCTTGTTTTGCATTACCTACATAGAATTCTACATAGTCTGTTCCTAAAAGCGGCAAAAAATCTTGTGCGCCTTCAAATATTTTTTCTAAACCGTAGTTTACTGATTTTATGTCTTTACTCATTTTCTTAAAGTTTATTTGTTTATGAGTTTAATTGTTTATTTGTAAAGTTAAAATTCACCTCTAACCTCTAGCCCTGATTGAAGTGGCATCCTTTTGGTTCGCTCAAAAAACCAAAAGATATAGCGGAAAGCAGGAAATAGCTTCTAATAATTATTTTAATGAACGTTTTTAAAAGACCTCTTTGGGGATTTAGGGGTTTACAACCATGATTTATGATAATCGTCATCGGCAATTTTCATCGCTTCTTCAGTAACCATTAATGGTTTAAACGTATCTACCATAACTGCGAGTTCATCGGTTTTTGTTTTGCCAATGCTTCGCTCTGTTGCCCCTGGGTGCGGACCGTGTGGAATTCCCGCTGGATGCAGTGAGATATGACCTTCTTCAACATCGTTTCTGCTCATAAAATCGCCATCAACATAATACAAAACCTCATCACTATCAATATTACTATGATTGTAAGGTGCAGGTATAGATTGCGGATGGTAATCGTACAAACGCGGTACAAAACTACACACTACAAAAGCATCGGTTTCAAAAGTTTGATGCACTGGTGGCGGTTGATGAATACGCCCTGTGATAGGCTCGAAATCGTGAATTGAAAAGGCATAGGGGTAGTTGTATCCGTCGTAACCCACAACATCAAACGGATGTGAGGCATAAACCATTTCTATAATATCGTCTTGTTTTTTAACTTTAATTAAAAAATCTCCAGATTCGTTATAAGTTTCAAGTTCTTGTGGTTGACGAATATCACGCTCGCAAAATGGCGAATGTTCTAATAATTGTCCAAACCAATTTCGGTAACGTTTTGGGGTGTAAATTGGTCGGCGAGACTCGACAATAAACAGTCTATTATCTTCGGTATCGAAATCTATTTTATAAATAATTCCTCTAGGAATTAGCAAGTAATCGCCATATTTGAAATCGAGATTTCCTAACATAGTCCTCAATTTACCTGTGCCTTTATGGATGAAAATAAGCTCGTCGGCATCGGTATTTTTATAAAAATAATCTTGTGTTAATTGTTTTGGTGCTGCCAAAATTATAGCACAATCGCT
This sequence comes from Wocania ichthyoenteri Th78, assembly GCF_000789235.1. Lineage (GTDB taxonomy): Bacteria > Bacteroidota > Bacteroidia > Flavobacteriales > Flavobacteriaceae > Wocania_A > Wocania_A ichthyoenteri. The sequence goes on from NZ_KN525716.1 coordinate 1,626,195, forward strand.
GTTTATTAAAACCACTTTTCGACTTTCTAAAAAATCGTTTTCTGGTTTTACTTGAAACCCTTTTAAACGATATGATTTTAAATTGTTCTTTAATGCAATTTTTGGTGCTACGCTGTATTGGTTTTTTATTGCTTTTACCTGCGTAGGGCGTTGCTCGTGATAACTGTTTGTTGACATACCATCAAAACCAATAGTACCAAACAATTGTTCGTAATATAAACTACCATCCGGTTTTCTGAATTGAATATGACGCTTATGCGGAATATTTCCTAATTTATGATAAAAAGGCATATTTTTATGTATTAATTTTTGAATATAAAAAGTAAAAAAGTTGTAAAACTTTAATTTTCAATTGTATATAAAGATACAAAAAATGCTTGCTTATTCAGGATTTCTCTTGATAAGGTAGTGAAGAAATGATAATAAATCTGCCCAAAATGGTGTCATAACTTTACAAATATCGTAAAAAAATAAAGACTTTCTAAAAAGAATAAAAATGACTTTAAAACCAAAAGCCTACATTAAAAAACCAAACGCTTTGTTTTGCTTCGGGTGAATAACTAAACTTACCTTGAATAGGTCCAATAAAAGTATTAATAGCATAACCTAACGCATAACCGCGATAGTCTGGAAGTGTAAACCATTCTCCGCTTTCAAAAATATCATCATCAACATTCGCCCAATTTGCTTCGGCTGTTACATGATGGTTTTTAAAAACCTCGTAATCGGCACTTAAAGAAGCTTTAACGTAACTATTACCTGTTAGAGAGACAAAATCGTAACCCATAAACGGAATAAAATTATTAACCAAATTATTACCATAACCACCAAGAGCAAAATCTAGGGCTTGGGTTGATTTGTCGCCTAATTTAAAACCACCACCTGCTCTTAAATTTAGTGCTAATTTATCTGTAACACTAAAGGCGTAACCCATATCTGCTTTAGCTATTGAAAAATCTTTAAATTCGGCATTAAAACCCGAAGCTAGTAAATACATGTGTAAATCGCCATTAAAATACACACCGCGTTTTGGAAAGTGTTTGTTATCGTAAGTATCTAACTTTAAGCCTGCAAAAACGCTAAAATAATCTGTATTTTCAAATACAAACTCATTATTATTTGTTGTTACTGTTTCAGATTTTATCTCAAGACGTTTATGTTCTGCACCAACACTAAATGCAAAATCTTTTTTTATTAGGGTTTGTAAATAAAATTGATTGGTTTGATCTTGAAAATCGATATCAATTTTATTTAGTCCTGTTGTTGCTATTTGATCATCATCAAAAAATAATTGGGCATTTACGTTTTTATGAAATTGATTAAATCTAGACCGAATACCAATACTCCAATAAAAACCTTTATCTATTAAGTACTCAAAATTATAACGCACATTATCTCCAAAAACCAAATCTAAAGACGCTATGTCGTTATCAAAAAGCAATCTTTTTTTAGTGACATTAACTAATGCTGCGCTTTTATATAAACCATCATAATGTACACCTAATTTTAAAAACGTTGTTATATTGGTTTCTTTAACAGTCGCAGTTAAATCATACCCATCACTATATTGAGATTTACTAAATTGATATTGAAACGAATCAAAATTATTGGTTGCCACTAAGTTATTAACGCCTTTGTAGAAATCTTCAAAATCTATCTTTTCATTCAATTTTAATCTAAGCTTTCCTAAAACATAAGCACGTGTGTATTTTTTGTTTCCGTTTAGTATAACTGAATTAATCCTTATAGAATCTTGTGTGTGTAAACTAATTTTAAACTTTGGTTTATCCTTATCATATTTGAATAAATCCTCTAGGGCATCCATTTTTTTATAAGCAGCCGTTTTGCCTCTTTTTATAATTTTTTCACCTTCGCTAAAAGACACCACGGTAAAATCTGTAATATCTGGCTTTATGTAAATATCAGTCTTTTTAGACTTTAATTTCATGTCTTTAATCGTCCTAAAGTTGTTAATTTGCAGCAACACATCAGGCGCAGAAGTCAATTCTTCTCTATTAGCTAAACCATCTTGAACATCAACACCAATAATAATATCCATACCTTTTGCCTTAAGTTCATCGATAGGGTAATTGTTAGCCACACCACCATCAATTAACACCTGATTGTTTATTATTACGGGCTGAAATAAAGATGGAAACGCACCACTTGCCATTATAGATTGCGTTAAACTTCCTTGATCTAGCATTACTGCTTCTCCAGTTTCTACATTAGTACCAATACAGAAAAATGGTATAGGCAACTTACTAAAATCGTTAATATCGCTTACATGCAATGTTAATTTAGAAAGCAAACTGTAGGTGTTTTGTCCTCTTGAAAGTGCCGATGGCAGTTTAATTTTCAACTTATCAAAAGGCAATGTTATGGCGTATTTTTCTGAGTTGTCTCGTTCGTATAATGCTTTAGACGACCTTGGCAAATCGTCACTTATAATTTTATCAAAATCTACTTTTTTAAAGATGGAATCTAATTGATTTCCTGAATAACCCGATGCGTATAGTGAGCCAATAATAGCCCCCATACTTGTACCAGCAACATAGTCTATTTTAACACCTAAACTGTCAATAACTTTAAGCACACCAATATGAGCTAGCCCTTTTGCACCACCACCACTTAACACTAAACCGACTTTTACATCGTGTGGGTTTTTGTCTTCATTTTGCGCTTTCGCGGAAAGTGAAGCTATTAAGAATAGGGTTAATATGATTGTTTTTTTGTTCAAATTATAATTGGTAAATTTTTTTAATTACACAAACTTCTATCTACGTATGTTTTATTTCCTTTTGAGTTGATATAATAACATCCTCCTCTTGGCCCTCTTATGTATGTTCTATAACTCTTTCTAGTAGCTGATTTGTACGAATTACTTCTTTTAGTTCTTTTTAAAGACGAAGTATAATTAGAAGATGAGCCATTTTTTTGTTGGTTGAGCTTTAATTCTATTTTTTTTGATTGAATATAATTGGATATTAAATCATCCTTCTTAAACCACACTTCATTAATATATCCACAGAGAGAATTTTGGCAAATTTCAAAATATCCATTCTTATAATCTAAAATAATTACTTTTCTATCTTCTTCAAAAACAGTTATAATATCAGAGAAAACATTTGAATCTTTTTTTAATTTAGCTCCTTCCAAAGCAATTCCTGTAAAAGTAGTATCATTTATTTTTTTAAAAAATTTTTCAGACTCTATTTTTGCTATTTTCAGATTAATAACTCTAATAGAATCCGTTAAATTTTCAATCTTAAGTTTGATTAGTTTTTTTTTATTTTCCATATCAGACAAGTCCTTTTCTACCTGTGAATGAATTAAAACAGGTATCAAAAAAATTAAACCTAATAGAATATTCTTTTTCATTTATTAACTAAAATTACTTCCCATGATAATAATTATAAACTTTCTCTGCTCTCGACACACCAACTACAACCTCTAATTCATCCAACTTTGCATTAGCAACTCGTTTAGCCGATTTAAAATGCTTTAATAACTCTACAACCGTTTTTTCTCCAACTCCTGGAATAGTTTCAAGCTCTGTATTTAACGCGGTTTTACTACGTTTATTTCTATGGTGCTCGATACCAAAACGATGCGCTTCGTTACGCAGTTGCTGTATAATTTTTAGGGTTTCGCTTTTTTTATCTAAATATAAGGGAATTGGATCATCTGGATAGAATAATTCTTCTAAACGTTTTGCAATGCCTATAATGGCTATTTTCCCTCTTAAATTTAAAGCATCTAAACTTTTTAATGATGACGATAATTGCCCCTTTCCACCATCAATAATAATAAGTTGTGGCAATGGCTGTTTTTCATCTAACAAACGTTTATATCTGCGATAAACCACTTCTTCCATTGATGCAAAATCATCTGGCCCTTCAACCGTTTTTATATTAAAATGCCGGTAATCTTTTTTACTGGGTTTTCCATTTTTAAACACTACACAAGCAGCTACAGGATGTGTGCCTTGTATGTTACTATTATCGAAACATTCAATATGTCGCGGTTCTTCAGAAAGTCGTAAATCTGCTTTCATCTGCGCCATAATACGGTTTACATGCCTATCGGGATCTACAATTTTATCCTGTTTAAAACGCTCCATTCTAAAATACTTCGCGTTACGAAGCGATAAATCTAAAATGTGTTTTTTATCACCTAATTTAGGAACGGTTACTTTAACATCATCGCCTAAACTCACTTTAAAAGGCACATAAATTTCTTTAGATTTAGAATGAAAACGTTGCCGTATTTCGGTAATCGCCAATTCTAACAATTGTAAATCAGTTTCGTCTAACTTCTTTTTAATCTCTAAGGTATGTGATCGAATGATAGATCCGTATGATAATTGTAAAAAATTAACGTAACCATAACTTTCGTCGCTCATAATAGAAAACACATCAACATTACTAATTTTAGGGTTTACAATGGTAGATTTTGCTTGGTAGTTTTCTAATACTTCTATTTTTTCTTTTATTTTTTGCGCGTCTTCAAATTGCATCGCTTCAGCACATTCCTTCATTTGCACTCTAAATTGCTGTAACGAGTCTTTAAAATTTCCTTTTAAAATCTCACGTATCGCTTTTATGTTTTGGTTGTATTCCGCTTCGGTTTCTAAACCTTCGCAAGCACCTTTACAGTTTCCTAAATGGTATTCTAAACACACTTTATATTTACCGGTTTGTATTTTCTCTTCGGATAAATGATAATTGCAGGTTCTTAAATTATACAGTCCTTTTATTAAATCTAATAAGGTGTGTACTGTTTTCATACTAGTATAAGGTCCAAAATATTCGCCACCGTCTTTAAACACACGTCGTGTAGAAAACACTCTAGGGAAACGCTCCTTTTTTATGCAAATCCATGGGTACGATTTGTCGTCTTTCAACAACACATTGTATCGTGGTTTATGCTTTTTTATCAGATTATTTTCAAGCAATAACGCATCGGTTTCAGTTTCAACAACAATGTGTTTTATGCTTGAAATTTTTTTTACTAATACTTTGGTTTTACCATTTTCGTGTGTTTTGGTAAAATATGAGGAGACTCTTTTTTTTAAATTTTTTGCTTTTCCAACATAAATAATCGTATCATCAGCATCAAAATACTGATATACCCCAGGGGCATTTGGTAAGGTTTTTAATGCTATTTCAAGGGTAGGTTTACTCATTATACCAAAGGTAGTAATTCCTATTAAAAAGAAACCTTTTAGATACAGTTTATCATTATCTTGCACAACTTATTCCTTTCTATAAAATAAGAATGAAAAAAATAATTGGTCGTACAGACAAAATAGACTTTCCTGAATTGAATCTTTTCGAAATTGACGTAAAGATTGATTCTGGAGCATATACCTCTGCCATACATTGCTCAGAAATTATTGAAGAAAATAATATCTTAAGGTGTGTGTTTGAAAGCAAAGGTCACCCCAATTTTAGCAGTAAAAATATTTCCTTTAAAAACTATACTTATACTGATGTAAAAAGTAGTAATGGCCATAAAGAGAATCGTTATAAAATTAAAACAAAAGCCATATTTTTTGGTAAAACGTATACAATTAATTTAACTTTAAGTACGAGAGACGATATGAAATTCCCTGTACTAATAGGTCGCCAATTTTTAAGTAAAAAATTCCTTATTGATGTTGATATTGAAAACCAATCTTTTAAAAGCAAACTAAATGAACATAGTAATACTATCGCGTAACGCTAGCCTATACTCTACAAAACGCCTTATTGATGAAGCAGAAAGTAGAGGTCATGAGGTTGAAGTGATTGATCCCTTAAAGTGCGATATTATTATAGAGCGCGAAAAACCTACTATTTTTTATAAAGATCGTTATCTAGATTATGTAGATGCTGTTATTCCGAGAATTGGAGCATCAATTACCTTTTATGGTTGTGCTGTAGTAAGGCAGTTTGAAGAAATGGGTGTTTTTACAATTGCATCTTCAGACTCTATTTCAAGATCAAGAGACAAATTAAGAAGTTTACAGCGTTTAAGCAAAGCCGGAATAGGTATGCCAAAAACAGTATTTACTAATTATTCTAGAGATGTTGAAGAAGTAGTAGAACATGTTGGAGGTACCCCAGTAATTATTAAATTACTAGAAGGCACTCAAGGTTTAGGTGTTGTTTTAGCCGAAACAAAAAATGCTGCCGAATCTGTTTTAGAAGCTTTTAATGGTTTGCAAGCACGGGTTATTGTACAAGAATATATAAAAGAAGCTAAGGGTGCAGACTTAAGAGCTTTAATAGTAGATGGGCAAGTTGTTGGAGCTATGAAGCGTCAAGGAAAAGAAGGAGAGTTCCGTTCTAATTTACACCGTGGTGGTTCGGCAAATATTATTAAATTAGACGCAGACGAATTAAAAGTGGCCATGAATGCAGCTAAAGTATTAAAACTACCTGTTTGTGGTGTAGATATGTTGCAATCGGCACGCGGACCATTACTTTTAGAAGTCAATTCTACTCCTGGTTTAGAAGGTATTGAAACCGCAACAGGCAAAAATATTGCCAGAGCCATTATTACTTTTATTGAGCGTAATAGATAAATGAGCAAAAAAGATGTTTTAGAAATATTAGGTGTTAAAGTAGCTCTTGGCGAAAGTGCTACTGTTACTTTTGAGGTTGCAAAGTTACATACTCGCAATACCCTAGATGTTCCTATAATTATTGAACGTTCTAAAAAACCAGGGCCTACAGTATTAATCACCGCTGGCATACATGGTGATGAAGTTAATGGGGTAGAAATAGTGCGCCAAATTATAGCCAAAGGCATTAACAAGTCCAAACGAGGTACTATTATTTGTGTCCCAACTATTAATGTTTTTGGGTTTTTAAATATGGATCGACTATTTCCAGATGGTCGCGATCTTAATCGTGTTTTTCCTGGAAGCATCGATGGTTCTTTAGCAAGTAGGGTCGCTCATTTTGTAATGTCTGAAATTGTACCTCATGCCGATTTTGTAATGGATTTTCATACGGGAGGTGCAGACCGATTTAATGCAGCACAAATACGTATTGTTAACAACGACACAAGACTCACAGAATTAGCACATATTTTTGGTGCCCCATTTATTTTTTATTCTGAAAACTTAAATAAGTCCTTCAGAAATGCCTGCCATAAAGTTGGTGTTCCTATGCTTTTATTTGAAGGCGGAAAATCCTTTAATATACATAACACTATTACAAATACTGGTGTTAATGGTGTTAAACGCGTTTTACATCATTTAGGAATGTTAAATACTAAATTTAAAGTATCTAAACCAAAAAAAGAAGCTGTAGTTATTAGTAAAAGTAAATGGCTAAGAGCTAAATTTTCTGGTATGTTTAAAGTAACAGTAGCTATTAACGCTTTTGTTGAAAAAGGTGATGTGTTAGGAAATATTACAGATCCTTACGGGAGTTTTAACCATTTTGTAAAAGCACCAAATGCAGGTTATATTTTTAATGTGAACGAATCTCCTATTATTTATCAAGGTGATGCTATTTTTCATATTACTACAAAGCTTGAAAATGAATAAATCTGAAATACGTAAAAAATACAAGTCATTACGAAACCATTTATCTTTAAAAGATATTGATGAGAAAAGTTTAGTTATTTCAAATCAATTATTAAAATTAGATATTTGGGATAAATCGTTCTATCATATTTTTTTATCTATTGAAGCACACAAAGAAATTAATACCGATTATATTTTAAATATTCTAGCAGGAAAAGATAAAAATATTGTTGTTTCTAAATGTAATTTTAAAAACACCTCATTAATCAACTACTTATTAACAGACAGTACAATAATTAAAAAAAGTGCTTGGGGTATTCCTGAACCTGTTAATGGTATTGAAATTGACGACAATAAAATAGATGTAGTTTTCGTACCACTTTTAGCGTTCGATAAACAAGGAAATCGTGTAGGTTACGGCAAAGGGTTTTATGATAATTTTTTAGCCAACTGTAAACCAGAAACTATTAAAATAGGGTTGTCTTTTTTTGATTTTGAATATAAAATTGAAGGTGTTTACGAAGGTGATATTAAATTAGATTATTGTGTGACGCCAAACAAGGTTTATACGTTTTAATTATACAACTCTCACAATATGTTTTTCTAAGGTATTCATCTTCTAATAACTGAAATGTTACACCTCCATCTTCAACAGCATTAAACAACTTACAAAAACGTTTTTTATTCATATTTATAGCGTTAAGCATAATAGTTCTATAATCAGAATCTTGTGTTAACTCTTTATTTGTTAGTGTTAAGTTTAAATAATAGAACAGTAAATCTTCATCAATTTCAATACTCTTTACTTTATTTTCCAGTAATTTAAGAGCCATATCAATGTTTGCGTAATAACTAAAAAACTGAGCTAAACTTAAATAATCGTAATCTGATAATGGGAAATTTTTATAGTTATTATTTATATAAGTAACCGATTTATCTTTATTGGCATAATCTCTTTCACGCATTAAATTTTCAGCTTTAATAATATGAAAATTCACCATCATTCTAGAAATAAGGGCGCTATCTATTCCATAATTTTTTAAAGCATTAATTTGAGTTTTCAACTTTGCTTCATTAATATCAATAGCCTTAAAACGCCATAATCTTATTTTAATAGCTGCTATATTATACTTTACTTCTCCGTTTTTCGGTACTAATTTTTCAAGTGTTTGCAATTCGTTGTAAACAATTAAAGCTTGTCTAACATTCAGCACATATTTAATTACCGAATTTTTATTCAATATTTTTACATACTTAGCCTGTTGAGGTATTTGCATTTTTTGTAAAAAATCTGGTGCAATCTCTTTGTTCTTTAACTTTCTAAAAATTGAATTTTGAATGTTGTTTGCATCACTTAATTGTTCTTCACTAATTGCTGAATTAAATTTAGACAACAACTCATCAGCAGACATGGTTTTATATTTGTCTTTCTTTTCTAATTCTAATTCTAAAACTGCCTTTCTGTGATGTTTCAAAATAGGTTCAATATCTTTTGAAAGCGTCCCAACAAGTTTTTCTTTAATTTGGTATTTAGCTAAATTAATTAAGCTTTCGTGTTTAGTTCCTTTAATATCGTTTAAAAACTCAACCCAATTTTCAGAAGATGAAACCTCCGTTTTTATAGTAGGCTTTTGAAATGTTTGTAAAGCGGCTACAATACTATTTGCACGTTGCTCTTGTAATTCAATGTTTCTCTCTAAACTACCTTCTACAGACGAATACGCTTTAATATTTATTGTTTTAATATTAAAATCTGTTAATTTCAATGAGTCGTAAATAGGTTTAATATCTTCTTGAAAATATTCAGATTTATTTTTTTCAAAAGGGATTTTAAACTTTAATGTTTTATTCCTAAGAATGTAACCTTCTTTAGCCGTGGATTTTATTTTTTTTGAATCATACGTTAAAGAATCTAAGTACATGCCCATATCTAACAAATCCCATGGGTAAGATTCCAAATCGTAAATCGTATAATACCTACATAAATTTTTGTCATTTAAAAATAAAATATTGTATTCTAATTCCTTTGTTGTTAAAGTTTCAGATATTCTTCCAACATGGACACGATACTTGTTTTGCCCATTAGGTTTTAATCCGCTTCTTAATTTCGAGCCATAAATAGGTTTTAAAAGTAGCCCTTTAATTTGAGATTTTTTTTTCGGTTCTAATTCACAACTATATCTATCTTTATCAACAACATCAACGGCTAGTCCATCGCCAGAATTCTTAAATAACTGATTAAACCAATTTTTATCGTTTATATAAAAATATAAGTTAGTCCCTTCCCGTTTAACTGAAAATTTTACTTCTTTTGGTTTTTGTTGGAATAACTGAAAACACTTTTGGCATTTTTGATTGCGTTCGTTTTCGGTTTTAGGAAAAACAATATCGTAAGTGTTTTGGGCTAAAACAGTAGTTGAACTGGATAATAAAAATGTGATTAAAAAAAGAAGTTTTATTTTCATTATTTGAGGAGTTACAAGGGTATTTTATTAAAGACTAAATATAGGAAATCCACTTTAAGTAGAAAAATACTTACTTGCAAATAATTTGTTTTATGCTTCCTTCTTCTGAAAAGCCTTTTTATTAAAAACAATAAGCATAATAAATCCTGTGCTTATTGCCATATCGGCGATGTTAAAAACAGGCTCGAAAAACGTAAAATAATCACCACCAAAAAAAGGCAACCACTCTGGCAAATATCCTTTCCATAAAGGGAAGTAAAGCATATCTACTACTTTGCCGTGTAAAAGAGTATCATAGCCTCCAGCTTCTGGTAAAAATGTAGCGACTTGGCTATAGCTATCATCAAACAAAACGCCATAAAAAACGGAGTCTATAATATTGCCTAAAGCACCTGCAAAAATTAAAGCAATGGCTAATATTAAAACTTTAGGACTTTTCTTTTTTGTAACATCATACAACCAATAGCCTATCCCGAAAATGGCAACAACTCTAAATAAAGTTAAGGCTACTTTGGCGGTTCTATCGTCTATAAAAGATACAAAATCGCTAATTTTTGTACCCCATGCCATACCATCATTTTCAATAAAATATATTTTAAACCATTTAAAAACTTCAACATTATCTTGAAGTGCAAAATGGGTTTTTATATAAACTTTACTAATCTGGTCGATAAGTAAAATTATTATGATAAGAAAAATGGATTTTTTTAGTGACATAAAGTGTAATGGAGACCTTTCGACTGCGCTCAAGGTGACAATTGGTTTTCAAACAAAAAACGTCTCGACACAAAAGCGAGACGTTTTATTTATAATATAATGCAAATTACTGCATGTTTTTAGCTTCAATACTCAATGTAGCATGAGGTACTAATTTTAAACGTTCTTTGTTAATTAATTTACCCGTAACTCTACAAACACCGTAAGTTTTATTTTCAATACGTATTAATGCATTTTTTAAATCACGAATAAATTTTTCTTGACGAATAGCTAATTGCGAGTTAGATTCTTTACTCATTACTGCACTACCTTCATCAAAAGCTTTAAAGGTTGGCGACGTATCTTCAGTTCCATTATTATGGTCGTTCATATACGCACTTTTAATAAGCTCTAAATCATGCTTTGCCTTTTCTATTTTCTCTGTTATTAAGGCTTTAAATTCGGCTAAATCAGCATCTGAATATCTTACAGTATTTTCTGCCATGTTTTAATGTTTTTTAATAAATAATTTGGTATTTACATCATCAAAAGCAATTTCTATACCATTATTTACTTGTTCTATAATTTCTAATTCTTCAGTTAATGTTTCTGTTTTAATATATTCAATATTGTGCTTTACAGCATTTTCAATATTAGTATCTTTTTGAAGTGTTACATCAATTCTATCTGTAACTTCAAACCCAGAATCTTTACGTAAATTTTGTATACGATTTATCAATTCTCTTGCAATACCCTCTTTTTTCAAATCATCAGTCAGTGTTACATCTAAAGCTACTGTTAAAGCACCTTCGTTTGCAACTAACCAACCTTCAATATCTTGCGATATAATTTCTACATCTGTGCGTTCTAAAGTAATCTTTTTTCCATTAACTTCTACATCCAAATTACCATTTTGTTCTATTTTGTTAATATCTTCTGCTGTAAAGTTAATTACTTCATTAGCAATGGCTTTCATATCCTTCCCAAAACGCGGTCCTAAAGTTTTAAAATTAGGTTTTATCTGTTTTACTAAAATATCTGAAGCATCTTCTAGAAGTTCTATTTCTTTCACATTTACTTCATGTTTTATAAGCTCAGAAACTGCTAAAATTTCTTCTTTTTGTTGCACGCTATCAACTGGAATCATGATTTTTTGAAGCGGCTGACGTACTTTTATCTTTTCCTTAGCTCTTAACGACAACACTAATGATGATATTGTTTGAGCAGCTTCCATTTTTCGTTCTAAGCTTTTATCTACAAAAGATGCATCAAAAACCGGAAAATCTGCTAAATGCACACTTTCAAAAGTTTCTTTTTTAGTCACCGAATTCAAATCGAGATACAAGCGATCCATGAAGAAAGGAGCAATTGGCGCACTCAATTTGGCAATGGTTTCCATACAAGTGTAAAGCGTTTGATATGCTGATATTTTATCTTGTTGATAATCACCTTTCCAGAAACGTCTTCTACTTAAACGTACAAACCAGTTGCTTACATAATCTTGTGTAAAATTTGAAATCGCTCTCGCTGCTTTGGTTGGCTCGTATTCTGAATAAAACGCATCTACTTTTTGAATCAATGTATGTAATTCGGAAAGAATCCAACGGTCTATTTCTGGTCTTTCGGGCAAAGGGATATTAGCTTCAGAATACGTGAAATTATCTAAATTTGTATACAATTGAAAGAATGAATAGGTATTATAAAGTGTTCCGAAAAACTTACGCTTTACTTCTTCAATACCGTCAACATCAAACTTTAAATTATCCCATGGATTTGCATTCATAATCATATACCACCGTGTTGCATCTGCACCATAAGTTGACAAGGTGTCGAAAGGGTCTACGGCGTTTCCTAAACGCTTCGACATTTTTTGCCCGTTTTTATCTAACACTAATCCGTTAGACACTACATTTTTATAGGCTACAGAATCGAAAACCATAGTTCCGATAGCATGAAGTGTATAAAACCATCCTCGTGTTTGATCGACACCTTCTGCAATAAAATCGGCAGGAAAAGCTCTTTTGTCAACCTGAACTTGTTTCAGGTCCTCATCATGAGATTCCGAAACAAGTTCGGAATGACGAGAGCCATCAATAAGCTCTCTATTTTCAAATGGATAATGCCATTGGGCATAAGGCATAGATCCAGAATCGAACCAAACATCAATTAAATCGCTTTCGCGGAACATTTTTTGACCAGTTGGCGATACTAAAACAACATCATCTACAATGTTTTTATGCAAATCGATTTTAGCATAGTTTTCTTCAGAGTTGTTTCCAATTTCAAAATCTGCAAAAATATCGGCTTTTAAAACCCCTGCTGAAACTGCTTTTTGCATTTCAACTTTCAGTTCTTCAACAGATCCGATACAAATTTCTTCTTTACCATCTTCGGTTCTCCAAATTGGCAACGGAATACCCCAATACCTTGAACGCGATAAGTTCCAATCATTTGCATTTGCTAACCAATTACCAAACCGTCCTTCACCTGTACTTTTTGGTTTCCAATTAATGGTTTTATTTAGTTCATGCATTCTATCCTTAACATCAGTCACTTTTATAAACCAAGAATCTAATGGATAATATAAAATAGGTTTATCAGTACGCCAACAATTTGGATAACTGTGTTTATATTTTTCAACCTTAAAGGCTTTATTTTCTGTTTTTAATTGAATAGCTAACTCTACATCGACCGAACGCTCTGGAGCTTCACCATCATTATAATACTCGTTCTTTACATATTTACCAGCATATTCACCCATTTCTGGACGAAAACGGCCCTGTAAATCTACCAACGGTACTAAATTGTCATTTTCATCTTTTACCAACATGGGTGGTACTTCTGGCGTAGCTTGCTTTGCCACTAAAGCATCATCGGCTCCAAAAGTTGGTGCGGTGTGTACTATACCTGTACCATCTTCTGTGGTTACAAAATCTCCAGAAATAACCCGAAATGCATGTTCTGGATTATCGTTTGGTAATGAATAAGGTAAAAGTTGTTCGTATGTGATGCCTACTAAATCTTTGCCTGTGAATTCTTTTACAACGTAAAACGGAATTTTTTTATCTCCAGATGTATAGTTTAGTAATTCTGATTTGTCTTCAACTTGTTTAAACTTTCCTGCAAATTGTTTAGCTACCAAAAGTTTAGCCAAAACAACTTTTATAGGCTCAAAAGTATATTGATTATAAGTTTCAACCAACACATAATCAATCTTTGCACCAACGGTTAAAGCGGTATTACTTGGCAGCGTCCAAGGTGTGGTTGTCCAAGCTAAAAAATGAATATCGCCTTCATTTTGCAAAAAGTCAGGCAGCGATTCTAATTTAGCTTTAAACTGTGCCACAACCGTTGTATCTGTAACATCTTGATACGTTCCTGGTTGGTTTAACTCATGCGAGCTTAACCCTGTTCCTGCTTTTGGCGAATAGGGCTGAATGGTATACCCTTTATACAATAAATTTTTACTGTAAATTTGCTTTAATAACCACCAAACCGATTCCATGTATTTTGGTTCGTAAGTAATATATGGGTCGTTCATATCTACCCAATAGCCCATTTTTTCAGTTAAATCATTCCAAACATCTGTATAACGCATTACGGCTTTACGGCAAGCCGCATTATAATCTTCAACCGAAATGGTTTTACCAATATCTTCTTTGGTAATTCCTAATTCTTTTTCAACACCTAATTCAATAGGTAAACCATGCGTGTCCCAACCTGCTTTGCGCTTCACTTGGTAACCTTTCATGGTTTTGTATCGCGGAAAAATATCTTTAATAGCACGCGCTAAAACGTGATGCACACCTGGAAGTCCGTTTGCAGACGGCGGACCTTCATAAAACACATAAGGTGTTGCACCTTCACGGGTAGAAACACTTTTTTCAAAGATGTTATTTTCTTGCCAATACTGTAGTATGTCGTTTGCTACATTTGGTAAGTCAAGTCCTTTATATTCAGGAAATTTAGCGCTCATTTACTCTCTTTTGTATAAGGATGCGAATTTAAGGAATTTTGATAAAATAGCACTGTTTTTAATATAAAACGTATGCATTTTGTTTGAGTTAATAATCATCGGAAATCCGTTAATCAAATACACTAATTAATTTTATCTTCGTATAATACAAATTAATTCTAAAAATATATCTTATGAAAAATATATCATTACTTGTTATAGTAATCTGTTTTACTTTAACTTTTAGCTGTAATCAAACTGTAAATAGTCAAGCTCCAGATGCTGTTAAAAAAACATTTCAAGCAAAATATCCAGGTGAAAATGATCCGGATTGGCATAAAGATTCGCATGGTAATTATGAATCGCATTTTAAAATTGATGGCATAAAATATAGAGCTGATTTTAAACCAAATGGCATGTGGATAGAAACTGAAAGCAGCATTGATAAAAAAGATTTACCAAAGCCTATTAGAGATAAAATTGAAAAAGACTATGATGGTAAAATCACTGAGATTGAAAAAGTTCAGCATCACTCAAAAGGTCTTTTCTATGATGTAGAATTTAAACAAAAAGGAAAGAATAAAGATATTGAATTTAAGGCAGACGGTACCGTTATAAATTAAACAATCATATCTACCAAATCCTCAATTTTAGAAATTAGTTGAATTTTAATAACCGTATTTTTAAGTGAAATTTTATTGTATTTAGATACGAAAATAGTTGAAAACCCTAATTTTTCAGCTTCTAAAATCCGTTGCTCGACGCGTTGTACGGGGCGAATTTCTCCAGATAATCCAACCTCGGCAGCAAAACAAAAATCTTTTTGTAGTGCCACGTCTTCATTTGATGATAAAATAGATGCCACAACTGCTAAATCTATCGCGGGATCATCAACCGTAATACCACCAGTAATATTTAAAAAGACATCTTTTGCACCGAGTCTAAAACCTGCACGTTTTTCTAAAACGGCCAACAACATATTGAGGCGTTTCGCATTGAATCCAGTAGCGCTTCGCTGTGGTGTACCATAAACGGCGGTACTTACCAGAGCCTGAACTTCAATCATTAACGGACGCATACCTTCTAAAGTAGCAGCTATAGCGTTTCCACTTAATTCTTCGTCTTTTTTAGAAATTAAAATTTCTGATGGATTAGAAACTTCTCGTAATCCAGAACCTTGCATTTCGTAAATTCCTAATTCATTGGTTGAGCCAAAACGGTTTTTATGGGCGCGTAAAATTCTAAACACATGATTTCGGTCGCCTTCAAATTGTAAAACCGTATCGACCATGTGCTCTAAAATTTTTGGACCAGCAATGTTTCCGTCTTTTGTAATGTGTCCAATTAACAGCACTGGCGTTGCTGTTTCTTTTGCAAACTTAATAAGCTCGGTTGTACATTCTTTTATTTGTGAAATACTTCCAGATGACGATTCTATATAATCGCTATGTAATGTTTGAATAGAATCAATAATAACAATATCTGGTTCTAAAGCTTCAATTTGTTTGAAGATATTTTGAGTCTTTGTTTCCGTTAAAATGTAACAATTGTTGTTATTTGGATTGATGCGTTCTGCACGCATTTTTATTTGTTTCTGACTTTCTTCACCTGAAACATACAAGGTTTTGTAAGGTAACTTTAATGAAATTTGGAGTAGCAAAGTACTCTTTCCTATTCCGGGTTCGCCACCTAAAAGTGTTAGAGACCCCGGAACGATTCCACCACCTAAAACGCGATTAAATTCGGCATCAAACGTATCTAATCTAGCTTCTTTAGAACTATCAATTTCGTTGATTCTTAAAGGAACTGAGACTCGTTTTACAGTTGATGTTGGCGATTTCCAATCGCTTTTTTCTGGTTTTTGAATAACCTCTTCAACAATAGTATTCCACTCTTTACAGGCGGTACATTGCCCCTGCCATTTCGCATATTGATTGCCACAACTCTGGCAGAAAAAAGTAGTTTTAACTTTTGCCATTAATATCCGAAATCTGATTTAATTAAATCGGCTTTTTCTAGCATTAAATCTTTTGTAATACCTGCTATTTCATCTAACATATAAGCCGATTGATAGGTGCGCATGGCTTTTTTAGGTTCGCCAGTTTCTTCATAAAAACGTGCTAAATAATAGTTTCCTAATAAAGTTTCGGGATATTCTTTTCGGGCTATTTTCCCTAAAACTTCAAAATGTTCAAACTGTTCTGTTTTTTCAATGGCTGCCGAAATAGCCTTAAAATCGTTAATTAGAATTTGCTTTTCAATGCCAAACAGTTCATTAATGGTTTTGTATTTTTCTTCAAGATATTCAACAGGAGACGTGTCTAGCTTTAGTATAACCTCTTTATATTCTTTTTTACTAATAGGCTGAAACACATAAAAAATACTCTCTATTGCTTTTGGCAAAGCATGTGCTGGCACTGAATAATGGGATACATCTTCAAAGCTATCAAAATTATAAAATACATTTTTAGTTTCCAAAGCAGATATGTCTGCATTTAAAGCATTTGTCATCTTTTTTATGGACGATGCATCGTTGGTTGTATTTGCTAAATAATAAAATATTTTAGATTCAATCTTACCTAATTGCTCTGGAATATAATCGAGCATATTAGGTGCTAATTCTGGACTAATAACCACATAGCCTTGAAATATTGGCTGCTGCTTTAATAAAAAATAATTAATGAAATTTGCGGTTTCTCCATGTCCAACGGCGACTCTAAAATTTTCAGTTCTGTAAGCTTTTTCTATATACGGAATTAATTCCATACCTATAAATTCGTAAAAAGCAGCACCAGTTTCAATAGGTAGTGAGTTTTGTTCAGAATACATGCAATCATCAAATCGTTTATCAAATTGATTAACACCAACTACAATAGCTTCTGGCATATCTTCCCAATACGAGTAATAATCTACGTTTCCTGCAACTACTTCAAATAAATAATCGCCATCTAAAACAATAAATAATGGATATTTTTTATCTTGATTATTATTGTAACCTCTTGGTAGCTGTATTTTAAGTTCGCGTGTCTCTCCTAATTTTGAAGACTCAAAAGTTTCGTATTTAACTTGAGCATCAATAGTATGTAAAGTGCAAAATAATAGTAATAAAAAAATGATTGGTTGTTTCATTTTAAAATGATTTGAGATTTAATATGGGCAAGGTAAGAAATTAAGTGAAAGTTTAAAAAAGCTATTCTTAGTACTTTTAGAAAAAACTCAAATCGATATTTTGAAATTTTTTAATCTTTTTTTAAAGCCTACCTTCTATTATAGATAGGTAAATAAATTAATGATAGACCACCAAAAACAATAATCATAATGGTTTGAGATGCCCACATAATCCAGCCAAATGCAATGCTTGGTTCTTCAGCAATTCCAAAAATTGAAAATGCTGCATAAATAGCTAACGGATACGAGCCAATGCCCCCATTGGTAGCTGCAATACTAAAACTCGCTGCTATAAAACCAATTAATATGGCTGCAAAAGGAATATTACTAGTTTCTTCGAGTGAAAAAGACGTGACATAAAACATGAGTATGTACATACCCCAAATGAATAAAGTATGGAAAATAAATGCCCACTTTTTTTTCATTTTAAAAATACTCAGTGCGCCTTCAATAAGTCCGTTTACAAACGCTTTAATTTTTAATGCTATTTTAGAACGACTTCGCCTTATATATGTAAAAAACACTATCATTAAAACAACAAATCCAACTAATGCCATAGTGATTTTTATGGGATCAAATTTTTCAATTAAAAAACTATAGATAAAGTCAAATTCAAGAAAAAGCGTAATGGTTATAATACCTAGCATTACAAGCATATCTGCAATGCGTTCTGCCACAATGGTACCAAAACCTTTTTCGAAAGGCACATCTTCATAATTTGTGAGTAACGATGCTCTAGCAACTTCGCCTGCTCTGGGAATAGTATAATTAATTAAATAAGTAACAAAAACTGCCATAATACTATTACCCAATTTAATTTTATAACCCATAGGTTCTAATTGAAAACGCCAACGGTAAGCACGTGACAAATGACTTAAAAGCCCTAAAAACATTCCTAAAACAATCCAAGTATAATTGGCGTTTTTGGCGTAAACCAATAACTCTTCGACAGAAACTTTAGACAGTGAATACCAAACCAAAAAAACTCCCAATAATAATGGGAGTAATGTTTTTAGTATATTTTTTGTCTTTTGATTCAAAGTTTATTTTAACAAGTTTGTGGCTTCATCTGGAAATACCAATGATGGCTTAAACACTTTTGCTTCTTCAATATCCATAAAAGCATAAGTGATTAAAATAAGTGTATCGCCAACAGATACTTTTCTAGCGGCAGCTCCATTTAATGTGATTTCTCCACTATTTCTTGGTCCAGGAATACAATAAGTTTCTAAACGTTCACCGTTATCGTTATTTACAATCTGAACTTTTTCGCCTTGTATAATGTTGGCTGCATCCATTAAATCTTCGTCAATGGTTATACTGCCTATATAGTTGAGTTCTGCACCTGTGCATTTTACTCTGTGAATTTTAGATTTTACGACTTGAATTTGCATGCTGCAAAGATAATTAATTTAATGCGATATTATCAATCAATCTAATATCGTCTGCATATACGGCTATAAACGCTCTATACGCTTTTTTGTTTGATTTTCTTGTTACTGTTTTTAAGGTTTTTGTGTCTGCTATAATAAAATATTCTAATTTTAATAACTCGTGTTTAGCAAACTCATTTTCAACCCATCTCGAAACTTTAATAGCACTTTTTGTGCCAAATTTTTCTTTGGCAGCTTTTAAAGTTTTGTAGATAAATGGGGCTGCTTTTTTGTACTCAGGCTTTAGTCGTATATTGCGAGAACTCATTGCTAAACCACTGGTTTCTCGATGAATTGGACAACCTATAATTTTAAGAGGTATATTATGCTTTTCAACTAACTTTTTAATGATTGTTAATTGCTGAAAATCCTTTTCTCCAAAATATGCACGATGCGGTTTTACAATCTCGAAAAAACGTTTTACAATAGTACCAACGCCATCAAAATGTCCGTTTCTAAATCTCCCTTCCATTTCAAACTCTAAACCATCAAAATCGAAACTTTGCGATACAGTATTGCCTTCGTAAATATCTTCAACGGCTGGAGCATAAACTAAAATTTTATCTTTTGAGACTGTTTTTAATAAGGCTACATCATCATCTAGAGTTCTTGGATATTTTTTAAGATCGTCTTTATTATCAAACTGTGTAGGATTTACAAAAATGCTTACCACAACCCTATCGTTCTCATTTAAAGCTTTTTTAACCAAAGCCAAATGTCCTTCGTGTAAAGCACCCATGGTTGGCACTAAACCTACGGAGAGTTGTTTCGCTTTTAATTCATCAACCTCAGCTGAAATTTGCATTTTTTGTGAAAAAATCTTCATTATTTAATAAAAAATTAACGCTTGCAAACTTAATATTTTACTGGCAATTCGCATAAAATTTTGTACTTTTGCGTGTTTTTTATTTTGAATTCTCAAAAAGCTATTCATTTATATAGCTACAAAAAGACAACAAAAACTAACATATGAAAGATAAGAGGATATTATATGTATCATCTGAAGTAGTGCCTTATTTGCCAGAGACTGAAATTTCATCTATGTCTTTTGAAGCTCCCAGATTGGTAAATCAACAAGGTGGTCAAATAAGAATTTTCATGCCTCGATATGGCAATATTAATGAGAGAAGGCATCAACTACACGAAGTTATAAGATTATCTGGTATAAATTTGGTTATTAATGATTTAGATATGCCGCTTATTATTAAAGTAGCCTCTATACCAAAAGAACGTATACAGGTTTATTTTATTGATAATGATGAGTATTTTAAACGCAAAGCAACACTTACCGACGAAAATGGTGAATTGTTTTCTGATAACGACGAACGTGCAATTTTCTTTGCAAAAGGTGTTATAGAAACCGTTAAAAAATTAAACTGGTCGCCAGATGTTATTCATGTTCATGGTTGGTTGGCTTCGTTACTGCCTTTATATTTAAAAGAGTATTATAAAGACGAACCATTGTTTAACGAAAGTAAAATTGTTACTTCTATATACAATCAAAGTTTTGATGGTGCGTTAAACAAAGACATGATTAATAAAATTAAGTTTGATAATATAGATGATAATGCTATTAAAACGCTTGAAGAACCCTCTTATAATAACTTAATGAAAGTTGCTATTGACTATTCTGATGCATTAATAGTAGGGTCTGAAAATATACCTGAAACATTAGAATTGTATTTAAAATCATCAGACAAACCTATTTTAGAATACAAAAGTAAAGATGAATTTGGTGAAGCTTACACAGAATTTTTTAATACAAAAGTTTGTAGCTAACCTCACATTTCATTTAAAACATATATATGAAAAAGATATTTAAAGCCCTTAAATTCTCCAGCACCTTTCTATTAGTTATGGCAGTATTTATTGCCTGCGACAAAGACTTTAACACCATTGAAAGTGATGTTTTAGGAAAAGACAATGCTAACTTTAATACTGATAATTTAAATCTTCAAATTTTAGCATACAATAAAAAATTAGATTCTTTGCAAATTAACGGTTTATCATCAAACTTGTTTGGAGTCTTTAACGACCCTGCTTATGGGCAAACCACAGCAAGCATTATAACGCAAATAACACCAAACGTATTTAACCCTAATTTTGGAGACAATCCCGCAATAGATTCTGTGGTCTTAAAAATACCATACTTTAACAAAGTAAGTGCAGACTCACCAGACGACAACGGAAATGAAGTATATACTATTAAAGATTCACTATATGGTGGTTCTCCAATAAAGTTAACAGTTTACAGAAACAATTACTTTTTAAGGGATTTTAATCCAAATTCAGAGTTTAATGAAACTCAAAATTATTTTTCTAATGCTAGTAGCACAACAAACTCAGCTCTTGATGGTAGTAGTGTTATAAATTTTGAAAATCATAAAAGTGATATTATCTATGAGCTAGAACAGTATGTTCCAAGTAGTAAAACCATAGTTTTAAAAACCACAGAAGGAGATCAAGACGTTTTCGATAGGCAAACGCCAGCTTTAAGGGTTCATTTAGATAAAGACTACTGGAAAACTATAATTTTTGATAAAGAAGATGATCCTGTATTAAGTAATGCTAATAATTTTAAAGATTATTTTAGAGGCTTATATTTTAAAGCCGAAGCTATTGATGGCAAAGGAAACATGACATTTTTTAATTTAGGCACTGCTAACATTACTATATATTACTCAAAAGATTCATCTATTGATGGAAACAGAGATCAAGATACTTACACTCTAAATATTACTGGCAATAGATTAAATACTTTTATAAATGATTATAGTATAACCTTATCAAATGGAGACAAAACCTTAGGTGATGAAAGGCTATATTTAAAAGGAGCTGAAGGATCTATGGCTGTTATTGATTTATTTAATGGAATGGTTGATAGTGATAATAATGGATCTAAAGATATGCCCGCTTTAGATTACTTTAAAAAAACCTATAGACAATTAGACGAAAATGGTGATTATTTACCTAAAATTAATGGTAACTTTCCGCTTAAAAAATTAATTAATGAAGCGCAACTTGTTATTTATGAAGATGAAACAGCTTCTAATGGTGGTAATTCTGATTATCATAAATACGACAGAATTTATGCTTACGATATAAAAAACAACATCCCAACTATCGATTATAGTTTTGATCCTACTGAAAATCCTTCAGATCCATTTAATTCTAAAATTATAAATCTAGGGCAACGCATAACAGACGATAACGGTGTGTCTAAATATAAAATACGCCTTACCGAACATCTTAACAATATTTTACTAAAAGATTCGACTAATACAAAGTTAGGACTCATTTTATCTACTAATGTTAATTTAACCAACAGTTTTAAGATTTTAGAAAGTGAAGATGAAGTAACTCAAATCCCTTCAACAACTTTATTAACGCCAAGAGGAACCATTTTATATGGAAATCATCAGAACGTTCCTGAGAACAAAAAACTGAGACTTGAAATATTTTTTACAGAACCTAATTTATAAATTCATTTTATAAGCGTTTCTTATATATAAAACCCTTGTTTTATTTAATATCGATGAATTTCATCGTAAAAAATATCAACTTCATGTACTATTTTTGCATTGGTTGATATTTTTTTTACATATTTGCTCCACATAAAATTAAAAACCCAAATTAAATATATTACTTATGTGTGGAATTGTTGGATATATAGGACATCGAGAAGCTTACCCAATTATTATTGAAGGTCTTAAGCGTTTAGAGTATAGAGGCTACGATAGTGCTGGTATAGCATTATTTGATGGTACCGATCTTAAAATCTCTAAAACCAAAGGAAAAGTATCAGACTTAGAAGAACGAGCAGAAAAAGAAATCACTAAAAACGGCAATTTAGGAATTGGTCATACAAGATGGGCAACCCACGGTGTACCTAACGATGTAAATTCACATCCTCATGCTTCAAATTCAGGCGATTTAGCCATCATTCATAACGGTATTATTGAAAATTACGATTCACTTAAAAAAGAATTAATTTCTAGAGGTTACACTTTTCAATCAGATACAGATACAGAAGTTTTAATCAATTTAATTGAAGACGTAAAAAAGAAAGAAAACGTAAAACTTGGTAAAGCCGTTCAAATTGCATTAAATCAGGTAATTGGTGCTTATGCTATTGCGGTTTTCGATAAAAACAAACCCGGTGAAGTTGTTATTGCTCGTTTAGGAAGCCCATTAGCTGTTGGTATTGGTGAAGATGAGTTTTTCATTGCAAGTGATGCTTCTCCTTTTATAGAATATACTAAGAATGCTATTTATTTAGAAGATGAAGAAATGGCAATTATTAGACTTGGAAAAGAAATAAAAATTAGAAAAATTAAAGATGATTCGTTAGTTGCTCCTTATATACAAGAGCTTCAAATGAATCTTGAGCAAATAGAAAAAGGGGGTTACGAGCATTTTATGCTAAAGGAAATTCACGAACAACCAAGAGCAATACGAGACACATATAGAGGTAGACTATTAAGAGACGAAGCCATAATAAAAATGGCAGGTGTTGAAGATAATATGAAAAAGTTTTTAAACGCTAATCGTATTATTATTGTAGCATGTGGTACATCGTGGCACGCAGGATTGGTTGCTGAATATATTTTTGAAGAATTTTCTAGAATTCCTGTTGAAGTTGAATATGCTTCTGAGTTTCGTTATAGAAATCCAGTAATAAACGAAAATGATGTTGTTATTGCTATTTCACAATCTGGAGAAACTGCCGATACATTGGCTGCAATTAAATTAGCAAAATCTAAAGGCGCTTTTGTATTTGGTGTTTGTAACGTAGTTGGATCTTCCATTGCCAGAGAAACCCACGCAGGTGCTTATACACATGCAGGTCCAGAAATTGGAGTGGCATCAACCAAAGCATTTACAACACAAATAACAGTATTAACTTTAATAGCATTGCGTTTAGCTAGAGCCAAAGGCACGATGTCAAGTTCAACTTTTAGAATGTATCTACAAGAATTAGAATTGATTCCACAAAAAGTAGAGCAATTATTAAAAGTAGATGAACACGTAAAAGACATTGCTAAAGAATATTTACTCTCTACCAATTGTTTATATTTAGGAAGAGGCTATAATTTCCCCGTGGCACTAGAAGGCGCTTTAAAGCTAAAAGAAATCTCTTATATTCATGCTGAAGGCTATCCAGCTGCCGAAATGAAACATGGCCCAATAGCTTTAATTGATGATAGAATGCCTGTAATTGTTATTGCAACCAGCAAAGGACATTATGAAAAAGTAGTCAGTAATATTCAAGAAATCAAATCAAGAAAAGGTAAAATTATCGCTGTAGTAACTGAAGGCGATACTGCTGTAAAAGAAATTGCAGATCACGTCATTGAAATTCCAGATTCTGAGGAAGCCTTTTCGCCATTACTAACAACCATACCATTACAACTGTTATCTTATCACATTGCAGTAATGCGTAATTGTAATGTAGACCAACCACGTAACTTAGCAAAATCTGTCACTGTAGAATAAGTTTTAGCCTTCCTATAGAATGATTAATACCTCTTATATATTATAAAACATATAAGAGGTATTCTAGTTATTTCTCAATTAAACCCACTCTTTTTTACTTATTACTTAAATTTTCATAGTCTTTTTTGTTAAAATTTACTATGCGTGCATAACTTTTTCTATTTTTGTATGGAAATAACGACATATCTATTTATATTGCTGAACAATAAATTAAACTAATTCTTATAAATGAAAACTATTCTTCCTTTTTTACTGTTGTTATTTTGTGGATTGTCATATTCTCAAACAACAATAATCTCTGGAACAGTTGTTGACGATAGTGGTCAACCTCTTCCAGGAGCAAACATCATTGTTGAAGGCACTTCCACAGGAACTGTAACAGATTTTGATGGTGTTTTTAACTTAACCGTAAACCAAAATCCTCCTTTTTCTGTACAAGCAAGTATGATTGGTTTTGAAACAACTGCTACTGAAGTTACTACAAACAATCAAGTGTTAAACTTCATTCTTAACGAAGGCACAGCATTAGATGAAGTTGTAATTTCTGCGTCAAGAACGCCAGAGCGTATTTTCGAATCGCCTGTAACGGTGGAACGTTTCGGACTTAAAGAAATTAAAAATACAGCTTCAGCTGATTTTTATGGTGGATTAGAAAACTTAAAAGGTGTTGATGTAAACACAAACAGTTTAACATTCCAGTCAGTAAACACCAGAGGTTTTGCAACATTTGCCAATAATCGTTTTATGCAATTGGTTGATGGTATGGATAACTCTACACCAGCATTAAACTTCCCAATAGGAAATTTAGTTGGTATGACAGAAACAGATGTTTTAAGTGTCGAGATTTTGCCAGGAGCGTCATCAGCACTTTATGGTGCCAATGCTTTTAATGGTATTTTATTTATGCGTAGTAAAAATCCTTTTGACCATCCAGGAATTAGCGCCTCATTTAAAGGAGGAATTACATCTCAAGAAGCAGCTGGTGATAACCAATATGTAGATTACAGTATTAGAGCTGCTCATAAGTTTAGCGAAAAATTTGCCGCCAAAGTTAATTTTGGGTACTTAAAAGGAACTGATTGGGCTGCAAATAGTATTGAAGACCAAGATATGGATGGTGGTACAAGAGCTACAAACATAAACTACAATGGGCTTAATGTATATGGCGACGAAGTATCAAGAAATTTAAAAGGTGTTGCTGCTTTACTAGAACAAGCCATTAATCCAGCTACGGGACAACCCTTTTTGCCATCAGGAGCTAATGCATTAACCCCTTCTGTAAATATTAGTAGAACTGGATACAATGAGCAAGATTTAACCGATTATGAAGCTAAAAGTGTTAAAGCAGATTGGGGCTTATACTTTAGGCCATGGGAAAACGATTTTGAAATATCTTATGTAGGTAAAGTAGGAACTGGTACCACGCTATATCAAGGCTTAAATAGATATAATATTGAAAACTTTTTTCAAGAACAACATAAAATAGAATTACGTAACGACAACTTCTTTTTAAGAGGTTATGTAGTTGCTGATAGTGCTGGAGATTCTTACGACATGGTTTTCACAGGTATTAATATTAATAGAACTTGGAAACCAGATTTAAATTGGTTTGCAGAATATGCTGGAACTTATGTTCTAACAACGCTTGGTGGCGGAACAAATGATCAAGCTCATGCTGCTGCAAGAGTTCAGGCAGAATCTGGGCGTTTTTTACCTGGCACTCCAGAATTTGAAGCCGCATTTAACAGAAGTATAAATGATCCCGATTTAAGAACAGGATCTAAATTTCAAGATGCTTCTAAATATTATCACTCAGATGCAAATTACAACTTTAGTCATTTAATTGATTTTGCAGAGATTCAAGTAGGTGGATCTTACAGACAATATAATTTAAATTCTTTTGGAACCATTTATACAGATTTTGATGGTCCTATAGATTATTCGGAATATGGTATTTATACTCAAATCCAAAAAAGCTTAGAATTAAGTGAAACTTTAGATTTAAAGCTTACGGGTTCTGTTCGTTATGATAAATCTGAATTTTTTGATGGTTTCTTCTCACCAAGAATTTCAGCAGGTTTAACTGTAAATAGAAATCATAATATTAGAGCTTCTGTTCAAACCGGATTTAGAAATCCAACAACTCAAGATTTATTTATTGGGTTAGATGCTAATCGTGCTATACTAGTTGGTTCTGCACCTGAAAATCTAGACAGATATTCTAGAGATTATCCTGCAAATGACGGAAATACTTATACTCAAACTGGTGCTGCTGCATACAATAACTCTTATTCTGAAAATTCTGTAATAGCGTATGAAGCTTCAGGAAATCTTAACGATTTGGTAGTTTCAAATCCAGATATAGTAAAACCTGAGCAAGTTACTTCAGCAGAAGTTGGTTATAGAGGGAAGCTTGATAAACTTATTGTAGATTTTAGCGCTTATTACAACAGCTATAAAGATTTTATTTCTCAACAGTATGTGGTTTCACCATTATATGGAACCGTTGGTGAAACTTCTGGAGAAGGTGCTATTAATAACCGTGATTATATCACTTATAATGCATATACAAACTCTAAAGCCAATGTAAATTCTTATGGAGCTTCTCTTGGACTGTCTATTAAAGTACTTGGGAATTTTGATTTAGGAGGAAGTTACACCTATAGTAAATTAGATTTTGATCAAGCTGCAT
Source organism: Wocania ichthyoenteri Th78 (assembly GCF_000789235.1). Lineage (GTDB taxonomy): Bacteria > Bacteroidota > Bacteroidia > Flavobacteriales > Flavobacteriaceae > Wocania_A > Wocania_A ichthyoenteri. Next base: position 1,653,622 of record NZ_KN525716.1, read on the forward strand.
TTCCAGACTTTGTAACAAACTTTAATACACCTGAGCATAAATTTAAAGCCTCTTTTGGTAACACAAACTTGTTTAAAAACTTTGGCTTTAATATTAATTACAGATTTAGTGATGACTACTTCTGGGAAAACACATTTGCCACAGGTTTAGTACCAGAATATCATGTGCTAGACGCACAAATAAACTTAAGAGTTCCAAGTTTTAAATCGACTTTTAAAGTCGGTGGAACAAACCTTTTAGGTGATGAGTATTTCTCAGCTGTAGGAACTGGTCATATTGGATCGATGTATTATATCTCTTGGACTATTAATAATTTATAAAATGAAAACTATTATGAATACTAAATATATATGGCTATTAATAATCCTAATTGGGTTTTCAGCTTGTAACGAACCTGAAGATGTTTTAGAAGGCACAAGTGCTGAGCTAGAAGAAGTTGTAGAGTTGCCTACACTTACATCAGGATCAGCAGACTTTTCAAAATATGTGGCAGTTGGAGCTTCATTTACCGCAGGCTTTACAGATAGTGCATTATTTAAAGCTGCTCAAGAAAATTCATTTCCAAATATTTTAGCCAAACAATTTTCAAATGCTGGTGGTGGTTCTTTTACACAACCGCTTATGAATGACAACATTGGAGGAATTGCTGTTGGAGGTGTACAAATCCCAGGATCCTCTACTGGCCCAAGATTAGTTTTTGGCGGTGCTGGTCCTGTTCCATTATCTTCTATAATAGGTCCAGTTACATCTACTACAGATTTACTAGTTAATAATCCATCAGGCTCTTTTAATAATATGGGAGTACCTGGTGCTAAAAGCTTTCATTTATTATTTGATGGCTATGGCAATATTGCCAATTTAGGTGTAAGTGCGAATCCTTATTTTGTAAGAATGGCATCTAGCCCAAGTGCAACTATGCTAGGTGATGCAATGGCGCAAAACCCAACATTTTTCACCTTATCTGAAATGGGTGGTAACGATGTATTAGGCTACGCACTTTCTGGTGGCGACGGTTCAAGTACAATAACACCTTCTGCTGGTCCTCCAGGAGTTGGTTTCGATCAAACCTTCGGATTTTTAGTAACAACCTTAACATCTGGCGGCGCCAAAGGCGTTGTTACAAACGTGCCATATGTAACAGATTTACCACACTTTACAACCGTACCAAATAATGCGCTAGAAATTGATGCCGCAACAGCAGGTCAACTAACAGGCTTCTTTCAAGCAGTTGCAGGGATATTTACTCAAGTATTAATTGCTCAAATGGTTCCCCCAGCACAAGCTCAGGCTATTGCTAGCCAATACGCCATACCGTTTAGTGAAGGAAAAAACAGATGGATTATAGATGTACCTGTTACCCCTACAAATCCATTAGGTTTCAGACAAATGACTGAAGATGAATTGCTTGTTTTAACTATAGATCAAGATGCATTGGCTCAAGGTTATGGGTCGGTAGCTTTATCTAATGAAGTACTTCAAGTTCTAGGTTTATTACAAGCTGGCGGCACACCAACGCCACAACAAGGCGCTTTGGTTATTGGAGCGGTTAATGGTATTGATGATGGAGATGCTTTAGATAGTGACGAACTTGCAGAAATAAAAAACGCAACAGATGCTTATAATGCAACTATAGCTGCGGTAGCAAACTCTAACGAAAACATTGTTTTAGTCGATTTAAACAGCATTTTAGGTGAAGCTTCAACAACTGGTATTAAATCTGGAGACTTTACTTTAACTACCAATTTGGTTACTGGTGGCGCTATTGGATTAGACGGTATTCATCTAACTGCTAGAGGATATGCTGTAATGGCAAATGAATTTTTAAAAGCTATAGATCAAGCTTTTGGGTCTAATTTTGAAGCTTCTGGTAATCTAGTAAATGCTGGTGATTACCCAACTAACTATCATCCAACGCTGCAATAAACAATATAAAAAATATGATTGCAAAACACCTTCTGCCTGAAGGTGTTTTTTTATTCCAAAAAACCTGTAAAAACAACTTTCATTTTAAATTAAAAAATATATCTTTGCACGCGAAAACTTGAAGTGTTTTCATAGAATTAAAACGCATAATATTAAACACATAAGTAATGTCTAAAGTTACAGGTAAAGTTGCACAAATCGTAGGTCCAGTTATCGATGTTGAATTCGGTACTGATGCTGAACTTCCAAGAATTTATGATTCATTAGAAATTAAAAGACCTGATGGTTCTATTTTAGTACTAGAGGTACAATCTCACATTGGTGAAGATACCGTTCGTACTATTGCTATGGATTCATCAGATGGTTTAAGTAGAGGAACTGAAGTTACTGCTACTGGAGCCCCAATACAAATGCCAATTGGTGATGATGTATATGGTCGTCTTTTTAATGTAATTGGAGATGCTATTGATGGTCTTGGAGATTTACCTAAAGCTGGTGAAGCTGGTTTACCAATTCACAGACAAGCGCCAAAATTTGAAGATTTATCAACGTCTACTGAAGTTTTATTCACTGGTATTAAAGTAATCGATTTAATTGAACCTTATGCAAAAGGTGGTAAAATTGGATTATTTGGTGGTGCTGGTGTAGGTAAAACAGTATTAATTCAAGAGTTGATTAACAATATCGCAAAAGGTCACGGTGGACTTTCAGTATTTGCTGGAGTTGGAGAAAGAACTCGTGAAGGAAATGATCTTTTAAGAGAGATGTTAGAATCTGGAATTATCAAATACGGTGATGACTTTATGCATTCTATGGAAGAAGGCGGATGGGATTTATCTAAAGTTGATAAAGCTGGAATGAAAGAATCGAAAGCAACTTTCGTATTCGGACAAATGAATGAGCCTCCTGGAGCTCGTGCTCGTGTAGCATTATCTGGTTTGACTATTGCTGAATATTTCCGTGATGGTGCTGGTGAAGGACAAGGAAAAGATGTATTATTCTTCGTAGATAATATCTTCCGTTTTACACAAGCTGGTTCTGAGGTATCTGCATTATTAGGGCGTATGCCTTCTGCGGTAGGTTACCAACCAACCTTAGCAACAGAGATGGGTGCGATGCAAGAGCGTATTACGTCAACTAAAAGAGGCTCTATTACATCTGTACAAGCGGTATACGTACCTGCGGATGATTTAACGGATCCTGCTCCTGCTACAACCTTTGCTCACTTAGATGCAACTACAGTATTATCTCGTAAAATTGCCGAGTTAGGTATTTATCCTGCGGTAGATCCATTAGATTCTACATCAAGAATTTTAACTGCTGATATTTTAGGACAAGAGCATTATGCTTGTGCACAACGTGTAAAAGAGTTATTACAACGTTATAAAGAATTACAAGATATTATTGCCATTTTAGGTATGGAGGAATTATCTGAAGAAGATAAATTAGCTGTAGGTAGGGCAAGACGTGTACAACGTTTCTTATCTCAACCTTTCCACGTAGCAGAACAATTTACTGGTATTCCTGGTGTATTAGTTGATATTAAAGAAACTATTAAAGGTTTTAATATGATTATGGATGGTGAATTAGATCGCTTACCAGAAGCAGCATTTAACCTTAAAGGAACTATTGAAGAAGCTATTGAAGCTGGAGATAAAATGTTAGCTGAAGCTTAAACCAATTATCAATTTTAAAAACTATGTATTTAGAAATTGTATCACCTGAAGCTACTTTATTTAGCGGAGAAGTCACTAGTATTGCTGTCCCTGGAGTTAACGGTGATTTTGAAATGTTAAAAAATCACGCTCCTATTGTATCTTTATTGAAAGAAGGGTTTGTGAAAATTTCAGGAAATATTGAGGTGCATGAAGACGTTCAAGATAAATTTACTAAAGGTGATAAAGGAACAACTTTGTTAAAGATAAATTCTGGAACTTTAGAAATGAAAGATAATAAAGTGATTGTCTTAGCAGATTAAATGCAAAACATATATGTTCTATAAAAAACGCGAAGTTAATACTTTGCGTTTTTTTATTTCCATTATTTAATCACAATCTTAATATTTGCATTTATCTATTTTTAAGATATAAAGAGCCCTTCATGAATTTCAGTTTAAATCTTTTATTTATTTAACAAAAATATTATATTATTATATCAATATTTTATTTTTTATAAAACATTCGCGAAAAAAAATGTAGTTTTATAAAAATTTACTGATTTAATGAATAGCACTTCTCATGTAAATACTAAAGAATTTATTACTCGATTAAATAATGGAGACGTTCTTGCTTTTGAAGTATTGTTTAAATTATATCGATCAAAACTTTTATATATAGCAATCCAATACATTTCGAATAAAGAAGACGCTGAAGAAATAATTCAAAATGTATTCGTCAAGGTTTGGTCTAAAAAAAATATCCAAACCAATATTAATGGTTATTTATATCGTATAACAAAAAATGCTTGTTTAGATCATTTAAGATCAAAAAAACAGCAACTACACCTCGACAATAATTTATCCCAGCTGGAAGCCTCAATTAATTACACAGCATTATCTGATGATTCTGCCTCTTTAATTATAGAAAAAGAATTGAATGAAGCTATTTTAAATTCTATTGATTTACTCCCTCCTAAATGTAAAGATGTTTTTGTAAAGAGTCGTATTGAGGGTCTTAAACATAAAGAAATTTCTACTGAAATGAATATATCAACCAATACAGTTGAAAATCATATTTCAAAAGCTCTTAAGCACTTAAAAGTATCTCTAAGAGAGTTTTTACCTTTTTTATAAAAAATAAATTTTTCAAAAAAAACTAATTTCGACTAGTGGATAGCTATAACCTATTACGTCTTATATATAACAGCGCATTATGAATAAAAAACAAATTATAAAATACATACAAAATGATATGAATTCTATCGAAAGGAGAAAAACGATAGAATGGATAAGGAAAAGCCCTGAAAATCAAAAAATGTATAACATATTGAAGGCCGAATATATCGCTTCTACATTTATAGATATTCCTAATAATAATAATGATTTCTTTTTTGAAAGACTTAAAAACAATATTAAAAAAAGAAAATTTAGTAAAATAGTTTACGCTACTGCCTCATTAGTTATTTTGTTTGCTTTTTTATGGAATTTTCAATCTATAAAAAATACAGATAACATATCACCTCAAGAAATCTCAAACACAAATAATCTTAGTAAATTATTAGAAGTTAGCTTTATAACTGAAAGAGGTGATAAAAAAGAAATATACCTTCCAGATGGCTCTAAAATTGTTTTAAATGCAGATAGCGAACTAAGCTACCCAAAAGAATTTAATGACAGTATTAGAGAGGTAACACTAGTAGGTGAAGCTTTTTTTGATATTAAAAGAGACATTAATAAGCCTTTTATTGTTAATACTAATAGTATTAAAATACGTGTTTTAGGAACATCATTTAACGTAAAGTCATACTCAAATGATAAAAAAGTAGAAACCACATTAGTTACAGGTAAGGTCGAATTAATAAAAGATAAAGGAACTCCAATAATATTAGCCCCTTCTCAAAAAGCAGTTTTTCATAAAATAGAAAACACGTTAGAGATTGAAGAGGTTAAATCTCTAGATGTTGTTGCATGGAAAGATGGAACTTTAATTTTTGATAAAACCCCGTTACAAGAAGTGGTTACTGATTTAGAAAGAAAATATAATACTAAAATAATTATTAACTCTAAAACCCTCTTAAACTATGAATACACTGGTACATTTGACAACTTAAGTGTTGAGGATGTTCTTAAACTTTTAACAATATCATCTCCAATTACATACACAATTGATGATGATAAAATAATACTAGAGTAAGCTAATTTTATATAAACAATAAAAGAGAATGCTATAACATTCCCTTTTATGATTAAAATTATCACTCTAGTAAGTAATAACTAATAAAACTAAACAAAATTATGAAAAAAACGGACACAAAAGTCTTGTCAAAAAAAATTCTTTTCCGAATTATGAAAATTTACACACTTTTGCTTTTTGTGACTATGGCTGAACTCTTTGCTGTAAATGCAAATGGACAGAATGTAACTATTAATGTAAGTAATACTGAATTAAAATCTGTTTTCAATAAAATTGAAAGTTTAACAGAATTTAACTTCTTTTACAATAATAGTTTAATCGATGTCTCAAAAAGAGTATCACTAAATGTTAATAATCAAGATTTAAACCAAGTTCTTGTAAACTTATTTGAAAAAACCAATATAGATTACAGACTTTTAAAAAATCAAATTGTATTATTTCCAAAAAATGACACAGCAATAATTAAAGTTATTGAAGACCTAATAAAAGCTGAAAGCTCTGAAAGGGAATTTGAAACTTTAATTAAAAATGTACTTCAAAACGAAATAAAAGGTAAAATTACTGGTACAGACGGAATTCCACTTATTGGAGTAAATATTATAATTCAAAATACTACTACTGGGGCACAATCAGATTTTGATGGAAATTTTTCTATTCAAGCTAACAAAGGAGATGTTTTAGAATTTTCTTATTTAGGAATGAAAACCCAAACTATAACTGTTGAAGATTCTAATATAGTTAATGTTATTATGGAAGAAGATGCAGAAAGTTTAAGCGAAATAGTTGTAACAGCATTAGGTATTAAAAAATCCAGAAAGTCATTAACTTATGCCGCACAAGATATTAATGCAGATGAGTTAAATAAGGCAAAACAAACAAACCCAATTAATAGTCTATCGGGTAAAGTTTCAGGAGTATCTATTACTCGTAGTGCTTCAGGTGCTGGTGGGTCTGTTAAAGTAACTTTAAGAGGAAATTCTTCAATTGGAAACAATCAACCATTATATGTTGTAGACGGTGTTCCTTTATCTAACCCTTCATCTAGCCAACCAGGGGATACTTTTGGTGATATTAACGGGGGTAATAGAGACGGTGGAGACGCATTAGCTTTAATAAATCCAGATGACATTGAATCCCTAACAGTACTTAAAGGGGCTTCTGCTTCTGCCTTATATGGTAGTGCTGGTCTTAATGGAGTTATATTAATTACTACAAAAAAAGGGCGCTCAGGCAGTTTTATAGTAGATTTTTCTTCAAACCTAACTGTTGATAGTGTTGCTTATGCCATGGATTTTAATGATGAAGCACAAAGTAATATTGATGACTTTTTAGATTCTGGAGTTACAAATATTAACTCTTTGTCAGTTTCTGGAGGAACCGAAACTGCTCAAACCTATTTTTCTTATAGTAATACTTTTGCAGATGGTGTATTGCCAACAAATAAATTAAAGCAACATACTTTTAATGTAAGAGAAACTGCAAAACTATTTGATGGTAAGTTAAATGTTAATGCTAGTGTTATGGCATCTACACAAAACATAAAAAATAGACCAATTTCTGGTTTGTACTTTAATCCATTAGTTGGTGCTTACGCTTTTGAATCTGCTACAGAAATATTATCAGACTATTCTAACTTTGAAGCTTTAGATCCTAATAGAAATATTATGGCGCAAAGATGGTTTAGAGGGACTTCGGATATTGAACAAAATCCATACTGGGTAATAAACCGTAATGCTTCAGAAGACAATAGTAAAAAAATGGTTGCGTCTTTAAGTTTAGATTTTAAGATTAACGATTGGCTATCTCTACAAACTAGAGGGACTTATGACAAGTCATTATTCAATTTTGAAAGAAGAATTTATGCAACTACTGAAGCTACCTTAGCGCCTGCTAATGGAAGATATGTAGTATTTGAAAATGATTATACACAATATTATGGTGATATAATAGCAAACATTAATACGCAAATTAATGAAGGCACTTCAATTAATGCCATTGTAGGAACAAGTACAACACGTACAACTACTGAAAACTTTACAGGAGACTCTGGAACTAATGGAGGCTTGCAATATGCAAATGTCTTTTCATTTCAAAACTTTAATGGTAACCCTTCAGTAAACTTTAACCAAAATTCATTAGAAACAAGAGTGAATTCATTATTCGCAAGTGTTACAGTTGGCTTTAATGACAAATTTTTTGTTGATTTAACAGCAAGAAATGATTGGACATCTACATTACCAGCAGAAAACAATTCATTCTTTTATCCTTCTGTAGGTGTAACAGGTGTTTTAAGTGAGTTATTAGAGTTACCAGAAAATGTATCTTTTGCTAAAGTAAGAGCTTCTTATGCTGAAGTTGGTAATGGTTTTGCAGCGGATCAAATATCACCCAACAATACTATTGTTTTTGGTGGTGGTGGTGTAAACTCAACAGATCCAATTAAACCTTTCCCAGGTTCTACTCCAAAGCCAGAAAGACAAAAATCTTTCGAGATTGGTACTGAGTGGAAATTTAACAATAACAAATTTGGTATTGATTTAGGATATTATAACACTAAAACTACAGATCAGTATTATGCATTCTCTACTTCTGTTTCTATTATAGGTGCACCTCAAGCATATTTGAATTCTGGAGAAATTTCTAATAAAGGTATAGAGGCATCAATCTATGCAATCCCTGTTCAAAAAGAAAATCTTAAATGGACAACGACTGTAAACTTTGCCTCTAATAAAAATAAAATTGAAAAAATCTATAATGGACAAGTGTTAGAAGGCTTAATAGAACCTGAGTTCTTTACGCTTTCTGGTAAAGGTGTAAATACTTTCGGTTCTTATTTAGTTGAAGGCGGTTCTTTTGGTGATATCTATGCACAAGTTGTTAGTAGAAATGCTGATGGGCTTCCAATTATTGAAAGTGATGCCGTTATAGCTAATAACAATAATACAGTTGATGGTTTAACCAAAGTAGGTAATGCAAATCCTGATTTTACATTAGGATGGAACAACTCATTTGAGTTTAAAAACATTACTGTAGATTTCTTAATTGATGGAAAATTTGGTGGCGAAACCATGAGTATGACAGAAGCTATCGTTGAAGGATTTAGTAACAATTCTGCTAGAGAAACTGCAAATGGTTCAGTAAGTGTTCAAGCTGATGGATCAGTTTCTACTTTAACAGCTCAAGAATACTATGGTAAAGTAGGTGGAAGAAATGGTTTTACAGGAGAATATATCTATAGTGCAACAAATGTTAGATTAGCAGAGTTTGCATTAGGTTATAACTTTAACCTTGCAGAAAACTCATTTTTCACAAGAGTAAAAGCTTCTTTAGTAGGAAACAATTTATTATTCTTCTACAAAGATGCGCCACATGACCCTAATGTATCCTTAAGTACTGGGAATGCATTACAGGGGGTAGATGTTTTAGGTCTTCCTTCAACAAGAAGCATAGGATTAAACCTTAATTTAACATTCTAAAAAAAATAAAATGATGAAAAATATTAGTAAAATATTAGTATGTTTAACTGTATTGGGACTAGTCGGTACGTCTTGTAGTGATTTAGAACAATTCAATGTAAACGAAAGAAATATTACACAAGAACAGTTGGAAGTAGATTTTCAGCATGTAGGCTCTAAATACAGACCTATCTTTGAAAGTATCTATCAATATAACCCAGCATGGTCATACCAGCTTCAGCAAAACCTAAATGCCGATGTGTATTCAGGATATTTAACACCTCCAAGACCTTTTGTGGCAGGAGCAAATAATACCACTTATAGTTTAATAAGTGGTTGGAATAACTTTATTTGGAGTGTGCCTTATTCTAATGTAATGAATAATGTTGATGCAATAAGTAAGTTAACTGCTAGTGAATTTCCTACATTGCACGGTGTTGCATTAATATTAAAAGTAGAAGCAATGCACCGCGTATCTGATGTTTTTGGGCCAATTGTGTATACAAATTTTGGTGACTTAGCGAACGCAGGTATTTATGATTCTCAACAAGAGGCTTATAACACATTTTTCGCAGATTTAGATACTGCCATTGCAAATCTTATGGCAGATATAGATAGCCCTAGATTTGTCGCTTTCGATTTGTCTTATGGAGGGAATTATACCAATTGGGTAAAATTAGCTAATTCATTACGTTTACGTTTAGCAATTAGAATCTCAAAAGTTGATCCTGCAAAAGCAAAAACAGAAGGAGAAAAAGCATTATCTCAATCTTTAGGATTAATGGAAACAAATGCAGATGGTTTTTTTGTAAATAGCTCTTTAGATCATCCTCTTTCCGTTATAGATAATTCATGGGGAGACATTAGAGGAAATGCTTCAATGGAGTCTATTTTAGTAGGGTATAATGATAATAGAGCAGGAAGCTATTTTGATGCGCCAACGAGTGTTGCTGGTTCAATGAAAGGTATTCGTGGTGGATTACCATTATTACCTGGTTATGGAGACGAGCTTGAACAAAAAGCAGCCTATATTGGTTTTTCTGCAATTAATGACAATATTCATACGTCTTCAGTACAATTAATGACTACAGCTGAGGTTTATTTCTTAAAAGCAGAAGCAGCTTTAAGAGGATGGAATGGAGCAGGTGATGCTCAAGTTAATTATGAAATGGGAATTTCAACGTCGTTTGAACAACACGGAGCAAGTGGTGCTGCAGCTTATATAGCTGATAACAGCTCTACTCCTGCAGATTATGTAGACCCTGTTAATCCTACTAATAATATAGCTGCAATGAGTAATATTACTATTGCTTGGAATGCTGCAGATGACAATGAAACTAAACTAGAAAAGATAATTACTCAAAAATGGATTGCCATGTTCCCAGAAGGGCAAGAAGCTTGGAGTGAATTTAGACGTACTGGATACCCTAAAATTTTTCCAGTAGTAAGCAATCAAAGTGGAGGTGTTGTTGACACAAATATTCAAATTAGAAGAATTCCATTTGTTGATAGCGAATTATCTACAAACCCTGAAGGTGTTTCTGGAGCAGTCTCTAAACTTGGAGGTCCTGATAATGCCGGCACACGTCTTTGGTGGGATACTGGTGCATCGAATTTTTAAATAATCAAGTAGTTTTTATATTGAATTAAGTTTTGTTAATTTCTAAAAAGAGGAACTTAAGTTCCTCTTTTTTTAACAACAATTATTCTAAACTATATAACGCTCATATTTTATGAAATTTTACACTATTATTTTAAGCAGTCTATTATATCTAACTTCTTGTAAAAAAAATCAATTACAAAAGAATAATGACTCTTTAAAAATCAAAGATTTATCAAGAGCAAGTTTTATCTAGATTATTAATGATACACATTTTTCATTTTTCAATCAAGAACATAATAGCACTCAAAATTTTTATGGAGGTGCTGGCACATAAACTCTTAAAGGCAATACATATGTTGAAACCTTAAGTTATACTTCTATTAAAACTATAAAAATCACGAATTTCCTTTTACAATTCAAATTAAAGGAGATACGCTTATTCATTCTGGTTTAGAAATTGTAAAAGAAGCAGATATAAATCGAGAAATAACTGAAAAACACATTAAGCTTAAAAATAACGTCGTACTATAATGAAAACGAATAACTCTATTTTATTTATATTATTATTTATATTATTAAAAGGCAATGCACAAGATTTAAATAGCACCCTTTATTTAATGCCATGGCCAAAAGAAATAAAAGAGACCTCGAGTAAATTTAATATTGATAGAAACATCTCCATTTCAATTTCAGGAAATAATCAAGATCGAGTTCATAATGCCTCAATTAACTTTTTAAGAAGACTTTCAAATAGAACAGGAATATTTTTAAATCAAGGTTTCCCTCTAGTTGATAATGCTGCTGCAAATATTAAAATAATTTTTGATAAAAATGCAGATTTATCTATAGAGGATGACGAATCCTATACTCTCAACGTTTATCAAAACAACATTCTACTAAATGCTATTACAGATATAGGAGCTATTAGAGGTTTAGAAACATTACTTCAACTTACTAACTTTAATGAAAATGGATATTATTTTGAAGGTGTTTCTATAAAAGATTCTCCTAGATTTGTATGGAGAGGCTTAATGATAGATGTTGCTAGACATTTTCAGCCTATTGAAGTGTTAAAAAGAAATTTAGATGCTATGGCATCTGTAAAAATGAATGTTTTTCATTGGCATCTAACAGATGATCAGGGTTTTAGAGTAGAATCAAAAATTTACCCAAAACTTCATAAAATTGGTGGAGATGGGTTGTATTATACACAAGAACAAATAAAAGATATTGTTAATTATGCTTCCAACTTAGGAATTAGAGTTATTCCCGAATTTGATGTTCCCGGTCATGCAACAGCAATATTGGCAGCATATCCAGAATTTGGTAGTGTTGATGGAGCTAAATATAGTGTTGAGCGTAATTCGGGGGTTTTCGATCCAACATTAAACCCAATAAAAGATGAGACTTACACTTTCTTAGAGAACCTATTCTCTGAGATGGCACCTTTATTTCCAGACGAATATTTTCATATTGGAGGCGATGAAAACGAAGGCAAACACTGGAATGAAAATGAAGATATCCAAGTATTTAAAAAGGAGCATGGTTTAAAAACTAATCATGATTTACAAACCTATTTTAATATTAAACTTGAAAGAATATTAAATAAATTAGGAAAAAAACTTATGGGGTGGGATGAAATTATGACTCCCAATATGCCTACAACTGCAGTAATTCATTCTTGGCGTGGAGAAAAAGAAGGATTCCCAAAAGGAGGCACATTAATAGACGCAACAAAAAATGGCTATAGCACAGTGCTTTCTGCAGGGTTTTATATAGATAGAATGTTATCTGTAGAACATCATTACACCTCAGAGCCTATTGGAGATGTTAAACTTACTAAAGAAGAACGAGCAAGAATTCTTGGAGGCGAAGCTACTATGTGGAGCGAATTAGTAACTCCTTTTACTATTGATTCTAGAATTTGGCCTAGAACTGCAGCTATTGCAGAACGACTTTGGTCTAAAAAAGAAGTAAACAATATTGAAAATATGAAGTATCGTTTAAAAGAAGTTAGTTTTAGACTAGAAGAACTAGGGATGACACATATAAAGAATAGTGATGTTATTTTAAGAGGAATGACTAATAACCAAGATATCTCTTCTTTAAAAATTTTAAGGAATATTTGCGAACCTCTTAAAATATATTCAAGAAACAAAGGCGGAACAGAATATCAAACTTACTCGCCATTCACATTATTTGCAGATGCCTGTATTAATGATGCTGAAGATGCTGTTATGTTTAATACTGAAGTTATAAAATATTTAAATGCACCTAATAAAAAAAGCTTAGATATTCTATTATCGCATTTAAATATTTGGAATAAAAATCATAATGCCTTTTCTCAAATAAAAGACAATCCTAATGTGAAAATTCTAGAAGAATTGTCTAAAAATCTATCTGAGGTATCACAGATATTAATACCTACATTTTCAAACAAAAAAATATCGAGAGATACATTTACTTCTCTTCAAGAAAACATTAAAATTCTTAGCAAACCTTTTTCTGATACAGAGCTAGCAATACTAAATTCTTTAAACAAGTTAGTAGAATATAGTAAAACAAACTACTTGGTTAATTAAATACTATTCTACTTTAAGAATACTTAAAGCTCCATCTTTATTTAATGAAATAAGATGGAGTTTTTTATTAATTTCAATACTTTCTATTGATGTAGTCTCCTTACTCGTTAAACTTTCCTTTGATTTTACTAAAGATAAATCGGTATTTAAAACATACCCTCTAGAAGCATCATAACGTATAGTTTCTACTTCTGCTCCATAATTATTACCAATTCCTAAAACTTCAATTTCAGAATCTTTATCAATATCTAAAAACTCAAAATCTAGTGTAGGTCCAAATTGTGCTTTATTAGGAAGCTTTTTAAAATCAAAATTTCCACCTCCATTATTTTGAATATAAAATGAGTTAAAACTTGTTGCTTTTAGATGCAATGCGTTTTCTATATTTTCTTTGCCATAAACATCTAAAATGGTAGAGTTTGCAAATGCGTTATACGTGGGTATTCTTTCTTTTAAAAAAGGGGTTTGTTGTGTTGAACATTCTTTACCCCTTACAGGAAAAAGCTCGCCTTGGTATTCTTTGCTCAAAGCAATATCATAACTTTTGTTGTCATCAAAATAATTAGCATATATATGAAGTGGCTTTTTTTCTGTTGGATGAAATTTATTGTTATCACCATAATTCCCAACAAAATAATCTTCGTCTCCATCATTATCATAATCAATAGCTTTTATAGTTTGAAACCACCCTATTATATTATTTGATGGCAACTCTACTTTAATAAAAACACCTTCATTATTATTAAAAACGGTTATGGGCATCCACTCACCTACAACTAATAAATCACTATCTCCATCTTTATCATAATCAGAAAACAAAGCGTCATTAATTAATCCTAATTGTTGTAATTCAGCACCTTTTTTTAAAGTAACATTTACAAATGTTCCATTTTTATTTTCTAATAAATACGATTCTGGAGCTATCGGGTATTTTCCTGAAACCACTCTGCCTCCAACAAATAAATCTAAATCGCCATCATTATCAAAATCGTTAGTAGCAATAGCTTTTGTAATGGTTAACATTTTGGGTAACTTTCCTTTTGAGAAATTCCCTTTTCCGTCATTAATATATAATCTATCTTGTAATAAACTACTTTTTTCTGGTAAACTATAATTTCCCGTAGCTATATATAAATCTAAATCGCCATCGTTATCTGCATCAAAAAACAAGGCATTATTATCATTATATTTTTTATCTGCATCAAATACTCTTTTACTTGATTGTATAAATTTTCCTGATGTATTTTGAATATATAATGCCGCTGAAAAACCTTGTGTATTACCAATAAAAATATCGTCTAGCCCATCATTATTTACATCTGCAACTGCTAATGCATTATCAATAGTCGATTGCTTTTGCGGTAATAATATTTGCAAATCGTAATCGTTAAAATCAACAGATTTGTGTATATAATTAATACCTAAATTTGATGCATTAACAGTTTTAAATATCAAAGGTTTTTCTTGCTTATAAATTGCTTTTTTTTCGGCTTTATAATATGATAAGTTTACATGTTTATTTGCTTCAACTTGCATTAAAACCTGCGATTTATTATCATTCCAAACAACTTTTAAACTATCAATAATTTTAGAATTTCCTAAACCAAAAATTAAATTATAACTTACTGATGATTGATAGCCTCTGCTGGGATAAATTTCTTTTATTTGTTGTGTTCCGTTAGTATAAACTTTAACCTTAGCACCAATAGCGTTTTTGTTTTCATCATTCCCTTTTAACGATACTTTTATATAGTTAGCCTTAGTCTTATTTCTGTATATAGATGCTTTTTCAGACTGATTATTAACAACCAAATCAAGATCACCATCGTTATCTAAATCTACATAAGCAGCACCATTAGAATTAACTTTTTCATCTAATCCAAAATCTTTGGAAACATCTTTAAATGTATAATCAGCATTATTAGTAAACATGTAATTTGACAACTTAGTTGAAGGCATCATAGCAATAGCCTCTTCTAAAGTTACCTTTTTATGATTCATAATATTCTGGCGCATTTTAGTTCTAAAATCCTGATTTGACAAATCGTTTTCAATACCATTTGTTATAAAGATATCATTAAACCCATCGTTGTTAAAGTCTGCAATTAGTGGCGCCCAACTCCAATCTGTTTTTGCGATTCCTGAAAGCTGACCGATTTCACTAAAAGACCCTTCACCATTATTAAGCTGCAACATATTAGACATATACTGATGATGATACCCAGATTTTACCATTAAGTTAAAATTTTCTGTACTCATGGTTGCCATATTTTCTTTTCCTCGTTTTCTATCGGCAGCCATCATATCTAAAACTAAAAGGTCTGGTAATAAATCATTATTTATATCTGCAAAATCAGATCCCATACTGTTAGTCGAAATATGCTTAAAATAAGTTTTACTTGCATCTGTAAATGTACCATCATGATTATTGATATATAAAAAATCTGGTTCTAAAAAGTCGTTAGCTACATAAACATCTGGCCAATCATCATTATTAAAATCGCCTATTGAAGCGCTTAATCCCCAGGCTTTATTTGCTATTTTAGATTGTTCTGTAACATTAACAAATTTGCCGTTATCATTTCTAAATAAATGATCGGAGTCTTCTTGTGTTAATTGTTTTTGTAATGTGGGATTAATAATTATGTTATTCTGAAAATCAATTCGATGATTTACTAAGTACATATCTAAATCGTCATCTTTATCATAATCAAAAAAATAAGCTTGTGTAGAAAAACCATGTTGATCTAATCCATACTTTTTTGCTTCTTCTTTAAACGTATTGTTTTTTTGATTTATAAAAAGTTTGTTTTGTCTTAGTCTAGAATCTTTTATAGATCCTGATTTACAAACATACATATCTAACCAACCATCGTTATTAATATCGACCATTGTTACTCCTGTAGACCAACCATCATTATCTTTTACATTTGCTTTCTCTGTAATATCTTCAAAAACAAAATCCCCTTTGTTTAAATACAGTTTATTAGACTCTTGGTTTGATACAAAATAAATATCTTCCAACCCATCGTTATTAATATCTCCAACGGCTACGCCTCCACCATTGTAAATGTATGAATAGTTTAAAAAGTTGAAATATAAATTTTCGGTGACTTTATTTTGAAAACTCACATTAGAATGCGACTCAGGAATGGAAGTAAAAACGGTAGTTTCATCACCTTTAAAAGGCGAGGTATTATCATCTTTTTTACAGTTAAAATAAAATGATAGTATTAATATGAAAATTAGAGTTTTTAAGCGCATTCGTTGCTTTTTGAATAGCTTTAAAAATAAGAATATTTTGGCAAATTTATATCAAAAAGATAAGATTAAAATAGATATTAAAGACTATACTTTTTTAATCACATTAGTTACAATACCCCAAATTAAAAAATTATTCTCTTCAGTAATATTAATTATTGGATAATCTGGATTTTCTGGTTGTAACCATACTTCATTATTCGAAACACGTAAACGCTTTACCGTAAACTCGCCATCTAAAAAGCACACCGCAATTTTATTATTTGTTGGCTCTAAGCTTCTATCAATAACCAGCAAATCATTATCTTCTAACCCTGCACCAATCATAGATTGTCCGCTTACTCGCGCATAAAAAGTAGCCTCTTTGTTTTTAACTAACTCTTCGTCTAATGATAAACGCTGTTCTTTAAAATCGTCAGCTGGCGACGGAAAACCTGCCGAAATTCCTGCATCAAATAATTGTGCTGCTGCACCCTCGACAGTTTCTGGAGTAAAGAAGGTTAAACTTCCTAATTTATGTGCTATCATAATTCTTAATTTAATTTGTTGTTGTGAGGAATAAAATAATATTTATTTCACAACTATAATATCGTTAATGTTTGTTGTATATCTTGGTGACAATCGCTCTTGACGCATTTTCCACGTACGTTTTAAATCTTGATTTGCTATTTTAATTTTATAATCGCCATACTTCGTGTTAAGATCATCAATGGCATGCATTAAATATTTGTGTTTTGGGTTTTCGTACTCGAACATATTAAGCTGAAAATTATCAGTTGGCACCAACCCAGAAACAATAACACCTGCGCGCTTATATTTAATGCCGTTTTTAAAAATGGAAGTTACTGCTTTTACTGCCTGATTACTAATAATTAAAGAGGAATTGGTTGGATATGGTAAGCTTACTACAGTACTGCCTCTATGTTGTTCTGAGTCTTTTTTGTGCCTATCGCTACTTAGTATAACAATAATAATATGACAACTAGAACCTTGTTTTCGTAATTTTTCGGCACAACTCGTTGCAAAGGTTGAAATGCGTTCTTTTATATAATTTATATCATCGTATGTATAATCAAAACTACGTGTTGTTGCTATGGCACGTTTTGTTTTAAGTTCGTCTAGTTTTAAAGTTGGAATGCCTTCTAAATCCCGTTTTAATCGTGATTCGATAATAGAGAAATTTTTACTAATCCAATCATCAGGAAGTTGCGTAAAATCAAAAGCCGTTTTACAACCTTTAACTTTTAAACGCTTGGTTAAACCTCGTCCTATTCCCCAAACGTCTTCAATTTTAATCCATTTTAAAGCTTTTATCCGTTTTTCTTCAGTGTCAATTATATAAACACCATTGGTTTCTTTTGGGAATTTTCGCGCTACTTTATTAGCTACTTTACTCAATGCTTTGGTTGGTGCTATACCAACACAGGTAGGAATACCTGTCCATTTTAAAATGCGTTTTCTTATTTGATTTCCGTAGTCATCGTAATTATAATCTTCTTTAAAGCTTCTAAATTCTAAAAAAGATTCATCTATACTGTACAGCTCAACATCTGGCGTAAACTGTTTTAAAATAGACATCACACGACTACTCATATCACCATATAATGGGTAGTTTGAGGATAACACAGAAATGCCATTGGTTTTACAAAAGGTTTCCCATTTAAAAATAGGCGCTCCCATCGGTAAATTCAACGCTTTTGCTTCGTCACTTCGTGAGATTACACAACCATCGTTATTAGATAGAATAGCGACTGGTTTTCCTTTTAAATTAGGGTTAAAAACACGTTCACAAGAAGCATAGAAATTATTACAATCTACTAGTGCAAACATAATTGTAAAGATACAAGAAAAATTGTCTTTTAAAACCTGACAGGTCTTTGTATATTTAGATTGTGCAAAAAAATTGAATAGTGAAAGCCCGATCCCTTTTCGGGGTAACGCCCAAAAATATTTATGCTAAAAAGTCGCTATTTAGCAGCATAGGTATTACCAATCCTACAACAATAGCCGATATGATCATAATCCAATCACGCTTGGTAAACCTAAATATGGTTTGCACAACGTAGCTTAAAAACAGTACGATAAATACAATAATAACTTGGGCAAGTTCGATACCTAAGGCAAATTCTAGTAATAAAACAAGTTTATTATCGGTAGCACCTAATAACATTTTAAATTCGCGTGCAAAGCCTAAACCGTGTACTAAACCAAAAAATAATGAGGTTAAAAATAGTATACCTATTTTTTCTTTTTGTGCACCTTTACCAGCTGTAAACACATTATATAATGCCACAATTAAAATAGTAATGGGTATTAAAAACTCAACAACCTGACCATTAACACTAACCACATTATAGGCTGCTAAAACAAGTGATAGGGTGTGCCCCAATGTGAATATAGAAACGAGTAACAATACACGTTTCCAGTCTTTAAAAACATACGGAATAGTGAGCACTATTAAAAACAAAACGTGGTCGTAAGCATTAATATCGAGTACGTGATTAATGCCGTATTTTACGTTAAATAAAAAATTATCGAACATATTAATTAAGATTTAGGGTTATTCAAATATACAAATAAAACCCATTGTGCTTTTTAATTTATTTGTTTAAGCTTAATATCTGCTCAAACAAACTTCAGTAAAAAAAATTTATTCTCGATACTAATTTCACTCATAAAGATTAGTGAAATTCTCTCGAATTGACAAACTTTCTTATTTTACAGTGGTATTGTATTTTTTTTCTAATTGAAATAGCATTTTTTTAGTAATGTCTTCAAGAGAAAAAGTATATTTCCAATTCCAACCTTCTCTTGCCTCTTCGTCGTTTATGCTTTTTGGCCAACTGTCTGCAATGGCTTGTCTATAATCTGGTGTATAGCTTATTTCAAATTCTGGAATATGCTGTTTTATTGATGCCGCAACTTCTTTTGGCGTAAAACTTATTGCTGCTAAATTGTAGGAAGACCTTATTTTTACAACATCATTATCTGCGCTCATAATATCTATGGTGGCTTTAATGGCATCATCCATAAACATCATAGGCAGTTTGGTGTTTTCTGTTAAAAAACAATCGTACTTTTTATCGATAACTGCTTTATGATAAATATCTACTGCATAATCTGTTGTACCACCACCGGGTTGTGTTTTCCAACTAATAATTCCTGGATAACGTAAACTCCTTACATCTACTCCATATTTTTGATTGTAATATTCGCACCAACGCTCCCCGACTTGTTTTGTAATACCATAAACGGTTGTAGGTTCCATGGTTGTATATTGTGGTGTGCTTTCGGTTGGTGTTGATGGACCGAAAACTGCAATGCTGGAAGGCCAAAATATCTGTTTTATAAACTTTGCTTTTGCTAAATTTAATACATGAAATAAAGAATTCATATTCAAATCCCAGGCTTTCATAGGGAATTTTTCTCCTGTGGCACTTAATATAGCCGCCATTAAATAAATAGTGTCTATATTATATTTTTCTACACACCCCTTAATACTGGCATAATCTTGAGCATCAACAATTTCAAAAAATCCGGAGTTAACAATATCTAAATTACTATAGCTTATATCGCTTGCAATAACATTTTCATCGCCATAAATGCTTCTAAGCTTAAATGTTAATTCGGAACCTATTTGTCCGCAAGCACCAATAATTAAAATTTTTGGGTTCATTTAAAACACTGTTTATTAAGAATAAATCAAAAATAATAAGATTTGATTGATAATAATTCATTTTAAATGTGAAAATTTTTTAATTAGACGTTTGATTATTTTACTTAAAACAAACTATTCCTATATCTTTGTATAGCATCCAAAACATGTAGCCGTATGAACATTAAATTTTTGAGTATTATAAGTATTTTTATAATAATGACTTCATGTAAAAAAGCTGAAGAAAATAACGCTTTAGATACTGCTACCCCTAAGAACACTAATCAACAATTATCTGAAAGCGACATATCAAAACTTAATTATCTTGATTTTGGTTTAGATGAAAAAACAGAACGCGTTATTGAAAACTGGCAAGAATATTATCAGCTTCAAGACGTAGTAAACAATGTGAAAAAAGGTGATTTAGGTTTTTTTAAAAATAATGAAGAAATCATTAAAACACTTTTAACAGATTTAAAAAAGAATATTCCAGCACCTGTAAATACATCTGCTACTTTAGCTAGAATACAGGTTTTAGAAACTAAAATTTATAAATTAGAAAGCCTATCGAATCTAGATACAACAACTAAAGATGAGCTTAATTCTACTATAAAAGAATTTTTAGTTTCTATCTCTAACTTAAACTTTCAAATGAATAAAAAACTGGAAAAAGACAGTCAAAATATTCAAAAACCACAATAAAACTAAAATCTAGCAATCACAAATTCTTTCAAATAAAGAAGCACAGTTTCTAAATTTAGAAACTGTGCTTCTTTTATAATTTTTTATTCCTAATTTTTTGGTTGTGTAGCAGCCTGCGTTAGCGCTTGCTTTTGTCTTAATAATTCAGTTTTTGTTAACTGTATTAAATTAAAATTAGGTGCTGTTTTTAGAGTGGCATCTAAAATATCTACTGCCTTATCAATATTTGCATTTTTATCTTGGTTATAGACAACTAAAGCGTTTAAATACATAAAAGCAGCTTTTAAAGACACTTGATAAGGTTGCTGTGTTTCGTAAAACGCTTTTGTCATATCATCTTTAGCATTAGCAATGCCATAAGTAATATGTTTAGAAGCTTCTGTAAATTTTTGAGTTTGCAAGCTTAATTCTGCTAACTCATAAGCAATAAGTGCATTTGGATTTCTTTTAAATAATTCCTCAAAATGACCAATAGCTAATGCTGGTCTTTTAACCGATTTTAAAGACAATGCTTTAACCTCAACTGCAATATCGGAATCTCCAACATTTTTTTCAACACCAATAGTATTCAATGCCTGTATATACTTGCCTTCACTCATATAAACATAAGCTAAAGTGTCTTTCCTTGCCACAGATGGCGACAACACATTTAAATGTGTCATAGCGCTAATCATACCTTGCATATCGCCTTGAGCCCTCATTTGTTTATAATAAGCCTCATAATGTTTTATTAAATCTGGGTTGCTTTGTGCATTCATTTGAAAACAACCAACTAATAAAACCAACATTAAAAATCGTTTCATCTTTGTTTTTTTAAATTTTGCTAAAACTATAAAAATTAACACTTAATACCTTAAAAGAATGCAAATTATTTTAATAATTATACGATGCTGGATTTAAATCTACTTATAAGTAGTTCTTCTCCTTTAGGAAAACTCAAAAAAATTAAGTACATTTAAGATTACTAAATTTTATTTATTATGGGAATTAAAAGTTTTCAAGGCGCAAGAAGGCAACAAGCTAATACAACAGACACGACACCATTAAAGGTTAGTGATTATATGACAACGAATTTGATTACGTTTACCCCAGACCAAACGATTGAAAGTGTGATGCAATCGTTAATTAAAAACAGGATTTCTGGTGGACCTGTAGTTAATGACAAAAATGAATTGATTGGTATTATTTCTGAAGGTGATTGTATTAAGCAAATTAGTGAAAGTCGATACTACAACATGCCAATGCAAGATAAAACCATTGAAAAACATATGGCTTTAAATGTTGAAACTATAGATGGAAATATGAATATTTTTGATGCTGCCAATAAGTTTTTACAAGCAAAAAGACGTCGTTTTCCTATTGTTGAAAATGGTAAACTAGTTGGTCAAATAAGTCAGAAAGATGTACTTAAAGCTGCTATGGCTTTAAAAGGGCAAAATTGGAAATAAACTTATCTGCTATTATTTAAATGATTAGATGCTTTTGGGTGATCAGTAATAATCAGTTTTTGCTTATCATTACTTTCTAAAGCTACAATTTTAGAATAGGAATATTCTGGAATTGGCTCGCTCAACGTTTTACATTTTACAATTCCGGCTACCGTAACCTTTTCTCCAACTTCAATAATACCTTCTTTATAACGTAATTGTTTATTAAAGCCAAAAAAGTTAGTACTATCTATATTATATGCTTTAAGTAAAGCTTCAAATTCTGGTGTTGGGTCGCTAAAAGTACCAGATGATACTTTTTTATCAATCACTAAATGACTTATAAAATTTTTAGGGTTTACACTTGGTTTTATAATTGCATAGCTTCCGTTTTGTTCAATAAAAAAATCTTGTATTCGTAGCTCGTTTACTATGGTTTTCCAATGCGAACTCTTGCCGCTACTTACCCTTTTTTCAATTTTAATAGTATAAAAAATACATTTTCTTTTACTTAAAGGCGCAATTAAAGGCTCTTTAACATGTAGGGCTTTCCCATAAACTTTAATAAACTCATTTGTTTTTAAACTCGCTATGGCTTTTTGTCTCGTTTTAGAAAGTTTTCTTAATATAATTTGTTTGGGATTAAAATAATACACACAAAAAGCAATAATTACAACAACTATAATAATTATAATAGAGAGCATAGGTTAAATAAAAGGTTCGTTAAAAGTTAGTTTACACTTAATTAGTAATACTTTTTTAAAAAAGTTACAGTTTAATTCTCTCTTTTCACCAAAGCATAATAATCACCTTCAAGAGGTAAATAGCCTTGGTTGTAAACAAAATAATAAATAGTACCTGCTTTTGTAGTATATATACTTGTAAAGTAATTAAAATCAAATCCTTTTTCAATAAGTTTTGCTCGCGAGGCCTTTGTTTTTTGATCTGGATTTAGGGCTTCTAAAATTCTATAATTTTTACGAAGCCTATTATTGGTGTTTCTAATTAAGTTTTTGTGGTCTTTGTTAATATTGTTGTTATAGGCATTTCTACATCCATCACTACAGAATTTTTTATCGATTCTGCCAATAATTTTATCACCACATTCTGGACATTTCTTTTCCATAATTATTCGTTTTGAATTTTATACCAACGCAAGTTTAATTGCTCTTGTTCAAAATAAAAATCTTCAATATAATGCAATCCAATTTTTAAAAGTGCATGGTGCGACGCTTGATTTCCTATTTCAGTTGTAGCATATAATTCTGGTAATTTTAAAACATTAAAAGCATAATTAACTGCTGCTTTTCCAGATTCGGTTGCATAACCTTTTCTCCAATATTTTGGTATAAGTCTGTAACCAACATCGTAATATTTAGTAAAGCCATTCATATTATATTCTGTATTTAATCGTACTCCAGACCAGCCAATAAAATTGCCTGAAGACTTTTCAATAGCAGCAAACCTGCCAATACCGCGTTCTTTATATTGATTGAAAACACTATCGAGTATTTTTTGAGATTCTTCAATAGTTTTAACTGGTTTGTTTCCTAAATATTTATGAACTTCAGGATTAGAATCTAACTCAAACATACCATCTAAATCAGTTTGTCTTAATTCTCTTAAAATTAATCTTTCGGTTTCAATGTTGAATTTCATTTTTAATTGGATCTTGTTATATAGATGCCAATATAAGGGATTTATATACCTGTTTACACCGTTTTCGGGCTTTCCGAAAATCAATTCAATTTACGGAATTATTTTATTTTGGAAAGGAGGAGGTGTTTTAGATGAGTAATTTAGAACTTATTTTAACCCTAATTTATACTATCCAATTTTGTTGCGGTGTCAGTTTGGCTATTGTGCATGTCTTTTGTTCCAGCTTCAGCATCAGGAGAATTGGTTTGTTCATGTTGTTGACTTTCATTCCTGTATTCGGGTACTATTTCGTTTGGCTGTGGCTTAAAGTAATTGGGGAATACAATAGGAATAACTATTGATAACAGGGCTATAAAAAGAGATGCAAAAGCTAAATAGGTAGCGTTCATTGAAGACCTTCTTGTTCTTTTAACAATATATCTATTTAGCGCATCGCCTTTTATGTATGATTTGGATGCATTATACTGTTTATAATCCCTATACGTTATTTTATTCAAGTAATAATTTGAATTGCTTGCTGTATTCAAACCTAAAATTTTTGGCTCTACTTTATTATTATAAAAATTTGAATAGAACCATATCACAAAGTTAATTTCAAAATCTTCGTTGCTAATATCTATTTTTAACTTCTCCACAACTTCATCAAAAGAAATGCCCTTCTCATTAGAATTATAGCCCATTTCGAGTGTTTTCATATAAACACTATTCTCGATGTCCTTTTGAGTTAGCTTTTCAATTAACTTTTTAAAACTAATTTTCATAACGATTCAAAATAATTAAAATATTAGTTCTTTTTTACACCAAATATTTGTTTATTGTGTAAATAACTACTATATTTGAATATCTAAATAACCAATCAGATGTTCAATAAAGAAGTAAAATCAATAATAGACTTAATACAAGCGTTCCCAACAGAACAAGCTTGTATAGACCATTTAGAGTTATTGCGTTGGAACGGAAACGTTGTAAGTCCTTTTGATGCTACTTCTAAAGTATATAACTGTAAAGGAAACAAATATAAATGTAAAAATACAGGAAAATACTTCAATGTTAAGACCAATACCATTTTTGATAATACTAAAATGGAATTACAAAAGTGGTTTATGGCTATTTGGTTGGTTACTTCACATAAAAAAGGCATTTCATCTTTACAATTAGGTCGTGATTTAGGGATTACTCAAAAATCAGCGTGGTTTATGCTACAACGTATTAGAAACTGTTTTGGATTGAATGAAGATAACAACGATAAGTTACAAGGAGAAGTTGAAATTGACGAAACTTATGTAGGTGGTAAAAACGGAAACAGAAGCACAAAGATTAGAGCTGACAAATCAGAAGCAACAAAAGAACATTACAAAAAATCGGCCGTTTTAGGGATGGTTGAACGTGGTGGCGATGTTAGAGCAATGCATGTTGTAGATGCTACGGAATTATCTTTAATACCGCCAATAGTAAACAACATATCGTATGATGCTACTATTTATTCAGATGAATTAAAGGCTTACAATAAATTAGAGCGTGTTTACGACCATAAAACAGTAAAACATGGTAGAGGTGAATACGTGAGAGGTAGAGTATCTACAAACTCAATAGAGAGTTTTTGGGCGTTGTTAAAGCGTGGTATTTATGGTATTTATCATTTCACATCTAAAAAACATTTACAGTTTTATGTTGATGAATTTGTATTTAGATACAATACTAGAAAATCTTCTGAAAGTGATAGATTTAATTTACTTTTGTGTAATATAGAGAATAGAATAACTTATAAAGAATTGATTAGTGAGTAAGGTAAAAAAAATAGTAGTTGAGGGAATTCCTGTTTCTTTAACTGAAATTGGAAATGAAGATTATATCTGCTTAACAGATATGATTAAGGCAAAAGACGGAGATTTCTTTACAAGTGATTGGTTAAGAAACGTTAACACTCTTGAATACCTTTCAGCTTGGGAGACAATGAATAACCCAGATTTTAATTATGGCGAATACGCCCTAATTAGACAGTCTTCTGGCACTAACACATTTAAAATCAGCGTTAAAGAATGGGTTTTAAAAACTAATTCTATCGGTATTACAGCGCAAGCTGGAAGATATGGAGGAACTTATGCTCACAAAGATATAGCGTTTAATTTTGGAATGTGGATAAGCCCAATGTTCCAGCTTTACATAGTTAAAGAGTATCAAAGGTTAAAAACCATTGAAAATGACACTCTTAATTTAGAATGGGATATAAAGAGAGTTTTAAGCAAGGTTAACTACCACCTACACACTGATGCAATACTAAAGCATATAATACCAAAATCAACACTTCCAGATAGTAAAAAAGGAATTGAATACGCGAAAGAAGCGGACTTATTAAATTTAGCTTTGTTTGGATGTACAGCAAGAGAATGGAGAGATGCAAATCCTGCTCACGCAAAAAACAAATTAAATGTTAGAGATTTTGCAAGTATACATGAGTTGAATGTAATGTCTAATTTACAGTCTTTCAATGCAGAAATGATAAAAAAAGATGTTTCTAAATCGGCTAGATATAAAATTTTATTAAAGGCAGCGCAAGAACAATTAGAGCAGCTCAAAAAGATAGATATATTAAAGGCTGTTAGGAGACAAAATGATACTACTTACATTGAAGCTAAAGAAAAAACAGGCGAGGAATTAGAACAGGAAACTTCAAAAAACATATTAGATAAAAATAAAAAGGCTTTATCTGACTTCAATAAAAAATTAAAACAAGGATTGAATTACAATCCTAAAGACGAAAAATAATAACGTTCATTGAAAAGTAAGAACCTAATTAGACTTTACAAGTCGGCAAGACGCTCAATCTTGGATTACTGCTGAATTAGTGGCGGTCGATAGAGAGGATTAGACAACTTACATACTTCAAAAAAAGCACTATTTCTAAGTGCGAAATTAAACTTTACTTTCTGGTGTAAACTTATATATAGTTCCCCAATATAAGAAAAAATTATTCGTTTACAAACGACTACAAGCATTTACAAACGATTTTAAGTAAGTAATAACCGAATAACTTTTGGAAGGCATCGCATATTTGCCCTGTCGAAACATAAGAACTCGATAGTATTAACTGTTTAACGATTAAAATTTAAAATTATGAACACACTTAGAAACAGAGTACAGTTGATTGGTAACTTAGGAAACGATCCAGAAATCATCAATCTAGAATCAGGGAAAACATTAGCCAAATTTAATATTGCTACCAACGAAAGCTACACCAATAATAAAGGTGAAAAAATTACAGACACGCAATGGCATAATGTAGTTGCTTGGGGAAAAACGGCTCAAATAATTGAAAAATATGTAACCAAAGGAAAAGAAGTTGCTATTGAAGGTAAATTAACATCACGTAGTTACGACGATAAAGAAGGCAACAAGCGCTATATAACAGAGGTAGTTTGTAGCGAATTATTGATGCTTGGAAAACAATAAACTAACTTATTAGTATTAAGTGAAGCTTCTATTTTTAATAGAAGTTTCACTATTTTTTACATTATCGACATTAAAATATCCTCCTTTATTTTCTTTTCTATCTAAAGATTGATTAATTATTAAATGCGCTACATTTATCATGTTTCTTAATTCGCAAAGCGATGTAGAAATTTTTGATGCTTTATAAAAATCTTCAACCTCATTATAAATTAAATCGAGATGTGTAATGGCTTTAGTTAATCTGCTATTGCTACGAACTATCCCTACATAATCTCGCATTAAAGCTTGTAATTGGCGTAAATTATGCTGAATTAAAACATACTCTTTTGGGTTACTAGTACCTTCATCATTCCAATTAGGAATATTCAAATCTATAGACTCATTGTTAGCCTTACTAAGGTATTTAAAAATATTATGAGCATATACTAAAGCTTCTAATAACGAATTTGACGCCAGCCTATTAGCTCCATGAAGTCCCGTTCTTGTACATTCGCCACAGGCAAATAAATTTGGGACAGACGTTTTTCCATCTTTATCAACATCAATGCCTCCACATAAATAGTGTGATGCTGGCACTACTGGAATCCAATCGGTTTCAATATTAATATTATGCTTTTTACATTTTTTATAAATATTAGGGAAGTGTTTTTTAAACGCCATCATATCTAAATGTGTACAATCTAAAAACACATGAGTATCTCCTGTTTTCTTTAATTCGTTATCTATACTTTGCGATACAATATCTCTGGAGGCAAGTTCAGCTCGCTCATCATAATTTGGCATAAAACGTTCTCCTGCTTTATTACGCAAATAAGCTCCAAAACCTCTTACGGCTTCAGATATTAAAAATGACGATTTACCATCTGCATGAAATAAAGCTGTAGGATGAAATTGTACAAATTCCATATCTAAGATCTTTGCTTTTGCTCTGTACGCCATCGCAATACCATCGCCAGTTGCAATTACAGGATTTGTTGTATGCCCATAAACCCAACCTATTCCACCGGAAGCCAATAATGTACTATCTGCTTTTATAGTAAAAATTGTTTCCGTTTTTTGGTCTAAAACATAAGCGCCATAACATGCATCTTTATTTGGTTTTTTATGTGTTAAATGATGATTTGTAATTAAATCTATAGCAAAATGATGCGGTAAAATAGTAATATTTTGTAGTTGATGCACTCGGGTTAATAAAGCACGCTCAATTTCTGCTCCTGTAATATCTTTATGATGCACTACACGATATTCTGAATGCCCACCTTCTTTTCCTAAATCTAAATTTCCGCTCGTATCAAAATCAAAATTAGTACCCCAAGCCATAAGTTCTTCTAGGCGTTTTGGCCCTTCTTTTACAACCATTTCAACAACAGATGCATCACAAAGTCCGTCACCAGCAATTAAGGTGTCTTTAATATGTTTTTTGAAAGAATCTTTTTTAGCATTTAGAACAACTGCAACACCTCCTTGAGCATATTTTGTGTTGGATTCATCTTCGCTAGCTTTAGTGATTATGGTTATTGTTCGATCTGGAAATTTTTCAGCAATTTTAACCGAAAATGTTAAACCTGCTATACCCGAACCAATAACTAAATAATTTGTAGTCATCATAGTTATTTTGATAACTCTAACATACGTTCTATAGGTAATAGCGCACGCTCAATAATAGCTTTATCAACTTCAATTTGTGGCGATTCGTTAAGTAAACAATCGTATAGTTTTTGAAGTGTATTCATTTTCATAAAATGACACTCACTACAAGCACAAGTATTATCTTCTTTCGCAGGTGCAGGAATTAATTCTGTGTTAGGCATTTCTTCTTGCATTTTATGTAAAATACCAGCTTCTGTTGCCACAATAAATTTTTGATCTTGATGTGTTTTTACATAATTAATCATACCCGAAGTAGAGCCTATATAAGTGGCTGTATTTAAAATATGCTCTTCAGATTCTGGATGTGCAATAATTTTATAATCAGGGTGTTTTTTATGAAGCTCTATTAATTTATCCATTGAAAATGCTTCGTGCACTATACAACTACCATCCCAAAGCAACATATCTCGCCCCGTTTCTTTAATGATGTAAGCGCCTAAATTTTTATCGGGTGCAAAAATAATTGGGGTTTCTTTTGGAATAGATTCTACAATTTTTAATGCGTTTGAAGAAGTACAAACAATATCGCTTAACGCTTTTATCTCTGCCGAACAATTTACATAGGTAATCACTACATGATTGGGATGAGCTTTAGTAAACTTCTCGAAAGCTTCTGGCGGACAAGAATCTGCCAACGAACAGCCTGCGTTTAAATCGGGCAACACAACTGTTTTATTTGGACTTAATATTTTTGCTGTTTCTGCCATAAAATGCACACCAGCAAAAACAATAACCTCAGCATCGGTTTCGGCTGCTTTTTGCGACAAACCTAGACTATCTCCCACATAGTCGGCTATATCTTGTATTTCTGGAACTTGATAATAATGTGCAAGAATTACTGCATTCTTTTCTTTTTTTAATCGATTTATTTCTTTTACTAAGTCCATTTAATTCTATTAATTTTCAATATTCTACAAATATCTTAATTAACTTTTTATTAAACTTAAACAACTGACAACTTTTTAATTTCTAAATGAATCTCATTTAAAGTTAATTCGCTTTTTTCTAATTCATTTAAAGCGGTTGTTTTAATGTCTTCAAACACGTCCTTTAAGCTTTTAAATAAGTTTTGATAATATAAAACGCCTGCTTTCATATTATTAGTAAAAGTTAAAAGATATTTTTCTTCTTTTTTATTAAAAGACTCTTTGGCTTCGTCTAACTTATTTTTTAAGAAGTCAATATAAATGTGCAACTCTTTAACAAATAAGTTTGGACGATCGTTTCTGCTTATCATATTAGCTCTTCCGTAAATATGATCGGTCATGTCTTTTAAACTCATAATTTTAGAATAATATGCCATATTTGGTCCTGGGCAAATGGAGACACCTTCGCCTTCAACTTTAGTGTCCAAGTTATATTTTAATAAAGCAGATGTACCTAAACCAACACAAGTACAAGATTTTTCGATAATTTTATGGTACTGATTTTCATACGCTTCTTCAGAAAGCTGTTGTTCTTTTAAAGCTTTTATTTTTAAATGTTGATACTCTCTAGATGCTGTACAAATACCAGTCTCTTTAAATTCTTTATTAAGCGCTACAAACTTTTTAGGGCACGAACTCCCTGGTCTTCCTTTATCAATTAAAACCTGTCTTTCAGTATCTTTAGTATTATCTTTAAGATTATTAAATGGCACTCCTAAAGGCGAAATATCGCTTAGATACAAATCTTCTTCTTTAGCTTCTGCTAATTTGCTTAAAGTTTTTTCATCAACGGTTGTGGCTTCTGGCACAAGTAAAAAAGGTGATCCCCAGCCTATGGAATCTAAATTATAATGATCTAACAAAAACTCATGCTCTTCCTCTGTTCCAACACCTCCTTGAGCTGAAATTTGTATTTGTAATGATGTTTTAGGAACAACTCGTCCTTGATTTTGCAATTCTTGATTAAGTAATTCTTGAATTGATGTTTTTAAATCTTCCCGTTTTTCTTTAAACTCTGCTAAAACAGGGCCTAAAAGATAGCCGTCTGTTGCAAAAGCATGTCCACCACAATTTAATCCAGATTCTATTCTATATTCAGAAACCCACAAGCCTTTTTTTGCTAAAAATTTACCTTGTATTAATGCCGATCTATAATCGCTAACTTTTAAAATAATTTTCTTTTTAAACACCCCATTTTCATCAGGAAAAAAATCATTAAACTGAGACATGTAACTATACAATCTTGGGTTCATTCCAGCAGAAAACACAACAGAAGAATTAAGTTTACTATTAGCAAAACCCCTTAAAGCAGCATGGGCATCGTTATATTCTGTGGGTAGTTTTTCACTATTTTTATAATTGTCCTTATCTACTTTGGTCATTATATTCACATCTATACTGCCGATTGATAAATTGCTAGTTACCCAATTTTTAATGTCTGAAAAATTAAATTCCTTAGACGTTATTTTTTTAAATTCAGTCTTTATTTTAGAACCATCTGGTAACATATTAATGTAGGCTAATAAATCGTCACTTTTTTCAGCGGTTAACTGTTTTAATGATTCAAACTTTTTATCAGCTAAATCGTTTATTAAATTTAGATACGAGGTAATTCTTTTTGCTCTAAAATCGTCTATTTTATCTGTAATCTCAGTATAAGGTATTTTAAATTTTTCGCTGTACATTTTTCTTAATTTCTCTAATAGAATGTCGTCTACTAAAGAGATTACCGAATCCATACCGTACTGCGCCACTTTTAAGGGTGTGTCTATTGTAAAACCAATTCCCATTACAGGAATATGAAACGAATGTGCTTTTTTCATACTTGCTTTGTTAATCGTCAAATATATTCTGTTCAACCAGTATAGAACATGACATATATCATATTCTAAATAATGAATAAATCAAAATCGTTTCTTCAATACCATTAGAAAGATACATGGATCGTGTCTGTTTTTTTTAATTATTCTTAATTAGAATCTATCAAACTATAAAAATTGATAAAACTTACACGCGCCTATGCTGTTTCATTAAAGCTTTAGTATTTTTACAGTTAATTTTCATTAGATTGATATTATGTCTGTAGAACCAAAATTAGTCCGATTTAAACAAAACGTATTGTCAAAATTCCAAATATATAATAGTATATTTATGACATTGCCTTTTGATTCTATTACAAAAACAGGAGTGTTACTTCCTTTATTTCATGAAACTTGTAAAAAAGGATTTGCAAATGAAGACGACCCAACAACCATTGTAGATACCTTCTTTAAAAAATACCAAGCACGTAGAAACAAACAAAGTCAAATAAATTTATTGTTCCGTTTTATTCAATATATTGAAAGGCAAGTCGTTTTGTTTGATGCTATTGAAGATGCCGCATTCCCTATTGTAAATAATATGGAAGGTATTGGTACTTTGAGAAACCTTAAAGGAGCCGCAATTGCAGAAAACAAATTAGAGGATTTACAAGCTTATCTTGAAGAATTTAAAGTTCGTATTGTTTTAACAGCGCATCCAACGCAATTTTATCCTGGTTCGGTTTTAGGAATTATTACCGATTTAACTGAAGCCATAAAAGACAACAATCTTTCTGAAATTAATAACTTATTTGCGCAATTAGGAAAAACACCGTTTTTTAAACGTGAAAAACCAACACCATACGACGAAGCAAAAAGTTTAATATGGTACTTAGAAAATGTTTTTTACACATCGTTTGGCGAAATTTATAATTACATCCAACAAAACATTTATGATGATGGCAAAAAACATAACGAAATTATAAATATTGGCTTTTGGCCTGGTGGAGACCGAGACGGAAACCCATTTGTAAAACCAAAAACGACAATTAAAGTTGCTAATAAATTAAAAAAAGCGATTCTTAAAAAATACTATGGGGATCTTAAAGATTTAAGACGTAAACTTACTTTTAAAGGTGTTGAAGAACGGATTATTAAGTTAGAAACTATCTTATACAATTATAGCATCAATTTAAAAACCAAAAAAACTATTTCTTCAAAAGAACTTATAAAAGAGCTATTGAGCATAAGAAACCTTATTATTAAAGAACACCAATCGTTATACGTTAGCGAAATTAACAACTTAATAAATAGAATTCATCTATTTGGATACCATTTTGCTACTTTAGATATTAGACAAGATAGTAGAATTCATCACAGTGTTTTCACCACAGTTATAGATCATTTAATTGAAAACGAAAGCGATGCTTTCCCTAAAAACTATAATGAGTTATCTGAAAAAGATCAAATAAAAATATTATCTGAAGTCGATGGCGAATCGATAGATATTGATGCTTTTGAAGATGAAATGGTGTATAATACTTTAAAAACTATTGAAACTATAAAAGACATTCAAACTACCAATGGCGAACAAGGAGCAAATCGATATATTATAAGTAACAACCAAACAGCTTTAAATGTTATGCAGCTCTTTGCAATGCTTAAAATAGTAGCTTTTAAAGATAAACTAACTGTTGACGTTGTGCCTCTTTTTGAGACCATTACCGATTTAGAAAATGCGCCAGCTGTTATGGAGGAGCTATACACAAATCCTGCTTATATGTCTCATTTAAAAAGTCGAGGAAATAAACAAACTATTATGCTTGGGTTTTCAGATGGCACAAAAGATGGTGGTTATTTAATGGCAAACTGGGGTATTTTTAAAGCCAAAGAATTGCTAACAGAAATATCTAGAAAGTATGACATTACGGCTATATTTTTTGATGGTCGCGGCGGACCACCTGCTAGAGGTGGCGGAAAAACACATCAATTTTACTCGTCTTTAGGCCCAACTATTGAAGATAAAGAAGTGCAACTTACCATACAAGGGCAAACTATAAGCTCTAATTTTGGCACGTTAGACTCATCACAATATAATTTAGAACAGCTTATTAGTTCTGGTATTATTAACCGTATTGGAAAGGATAGACAAGAAATGTCTGCCGACAATAAATTAGTTATGACTGATTTGGCTGAAACTAGTTATCAAACATATAAAAACTTTAAAAATCATCCGATGTTTATTCCGTATTTAGAGCGCATGAGTACTTTAAAATACTATGCAAAAACAAATATTGGAAGCAGACCATCAAAAAGAGGGACTTCAGATAAGTTAGTATTTGCAGATTTAAGAGCTATTCCTTTTGTGGGTTCATGGAGTCAATTAAAACAAAATGTCCCTGGTTTTTTTGGTGTTGGTACGGCGCTTAAAAAATATGAAGATGCTGGCGAGTTTAATAAAGTAGTACAACTATATAACAACTCAAAATTCTTTAAAACCTTACTAGAAAATAGTATGATGTCTTTGACTAAATCGTTTTTCGATTTAACAAAATACATGTCTAAAGATGAAGAATTTGGCGGTTTTTGGAATATTATTCACGATGAATACACTACCACTAAAAGATTACTTTTAAAACTTACAGGATATAAAACATTAATGGAAAATGAACCTTCTGGAAAAGCATCTATTGAAGTTAGAGAATCGATTGTTCTACCGTTGTTAACCATACAACAGTATGCACTTAAAAAAATTCAGGAATTAGAAAAAGCAGGTGTTAGCGATGATAATGAAGAAAAGAAAATTTTCGAAAAAATAGTAACACGTTCGCTTTTTGGAAATATTAATGCAAGTAGGAATTCGGCTTAACGGTTATGTAAAATGTAAATCGACTAAGTAGGTTTTCGATAGAAAATTTAAACATACTGTCTCAGTAATTAACAATACAAATTCATTTTTTAATTTCCAGGTAACACCATAAAAATCGCGGTTTTGTAACCGCGATTTTTTCATTTTTAAAATTAGGTTTTAAAAATTATCAATTTTTTACATCTATTGTTTTTATTTGTTTTTCAGAATACAAATAATCCTATTTAGATTTCTTTAACCTCTTTTCTTCTTTTTTTTCTTTTGGAGTTTTAGTAGGTTCTTTTTTAACGTTCTTTTTTGAATCTTTCCCTTTTGCCATGATATTTTCTTTTTTAAATGTTTATTAGGTTTAAATGTAAGCAATAAATCATATACGGTTTTAAGTTTAAATTTGATAATAATCAGAAAGCAAAAAAAAAGGTCTCACATAAAGTCAGACCTTTTTTCAATACTTCTACCCCCAATAGTTTAATGCTCATTCAATCTAAAATCTGGATAAGCATCCATACCATGTTCATGTGCATCTAAACCTTCTAATTCTTCTCTTTCAGAAACTCTTATTCCCATTGTTTTCTTCAATACTATAAAGATTATAAAAGAGGAAATGATACAAATAGCAGCATAAGAAACCACGCCAATTAATTGACTAACAAATTGACTCCAACCTGCTAATGCTCCAAATATTCCAACTGCTAATGTTCCCCAAATACCACAAATTAAGTGTACTGCTATGGCACCAACAGGATCATCTAGTTTCAATCTATCAATACAACTCACTGCAAATACTATAATAGCTCCTGCAATAGCACCAATTAAAATAGCATTGGTCGGACTCATTTGGTCTGCACCTGCAGTAATAGCAACTAGCCCACCTAGAATACCGTTTAAAAACATAGTTAAGTCTAAATTTTTATGACAAATTGTTGATACTAACATAGCTACTACACCTCCAGCAGCCGCTGCTAAACAAGTTGTTACTAATGTTAAAGATGTTAAACTAGGATCTGCAGATAGCACAGAACCACCGTTAAACCCAAACCAACCTAACCAAAGTATTATTACACCAGCAGTTGCTAAAGGAATATTATGCCCAGGAATGGCTTGTGGTTTTCCGTTTTTAAATTTACCAATTCTAGACCCTAATAACCAAACGGCTACTAATGCTGCCCAACCACCAACGGAATGCACTAATGTAGAACCTGCAAAATCGTAAAAGGGTGTCTCTAATGTTTGCAAAAATCCACCGCCCCATTTCCATGATCCAGCAATTGGATATATAAATCCAACATATACAATTGTGAAAATCATAAATGGTAAAATTTTCATACGTTCTGCTACTGCTCCAGAAACAATGGTTGCTGCTGTTGCTGCAAACATGCCTTGAAATAAGAAATCTGTCCAATAGGTATAGCCTTGATTATAACCTAAATCTAAAGTTCCTGTATTAGTAAGTGGAGAATCTAACCCAAATCCGGCAAATCCAAATATTCCCCAATCACCAGATTCAAACCCTGGATACATTAAGTTAAAGCCAACCAAACAGTATAAAAGCAGTCCAACTGTAATGATAAAAATATTTTTAAAAAGTATGTTTAATGTGTTTTTTTGTCTTGTTAATCCTATTTCTAAAAATGCAAAACCTAAGTGCATAAAGAAAACGAGTGCTGTACAGATCATCATCCATACATTATTTATTGTAAGTAATTCCATAATATTTTTATTGTTTGATGATTATTATCTTAAAGTATCTCCGCCTTTTTCTCCTGTTCGTATTCTGTAGCATTCCTTGACATCGGAAACAAATATTTTTCCGTCTCCTACATCACCTGTTCTTGCTGCTTTTAAAATGGTTTGAACGGTTATTTCTTCAAAATCATCATTTACAACAATTGCTAAATGCCTCCGTTGTATATCACTTGTACTATAAGACACGCCTCTGTATACATGCCCTTCTTTTTCATTCCCTAACCCTGTTACATCCCAGTAAGAGAAAAAATTCACACCAACTTCGTGCAAGGCATCTCTAACTGCACTATACTTGGATTTTCTAATAATTGCTTCAATTTTTTTCATGATTAAATGCTTGTTTTTTTCATTTCCTCGTAGGAGGAAATCTCATATTATTTATTATATTAAAATGTATAGATAGCGGCTAATGTAAATGATGCTAAACTGCTAGTAGGTTCGAAATCTGCATTCCAATACACATCATCAGAATGACTATCTAATCTTAATTCAGGCTTAATTATTAAATCTTCAACCGTATAACTTCCTGTTAATGTTACAGCAAAAACACTAGGCTCATCAACCAAAACACCATCATTTAACCAATTAAAATATTCGCCCCTTAAACCAATTGAGAAATCATCAGAAGTCATTAATTGTGGATATAGAGCAACACCATAAAATCCATTTCCGTCATTACTTGCATAAGCACCATTAAGGCCTAAGAAAAATGAGTCTGTAAGATCTACACCTCCTGTATAATCTATCTCAAAACCTAATCCAGCCTTGTCATATAATAAATTAAGAAATTGACCAGAAACTCCTAATTGAGCTCCAACAGCGTAACTACCATCAGGATTAAATTCAGTAACATCGGTTTGATTCATTAATCCTAACATTAAGCTAATATCGTCGCTAAATGTAAAATCTACTTTAATTCCTGTATGCGAAAAAGGACCATTAGAAAATAGATACGACGTGCTGTAGTTAAAATTTACAGCAGGCGCAATAACTTCGTAGCCTAAAAAAGTATTAAACTTACCCATGGTTAATTTTACCGATTCGCTTAAATTCAAATAAGCATAAATTTGATTAAGCACTGTTGCACTTGCTGCCTCACCTCGTGGGCCAAAAACTAAATCGGCAACAAAACCAACTTTTTTCCCCTCATAAGAAGCAATAAGATTTGCCATGCCTAATGAAAACCCTGGAGAATCTGCAAACGATGTTCCTGGAGATACATAACTATCATCATTAGGAGCATTTAAATTTGCGCTATAAAACGCATCTACACTACCATTAAAGGCAAACTTCTTTTTATTAGCTTCTTCTTGAGCAAATAATACAGTTGCAAAAAAAAGCATTGAAAGTGTTGTAATTCTTTTCATAATGTTCAATTTTTAGTTATTAGTCCCTTATTTTTTATCTTAGAACAATTCAAAACTATATAAAAAATATTTTAACCCTTTAAAAAATAGGGTCAATAGCTTAATTTTTATATATTTTAATATTTTAACCCTATTTTTTTATGGGTATTATGTTTTTTAACTATATTTTTAATATTTTCACAATCTATTTTTTGAATTATTATTAGCTTTTTTCTTTTTAATTGATTTTATTTTTATTAAAATGAATATTTGTTATCATTAATTCATAGGTCTATATTTATTATTAAATATTATGGATTGAATATTTATTAAAATATTTTTGTTTAATTGATATATAGTTAGTTTTCCATTGGCTAAATTTTCAAAATCGGAATAATGATTCACCCCATATTGTTATTCAAACTCTAGTGCATATCTTAGCTTATTAACTCACGTTTTTTAACTTAAAATTTGCTGATTATGCTGAAGAAA
Source organism: Wocania ichthyoenteri Th78 (assembly GCF_000789235.1). Lineage (GTDB taxonomy): Bacteria > Bacteroidota > Bacteroidia > Flavobacteriales > Flavobacteriaceae > Wocania_A > Wocania_A ichthyoenteri. The sequence goes on from NZ_KN525716.1 coordinate 1,692,018, forward strand.
CAAGGACTCTATTTACCTGAATTTGAACATGAAAATTGTGGTGCAGGTTTTATATGTAATCTTAAGGGAGAAAAAACCAATCAAATTATACACGATGCTTTAGAGATTTTAGTAAAACTAGAGCACAGAGGTGGTGTAAGTGCTGATGGAAAAACAGGTGATGGCGCTGGACTTTTAATTGATATACCGCACGCCTATTTTCAAAGAGTTTGCGATTTTAAAATACCAGTTCAAGGAAAATATGCAGTCGGTATGGTGTTTTTACCAAAAAACGTCAACCAATATAAATTCTGTAAAGATACTTTCGAAAAAGAAATAGTTGCACAAGGGCTTTCCGTTTTAGGATGGAGACAAGTTCCTGTGGATTCTTCTCATTTAGGCGAAATCGCATTAGCATCAGAACCTAATATTGAGCAACTTTTTATTGAAAAAACAAATGATATTTCTGAAGATGTATTCAAAGCAAAACTATACGCAGCTCGTAAAATAACAGAGCATATCATTGCAGGCTCTAAAATGTCTCAAGTATCGTATTTCTACGTGTCAAGTTTATCGACTACCACATTAATTTATAAAGGCATAATTATGCCTGAAGACATTGGTCCTTACTATAAAGACTTACAAGAAACAGATTTAGTTACGCGATTGGCTTTGGTGCATCAGCGTTTTTCTACTAACACCATGCCCACATGGGAATTAGCACAACCGTTTAGGTTTATGTGTCAAAACGGAGAAATAAATACACTTCGTGGTAATGTGAGTAGAATGCGTGTTCGCGAAGAAATCATGAAAAGTGAGGTTTTCGGTCCTCAAATTGATAAATTATTCCCAATAATATTACCAGGAAAATCAGATTCTGCATCTATGGATATGGTTGTAGAATTACTAACACACACTGGCCGTTCGCTACCAGAAGTCATGATGATGATGATTCCTGAAGCTTGGGAAAAACACAAAACCATGTCGCCAGAACGTAAAGCATTTTACGAATATAATGCCTGTATTATGGAACCTTGGGATGGACCAGCATCAGTACCATTTACAGATGGCAATTATATTGGTGCTTTACTAGATAGAAATGGACTGAGACCTTCAAGATACACAGTTACCAAAAGCGGTAAATTGATTATGTCGTCTGAAATTGGTGTGGTAGACATTGCCCCAGAAGATGTTGAAAGCCATGGCCGTTTAGAACCAGGAAAAATGTTTTTGGTAGACATGAACGAAGGTCGCATTATAAATGATGAAGAAATAAAAAGTAAAATTGTTTCAGAAAGACCTTATCAAGAATGGTTAGATAAAACTAGACTGCACTTAAAAGATATTCCTTATAACAATGAAACATGTCCGATAGAAACCATAGACATTAAAACAAGACAGCGCTTGTTTAACTATACATTTGAAGACATTCAAGAAGTTATCACACCAATGGCTGTTGTTGGTAAAGAAGCCTTAGGGTCTATGGGTATAGATACGCCTTTAGCTGTTTTATCAGATAAACCTCAACTTATTTCAAACTATTTCAAACAACTATTCGCACAGGTTACCAATCCGCCTTTAGATGGTATTCGCGAAGAAATTGTAACAGACATAAGCTTATCTCTTGGTAAAGACAGAAACATATTCAGCATTACCGAAAGACAATGTAGAAAACTAAAAATTCAAAATCCTGTAATTTCTAATGCCGATTTAGAAAAAATAAGATGCATTTCGGTTGAAAGTTTTAAAGCCGAAACCATAGAAATGCTATATCCAAAAGCAAAAGGGCTTAACGGACTTGAAGATGCTTTAGATAATATTATCGTTCAAATTGAAAAGGCTCTTGATAGAAAAACAAATATTATCATTTTATCAGATAGAGGTGTTAATAAAAAGTTAGCTCCTATTCCGTGTTTACTAGCATGTTCGTATGTAAACCATCAAATGAATCGTTTACGTAAGCGTTCTTACTTCGATATTATTATTGAATCTGCAGAACCTCGCGAACCACATCATTTTGCTACTTTATTTGGTTATGGCGCAAGTGCCGTTAATCCTTATATGGTGAATGAAATTATTAGAATGCAAGTAAAAGAAGGCTTTATTGAAGGTATGGACGAGCAAAAAGCCGTTGATAATTTCAACAAAGCCATTGGAAAAGGCATCTTAAAAATAATGAACAAAATAGGAATCTCAACACTGCATTCGTACAGAGGTTCTCAAATTTTTGAAATTGTAGGTTTCAATTCTCAATTTGTTGAAAAATATTTCCCTTACACTGCTTCAAGAATTGAAGGCATTGGATTATATGAAATTGAAAAAGAAATTAACGAACGCTACAAATATGCCTATCCAGATAAATTAATAGATAAACGTTTAGGCTTAAATATAGGTGGCGATTATAGGTGGAGACGCAATGGCGAACGTCACATGTTTAACCCAACAACCGTTGCAAAACTGCAACAAGCGGTGAGGCTGAGCGATCAAGCAAGTTATAATGTTTACGCAAAAGCCATCAATGAGCAGTCTGAAAATTTAATGACCATTCGTGGTTTATTTGAATTTGATAATTTAGACCCAATTCCTTTAGATGAAGTTGAGCCTTGGACAGAAATCGTAAAACGATTTAAAACAGGAGCCATGTCTTACGGGTCTATTTCTAGAGAGGCACACGAAAATTTAGCCATTGCCATGAATCGTATTGGAGGAAAATCCAATTCTGGCGAAGGTGGCGAAGACAGAAAACGTTTTCAACCAGACGTTAATGGAGACAGCCGAAACTCTGCAATAAAGCAAGTGGCTTCTGGTCGTTTTGGAGTGACTTCGCATTACTTAACCAATGCCAAAGAGATTCAAATTAAAATGGCTCAAGGTGCAAAACCTGGAGAAGGTGGTCAATTACCTGGAGAAAAAGTATTACCGTGGATTGCCGCAGCACGTAACTCAACACCATTTGTAGGGTTAATTTCTCCACCACCACACCACGATATTTATTCCATTGAAGATTTAGCGCAATTAATTTACGATTTAAAAAATGCCAATCGCGAAGCACGAATTAATGTAAAGTTAGTGTCGGAAGTTGGAGTTGGCACTATTGCAGCTGGTGTTGCAAAAGCAAAAGCAGATGTGGTTTTAATAGCTGGTTACGATGGTGGTACAGGAGCATCACCACTTACCTCTTTAAAACATGCAGGCCTTCCTTGGGAACTTGGTTTAGCCGAAGCCCAACAAACACTAGTTTTAAATAAACTAAGAAGCAGAATTGTTGTAGAATGTGACGGACAATTAAAAACCGGACGCGATGTTGCTATTGCAACATTATTAGGCGCCGAAGAATTTGGTTTCGCCACAGCACCATTAGTAGCATCAGGTTGTATTATGATGCGTAAATGCCACTTAAATACCTGTCCTGTTGGTATCGCTACTCAAGATAAAGAGTTGCGTAAAAACTTTAAAGGTACGCCAGAACACGTTATTAATTTCTTCTATTATATCGCTGAAGAGTTAAGAGGCATTATGGCACAATTAGGGTTTAGAACCATGGATGAAATGATTGGTCAAACTCATAAAATAAACGCCAATAAAGCTATTACACATTATAAAGCAAAAGGCTTAGATTTATCTTCAATCTTACACAGACCTGCAATTTATAGTGAATTGGATGTAAAAAATTCTGAAAAGCAAGATCATGTTTTAGATGATGTTATGGATTTTCAAATTTTGAAAGATTCTCATCGCGCGCTTTACAGAAAAGAAAAAATGACATTAGCCTACCCAATCAATAATACTAATAGAACGGTTGGTGCTATAGTTAGTAACGAGATTTCTAAAAAATACGGACACCTTGGGTTGCCTGAAGATACATTAAATATTAATTTTAATGGTTCCGCAGGACAAAGTTTCGGAGCTTTTGGAGCACACGGATTAACTTTTAAATTAGAAGGAAATACTAACGATTATTTAGGAAAAGGATTGTCTGGAGCTAAACTAATCGTGAAGAAACCAGCAAAAGCAACCTTTATAGCAGAAAACAACATCATTGTTGGTAACGTTTGTCTGTTTGGTGCTGTTGAAGGTGAAGCTTACATCAATGGAATTGCTGGCGAACGTTTTGCAGTACGTAACTCTGGCGCAACAGCAGTAGTTGAAGGTGTTGGAGATCATTGTTGCGAATATATGACTGGTGGAAAAGTAATTGTTTTAGGTAAAACAGGACGAAATTTTGCTGCTGGAATGAGTGGTGGAATTGCTTATGTTTACGATCCTGAAAACAAATTCACTAACGGACTGTGTAATACTGAAACTATTGAATTTGAAGATATTTTAGCAGAAGATGCTAATGATTTAAAAAGATTAATTGAGAATCATGTAGGTTACACTGGTAGTAATAGAGGTAAAGAAATATTAGCAAATTGGGAATCTAGTTTGAATCATTTTGTTAGAGTGATGCCTACTGAATACAAACGCGCATTAAAACGCTTGGAGACAGAAGAACAAATGGTTGAAGAATTAACAGCATAATACAATGGGAAAAGTAACAGGTTTTAAAGAGTTTGAAAGACAAGATGAAATATACACCCCTGTAAAGGATCGTGTAAAACACTATAAGGAATTTACAGTACCTCTTTCAGAAGATGAACAAACAAAGCAAGGGTCTCGCTGTATGGATTGTGGCATTCCGTTTTGCCATAGTGGTTGCCCATTAGGGAATTTAATTCCAGATTTTAATCACATGGTACATCAAGGTGAGTGGCAAAAAGCTTCTTGGATATTGCATTCCACAAATAATTTTCCAGAATTTACAGGAAGATTATGTCCTGCACCATGCGAACAAGCTTGTGTTTTAGGCATTATAGAAGACCCTATTTCTATAGAAAATATCGAAAAAAATATTGTTGAGCGTGCTTTTGCAGCAGGTTGGATAAAACCACAACCTCCAAAAGTTAGAACCGGAAAAACCATTGCCATTGTAGGCTCTGGACCAGCTGGTTTAGCAGCAGCCCAACAATTAAATAGAGCGGGACACACCGTTACTGTTTTTGAACGCGATGATGAAATTGGCGGATTATTACGTTACGGCATTCCAAACTTTAAAATGGAAAAAGGTATTATTGATAGACGTGTAGCCATTTTAGAAGCTGAGGGTATTACCTTTAAAACCAATGTAAATGTTGGAGTTAATTATGATGTAAAAGAATTAAGAGCTTTTGATTCCATAGTTTTATGTGGTGGTGCAACAGAACGACGTAGCTTACCTACTCCAGGTATTGATGCCGATGGCGTTGTACAAGCCATGGATTTTTTAACACAGCAAACCAAAGTTTTATTTGGAAAAAAAGTAGAAAATCAAGTATTAGCAACCGATAAAAACGTAATTGTTATTGGAGGAGGCGATACAGGTTCAGATTGTGTGGGGACATCAAATCGTCAAGGAGCAAAATCGGTGGTGAATTTCGAAATCATGCCAAAACCACCAGGATATCGATCACCTACTACACCTTGGCCTTATTGGCCTTTACAGTTAAAAACTTCTTCTTCTCATAAAGAAGGTGTAGAGCGTAATTGGTTAATAAACACCAAAGAATTTATAACCGATAAAAACGGAAAACTTACTGCTCTAAAAACTATAAATGTAGAATGGGAAATGATTCCAGGAGAACGCCCTAAACTTATAGAAATTGAAGGCACAGAAAAAACATGGCCTTGTGATTTAGCATTATTAGCTTTAGGTTTTACAGGACCAGAAAGCACTTTAGCTGATAAGCTTGGAATTAAGACTGATGCGCGTTCTAATTACAAAGCAGAATACGGAAAATACCAAACCAATATACCAAACATATTTACTGCTGGTGATATGCGTCGTGGACAATCCTTAATTGTTTGGGCTATTTCTGAAGGTAGAGAAGCTGCTCGACAAGTTGATATTTATTTAATGGGGAAATCTGATTTACCTACTAAAAATGCAGATGGAGATTTGGTTGGGGTTTAGTTATATTTATAATTTCCTAATATTAAGAAAGAGACTGACCAAAATAATTGTTTTTGTTAGTCTCTTTCTAGTTTTAGCTTTGTTTCAAAAGAAGTACCGCTGGTAATAGCGGTGTTGCAACACAATTAAAAAGATTTTCTCTGTAAAAATAAGTAGGAGTTTTGGGTGTACTTGTTAACAGCAAGTTTTAGTCAAAGTTATTTTGGTATCAAAAATAATAGACTACGTCATTTCGACGAATGGAGAAATCATATAATTTAGCAGAAAACGAAGAATACTTTACTAGAATGAAACATATTAGACCAAAACCAATAAAATCAATACAAACATCTTTTAATTTTGAAAATGTTTCGTATGATGACATGCCTGAAGCAAGTAAAAAAGTTGCTAATGAATATCTTAAATCTGATTCTTATGACGATTCTCATGATTTAGCTGTACATACGTCTAATAAAAAACTTGTATTCGGATTTGATTATTTGTACAAAGGAAAAAGAAAGTTCATTCCAGAGCTAGACCCATGCTTGATATACTTTTCAAACGCTCAAATGTTTTCTAAAATGATTTATCAATACAAAAAAGAACTCTTAAACAAATCTTCTGAGATTGGTAATTTAGGGAAGAATGAAGAACAGCAAACAATAGATGATACAATAAAACAATTTGAAACTTTCTTTCAATTTGCATCCAACTATATAATAATGTTAAGTTCATCTTTAGAAGCTTTCTTAAACAAAACAATACCAATTAGTGAAATTTATATTACTAAAAATGGTGATGAAAAAGATATTGAATGGATTCGCAAAAGCAGTATAGAATTTAAAATGTCAAAAATAATCCCGAAATGTACTAGAAAAGATTTTGAAAAAGAGTATCCAAACAAATATGATTCAATTCTAAAAATAAAAAACTTTAGAAATGATTTGATACATCTAAACCCTAAAACAGAAATCACTAATACAAAATATAAAGAGTTTTATAGAAAAGTAATTGATTTCGAATATAGTTCGTCAATATACTTAATCAGAGATTATATGAATTTTCATGAAGATGGTTTGATTGAAGAATGCCCATGTGGAGATGATATTTTTTTTGACATCATTAAGATTAAAAAATAAAAACCACATTTCCCTACCTTTGCCTCCCTATGAACAGCCATTTCAAATCAATAATTCTTCAAAGCACTGGTGCATCATCTTTATCTGAAAAAGAACTCATTCAAGAATTATGGAGTGGCTATGGTAAAATTATTCGTGTTGCATTAGAAAACACTTCTACAGAAAGTGTTGTTGTTAAACATGTGCAATTGCCTAGAAACCATAATCATCCAAGAGGATGGAATACAGATATTGGGCATCAAAGAAAATTGAAATCGTATCAAGTAGAAACTACGTGGTATGAGCAATATAGCAAATATAGTATGGCACGTTTACCAAAATGTTTTGCTATTGAAAATAAAGATGATGAAACACTTATAGTACTCGAAGATTTAAATAAAGTTGGTTTTTCATTGCGAAAACAAAATGTAGATTGGAAAGATATTGACAAATGCTTAGAGTGGTTGGCTCAATTTCATGCGAGTTATTTAGGCGAGATCCCTAACGGAATTTGGGAGGTTGGTACCTATTGGCATTTGGAAACTAGACCTCAAGAATTAGAGGTTTTAGAAGACACCCAATTAAAAAACGCTGCTGCTGCCATTAGCAACAAATTGAATAATTGTAACTTTAAAACCTTTGTACATGGCGATGCAAAATTGGCAAACTTTTGTTTTTCTGAAAACGGACAAGTTGCCGGCGTAGATTTTCAATATGTAGGCGGTGGCTGTGGCATAAAAGATGTTGCCTATTTTATTGGAAGTTGCCTTAATGAAAGTGATTGTGAACGTTTAGAATCAAAACTATTAGACACCTATTTTACACACTTAGAAAAAGCCCTTGGCAAAAAAAATGAAGCACTTGAAAAAGAATGGCGATCTTTATATTATGTGGCTTGGGCAGATTTTCATCGATTTTTAAAAGGCTGGAGCCCTGGCCATTGGAAAATTAATAGTTATAGCGAACGCATAACGGCTAAAGTCATTAAAAACCTATAATAATGGATTTAAATCATTTAGCAAATATAGCCATTGAAGCGGCACTTTCTGCTGGAAAAATTATTCAGAAACATCTAAATGATAACCTTATTGTAGAGCAAAAAGAAGGTGGTTCTAATTATGCTTCTCAGGTAGTGACAAAAGTAGATCGTGAATGTGAACATATTATTTTATCGCATTTAATACCCACTTGTAAAGTGTTTGATATAGGCTTATTATCAGAAGAAACAGATGATGATAAAAGCCGATTTGAAAAAAATTTCTTTTGGTGTATAGACCCTTTAGATGGTACACTAGCATTTATTAATAAACAACCTGGATTTTCTGTATCTATTGCTTTAGTTGCTAAAGATGGAACGCCTGTAATTGGCGTTGTGTTTAATCCTAGCACTGAAACACTATATCATGCTATAAAAGGAAAGGGCGCTTATAAAAATAGAAGTCCTTGGCATATTAAAAACACGAATGACTATTTAACTTACGTGACCGATAAAAAATTAAAAGACACTCCTAAGTCTTCTAAAATACAAAGCATACTTAACACACATAAAACCAATTTAGAATTAAAAGACATTAAAGAAATTTCAGGAGCAGGCGCAGTACTAAATGTCATTTTAGTTTTAGAAAACGGGCCTGCATGTTTTTTAAAACTACCTAAAGATGACCTAGGAGGAGGCAGTATTTGGGACTTTGCAGCCACAGCTTGTATTTACCACGAACTGGGGTTACTGGCAACAAACTTTAAAGGTGAACTATTAGATTTAAATAAAAAAGATGGTGCTTTTATGAATCATCAAGGGGTTTATTATTCCAATTTAAAAAAACGTGAATGACTACCAGTATTCAATAATATAAAAGATTACTGTTCCGCCTTACGCATAAACTCCTCACATTTTTCTACCATGTTTTTACTGCCACAAACAAATGGTACACGTTGGTGCAACTCGGTTGGCACCACATCCATAGTTCGTGTAAACCCATCACTAGATTTTCCATTAGCTTGCTCTGCTAAAAAAGCCATAGGATTACATTCATATAACAAACGTAGTTTTCCATTAGGATTTTTTGAGCTTTGTGGATATAAATAAATACCGCCTTTAATCATATTTCTGTGAAAATCAGAAACCAAAGATCCTATATATCTCGATGTATACGGTCTGTCTTCTTCTTCTTGTTGACAATATTTAATATAATTTTTTATACCCTGAGGGAAGTGAATATAGTTCCCTTCATTTACAGAATAAATATTGCCATCTTCGGGAAATTGCATATCCGGATGTGATAAATAAAATGATCCTATAGCTGGGTTTAATGTAAATCCATTTACACCGTCACCAGTGGTATAAACAAGCATCGTAGATGTCCCATAAACCACATAACCTGCTGCTACTTGTTGGCTTCCTTTTTGAAGGAAATCTGCTAAAGTAACTGGAGTTCCAACTGGAGTTACCCGTCTATAAACAGAAAAGATAGTTCCTACGGAAACATTAACATCGATATTCGATGAGCCATCTAATGGGTCAATTAAAACAATATATTTATTCTGATTATTTTCATCTTGACTATTAATCGAAATAAAGTCATCTTCCTCCTCACTTGCAATCCCACAAACAATATTTCTTTTAGTTAGTGTTTGTATAAATTTTTCATTCGCATAAACATCTAGTTTTTGTTGATCTTCACCTTGAATATTTGTATCGCCTGCAGCACCAATTATATCAACCAATCCTGCTTTATTAACTTCATGGTTTACAACCTTTGCTGCCAATCGAATAGAATTAATAAGTCGAGATAATTCGCCCGAACTATACTTAAACGACGTTTGATTTTCAATAATAAACTCACCTAAAGTTTGATTTTTTCTAGACATGAAAACGTTTTTTTGTTTGTGCAAATATCTGTTAATTTTTAACTAACTACAACGTTTTCGTAAAAGATTAATGTGTTTAAATATTTAACTTTAAACTATATTTGATATTATTTTAAAAATATGAAATATAATATAAGAAACGCTAACAAGAATGATATGGCAGAAGTTCTTGAATTAATAAAAGAACTAGCTCATTTCGAAAAAGAAGCTGATGCTGTTGAAGTTACTGTTGAAGATTTACAAAGAGATGGTTATGGAGAAAATCCCAGATTTCATTGCTTTGTTGCAGAAGTAGATTCAAAAATAGAAGGCATTGCTTTAGTATACAACCGCTACTCCACATGGAAAGGAAGGGTTTTACACCTTGAAGATTTAGTGGTAAGCAAAAAAATGAGAGGTGCTGGCATAGGTACTGCTCTTTTAGATGAAGTTGTTAAATATGGGTACCATTTGGGTGTAAAACGCATTAATTGGGAAGTGTTAGATTGGAACGAACCAGCCATTACTCTCTACGAAAAAAAAGGTGCTGATGTAAAACGCGATTGGGATGTGGTGCATTTAAATGAAATGGGGATTAAAAATTATGTAGCAAACCTATAATATGCAAGTATTCAAATTTGGTGGTGCATCGGTTAAGGACGCAAATGGTGTAAAAAACTTAGCGACGGTGTTACAAAAAGTGGGGTATAAAAATACTTTAATTGTAGTTTCGGCAATGGGAAAAACCACCAACGCTATCGAGCTTGTTTTAAAAAATTATTTTGAAAATAAAGCTGAATTACAAAGTTCGCTACAGGAGGTTAAAAAATTTCATAATGAAATTTTATTAGATTTATTTGATAATGAAAATCATCCAGTCTTTAAAAAAATAACAACACTTTTTGGTGAATTAACTAGTTTTTTTAAAACCAATAAATCACCTGATTACAACTTTGTTTACGATCAAACCATTGGTTATGGCGAACTCATTTCGACCACTATTATAAGCGAATACTTAAACACAATTGGCATAAAAAACAATTGGATAGATGTACGCAATCAAATAAAAACCGATAATTATTACAGGCGAGCGAATGTGAATTGGGACGACACACAACGCTTAATAACCTCACAATTCAACAAAAATGTTTTAAATATTACACAAGGTTTTTTAGGAAGTGATTCCAATAATTTTACAACTACCCTTGGAAGAGAAGGAAGCGACTATACCGCAGCCATTTATGCTTATTGTTTAAATGCCGAAAGCGTTACCATATGGAAAGATGTTCCGGGGGTTTTAAATGCAGATCCGCGTTATTTTGAAAATGCACAATTACTTAATAAAATATCGTATCGAGAGGCTATAGAATTGGCTTTTTACGGTGCCTCAGTTATTCACCCAAAAACATTACAACCTCTACAAGGAAAAGAAATTCCGCTTTATGTTAAATCCTTTTTAAATCCTGATAAAATAGGTACAATGGTTGGTAAAAACACCACTTTAAAACCTATGATTCCTTGCTTTATTGTTAAGAAAAACCAAGTCCTTATTTCTTTATCATCTTTAGATTTTTCATATATCGTAGAAGACAATATTAGCGCTATTTTTAAGTTATTACACCAATATAAAATGAAGGTAGATGTTATTCAAAATTCAGCCATCAGTTTTTCAGTTTGTGTAGATAATATTTATAACAATCTCGATAAATTATTACATCATTTAAAAGCAAAATTTAAAGTAACTTGCAACGAAAATGTATCACTTTACACAATTCGTCATTATAATGACAATGCCATAAAGCAAATTGAAACTGGTAAAACCGTGTTATTAAAACAATTAACACAAGAAACAATTCAAGTAGTAACTAAATAGTTTATTTAGTACATTTACACTCATGACCAAACAACAAGATACTGGACTTGTAACCGCCAAAGAAGTAGCCAAAGCCATACAATTAGACAAATATGGTTTTATAGGTACTTTTATTGGTTGGCTTTTAATGAAAGTTCTTAAAATATCTACACTTAATAAATTTTACAATAGAAATAAGCACCTAAAAGACATCGAGTTTTTGGATAGCATATTAAATGAATTTCAAATAAAGTTTGAAATCCCAGAAGAAGACTTAAAACGACTTCCTAAAGATGGTGCTTATATTACAATTTCTAATCATCCGCTTGGAGGTATTGATGGAATTTTACTTTTAAAATTGATGCTAGAGCAACGCAAAGATTTTAAAATCATAGCCAACTTTTTACTACATCGAATTGAGCCGATGAAACCTTACATTATGCCTGTAAATCCTTTTGAAGATAGGAAAGATGTAAAATCTAGTATTGCTGGTTTTAAAAACTCTATTCTGCATTTAAGAGAAGGCCATCCGCTTGGGGTATTTCCTGCAGGAGAAGTTTCAACTTATCGAGATGGTAAGTTAGTAGTTGATAAACCATGGGAAGAAGCAGCTATGAAACTTATCAAAAAAGCTGAAGTCCCTGTAGTTCCCATTTATTTTCATGCTAAAAACAGTAAGTTATTTTATAAGCTTTCTAAAATTAGTGATACGTTTAGAACCGCAAAGTTACCCTCAGAAGTTTTAACACAGAAAAGGCGTGTTATTAAAGTTAGAATAGGGAAGCCTATTTCTGTAAACGACCAAAAAGAACACACAACACTTAATGAATTTACGGATTTTTTAAGACGAAAAACCTATATGCTTTCCAATGCTTTTGAGGATAAATCGAAAATATTAGATAATATTTCGTCAACACTTAAAGTACCAAAAGCACCTAAAAAAATTGTAACTCCTGTTAATTCAGAAATCATGATTTCTGAAGTTGAAGCACTTAAAAAAGAAGATTGCAAACTACTTACTAGTAAAAATTACGAAGTGTATTTAGCGCCTGCTAAAAGTATACCTAACATATTAAGAGAAATTGGGCGTTTACGAGAAATCACCTTTCGGGAAGTGGGTGAAGGCACCAATGAATCTATCGATTTAGATGGTTTTGACACCTATTACCACCACATGTTTTTATGGGATAACGAAAACAATTTAATAGCCGGTGCCTATAGAATGGGATTGGGTTCTCAAATCTTTGAACGTTATGGAATTGATGGTTTTTATTTACAAGACTTGTTTCGGTTTGAACCCGAATTATATAAAATGATGAGCCAATCCATAGAAATGGGACGCGCTTTTATTATAAAGGAATACCAGCAAAAACCAATGCCTTTATTTTTACTTTGGAAAGGTATTGTGCATACCACCTTACGCTATCCAGAACACAAATTTTTAATTGGTGGTGTAAGTATCAGTAATCAGTTTTCAAATTTCTCAAAATCATTGATGATTGAATTTATGAAATCACATTATTACGACCCTTATATTGCACAATATGTGCATCCAAAAAAGGAATTTAAGGTGAAATTAAAAGATGCCGATAAAGAGTTTGTATTTGATGAAACCGAAGCCGATTTAAATAAATTCGACAAAATTATTGATGAGGTCGAACCAGGAGCATTACGCTTACCTGTACTCCTTAAAAAGTACATAAAACAAAATGCACGATTAGTAGCTTTTAATGTTGACCCATTATTTAATAATGCTGTTGACGGACTTATGTACATTAAAATTGCAGACTTGCCCGAAAGCACGGTACGACCTGTTATGGAGGAGTTTCAAGCAGAGTTGGAGCGCAAGTTTGTTGAGAATAATGGTGGTTAGCTAAATCTTATTCTAACCCGTTTTAATTTGAAAACTGCACATCAAAATCTAATATTTGTTGCTTTAATTTTTTAACAAGTTCAGGATTTTTATTTGCAACATTAACTTGCTCTTCTATATCATTTTCCAAATTATAAAGAGCTACTTGAAATTCACCCTCTTTTTCTAAATTCCAACCTAGACTTTTTAAGATGTGTAATTTCCATTTTCCATGACGCACAGCTTCTAATTCGCCATTTCTACCGTAAAAATAAAGTGATCGTTCCCCTAAGCTTATAGCTTTAGGATACATTAAAAATTCTAAAATATTATCGCCATCTAAATCCTTTGATTCATTAAAATTAGCATTACAAATACTGACAAAAGTTGGAAACAAATCCAATGTAGTTACCATTTCTGAACTTACAATACCTGATGGAATTTTATTTGGCCATGTAATAATTCCAGGAACCCGTTGTCCGCCTTCCCATGTTTGCGCTTTATGCCCCTTTAAAGGATTAGCCGAACCTATTTCTGGACCATTATCCGAAGTAAAAACAATTATAGTGTTTTCATAAATGCCTGCTTCCTTTAAAGCTTTAACGATTTCGCCAGCACTCCAATCGAGTTCCATAATAACATCTCCATATAAACCCAGTTTACTTTTACCTAAAAACTGCTCTGAAGCATATAATGGAGTGTGAGGCATATTATGTGCTAAATACATAAAAAAGGGTTGGTCTTTTTTTCTATTCTTTATTTGTTGAACCGCTTCTTCTGTATACATTTTAGTTAAATATCTTTGATCTAAACCTTTGTCTATTAATTTTTTATTTCTATAAAACGGTAAAGGTGGTGACTGATAATCTATATGAGAATAATAATAATTATCCATATCATTAGAGTAAGGCACACCATAAAACTCATCAAAGCCTTGATTATTGGGCATATACTTTTCTTTATGTCCTAAATGCCATTTCCCAATACAAGACGTTGTATAGCCATTATCTTTGAGTAACTCTGCCAAAGTATATTCTTTAGGGTCTAAACCTTCTTCAGAAAAAGGAGAAAGTACACCTTTGTGTAAATTAACACGCTTAGGATATTTACCTGTAAGTAATCCTGCCCTAGAAGGCGTACAAACTGTTGCTGGCACATAAAAATCTGTAAACTTAATACCGTCGTTGGCTAAGGCATCAAAATTAGGTGTTTCAAAACCTACAGCTCCATAAGAACCTGTGTCTGCATATCCTTGGTCGTCTGTAAAAAAGATAATGATATTTGGTTTATCATTATTTACTTTTTCTTGGCAAGCATTTAGCAGTATTCCTAATAGAAAAACATTTAAAGCAAAAGTTAAAGTTTTCATTTATTAAAATAAAGTTTATAACAATACTACTTAAAAAAAGAATTATAAACAAAAAGCTCTATTTGTTCTATTTTGAAAAAATTTCAAATAGAATGTACGTGAAAATTTATAAAAGTGTGATTAAACTAAATTATACTCCTCTACAAAATCCTTAAAATACCCCTTAATTTCTTCTCGTGCTTTTAAAAACGCTGCATGCTTTTCTGCTTCAGTTCCAATAACTTTTGATGGATCGAAAAAATTATGATGCAATCTCGTTGCATTTTTACTTGGGATATACGGACAGTTTTCATTGGCATGATCGCAAACCGTAATAATATAATCGAAATCTACATCAGCATATTCATCTACATGATTTGAAGTGTGATGATCAATATTTAATCCATCTTCTTTCATAATAGCTAAAGCTCCAGGATTTAATCCGTGGGTTTCAATACCTGCACTATATACTTTTACCGTGCTGTTATCTAAAAAATGATTTAAATATCCATGTGCCATTTGGCTTCGGCATGAATTTCCTGTGCATAATACTAGAATGTTTTTCATTTAAAAAGTCTTCTTTTTATTTCCGCAAAGGCAGAAATTTTTTTTTAATTTAACTTTATTTATTTTGTCGCTAATACACGAATCAACTATTTAGAGCTTAATAGAAATCAACGTCAAACTGAACTCGTTTCTGTTTCTTATAATACTAATTATAGGATGAGATTCTGAAATAAATTCAGAATGACGAAATTATTTAACAACAATTTCCATCAGGCGTACAACATGGCTCATCGTTAGCTAAAACTAATTCTTTTTCTTCAGATACTCCGCAAGTTCTTTTAGCTTTGCAATCTGTTTTTTCAATGGCTAATTTAACTATTAAGTCATTACCTCGTATTTCAAAATCGTTAACAAATAGTTGGGCTGTATTAAACGTAGCGTTGCTATATTCAAATTTCACCTCAGCATCTAAAATATAAGATTTCATAGTGCCAACTTTTTTAAGAATAGCCATGGCTTTGTAAACCGACATGTATTCTGTTTTACCAATCTCATTTGGGCTTTCCCAAAGTTGAATAATGGTCTCTTTCCATGCATCGGTTTGTGAGCCACAGTCAACTGAATCTATTGAAACATGTTTTACTTCGGTTATATGATAATTAGCACCAACTAATTTATTTGGCGCATATTCAAACAATAAATATTTGTCTTTGTTTTGTTCTAAAACGGTAAATAATTCTTGTGTTTTCATAATAAATCTATTTAATTATTTTATAATTGAAAATATATTTGATGATGTATTAAAAGGCCTTTCGACTGCGCTCAAGGTGACATCTTCATAAAATTTAATTAACAACAGTTTAATTTTGTGGTATTAAAGAATGCATTTAATTGCTTTTGTAAAGCAGTCCATCGCTCTATATTAATACAATAGCACATACTTTTACCTTCAACCTCTCCCTTAAGCAATCCAATGCTTTTTAGTTCTTTTAAGTGTTGAGAGATTGTGGCTTGCGCTAAACCTATTTCTTCAACTAAATCGTTACAAATACATGCATTCTGATTGCTTATATATTGTAAAATAGCCACACGAGCAGGATGCCCAAGTACTTTAAAAAGTTGCGCTAAGTCGTTTTGTTGTTCAGTAAATATTTGTGATTTTGTAATTCCCATAACAATACATTTTAATATTGCAATATTACGATGTTAAATTAAATTAAAAAAGCCAAAATGTATTTATTTTGGCTTTCTGTATTTTATATATTGACTTTCAAAGGATTAAAACCAAGGTTTTTTACCAACTTGATAGGTGTTATAAAATTCTTCGTCAGATTTTGTAAGATAGATGATACCTTCAATTAGTCCAACAATTCCAGCTAAACTAGCTCCAATACCGCAGGTAATAAATCCTAAAACTAATGTTATAACTAAAAGAATAATACCTTCTTTATTATAACCTAGAATAAACTTGTGGATACCTAAAGAACCTAGTAGAATAGCTAAAACACCAGCTAACACTTTTTTGTTTTCGCCTGAAGCGAAAGTTTCTTTGGCACTTTCGGTAAATTCTGAAGCTGTTTCTTTAGCTTCATTAGCAAACTCTTTTGCTTTTTCTTTCGCTTCTTCGGCAAATTCACCTGCTTTATCGGCAGCTTTTTTTGCACCTTCTTTAGCATCGCCTAACATATCGTTTAGGTCATCACTTAAATTTTTTTCGTCAGACATATTATTTAATATTTTGGTTTGATTATAAAATTAATAAAAATGTTTAATAAAATCTAAATTACATTGGCTTTAGATTGATATTCAACTAATAAGTCTATAAACAACAGTTATTGTTACAAACACTTATAAATAATAAACTACCTAAATAACATAACAATACCGCCTATAGCCGTAACAATTAAAATAAACCGCCTATAATTTATATTTGAAATTAATTTCACAATGTATGCTCCTAAGAAAAAGCCCAAAATAACAGCAGGAATTAATACCGAATTTAAAACTAAAGATTCTGGAGTAACCGTTTTCCAAATAAAAATATGAAAAGGTAGTTTAAACACATTTATAATAAAAAATAACCATGCAGCAGTACCTATAAATTCATTCTTAGGAAAACGCATGGCTAAAAAATAAATATTAGAAATTGGGCCTGCTAAATTACCAATCATTGTAGTAAAGCCTGCTAAAAACCCTGTGCCAATAGAAAATAATTTATGGGTTGGTACTTTGGTTGATTTTCTGTTTTCTGTATAAAACATAATAATAACAGAAGCAATAATTATTATTGCCATTAGTTTTTTAAAAATGTCTTCGGAAATATCGTTTCCAACCCAAACACCTACTAAAACACCAACAATCATAAATGGTATTAGTTTTTTTACAATGTTCCATTGAGCGTGCCTATTATAATAAATTACCGCAAAAACATCTGCCACAATAAGCATAGGAAGCAATATACCTGTTGATGCTTTTTCGCCAAAAACGAAAGCAAGAACGACTACAATAATGATTCCTATACCTTTAATTCCTGATTTAGATAAACCCAATAAAAAAACTGCAAAACCAATGGCCATCCATTGCAATGCAGTTAAATGATAAGATTGAAGAATTTCTAGATAAGTCAATATAGCTTAAATAATAAAAAGGCAAATTACGGGAATTTTTCAAATTCTACATAAAGATTCTCGATTTCACTTCGACTTCACTCAGTGACCACGCGGGAATGACAATTTCATTTGAAATCTCTTCACTAAAAAAGCTAAGAGAAATTTTTTATCATTTACAAAAAAGCACTATCTATTGGCTCCCAAAGTTCTATTTTATTACCATCGTTATCTAAAATCCAACCAAATTTTCCATATTCAAACTCCTGCATTTCCCCAACAATAGTTACGCCCTCATCTTTTAAAACTTTTAATAATTCCTCTAAATTCTCAACTCTATAGTTAAACATAAAGTCTTTTTTTGATGGCTCATAATATTTTGTGTCTTCTGGAAATGCACTCCATTGTGTTGTACAATCTTTTCCGTCTTTATCCTTCCACTTAAAGGTACAGCCGTAATCATCGGTATTAAAACCTAGATGTTTTTTATACCAATCTTTAGTTTTGCTTGGGTTTTTTGTTTTAAAAAATAGTCCTCCAATTCCTGTTACTCTATTTTTCATTTTTTTCTGTTTTTAATCGCATTTTCATAAATCTCAATCCATTCTTCTGTGCTTATTTTTGCGGTTAATTCGCCTATAAGCTCAAAAGGAATATCATTCATTTTTTTTAATCTAATGCAACTCTTACCTATATCTAATTTGTACTTACAGCGTTTCGCATACTCAGTTGTAAACCAATCATAGATTTCTTTTTTAGCGTAAATAACCATACTATAAACAGCTATAAAGTTTTTTTGTGATGCTAAATTCATAAACGGTAAAGGCAAACTCATATCGCAATGATATCCACTTGGGTATACCGAATGTGGTATGACATAACCCAACATACCATAACTCATTTGCTCTTCTACGCCTTTAGGAAGGTTACTTAAAATTTTCTGCCTTAATTTTTCAATAACCTCTTTTCTGTCTTTCGGAAGTTCATCTAAATATTGTTGTGGCGTGCTCGCTTTTGATTGCATGATTCTTAATTTTTACGTTGAAGTATTAATCCTGATATTAAAGAAATAATAAATCCTATTACAGTTACTAAAGCAAGCATAAATAAAGCTCCCATTCCACTTGTCATTTCAATAACCTCATCACCTCTTCCTTCATCAATTAGCATTTGCGCATAGTCTTTAAAGAAATTGGGGTTTAAAAAAGTAGTATATATATAATCTGCAATTCCTATACCTATTCCTACCAATAATGATATTAGCAGACCAATTATTATAGCTTTACCCAATGAAATAACACCTTGATTAATATTATCTCGGTAATGCTTTATTCCAAAATAAATGAATGATAAAGAAATGAATATCGAAATGTAACCTAATATTTCAAGAACACTGAAACTTAAATTTTTTGCAAATGCTAAGTGAGATAAAAAGATAACAAATCCTGTTATTGCTCCAAAAAGACCGTATTTAATTATTGTAGATTTCATTTTTGTCTATATTAGTTTATACATGCTGATCGATAAGAATGGTATTCCCATCGGGATCAAACAACACGAGACTTGCAGGACCATCACTATTTTCATCGGCTTCTCTTTCTAGCTTTATTGATTTAGATTTTAAATGCTTTTGAATATCGCGAACATCGGTAAAATCATCTAATTTATTTGCGCTTTCATCCCAACCTGGATTAAAGGTTAAAATATTTTGCTCAAACATCCCTTGAAAAAGACTAATTAATGCATTGCCATTTTTCATGATTAAATAATTCATTTCAATAGCGCCTGCAAAAACACTAAACCCAAGATTTTCGTAAAATGCTTTTGATTCATTTAAGTCTTTTACACTTAAGCTTACAGAAAATGCTCCTAATTCCATATGATTCTATTTTAAAAGATTAATAACACCTATAAAAGTAGTTTAAGTCTCTTCTTTAGAGCTCATACTAAAGTACGAATTTTAAATAATTTGTAGATTTTTTGCTATCTGCAACGCCTGAGTGCGACGTTTGGCATTTAATTTAACTAGCAAATTTGAAACATGTGTTTTTATGGTACTTTCTGAAAGAAATAATTTATCGGCTATTTCTTGGTTTGATAATCCGAGAGAAATGTGTTGTAAAACTTCATATTCTCGATTGGTAATTCCTAAATCATCAATTTTTTTATGATTGATTTCTATCGAAACTTTGTTGTGTTTTTGAAGACTTTTTTTATTAATATAAATGCCTATAAAAAAGAAAACAATAGCAATAATAGCAACTATTATTTCTGTTTTTAAATCCCCTGAAACGATGGCGTATTTACCAATTTGAAACAATAGCAACAAAGCTAAAATTAGAAGCGCGAATACTAAAACGGTTTTCTTCATAAGCGAAAGTTAACAAAATTTCGCTTTAATTTTATCTACAATAGTTTGTGCTAACTTTTCTTTGCTTTCAACAGTCCAACCCGCAACATGGGGCGTTAATAAAATATTTTCGGCTTGTATTAAATATTGAAATGCCTCTGGCATAGTTGAAGAAAATAAGTTTTCGAATGATGCTTTTTCGTATTCTAAAACATCTAATCCAGCACCTAAAACTTTACCAGATTGTAATGCCGAAACCAAATGGTTAGTCACCACACTTTTACCGCGTGCCGTATTAATTAACCAAAACGATTTTGCAAATTGATTGATAAAAGTGTCATTAACCATGTTAGTGGTTAAAGGTGTTTCTGGCGTGTGCAAACTTAAAACATCTACTTTTTGTTGTAGTTCTTTTAATGAAACCTGTTTCGCATTCTCATCTCCAACCTGGTCTTTAATATCATAACATAAAACAGTTACATCAAAACCACGTAACTTTTTTGCAAAAGCTTTTCCCATATTGCCATAACCAATAAGTCCAACTGTTTTTCCATCGAGTTCTAAACCACGATTTTCTTCACGCAACCATTTGCCAGCTCTAACTTCTTTATTCGCTTTATTTAATTTATTAAATAGTGAGAGTAGCATTGCCAAACTATGTTCGCCAACTGCATTACTGTTGCCTTCTGGTGCTGCAATTAGTGTAATTCCCTTTTGCTCGGCGTAATCGCAATCTATGTTTTCTAAGCCTGCACCAACGCGTCCTATAAATTTTAAGTTAGTTGCGGCATCTAAAAAAGTTTTGTCTATTGAAAAACGACTGCGAATAATGAATCCGTCGTATTTATGAATTTTGGCTTTAATGTCTTCTTTTGAAGCTGTGTAATCTTCATCGTTTGTAAATCCTAAATCGTTTAGTTGATTTATTAATAATTCGTGATTGGTATCGAGATGTAGAATTTTCATAAGGTTGAGACACTTCGACTGCGCTCAGTGTGACATATTAGTTATTAATTCAAAGATATAATTAATGGGATACTGAAACAAGTTCAGCATGACGAAAGTTATATTTTTGGATATTGTGCATATGTCTTTTCGTGTTGTATGTTTCCTGTATGTGCCGTATTTAGTTTTTCGAATAATAGCACATGTACTTCTTCTCCATTTTTTGTACAAGGATTATGTTCGACTCCTTTAGGCATTCGACTTAGCTCAATGCAAGAGTTTTGCGTTAGGGATTGAACGGTATGTTTGAGCTCGCTGACCATAGGAGGCAGCGAGTAGTGAAAGCCCGCCTCCTTTTTTGGGTAACGCCCAAATGAAAAAGAACTAAATGCCTAATATCATTTTTGCTATCATGAAATATAGAAGAATACCTAATATATCGTTGCTTGTAGTAATAAATGGGCCTGTGGCTATAGCAGGATCAATGCCTTTTTTATTTAAAAATAATGGCACAAATGTACCTATTAAACCTGCAACTATAATTACGGCAACTAACGACACTGAGATTGCTAATGCTAAATCAATTTTTGATTCGTAAACCCACACAAAAAAGAAAAGAAAAACAGCCAAAATAAAACCATTAAGTGCCGCTAAAAGCATTTCTTTAATAAGTCTGCTATTAACACTTCCCTTTACATCGTCATTAGCTAAACCTTGAACTATAATAGCACTGGATTGCACACCCACATTTCCTGCCATAGCTGCAATTAACGGTGTGAAAAAGAATAATTTAAAAGCATCTCCTGTAAAAGATTCTTCGAAACCACCCATAATTAAAAAGGCTCCAATACCTCCAATAAGCCCTAAAAACAGCCATGGAATACGTGCTCTAGTAAGTTGTAAAATACTATCATCGGCTTCTACTCCTTGTGTAATACCTGCTGCCAATTGGTAGTCTTTATCGGCTTCTTCTCTTAATACGTCTACGATGTCATCAATGGTGATTCTGCCTAAAAGAATATGGTTGTCGTCTAACACTGGAATCGCTTCCAAATCGTATTTTGCCATAATTTTAGCAACATCTTCTACATCGTCATGAACATTAACATAATCTACATTAACTTTAACTAAGTCTGCTATTTTTTGGTCGCTTTTAGCAACAATTAAATCTTTTAATGATAGACGACCAATAAGCTTTTCTTCCTTATTTACTACATAAATAGAATGTACTCTTGTTACTTCTTTGGCTTGTCCACGAATTCTACGCATACAACCTGCAACAGTCCAAGTTTCGTAAACTTTAACCAGCTCTTTTGCCATAAGTCCACCGGCAGTATCTTCATCATAAGCTAAAAGTTCTTGAATCTCAGATTTATGCTCTTCATCTTCAATTTGAGAAATAACCGCTTCCTGTCGTTCTTCTGAAAGTTCGGAAATAATATCTGCGGCATCATCGGTATCTAACTCCTCTACTTCTTCGGCAATTTCTTTTGCTGATAGATTTTTTAAAACCTTTTCTCGATTATCTTCATCGAGCTCCATTAATATTTCTGAAGTGGTTTCAGAATCTAATAGTTTAATAACATACACCGCTTCTTCCAGATTTAACTCATCTAGAATTTCGGCTATATCGGCATGATGAAACTCATTAAGAAGTGTACGGAGTTCCTTATCGTTATTAACTTCAATAAGTTGCTCTACTTGCTTTACAAGCTCTTTTGTTAGTTCGAATTGTATGTTTTCTTTTTCTTCGGACATAAGACACTTCGACTGCGCTCAGTGTGACAATTAATGGATTATAAAATATCGTTTTCAATTAATTGCGTAAGCTCGATAAAGGCTTCTACACTTAATTGTTCTGGTCGTTTGCCAAATATAACATTTGCTTTTAAATTATCGGATAAATTGAATGTTTTTAAACTGTTCCGAAGTGTTTTTCTCCGTTGTTGAAAGGCTGTTTTTACTGTTTTAAACAATAGTTTTTCGTCGCATGGTAAGGTGTAATTTTCTTTTCTAGTAAGTCTTAAAACACCTGATTCTACTTTTGGTGGTGGATTAAAGACCGAAGGTGGTACCGTAAATAAATACTCTGCATTATAAAAAACTTGTGTTAAAACAGATAGAATACCATAAACTTTACTGCCTTCTTTTGAGCAAATACGTTGCGCTACTTCTTTTTGAAACATGCCTGAAAATTCTGGAATTTGATCGCGCATTTCTAAAGCTTTAAAAACGATTTGCGTTGAGATATTGTATGGGAAGTTACCAATAATAGCAAATGGTTCGCCTTTAAAAACATCGTTTAAATCGTACTTTAAAAAATCTTTTTCTATAATTCTTGGCGCAAGGTTTAAGTAGTTGGCTTGTAAATAATCTACCGATTCGGTATCAATTTCTATAACATAGGTTTCAATATCCTTTTTAAGTAAATACTTGGTTAGCACACCCATCCCTGGGCCAATTTCTAGAACTTTTTTGTAATTTTTTAGAACTAAGGTATCAGCAATTTTTTGTGCGACAGACTCATCATTTAAAAAATGTTGTCCTAAATGTTTTTTTGCTTTTACTTGATGTTGATTTGGTTTGTATGCCACAGATAAATGAATATTAAGTTACTATCAGCAAAAAGGCTTTTCGACTGTATCCTAGATAATAATCTTAGGTATATAGAAAACTGACAACAATTATTCTTTGTTGTTTTTATATTTTAAATTCTAAAAAGTTAAAACATTTGCCCATTTTAAAAGAAACATAATTAGAAGCGTAATTCCGGTACTAGTGTATATCGTACCTTGCCAATAAAAAAGTCTAGTTCCCCATTGATTCCATAATTTTTTACCATATTCCTTTTTGAAATGACCACTAGTTAGCCTCCAAAAAAGGAAAGTAATTATTAAAAAAAGTGATATTGCTATTACCCAAATATTTTCCATTAGTGTAATTTTTAGTCTATTACATTTTTAATAATTGTCAACAAAGCTAAGCTATTTAAAATTCACAGTATATTCATCTACAATTTGAAGCTCGGTTCTGAATGCGAGCATTTTATCTGCGAATTTTTTCAGTCCTTCAATTCTCATTTTTTCGGCATCTTCTCGATAATAAGCATCTAAAGCTTCGCGTGAGTACGAACGGTATTGAATAGAATAGGTTTGTCCGCCCATATCTTCTTCTACCAAAACCTTGGTTAGTGTTACCTTTTCAAATTTCCCTGTGCCTAACACTTGCGGAATGTGTTCTTTAATCCATGTGAGCCATTCTTCGTGAATGCTTTCGTCTATGTTTACAGTTACGTTGTATATAATCATGTAGTGAAAATATTATGAGATTTCTGGCTATGCTAGAAATGACAAAAATTTATAATGCTTTTGCAAATAACAGGAGTTCTTTGTCTTCTTCAAAGGGATTTATTCTTTTTTCGAAAACCAAACCTAGTTTTTCTAATAATTTAATTGAATTATGATTATCTGGGTTAGTAATCGCGACTACTTTTTTAAGCTTGAATTCTGATTTGGCAAGCTTCATAATTTCAACGGATACTTCGAATCCAAATCCTTTGCCTTCATATTCTGGAAGAAAACCAAAACCTATATCAACATCATCTAATTCGTCTCTTTTTATGAGTCCTACTGTTCCAATTGTTTTATTATTTTCTGCTTTTAATAATACTTTATAAAACCCAAAACCATTGTCTTTATAACTTTTTAAGTGACTATTTTTTATAGCTTCTTCGGCATCTTTTACAGACCTGATGTTTCTATCTCCAATGTACTTTAACCAATGTGGGGTGTTCATCAACTCTAGAAAAAAAGGAGCATCTTTTAATGTGACTTTTGATATTATTAATCTTTCTGTTTCAACTATTATCATAATTTAATTTATAGCATCGCCACGCAACGCTCTGTATTTTTTTCGTGCTTCAACAAAGTAAATACTATCCACGTGATTAAAAATAATTTGCTCGTATAAGGCTTTTGCTTTTTCGGGTTCATTCAAATACTGTTCATAAATATGGGCTAATTTATAATAGGCATCGTCCACTAAAATACCATCTCCGTAATTGGCAATTATTAATTCGTAATTGGTTTGCGCTTTTTCAAATTGCGCTTTTTCTTCAAATAACTGTGCTTGTTTAAATAAGGCTTGTGCTACTATGGGTTCGGTTTTATGATTTTCTAAAATAGTGTTTAAAACCAAAATTGCTTCATCATCTTTATTTTGAAATGCCAATAAATCGGCTTTAGAATATAGTTTTAATGCTGTTTGTAAAGAGTCTTCGTATTTATTGTCTGTAATTAATAATTTTAAATCGAGAGCATCATTGGCTATGAGTTGCGAGGTTGAAGCTTTTAAAATTTTAAGCTGAGATTCTGCCCACTTAAAATCGCCTTTAAAATAACTCGTTTTGGCGACTTTATAACGTGCTTCTTGAGAAAGTGTACTGTTTTTTAAGTTGCGTTGTATTTGCGTGTAATAAATTAAGGCTTTATTAAATTTTTCTTGAAGTACTAAAATATCGCCCAATTCTAGTTTAACTTCTGCTTTTTCAAATTCGGTTAATGGTAATTTTAAGGTGTTTTCTAAAAAATCAATAGCGTCATTCGTTTCATTATTATAAAATGCTAAAAAATGTGCATAAGCTACTTGTAATTTTAGGGTTTGCGGAAAGATGCCAAATTCTTTAAACAACTCTAAATATTTATTGTTTATAGCTTTATAATTATCTGACGAACTTGCTTTAGTTTCAAGCTGTAAAAGATTGTAATGTGCATACAATTGGGTTTCTAAATCTTGAGCTGTTTCAATTAAAAATTTGAAGATTTCTTCGGCAACTTTATTATGGTTTTCATTTACAGTAATATTAGCCAACTCTTCAATTCTACTCAAACTTTCTGGCTGTCTGCTAAAAATAGCCTTCTCTTGTATAAATGCTTTTTTAAAATCTTTTTGCTGAATAAATAGCCAACTCAACATTTCATTCCAAAGTAGATTGGGCTCTTGTTGCATTTTTTTTAGCAGCACTTTTTTGAATAAAATATTGTTTTCATTCGTGCTGTTTTCACTTATAAAATCATTAATAAACCGTTTAATATTATTTAAAGACACTGGGGTTTTTTCTGCAAATTCAATATAGCTAACAAACATTTTTTCAACATTTCCTTGTTCTCCATAAATTTTAGCAAGCTGAAACTTAAAATTTAATTCAGGTTTTAAAACCATGGCTTTTTCGTAAACCGTAATGGTTTCATTTAATAAGGTGTGATTTTGAAAACTTCGCGCCACAGAAAACGCATTATTAACATTTTCATCTAAACTATTTATGGCTTTTTGGTAATATAAATTTGCGTTTTCTAAATCGTTTTTAAGTTGGTAATTATAGCCTAACTCAACCAAAAAAGCAGGGTATTTAATTCTGTTTATTAATCTTAAAAGAAACACTTCAGCTTCGTTATACTGCTCTAATTGCTGATGAGTAGTAACAAGTTGATTTATATAATTTATGTTTGAAGACGATTTTGCGTATAGTTTCTTATACTCATAAAGTGCTTTTTCAAAATCTCCTTTATTAAAATAGTCTTTTGCTACAGCATCATCTTGTGAAAATGTATTTGTGCAAAAAAACAGACATAAGATAAAAAGAATCCTCATCTTGTAAAGATAACAAATGTACTTATTAGAAATTGTTGAACTTATCTTAAATTTTTGATGAGATTCTGATTTTCATCGGGATTAATTCAACTAACTACCTATTGTTCTTTTAAAACCTTCATAAATTAGAATTTCATTAAAAAAATGCCCGAATTTTTATTCGGGCACTAACCAACCAACAATATCTTTTCTATTAACAACCGTTAATTTAAAAACAATATTACACAAGATTGGGGACAGTCTTAAAATTCTCAATACATGAGAATGACTATTTTAATAAAGAAAATTAAGTTTTTAATAAATACTTATTTATTTACTACTACTGCAGTGGCATTATTTTCAATTTTAGATATTTCGAAATCTGAAAATAAGACCTTGCCTGCAACTAAAACTAATGCAATTAAAAGCACTAAGCGTTTAATATTTTTCATGGTAGGTTAAGTTTACGCGTTTGGTTGGAGCTAACTTCTAAAATATATTTTGAATTGCAAAAGAAATTGAAACAAAATCGTTGAATAGCGTTTATTTTTTGCACTTCATCGATTTTAAAGAATTACAAAACCAATATTTGTAAGTTTTAGGCTTCTTTTTAAAATTTATAATTCAACTAATCAATAATTGAAAAACCAGTATAAGATTGCAATACTTCCGGGATTACAATACCATCTTTAGTTTGATAATTTTCTAAGATGCCTGCAAGTACTCTTGGTAATGCTAAAGCACTTCCGTTTAGTGTATGTGCTAATTCGTTTTTACCATCACTATTTTTAAAACGTAATTTTAAACGATTGGCTTGAAAGGTCTCAAAATTAGAAATAGAAGATATTTCTAACCATCTATCTTGTGCTGTAGAAAACACTTCAAAATCGTAAGTTAATGCAGATGTAAACCCTAAATCGCCACCACAAAGTCTTAAAATTCTATATGGTAATTTTAGCTCCTGCAAAATGGTCTTTACATGGTTTACCATGCCATCTAAAGCTTCGTAAGATTTTGTTGGGTGTTCTACTCTTAAAATTTCAACTTTATCAAACTGATGTAATCTGTTTAACCCTCTTACATGCGCACCGTAACTTCCTGCTTCGCGACGAAAACACGGTGTATATCCTGTAATGCTTACAGGTAATTCACTTTCACTTAAAACCACATCTCTAAAAATATTGGTTCCAGGCACTTCGGCAGTTGGTATTAAATACAAATTATCTTCGGTAACATGATACATTTGCCCTTCTTTATCTGGTAATTGACCTGTACCAAAGCCTGAAGCTTCGTTAACTAAATGTGGTAATTGATATTCAGTATAACCTGCTGCAGTATTTTTATCTAAAAAATAAGTTATTAAAGCGCGTTGTAATCTGGCACCTTTGCCTTTATAAACGGGAAATCCTGCACCAGTAATTTTATTACCAAGTTCAAAATCTATTATGTCGTATTTCTTGGCTAATTCCCAATGAGGTAGAGCTTCATCATGCAAAACGGGAATATTACCTTCTTTGAAAACTTCTTCGTTATCTTCATCTGTATTTCCAGAAGGAACAATTTCGTTTGGCACATTGGGTATTTTATATAATAACTCATTTAATGCTTCAGTTTTATTATTAAGTGATTCATTAAGCTCTTTTGATTTATCTTTTAATTCGCTCGTTTTTTCTTTTAAAGCATTGGCTTTTTGCGCTTCGCCAGATTTGTATAAGTTCCCAATTTCTTTTGATAATGCATTCGATTCAGCCAAAGTGTTATCCAATTCGGTTTGAATACGTTTTCTGTCTTCATCAAAAAGAATAACCTCATCAATCATTTTTGAAGCGTCAATATTTCTTTTTGCTAATCGTGCAATTACCAAATCTTTGTTTTCTCTAATAAAAGGGACTTGTAACATAAGTAAAAAATTTAAGCGACAAATTTAATGAATTACATATAGAGTAAAGCGATATTTTTGACCTAAAAGTATTTAGAAACTGACTTGATTATTAGGTCTTGATTACACTTCGACTGCGCGCTCAGTGTGACATCTTTATATTTGAATCTTATTTTGAAGGTAAAATCCAATCGTTGTGTTTAAAATAATTCCAAGACACATGAGCTAAATCAACATCTGGATTTATAAGTTGTTTATGCGGTTTCCCGTTAACACTTACTTTACAATTTACATAAACCGAAACATTTTGCCCAGCCTTTTTAAATTGCTTTTTTAAATGTTGCGAAAATTGCCAAATAGCATCTGGTTTTGTACTTACTACTCGTTTTTGTTTTAGAGTTAAATAATCGTCTAAATTAATAATGTAGCTATTGCCTGTTTCCTTATTTTCAACTCTATAAGTTGCAGTTCCACTTTTAGCTCTAAGCATCATGCGCCACGACAACCTATGACCTTCTTCTGTCCAAAGCACACTGTCTTTTATAAAATGATGCCGTAATGGTAACCCTATTTGAATCAAAAAATATATTAAAAATAGTGCAATTAATGGAGTTTTATATTTTGGAACAATACCTTCATCTAATTCATAAAAAACTTTCTTTTTTAAAAATAACTGTTGAATGGTTTTAGGGTTGAAAAAAAACACGGTAAAAGCCAATGCCAAATACGGAAAAATGCCTATTTGAAACACAAATGAGTTAAATAAATGAAAAAATATAGCTGTAATAAACGCCCATTTTCTAGTTGGTTTAAACAGTAACAACGGAATGATTAAACCATCAAAAAAAATGCCTCCATAAGCCAAAACATAATGCACCCATTTTTGTTGAAGCAACTCGCCAACTAAAATATAGTTTTGTTTGCTTTTCATAAGTATTTCCATAACATTAGCGTTTAACCAATCTGGATACAATTTTGCTACTGAAGCATAGGTGTAAACAATGAATAATTGAAGCACAAAAACGAAATTACACCACTGTGGCATAGCGTAACTTTTAAGTTTTGGGTTTAGTTTTACATCTATTGAAGCATACCTATTTGCAGGCATAAAAACCATAATACTACTTATAAGCATTAATAAATAGTAGTGATTATTATACGATGATTTTTGCATGAAATACGTAGCAGACCACATAATTGTAAAGGCAATAATACTTAATCTGTATTTGTAACCTAACATAATGCATAAAGAAAATATGCCCATAATTACATAATACAAATACATACCATTACCTGGTAAGGGTTGCAACCACTCGAAACCTATAAACGAAAATGTAAATTCTGGGTCGATAAAAACACGTTTTACCCAACCCGTATAAATAGCACCAACTGATTCTAAAAAACAAAGAATACCAAAAAAAACTCTAAAAACTATTAATGCAGAATTATCAATATGTTTAAATAACCATTTATTTAGCATGATGTTTTGCGATGTATGCTAGTGCAGCTTCTTTATCTTTTACTAATTGATTTTTTAAGGCTTCAATTGAATCAAATTTTTTCTCATCGCGAATACGCTCATGCAAATCTATTTGAATGGTTTTGTTGTAAATATCTTTATTAAAATTAAAAAAATGAACTTCGATACTTTGGGTATTTCCATCAACAGTTGGATTTACACCAATATTTAACATCCCAAATATTTTTACATCATTAATTATCGAACTCACTATATAAGATCCATATTTAGGTATTAATTTATAATCTTCTTCAACCTTTATATTAGCAGTAGAAAAACCTAATTGTCTGCCTAATCCTTTCCCTTTAACTATAGCTCCAGTAATCATAAAAGCATAGCCTAAAAACATATTAGCTCTAGCAATATCGCCGTCGTTTAAAGCCTTTCTTATTTTGGTAGAACTTACTGCAACATCGTTAATATCTTGAGCCGAAATTTCTTCAACTTCAAAATTATAGGTGTTTCCAAAGCGTTTTAAATCTTCAATATCGGCGTTTCGGTTTCTACCAAATCTGTGGTCGTAACCAATAATTACTTTTTTAGCATGTAATTTATCAACCAGAATTTGCTTAACGAAATCTTCGGCTGAAAGCCTTGAAAATTCTTTAGTAAATTTTTTAATTAGCAAGTAATCTAAACCTAATGCGTCTAATATCGCGTGGCGTTCATCAATAGTATTTATTAATTTTATTGACGAATCTTTTTGCAAAACCATTCGCGGATGCGGAAAAAAAGTGAGAATTACAGATTTTAATCCTTCTAATTTCCCAGCATTAATTAATCGTTTAACAATCTTTTGATGTCCAATATGTACACCATCAAAAGTGCCAATAGTTACTACTGTTGGTTTATCTGGTAGAGTATTTAAGTTACGCTTTGTTTTCAAGCTTTTAATTTTACACAAAACTAGGTATAATGTAGTTTATAACAAACCTAAAATTCTCTATTGTAATATAATAATTTGATTTATTTCGTTTATAATTTGAGGAACTTCTTCAATCTTGAAATTTAAACTAATTTTAAGATTTTCATTATCTACTTTTACTACTGATAATTTTCCTTGATTAATTTTATAATATCCTGTTTGCCCTTTACAATAACACCATCTTGCAAAAAACAATTTTTCATTTTGTAAATTAGTTGTTTCTATCTCTAAGTTTACAGGATTTAACTCCATAAAAACCTCTTCTCTATAGCCTCCATCAACATAATTAGGGTTTTCATTCTTTTTGTACTCAAACTTTAAAACTAAATAATTGCCATTTGACATTTCTGGATAACTCATCCCCAAGTTATCCGTTTTAATTTGTAGGGTTTTATTTTTATAAACTTCTAAAGAACAAACACCATTTTCTGGACAGTTAACAATACTAACACCCTTAGTGTTTATTGGTTTTATTTTGTTTTTTGCCTTACATGAAACTAAACAAATTACCAGATATAATCCATATAAATACTTCATAAACAAATATATGTTATTTTAAAATGATAGCTTAATTTTTGTAATTTATACTTTAACGGAGTATTTTTAGCAGACTATATTAAAACTCCATCTTTAATTATTATGAAATATTTTTACATAAAAAACTATTTATACCTACTTCTGTTTTCATTTTTTTTAACAAGTCTTTCCGCTCAAAATAATAAAGCGTTTTGGACTAAGGTAACTAATGAAGAAGCCTCAATAGGTAAAAAAGGTATTAGAAAAACAGAACCTTTAAAGTCTGTTTACTATCAATTAGACATAAATAAATTAAAAACTGCTTTAAGTAGTGCTCCAAAACGTAGTGTTAAAAATGAAGTATCAAATCTTATTATTCAAATTCCGAATAGCGAAGGTCATTTTGATAATTTTGAAGTAAAAGAATCTTCTGTTCTAGAACCTGACTATCAAGAAAAATATCCAGAGTTAAGAACTTATATAGGTCAAAACATAAAAAATCCATCATCTATAATTAGTTTTAGCGTTACTCCAAAAGGGTTTCATGGCATGGTCCTTTCTTCAAAAACTGGTACTCAATTTATAGATCCTTATACACAAAACAATACTTATATAGTTTATAACAAAGGCGATTTGCCTAGACTAAAAGAAGCCTTTAAATGTTATTTACCAGACGATGCAACTGTTGCAAGAGAAATAAGTAAAAAATCAAAATCTTTTAAAAATGCCAATGATAGTAAATTAAGAACCTTTAGATTAGCATTAGCCTCAACTATTGAATACTCCAAATATCACTGGGAGGCAGCAGGCTTAACAGATGGAGATACTGAAGCCGCAAAAAAAGCGGCAGTATTAGCTGCCATGGTAGTAACCATGAATCGTGTTAACTCTATTTTTCAAAGAGATTTGGCAATTAAAATGACCTTAGTAGACAATAGTAGTATTATTTTTATTGATACAGATAACTTTACTAACAACGATGCAAATCAATTAATTGATGAAAGTCAAAGTGAAATTAATAGCATTATAGGAGCAGCTAATTATGACATTGGGCATACGTTTAGTACAGGCGGCGGCGGATTAGCATCATTAAATTCTCCTTGTGTTGATAATAGAAAAGCTAGTGGGATTACTGGGTCTTCTAACCCTGTTGGAGACGCTTACGATATTGACTATGTAGCCCATGAAATGGGGCATCAGTTTGGTGCGCCTCATACATTTAATGGAAATGCTAGCAATTGTTCAGGTGGAAATAGAACCGCATCTAATGCATATGAACCTGGGAGTGGCACTACTATAATGGCTTACGCAGGAATTTGTTCTCCTCAAAACGTGCAACTTCAAAGCGATACCTATTTTCATCAAAAAAGTATTCAAATGATTTGGGATAATATTACTACTGGTTTAAGTACTTGTGGCACTGAAACTATATTAACCAATAATGCACCTGTTGCTAATGCAGGTCCCGATTATACAATTCCTATTTCTACGGCATATAAGCTCGTAGGAAGCTCAACAGATCCCGATGGCACTACAGGACATACTTACACGTGGGAACAATATGATCTTGGGTCATCTGGTATTCCTGAAGAAACAAATACAGCTGGACCATTGGTTCGTTCATTTGAAGGGACTACAGAGCCAATTAGAAACATTCCTAGCTTTCTAGATTATTTAATTACAAATGGGTCTACTACTTGGGAAAAATTACCATCAGTTAACAGAACGCTTAATTTTGCACTTACAGTAAGAGATAATGATGTTATGGGAACAAATGGTGGTGGACAAACGGATGTAGATTTTGTGCAAATATTTATAAATAGTACTGACCCATTTGCAGTAATAAACCCTATTTCATGGACACAGGGTACTACACAAACTATTGAATGGGTAGTTGGTCAATCAGCTAATGTCGCTACTATTAATTGTCAAAGTGTAGATATTAAATTATCAACTGATGGTGGAGCTACTTTCCCTACTGTTATAGCATCAAATACACCTAACGATGGGGCCTTTTCATATGTGGTTCCAGCAATTGCAGATACATCAACAGCAAGAATATTAATTGAAGCTGCTGATAACATTTTTTATGATATTAGCGATTTCGAGTTTACTATATCTGCCAACCCAGATTTTTTTATTGCTAATGAAACATTAGCCCCTATTTCCTGTGATGATGTAACTGCCACCTATACTTTTGATTACGTTACCGCAAATGGTTTTTCAGAAAACACCACATTTAGTGCTTCAGGAAATCCTGGAGCCTCAACAGTTTCGTTTTCACCAACCAGTAGGACAACTTCTGGTCCTGTAACCATGACCATCTCTAATTTAGATGCTGTATCTCAAAATAATTATACGCTAACCATAACAGGGACGCCAACTGTTTCTTCTTCTAAAAATAAAAATGTAGCTTTTCCTTTTTTTAATAGTAATTGCGTTTCAATAGCAAATATAGATTACGCTACAAGTAGTACACTAGTAGAATTTAACACCATTAGCAATGCAACAGGTAAAGGAGATGATGGCTCTAATCCGCTTATCGATGGTTATAGTGATTATACAAGTATTACTACAGATGTAAACAGAAATAGTTCGTATGATTTAACTGTAAATGTTAATACAGATGGTGGCTTTGGTACAACAACTAAAGTTTGGGTTGATTGGAATCAAAACTGTAGTTTTGATGATGTAGGCGAAGAGTATAATTTAGGTGATGCACTTAATGTAATAGATGGAGCAACTGGTAACTCTCCGCTTTCAGTTACAATTCCACCTGATGCTATTTTAGGAAGCACTTTAATGCGAGTTTCAACTAAATTTGAAGGTGATTTTGGTGGAGAAGTT
This sequence comes from Wocania ichthyoenteri Th78, assembly GCF_000789235.1. Classification (GTDB taxonomy): domain Bacteria; phylum Bacteroidota; class Bacteroidia; order Flavobacteriales; family Flavobacteriaceae; genus Wocania_A; species Wocania_A ichthyoenteri. The sequence continues at coordinate 1,726,704 of NZ_KN525716.1, forward strand.
CCAACTGCTTGCGAAAATGGGTTTGACGGAGAAGTTGAAGATTACACGATTAATGTACAAGCTTCTTTAGCGGTTGAAGAATTTGGTTTTGAAAATTTTACGGTTTTCCCTAACCCAAATAAAGGCGAGTTTACCATAAAATTAAATAGCTCGTTATCTAGCAATATTAATGTAGGAGTTTATGATTTAAGAGGAAGAGCTATTTATAAAAACAAATATAAAGATGCTGGTGATTTTAATGAAAAAATAAACTTAAACCATGTACAATCTGGAATGTATATTTTAACGGTAAAAGATGATAAACGAAAATCTACTAAAAAAATAATTATTGAATAAATAAAAAAGGGAAGATTAAATCTTCTCTTTTTTATTTTCCGTTAAAAGTATTCATAGTATTATTTATACCTGCCAATACAAAAGATTTTATTAGCTCTACAGACTTGTTTAATCGTTCTGTTAGCTTCTCATTTTCATCTTCTGTCCATTCCCCTAAAACATAATCTACTTGTCTTCCTTTACTAAAAGTATCACTTATTCCAAATCTAAAACGGTTATATTTTGTAGTGTTTAGTTTATCTTGAATATCTTTTAATCCATTATGTCCACCATCGCTTCCTTTAGTTTTTAAACGGATACTTCCAAAAGGTAAATTCAAATCGTCCGTAATAACTAGTACATTTTCTAAAGGAATTTTTTCTTTTATTAACCAATATTGAACCGCTTTTCCGCTTAAATTCATATAAGTGTTTGGTTTTAAAAATATAAATGTTCGCCCTTTTAATTTATATGTGGTAATGTCTCCTAATTTTTGAGTCTCAAAAACCAAGTTTTCTTTATTAGCAAAATAATCTAAAACTTTAAAACCAATGTTGTGTCTAGTATTTTGATACTTTTCTCCTATATTACCTAAACCAACTATTAAATACTTCTTCATATAATCTGTATCTTTTATATGTTCTTTCTTTTTAAATAATTTGATTAAAAATTGACACATAAAAGTTTAGTTTGTGTAAAAATAAAAAAGCATCCTGAATAAAACAGGATGCTTTTTATATTAAATTTAGAATAAACTATCTATTCTTGAGCTGTAGCCTCTTCTGCTGGTGCGTCAGTACTTGCTCCTTCTGCACCTTCTTCTACTTCTTCTTCATCTTCTTCATCAACAATAGCTACTCTAGATGTACTCACTCGACATACAACAGTATTATCGTTATGTAAAAAAGTATAATCTTCGCTTGGTAAATCGCCAACTGCTACTTTATCACCAATTTTTAAAGGTGTAATATCGATTTCTATAAAATCTGGTAGGTTTGCAGGAAGTGCTTTAATACGTAATTTTCTGTTGGTTCTTCTTAAAACACCACCGTTTTTAACTCCTCTTGAATTACCAACAAGTTGTACAGGAATATTTAAAGCAATTTCTTTATCTTCAAATAATTGATAGAAATCCACGTGTAAAATTCTGTCTGTTACAGGGTGAAATTGAATGTCTTGCATTACCGCGTTTAAAGTTTCACCGCTATCTAAATTAATCACAACTGTATGCGCATTAGGCGTGTATACAAGTTTAGAGAAAGCTAATTCTGGTGCAGAGAAATGCACTGGTTTATCTCCTCCGTATAATACGCAAGGAACCTGACCAGCATTACGTAAAGCTTTCGTTGCTTTTTTGCCTACGCTTTCTCTTTGAGATCCGTTGATTGTAATTGATTTCATTTGTTTATTTATATAATTTAATTAATATTCTTTTTTAGGTTCAACTACAAATTTATGGTAGTTGAGCATTTCGACTTCGCTCAATGCAAGCCTAAGCCAAAACTACATTACAAATTGAGAACTAATTGATTTGTTATGATGTACTTTATGCATAACATTTGCGAATAATTCTGCACAACTCAAAACTCTTACTTTATTACTTTTTTGTGTTAAAGGAATTGAATCTGTTACTATTAATTCTTCTAATTTTGAGTTATCTAATTTTTTATAGGCATCACCAGACAAAATAGGATGTGTACAAATGGCTCTTACACTTAATGCGCCTCTTTCCATCATTAAATCTGCTGCTTTTGTTAATGTCCCTGCTGTATCAACCATATCATCAACCAAAACCACATTTTTACCTTCTACATTACCAATCAATTCCATATGAGAAATCACATTAGCTTTTGCCCGCTGCTTATAACATATTACCACATCGCTTTCTAAAGCTTTAGAATAAGCATAAGCTCTTTTGGAGCCGCCCATATCTGGCGAAGCAATAGTTAAATTTGGCAGGTTTAAGTTTTTTAAATAAGGCAAGAAAATAGTAGAAGCAAATAAATGATCTACAGGTTTTTCAAAAAAGCCTTGAATTTGATCTGCATGCAAATCCATAGTAATAATACGAGTCGCACCTGCTGCTTCTAACATTTTTGCTACTAATTTTGCAGCAATAGGGACTCTAGGTTTATCTTTTCTGTCTTGTCTTGCCCAACCAAAATATGGCATTACTGCTGTAATATGTCTTGCAGATGCACGTTTTGCAGCATCAATCATTAGCAATAGTTCCATTAAATTTTCAGAACTAGGATTTGTAGATCCTATAATAAAAATTCGTGTTCCTCTTATTGACTCCTCATAAGATGGCTGAAACTCACCATCGCTATATGTTGAAGTAATTACATTTCCTAAACTTGCCCCATATGCAGTTGCAATATTTTTAGCAAGTTCTGTACTTTGTGTACAAGAAAAAATTTTAGCTTCTGTTATAACGTTTGGCATGGATAACTAGTTGTTTTATAGCGCAAAACAGCACCTTATTTTTATCGAGGTGCAAATTTATACATTTATTTTAACCTAAAAAGTATATTGACTAGTATTTTTATGCTTAATATCGAAAAAAACTATATTTTTGCTGTCCAAAATAAGCTCAAGTGGCGGAATTGGTAGACGCGCTGGATTCAAAATCCAGTGACTTCGGTCGTGTGGGTTCGATTCCCACCTTGAGTACTTTTTATGTATCAAATGAATGCAAAAAACCTGTAAATATATGATTTACAGGTTTTTGCGTTTTTTACGATATTAAATAAAACCATTTAATACTATATAAAAAGGGACTTATTCGGTGTCACTTCAAAAATAAAAAAATGGGTCACCAGATTAACACAAATAGCTACATATAATATTGATTTTCAATGTGTTAAAAAATTTTATGTTTATATATTTTTTTGTAATTTCAAACCAAATTTTTAACAAAAACGGTATAAAAGGTGTCCCATTCGCTCAAACTTTTAATATATATTAAAAAAAGCAAATTAGATAATTTGGGAAAAGCACCCATTTATGCAAGAATTACCATAGACCAACAAAGGGCTGAATTGAGTATGTGTCGCAAAATCGAACCAAGTCAGTGGAGTAATGACACGGGTTTAGCGAAGGGAAGCTCGAAAGAAATTCAAGAATTAAATAGGTTTATTGCTTCAATTAAAAGTAAAATTTTTATATGTCAGCAACGATTAATTGAAAAAGGAGAAGTGATATCTGCAATCAAACTTCGTGATAATTACTTAGGAAAAGACAAAGAAAGTAAAATGCTATTAGAGACTTTTCAAGAGCATAATGACCAAATTGAAAAACTAATTGGAATAGATTTCGCTCCAAACACATTAATCCGCTACAAGACAACTAAGAATCATATTCAAAAATATATTTTTAAACAATATAAGGTAAAAGACATCCCTCTTATAAAAGTAGATATTCTATTTATTAATAATCTTGAATATTATTTAAAGACAATACAAAAATGTAGTCATAATACTTCCTATAAATACGTATCAAATTTGAAAAAAATTATACGTATCGCATATACAAATGGCTGGATTAAAACATATCCTTTTTTGCATTACAAATCTCGATTTAAAATTGTGGATCGTGAATTTCTTACAGAAAAAGAAATTCAATCAATTATTGATAAGGATTTTAAAATTGAAAGACTTAATCAGGTTAAGGATATTTTCATTTTTAGCTGCTTTACTGGACTAGCTTATTCAGACGTAAAAAGTCTATCAAAAAGCGATATTGTGATAGGTATAGATGGTGAGCGCTGGATTAAAATAAAAAGAACAAAGACAAAGACTCAAAGTAATATACCAATACTTCCACAGGCTGAAACTATAATTCGTAAATATTCCAATAATCCAGACATGTTGAATTTAGACAGGATTTTTCCTGTAGCAAGCAATCAAAAAACGAATGCTTATTTAAAAGAAATTGCTAACATATGTAAAATTAGTAAGAATCTTACTTTTCACTTAGCACGTCATACCTTTGCTACCACAATAACATTGACAAATGGCGTATCGATAGAATCAGTAAGTAAAATGCTTGGTCACAAATCTTTGAGAACTACTCAACACTATGCCAAAATTTTAGATAAAAAAGTAAGTGAGGATATGAATACTTTAAGGGCAAAAATGAGTATTGGGAAACAAAAAGAATATAAACCCAAATGCTACTCAATGAGTTATCCTTTTAGCATAAAATAACAACTGTTTAATATATTTCTAACTTAAAAATTTTAATTTCTTCACATATCTGCGTTTCCAAGTCCCAACTTTTTCCAGAATACTTTATTTGCATTGTTAATAACCTTAAATACACCTCAAAGTGGGTGTTTTTTAAACATTAAGATTGATGCCATTTGTAACTATTTAACTTCAAAAATTAATTCAGAATAAAAAACTAATAAAATTTATTTATTTTTAGTTTAATTTACTGTATGTCAATTATTTGTGAATAACTTATATGTTTTTTTAATCCTTATAGCACCTCCATTTTATACTTTTATTTCCATAATCCCATAAGGGAAAACAAAAGCGCTTTTGTTCATTTTAGTAATCTAAAAACAATAGAAATGGACAATTTATTGATTCTTGAACGATTGGATCGTTTAGAAAAACTATTAGTAGGTCATAAAGAAGTACTAACCTTTGACGAAGCCTGCGACTATACAGGTATATCCAGAAGCTACCTCTATAAACTGACGGCTTCAGGGAAAATTCCACATTCCAAACCCAACGGTAAAATGCTCTTTTTTGAGAAAAAAAAGCTAGTAGAATGGCTACTTCAAAATAAGCGCAAATCCAAACAAGATATTGAATCCGAAGTTTTGGCCAATACGTCGTGCAATAGACCATAGGTTATATAATCCGCCATCCTTTTTAATCACACCTTAACTAAGTTGGGTGTTAAAACAATTCTTATGAAAAAAACACCATATATCCGTGTGGGAACCTCCTATTACAAATTAGTGAAAGCGCCAACTATTGCAGGCCACTTTAATGAAGTCTTGGTGCATTGGAATATGGAAACCATTAAACAAGACCACGGCAAAGACTATTTAAGTAAAATCCCGAAATACGATGGGTTTACCTGTATTCCAAGTCATGTGAATTTCAAACAAGAATATCTTGGGTTTTACAATATTTATTCACCCTTGGGTAAGTTACCTTCAGAGGGAGATATCTCAAAATCCTTAAAATTCGGAAAACACATTTTCGGAAAACATTTCGAGTTGGGTTTGGATTATTTACAGCTGCTGTATCTAAAACCCATTCAAGTGTTACCCATTTTGTGCCTAGTTTCTAAAGAACGCTCTACAGGAAAAAGTACATTTCTTAAGTGGCTCAAGGAAATATTTGACAACAACATGACCTATTTGACCAACGACAGTTTTAGCAGCCAGTTCAATGCCGATTGGGCAAACAAGCTTCTAATCTGTATAGACGAAGTGCTTTTTAATAAAGAAGAGCTTACCGAACGTATCAAATACTTAAGCACCACCAATATCAATAAGTTAGAGGCTAAGGGCAAAGACAAACGCGAGGTTGAATTCTTTGGAAAGTTTATTCTTTGCAGCAATAATGAAGAAAACTTTATAAAAATAGATGCCAATGAAACCCGGTTTTGGGTTATAAAAGTGCCCGTGCTGGAAAAAGAGGACACTCATTTTTTGGAGAATCTCATTAAAGAAATTCCTGCATTTATGCATTTTTTGGCAAATAGGAAATTGAACTCCAAACATTTGACTCGAATGTGGTTTTCTGCACAACAAATAAAAACTAAGGCTTTAACAAGGTTGGTGCAAAACAATCGCAATCGGGTTGAAAAGGAACTGGCAAGCATTTTATTGGGCGTGATTGAAAAGTTTGATTTGGAAGCTGTGGATTTATGTCCAATGGACGCTTTATTGGCGCTCAATAAAACCCGAGTAAAAACAGACTTAACTCAGCTGCGAAAATTACTGAAAACGGATTGGAAATTAACCAACCAGGAGAACTCAAACAAATACCAAAAATTTGTGATTTGGTCGGACGGAGATATGACCTTGGTAGATGCGAAAGGACGATATTTTACCATAGAAAAGGATTTCTTGACCAAAAATTTTGATGATACGATGACAGAATCGTAGAACCCTATTGTTTATAAGGGCTAAAGCTGTCATCAAACTGTCATCATTCTGTCATCAAAAAAATAATGATGACAGATTTAAGCTGAAAAAACGCTAGAATGATGACGTGATGACAAAATGATGACAAGTTAAATTCAGTGGCACAAAGACTTTAGAAGGGGTTGTCATCATATCATCAAAAATTTACAAAACACACATTGGCTTATGAAAAGAAAAATAAATTGTGAAACAACCCGTAATTTTTCAGTGGAAAAAGCACTGAAAAAATTAGGGCACTTTCCCCAAAAGGCAACGGAAAAAGAAGCATGGTTTCTAAGTCCTTTCAGGTCAGAAACACAAGCCTCTTTTAAAGTCTCTAAAACTAAAAACCGGTGGTACGATCATGGCGCGGGTATTGGCGGAAATGTCATTGATTTGGTATGTCAGATTTTGAAATGTTCCATCAAAGAAGCTTTATCGTTTTTAAATAATAATTCTTTGTTTTTTTCTTTTCAACAGCAGCAAATTTTTAGCAAAACAGAAACAGAGATTAGCATTATTAAAGTTCAAGACATCACCCATCCAGCATTGATTCAATATCTAAATTCTAGACGTATTTCGCTTTCAATAGCAAAAATATATTGTAAAGAAATTTGGTATACCTGCAAAGACAAACAATTTTTTGCCATTGGATTAAAGAATAACAAAAGCGGTTGGGAGTTGCGGAATAAGCTTTTTAAAAATAGCAGCAGTCCAAAACATTATACGTATTTCCAAAACGACAAAAAGCAATTAATCATTTTGGAAGGCATGTTTGATTTATTGTCGTTCGCCATTAGAAATAAAACCCTTTTAGAAACCTCAGATATTCTAGTTTTAAACTCTATCGCTTTTATAAAAAATATTGAAAAACTGATTCCTAAATATGAAGCAGTAAACCTCTATTTGGATAATGACGAAGCTGGAAAAAGTGCTGTAAATTATTTGATTGAAAACCATAAAAACGTTATCGACCAAAGTGATAATTATAAACATCATAAAGATTTAAACGCCCTATTATGTTATGAAAAAAGAAAAGGAATTAGATTTTAAACCATCAGATGAACCGAAGCAGTCTTTAAAGATTCCTGCCGATGTACTTCATAATTCGGATAGCATAGCATTGGATTTGGAAATGAATGCTTCTGAAACTAAAATGGTTGTTAGTAGGAATTCAAGATGTGTGTCTGTGGACACATTCTTGTTTGCTCCCCTTGGTCGCAAAGAAAAACAAGTGTTTAAGGGGAAAGGTGAGTTCGTTAAGTTTCGATGTTCTGTTTATGAAAAGAAGCTTTTAAAAGTAAAAGCACAAAGCTGCGGATTGACTTTGAGTGAATATATCAGACGAACCGTATTTGAACAAACCATCACAGAACGTTTTTCTGAAGAACATATTGAGATTTATAAAATGCTGATTAAATACCACAACAATTTTAAGTCTATTGGTAATATGTATAGAAAACGAAACCCTAAACTTACCAAGGAAGTTTATGATTTAGCAAACGAAATAAAAACACATCTTAAAAAGTTTCAAAAATGATCGGTAAAGGGAAAAGTATATCACATACCAAAGCATCGATGTCTTACGGATGGAATCAGGAAAAGGATGCAGAAATTGTGCTAAAGGAATTTCTACATGGAGATTCCCCAGTTGAAATCACACAAGAGTTTAAAATGCTCCAGGATCAAAACTACCATTGTAAAAAGAATACCCTGTCTTTTGTTATTAGCCCAACAATTGAGGATGGCAAAAGCCTAAACAAAAAGGAATTGGAAGCCATCACAAGACAATTTATAAAAGAGATGCAATTAAAAGACCGACAAGCTATAGCCTTTGTACATCAGGACAAAGACCACAAACACATTCACTTATATGTGAATCGCATAGATTTTAAGGGCGTAGCCTATAATGATAGCTTTATTGGCAAACGTAGTCAACAAGCAGCAGAAAAAGTAGCAAAACAGATGGGGCTCACTACAGTTAGGCAAGTACAATTTGAAAAGGAATTTAACTTACGGGAAATACGAACAGAAATTAAACGGCGTCATGATTTAACCATGAAGCAGTTTAAGCCAAAATCCTTTGATGCTTATATCAAAGATATGCAGGTAAATGGAGTAAAAGTAATCCCAACAATAAACAACCAAAATAAGTTACAAGGCTTTCGGTTTGAATTTGATGGACATAATTTAAAAGGGAGTGAAGTACATCGCAACATGTCACTTGGGAATATTGGAAAACAAATGTCAGGAATAAATGGAGCAAGTATATTGAAAGGAAACAAAGCAAGTATTAATCTAGCGGAGAAAGTAGTCGACTTGACACCAAACTTAGCCTTGAAAATAACGAAGTTCATTATTAAAAAAGCAATCGATAAGGGTGTCGGTTATTAAATACTCAAGCATCATGACAAAACTAGAAGAATTAACAGCACTATTAGTCAATGAAATCAATGATTTTAAAATCGAGGTGGAAAAACTGGAGAACATCAAAAATCAAATAAACAACACAAAAATTAAAATGGATTTGATCGAGTATAAAAGTATCATTGAAGCACATCAAAAAGATATGTCATTACATTTAGAATCAATAAATCGTTTTGAAAGGCGTTTTGAAAATCAAATAAAACAGGCTAAAATCTATCCTGTTTGGGCGGTTGTTGTGTTTATTGTCAGTATTTTGTTTGGGGTGATTTCCGTCGTATATGTTTTACTTGATAAATAGTGAAACCTTATAATATTTTAGACATTTCTGAAAACCGAAATAATATTAGCTTCGACTTACTATATTAGACTGGACATTATGTTGCGAGATTTAGAGTTAGATAAATTAACTTTGAATCATAAGAAATCACAGTTTGTTCCTTAAGCAAAAGGCAGTAGAATTAAGCTTTGCAAGAGGCAATGTAAAACAAGTATGTGAAGAATTAGATGTTCCCTATTCTGCATTACATCGTTGACGAAAAGAATCAAATACATACGGAAAGAATAATTTTCCAGGTTGAGGGAAGCCAAAATTGACAGATAAGCAAAAAGAAATAGCAGAATTAAAAAAGTAATTAAAGGATGTTTCTTTAGAGAATGAGATATTAAAAAAGGTGGTGAGCATCTTCTCCAAGAGCGATAAGTAAAATTTAGGCTTATAAAACACCATAAGTTCAAGTTTACAGTCGAGAAGATTTGTGAAGTTTTAAAAGTCAGCACAAGTGGTGGCTATTACAATTGGATAAAGGCTAAGGTTTCAAAACTTTGGTTATATAACCAGAAACCGTCAGGTTAAGTAGTGGCTAGTACGGTTAATTCCATAAAAAAACCAGCACCTCCATTGTCCAAGATGCTGGTTAAAAACTAAAACAACTAACTCAAATACTAATTTTTAGATTCGTTTACAGTACTAAACTTATATACACATGTTGATATATATATATCATTTGGTTTTAAAATAGTACTTGGAAAATCGCTCTGATTTGGAGAGTTTGGAAAATGCTGACTTTCAAGACAGAACGCACTACGAAATATATAAGGTTTGTTACTTTTCCCAATAATCTTTCCATTTAAAAAATTCCCTCCATAAAATTGCAATCCAGGTTCATTAGTAAACACTTCCAAAACTCTTCCGCTATTTGGCTCAACAGCTTTGGCGGCAAACACTAATCCATCTTCTCTTTTTGGGAAATCATTCAAAACAAAATTATGATCATACCCTTTTCCATAAGACAATTGTTCATTTGGTAAATCAATATGTTTATTTATTGGTTTACCATTTCTAAAATCAAAAGGTGTAGTATCAACTTTACGTGTTTCTCCAGTTGGAATTAAGGTTGAGTTTTTTAATATTTCTTTTTTGCTTCTAGTTATACAAGAAATTAAAAAATATCAAAACTGTATATGTTATTTTTTTAACCATTATTCCTTTTTTAAAGTAACTATATTAACTTTTTCAAAAAGAACTTAATTATTGTTATAACATTTATTTTTTAATAATTTTAAATATTCTTGACCTATTATTAATATAAACAGTTACTAGGTATAAACCCGAGTTCACATTATTTAAATTTGCAGTTGCGCTTTTATCATTCACTAATTTGTGGAAAACTTTTTTACCTAATAAATCGACAACTGATATACTATCAATAGTATTTACTTTAGATGTAATATTTAAATAATTTTTAGTAGGGTTTGGAAATAATATAACTGTATCCAAATCAATGGCATTTTCGCTAATAGATAATGGACTTACTTGTCTACTTTTAAACAATGAAAGAAACCCTTGGGCAGTTACAGTATTAATGGTATTGTCTGGAGCTATTTCTTTCACAAAACACCATGAGTCTTGATTTAATTCAGTATTATTGGGCAATAAACCAACACCTCTCCTTCCCATCGATGTAACAGTAATATCAAAAGAATTATCGCTAACTTCTATTAGACCTCTACCTTGAGCTGTTTGACTAGTCCCTTCATGGCCATAAAGAGAAATATTGTTAGAATTCTTGATAAAAAGCCACACAGGAACAAGATTAGGGTCGTTATCTTTAATTACATTCATCATGTGCTCTGGAATACTTCCCATTTCGGATTTTATCCCATAAACATTTACATTGGATGCATTTATAATTTCCCACAAAGCTCCACTAACCGGCATATCATGTTGGCAATGATAAGGATAAAAACTAAGTTTTTGGGAAGTTCCATCAATCAACATTTTTCTACTTTCTGGATGTGAAACTAGATTTCCATTGGTATCTGTATAAGAATTATTGGCGGTAGAATTGTTACAGTTTCCTGCGTTAACTTGACATGGCGGATATGATCCTGCCTGCGTTATACCATACCATTTACCTCCTCCATTGTTAGAAATAACATGGACTTTCCTATCTCCAAAAGGGCCATACGTATTTTGTGTAAAAACATCTTTGTAAATTGAATTCTCTCCAGACTGCCAGTCAATACTATACACATGATTTTCAAACTCGGGAACTATACCGTTGTAATTACCAGTACTAGATACTGGTGGGATAATAATCTTAAAGTCTGCAATCACTGGAGTTGCATCTGTATAGTTTTGTGATTTTATAACGGCACTATTTTGTGACGGATTAGACCAACCACTAGCATCTAAAACCGAATTATATCTTGACACCCCAAATAATCTCGTATTCTTTTTAAGAGTAATAGTTCCATCAATTTTATAATACCCTAAGCGCTCAATACCTCCAGAATCATAAAGTTCCCCAGCCGGTAAAAAAACAACTCCGTTATCTCCTGCTGAGTCTATAGCATTTTGAATATTCTCCGTGTCATTTACATCATCGTTAGGGTTTGCTCCATAATCAGCAACAGATACGACATTAGCTCCTTCTGGGTTTAGCAACCCAATAGCATATAAATGTTTTGAAATTAAATCTGAAGGAGGTTCTTCTTCATTTGAAACAATAACATTCTCGTCGGGAGTATATAAATAGTTAGCAATATCCATTGTAGAATCATAAGGGTTATTTGCATAAAAAAGATTATTAGTATTTTGCCCTTGTAATAACTGCCCCTTTTCGCCAAACAATCCAGCCGTAAATGAGTATTCATTTATTAATGACCATGTTGAAGGGTTAGAAACTTTTAATTCGCCTAATGATGCTGGGGTGTCTATATGAGTAGTATACGCATGTACTTTTGTACTTCCTTTAACATAAATATTCTTTAGATATATAGAACGGTCAGTATTCTCAATAATAGCATCTGTACTAACTCCAGAAATATCTATTTTTCCATCAATTAAAAAAATATGAGAACCTGAATCATGACTAGAATTAGAATATGCAAGTTTTCCACCATTTATATGAGAGATAACACCTCCATCACTACTACTTATATCAAAACCTACAACACCAAAAGGCACATAATTAGTCACCGCAATTGGAGATATTGTTTGATCTCTTAATTTTAAACCAACCACTAATGTTGAGCCGCCTCTACTACTTCTTAAATAAATCCCATGGCTACCACCTATGACTTCTACATTATAGGTATAACCACCTGAACCATTTAAATTGTAGAACCCCGCAAAACTATCGTTTGCTAGTATGGTTACCTCCTGGGCAGAACAGCCTTCTGCCCCTTGTTGGTCAATGCCAACAGCACCAGGATTATTAGTTCCCAAATCGATAGTAAGGTTGTGAATAGAAGTGTTCCACGATCTACTATCATCTCTACTGTTTGGGTCGGAATTTTTTCTTCTAAATAATTTGAAAACAGAGAAAGGATCATTTACATTAACTGTATTCGCAGCTGATAAATTATCTTGAAGTTTAATAACAGGTTTTTCATTGCCACAATAAGACCCCACAAGTTTATGCCCATAGCGGGTCATGTTATTATTTTCATTATTAAAATTATTTCCACCAATGTATAAATCTTGCTCTATAATTAATGTACTTGATACTAAATAAGTACCAGGGTGAAAATAAACTGCTTTTCGACTACTGTTTGAGGCAATAATTGCCGCTTGTATAGCAACAGTGTCATCTGTAAAACCATCTCCAACAGCTCCATGTGCTCTTACTGTCTCATAACCCATGTCATTTAATTGTTCATCTGTTTTCAAATTACAATTACTAGATCCTAACTGCGCATTAACGGAAAAACAAAAGAGAATAAAAAAAAGTAATACTAATTTAATTTTTTTCATGATAATAAAGAATAAGTTAAATATTCATTTTAAATAGTTTAGTTGAAAACCTAAATTCATATATTAAAATAATTAATGATTTAGCTTATTTTTATACTGCACTTATGGTCACTTAAAGTTTAAAGGGCTATAGCCTTTCATTTTCTCTGTTAAACAACTAAAACGGAAACAAGATTATCAAATAAAAAACAAGTTTGTATCCTGTACTGTGCTGTAGAAAATTTAAAATCAGCATAGCACAGGATACTACTCTATTATATGTTTATTATAATTGCCAAGACAAAAGATTGCAAATCAATTCATGGCATTTACAGAAAAAAAAATTTAATGCGGTTTAGTACACAAACAATTTTTTAATCTCCATAAAAAACATAAAATGAAATTAATTTTACAAACATTTTTAATAGGGTTAGGGTTCTTAACATTGATAGTGTTTTTTTATAAACCGAGCAATTCAGATGATTCTAACCGTTTAATAAATAATATTTATAAGAAACCAAACATCGTTATAATATTTTTAGATGATGCTGGTTGGGCAGATTTTGAACCCTTCGATAAATCCATAAGCTATACACCAAATATGAGCCTATTGGCAAAAGAGGCTAGAACATACAATAATTTTTATGTTCCACAAGCAGTCTGTTCTGCATCTAGAGCAGCATTATTGACTGGTTGTTATCCTGGTCATACAAAAATCTTTGGAGCTTTAAAGCCTAAAGAAAAAGGGCTTGACACTAAGTTCCCAACCTTTGGTGAGATTTTTAAATCAAAAGGTTATAAAACAGCAATGTTTGGTAAATGGCATCTTGGAGATACTGAAGAAACTAGACCATGGAATCGTGGTTTCGATGAGACCGCAGGATTGCTTTACTCCCATGACATGTGGAAGCATCATCCTGATGATCCAAAAACTTGGGGAAAGTATCCATTACAATTTTGGGAAAATAGTAACATACTTATTGAAAACATGGAGAAAGAAGATCAAAAAAGTCTAACAAAAAGATATACTGACTATGCTGTTGATTTTATTAAACGCAACAAGAATGAACCTTTCTTACTATATATACCGCACAATATGCCTCATGTCCCGCTTTTTGTTGGCAAAGATTTTGAAGGAAAGTCTGGTGTAGGTATGTATGGAGATATTATCATGGAATTAGACTGGTCTATCGGACAAATAAATCAAGCTTTAAAAGATAATGGAATTGATGAAAACACAATTTTCATAGTAACTTCTGACAATGGCCCATGGCTTTCTTATGGCAACCATAGCGGCAGAACCCCCTTTAGAGAAGGCAAAACCACATCATTTGATGGAGGTATAAAGTCAGGTTTAATAATAAAATACCCCCAAATGATAAAAGGAGGCGATTTTTCAAACTCAACTTTCTTTTCCATAGATATCTTACCTACCATAAGCGAACTTGCAGGTATATCCCTTGATAACAATTCAATAGATGGTAAAAGTATGGTAGGTTTATTAAGTGGAAAATCGAATTTTGAAAACCCACATCAGTATTATGCTATAAGCAATCTAACAAATTTGGAAGCTGTAATAAGTGGAGATGGCAAGTGGAAACTACATACTAATCATCCATATAGGAACTTGATAAAAAAGGGAAACGATGGCGAAACTGGTGTTTACAAAGAAAAAGAATTGGAAATATCGCTTTTTGATTTAAAGAATGATCCTTTTGAAAGATTTAATGTTAAAGATAAATATCCTGAAATATATAATAAACTTATGGATAACTACAAGGAACATTATGAGAAATTCTACTACAAATAAATTTAAAAAGTATTGTTTTTTTGCAAAATATCTAAAATAATTCCATCCATATTTTAGCATAAACTTAAAATGAAAAAAAATTACATTTTATACCTAGCAACAATTATTCTAAGTATCAATACTATTGTATTTGGGCAAACAAGAAAAGTTAGAACGGTAAAGGAATTGGATGAAAATTGGAAATTCCAAAAAGGAGATTTTGAAAAGGCTCATCAAATTAATTTTGATGATTCAAAATGGGAAACCGTTACAGTACCGCACGATTGGGCAATTTATGGGCCTTTTGATAAGGAAATAGACATCCAAAGAGTTGCCATAGAGCAAAATGGGGAAACAGTCCCAACAGAAAAAACGGGTAGAACGGGTGCTTTGCCACACATTGGTACAGCTTGGTACAGAAATAAATTTAGTATCCCTGAATTCACAAAAGATAAAAAAGTTATTCTGCTTTTTGAAGGCGCTATGAGCGAACCACAAGTTTATCTTAATGGTGAAAAAGTGGGCGAATGGGCTTATGGTTATAGTTATTTTTATTTTGATGTGACAGATTTTGTAAACGCCGATGAAAACACATTAGCCGTAAAATTACATAATGAACCCTATGCATCACGTTGGTATCCTGGTGCGGGATTATATAGAAAGGTATCAGTAATAGTTAAAAACAAAGAAAGTATCAACCAATGGGGAACATTTATCACAACACCTTTTATAAGCAAAGATTTAGCAAAAGTCAATATCAAGACAAAAATAACAGGAGAAAATACTTCGCTTATAACCACCATTTTTGATGCTGAAGGGAACAAAATCAACTCAAATACATCAACAACTAAGTTTGTTAACGAATTCGACCAAAACATAAAGGTTGACAATCCAAAATTATGGAGTCCAGAATCCCCTTATTTATACAAGGCTGTTTCAAAATTATTCGTAGGAGATGAGTTGAAAGATGAAGTCACTACACGTTTTGGAATAAGGGATATAAAATATGATGCAGAAAACGGGTTTAGTCTAAATGGAAAAGTAACAAAATTTAAAGGCGTTTGTTTGCATCACGATTTAGGTCCACTGGGAACAGCAGTTAATAAGGCAGCATTAAAACGACAACTAATCATTTTAAAAGATATGGGTGCCAATGCGGTACGTAGCGCGCACAATATGCCATCGCTAGAGCAGTTAGAACTTTGTGATGAAATGGGGCTTTTATTTTTAGCAGAAAGCTTTGACGAATGGAAAAAACCAAAAGTAAAAAATGGCTATAATCGTTTTTTTGATGACTATGCAGAAAAAGACATTGTGAATTTGGTTCATGCTACAAGAAACCACCCAAGTATTGTTATGTGGAGCGCTGGGAACGAAGTACCTGATCAATGGGGTGATGAAGGCGTAAAACGTGCCAAATGGATACAAGAAATTTTCCATCGGGAAGACCCAACGCGTCCAGTAACAGTTGGTATGGATCAAGTTGAGGCGGTTATGGAATCTGGCTTTGGAGCTTTGTTGGACGTTCCTGGGCTAAACTACAGAGTGCATTTATATGAAGATGCTTTTAAAAAATTCCCACAAGGATTTCTTTTGGGCTCAGAAACAGCTTCAACTGTTAGTTCAAGAGGTGTTTATAAATTTCCAGTAGAAAAAGCGTCCATGAAAACGTATGATGATTTTCAATCATCCTCTTACGATTTAGAGTATTGCAGTTGGTCAAATTTACCAGATGATGATTTTGTGTTGCAAGATGATAAGCCTTGGGTAATTGGAGAGTTTGTTTGGACAGGTTTTGATTATTTAGGAGAGCCTACGCCTTATGATGAGATGTGGCCTTCACGTAGTTCGTATTTTGGAATTTCCGACTTAGCAGGATTGCCAAAAGACCGTTTTTATTTATACAGAAGCAGATGGAATACAGAAGATGAAACGCTTCATATTTTGCCTCATTGGAATTGGGAAGGTCGTGAGGGCGAAACAACCCCTATTTTTGTGTACACCAATTATGATTCTGCTGAACTTTTCATTAATGGCAAAAGTATGGGAGTTCAAAAAAAGAACAATTCAACGCCACAAAACAGATACCGCCTCATGTGGATGGATGTAAAATACGAACCAGGAACCGTAAAAGTTGTAGCGTTTGATAAAGATGGAAAACCTGTCGCACAAAAAGAAATTAAAACAGCAGGAAAACCTTATAAAATAGTGTTGAACCCCGATAGAAAAACTATTAAAGCAGATGGAAAAGATTTGTCTTATGTTGAGGTTTCCATGGTTGATAAAAATGGCATTCCCTGTCCGACTGCGACCAATCAATTAAATTTTAAAGTATCTGGTAAAGGAAAATACAGAGCGGCTTGTAATGGTGACGCCACGTCTTTAGAACTATTTCATTTACCCACCATGAAACTCTTTAGCGGGAAATTGGTAGTATTGGTACAATCTACAAAAGAAGTAGGAGAAATGGAACTCATAGTTTCAGGAAAAAGTCTTAAGCCTGCTTCAATAAAATTTAAAACAAAATTCAAATAGTTAATGATAATTTCGATAAAATTTTTTATAATAATTCAAAATCCATAAAAGAGCTATCATCTATGTTTACATACCTTACTTCAACAAAAAGCTTCTCAACTCGACTTAAATAAATTATTTATAGTTTCAAAACCAGCCCATTAAAAAGGTACTAATAATGTAAATGTAATTGTTAATTAGAATCTTACAGCACAGTACAGGATACTTCATCTCCAACTATTCTTTAATATTGTTTTGTAAATAATCTATCAATATAGTCGATACGGCTTAAGTATAATTATAAATCGACGTAAATGGCAGATTTTTTATTATTATCGTAATACTGCGATATTTTATCAACTAACTTAAAACAAAAACTTAAAATTATGAATGAAATTGTCTACCCTAATCCAATTAAGGATAAACACACTTTCCCTTTAGGCTCTCTACTAGTTGTAAGAATACTTCTAGTACTTATTGGATTCGGTTTGGGTTCGGTCTATGCAAGTCCAAAAATTAATATAGAACCAGTAGAATTAGTACAACAAGGATTTGCTGTTTCTGGAAATATATCCGATAGCAATGGACAACCATTACCAGGAGCTAGTATTATTGAAAAGGGGACCTCAAATGGAGTGACTACTGATTTTGATGGTAATTTTACTATTACAGTTTCAAGCAATAACGCAACATTAGTTATATCTTATATAGGATACGCAACAAAAGAGATTCCAGTAAACAATCAAGCAAAATTATCTATTCTACTTCAAGAGGATACTTCAAAACTAGACGAGGTAGTGGTTATTGGATATGGTACTTCTCGCAAAAGTGATTTAACAGGTGCTGTAGCTTCTGTAAATGTTGATGATGTAGAAAAAATACCTACATCATCGATTACTCAAAATTTAGCTGGTAGAGTATCTGGCGTTAATGTGACATCAAATTCTGGTGCACCTGGTGCAGGTGTAACAATAAGAATTAGAGGAACTAATTCATTACAAGGTAATAATGACCCTTTATTTGTTATTGATGGTATTCCAGTAGAATCATCACCAGAGCAAAACGGTGATTTTTCAGCTGATGCCTTATCAGGTATCAATCCAGAAGACATTGAGTCTATGGAAATACTAAAAGACGCTTCTGCTGTAGCTATATATGGTTCTCGAGGTGCTAATGGTGTAGTACTAATAACCACAAAATCTGGGAAATCTGGGAAAACCAAAGTAAAAATCAACCAGTATTACGGTATACAAAGAGAAATGAGGCAATACGATGTACTTAGCCCTGGTGAGTTTGCAAGATTTAGAAATATTGCCATACTAAACGCTAATAATAGCCAGAATGGATTTGTCCCATATTCTCCAGAAGAAATTGCTGATTTTGATGCAGGTATAGCTGGAACTAATTGGAGAGATGAAATTATTAGAGAAGCTGAAATAAGAGATACTCAGCTTAACGTCTCTGGCGGAAGTGAAAACCTTACCTATTTTTTCTCTTTAGGAAATTTTAAGCAAGATGGTCTTATTAGAGGTTCTGGTTTTAACCGCTATTCAACTAAACTATCAATAGATGGCAACATTAGTGAGAAATTAAGATTTGGAACTGATTTCACCTTTAGCCAGTCAGAATATGAAGGTGCTTTTGGTAATAGTAGTATTAATAGTTATAGTGGAGGTTATATAGATGCTTATTCACCACCACCTACATTCCCTGTTAAAGATGAAAATGGTGACTATATCTCAGAAAATCCTTTTTCTACTTTTCCTTTTCCTAATCCTGTCGAAAATGCTTTAGAAATTGTAAGAGATCAAACTAATCTAAATTTTTTGGGAAATGTTTTTTTAGAATATGATCTTACAAATTCCTTAAAAATCAAACAAATAGTTGGTGTTAATTACACTTCTAATAATGTAAGGCAATATCTACCAAGTTTTTCTCAACGAAGTCAATTTAAAGGTGAAGCCCGTCAAGCTCATTCTCTAAATAGAAACATACTCAGTACAACAACTCTAAGTTTTGATAAAAAGGTTGATAAACACAGATTTAATGGAGTACTTGGATATGAGATTCAAACTAGAGAAAACCAAAATTTTAACGGAACTTCAAGAGACTTCGCTAACGATGAGACTGGATACTACAGCTTAGAAAGTGGAAAAGAGCTTTTTTCTCTGAACTCTGCATACATTGATCAAGGATTGCAATCTTATTTAGGACGTTTCAATTACAATTATCACAATCGTTATTTTTTAACACTTACAGGCAGATATGATGGCTCATCAAAATTTCAAGGTAATAACAAATACAGTTTTTTCCCTTCTGCAGCCTTAGCATGGAGAATTTCCAACGAAAAGTTTCTTAAAAATTCAAAGACCATTAACAATTTAAAACTTCGTGGTAGTTATGGACAAACAGGAAGTCAAGCTATTGATCCCTACCGTACTTTAGCGGTAATTCAAGCAAATACTTTTGGGACTGTAGATGGTAACGGCACCACACTATCTTATAGTCCTAGTAGAATACCAAGTTCTAATTTAAAATGGGAGACAACTGAGCAATTTGATGCTGGTATTGATATTGGCTTATTATCAGGTAAAATAAATTTAACAATAGACTATTTTTACAAAACAACCACAGACTTATTACTCGATTTCCCATTACCAATTACATCTGGATTTAGTAGCGTATTAAAAAATTCTGGTTCAATAAGAAACAAAGGGTTAGAATTCTCATTAAATACTATTAACTTTAACAAAGAGGACTTTTCATGGGATACAAATTTTAATATAAGTTTTATCGACAATGAAATTTTAGATTTAGGAGGCAGGCCTTTTTTAATTAGAGCTCCAGAAGTTCCAAGAGCTTTTGGAACCAATTCATTTAATGTTGGTATTACAAGAGTTGGTCAACCACTTGGGGACTTCTTTGTTTTAGAAAACGATGGTATCATTATGAATCAGGATGAACTTGATGCTGCTGCACAATATGGAACTATTGATATAGGTACTAAAAGATATGTGGACCAAAATGAAGATGGTATGATTAATGCAGAAGACCGTATAGTAGCAGGAAACGCTCAACCCGATTTTACAGGTGGTTTAGTTAA
Source organism: Wocania ichthyoenteri Th78 (assembly GCF_000789235.1). GTDB lineage: Bacteria > Bacteroidota > Bacteroidia > Flavobacteriales > Flavobacteriaceae > Wocania_A > Wocania_A ichthyoenteri. Next base: position 1,747,240 of record NZ_KN525716.1, read on the forward strand.
TAATTTAAAATACAAACAGTTCGACTTAAGTTTCTTTTGGGAATTTACTTACGGAGGGGATGTATTGAATGTAACCCGTTACTATTTAGAAAGGCCCACAGCGGCTACTAATGTAACAAGATCATATTATAACAATTTTTTTGGAAGCCCTAATCCAAATTCTTCCAATACATACTGGAAGCCAGACACAGGAAGCTCCCAACTTTCAATAGATGATAGTTATATAGAAGACGGATCTTATGCCAGATTAAAAAATATAACCTTAGGGTATTCCTTACCAAAAGATTTGCTAAAAAAAATAAATATGTCCAGATTGAGAATATACGTCAATGCAAATAACCTTTGGACAATAACTAATTATACAGGACTAGACCCAAATACAAATGTTTTTGGAGGTAATGAATATGGAGTTGGCATAGATTACAGTGCTTATCCAACCCCCACTACAATGACATTAGGTGTAAATTTAGAATTTTAAAAAATAAATTATGAAAAATTATAATTATAATACTTTACCAATAAAATACGTTTTACTTTTCCTAACTTTCATTTTTATTTCTTGTGAAGATATAGTGGAAGAAGACCCTAAAGGATTACTTAGTTCAAGTAATTTTTGGAATAATGAAGTTAATGCAATTGGTGCCATAAATGCTGTATACACAAAACCTTTAGAGATGCCTGCTGCAGTACATGGGTGGAATTTTTGGTTTGAAAGTGCGGGAGGAGACTTTGGTTGCTTAGATACCCATGGTACTGGTATGGCTAATGGTACTTGGTCTGTATCAATTAATAGGGTTTATAATATGTGGAGGGCTAGTTATGAACCTATTAGTTTAGCAAATTTTGTACTTTCCAACATAAAGACAGCTACCAACATAGACCCCAATTTACAGTTGAGAATAGAAGGAGAAGCAAGTTTTTTACGTGCTTTTCACTATTTTAATTTAGTACGGAATTTTGGAGATGTTCCACTAATTTTAAAACAGACTGAAGGAGATGATGACTTTTTGGTAACCCGTACCCCTGTCTCTCAGGTTTATGATGCCATTATAAGTGATCTAACCCTTGCGATAGACCAATTACCTCTAAAAAGTGAGTACAGTGAAGAAGATTTAGGTAGAGCATCTAAAGGTGCTGCGCAAGCAATGTTAGCTAAAGTATACCTTACACTAGGGGATTATCAAAAAACTGTAGATCTCACTAATGAGGTTATGCTGTCAAGCGTGTATAGCCTTGAGCCCGATTTTAAGGATATTTTCACAGCTGAAAGGGATAATGGTTCAGAATGGTTGTTTTCATATGCAACCAGTGGAGAATCTGAATTCAGCACACATCAATTGGCTCAATTTGGTTTTCCAAATAATTTAGGGAAATTTGGATTTACTAGAGCCTTTGGGAATATCTGGGTTAAACAACCCCTTTTGGATATATATGACCAAGTGAATGATACACGATTTACTGATATGATTTGGAAGGAATACGTTGATCCTATTACTGGAGAAGTGGTAGCCTTTAGGAAAGGTACTGGGTACTATAGTAAAAAATATGATGACATCGAGTTTTCAAAAGATATGCTTTTTACAAGAATAAACTATCCAATATTAAGATATTCTGATGTACTATTAATGTATGCTGAGGCTCTAAATGAAGTTTCACCTTTAAACGATGATGCTTTCAATAAATTAAATATGGTTAGAAACAGGGCTAATCTTGGAGATATCACCATAGCCGAACTCGATTCACAACAAGCTTTCACTAATGAAGTTCTTGATGAAAGAAGGCGTGAATTTGTCAACGAAAACCAAAGAGTATTTGATTTGAAGAGACGTGGATTGTTCTTGGATTTTGTTCAACAACTACCATATTCACAATTTTCAGAGGAAGACGTACTTTACCCAATTCCACAAGCTGAAATTGATGCAAATCCAAATTTAACTCAAAACCCAGGATACTAGGGTAAAAACTCTACATGTAGTTTAGTTTATTTGACGAAATAATTTCGTCCTAAAGTGCCGCCTGAAAAGGCGGTACTTATTTATTAAATATAACGTACTAAATCTATTTTATTAGTAAATTGTGTCACAGCCTTATTTAATTTTTTATTAAACCCATACTAAATGCGTCATTTAAATAAAATATTACTAAATATTCTCTTGCTCACATTCTACACTAATGTGAATGCAATGCAAACAACTCTTCCGATTATAGATGTTCAATTAGGAGATGCTAAAGTAACTTCAAATGGACAAAAACTTATTGTATCAACAAATAAATTTCAAAGAGTTTGGGAATGGTCCGGTTATGGGTTTATAACATCTAGCCTAAAAAATCTTGAATCTAACAAAGAATGGTGTAAAGAACAGCATCAATTTAAAGCAGATTGGAGTTTACCTGGACTAATAGATAATAACACACCTTGTAAAATAGATGCATTAACAGCAAAAATAAGTAATGACGATGGCTACACCTCCAAGCATATTGAACTTGTAGCACAAATAACTTACGAAACAAATATTTCTATTAAATACATTATTTGGGTATATCCTGAAGCACCTGGTTTAAGAACTCAGCTAAAAATAAAGGCCTTACAAGGAATGAATAGGGATTTAGCCATTAATGAAGAACCTAGAGGTGATTATTTACCAATCAACTGGAAAAATATAGATCGAAAAGTTGTGGGTTATTACAACCACACCCAAGAAAGAAATGCAGCTAATCTTAAAATCTTGAAAGAGGAGATAATTACTGGCACGGTCTTACAACCCGAAAACTATAACTGGGCTAGTATTTTTAGTGCTATGAATGATGAAAGTGGGGTAGTTTTCATTAAAGAGTCTCATAAATGTGTTAACCAATTTGGGCTAGATACTGGGAGCTTTGTAGTAGACTCAAAAGGCCTCACTACAACAGGTTGGGGCTTAAAGGTTACAGATTTAACAAATGAGTGGCGTTCTGCATGGGCCAATTGGTGTTTAGTTTATACTGGAAAACAAATTAACATGCAAAAACAAATAAAACGATTTGACCGCATGCGTTATCCTATAAATAAAGAGCTTGATATTTATATATTGGCCAATACATGGGGAAGCAACAACCGCATGGAAGCTTCGACTGAAGAAAATGTCTTGAAAGAAATTGAAGTTCAGTCTGAACTTGGAATAGATGTTCAACAAATAGATGACGGTTGGCAAAACCCTAAAGATATACCAGCAATGTCAACTGTTACTTGGAAACCAGATAAAACAAGATATCCAAACGGATGGAAAAATGTTGTCTCACTTGCCAAATCAAAAAATTTAAAATTAGGTGTTTGGTTCTCTTTAGGGAGTTTAAACGATGAATTTTTGTCAAAATATGGGCATAATTGGGCAGCCAATCTTGAAGATCTAAAACAAGCCTATGATGATGGTAGATTTACATATTACAAGTTTGATATGATTAATCTACATAATTATGATGAGCTTGAGCATATAATGAAATTATCGCGTAATTTTGTAGATTATACGAATCGTACGGTTAGAATTAATTGGGACGTTACAGAAAATGAACCAAGAACAGGCTATTTTTTTGGAAGAGAATATGGCAATATTTACCTAGCAAATCGCACAACTAAACTTAACAGCGAAACAGGTTATGTACCTTACCTCATGCTCAGAGACGCTTGGCATGTATCAAAATTTTTAAACCTTAACAAATTTCAAATATCGGTACAAAATATTGAACGAACGGATAAGAAAAGAAGTGACGCACATCTACATAATAATAAATATGTTACCGCCATAGCACTCATGGGCAGTCCACTTTTCTTTCAGGAAACACATTACTATACCCCAGAAGCCCGAAAGGAAATAAAAGCCCTCCTAGCAGTCTACAAAAAATATCGAAAAGAAATGTTTGAAGGTTATGTATTCCCTATAGGAGATGAGCCAGATGACAGAAGTTGGACAGGTTTCCAAAATCATCTTGAAGATGGTTCTGGGTTTTTAATGATTTTTAGAGAACTTAATAATTCTCAAAATAGAAAAAAGTTAAATCTTAATTTTTGTTATGGAAAGAAAATAGAAATTAAAAATTTAATATCTGGAGAAAAACAAATTATGACATGTGATGCTAATGGAGGGTTAGAATTTATTATAGAAAATTCTGCCGATTTTTTATTCCTTTCATATAAAATTATAGACTAGTTTAATTAACACTAAATCATTATTTAATGAGATACATGTATAAAAACTAATAATTTTCATAAGAATTATAGGAATTTTCCATTACTTCCTTTACTTTTTCTAAATATTGATACCCATATTTTCTATCAGGTAATAAATAACCACCTTCAATCCACTCATTCCATGAAAAAATTGTAATTAGTTTTTCCTGTTGAAAATGCTCATCACAGTATTCTTTGGCCTCCTGTAAAAATGCACCAAAACTTTCTGGTGATTTGTTGTAACGAATTACATGTTCTTCTCCTTTATGAGGGAATCTTGGTGTATCGTCCCAGCCAATTGAAACATTTGGGAAAAAAGGAATTTCAATATTATTATTCCATTGATTCCTAAAATCAATGGCTTTACTAGCCCATTTTATATAATCAAGCTCCTTTTTACCTCCCCAGTTATATTGAGTAAGGCTATTGATTTTAAGGGCTTTTATTGTTTTCAATCTATCTTCATTTGGTGAGCCAACAGAAATTAATTGAATATGCACATCTGGATAACCTGCCTTCTTTACTTCATCCCTAAAATACTGTAACGCAGAAATAGTCTTTTCTAAACTTCCAAAACCTTCAATTAAGTTATTTATATCAAAAATGGAAAAAACCGGTTTGCCTTCCATTTTTAAATAGTTTGGCTTTTCAAAATATTTATCTATGACTCTTTTTACTATAATTTTAAAATTTTTGAAATCGACAGCTCCATCCCACAATAAACTATCATCATCTTTGTATTTATGTACATTCCAATAATTTCTTTTAACATCATGGTTAGCCCACATAAGATAAAAATTCATTTTCTCATGATTTTTAGCTTTTAAAAACCCATCATCCAAACTACTTTCCAAAAATGGTCCTTCATCAAACCAATACCAGTCAAAAATAAAGGTATTAATGCCATGGTCTGTGGCTGCGTCAATCCATTTCTCCATTACTTTAGAGTCATTATCCATCTCATAACCCCATAAAGGAACTTTTGGTTGGTAGTGTCCTTCAAACCTAGCATTACCTTTTTTTATTATTTCCCATTCCCCTGTACCTTCTGGCCAAAGCATATCGCCAAAGCGTTCATCATGATGATTGGAAGGCCACACATAAGCCGCTACATTGTAATCTGTAGCCTTTTCTTTTTTCACAACATTGCCAACATCTTGCCTTCTTGCTTGTTTAGAACAGGATATTAACAAGGCAATTGTAAAGAATAACACTTGTAATTTTATATCTTTCAAATTAAACATGGTTCTATTTTATATAATTATTACTTATTTAAAATGAATTGGTTATAATTTCTATTTGATGTTTACCCGCTTCCAATCTAATAGAACTAAAAATAGTATTTACTTTTTTTCCATTGTGAATTAATTCTTCTTTGGATTTTAAGTCTATTCCAAATTCAGCTACCATATTTCCGGGAATTTCGATATTAAAAATTTGCAATCTGGGGTTTTCGTATAAATATTCAGCTTTAATGGAGCCTTTTATTGTGGGCACTTTAATACTACTATTTTTTAGGTTTCCCATTTTTGGGTTTATATTGGCAACACCAAAACCTGGAGTTTTAGGTTGAATTCCCCAAAGGCGTCTTGAAACAATATTAGTAGGCACGATTTTTAACGTACTACTATTAATAAGCACATCTAAAGCCCTATCTTGTTCTCTATTTTTGTATAAAGCATCTATTAAATATTGAGACTTATAAATATCATCAGCTACATTTATGTTTACTAAATCTGATAAATATTCCTGGGGCAGAATATCAAATGCTGAAGCCAATATATAGGCGTTAAGAGACATTTCATCTTTTTTTGCGCTACTACCTTTATTATTGGTTATTTTTTTGTTTAAGGCCATTTTTGCCTTTAAAGCAAGTACCTCAAACTCTAATTTTTCTTGTGGCTTTCCTAGAATTGAGGCAAACTCGGACATGATTTTCATATTTTGGTGAAAAAGAATATTAATCACATTTATATCTATGTTATTTATATCTTTTTTAACCAAATCTTCACATCTTTTTTTAAAGCCAGTATTATATAAAAATTCTGGGGTTAATTTTCCTTTTGCTAATAGACCATTTTCATCAGTAAGCCGGTATAGTGTTTTTGGCTTAATTTTGTCATAATATTTCTTTATCAATTCTGCATTTCCGGTATACGTATAATCGGCATGAAGCATAAGTGCTAAATACAATTGCGATTCTATATTTAATCCAGGATTTACAATTAATTTTTCTATGTGCTCTCTTGCAACTGCATACTCTTTATCTGTTGCATAGTGACTTAACTGAATAGAATAGGCATATGCTCCATTAAAAAGACCAATATTACAATCTTCATTTACATAATTTTCGCCATTAAATGCAATAGTTTTTATTGATGATTTTGACGAATTCCAAACTTTATTTAAAATAATATCTGAACTTTTAAAATTACTAGTGTTATTGTCCCAATAGGCTTGATGAGAGAGTTGTGAGATATTCTTTTCTGCATTGCTTATGGTGAAAGACTGCATTTTGGAATAGTCTGTAAGGCGATTTTCTTGATCCCATATACGCACCTTCCAATAATATGTCGCTCCATTTTTTAAAGATTCACCTCCATGCTCCACTTCTGATGATGAACTTGACCGGATTTGGCCACTATCCCAAACATCACCAATATTGTTCATTGAATTCTCTTTAGAAGAAGATACTAATATTTGATATCCTAATTGTATTATATCGCTACACGGAACAACCCAACCATATTCAGGTTTTGAATCAAATATCGTTACTCCATCGGTATTTCTTATACACTCTACAACCAAATCACTTGGCCCAGATGAATAAACATCGGAATATTTTAATATAAGTTCGTTAGTTTTTTCCCTAAAAGATTTTAATTTATCAGAGTACTTCTTCTTTTTGGCTAGGTTGTTTATTTCTTTAGGATCATCTTTTAGGTAATATAGTTCTTCTACAGACTTGTTATTAACATATCTAAAATATTTCCATTCTTTAGTTCGTAATCCTTCACTAGGAGGAATGTGGTCAAACTCCCATATATGCTCTATAAGTACTGTATCGCGGTCAAAATTTTTAGTTTTGTTTGACACAATTGGCATTAAACTTTTTCCTTGCCATGTTTTAGGCTTTTTTAACCCAGCCAAATCTAAGATAGTAGCAGGCACATCAATATTTAACGCCATGATATCGCTATCTTTTTGATTTTTTTGCCGTGGATCAAAAACTATCAAAGGCACTCTAATGGAATTATCATACAATAGCCATTTACCGGCTAATTGGCGTTCTCCCATAAAATAGCCATTATCACCCATAAGAATAATAACAGTATTTTTATCAATCCCCTTTTTTTTGAGTTCTTCTCGTATTTTGAAAATTTCCCTGTCAATTCCAGAAATCATTCTATAATACCCTTTGATACTATGCTGATATTTTTCTTCAGTTTGGTAACGCCACTCCCATCTTAATCTATTAAAACCATTGCGCACAAACTCAGGTTGCGCCTCGAAGTATTTATCTTCTGCAAGCTCTGGTCCCGGCATATGGGTTTTTTGTAATAAAGAGTCTGACTCTCTCTGCCAAAAATATTGTTCTTTTGCAGCATCATGGGCATGAGGCGCACTAAAACTTAACGATAAGCAAAACGGTATATCTGTTTCTGCCTTTGCAATAAAATCAATAGCTTTTTGCCCAGTATACCTGGTAAGATGTACGGTATCTTTTTGTAGGACTTTATAATAATAACCTCTTCTATCTTTAAACGAATTATTCCTATCATAAGACTCATAAGCATCAAATTGTTTATCCAAACCATCATACCTCACGCCATATTTACCATAAAAACCAGTATAATACCCATTATCCTTCAAGATTTTCGGGTAAGAATCTATCATGTAAGATTCCCTAATATTCCCTGTTTGAAAATTAAAACGATGTGTCCTTTCATGCAGTCCTGTCAAGATACTGGCTCTACTGGCTGTACATATAGGCGTTGTAACCATTGCGTTTTGAAAATAAACGCCTTCTTTAGCCAATTTGTCCATTTCAGGAGTATAAATAAGTTTATTACCTACATAGCCTAAAGCATCAAAACGCTGATCATCTGTAAGTATAAATATAATGTTGGGGTTATCCGTTTTAACTTTTTCTTGAGCCTTTAACTGGAAAACACAAAAGAGTATAAAAGCAGGTATAATAATTCTCATTTATTTAAACTATTTATTTTTAACTATTATTTTGAAACAAAACTAGTTCTCTCCGGGCATGGGAAATATTTCTGAAAAGGTATGGGCGTCCTTCAATAATCTTGTCATTTCGTTGGTTTGCTCCGGATATTTATCAGCCACATTGTTTTCTTCTACCAAGTCCTCTTCTAGATTATAAAGTTCTATAGTAGATTCAGGATTTTTTTCCATATTTCTGCGGACAGCCTTCCATTTTCCTTTACGCAAAGCAACCTTATATCCACCTTTTGGAAACTCCCAATAAAGATATTCATGCTCTTTTTGTTTTTTGCCAAACAATGTAGGCAAATAGGATATTCCATCTATATTGCTGGGAGTTTTAACATTTGCTATTTCGCATACAGTAGGTAGAAAATCCCAAAAAGCACTTATAAGATCACTTTCTGTATTTATCTTAATTTTTTCTGGCCAACGAGCAATAAAAGGCACTCGTATGCCGCCTTCGTATAAATCTCTTTTACCGCCTTTTAATGGGCCGTTGCTATCAAGGAATTCCGTAGGCTCCTCTCCTTGGATAGGACCATTATCACTCGTAAAGATTACCAATGTATTTTCATCAAGCCCTTGTTCCTTTAGCTTGTTAAATATCTCCCCTATTCCCTTATCCATTCGTGTAATCATTGAGGCGTAAGCCTTGGTTTCCCGAGACCAAGTTTCTTTTTCATACGGTTCAAGGTCTGGAACTTCCATAAGAAAACCCTCTGGGGCTTCATCATTAACGTGTGGTATGGTTATTGGCAAATAAAGAAAAAATGGGCGATCTCGATCTTTTTCCAAAAACTTCAAAGTTTCCTTGGTGAAGAGGTCATGGGAATAATCGACCTGTTCTTCGGAGTGGCTGCCCAAACCTTTATGCCAAGCGGTACTGTCTTGATAGACCACTTTGTTGTTCAGCATTTCTTTTTTATCATTTCTAAGAAGGTATTCGGGGTAATAATTATGGGCTAAAACCTGGTCTAGATACCCATAGTAACTATCAAATCCTTGTTTTAGAGGATTTCCAGAAGTGTTTTGGTTACCGAGCCCCCATTTACCAATTAAGGCTGTTTCGTATCCTGCTCTCTTAAGTAGTTCGGCGATTGTAATGGCATCATCACTCAACGGTACTTGTCCATAGGGCTCTACTTGAAGATTGCCTCTAACATCAGCTGTTCCCATATGCCTTCCTGTCATCAAAGCACAACGAGAGGGTGCGCAAACTGTGTTTCCAGCATAATGTTGCGTAAAACGCATCCCCTCCTTTGCCATTTTATCCAAATTTGGGGTTAGGATATACTTTTGGCCAAAAGGGCCTATATCAGCATATCCCAAATCGTCTGCCAATATAAAAATGATATTTGGCTTTGTGTTTGTTATTGGTTTATTTTCAACATTCTTATTGCCAGCCTTTTTGCAAGCAAAAACTAAAACCACACAACTAAATAAAAGTATATTTTTTTTCATAATAAATAAACCAAATACTATTTGTCTCTAATTTTTGATTTCTAAAGACTCGTTATATAGGTTCATAAATTTTTTATATCCAATTTCCTCTCCTGCAACCATTCTTTCATAATCCTCTGGTCGGTCTTTTTTTATCCATTCAATAACCTTAGGCCCAATATAATTTACAGGTTCTAAAATATTTGACTTAGAAGTCATGGCTTGATCAAAATATTTTGTTTCATTTTGTAATTTTTTAAGCACATCTTGGTAATCAGGATTAAAAGCTAGATTATTTAACTGATAAGGGTCGTTCTTTAAATTATACAATTCTTCACTGGGTTTGGTAGGCTCAAAAAATGGTTTTTGATTTCCATCTAGCTTAGATTCCTGGTATAGTTTACGCATTACGTGAACACTTGGTCTAAAAAACTCCAAATAAGCTTGGTGTGCATCATAAGGGACTTCAGGCATGTCATTTCTTATATATGACCACTCTTTGGATACCACTGCTCTGGATTTTTCTTCCACTTCATCCCATAAGTCTCTGGCACCATAGATGTATTCTCTATGGAAATCTTTTGAAAACATTGGCTTTCCTGTCATGTAATCGGGTGGATTTATACCAGCAAAATCTAATATAGTTGCGGTTATATCGGTTGCACTAACCAAATCATTTCTAATTTCCCTTCCTTTAAATTTAGCTGGGTAATATACAATTAATGGAATTCGCAAACCAGGATCATACAAATATCCTTTACCTCTAATATTACAACGCCCATTATCTCCAATAAAAATTACTATTGTGTTGTCAATCAATCCTTTTTCCTCCAATTCTTTAAAAATCATTCCTACTTCATTGTCCATATATTCAATTTGATCAAGGTATTTAGCCCAGTCCAACTTAACTTTTGGATGATCTGCCATGTAAGGTGGCATTATTACTTCTTCAGGGTTTATTGGGTGTTTTGACTGTTCTCTGATCTCGTCCCACCAATCCCCACGATGGGTAACTTTTAACTGAATTTGAGCAAAAAATGGTTCGTCTACTTTTTCAAAAGTATCGTACTTATCAAATAGACCAAATTGTTCTTTGCCGTCCCAGAGCCCTATGGGTTCATGCTTAAAGTTTACATCTATTTTCCGCCCTTTCATCAGTACAGAATGATGCCCTAAAATTGTTGTGTATCCTGCATCACGCAATAATTTAGTAAATGGCTTATAATCTGGTGATAAAACAACATTTCTATTACTACGATGGTGCTGTGTATTTGTTTTAACTTGGTGGGTTCCTATCATCATAGCTGAGCGGCTAGGGGAGCAAATAGGACTCGTTACGAAAGCATTATCAAATCGAATGCCTTCCTCCGCCATTTTATTTAAAAATGGGGTTTTTACATTTGGCATTCCATAGCATTCTAGGTCCGTACTTATATCTTCGGCCATTAACCAAATAATATTTGGTTGTTTTGGTGTATCCAAATTTACCTCAGCAATTCCTCTATCTTTTGTTGGTTTACAAGCAATTAAAATTATGCAAGTAGTTAAGATTGGTAGGATTCTATTAAACATATCAAATATTATTAATTTTCAAAAACACCTCCAGAAAACTGATAATGTTCATTTTTAACACTTTCTCTTTTCAATAGCATGTTTGCCTTTTCAACTATTTTTTTATTTGAACCTGAAATATCATTTTCTTCATTTATATCATTTGATAAATCATATAATTCCGTGTGAAAATTATTTCCATATCTCACCGCTTTCCAATCACCAAATCTAATGGCCTGCCTAAACCCTTGTACCGCTTGCCCTTCTTGGATTTCCCAATATAGAAAATCATGTTCTACCTGCTCTCTACCAAATAATTCTGGCAAAAATGAAATTCCATCAGTTTTGTTAGGTATTTCGGAATTGGTTAACTCAGCTAACGTCGGCATAACATCATAAAAAGTTGCTTGATGATTGGATATTGTGCTTTCTTTAATTTTACCTTTCCAATAAGCAATCATTGGCACCCTAACTCCTCCTTCATAAACATCACGCTTAAAACCTTTTAGTTTGCCTGAGCTGTTAAAGAATTTATAACTATGATGGTTTTCACTAGTCGGGCCATTATCGCTGGTGAATATAATTAAGGTGTTTTCTAACTCTCCACTAGTATTTAACTTATCAAAAAGTCTTTTTATTTGAGTATCCAGCATGGTTATTCTAGCTGCATGGCGTCTTTCAATTTCTGGCCATTCCTCTATCTTTTCTATATACAAATCCGTTTTACTCAAGAAAAATTCATGTGCATGAGGCGTTCTATAAGACATATACAGGAAAAACGGTTTGTCATTATCTTTTTCATCCAGATAATCCAAGGCAAAATCCGTTCTAAACTCGTCTAAACATTTATAATTGTTATAGTTATAAAACACGGAATCTTGATTATTGTTTACCCAATGTACTCTTTCGTCTATTTCATTTCCATTTACATCTTGTCCCCACTGTTCCTGTACTGCATAATCAAACCCTCTACCTTTTGCCCAAGTCGATTCATCTTCCGGAACCCCTAAATGCCACTTACCTATCATAGCTGTTTGATATCCGTTTGACTGAAGCATTTCTCCCAATGTTTTTTCTGTTTTTTTCAGTGGAACTCTATCCCATTTACCATTAATATGTCCTTGATTGCCTCTAATACTTAAGTGACCTGTATGCAACCCGGTCATTAGGGACGCTCGTGAAGGCGAACATACCGAAGTACCCGCATAAAAATCGGTAAATTTCATCCCTATTGATGCAAGACTATCTAAAAAGGGAGTTTTTATGGTTTTTTGTCCATAAGATCCTAATTCTCCATACCCCATGTCATCGGTTAGTAAAAATACAATATTAGGCCTATCTCCATTATATCTTTCTTTCGTATTACTTACCTGTTCCTGTTTGGTCAACTCATTGCATCCAACTAAATTTAATACAAATATTAAAAACCCAAACAACAGAGATATTTTATTTACTGTACTAGTTATTAGATAATTATATTTTTTTTCTTTCATATTTAATATATTCTTTTGGTATTTAAAATCTAATATCTTGAAACCGCATTGAGCTTATCAATAAAAAAAGTAAATTCCCCGTTTTCAACTTCCCAAACCATATCTTTATTCAGTAATGCCAAAGACTCATAGGGTATTTCAAAAAAAACTTGTTTAGATTCATTAGCATTAAGGTACGTTCTTTGAAACGCCAAAAGCGATTTTACAGGTGTTGTTACTGAAGAAAAATTATCTCTAAAAAAAAGTAAAACGGTTTCATCAATTGGCAAATAACCATTATTTTTTACTTCAACATTTATCTTGATCAACTTATTTTTTTCTATATTTTCTGGAACAGATAAATTACTAAAAACAACATTAGAATAGTTTAGCCCATAACCAAACCCGTATAAAGCTCCTGTTTCCTCGTCATTATATGTTCTGTAATATGAGGAAGGGCGATGGTTATAAAAAACAGGTAATTGTCCAGAACTTCGAGGAAATGAAATAGGCAACTTTCCAGAAGGATTATATTTCCCTAAAAGAATATCCGAAACTGCTGTACCACTAAATGCACCTGTCTCCCATGCCACTAAAACACCGGGAATATTCTCTTTTATCCATGGTATAGCGGTTGGTTTTCCTATGACCAAAATAACAATAACAGGCTTTCCAGAAGCATGGGCTGCCTTAACCAAGTCAAGCTGGCGGCCAAATAATGACACGTCTGCTCGATCAGAATTTTCTCCATTTGTCCTACTGTTCCAATAAGTCCTAAAAGAATTATCGCCTACTACTACTATTGATACATCAGCTTCAGATGCTTTATACTTTACTTTATCGATATCTTCGTCCGAGATACTTCTATGATCTTCACATTCATAATAGGTTACGTTTGAATTTTTAAAACCATTACGAACACCTTCAAGAATAGTTACAACATTATCATCCGGCTGTTTTCCAGCCCAGTCGCCCAATAAGGTTTGATTATTTGCATTTGGTCCAGTAATAAAAATATTCTTATACTTTTTTGTATCAAGAGGTAAAATATTTCCTTTATTTTCTAAAAGAACCATCGATTCTAAAGCTGCCTTATAGGCAAGATCTCTGGATTCTTCATCAAATAATTTTTTTTCGTTTTCTTCATCAACTAATACCTTTTCAAATAAACCTAATTCAAATTTTGATGTCAAAATAGCTTTAACAGCTTGATCTACTCGACTTAAGTCTATAATTCCTTTTTCAACATTCTTTACCACATATTCATGAAATCCAGGACCATGCATATTCATATCTAATCCTGCATTTACCGAAAGTGAAGCAGCCTGTTCAAGATTTTCAGCTACTTTATGTAGAGTTTGAAGTCTAAATACATCTTTCCAGTCACTTACAACAAAACCATCAAAATCCCATTCATTTCTCAAAATATCTGTCAATAGATAGTCATTTGCATGACATGGTACGCCATTAAGGTCATGATGGGCCGCCATAACAGTTTTGGCGCCTGCTTTTATGGATTTTTCATAAGGTGGTAACCAAATTTCCTTCATGGCCCTTTGGGATGCATCCATTGGTGTAAAGTTTAAACCTCGGGATGGTTGACTACCTGCTATAAAATGTTTTAAACAGGAAAGTACGCCTTCATTTTTTAGATTTTCTTGATAACCTTCTACCATTGCCTTACCCATTTCTCCTACCAGAAGAGGGTCTTCGCCAAATGTTTCTCCTGTTCTGCCCCAACGGGCATCTTTGGCAACATCCACATTAGGCGAAAATGTCCAATGATATCCCGTCAATCTCATTTCCTTGGCAGTAGCCCGAGCTATATTTTTGACTAATTCTTTATTAAAAGAACTAGCTAATGCTAATGGCGTAGGATAAACTGTTGCACCAGAATAGAGAGCATGCCCATGTATTGCATCTTCACCAATTAGCAAAGGTATTTTTAGCCGTGATTCAGCAGCAAGTTTTTGAAGATAATTTGCCTCATCAAGGCCTTTAACTAAAAGAAATGAGCCTATCTCTCCTTTTTTTATTTTTTCCTTAATATCGGCAATTTTCAGACCGGGATAAAATTCATTATCACTATTAACATTCTCAATATCGTCAAGTTGTGCAACACCACTAACACCTTGAATATGTTTAAATGCTACATATTGGGTCATTTGTCCAACTTTTTCTTCCAACGTCATTCTGCTAATTAAATCATCTACACGTTGATTTATGGTTAAATCAGGGTTTAGATATGGTTGTGAGCATACAGTTTTTATTGTAATTACAATTAATAAAAATGCTATCCTTATAGAGTTCTTATTATAATTCATTATTAAATCCAATACTAATTTTAAAATAACCAAATTTATTTATTGGTTTGTAGCCATACCCTTTGATCGGTGGTCACTCTATTTTTAATCATTTCTTGCCAAGCTGTGGGATCGGTTGGTTTTTCATATTCCCTACCTGTTGAAGCGTAGTCACAAACCTTGAATGACTTTCCATCTTCAGTTTTTCCAGAAAATTCTAGCCAAACTTTATCGCTTTTTTTGTCATTAGGTAACAATGATAACTGAACGTCATTAGTAAAAAAAAGTGGTGTATCCAATGATTCTTTTCCTTCTAAAATACTACTGCGAGCTAACACTACCGGACCCCACATTAGGGCTTTGTATTTTTCGTTTTTAGATATTCCAATGATTCTAGAAGAAACATCAATTATAATTTTAATATCGTCTCCATTTCTCCAGGTTTTACTTACACTAACATTGTTTTCATCATCTATAACAAAATCTTTTTCTTGACCATTTATTATAACATGAAATTCTTTAGACCATTCAGGACGACGAAAAGACAGTTTACCTTCAAATTCCTTTTTTGTTTCCAGTTTAATGGAAACATCTCCATTTTTTGGGTACTCAGTAAATATTTCCAAGGTTATAGGTTTTCCATTTGCTAAATCAACTTCATAAGAACCTGGAATATATAGATTTACAAGAACTTCATTATTTGTTTTTGAAGGCATTACAGCAACTTGTCCTAATTGTAGCATTCCTCGGGGCACGTTTGCAACGCAACATTGGTGATAATTGGTAAAAGCATGAAGCGGAGATACTAAATGTGGCTCATTTAAACCTAATCGCCTAACACCCCAATCTCCTTGAAGATTAAAGGAACCAATAAGTACATTGTAAGTTAAACGCTCTATTTCGTCAGCATAAGATTGGTCTCCTGTAAGTGCCAATAACTTTGCTGACAACCGTTCCCAATAAACAACATCACAAGGTTCATTGAGTCCTGCAGGCTCGTTGGATGCACCAACAAGTTTGTCATGATAACCTATACCACCTGTAATAACTCTCTCGTTCTCTTGTATTGCTTTATAAATATTCTTGGAAGCTTTTAGATATTCAGGTTTATTTACAACTTGATACAAATCTACTAAACCTTCAACGCATGAAATAAATTCGTAGGCTTTGGTCCATTTGCCTTTTTCTGGGAACCATTCATGAACAGGCACTCCGGTAAGTCCTTTTTCGACTATAGCTGGGGGATTCCCAGGCTCTGATTCCCAATTAGCAACAATATATTCAGCAAAATCAAGATATTTAACTTCACCTGTTTCTACATATAATTTTACTAATGGCGTAAGTATCGAAGAACTAGGAAGTCCATAAAAATTACCTGTATCAACAATTTGAACTTTGTCTGGCCCAACTTCAGTCATCAATTGGTCCATCATTCCTTGTGCGGCTTTCAATATATTTGGATCTTTTAAAAGCTCATAAGCTTCTACTAGACCCCAAAGCGTATATTTTCTATTCCATACGTTCCATACATCTCCTTCAACATAAGCCGAGTTTTTATAACTTCCTATATATCCGTTTTCATCTTGAGTTGCAATAAGACGTTCTGTTTCTCTTTTTATTGTTTGCTTAATATTTTCGTCACCCGAATAACGATAAGCAGCTATTGCAGACAAAATCCATTTCCCCCAGAATTCACCTTGCCAAAGACCTCGGCCTTCGTGGAATTGGTCATCCATTCTAATTTCAAAGGCCTTAGTCGCTTCTGCGGCAATTTCGGTTGCGGCAAAATTAGACGCTATTCTTTTATCAATGACTTTTGACAACTCATCTCCAACCTTTCCTTTCATACTTACATTTTCAAGATTAGCATAGGAAAATTTATCTTGAACTTTTAAGATATTTGTTTCACTTTTTGAAAAGGTTGTTTTAGAGTCTTTATTATTTTCCTTACATCCAGTCAGAATAAACAGTGAAAACATTAATAAAATAAGGTTTCGTTTTAAAACATACATAGTTAATTGGTTTTTATAAAATTAGCAAAAGCTTTGTGCAATTATTTTTATCGTGTCTAATTTCTTTTTCTTTTCAAAATTATACTTAAAATGAGTGTTAATTTAATATTCTTAAAAAATAGTTGTTAACTAAAGCTTTGAGACCCATAAACCTCTAATTATTAAAAAAACAAATATTTTTATTAAAACTTAGAGAACAAGAATAATAAACATATAGAGAAAAAGTATCCTGTGCTGTGCTGTACAACATCAATGATTAAATTGGTTTCGTTTATGTTTAAAGAGAAGATCGATTTAATTTAAGGTTTAAGATATCCCAACCCAATAATTGTAAAATTTTAAATTATTTAATATGTTACTTAAAATGACATTTAATTAGGTTTAATGGTTCTAGATTAATTTTTGTAGCTACAGATTTCATGATTTTATATCCTTCCAAGTATAGTAACCCGTTTTATTGGAAGTTTACAGCACAGTACAGGATACATTACTTTTCTCAATTTCCTATTATTGTTTAACAATTAACTTTATTACTAGTGATACAGCATAAGTTTAATCTATAATTGAAAGAATTCTTATAGATTTCAATAACATTGATGTATAGTATGGTTATTTAAACTAACTAAAAAATTATGAAAAAAATTTACATTTTAACCTTTACGATTTTTATTTCGACTATTTCTTTTGGGCAAGAAATGGTTACCAACGGAAGCTTTGAAACTTGGAATGCTGGTATGGCAGATAATTGGGTTATAGGTAGTCAAGGATCAGCTGCACAAATTATAGAAGAAACAAGTATAGTACACTCAGGTTCAAGCTCAATGAAAATGGACACTGCAGGATTAGGAAATGTATTTGTTTCACAAGATTTTACTGGCATACAACCAGGGGAATCTTACACCCTTACTTTATGGTATTATGTTGAAACGGCTAAAGGTACTGGTGAGACTGTTAGAATTAATTGTGTTTGGCTTAATGGAACTACAATTGATTATACTAATGGAACACTTTTTAGAGTATATCTTCCAGAAGATGAAGGTATTTGGCAAAAGTTTGAAGTTGAACTTACAGGGCCTGCTAATGTTGATGGTTTCCGATTTGATGTTAGAACATATAATGGCGGATCCGCTTTTTGGGATGATTTTTCTTTTGTTGATAATAACACACTTGCAACAACAAAAAAAGAAATTGAAGATTTTAGCATGCACCCAAATCCAACAGTAACAGGTTTTGTAAATATTAAAAGTAAAAGCAACGCTACTTTAACTGTTGATGTTTATGACATTTTAGGAAAACAAGTTTTAAAAAATATCGTTAAAAATAACACATTAGATGTTTCATCTTTAAATGCTGGACTCTATATAATGAGAGTATCTCAAGACGATGCTTCAATCACAAAAAAATTAGTGATTAACTAATTTAAAACATATACTTTTTAGTTAGTTACATATAACTCTATAATTGCTTTTGTACCTTTGCTTTGGGATTGATTATTGGGTTTGTGAGGATATAATTATTTGCCAATACTTATTTCCCAATAGCCTCTTGTACCATCTTTTTTTTAAATATCCCTCTTCATAGCATTAATATGTTTACCAACAGCTATTCATTGACGCCTAAAACTTCAGCTATTTTACCATCTTCTTTAACTACATAAGTCATTCTTAAAAAGTTTTCAGAGAAACTAAAGCTTCCTTTCCATAGTAATTAAAATACGGAATCAACTCTTTGTCTTTTGGAACAGAAAAGCCTTCAAAAAATTCCCGCTTGCTTAAACTTTCTGAAGATAATTGCCAAAAAAACAGATCTATGTGTCAAACCTTCAGGATTACTCTAGTATTCAGCTTTTAGGTTTTCTATTTCAATATTAGTTTACTCTTCAAACAGCTTAATGCTATTACGAATAATAAAAAAATATAGCAGATAAAAACGCTAAATCATGATAGATGAAAATATTTACTAAAAATTAAAAATAGAACTCCACATAACAACCATGCAGGCAGTGTTACAAACGATAGAAATACACCAAATTGAACGGATATAAAATAGAATATACCAAAACTTAATGCCCAAGCCAATAGAACAGATTTATTAAACCTGATGTTTGCTTGTTCAGCATAATTTTTAATTACTCCATACTTTTTGGCAAAGAAATGTTCAAACACAATTACGGCTCCAACAGGTGCTAAAATAAATCCATAAAGGGCAACAAAATCTAATAGTTGCATTGCAAAAGCAGGAAATAACCCAGCTATAGTTGCAATTGTACCAGCAATAATAGTAACCCAAAACGTTGACGTTTTTGGCATAATAGCTTGAAAAGCTAAACCTGCTCTATAAATGGTTGGGTTAGCGGTTGTCCAACCAGCTAAAACCACAACTAAAATTCCAAAGATACCAATAGTATTATAAGCCATAGGCCCTGGTGCTACTGAGGGAGCTCCACCACTAGACACAATAGCTTGTGCTTCAGGCGATTTTAAATAAACAGCATACATTAAACATGCAGCTATCCACGCCATGTAATGACCTACGTACATTCCTGCTGCGGTTGTCCAGCCAGAACTTGCTTTTTTAGCAAAGCGGAAAACAGATAAATCTGACATCCCAATATGCATAGCTCCGTTAGCAAACCACGACCAAATCATAACATGCCAAAATGTATATTTTATTTGTCCAGGAAATGGTTCAGAACCTTCTCCCCAAATATTCCAAAAGTCTGAAAAACTACTTACACCTAATTGATTTAATGCCACAATTCCACAAATTAAAAACCCAAGAACAATTACTGGTGACATCCAATTGGCTGCTTTCGATACCATATCATAACCACGGGCAGCAATTATAGATATTACAGCTCCAATGGCTAGCACAATAAGAATCCAAGTAATACCATTTGGGAGTGTATCGGTAAGTTTTGGCATTGGCATATCAAAAGGAATACCAACAGCAGTGGCTGATACGGTTATCATAGCTCCTGCTAAAAAACAAAACAGAATACCATTTGCTAAATTGTAACCAACAACTAACTTTTTACCACAAATTTTTTCCAATTGGTAATAAAGTGTTAATCTATTTTTAACGGCAATTTCAGCAGCTAAAAAACGCCAAGATAAAACAGCCAATAGGTTTCCTAACAGTAGCCCAATAATTAAATCGAAAGCGCTTACACCTGTTGTTAAAAATAGGGGGCCAATAACAAACTCGGTTCCTGCAGCATGTTCGCCTGCATACATACCAAGAAAACTTTTCCAGCTTTTAAGTTTTGATTCAGGAACTGGCGTTCTTTCAAATTCACCTCCTGCGATATCTTCTATTTCTTCTTCTATATTAAATTGGCTCATGGTTTAGTTGGTTTTTAAATTATTGTTATGGAAATCTTATTTGATTAAATGGTTAGTAAAATCTGTTGTTTTTTCGCAACAAAGTTGTTCCATAACCTGTTGTAATTCTGTTTTTAATAATGAAACGGTGTGGTTTCCTCCTTTTTTTCCTAAAGCTGAAACGCCGTACATAAACGAACGTCCCATAAAAGTGAATTTAGCCCCACTTGCCATAGCTCTAGCAACATCAGGACCAGAACGGATACCACTATCCATCATTACTTCAATTTGATCACCGTATTTTTCAGCAATAGTTGACAAAGGTTTTATAGTTGACTGTCCAGCATCTAATTGTCTACCACCATGATTTGACACAATAATACCATCCAAGCCTAAACGTATAACCTCTTCAGCATCATATTCAGATGCAACGCCTTTTATTACCAATTTGCCTTTCCACATATCTCTTATTGGTTTTATTTTTTCTTCGTTTAATCGGCCACTAAACGTTTGATCCATGAATTTACCAAGTTGTTTTAAGTCTAACCCCTTTGGCATGTAAGGTTTTAAGGTTTCAAAATTGGGTTGTCCATATTTTAAAGTTTCAAACGCCCAATGAGGTTTACCTAAAATTTGCAGAATATTTTTTATAGACATTTTTGGAGGCATTGCCAGCCCATTTCTTATATCCCTTGGTCTAAAACCAAATGTTGGTACATCGCACAAAATAACCAAAACAGGACATTCTGCTGCGGCTGCTCGATTTATAATATCATCGCGCAATCTGTCTTCAGCTGGGTGATACAATTGAAACCAAGCTTTACCTTCGGTTAATTCGCTAGCACGTTCAATACTCATAGTAGTTACGGTGCTTAAAATAAAAGGGATGTTATGTTCAAAGGCGGCTTTTGCTAGTATTTCTGGTGAATTGGGCCACATTAAACCTTGTAACCCAACAGGTGCAATTCCAAATGGTGCATCATATTCTATACCAAATAAACTGGTTTTAAGTGATGAGCCTTTATGGTTTCTTAAATAGTTTGGTTTTAATTGTACTTCTCTTAATTCAGATGTGTTTCTGTGTAAATTAACATCTTCATTACAGCCACCATCCAAATACTCAAAAGCAAACTTTGGAATTTTTGTTTGTGCCTTATTTCTTAAATCATCAATCGATGGATAACGTGTGTCAAACTTTATTGCCATAATATTATTTTATTATGAATGGGACATGTTTTTTTAACGAATAATTCTTTTTTAGAAACTTTGAGTTCAACTTTTTATCAGAAATACAAATTGCAGCACCTAAAGCAGACCCTAGTGAAGAATCTGTAGTTCTCAATTTCTTATCTCTAAAATAATGCGATAACAGTTTGATATAAAGATCATTATCACTAAAACCACCATCAACATATAAGCGGTTAATGTCATCATCACCAATAACTTCTTTTATGTTTTTTATTTGTAGTAATACTAACTCAAGCATAAGTTGATGATAGGCATGTTCAAATTTATCATAAGGTATTTTTGTTTCCTCGGGCATTTCTGAATCTGTAATGCTTTCCCATTTAAACATATGTTCAAAATCTTGAAGAATCTCAAAATAGGTGTCATAATCAAACTTTACATGTCTGTGATACTCTTCAGACACCCCATAAAGTTTATCTAATTTTTTTACTTGTAATTTATACTCATTACCCAAAAATAAACGTGTTGCTTTTACGGGTTTTCCGTTTATCCTCATGTAATTTATAGAATCCTTATCTTCAGTATTTTCAGCAATTGGCCTATCAGTAAAAGGATTTAAGGCAATACTCCAAGTTCCTGTGGAAACTAAAACAAATTTTTTCTTTATGCTTCTAACATAGGGCAAAAGCGCAGATGAACTATCGTGAATACCTACCCCAATTTTAATACGCTTACCATTATAATTCATATTAATACTTGTTTCGGTTGAAACTATGGTGGGTAAAATTTGGTGCAAATTTTCTTTATAAACCCAAGTGTGATAATCTTTCTTTGTATAATCCCAAAGTGCCGTGTGGCAACCTATACTTGTATATTCACTTAAAGGAATACCCGTGAAAATGTAACTTAAGTATTGTGGTAAATGTAAAGAGTACTTAATTTTTTTAAATGTTTCTGGTTTGGCATGTTTTATCCAGTACAGCTGTAAACCAGAGTTTAAAAGACTTAAATCAAAACAGCCTGTAGTTTTTAAGAAGTCTTTTCTTGGTCCATATTCTTCTACAAAGGAATCAATAACACTTTTATCAATTGGTTTTGTATAATTATATAATGGCGTTAAAACATCGCCATTTTCATCTAAATGCACAAAACTTGCCCCGTATGACGAAAAGTTTATGGCTTGTACATTAAATTCTGAAGCTTCAAGAATATTAGCAAAAACACTTTTTAGCCATTTTTGTAGCTCAGGCAAATTTTCGGTTGGGTAACCATCTTCGTCCTTAATTTCTTCAAAAGAAATATATTCTTTATAAACTTCTTTGTAATCTTTATCAAAGAGGAAGAATTTTTTATTGGTTTTACCAATATCAAAAACAGCAGTTACATCTATCATAAAAAGCGATTATAATCCTGTGGCTACCGTATTTTTACCACGTTCATTAATTAGTTCGTTTCTAACATTTAAAGTTCTGTAGGCATTTATGGGGTTTAGCGCTCCTCCAGCATCTAAACGTGCTTTTTCCAGCAACGGGCGAACATCGGTTCTATACGCATCTTGTAAAATCTCTTGGCATTTCACAACATCGTTATTTTGTTGAGCATCTTTCAAATCATCTTGATTAATCAAAAGTGCTTTTGCATAGGCTTCTTGTATAGCTTCAAGTGATTGAATTAAATCTTCTAAAGGATCTTTTACATTATGGCTAGCATCTATCATCCACGCTAAATCTGGATTTTGTGGATTGTTTTGCATACCGTAAACCAATTCATTGAAAATTAAGAATAAGGCATAAGGCTTAATGCTTCCAACGGTTAAATCGTCATCACCATATTTACTATCATTAAAATGAAAACCACCTAACTTACCCTTAAGCATTAAAATGGAAACAATTTGCTCGATATTGCTATTAGGTAAATGGTGCCCTAAATCGACCAGCGAATATGCTTTTTCTCCACATGCATTTGCCAACATAAACGATGTTCCCCAATCTTGAATTACTGTGCTATAGAAGTTTGGCTCGTAAGGTTTGTATTCAATAAGCATGCTCCAATCGTTTGGCAAACCTTTGTATATTTCTTTTAAACTGTTTTCGGTATGTTGAAGTGCGGTTTGAAAATTATTCTGCCCAGGAAAACACGAACCATCTGCCAACCAAACGGTTAAGCTTTTTGAACCTAGTTTATTCCCAATATTTATAACATCTAGATTATGTTGAATAGCTTGTTCTCTAACAGCTTTACTTGTATTACTTAAAGAACCATATTTATAAGATTCTTTTGCGTTTTTTTGATCTTGAAATGTGTTGGAGTTAACCGCATCGAACTTTATATTTAAGCTATTGGCTAATTCTTTAATAGCGTTGTAATCATCAGGAACATCCCAAGGAATATGAAGCGAAACAGCACCAGCTGTTTGTGTTAAACTATGAAGGATTCCAATATCTTGAATTTTTTGTTCTAAGTTTGAAGGCTCTCCGTAGAATGAAAAACGCCCAAAACGTGTTCCCCCAGCACCTAATGCCCAACTTGGTATGGCTACTTGAAAATCTTTTAACTTAGAAATGATATTATTTACGTCAACTCCTTTACTTGTTAGCACATCTGAAAGAAAATCAAAATGGCTTTGATGCGCTTTAAGGTGCGTACTGTTTATATCTTGAATTTGACCGTTATCTATTTTCATATATTACTTTTTATAAAAAAACTCCCATATATACTTTAATATGCTATGGAAGTTTTTAACTAAACAAACTAACTCAATAATTTTATCTTACAAATGCATTGGCCATACCACCATCTACATTTATAATGTTTCCAGTTGTTTTATCTAAAATGGCAACTAAAGAGAATACACCATTAGCAATATCTTCTGGATATATGATTTCGTTTAATAAATTTCTTTTTGCATAATGTGCCGGTAGTTCTTCAACTGATATACCATAGGCTTTCGCACGACCTTCAGCCCAATCACCTTCCCAAATTTTACTGCCTACTATAACCCCATCAGGATTCACTACATTTACTCGTATTTTATCCGAAGCCAATTCTACAGCCAATAAACGGGACATATGTTGTTGGGCAGCCTTAGCTGTACCATAGCCTACATTATTTGGTCCGGAAACCAATCCGTTTTTACTGGCAATACTTATAAAGTTACCACCTAAATTTTGCTTACGCATGATTTCAACACCTGCTTTAGCCAATTCAAACTGACCTTTGACCAATACATTTTGTAAAATGTCCCAATCTTTTTCGGTAGTTTCTTCAATAGGTTTTGAAATTGCCAAACCAGCACTGTGAACAATGATGTCTATCCCCCCAAATTCAACACATGCTTTTTTATAAGCATTTATAATAGATTTGTTGCTAGTAACATCACAAACAGCATAGGTTGAAACATCACGTTTGTATGTTGCATTGGCTTCTTTTAAACTATCTTCATTAATATCTGTTAACACAACGTTGGCTCCTTCAGCTGCTAATTTATCGGCAATTGCTTTACCAATTCCACCACCACCACCAGTAACCAAAGCTACTTTACGTGATAATGGTTGCTCTTTTGGCATACGTTGTAATTTAGCTTCCTCCAATAACCAATATTCAATGTCAAACGCTTCTTGCCTTGGCAAAGATGTATATTCAGTAATGGCTTCTGCACCACGCATGACGTTAATTGCATTGATGTAAAACTCACTTGCCACACGTGTTGTTTGTTTGTTTTTTGCAAAACTGAACATGCCAACTCCAGGGTAAATAATGATTACGGGGTTTGGATCACGCATTGCAGGACTATTATCTCTTTTACAAGTATTATAGTAGTCTGCATATTCTTTTCTGTATTGTTCGAAAGCAGGTTCTAATTTAGCAAGTACAGCATCGGCATCTGATAAATCTTCTTTAGGATCTAATGTTAATACTAAAGGCTGAATTTTTGTACGTAAGAAGTGGTCTGGACAAGACGTTCCCATTGGCGCTAAACGTTCTAAATCATTACTGTTGATGTATTCCATCACCACATCTCTATCGTCAAAATGTCCAATCATTCTATTTTCAGAAGAGCATAAACCCCTTAATAAGGGCATTAATTGTGCTGCTTTTTCTAAACGTTCTTCTTTTGGAAGACTTTTTACTTTTTGTCCACCAAAAACTTCACCTTGTTCTTTTATTTTCTTTTCAATGTATTCAGAAGCCATTTCAATAACTTCTAAACTATTCATGTAACATTCGTAAGACGTATCTCCCCAAGTAAATAAACCGTGGCTTCCTAAAACAATACCTCTAATTCCAGGGTTATCGTTCAAACATTTTTCAAGTTGAAGTCCTAAATCAAAACCTGGACGTTGCCAAGGCACCCATCCCATACTATCACCCCAAATTTCTTTGGTTACCTTTTCACTATCTTTTGCCGCAGCAACGGCAATAAGTGCATCTGGATGCAAATGATCAATATGTGCAAATGGTAATAACCCGTGAAGTGGCGTATCAATTGAAGGTGCTTTACTATCTAAATCATAAATACAATGGTTGAAAAGACCGACCATTCTATCTTCATCATCTAAACCTCCATAAACATTTTTCAAATCACGTAATCTGCCAGTATATAAACCGGCAATTCCCGAACGTGTTAATGTGCCAATATCTCCTCCTGAGCCTTTAACCCACATAACTTCAACATTCTCGTTTGTTAAGGGGTCTTTTTCAATGGTTTTACAACTTGTATTACCTCCGCCGTAATTGGTTATTCTTAAATCTGCTCCTAATATATTCGAGCGGTACAAAAATAAAGCTACTTGGTCATCACCTAAATCGTTAGCTTTCTTTTCATCCCATAGATAGTCTACGTAATTAAACTTTTTTGTTAGTGTATTCATTAGTGTCATTAAAATATTACATGCTAATGTATATTAAGATTAGTAAGTTTCTATCCTGTACTATCCCGCTTAATTCAAAATAAAATATGTTCTTGTAAAATACTATAAAAATTTGTATCAGCTTAAATTTTGAATCGTAATTTTATTTCTTTTACTTTGCGAAAACAGTAGTCTATGGCGTTTTTATTATATTAAATATGTAAACGTCTTTTTTTAATTCAATAAAAAAACAGGTATATGCAAATGTTGAAATTTATTGTAATTGATGAGAATTCAAGGGTGCCTAAATACCAACAAATCGTAGATTCTATAATTCATAATATTTCAATAGGCAATTTAACCATTGACCAAAAAATTCCATCAATAAATCTGTTGAGCGAAGAGTTTTATCTATCGAGAGATACAGTTGAAAAGGCTTATAATATACTAAAAGAACGAAACATTATCTCTTCCATTAGGGGAAAAGGGTACTATATAACACGTACAAAATTAATATCAAAAGTCAATATTTTGTTTCTTGTCAATAAGCTCAGTTCCTATAAAATGCGCACCTATAATTCGTTTATTGATAGTATTGGCGCCAACTCCCATACAGATTTACATATTTACCACTGCGATGAGAGTTTGTTTTTAAATTTATTGGATAAAAACAAATCGGCTTATGACTATTATGTAATTATGCCCCATTTTAAGACTGATGATTTAAAACATGTTAGTTTTACAGATGACGTAATTAAAGCCATTAAAAAAATACCCCTAGATAAATTAGTTGTACTCGATAACATTAAACTTGATGTTGAAGGTGAAGTGGTTGAAATTTATCAAGACTTTGAAAATGATATTTACACTGCTTTAAAAGAAGGGCTTCCAAAAATTAAAAAATATGAAAAACTTATTCTGGTTTATCCTGATAAATCGGTTTACCCATACCCAAGGAGAATTTTACACGGTTTTAGAAAATTTTGTGTAGAATTCAATTTAGATTTTGAAATTTTAGATAGAGTCTATGAAGACATTATCTTAAAAAAAGGAGATTTATTTATTACCATTGAAGAATCAGATTTGGTAAATTTAGTAAAGCAGATTAGGGAAGATGAATTCTTATTAGGAAAAGAAATAGGAATTATATCATACAACGATACCCCTTTAAAGGATTTATTGGGCATTACCGTAATTTCAACCGATTTTAAGATGATGGGAGAAACCGCTGCCAGTATGATTTTAAATAAGAAAAAAGGTAAAGTAAAGGTTGATTTCAACTTTATTGATAGGGCATCAATTTAGCCAGTTCTTTAAAATATTTAGTGAAGAGATTTCAGTATCATTTTTTGGTAGTATTAGGATTTTTAGGGCATAAATCTTTAAAAACAACACAGCATTATACCAAAATTTTAGACAAAAAAGTAAGTGATGATATGCAAGCATTGAAAAATAAATTTAAACTCAAAGAAGAAAAAAATAATACCGTTGTTAAATTATACCTTTTCTATTATTCTTAAATTATTCCTAGAGATTAATATTTGTATACTTTATTCTAATTGTGGCATTGTATATACATGTAGGTTCTACATCCTGTCGTTGCAGGTTTTCGATAATCTGGACTTCCAGAACATTGGAATCCGTATATGCTTTTACGATACACGGAATGGTATTTTTATCCGCCAATTTACTGGCACGGTACCGACGTTCACCCATAACGATGATAAAGTTCTTTCTGGTTTTTCGAACTGTGATGGGCTGTAAAATGCCATGTTATTGAATGCTTT
Source organism: Wocania ichthyoenteri Th78 (assembly GCF_000789235.1). Lineage (GTDB taxonomy): Bacteria > Bacteroidota > Bacteroidia > Flavobacteriales > Flavobacteriaceae > Wocania_A > Wocania_A ichthyoenteri. The sequence goes on from NZ_KN525716.1 coordinate 1,775,600, forward strand.
TGGAAAGTAATTGTAAAGACTCCTCCTTAAAGGTTTTTCTGGGCTGATTGGGATCAGGGCTGATCTTGCCAATAGGAATCTCTTGAATTTGTAGGCTCACACTTTCGTTGTTCAATTTGGTCTTCACCGGATTTTTGGAATTCCTTCTGGTCTTTCCATTAACAGGTTTCTTTGTTGCTCTTGTTGTCATGATTTAAAATTTTTAGTTAAACAATATGTAAGCAGAACCCAAACGGAAGACAAAATTTTGTCTCAAATTTTCAAGTGAAAAATTGGGAGAAACCTTTGAGGGGGTGCCGATTTTTTATGCAGATAAATTTGAAAGCAAATATTTTGCGAGTTTATCTTTGTGGAGTATTGTATGAGTATATTATTTTATTCTTTAGTAAAAAATAACTTGATTGAATATGTTTTATATATAGTTAGAGGGGTAAATTACCCCTTTTACCCAATATGAAAGATAAAGTTATTACAGAAAATACCGCGGAATTTTTAAGATATCTTATTGATAATAAGAAAGCTTTTTTTACTGTAAGGGATGCTAAAAATTTCATGCCCTCTTTTGCAAAGGATTATATTCAGGAGCTTTTGCAAAATTTGATCGACAGGGAATTAGCCTTACGCATCAAAAGGGGGTTATACGTCATGTTACCATATGACACCGTACTTGAAGAGTTCTCTCCAAATAGACATTTAACAGCATCTGAATTAGTAGGCAAAAGAAGCTATTATATTGGCTATTATACAGCACTACAATTGCATGATTTAACAACACAGCCAGCACTTGTTGAACAAGTTGTGGTAAATAAACAAATGACACCTACTGAACAATCGATACATGGCGTTAAATTCCAATTTATATATCATAACAAGAAACATTTTTTTGGAATCAAAAAAACTTGGGTGGAGTATATAAATCAATCCTATGTCATCAAATATAGTGACCTAGAAAAGACCATAATAGATTGCCTATTCAAACCGGATTATGCCGGTGGTATTGTTGAGATTGGAAAAGCGATTTACCGTGTAGGGTATAAAATGGATTATACTAAACTTCTTAATTATATAAATCAAATGCAAAGTCAATCTGTAATAAAGCGACTTGGGTTTTTATTGGAGCTTTATAGAATTGAAACGCCTATAATTGATCAATTGCAGGCCCTTAAGACAGCCAGTATTACGGTTTTGGACCCAATACACCCAAAACAGGGAAGAATCCAGAACCGCTGGAGCATTCAAGTGAATATAGATTTAGACACCATGTTACAAGCACCCGTTAGTTAATGATTGCAAGAGGAGAAATAGATAAAATCGCAGCCAAAAATAAAGTAGGTGCTGTTGAAATAGAAAAAGACTATGTGATAACATGGGTACTTTATGGGATTTCAAAACAACAAGCTCTAAAAAGCATACTTGCCTTTAAGGGCGGCACTGTATTAAAGAAGGTATATTTTAAAGATTACCGATTTTCCGAAGATTTGGATTTCACTCTACTGGATGAAGATATAAGCAATGATGGCATTCTTGAATTGTTTGAAGCTAGTTTGCAAATTGCGACAGAGGAATCAGGGCTTCAACTTGAAATTGATTACGAAAAAGAGAAATTGCATGAAGAATCTGGAAGTCTAAAGTTCTTTATCAATTATGTAGCTCCTTTACAAGGGGCTATGGGTAGTAGACATCTTAAAGTGGATGTTACACGAGGGGAAATTCTAGAATTTGAATTGGAAGAGCGTTCAGTTTTTGCCGATTATTCAGATTTTGAGGAAGAATTCTCAATACTATGTTACTCTTTATCAGAAGTTGTTATTAAAAAAATGACTACATTAATGGGTCGAACCATTCCTCGTGACGTATATGATTTATGGTATCTTCTTGAAATTCATGGTATGGATATCACGCATCACAACTTTGAATTTGAACGAAAGGCCACTAACAAAGGACGGGATCCAAAAGATTTTCAAGCTGTATTTGAAAAAAAGGAATCCACTTTTAGGCGAGACTGGAATAAAAGTCTTGCAAATCAGATTCACGACCTTCCAGATTTCAATGAGGTTGTGCGTGAACTAAACAAACATTTCAGACAACTTTAATCAAAATTTTGAACTAGAAAAAATAGAAAGAATTGATTTACTTAATGTTAAATCATCTTTCTGCACCAATTAATAACAATCGCACAGCGTTATTTAATAAAAATTGTACAGACATAGAAAATTTTGTTATTACAAAGTAAGCGGAATAATGTAAATCGGTTTAATACTAAATAAAGAAGAAAGGCTAATTAGGTTTAATATTATTTAGTTTTAATTCGTGGCAAAATTCAATTAAATGTTAAAGTTTTCATAAAAAGAGACCTATACGGTGTCCATTGAATTTCTACCCTCTGAAATACCCTTTAAAACCTCATAATTTTGAATTCAAATTAGTTCCACCTTGAGTACTTAAAACCCTGTATTTACAGGGTTTTTTCGTTTATCTAGTCAACATTTAGTCAACAATCTGAAAAAAAGTGTAAAAAAGAGTTTCCTAAAAACTACCATAAACCCAAACCAAATACTTAACATTTTGTTAGAAAATCTGTTTATAATAAGCAAATCTTACAATTCTACGTACTTTTTGGATTACAAAAAGTATATTTACAAAACTTAATTGTATTTTTTTATAAATGGCAAAAAGCAATACCACTCCAACTAAATTTAATTTCTTTTCATTAAGATTTGAGCCATATGCGCATTTAAAAAGTGAATATACTTCTAAGAAAATACTTTTAGAGGTGTTTGGTTATTTAAGAGAATTGCGAAAAGAAGGCAAAGGACACTTAATTGATAGAAACGAGAATAGAGCAGAAAACACCCCTCGTGAACTTTTTATGGTAGGTACTAAAATTTTACCCAATCAAAGGAAGATTTTGTGTACCATGGCTTTGCTTAGAAAAGGCAGGCAGCCAAAATTAAAACCAGTTGACAAATTCAAACTATTGCCAATTGACCAAATTGGAGATATAGCAGAAGAAACACATTTTTTTATTGACTTTAGTACACATACAATTGTTGTTTGCGCAGAATATAATTATCATGGCCCAAGAGTTTCAGATTTAGAATTTTATCTTAGGAATGTTTCAAGGGATAAACTTTCATTATCTAAACAAACAGATGTTGCAATTCATTTTGATAGTACAATTGATAAAACAATTAATGAACTTAGGAACGTACTGCACATAGATATTAAACTTAAACCAAGAAACATTGCACAAATGGATAATGATATTAAAGGCAATTATTTTCTTGGTATGAATAACATAGGTAATATGTTAAAACCTCAATTTTTAAGAGTTGAATCTTATTTTCAAACACCTGGGAAAAATGACTCAAAAATCCAGCTTAATACAGATGCGAATAACATGATGTTCGATTTATTAGGTGTTTTTAAGAAAAGACCAAAAAATATAGGGTGCTTTGAAGATTTTGTTGTGAAGTATGAAAATAAAGATGGTGAAGATGCCGTTTTTAATCTTTTAAAGGGTAAAAAAGAATTAGTTGTAGAAATTGATTTAAAGAAAATTACTTTGCAAAAAATGTATGAATTAGTAAAGTTAGATTTTAATGATTTTGTTCTCAATCTATAAGAAATGAACACGTATTTTAAAAGCCCTATTCTATGGGATTATTTTCTAGTAACTATTATTAATGTTTTACTTTGCGTTTTAGTCAATCAAAACTTATTGTTGATTCCAAACGATGATTATAACCTATCCATGACTTCTGATATTTCAAATATCGGTTTTACATCGGCAGGATTTGTATTAACATTCTTAACCTTATTGATTACATTTAAAAGCAGCACTACAACTAATAAGGAAACTGGGTATGAAACAAGTACCCTTTTTAATTTATTTCTAGCAACTGGCTTATATGATGAAACAATAAAACATCTTAAGAACGCTGTTAAATCACTTATATTTATGGCAATTATAGGTTATTCTTTTAAACTGATATTAAATCCTACTTATCAATACCTCACTTATTATTTTAATATAAGTGGTGTTTTTTTAACGGCTATTACCCTATGGAGATGCCTAATAATATTAACTAAGATATTAAAAATGCAAAAGGATTAATTTTAGATATACTAATTATTTTTTCTTTCAATTGATTCATTAAAACGATTAATAATTTCATCAATTCTAACTAAAAGTTCTTCCAAAATAACCTTTTTTGGATTCTTTAAATCTTTTTGATTGCTGTAGTTAGTAATTAGTTCTTTTTGTGTTTCAAAAAATGGTAATTCTTTTTCAGGAAACTCTAAATAACCCTTTTTGTATCTATCAAAAAGGGCATTGCTAAATACAAGTAAATTTTTGTTTTTCAATCCTATCATTTTATTAAAAAAACTATTTGGATCAATAAACTCAAAAAGGCAGTTTTCAGAATTTATAACCTCATTAAAAAAATCATCTACTTCAACTAATTCTTGGTCTATTACTTCAAATATTTTATTTGCCTTGTTATATTTTTCGTTATTTCGTTTCTCATTATGCAGTTCAAGTATTTTATTTTCTATATCGTTTAAATCTTCTTTTTTCCTAAAGTGCATAATATGTGAAATTTCACTAATGTTAACTTCTGAATTTGTTTTTGAAATATCTAACCCTTTCAATAATAGGGTAATCAATTCTTCTTCTGTAACATCCAAAGAGCCAATTTTTATATGAAATGTGAGGTTACTAAAAATTGTTTGGTAAGAATACATTTTATATTTCCCTTTTTCGGCATAATCTAATACTTCTGAAATAGCTTTTTCAAGTTCATCATTTTCAAGAACCCTAAAATTATAACCCATAAGAGTATTATACGCATTTTCTTCTTTAGAACTACTACTTTTCCCATTTCTAGTATTAATCTCATGTTTTAGTTTATCCTCATCGAGATACCCTGTTAAAACAAACTCATATATAGAATTTGAAAATACATATCTGTCTTTTTCATTTTGACTGCTTAAATATTTGTCTATGAATTTTTCACTATAACTTTTTTCTTCCCCATCTACATCTTTTGACTTTATTGGCGTGCCAATCATGCCATTTACCACATCGTCTAGGTCAATAAATAACATAAAATCATCAATTCCTTTTTTATCTTCTAAATTGGTGATTGTTAATTCCCCATTTTTAAATTCATTGCTAATTAATGCCGTAAAGAAAAGCATCCTATCAACTTCCGTTTCACTTTCATCTTTGTAGTACTTATACAACTGGTTTAAATTTTCCAAATAAAAACCGAATGTTCTTAAATTTTGAATATTGTGGTTCTTAAAGAAGTGAATAATTGGTTTTTCATTACTGGCTAGGAACTCACTAAAATTTGAATCAGCAACATTTTCAACATAACTATTAAACAATTCATTGTAATTAGCTGTATAGTTTAGGATTCTACCAACTACTTTTTCTTTTATTCTGTTGTAATCACTTTCATCATCAATTTCTTCTTCTGCGGAAAATATGATTACTTTAGCATTTTTATGTTCTGTATATTCATTGATTAAACCCAAAATTCTTTCAGGTTCAACAGCGCATCTTTCTAAATCATCAAAACATAGTACAACTTTTGATACGTCAAGGTCTATTTTTATCCCTTTTGCAAAGTCAATCAACTGCGTGCCACGTCCAAAAATTTTACCAGCTACGTTTGCCGTGTTTCGTATTATCTTAAAAGCCGTTTTAGCCCCCTTGCTTTGCAGGTTTTTTGAAATGGGTAAAAGGCTGCCAAACAAAATGCTTTCAGCTTCTTTAACACTCTCTATACCATTAAGAGAAATATAAACAGGTCTAAATGTTTGTTCGACTGCCTTTTTTTCAAGTACATTTTTCCATAAATAAGTTTTACCACTTCCCCATTTTCCACTAATCATAAGTGCATAGTTTGTATTTTCATTATTTAAATAATCCTCAAATATTGATTCGATTTTTTTTGATTCCATACTGCAATGATTTAACCATAAAAATAGTTTAACTGTCTGAAACAAAACAAAGAAAATTAACGAAAAGCATATCAATCATTAAAAAGCGTTACACTTTTGGTTACAGTTTGTTGCAGTTTCGTTACAAAATAGATTTTGCCTATTTATTTTTTTGGGTTTTTGATTTTATGATTAAAATGAATTGAATAGTATTGAAGCCAAAACAATAAAATCAATTGTTTTAAAACAAAATAGGGGCTTTTTTGAAGTGTAACCGTTACAGTTACAGTTAGCGTTACAGTTGGTCAAAAAAGGTCTAAGCGTATGAATAACGGAGTGCGCAACGTATTGCATTAGAAGTGTTTAAGAGTTACAGTACCTTTTTTATTTTCAACCGGGTGCGTGTTAGTATGTTAGATGTATCTATTCTATGAATGGATCTGTAGATATATATCATTAACGCCGGCGCATCTTTTTTAACTTCTTTTTCCTAGCAATATAATTGCTTCTATTATTGCAGGATTTACTACAGTATTTAGCACCTCGTTTTTTCTTTGTGATATTAGTTTTGCACATCACACATTTACGGCGTTTAATTGGTGCATTTTTTTTGTTCTTTTTAACCTCATCAAAAAGGTAACGGTTTACGCCTTTATCTAAATCCGTAAAGCGTTCACTTTTATATTCTGAAAAGTTGCGTAAAGCGTTACCATTTTTAGGATGATTATTAGCTGATAAAGTTTCAAGTTTTTGCACTAATAATTTCAATGTTTCTTCCTGGGTTGTAGAGGTACAAAATTCACTTTTCAATTCCTGAAATATTTTTTTCGCTTTAAAACGTTGCGCCCTCGAAAATATAACCCAATTACTCGCATCCAAATAGAAAAGCCATTTTTGGCGTTGCTGCGGTGTCATTTCACGTAATTTTGCACCCTTATCATAAAATATCATATCACCCCAAACATCAATTAGTAATGGTTTTATACTATTTAGATTATCAGGGTTTAATACATCGGCTAAAACTTTAATATTATGCTTTTTAGCTAGTTTGGTACTTTTTACGGCTAATTCTATTCTTAACAGGTTTTCAGGAGTATCAGGGCTTACAATTCCTTTGTCATAAACTTTATAAATGTATTCCTGTCTTTTCAATTGTTTACCGTCAAATATTTCTTCGGTTTTAAGTGAACTAAAACAATTGTTTTGCCACGCTCTTATACCTCTAATTATCGTTTTTATGGGTTTGTTAGGGTTTATGTTAGCACCAAACTCAAAGTTTTGTAAAATGGCTTTATCTGGCTTGACTTTGAATGTATTTTGAAGTTCATTAATGGTTTCTTCAAGCATATTCATATCAAAATCAAAGGCATTATGTTTACCATTATTATAGTATTTTGCTAATGAACCACGAATTATTAAATGAAAGTGATTTGAAACGGTTGACGGCACTATTTTAAAAAAAAGTCCTTTATAAAAAGCATATTTAACATCTGATATTTCCCCTGTGTTTTCGTTTAGCTTTGATTGAAATTGCAATAATGGGTTATGCAACCAGTCTTTTGGGGTTGTAGAGATGCATAACAATTTTATTCCATCAATCAATTTTAAGAGGATTTTTTGTAATTTTGAAGAAGTATAAACGTTGCTAGTTTATTACATTTGAACAAAAAATTAGAGGGCTTTTAAAGGCTCTCTTTTTTGCTTTAAGGTAGAAAAAAGCCCAGCATACACCGGGCCTTAATCCTAAACTAACAAGTAACTAAAACAAAAACTAAAGTTTTCTTATGGTTTCGTAATTTGGGTTGAACCCCTCGTTGTTCAATGGAGTTATACCGTAACCTAAAAGTTTGTTAGTGGTTTTTATAATATCCTGTATTTGCCATTTATGAATTATCTTCAAATCAATTGCAGTATTCAGTTCTTTAGCTATATTAGTAACAGTCTGTAACTTTTGGTTTTGGGCTTCGCTTGTAGTGTAATAGTTGCCTTTTTCCTCAATATCCTTTAAATATTTAATATTCAATTGAACACCAGTTGACGTTACAGCAAAAATATCATCGCGAAAACGTGAAGAATTTTCATTTAACACCTTTTCGGCATTATCTACCATTTCGCCACTTATTCCATGCAGCTCTAAAAGCGTTTTAATGTTTGCTTTTGGAAATTGTGACTTGCTACGGTGCATTTCCTGTACTTTTTTCCATCCAAATTGCAGTATTTCGGTTTTTTCTGAAATAGTTAATTCTCTATCGAAAATTTTTTGAACCTCAACTAAACACTCATTCAAGAATGGTATTTTCTCTAAATTAAATTTCTTTTGCTGTTCAATCCACGAACTATCACGATATAAAAACATTTGTTTAAAATTTTTTGATTTTGTTGCTGTACTACTCATGTTGCTAATTTTTAATTATTTATTGTTTTAATTATACTCGCTGTTTTTGTTGAATTGCCGATGCTACAACGCCTATTTTTAAGGCTATGCGCTCTTTAAATTCGGGTGTGATATTTTCGCATTTTGATAATGCCGAATTAAAAAAATTCAATTTTATAGTAGGATCTGAATATTTAATTGGAAGTTGCTCAACCCTGTGTAATAATTTTTCGGCTAATAGCTTTGGGCAAACCTGTAATTTTTCAGAAAATGGTATTATCAATTTTGATGAAAATTGACAATGAATTAGCCCCTTTATCATGTATTCAGCGTGCATAGGTAGAACTTCCATAATTTGACTTATTTAAGTTCTACTAATGCAGCTTCTATATCTGTTCTACGGAAATATACTCTATTTCCAATACCAAGAGGTTTGAGTTTTTTAGACTTACACCAATTGTGTACCGTGCTTAAATCAATAGATAGCATATTTGCAACCTCATTTCTAGTAAGGTATTCAGTTGCTTGCTTTGGTTGAAATTCCTTTTTTAGTTCGTCTAATTGACTTTTAACACCTTTAACAATAACTTCTGTGAGTTCATCAGGTGTAACTTGGATAAATTGAATATTTGCCATAACTAATTGTGTTTGTTATAGCAAATATTTCGCTTGAAGTGTATTTTATTTAATACGAAATAGTATTATTTGGGATACATTTAATTTTTCTTCTTGTAAATGAGTTCTTTTACATCTAAATAAGTCTTACCTCTATCTGCTTTTTTGGTTGATGCCACATCTTTAGTTTTAAGCTGAATGGCTAAATCATAATGTTTGATTAACCAATTTTCAAAATCGGTTCTTTTGCAATCAATTAATTCATCATCAACCATAGTCCTATACATAAAACTCAAAAAGGAATGATTTTTTTTGCTTCTAGCATAAAGTTCATCCCATAGCTTAAAAGGCTTTTCATCACTTCCTGTAAATACTTTGGGGTAAGGGTTTGTATTTATTAATCTTTCATTTGTTGCTATTTCTTTATCTAACTTTCTCAATTGTTTCCAAAAAAACTTATCTAATGCATTTAATTCATTTGCGCAATGAAAAAAAGTCGATACTTCCTTTGAATCACTAGAATTCAGAAACTGTTTTATTGCTAATTTAGCATATGTAAGTTGATAAATAGAAGTTTCCAAAGAGGATATTCTTAAAGGCACTATAGAGTTTAAGTGTTCTTTATATTTAGTATTTAATTGATTAGGAAGGTTTAATAAATAAATTTTCGTTTTCTCTATTTCGTTAAGATTACGTGTTTTTTTATCTTCCAACCACTTATCAATTCCCTTGTAGAAATTTTCTATGTTGTTAGCACTATCCATTTGAAGTATTCTTTATAACCTCAAAATGAGGCTGCTGATTAGATTTAGGCTTTTTCTTTTTACTATCACTATAATACTTCATCATATCATACATATAATCATCAGTAGTTTTTCCAATATAGATTTTAAAAACTTTTTCGTTTTCGTGAGCCGTGATATTAATTAATATTGGCGTTGGAATTTTGCCGTAAAAGTTAGTTGCGAAGCTGCGACGGCAAATGTGCGAGCCAACTAATTTGTATTTAGGATAAGATCCTTTTACTCGTGGCATATAAGCAGTAAGTTTTTTATCTTTTTTGTGAACCTGTCTTTTTATACCCTCTAAAGGTTCTATTAAACCAGCTTCCTTACAAACTTCTTTAATGTACTCATTAAACTTTTGAATTGAAATTTTATAAGGAAAACCATCTTTTAATATTTCTTCGGCTTCTGGTATTAATGGTATCTTAACATATTTTCCTGTTTTTTGTTGAGTTAATTCTATTGCGTTAAAATCATCATACCTTACAATATTATCAGGAGTTATGTTTAATAAATCCCCACCTCTTTGACCTATTAAGCAACCTAATAAAAGCCATTTTCTAGCATTATATAATGCTTCACGCTTTAATTCAATTTTGGCAATTTTCTTTTGTTCTTCTTCTGATAAATAAACTATTGTTTTTGGTGTTTTTGTGTTTTTTTTCAGCCTAATTATTTTATCTAATTCTAGTGAGGTTTGAATTTCATTCTTTTTAGCGTAATTACAAGCTGCTTTTAAATTATCTATTGTTTTACCTACATAGCCAATAGAGTATTTTTTATTTAGCATCCACTTTTTTAAAGATTCGACAAAGTCAATATTAACTGATTTAACGAATATGGATTTGTGTTTTTCATTTTCGGCTTGAAATCTAGTAATTAACCCTTGTAATGTTTTATAGCCTTTAACGCGTGAAGATGATAACCCTATTTCACCATTTTGTTTAGTTATACTTGCAGAATTATCAATAATTTCTTGAATTTGATTTACTAATAAATCATTGTTAAGGTTTGGATTTTTATTATTTGCTATTTCAATTTGATTTTGCAACCAATTCCCATCAATTTCTTCACCAAGCTGCACGGCTGAATTATGGGCTTTTAATATTTTACTCCTTAATTCTTCTAAATCGGTTTTTAAATCTTTTAAGGTTGTATCTCTTGGATTAGGCATTGCCTTTGTACTACTCCAATCTTTAGGATCTATAAATAAACCTGTTTTTCTTTTGAAAACTGAATTTCTGCCAGCAGAAAACCTGACATAGATGTTTGAGGGGTTTGCTTTACTTTGAAGTAAAAATTTAATAGTTGCCATTATTTTGAATATTTGAACATTCAAATATAATAGTTTTAGTCAACATCTAGTCAACAATACTTCAATATTAATCTATTTCATTCCATTTACATCAATAACCAATTGATTATATAAATGCTCAAAAGTATTGTAAATAAAGGTTTTTTTGTTATTTTTATTAAAAAATGGATTACACTGAATTTTATAGGTTAAACTCCCAACTTGAGTACACAAACCTTTATCAAATAGATAGAGGTTTTTTTTATTTTAAAAAACTATTTTTTCATCAACACATCAGGAGTTACAACTGTTCTAAACCCAATATGCTCCGATGAAGAATCTGTACTAGAGCCCATTTTAGATGATATTCTATAACTGGCACAATACGTATAACTACATAAAAACGAGCCGCCTTTTATAATTTTCTCTTGTATATAAGGATTGTTAGGATTGTAAGCTTTATCGGCTCCTTTAGGGTTAATTATTGCTGTATTTGCTGATACTAATTCTTTATAATAATTTACATTATACCAATCGGTAGTCCATTCCCAAACATTACCAGCCATATCGTATAACCCAAAATCGTTTGGAGGATACGATTTTACTGGAGCACTTCTTTCAAAACCATCTTCTAAAGTATTAAATACAGGGAATTCACCTTCCCAAGTATTTGCTTTTTTTGGCAGCAAACTACTGTCATCTCCCCAAAAATAAGTGGTATTATTTTTATTGGCTCTAGCTGCATATTCCCATTCTGCTTCGGTTGGCAAACGTTTGCCTGCCCATTTGCAATAAGCTTGAGCATCTTCAAAAGAAATATGTGTTACAGGATAGTTTTCTTTACCTTCTAAAGAAGAATTTACGCCACTTGGGTGTTTCCAATTCACTCCAATAGCCCACTGCCACCATTGTGAGAAATCGTACAAATTAGGAACCGATATTTTAGTTTTTTTAAACATTAAGGAACCTGGTTGTAAAATTGTATCGTGAGGTTTTGGTGTTCCTTCTGGCAGTTGCTTTTTCATCTCTTCCCAATCAATCTCCCTTTCAGCTACGGTAATATATCCAGTTTCATCAACAAATTTTGAAAATTGAGCATTTGTAACCTCAGTTATATCCATAAAAAACCCATCGATACTAACTAGATGTTGTGGTTTTTCGTGCATCATAGCTATTTTATCTTGCGGAACTGCCCCTTGTAAAAAAGATCCTTTAGGAATCCAAACCATCCCCTCTGGCGGATTATTAACTAAACTATCTAATTTGCTGGTTTTAAGTTTACTATTCGTATCTTCAACTGTATCCGTTTTTTGCTCCTTGCAACTAAAAAAAGCTAAAAAACAAAGGCAAGGTATAAAACTGTATATATTAGTTTTCATTAAATTTTGCTAAAAAATTAATGGTAAAAATATTAATTTACTTTTACTAAATCTTTATGCTTTAAAGATAAAGTCTTTAATTTGTGAATTATTATACTTAAAATCACCCTGCATAATGCTAAAAACTAAATATCTCTTTTTCGTTTTTTTAATTTCATTTTATATTTCTTCTTGTAACAAAAAAGAAAAGGTAACGAATAACAACTCAGCAAAACCTAACATTATCTATATTTTAGCTGATGATTTAGGCTATGCCGAATTAGGTGCTTATGGTCAGGAAAAAATTGAAACTCCAAACATTGATGCATTGGCTAAAAATGGTCTATTATTTACTCAACACTATTCTGGTGCTCCAGTATGTGCTCCAGCTAGAGCTTCATTACTTACAGGAAAACACTTAGGACATTCTTATATTAGAGGAAATGACGAATGGCGCGAAAGAGGAAAGGTTTGGGATTATCGTGAAATGGCAAAAGACTCAACTTTAGAAGGTCAACGCCCTTTCCCAAAAAGCACATTAACTTTTGCTAAACTATTGCAAGAGTCAGGTTATGCTACAGGAATAATTGGAAAATGGGGTTTAGGCGCTCCAAACACCCAATCGTTACCAAAACACATGGGGTTTGATTACTTCTTTGGGTATAACTGCCAACGTCAAGCACATACATACACCCCTTTACATTTATATGAAAACGAAAATCGGTATCATTTAGCAAACGATACTGTTGCTCCAAACGAAAAATTAGAAAAAGATGCAAATCCTAATGACCTTGCGAGCTATAAAAAATATACGCAACCCTATTACGCTCCAGAGGTTTCTTTTGATAAAATGATAAACTTTGTTGATTCTAACAAAAACAAGCCTTTCTTCTTATATTGGGCATCTCCCATTCCACATGTGCCATTACAAGCTCCAAAAAAATGGGTAGATTATTATGTAGATAAATTTGGAGAAGAACCTCCTTACATTGGCAACAAAGGTTACTTTCCTAATCGTTACCCTAAAGCCACGTATGCTGCAATGATATCTTATTTAGATGAAAAAGTAGGAGCTCTTATTAACCATTTAAAATCCATTGATGAATACGATAATACGCTTATTATTTTCACCTCAGATAATGGCCCGAGTTATGCAGGAGGAGCAGACCCTGTTTGGTTTAACAGTGCTAAACCTTTTAATGGCGAATACGGAAGAGGTAAAGGATTTGTTTACGAAGGCGGTATTCGTGTTCCTATGATTGCTTCATGGTCTGTAAAAATCAAACCAAATACAACTACCAATCATATTTCTGCATTTTACGATGTGATGGCTACACTTTGTGATGTTGCTCAAATTGAGAGTCCAAAAAATACAGATGGCATTAGTTTTTACAATACTTTAGTTCAAAAAGACAAACAAAAATCCCATGATTACTTGTATTGGGAATTTCCAGAATACGATGGGCAAGTCGCTGTTCGTCAAGGGAAATGGAAGTTTGTATGGCCAAATATTAAAAAAGGTAATAAAAATGTTGAGCTTTATAATCTTGACGAGGACCTTTTAGAAGTGAATAACATTGCAAAAGATTACCCAGAACTTATAGAAAAATTTTATCAAATTATTAAAAAAGAACACACCACACCTGAAATTGATAAATTTAAAATTGAAGCTTTAGAAAACATTATTAATTCTAAATAATACATCTAAACTTTAGGTTTTACTTACCTTTGTGCAACTTAATATATTTGAATATGATACATTCAATGACAGGTTACGGAAAATCTGTATTGCAATTACCCACAAAAAAAATTACTATAGAGCTCAAATCTTTAAATAGTAAAAACTTAGATTTGAATGCTAGAATGCCTTCTATTTATAGAGAAAAAGAACTTACCATAAGAAAACTTCTTGCTAAAAAATTAGAACGTGGTAAAATAGATTTTTCAATTTATGTTGAAACAACCGCTGAAGATACCTCAACTCAAATTAATGCCCCTGTTGTTAAACAATACATTAATCAATTAAAAAAAGTGGTTGATGGAGACACTATGGATTTGCTTAAAATGGCAGTTCGTTTTCCTGATGCGTTAAACACCATTCGCGAAGAAATTAACGAAAACGAATGGAAAATTATAGAGAATGAAATTGATAATGCTGTTGCCGATTTAAATAATCACAGATTAAACGAAGGCAAAGTTTTGGAGCAAGATTTTAATAATCGTATTGTTATTATTGCCGATTTACTTGAGCAAGTAATTACTATGGACCCTGATAGAATAGATGGTGTTCGCGAGCGTTTAACAAAAGGTATTGAAGAGTTAAAAGAAAAATACGATGAAAATCGTTTTGAACAAGAACTTGTTTATTATATAGAAAAATTTGATATTACTGAAGAAAAAGTACGATTGAAAAATCATTTGAACTACTTTACTGAATGTTTAAACTCTAAAGATTCCAACGGTAAAAAATTAGGTTTTATAAGTCAAGAAATAGGTCGAGAAATAAATACTATTGGCTCTAAAAGTAATTATGCCCCAATGCAACAATTGGTTGTGCAAATGAAAGACGAATTGGAAAAAATTAAAGAACAATTGTTGAATGTGCTGTAAAAAGTTAACAGTATTCAGTCTCAGTTGGCAGTAAAAATAAGATTGTCAGGTCGAGCGCAGTCGAGACCTCATTAAAATACTATTCGTGGCAAAAGAAGAAAGTAAAAAACAAGGTAAACTTATCGTGTTTTCAGCACCATCAGGTTCTGGTAAAACAACTATCGTAAGACACTTATTGGGTATTGAAGATTTAAACTTAGAATTCTCAATATCGGCAACATCAAGAGCAAAACGCGGCGAAGAAATAGACACAAAAGATTATTATTTTTTAAGTGCAAAAGAGTTCAAAAATAAAATTAAAAACGACGAGTTTTTAGAGTGGGAAGAAGTATATCGTGATAATTTTTATGGTACTTTAAAAACCGAAGTCGAGCGTATTTGGGCTAAAGGAAAACATGTTATTTTTGATATTGATGTGTCTGGAGGATTACGTATAAAGCGAAAATTTCCAGAAGAAACACTAGCAGTTTTTATAAAACCACCAAGTATAGACGAACTTAAAATTAGATTAAAAAAACGCAAAACTGAAACTGAAGATAAAATAAATATGCGCATTGCAAAAGCCTCTGCAGAGCTTGCAACAGCACCTTTATTTGATGTAATTATTGAAAATGATAATTTAGAAAAAGCACTTAACGAAGCTGAAAATTTAATTAGCAATTTTGTAAATTCTTAAACATGAAGGTTGGATTGTATTTTGGCTCTTTTAATCCTATCCATATTGGACATCTTGTAATTGCAAACCATTTAGTAGAGCATAGCGATTTAGACCAAATTTGGTTTGTTGTAACACCACACAATCCGTTTAAAAAAAAGAGTAGTTTATTAGATAATTATCAGCGTTTAGAAATGGTTTATCGTGCCACGAAAGACTACACCAAACTAAAACCAAGCGATATAGAATTTAATTTACCGCAACCCAATTACACCATAAATACACTTACCTATTTACAAGAAAAATATCCAGATTATAAGTTTTCTTTAATTATGGGCGAAGACAATTTAAAGAGTTTTCATAAGTGGAAAAATTTTGAATTAATACTTAAAAATCATCATATTTACGTGTACCCAAGAATTTCTAAAGGTAGTATTGAAACACAATTCGATGATCATAAAAAAATTCATCATATCGATGCGCCTATAATGGAGCTGTCTTCAACCTTTATTCGCAACGCCATTAAAACTGGTAAAAATATTCAGCCTATGCTACCACAACACGTTTGGGAATATTTAGATGAAATGAATTTTTACAAATAACATTTACATTCCCCTATATTAAAACTAAGTTTTTATGTATTTTTGGGCATGCTTAAACTATTGTCGTACCCCTTAACTTTTTTGTATTACTTAGCTTTTTTATTAACCTTAGTAATATTCCATCCTATACAATGGTTTTGTTTTAATGTTTTAGGGTATCAAGCACACAAAAAAAGTGTCGATATTTTACAATTTTGCTTAATGCGTTGTGCTAATATTTTAGGAACTCGTTTCTCATTTCATAACCCACATAACATAGATACAAATCAACCTCTAATTATTGTTGCCAATCATCAAAGTTTACACGACATATACCCACTTACTTGGTATATGCGAAAATATCATCCAAAATTTATAAGTAAAATTGAATTAGGCAAAGGCATACCCAGTGTATCGTACAATTTACGTCATGGAGGAGCTGCCTTAATAGACAGAAAAAATCCAAGACAGTCTCTTCCAGCTCTTATGAAATTTGGCGAGTACATTGAAAAAAATAAACGTGCTGCAGTTATTTTTCCAGAAGGTACACGAAGCAAAGACGGAAACCCAAAACCCTTTCAAACAAAAGGTTTAGAAATTCTGTTTAAAAAAATACCATCAGCTTTAGTTGTTCCTATTTCAATTAATAACTCCTGGAAAATAGTCCGTTATGGTAAGTTTCCTATGGGATTAGGTACTCATATTACTTTTACTGTCCATAAGCCTATAAAAGTTAGTACCTTTGCAAGCAAGCAAGATCTTTTAAATAGTATTGAAACTACTATAAAAGAACATATTCATCCTTAAAATTAAATTATGTCGTCGAAGAATGTTAGATTAGAAGTCATGCAGTTTTTAGAAAAAGACGTTGAATCTCTAATAGAAAAATACCTTATTCCAATAGAAAAAATATGGCAACCCACAGATTTTTTACCAAACTCTGAAAGTGATCATTTTTTTGAAGACGTTAGAGAAATAAGAGAACTCTCAAAAGAATTACCTTATGATTTTTGGGTAGTTTTAGTTGGTGATATGATTACCGAAGAAGCTTTACCAACATACGAATCGTGGCTTATGGATGTTGAAGGGGTTAATCAAGTTGATAGAGAAAACGCTTGGGCAAAATGGGTGCGCCATTGGACTGGTGAGGAAAACCGCCATGGCGATGTACTTAACAAATACCTATACCTTTCTGGTCGTGTAAATATGCGTGAAATCGAAAAGACCACACAATATTTAATTGCTGATGGTTTTGATATTGGCACCGATAGAGATCCCTATAAAAACTTTGTTTACACCAGTTTTCAAGAATTAGCAACTTATGTATCTCACAATCGAGTTGCAAAACTTGCTAAAGAGAAAGGGAACAAGCAACTTGCTAAAATGTGTAAAATTATTTCGGGTGACGAAATGCGACATCATCATGCTTATTCTGAGTTTGTGGAGCGCATTTTTAAAGTAGACCCTAGCCAAATGATGATGGCTTTTCATTATATGATGAAACAAAAAATAACGATGCCTGCTCATTTTTTAAGAGAGTCTGGAGATAAAATAAGTACGGCTTTTGAAGAGTTTTCTAATACCGCACAACGAATTGGTGTTTATACATCAAAAGATTATGTAGATATTTTGCAAAAGTTAATTGACCGATGGGAAATTGATAAAATTACTAATCTTACTGATGAAGCTGAAAAAGCCAGAGATTACTTAATGAAACTTCCAAGTAGGATGTTACGTTTAGCAGACCGCGTTAAAATTCCTGAAAACTCTTTTGAGTTTAAATGGGTAGAGCCTGCAGTTATAAAGTAGTTAATTATATTTAATTTATAAATCAATTCCTTTCTTAATCGAAAGGAATTTTTATTTTTATATTATGCGTACTTCCACAGAAATAATAAATAAGACTATAACCTTTGTAAAAGAAACACTTGCCGGTGCAGAAGGCGGGCATGATTGGTTTCACACCCTAAGGGTGTACAATAATGCCTTACTCATTTCTAAAAATGAAGTAGTAGATGTGTTTATTGTACAGTTAGGCGCATTACTTCATGATATTGCTGATAGTAAATTTAATAATGGTGATGACACTATTGGTCCTAAAATAGCACGCGAATTTTTATTTAAACTCAATGTCGATTCTACAATTATTGAGCATGTTATAAAAATTATTGAAAACGTATCTTTTAACAAGTCTTTAGAAAAAGGACAAAATTTTAAATCATTAGAACTAGACGTTGTTCAAGATGCCGACAGACTTGACGCGATTGGGGCGATTGGTATTGCGCGTTGTTTTAATTATGGCGGTTTTAAAAACAGAGCGCTTTATAATCCAGAAATTAAACCAAATCTCAATATGAGTAAAGCTGAATATAAAGCATCAAATGCACCAACAATCAATCATTTTTACGAAAAACTATTGTTGTTAAAGGATAAAATGAACACCAAAACTGGGAGACGAATTGCCACAGATAGGCATGCTTATATGCTAGGTTTTTTAGATAAGTTTTATGAAGAATGGAACGGAAAAGCTTAAAACAACTTTAATTGTCCAACTTTATAAGTTTCGTGTAAATCGCAATTTAGTTTTGGCATAGCCTTACTTTTAAAATACTTTTTTCTAGCTAAACGTACCAACATATTTATTTGTTCTGCTATTTTACCTTCGCCTCGCATACGTGTTCCGTAGCGGCTATCGTTTAAATTTCCTCCATGGCAACTTTCTATTTGGTGCAAAACCTTATCAGCGCGATCGGGCATGGTTTTTTTAATCCAATCGGTAAAAATTTCGCCAATCGCTCCATTAAGTCTAACAATGGTATGCGCTATTCCTAGTGCGCCATAATCTGATGCCGCTTTAGCTAACGGTAAAATTTCGTGGCTGTTTATTGATGGAATAATGGGTGCTAACATCACGTTAACAGGAATACCATTTTCGCTTAATATTCTAACCGTTTCTAGTCGCTTTTTTATAGTTGCTGTTCTGGGTTCTAAAATACGTCTGGTATCTTCAGATAGTGACGTAA
Source organism: Wocania ichthyoenteri Th78 (assembly GCF_000789235.1). GTDB lineage: Bacteria > Bacteroidota > Bacteroidia > Flavobacteriales > Flavobacteriaceae > Wocania_A > Wocania_A ichthyoenteri. The sequence continues at coordinate 1,794,850 of NZ_KN525716.1, forward strand.
TAGACATATTTACACCTATTAAATTGTCTTTAGCTAACGCTTTCAAAAGATCTAAATCACGAAGTATTAAGGCGTTTTTTGTAATAATTGCCACTGGGTGTTGGTATTTTAAAAACACTTCTAAACATTGTCGTGTTATTTTAAATTGCTTTTCGGCGGGTTGGTAACAATCGGTGTTTCCAGACATGACGATGGGGTGCGCTTTCCAACTTTTCTTTTTAATTAAAGCTTCTAATAATTTTGGTGCGTCTTTTTTTACCATAATGCGACGCTCGAAATCTAAACCTGCACTATAACCCCAAAACTCATGCGAATTTCTCGCATAGCAGTAAATACAACCGTGTTCGCAACCTTGGTAGACATTCATAGAGTATGCCATCCCTATATCTGGACTCTCAACTTTATTGACTATCGTTTTAGGAAACACTTCTAAATAAAGTGTTTTATTTTTATCACTTTCTTCGCCTTCTTTTTGACAGAATTCTAAAAAATCGTCACGCATTTCATGACTTAATTCGAAGAAACGATTAGGGACATTAAGTTGCGCACCACGCCCTTTTATGGCAGATTTTGGGTTCATTACAGTAAAATAAAGATTGAATGTGCTTTGAATAGCACTTTAAAATTACTTATAATTTGTTTTGAAAACTGTTAAAACAAAAATGGGTTATTAACAACTCGATAAATCGAGGTTTCATGATTAAAAATTCCAGAATAGGTAGCGATGTATATTCAACTTGACTTTGTAAAAAAATTCAGCTACCTTCGTTTAACGGCTGATATAAAACATTAAAACGATTTCATATCAGTTGAGCATTGTAGCACATTTGAGGAAAACCTATGGGAATATTTGATTGGCTCTTTGGAGAAGACAAAACTGAAAGACCGAAAAGAATTTTTATCAGCTTTTCAATGAAAGATGTTGAATATAGAAATCATTTGGTTAATCAAGCAAAAGACAAAAAAACACCATTTGAGTTTTTAGATTATTCCGTAAAACAACCTTGGGAACAAGCAGAATGGAAAAGAAAATGTAGAGCAAAAATCAAAAGGTGTGATGGTGTAATTGTGCTTTTAAGTAAAAACACTTGGCACGCTGGAGGAGCAAGATGGGAAATGAAATGTGCTAAACAAGAAAGAAAACCAATTTTAGGAATGCATATTAGAAAAAATGATAAAGGAGCAATTCCACCAGAATTAAAAGGAAAAAAAATAGTTAATTGGTCTTGGGCAAATCTCGAACAATTTATCAGTAATATATAATTATGAAAGTATTCGTTTGTTATAGAAGTTTAGACCAAATAGAAGGAGATAGACTAATTCAAAACTTATTATCGGAATCTGATAATAGCGTAGCTGTATTGACTGAAACCGAACATTCTGAAAATTGGAAAATTAATGTTGAGAAAAAAATTAACGAATCTGATTTTGTAATATTTCTTGTTGGAGAGGAAACATTTAAAAGTGAACAAATTATTTGGGAATATGCAAAAGCAAAAGACCTTAATAAAAGAATTGTTGGAATTAAACTAAATAACGCTTCTGAAGAATCTATTTTATTTTGCCAAGGTTTCCAAGTATTTAATGATGCTAAACAATCTTTAAACTTTTTAACTAAAGCATTTGATTATGATAGACAATTAAAATTAGAACAGTATAAAATTATGGTTAGCTCAACTGAAAAGGTTAGCGAGCAAAGGCTTAAAGTAAACAATCTATTCTTCACTATAACCTCTTCAATTTTGTCTGTTGGTTTTGTTTTAGGTAAAACTTTTGGATTTACATTAATTAGTCTTCTTGCAGTTTCTTCATTGACTTTATTAGCATTGTTAGCCACTTACTTTTGGGAAAAAATGATTAATTCTTATGGACAATTAAATAAAGGTAAGTTTATTTTAATAGATAAAATTGAGAAATCTTTAAGAACAAATATGTTTGAAGAAGAATGGAAAATACTAACACAAGAAATAAAATACGAACCTAATACAAAAACAGAAACTACTATTGTAAAAAGATTTAGAGTTTTTATAGTTATCATATTGCTAATTGAAATAGCTTATATGTTTTACAAACTATATCAACTTTATCCAATTTGCAGTTGTTAAAATTTAAATAATTATGGCTAAAAGAATATTTACAAGTTTTGCAATTGAAGACGTTAGAACAAGAGATTTATTTGTTGGACAAGCAAGAAACGAAAGAGTTCCTTATGAATTAGTTGATATGTCTGTAAAAGAACCTTGGAGTAGTGAATGGAAAACAAGATGTAGAACCAAAATAAAAGGTTGTGACGGAGTTATTGTTTTAATTTCAAAACACCTTAAAAATGCAAGCGGAGCAATATGGGAAATTAAATGTGCAAAAGAAGAAAGAATACCCATTTTAGGTGTTTATATGACAGGTTGCAATATTCTTGACACACCAGACGAATTGAACGGAATTAAAAAAGTTACTTGGACTTGGGCAAATATTGCTGAATTTGTAAACGGATTATAAAAAACGTGCTACAACATTGTATAAAAATAATGCTTAGTTTAGTGCTTAATCAAAGGTTAGTACGCTTTTGTTACGTCTGATTTTCCTTCGGAAAATCCTCGCACACAAAACCGCACTATTCTTATACGTAACCGTTAAACGAACCTCTAAAAGAAATTTATTTTCCAGGAAAATCAGCTTTACGCTTTTCTAAAAAAGCGGTCGTGCCTTCAGCAAAATCTTCAGTATCAAAACAGCTGCCAAATTCAGAAACCTCAACCTCAAAACCATTTATTCCATCTTTAAAATTCGCATTAATGGCTTTAATGGCTGCACTTATTGCCACTGAAGAATTTCGTGTTATTTTACCTGCTAATTTTTCGCAAAGCGGAATTAATTCTGCTTGAGTAGTTACGTGGTTTACTAAACCATAATTTAGTGCTTGATTGGCATCAATCATGCCTGCTGTTATAATCAATTCCATAGCACGTCCTTTACCAATTAATTGCGGTAAACGCTGTGTACCACCATACCCCGGAATAACACCTAGCGACACTTCTGGTAAGCCCATTTTTGCATTATCACTAGCTATTCTAAAATGGCAAGACATAGCTAATTCTAAGCCTCCGCCTAATGCAAATCCATTAACTGCCGCAATGGTTGGTGTTGATAAATTTTCAATAAAACTGAACAATAATTCTTGTCCTTTTTTAGCTAATTTTTTTCCTTTTTTTGAGTCGAAATTAGCAAACTCCGAAATATCTGCTCCAGCAACAAAGGCTTTTTCGCCACTTCCTGTTACAATAATAACTTTGGTATTTTTATCGTTGTCCGCTCTTTTTAAAGCCTCATGTAAATCCTTAATGGTTGCTTTGTTTAAAGCGTTTAGTTTTGTTGGACGATTTATAGTTATGGTTGTAATGTTGTTTTGAAATGATGATAAAATGTTTTCGTAATTCATGATTTATGTTTTGTAGATAACAGATTTATTCTCTTGGAAAAGACACCTTAAACGTGGTTCCTTTATCTTTTTCTGATACAAATGTAATGCTACCTTTATAGGTTTCTACTATATTTTTTACCATAGCTAAACCAAGTCCCATACCGCTTGTTTTTGTGGTAAATTTAGGTTCAAAAACCATTGGTTTATTTTCCTCTGAAATACCTTTTCCGTTATCTGAAACAATAATATTTACATGATTGTTTTCTAAAGTTACTTGAACAATAACACTTGGGTGTTCCTTATTTTCTGGAATGGATTGAATACCATTTTTTACTAAATTAGTGACCACTCTAACAAGTTGCGTCCTGTCTAATTTGGCAATAATTTTTTCTTCTTCGGTTTGAAAATGAATATAATCTTCATTAAAAATATCTAAAGCTAGCTTGACAATGCTAACCACATTTAAAGTTTCATTTTGTTGCGCAGGCATTTTTGCAAAATTTGAAAATGCTGATGCAATAGAACTCATAGTGTCTATTTGCTGAATTAAGGTTTTACTGTATTCGTCAACTTTTTTATGAATATTTTCGTCTTCTGGATTAAACTTTCGTTGAAAATTTTGAACCGTTAAGCGCATGGGTGTTAACGGGTTTTTAATTTCGTGAGCTACTTGTTTTGCCATTTCTCTCCAAGCTTGTTCTCGCTCGCTTTTTGCTAACTGCACCGCACTATCCTCTAGTTCATCTATCATGCTATTATAAGATTTAACCAAGGTTGAAATTTCTTCACTGGTTTCGTCTATATCAATTTTTTCATTTCGCTTTTCTAATCGCGTCGCATTAATTTTATCACTAATAGTTTTAAGCGATTTTGTAATATACTTTGATAATAAAAACGCAACTCCAATTGCCATAAGTAAAACAAACGAATAGGCATAAGTAATACGTTCTAAAAACTCGTCAAGCTCTTTTGAAAGAAAATCATCGTTCTCTAAATACGGAATATTTAATATAGCTAGCGATTTTGATTTTTGATCGTTAATATAAGTGTATAAGGACTGAAATGTTTCTCCGTTTTCTTTATGATAATCTATATATCGATGCTCAGGAATTTGAGATATACTATTAAGTTGAACGCTATTACCTATACTATTTAAAATTTCGGTATCAATACATTTGTCTTTTAAATTAGGTTGTAAATTGGCTTTCGATGAGATTAAAAGCGAGCCATCTAAATCGTATAAATTTATTTGCAGTCTGTGTATTTCGGCAATATTAGCTATTTCATCTTTAAAAATTAATGGGATGTTATCTGTTTTAACTTCCCATGTATTTTGCCTGCTGTTTAAAACTCTATTTATATGTGTTTTTACACTTTGCTCTTTACGTTCTAATCGTTGTTTATGGTAATCATTAGTCTCTTCTCTGTATTGGTATATGGCTATGGCTGCAATTAATATAGATGCCAATAATACCAAGAGTATCATGGTTAAAAAAATACGCGTCCTTAAAGAGAGTTTTTTAAGTTTCATTAGAGATTTTGCAATGGCATAAATATAGCAATAATCAAACCAAAAACACTTGATGTAAAATCTAAAAAAATAAAGTATCAAATTCTAATAAATACTTTTTGGAATTTAGTATTTGAGATTTGATGTTTTTATTTTTAAGCTTCTGGGTTTTTATCTCTAATGTTTTTATAAAATTTAAATCCGAGCATAATTAATACACCCAAAATAATGATGCCGACTACTCCAAACACCCAATCTATAGCACTTTTTAAGATGACTAAAAAGATGACTGCAAAGAGAATAAATGTGGCGCCTTCGTTCCAGACACGCATAAAACTTGATGTTTTTTTAACTACATCGCTCTGTAATTGTTTAAAATATTGATGGGTTTTTAGGTGATAAATGATGAGTAGTAAAACAAAAGTTAGTTTAACATGCATCCATGGTTGTTGTAGTAACGCTGGGTTTAAAACAAACAAGATGACGCCAAAAAATGTTGCTAAAATTGCAGATGGCCATGTAATAATATGCCAGAGTCTTTTTGCCATGAGCTTTAACTGTTTACCTAAAATTTCTTTATCTGGCGATGATTTATGGAAGGCTTCTATTTGATAAACAAATAAGCGCGGAATATAAAATAACCCAGCAAACCAGGTAATTATAAAAATAAGGTGTAGTGCTTTTATATAAAAATAGTACTCCATAATTTAAACTGTTTCTACTTTTGTGCTAGCCCATTTATTAATCCAATTCGATAGCAAATTAACAAACGCTTCGTCATCATTTAAACACGGAATTGTGGTAAAATTTTCGCCTCCCATTTCATGAAAAATTTCTTGTCCTTCCATGGCAATTTCTTCCAAAGTTTCTAAACAATCACTCACAAAAGCTGGTGTTACAATAGCCATGTTTTTTATGCCTTGTTTTCCTAAGCGCTCAATGGTTCTATCGGTATAAGGTTGTAACCACGGGTCGAAGCCTAAACGCGATTGAAAGGATGTTGAATAGGTGTTTTCCTTTAATTGAAGTTTTTCGGCTACCAATCTTGTTACTTCTAAACATTGATGTCTGTAGCAAAACTCGTGTGCTTTACTTGGGGTTACGCAACAGCTACCATCTATTTTGCAATGCGATTTTGTAACATCGCTTTTACGAATATGACGTTCTGGAACGCCATGATATGAGAATAGTAAATGCTCGTAGTTTTTATTTTTTAGATGTTGCTTTATTGAATTTGAAAGCACCTCAATATAATCTGGTTTATTATAAAACGCTGGCACAGATTCAATAGTGATATTAGGAAAATATTGTTGACGAAGTTCATCGGCTAATACCGTAATCGTTTCGGTTGTTGCCATAGCAAACTGCGGATATAATGGAAAAAGCAAAACCTTATCTACACCTTTATTAACTAATTCTTGAAGTCCTTTTTTAATGGTCATGCTACCGTAACGCATCGCTAAAGCAACAGGAACATCAACTTGTTTCTGAATTTTATTTTGTAATCTTTCAGATAATACAATAAGTGGAGAGCCTTCTTCCCACCATATTTTTTTATAAGCAGCTGCAGATTGTTTTGGTCTTGTATTTAATATAATACCTTTAACCAAAGCTGTTCTTGCAACAAGCGGGATATCGATAACACGCTCGTCCATTAAAAATTCGCCTAAATACTTTTTTACATCTTTTGGTTCTGGGCTATCTGGAGACCCTAGGTTTACTAGTAATATTCCTTTCATTTAAATTTTATTATGTCTGAGACATCAAATATTTTTTGGGTGTTGTGCCGTATTTCTTTTTAAAAGCAGCTATAAAATGGCTTGATGTGCTGTAGCCTACTTTATGCCCAACCTCATTTACATTATGGTCACCGGCTTCCAATAATTTTCTGGCTACCTCCATTTTGTAGTCAAATAAAAAACTAAATACCGAATCGCCATAAATTTGCTTAAAACCTTCTTTTAGTTTTTTTAAATTCAATCCTATTTCATCAGCAAGTTCTTGTAAACTTGGTGGTTCTGACATTCTTGAAATTATAATATCTTTTGCTTTTCGTATTTTAATAACGTTAGTTTCATCAACTAAAAACGGGCATTGCTCAATATTTGCATCTTCACTTCTATTAAAATACAAACTTAACAACTCGTATGCTTTTCCTTTAAAATAAAGACTTTTTATAGATTGATTGAGATTAAAACTGATTAACTGATTTAAAACAATGGCCATGGAAGGTGAAATTACACCGTCTTTATAATACTTTTTATCCCTATTATCTTCATTTAAAAATGAAATATAATCGGCTTCTTGAGAGAATAGCCCATGAAATTTTTTAATGGATATTAATAAAGACACCATCCAAGAATTAGGATTCACTTCTAAATTAATGGGCAAATCGCGTTGCGGATTGTATAATAACAATGAATTTTCTTCTTGAATATTTAAAGCATATCTGCCTTCGTTAAAAATAAATTTACTTAATCCTTTTACACAAAAATGAAATTGAATATAATCGCTATCTATATCTCTTGCAACATGTTGAACATGATTATCGTCATTTTTATATGTAAAAACTAAAAAGCCACTATCTACTTGAGTTTCGTTAAACGACCTTTTAGCGACATTTTTTTTTGCAATTTCTTCGTTATTCATTATCTTTTATTTAGATTCATTCTAAACTACCAAGATTAAATCCATTGATACGACTACAAAAGTATGACATTTATCATATAATAATAAAAAAAGAGCTTAAAAAACCACAAACGATATTAAAAGTTCTTTCAGCGTTGTTTTTTTTCTAAACATCCCTATACATTTGCTAACGAAATTACAAAATACTAATGCAGAAATACAATATATCTAGAAGTAACTACTTTTATGCTATTGGTTTAAGCTATAAAAAAGCTGATGCCGACATTAGAGGGCACTTTAGTTTAGACGAAGATTCTAAATTAGCTTTAATGAATCAAGCCAAAAAAAATGATATTGAAAGCTTGGTGGTAACTTCTACATGTAACAGAACAGAAATTTACGGTTTTGCACAACACCCTTTTCAGTTAATTCAATTACTTTGCGATAATACTAGAGGTACGGTTGAAGAGTTTCAAAAGGTAGCTTACGTTTATAAAAATAAAGACGCCATTGCGCATATGTTTCGTGTAGGTTCTGGTTTAGATAGTCAAATTTTAGGCGATTTCGAAATCATTAGTCAGCTTAAAAAAAGCGCGAAACTTTCAAGAGAATTTGGATTGCTAAATCATTTTTCTGAGCGTTTGGTGAATGCAGTAATTCAAGCAAGTAAGCGCATTAAAACAGAAACCGATATATCATCAGGTGCTACATCTGTTTCTTTTGCTTCAGTACAATACATCCTCAATACTATAGAAGATGTTTCAAATAAAAATATTTTACTTTTTGGCACAGGTAAAATAGGAAGGAACACATGCGAAAATTTGGTTAAACATACCAAAAATGAGCAAATTACATTAATTAACAGAACTAAAAATAAAGCAGAACAAATTGCTGGAAAATTTAATTTGGTGGTTAAAGATTATGCCAATTTACAAGAAGAGATTAATGCGTCTAATATACTAATTGTTGCCACTGGTGCACAACGACCAACAATTGACAAACACCTTATTAATACTAATAAACCGCTTTTAATTTTAGATTTGTCGATTCCTAAAAATGTTGATGAAAACGTAAACGAATTAGAAAATGTATCGTTGGTGCATTTAGATCATTTATCTAAACTTACCGATCAAACTTTAGAGGAAAGGAAAAAACATATTCCTTTAGCAGAATCTATAATTGAAGATGTAAATACCGAATTTAATGATTGGTTAGAAACCAGAAAATTTGCACCAACAATTAAAGCTTTAAAACTTAAATTAAACGATTTTAAAGTTGCTGAGTTAGATACACAACGCAAAAAATTATCAGACTTTAACGAGCAGCAAGCTGAAATAATTAGCAACAATATCATTCAAAAAATCACCAATCACTTTGCGCATCATTTAAAAGATGACAACATTTCTACAGACGAAAGTCTCGAACTTATTAAAAAAGTATTTCAGTTAGAACCTTCCACAAAAAATGTCTAAAACCATAAGAATTGGTACACGCGATAGTGAATTAGCACTATGGCAAGCCAACATAGTAAAAAAATTGCTTGAAGAAGCAGGTCATAAAACAGAACTCATTCCTGTAAAATCTACGGGCGATTTAGTTTTAGATAAACCACTTTACGAATTAGGTATTACAGGTATTTTTACCCGAACTTTAGATATTGCGATGTTAAATCATGACATCGATATTGCAGTACATTCATTAAAAGATGTACCAACAGTTTTACCAAAAGGCATTATACAAGCTGCTGTTTTAAAACGTGGTAACGTAAATGACACACTTGTTTTTAAAGATAATGAAGAGTTTTTAAGTGCTAAAGAAGCTGTTATTGCAACTGGTAGCTTACGCAGACGTGCACAATGGTTAAACCGCTTTCCTACACATACCATTACAGATTTACGTGGTAATGTAAATTCGCGTTTACAAAAACTTGAAGATAGTGATTGGAACGGAGCCATTTTCGCCGCAGCTGGAATTGGCAGAATAGGTATTAGACCAGAAGAAGCTATTAATCTTGATTGGATGATTCCTGCGCCAGCACAAGGAGCCATTATGATTACTGCTTTGGAAGAAGATGACTTTGTAAAAGAAGCATGTGCTAAACTAAACGATGAAGAAACTGAAATTTGTACAACTATTGAACGTGAGTTTTTAAATAAACTTGAAGGCGGCTGTACTGCGCCAATTGGAGCTCTTGCTTATATTAAAAATGAAGAAGTAAATTTTAAAGGGGTTTTATTAAGTGAAAATGGCTCAAAACGAATAGACGTTACGCGTGTTAAAAAATTAGGCGAACATAACGATATAGCACAATTTTGTGCTGATTTTATTATTGAACGCGGCGGAAAACGTTTAATGGATACTATTAAAAATTTCAATAAAAAAACGAATGTATATTCTACAAAATCATTTACCGAGAGTCAGCGTTTATTATTTCATGAAAAAATAAAAGTAGAAAGTAGCGATTTTATAAAAACAAGTTTAAATAGAATTCATCCTAGATTCTTAAAAAACGAAATAAAAAATGTTATAATTACTAGTAAAAATGCAGTAGAATCGTTAATCACCAATTATTCAGCAATCGAATTGCAATTCAAAAATATTTACTGTGTTGGTCGTCGAACAAAACGATTAGTTGAAAATAGAATAGGTAAGGTTACTCATTCAGAAAAGAATGCAAAAAAACTTGCAGAATATTTGGTAGAATATATGGATGGTACAGAAGTGACTTACTTTTGTAGCGATATAAGATTAGATGCTTTACCAAATATTTTAGAAGACAATCACATAAAGGTAAATGAAATTGAGGCTTACCAAACTAAATATGATGGTGTAAAAGTTGATGATTCTGTTGAAGCGGTTATGTTTTACAGTCCATCAACCGTTGAAAGTTTTGTACGCAGTAACAAAGGTGAAATTATTGCTTTTTGTATTGGCGAAACTACGGCTAAAGAAGCTAGTAAGCATTTTAAAGATGTTAGAATTGCAAAAGTTCCGACTGTAGAGAGTGTGATTGAATTAGTTAATGAACATTATGTATAAGAGTTGCTCACATTGTTTGGTTATGTGTTATTTTCCCTTTTAAATAAATTCGATGAATTTCTTTAATTAATTATGAAATTAAGAAATATAAACTTAAAAGCAACCTATAAAGGATTAATTTTATTTATCATTAGTCTTTTCGTTGTATCACTTAGTTTAAAAACAGGTATGTTTTGGGATAATGTCCTTTTCGGGTCTGAAATGGGAAACCCCTTATTTCAAAATGGGATTTTTAAATGGAACTCTATCCCTCTTAACTCAGACGCTGGACATCCTCCATTTCTTGCGACTTTATTGGCGACAGGATGGACATTATTTGGCAAATCACTAACTACCTCACATTTAATAATGTTTCCGTTTGTTTTTGGACTATTATGGCAACTATCTTGTTTTGTTGATTTTTTCGTAAAAGAAAAAACTCTAAAAATTTGGACTTTTATATTAGTCATTTCAGACCCAACATTGTTGTCTCAATTTGTTTTGGTAAATCCTGAAATAATACAGCTGTTCTTCTTTTTTCTAGCATTAAACGCAATATTAAGAAATAATATTTATCTAAAAATTATAGGGCTTGCTTTTTTAGGAATAGTAACATATAGAGGTATGATGCTTTGTGGAGGAATATTTATTATTGATGTTTTAATTCATACATTAATAAAAAAAAGAAAAATTATAACTTTTTTTTCAAAAAGGGTATTTTTAACTTATTCAATAGCTGCCATACCTGCTTGCCTGTATCTCATTTGGAGAATTATTAATAAAGGTTGGGTAATTTCACATCCATTAGAGATATGGGGTAACGCATGGGAATTCTCTTCAATTCAAGATTTCTTAATAAACTTTGGAAGAAATATACTAGTATTGGGGCATCAATTTACTGATTTTGGGAGAATTATTTTAACGCTATTCATACTTATAACTTTTTATATTAAGAGAAAACAAATAGATTGGAAAAAATATAATTACTTGTTGGTTATCGCTATTTTTTCAACAATTGTAATTTATTTTACCAGTCTGTTAATTAAAAATACTATGGGACATAGGTACTATATAACATCTTACCTTTCCTTTGGGCTATTATCCTTTTTACTTATTAAAGAATACAGAATGAAGAAATTTGTATATATTGGTTTATTAGTTAGTTTGCTACTAGGAAATTTAGTTGTCTATTCTGATTCCTTTGCACAGGGCTGGGATTCCTCTTTAGCACATTTACCTTACTGGGAGCTACGTAAAAAAGGTATTGAATATATGGACGAAAACGAATTACCTATTAAAGAAACAGCCTCTTTTTTTCCAAACTCCACTTCAATAGATAATATTGACTTAAATGGAGACATGCGCTCTTTTATCAAGTTTACTGGAAAAGAAAAATTTGTTTTCTATTCTAATGTATATAATTTAAGTGATTATAATCTTGAAATTTTAGATAAAGATTACTCCACCATCAAGTCATATACAAAACGCAACGTTAGGGTTCAATTAATGAAAAGAAATAGTAATAGCTCACAACATGAATAAACCCCATAAAAACAGAGGTTATTCAAACTGAAATCTCAAAACAATTAATTATTAACTACCATGTTAAAAAACGATTTATTTTTAAGAGCCTTAAAAGGAAAAACCGTAAACCGTCCACCAGTATGGATGATGCGTCAAGCAGGGCGCTATTTACCAGAATTTATGGCTATCAAAGAAAAGTATGACTTCTTTACACGTTGCCAAACGCCAGAGCTAGCAAGTGAAATTACCGTACAACCCATCCGCAGATACGGAATGGACGCTGCTATTTTATTCTGTGACATTTTAGTAATTCCTCAAGCTATGAATATTGAGGTGCAAATGAAACCTAATTTTGGTCCGTATTTACCAAACCCTGTACGCTCTCAAAAAGGTGTTGATAACGTAATTGTTCCAGACGTAAAAGAAAGTCTTAGCTATGTTTACGAAGCTATAAAAGCAACCAAAGAAAAACTTAATGATGAGATTCCATTAATAGGTTTTGCTGGTTCTCCGTGGACCATTCTATGCTATTGCGTACAAGGACAAGGCAGCAAAAATTTTGATAAAGCCAAAGAGTTTTGCTTTACAAACCCTATAGCAGCACATCAATTATTACAAAAAATCACTGATACAACCATTGCATATTTAAAGGAAAAAGTAAAAGCAGGATGTAACGCCGTTCAGGTATTCGATTCTTGGGGAGGTATGCTCTCACCTGTTGATTATCAAGAATTTTCGTGGCAATATATCCAACAAATTATAGACGCTTTAAAAGACGATGCACCAGTAATTGCCTTTGGTAAAGGCTGTTGGTTTGCACTCGGCGATATGGCAAAATCTGGCGCTTCTGCTTTAGGTGTCGATTGGACGTGTTCTCCAAGAAATGCACGTTATTTAACAGGTGGAAACATCACGCTTCAAGGCAATTTCGACCCAACTCGTCTGTTTTCTCCACCTTCAGAAATCAAAAAAATGGTACACCAAATGATTAATGAATTTGGTAAAGACAAATATATTGTAAACCTTGGTCACGGTATTTTACCAAATATTCCGTTAGATCATGCCAAAGCGTTTATTGATGCGGTAAAAGAATATAACGCTTAGAGTTATTTGAACGTTACAACAAGGGTTGTGCATTGTAAAATAAAACCAACGTTATGCTTAAAAATATAGCATTAGGAATTAAAGCTTACTTCGGTGCTTTCAGTTTAATATCTAAACTTAAGCTCTGGAAATACTTTGCAATACCAATATTAATCAGCGTTGTAACCGCTATTAGTATTGGAGTTTCAGCATATGGCTTATCCGATAATATTGGAAGTTATATTTCTAAAGTATGGATTTGGGAATGGGGAAAAGAAACCTTTACAACTATAAGTAATGTTTTTGGCGGTTTATTAATTATAGCTTTAGGACTCATCCTTTATAAACACATTATAATGGCTTTATCAGCCCCATTTATGAGTCCGGTATCCGAAAAAATAGAAGCACATTTAACTGGAAATCAAAGTCATTCACATAGAAATACTTCCTTTTTACAACAACTGTTACGTGGTATAAGAATCAATATTCGAAATCTTTTTATGGAGATTGGATTGACTATTTTAATATTAATCATCAGCTTAATTCCAGTTATTGGTTGGATTACTTCTATATTATTATTTATTGTTCAAGCGTATTACGCAGGTTTTAGTAATATGGATTACACTTTAGAACGTCATTATAAATACTCTAAAAGCGTTCAATTTGTTCGTAAACATCGCGGATTAGCTATTGGTAATGGTTTGGTTTTTATGCTATTTCTTTTTATTCCAGTAATTGGTGTTATTTTAGTGCTGCCTTTATCGGTAACCGCAGCCTCAATACAAACTGTTGAAGCTTTGCAACTTAAAAAAATTGAAAGTGCTATTTGATTTGAATTCATATTATATCGAACCCATAAAAACTCAAGACGCTTGGAATGTGTGTGATTTTATAGTTTCAAATGAAGATAGACTAAAACGCTATTTTCCAAAAACCTTAGAACAGAATTTAACACCAGATTTATCTAATATTTTTGTTGAAAAAAAAGTAAAACAATTCCAAAAAAAAGAAGAATTTTTATTCACTTTAAAAGAAAGAAAAACCAATCAATTAGCAGGTTTAATCTATATAAAAGAAATAGATTCAAATAAAAAACAAGGTGAATTTGCATATTGTATTGGCTATCCGTTTGAAGGCAAAGGGTTAACAAGTAAATCAATAAAAACACTAACTGAATTTGCTTTTAAAGAACTAAATTTAAAAACACTTCAAATTATTGTCCATAAAGATAATTTTGCAAGTGTAAAAGTTGCTGAAAACTGTGGTTTTATCTGGAAAAAAACACTAAAAAAAGAGTTTACACCACCTGGAGAACTACCATTAAACATGGAGCTTTATGAATTATATAACGAAATAGATCCCTAACATGCCGCATTTTGTAATTGATTGCTCAAAAGATATTTTAGAAATACAAGACCCTAAGTCTGTCGTGCTTCAAGTTCATAATGATGCCAATAATTCAGATTTATTTGAGGAAAACGATATTAAAGTACGCCTAAACCCCTTTGCAGATAATTATTTAGTTGGTGGAAAAGAAGCCTCATTTATTCATGTATTTGCAAATATTATGGAAGGCAGAACTACCGAGCAGAAAGCAAAACTTTCAAAACAAATCGTGTCTGGATTGAAAACAATGTTTCCTAATATTCCCTTTATTGCTATTAATATTAGAGATTTTGAAAAAGCAACATATTGTAATAAATCGATGATTTAGAATAATGAAAAATAAATTCTACCAATACATACAAAATTTACAAGATACTATTACTTCTAAACTAGAAGACATCGATGGTAAAGCCAAATTTAAACAAGACATTTGGAAACGTCCTGAAGGTGGCGGCGGAAGAACACGCGTAATTGAAAACGGCAACGTTTTCGAAAAAGGAGGTGTAAATATTTCGGGAGTTCATGGTAAATTACCAAAATCCATGCAAGCCTATTTTAAGGTTGGTAATGTGGATTTTTTTGCATGTGGACTAAGTTTAGTTTTGCATCCAAAAACCCCGATGGTACCAACCGTTCATGCGAATTGGCGCTATTTTGAAATGTATGATAAAGACGGAGAAATTATTGATAGTTGGTTTGGTGGCGGACAAGATTTAACGCCTTATTACCTATTTGAAGAAGATGCAAAGCATTTTCATCACACCTGTAAAACAGCTTGTGATAAGCATAACCCTAAGTTTTATCCAACTTATAAAAAACGTTGTGATGAATATTTTTATAATGCACACCGAAATGAAGGCAGAGGCATTGGCGGTTTGTTTTTCGATTATTGTAAAGCAACAGAAACCATGACTATGGAAAATTGGTATAACTTTGTAACTGAGGTTGGTAATAGTTTTATTGATGCTTATGTGCCTATTGTTGAGAAACGAAAAGATTTACCATATACTGAAGCACAACGAAACTGGCAAGAAATCCGCCGTGGGAGATATGTAGAGTTTAATTTAGTGCATGATAAAGGCACCCTTTTCGGTTTAAAAACCAACGGACGTATTGAAAGTATTTTAATGAGCTTGCCACCACGTGTACAATGGGTGTACGACCATCATCCAGAAGCTGGAAGTGAAGAAGAAAAATTAATAGCCGTTTTGAAAAGCCCTAGAAGATGGATAGTATAACTTTTTTTAAAGGAAAAGGTAAAGACTTATTTAATCATGCCGTTTTTTCTTTAAAATATAATCGAGAGATTATTTTCATAAAAAGCTTACAAGATTTGGTTGATTTAAGAGGCATTAACGAGCCACATTGTCTTGTTCGTAAAGGTTCAATCCTTAGATTCCTCTTGTTAACTGATGGCGGATACTATAACATTATTAATAAAGAATATCATCAAAAAATAAAATTCAAATTTGATTCAAAATTAAATGAGACAAAAAAGACAAATCTTGTAAATGATAAATCATTTGTTTTTTCGATAACTAATTTGAATTTTAATAAAGCAACAACGGGCATACCAATAGATAGCTTTTTAAAACAAGTTGTTATGTCAAATGCAGATAAGTCTTATGATGAATTCCTCAATCTAGCTCACATAGAAAAAGAATACACCGTAAAAAAGATTATCGATTTAATAGCCAATGGTCATGGCGGTGTTCACATAGAAAAATCTTGGAGTAAAAAATTAAATATTTCTGATGTGTTTTCAGATGAAACTAGTCCTCTAAATATTAGTTTTAATAGTAAACTGCATAATATTGTTGACGATATCTCACTTATATGCATTGAAGCAATGCTTCCTATATGTGAAAAAATAGTTTCGCAACAAGAAAAAAAAGTTGACTTAGTTTTTAAAGCACAAGTATCTTTACCTAACACAAAATAACCTAAAATATGTTCCCACTAAGAAGAAACAGAAGATTAAGAACCAACGAAGCCATCCGTTCTCTAGTTAGAGAAACTATCATCAAACCAAACGATTTTTTAGTACCGCTTTTTGTTGTGGAAGGCAAAGGTGTAAAAGATGAAATTCCATCAATGCCTAATTACTTTCGTTACAGTTTAGATTTATTAGAAGGTGAAGCTAAAGAACTCTGGAAGCTAGGTTTAAAATCGGTATTACTTTTTGTAAAAGTGCCTGATAACCTAAAAGATAATAAAGGAAAGGAAGCCTTAAATCCAAACGGATTGATGCAGCGTGCTATAAAAACGGTAAAAAATGTGTGCCCAGATATGTTGGTTATGACCGATGTGGCGCTAGATCCATATTCTATTTACGGGCACGATGGCATTATAGAAAATGGTGTTATTGTTAATGATGATACCGCAGAGTTTTTAGCAGAAATGAGTATTTCTCATGCAGAAGCTGGAGCCAATTTCGTAGCACCTAGCGATATGATGGACGGACGTATTTTAACCATTCGCGAAGCTTTAGAATACGAAGGTTATACAGATATTGGTATTATGAGTTATTCAGCAAAATATGCCTCTGCTTTTTACGGTCCTTTTCGAGATGCTTTAGATTCTGCTCCGGTAGATTTAAAAAACATTCCAAAAGACAAAAAGACCTATCAAATGGATTTTGCCAATAGACATGAAGCACTCAGGGAAACCGAAATGGATATTGATGAAGGCGCAGACATTGTTATGGTAAAGCCAGGAATAGCATATTTAGATATACTTCGTGAAATTAAAAACGAATTTGATGTCCCTGTTGCCGTATATCAAGTTTCTGGAGAATATGCGATGATAAAAGCTGCTGCAGAAAAAGGTTGGTTAAATCATGATCAAATTATAATGGAAACAACCACAGCTTTTAAACGTGCTGGAGCTGATGTGATTGCGAGTTACTTTGCCAAAGATATTGTAAAAATGATTTCGTAACTTTCAAGACCATTATTATCATTCTATCTATGATTCGTTTTAAAGTTTTTACAATTTTATGCTTACTGTTTTATGTTCAAACAGCAAGCGCACAGCTAAGCTACGACACGCCAGAATCTGTTGGATTAGATTCAACTTACATAAAATCCAATGTCGATGCTATCATGCAAGATGCTATTATTCAAAAAGCATTTCCTGGAGCACAATTGTTAGTCGCTAAACAAGGCAAAATTATTTTCCATGAGGCTTATGGGTTTCATACTTACGATAGTATTCAAAAAGTAAACTTAGACGATGTATACGATTTAGCATCTGTTACCAAAATAACAGGACCCCTTCCTGCTTTAATGAGACTTTATGAAGAAGGCAAATTAGATTTAGATGCTCCTTTTAGCAACTATTGGGACGATTGGGAAAACAAAAAAAGCAAAAAACATATAACACTCAGAGAGCTTTTAGCACATCAATCAGGGTTAAAACCATATATTGCTTTTTTAGGCGACGTTTTAAAAAATGGAAAAGTTAAAAAGCGATTTGTTAAAACTGAAAAAAGCAAACGGTTTTCAAATCAGTTTTACAACAACATGTACGTAAAAAACAGGTTTAAAAATAAAGTCTATAGAAAAATTAAACGCGTTAAAGCCGATGGAAAAAAGGAGTATTTATACTCTGGAATTGCTTCATTAATTTATCCGCAATTAATAGAAGATATAACAGGTGTCTCTTACAGAACATACATTCAAAATAATTTTTACAAACCATTAGGTTGCAGCACACTTGGGTATCTTCCAAAAGATAAAAATTTTAAAAACGCTATTGTACCCACAGAAATAGATACCATTTTTAGAAAAACACTTGTTAAAGGCTGGGTGCATGATGATAACGCTGGACTTTTAGGAGGTGTTTCTGGTAATGCTGGCTTATTTGGTAGTGCAACAGATTTGGCAAAATACATGCAAATGTTTATCCAAAACGGAACTTATGCTAACAAACAATATTTTAAACCAGAAACCGTAAAAGAATTTACCAGAATTCAATACCCAGAAAATAATAACCGTCGAGGTTTAGGCTTCGATAAGCCCTTAATTGGTAACGATACTTTAAACATTAAAGAGGCTTATCCTGCGCCACAAGTAAGTCCAGAAAGTTTTGGTCATTCAGGTTTTACAGGCACCTTTGTTTGGGCAGACCCAAAAAACGAACTTGTTTTTATATTTCTTTCAAATCGTGTGTATCCAAGCAGAACACATCGAAATATCTACAATTTGAATATTAGACCCAAATTGCAACAAGTATTTTACACCACATTAAAAGATTAAGCTCACAAATAATTAGTATTTTAGACATTTAAAATATCTTATGGGATTACTTCTGTTTTACGCCTTTATTTCTATTTTCTTTTCGTTTTTATGCTCTATTTTAGAAGCTGTATTATTAAGTGTTACAAGAACATTTATTAATGTAAAAAAGCAAGAAGGTAAAGATTATGCCTCTGCTTTAGAAGCCTTAAAAAAAGATGTAGATAGACCATTAATTGCTATTCTTACATTAAACACTATTGCACACACCGTAGGTGCTATTTTAGTTGGTGTACAAGCGAAAGTGGCTTACTCTGAATTATACGGCTCGGAAACAAAAACGGTTTTTGGTTTTACGTTTACAGAAGACTTAATGGTTGGTGTGGTTTCTACAATTATGACTATTTTAATATTAGTAGCTTCAGAAATAATACCAAAAACCATCGGCGCAACCTATTGGAAATCTTTAGCAAATTTTACAACCAAAGCATTAAAAATTTTAATCTTTCCTTTAAAATGGACAGGGTTATTATGGTTGCTTCAACTCACCACAAAGTTAATTGGTGGCAAAGGTCATGGTAGTATTTTAAGTCGAGAAGGCTTTTTGGTGATGACAGATATGGCGCATGAAGAAGGTGTATTTCATGAATCTGAAAGCAAAGTCATTAAAAATCTTTTAAACTTTAAAGAGATTAAGGCAAAAGATGTGATGACACCTCGAACGGTTATGAAATTAGAAAATGAAGCCACAACTGTTGAAGCTTTTTTTAATGAAAACTTGAACCTTCGTTTTTCCAGAGTTCCAATATTTACCGATACTGAAGATAATATAAAAGGCTTGGTTTTAAAAGATGATGTCTTTAAAGAAATGGCACTTGGTAACGGTGGTAAAAAACTTTCTGAGCTTAAACGAAATATTATTATTGTAGATAGAAATATGGCCATTCCAACACTATTTGAACAACTTGTTGAAACTAGAAACCACATGGCTTTAGTTGTTGATGAATACGGAACAGTTAGCGGTTTAGTAACTATGGAAGATGTCATTGAAACCTTATTGGGTTTAGAAATTATGGACGAAAGCGATAACGTATCAGACTTACAACTGCAGGCCAGAAAAAATTGGGAGGCAAGAGCAAAAAAATTAGGCATTTTAGAGGAACCAAATTCTGAAAATTAATGGAAGCCTGCATCATCAAATCCCCTTTAGGGTTCACTAAAATTATTGGTGACGAAGATGGTATTACTTCTGTTACTGTTTTAAATTCTGAGGAAAAAATTACCGACATTATTCCTGTTGAATTAGAAGATTGTGTGATTCAGCTTAACGAATATTTTGAAGGCACACGCAAACAATTCGATTTAAACCTCAATCCAAAAGGCACCAGTTTTCAACAAAAAGTTTGGAACACATTAGAGCAAATTCCATATGGAAAAACTCTTTCGTATTTAGAATTATCAAAACAACTAGGCGATGTAAAAGCTATAAGAGCAGTCGCCAATGCCAATGGTAAAAACCCCCTCTGGATTATCGTTCCGTGTCACCGCGTTGTTGGTAGCGATGGTAGTTTAACGGGTTATGCTGGTGGATTACATCGTAAACAATGGCTATTAGAACACGAAAGCCCATATAAGCAACAATCTCTTTTTTAAATTAATAAGAAAACAACTATTAAATAAGCTTTATTTTTATAATTTTTTATCGTATAGAATTTCTTATCTTTATTTCTACATTAAAAATTAATAGATGAAATTCTTAAAAAAATTCTTTAAGTGGATTATAATACTATTTGGATTATTGGTGGTTGTACTTTATGCAACCGATACCGATTATTTACTTAAAGCTGTAAGAACCATTTACCTTACCGGGCATTCTACAGCGTATTTAGAAGATTACAAAAAATTTGATAATCAAGTTGTTGAAAATGGCACACCTCAACCGTGGCCAAATCATAAAAATTATAATTCGGTACAAGAATCCAAAAGTTTAAAGCAAATAAACAAAACCAATAAAACTATTGCCTATGTTATTATAAAAAATGATAGCATTTGGTTTGAAAACTATTATGATGGTTTTAATGAGAATTCTCAAACTAACTCTTTTTCTATGGCTAAAAGCTATGTATCTGGGCTCATGGGAAAAGCTATTCAAGAGGGGTATATTAAAAGTTTAGATCAACCTGTTAGCGATTTTTTACCAACTTTTAATGAAGGACTTGCCGCTAAAATGACAGTTGGCGATTTGTCTTCAATGGCATCTGGTACCAACTGGGACGAAAAATATTATTCACCCTTATCCATTACAACACGTGCTTATTTTGATGACGATTTAGAAAAAGTGATGTTAGGTTTAAAAGTTGTTAGAGAACCTGGAACCTCTTATAAATATGCTAGCGGAGACACCCAAATGCTAGCCATGGTTATTGAAAAAGCTACAGGCAAAAAAATGTACGACTATTTAACCGAAAGTTTTTGGAAACCATTAGGTTCTGAAAACCCAACACTTTGGCAAGTCGATAGCGAAGATCATGATTTAGTAAAAGCCTACTGCTGTATTGCTAGTAATGCTAAAGATTTTGCGCGTTTTGGAAAACTTTATAAAGATTACGGAAAATGGAACGGACAACAAGTGTTAGATTCTGCTTTTGTAGCTAAATCTTTAAAACCTCGTTTTCCTGAAAGTCCAGAATACGGTTACGGTTGGTGGTTAAAAACTATCGGAGATAAACACTTTTTTATGATGCGTGGACATCTTGGGCAATATGTTTTTGTAGAACCCAACGACAATATTATTATTGTAAGATTAGGACACTCTAAAGGCCCAGGAGATGCTGTGGCAACATTTACTGATGATATTACGACTTATATTAAAGAAGCCTATAAAATGCTAGGTTATGATCTCTAAACTCAATTTAGAAAACATCTTATTTTTGGACATTGAAACCGTGCCAGAAACACAATATTTTTCTGATTTAGATGAAACCAAACAAGCCCTTTGGGAGCACAAATCACAGTACCAACGTAAAGACGAATTTACAGCAGAAGAATTTTACGAACGTGCTGGCATTTGGGCAGAATTTGGTAAAATAGTTTGTATATCAGTTGGGTATTTTACGCATCAAGGTGATAATAGAAAATTTAGAGTCACTTCTTTTTATGGCGATGAAATTAAAATTCTTAAAGATTTTAAAAACCTATTAATCTCGCATTTTAGTGAAACCAAGCACTTGCTTTGTGCGCATAATGGAAAGGAATTCGACTTTCCGTACATTGCCAGAAGAATGATTATTCATAATATTGAATTACCGTACAAACTTAATTTATTTGGCAAAAAACCTTGGGAAGTTCCACATTTAGATACTTTAGAATTATGGAAATTTGGCGATTATAAAACTTACACATCACTAAAACTATTAACCAATGTTTTGAGAATACCATCACCTAAAGATGATATTGACGGTAGTGAAGTTTATAGAGTATATTATGAAGAAAACGAAATAGATCGTATTATTATTTACTGTGAAAAAGATACGATTGCAGTAGCACAAATATTCTTAAGGCTACGTGGTGATACGCTTTTAAGCAGTGAAGAAATTATTCATATTTAACAATTCTCAAAATTTATCAAAATAAAAAAAGTCCGGATAATAATTTTATCTGGACTTTTTCATAACGTTTAAAAGGTTAAGTTAATTACTCTTAATAAACTTTTTTGTCATAGTTACATTGCCATCATTTACTTCTATATAATACATTCCAGCTTCTAAGTTATTTACCCTAACTTCTTGGGTAGTTTTTCCTGTATTAACAACTTGACCTAACATATTTATAATTTTGTAAGACATATTTGCTCCTTTTGAAAGTTTAATATTTAAAACATTGCCTTTAACTGGGTTTGGATATAGCATAAATGTATTTGCAGTATTCGTATCAACATCTAACAGCTTCTTTTTTAAGTTATTTTTAGCTAATGCTGATGTTGTTGTTAAGCTAATATTATCTATAGCAATATCTGCTTGCCAAGTACTTCCAGTTACTCTATTAAATCGTAATTGAACACTATTACCAACATAAGAAGATAAGTCTATACTCTCCGTTTGCCATGAGTTGCCTTTATTACCAGACTCACTCCAAATACTTGTCCAACTTATACCATTATTATTACTTGCTTCTAAAGCAATAGTTCCCATATCTGAAGATCCATACATATGATAATTAAAGCTAAATATTGCTGAAGATTCTCCGCTTAAATCATAGCAAGGCGAATTAATAATGGCTTGTTTACTTGGTGTAGCATTACCAGAAGCCTCAACATAGATATAATAACTTCCTTGAACCGCACTAGAAGGCCCTGTGTTATTTGAAGGGGTTCCGTTAGCATCAACTGTCCAATCGATATCATCTGATGCAGATTGTGTCCATGCACCCAAAGTGTTCTCAAAACCTTCGGCATAAGGGAACGATGTAATACCACCTGAACATCCTGATACTATAACTTCTCCTTCAATCATACTAACATCATCAATAGCTATATCTGCTTTCCATGTACTGCCAACGAATCTATTAAATCGTAATTTAATACCTCCACCTGTGTAAGCAGAAACATCAACATTTGCTACTTGCCACGAATTACCTTTATTACCAAATTGACTCCAAATACTAGTCCATGTATTACCTTCATCTGTACTTATTTCTAAATCTAAAGTACCCATATCAGCATCTCCAAACATGTGATATTTAAAACTAAATGTTGCTTCAGATAAACTACTTAAATCAAAGCAAGGAGAATTTAATATTGCTCTTTTATTTGGATAACCAGTACCATTACCAGAGGCCTCAACATAAATATAATAACTACCTTGAACTGCGCTAGAAGGACCTGTATTATTTGATGGAGTTGCATTAGCATAGATTGCCCAATCGATATCATCTGACGAGGATTGTGTCCATGCACCTAAAGTGTTTTCAAAACCTTCTGAATAAGGAAATGAAGAAACGCCTCCAATACATCCACTTGGAACTTCTGCTACATTAACTGTTCGTGTTACTTGTGTAGCGGCATTTCCTGCGGTATCGCTTACATTATAAGTTACAACATATGTGCCTGCTGTGTTGGTGTCAACCACATCGCCTGCTACAACTACACTGGCTGTAATATCGCCATCTTTATTATCATTCGCTGTTGCGCCTTGTTCAGTGTAAACATCTCCTACGTTTAAATCTATAGTCGATGCACCGTTTAAGGTGATGACTGGAGCAGTAGTGTCTGGGATTACGTTTACTGTTCGTGTTACTTGTGTTGCGGCATTACCTGCGGCGTCACTTACATTATAAGTTACAACATATGTGCCTGCTGTGTTGGTGTCAACCACATCGCCTGCTACAACTACACTGGCTGTAATATCGCCATCTTTATTATCATTCGCTGTTGCGCCTTGTTCAGTGTAAACATCTCCTACGTTTAAATCTATAGTCGATGCACCGTTTAATGTGATGACTGGGGC